>NZ_JBIBYW010000001.1:1063318-1394639 GCF_043083605.1 Leifsonia sp. NPDC014704 | reverse complement strand
CCAAATCTCCGGCAGCTCCCTGCGACGGGATTCGTGCCGAATGTGCGTTATGGCGCCGCCATAACGCACATTCGGCACGAATGTGGGGACGTCAGTCGTGGGGTGCGGGATGCGCGGGCGCGGAAGACGGCACGGCGGCCCGGCGCGCCCCCACGGCCCGGTCGAACAGCGTGACCGCGACGAGCGCCGCCGCGACCAGCGCGATCCCGATCGTCACCCCGACGAGTCCGATCACCGGCGACGCCAGCGGGAGGAGGAGCACGAGTGCGATCGCGACGAAAGTCTTCAGCGGCCGGATGACCACCTCCGACACCAGCGGAGCGTGCAGAACGTAGAGCATGAACAGGAACAGCGCGACCGGAACGGCCATCGCGTACTCCACCGCCGTGTTCGAGGCCTCCGAGTGCGCGGCGCCCGCCTGCACCGCGACCTCCAGCCCGGCGCCCAACGCCGCCAGCGACGCGAACACGAAGTAGTGTCCGTACCCCCAATAGAACGACCGGTTGCGGCGCGACCGCAGCCCCTCGGCGGCCGGCTCCAGGAAGTACAGCCACCACAGGGCGAACAGGAGCACCAGCCCGGCCACCGCGATCCACACCAGCGTGGCGCTGAATCCCGACTGGGCGAGTGCGTTCTGCACGCCGATCGCCGACGCCGACACCGACTCGCCGAGCACGATGATCGTGAACAGCCCGTAGCGCTCGGCGATGTGGTGGGGATGCCAGCTCGTCATCACGGGCCGCTCGGCCCACAGCGGCACCGCCAGTTCGAGCAGCGCGCCGAGCACGAAGGTCGCGACGGCGATCTGCGTCGGCAGGAATCCCCACGCCACCCACAGCACCTGGACCGCCGAGACGCCGACGGCGTACCGGATCGCCGTCTTGCGTCCCTCCGGGTACTCGATCGCCGCACGAACCCACTGGCCGACGAGCGCGAACCGCATGATCAGGTAGCCGACGATGATCGCCGTGAAGTTCTCGTGGTCGAACGCCGCGGGGACGCCGGCCGCGAGCACCAGGACTCCGCCCATCTGCACGAGGGTCATCAGCCGGTAGGGCACGTCGTCGGTGTCGTAGGCCGAGGCGAACCAGGTGAAATTCATCCACGCCCACCAGATGGCGAAGAACACCATCAGGTAGAAGGGCAGGTGGTCGAGGATGGTCCCGTTCTCACCAGCGTGCGCCAGCTGCCCGGCGACCTGCGCGATCGCGACGACGAAGGTCAGGTCGAAGAGCAGTTCGAGCGGGCTCGACACCCTGTGGCGCTCGTCGGTGGAGCGGCCGGTCATCCGGATGCGGAACGCGCTGGTCATGTGCGCCAGCATAGGAGGATGCGCCGCCGTCCCGTGCTCTCCGCCGTCACCGTCGCCTACCTGGCGGTCGTCGCGTGGATCACGCTGAACCCGGCGCCCGGGAACCCCGCGGGCAACCCGCTTCTGCGTTCGCTGCTGCGTTTCGTGTCGGCGGTTCCCGGCTTCGGCTGGGTGGATTATGCGGTGGCCGAGTTCTCGGCCAACGTACTCCTGTTCGTGCCGATGGGCCTGCTGTTCACGCTGCTGCTCGGCCGCTGGCGCTGGTGGCTCGCGGTCGCCATCGGGGTCGTCGCGACGCTGGTCATCGAGTTCGTCCAGCTGTTCCTGCCGGCGCGCTTCAGCGACCCGAGCGACCTGCTCGCGAACACGCTCGGGACGCTCGTGGGCGTCGGGATCGCGTTCCTCGTTCCTGTCACCCGTCTCCGTCGCGGTCGTAGGGTGGCCGCGTGGAGACGGTGACGAAGGAGCGGGTGGACGCCCCCGACGGGTTCTTCGAGGCGGAGGCCGCCGGGCTTCGCTGGCTCGGCGAACCGGAGGCGGACGGGGGAGCGCGCGTGGTGCGGGTCGCGGCCGTGAGCCGCGGACGGATCGAGCTGGAGCGCATCCGCGAGACGCGCGCGACGGAGGAGGCCGCCCGGGCGTTCGGCGCCGCGCTCGCGCTGTCGCACGCGGCCGGGGCCGCAGCGTTCGGCGCGCCACCGGCCGGCTGGGACGGTCCGCTGTTCATCGGCAAGCGCCCGCTCCCGATCGCGCACGAGGCCGGCTGGGGCCGGTTCTACGCGCGCGACCGCGTGCGGCCGTATCTGGAGATCGCCGTGGATGCCGGGAGCGTCACCATGGACCAGCTGCCGGTGATCCGTGCGGCCGTCGAGCGCGTGGAGTCGGGCGAGTTCGACGACGAGGAGCCGCCCGCGCGCATCCACGGCGACCTGTGGAACGGCAACCTGCTCTGGGACGCGCGCGGCGGCGTGCTGATCGACCCGGCCGCGCACGGCGGCCACCGCGAGACGGACCTCGCGATGCTCGCGCTTTTCGGCGCACCGCACCTCGACGACATCGTCGCCGGCTACGACGCCGCCCGGCCGCTGCGGGCGGGCTGGCGGGACCGCATCCCGCTGCACCAGCTGCATCCTCTGGCCGTGCACGCCGCCGGCTACGGGCCGTCGTACGGCTGGGCGCTCACCGACGCCGCGCGCGCGACGCTCGCGCTCTGAGCAGCACGCGGATCAGGAGGCGGGCGTCACCGTCAGGTCGACGGAGGCGAAGGGGAACGGGAAGACGTACGTCGTACTGCCGTTCCACGACTCCAGCGGGATCAGGCCGAACCACACGACGCCGATCAGCAGGCTGACCCCGGCGATCGCGGTGCCGACGAGTGCAGCGCGATCGAGGATGCGGAGGGCGTCCGCCTCGGTGCGAGCACGCCGCAGCACGCGTCCGATCGCCACGAACACCACGAAGGCGAGTGCCGCGAACACGAACGGGCTCGGGTGGAGCTGGAGGCTGACGCAGCTGTCGGCCGCGGGTCCTGCGCCCGGGCAGAAAGCGCGGGAGCCGTTCGACAGGAAGCTATAGCCGACGGCGACGAGCGCGGTCGCACTGATCAGCCGCCGCACCCGGATGAGGATCGCCGCGCCAGGAACGGCGGGCAGCAGCGCATCCCGTGAAAGAATCGACGCGTCCGCCGACCGTGGTGTCTCGCCCATCGGAATCCCCCTCGTCCCGGCTCGCTGACGGCCTCCATCCATCCTGGCACGGGCTGCGACTGATAGGATGCTGGTGGTCGGCCGAGCGCCGTCCATCCAACTCAATACCGAGAAGGAACCCGGAGCAGGCTGGCAGGAGCTGGTCCTCGGTGGTGGTATCCGGATGCGGTGGCAGCGAGAGCGGCCCGCAACCGTGTATTTCTACTGATGGCCAGACGGGCTCAGCCCACGCGATCCGCATGGGATGCCGCGTACACACGACGTGTCGAACTGCCTGTTCCTGCTCCTTGAATGACAGTCGCGTCCACACGGGACAGCGACGTTAAACAAAGGAGACAGACCTCTTGGAAGGTCCTGAAATCAAATTCGCCGAAGCCGTTCTCGACAACGGCCGCTTCGGCACCCGCACCGTCCGGTTCGAGACCGGACGCCTCGCCCAGCAGGCGCAGGGCGCCGTCGCCGCGTACCTCGACGAGGAGACCATGCTGCTGAGCGCGACCAGCGCCAGCAAGCACCCGAAGGACAACTTCGACTTCTTCCCGCTGACCGTCGACGTCGAGGAGCGCTCGTACGCCGCAGGCAAGATCCCCGGCTCGTTCTTCCGGCGCGAGGGCCGCCCCTCCACCGAGGCGATCCTGGTGTGCCGCCTGATCGACCGTCCGCTGCGCCCGTCGTTCGTCGACGGCCTCCGCAACGAGGTGCAGATCGTCATCACCGTCCTGAGCATCGCTCCGGACGAGTTCTACGACGCGCTCGCCATCAACGCGGCCAGCGCCTCCACGCAGATCTCCGGTCTGCCGTTCTCCGGCCCGATCGCCGGTGTGCGCCTCGCGCTCATCCCCGGCAACGGCACCCACGAGGACCAGTGGATCGCCTTCCCGAAGGCCGAGCAGCTCAAGGAGGCCGTGTTCGACCTCATCGTCGCCGGCCGCGTCCTCACCAACGAGGACGGCTCCGAGGGCGACGTCGCGATCATGATGGTCGAGGCGGAGGCAACCGAGAACAGCTGGAACCTCATCCAGGGTGGAGCGGTCAAGCCGAACGAGGAGATCGTCGCGCAGGGCCTCGAGGCGGCCAAGCCGTTCATCCGCCAGCTCGTCGGTGCGCAGAACGTCATCGCCGAGCAGGCCGCGAAGGCCATCGCCGACTACCCGGTGTTCCTGCCCTACTCGCAGGAGACGTACGACAACGTCGCCGGCCTCGCCTACGACGAGCTGGTGAACGTCTACCAGATCGCCGACAAGATCGAGCGCCAGAACGCCGACGACGCCCTCAAGGAGCGCGTCAAGGCCGCCCTCACCGAGAAGGTGGAGGCGGGTGTCCTCGACCCCGAGGTGCTGACGCAGTTCTCGGCCGCCTACAAGTCGGTGTCGAAGGTCGTCATGCGCGGCCGTGTGCTCCGCGAGGGCATCCGCATCGACGGTCGTGGCCTCACCGACATCCGTCCGCTCGACGCCGAGGTGCAGGTCATCCCGCGCGTCCACGGCTCGGCGATCTTCCAGCGCGGCGAGACCCAGATCCTGGGCGTCACCACGCTGAACATGCTCAAGATGGAGCAGCAGATCGACTCGCTCTCGCCGGTGACGCACAAGCGCTACCTGCACCACTACAACTTCCCGCCCTACTCGACCGGTGAGACCGGCCGCGTCGGGTCGCCGAAGCGTCGCGAGATCGGGCACGGCTTCCTGGCCGAGCGCGCGCTCGTGCCGGTGCTGCCGAGCCGCGAGGAGTTCCCGTACGCGATCCGTCAGGTTTCCGAGGCCCTCGGGTCCAACGGCTCCACCTCGATGGGCTCCGTCTGCGCCTCCACCCTGTCGCTGTTGAACGCCGGTGTGCCGCTGCGCGCCCCGGTCGCCGGCATCGCCATGGGCCTGATCTCCGACGTCGTAGACGGTGAGACCCGCTACGCGGCGCTCACCGACATCCTGGGCGCAGAGGACGCGCTCGGCGACATGGACTTCAAGGTCGCCGGAACCAGCGAGTTCGTCACCGCGATCCAGCTCGACACGAAGCTCGACGGCATCCCGTCGTCGGTGCTCGCCGGCGCGCTGAAGCAGGCGAAGGACGCCCGCACTACCATCCTGAGCGTGCTCAACGCCGCCATCGACCGTCCGGACGAGATGGCCCCGACCGCGCCTCGCGTGATCTCGGTCCAGATCCCGGTCGACAAGATCGGCGAGCTGATCGGCCCGAAGGGCAAGACGATCAACGGTATCCAGGACGAGACCGGCGCCGAGATCTCCATCGAGGAGGACGGCACCGTCTACATCGGCGCCACCGACGGCCCCTCGGCCGAGGCGGCCCGCGCCCAGGTCAACGCGATCGCGAACCCCACCAACCCGGAGGTCGGCGAGCAGTTCCTCGGAACCGTCGTCAAGATCGCCGCGTTCGGCGCGTTCGTCTCGCTGCTCCCGGGCAAGGACGGCCTGCTGCACATCTCCGAGGTCCGCAAGCTCGCCGGTGGCAAGCGCGTGGAGAACGTCGAGGACGTGCTCGGGGTCGGACAGAAGGTCCTGGTCGAGATCACCAAGATCGACGACCGCGGAAAGCTGTCGCTCGCTCCGGTGATCGCGGAGGAGGCCGCAGAGGCCCCCGCCGAGACCGCCCCCGTGGAGGCTCCCGCCGAGGCGTAAGCACCGCACCTCACCGAAGGCCGCGTCGACTCTGTCGGCGCGGCCTTCGTGCGTCCGGCCCGGCGCCCATGCCATCTGCTCCTGAGTTTTTCGGCCCGGAGGCGGCGTGTCGACCCGAAAAACTCAGGAGCTGATGGCGTGTGCGCGGTCAGGCGTCGCGGGTGAGGAGGGGGCGGAGGCGGTAGGGGATGAGTTCGCCCATGTCGAGGGACGTCTCGGCGCGGTCGACGCCGTCCGTCGACTGGATGATGCCGGTGATGCGGAAGAGGTCCTCCGCGTCGACGCACACGACGCGCAGCAGCAGGTCGGAGGGGCCGGAGAGGCCGTGCGCCTGCACGATCTCGGGGATGGCGGCGAGACTCTCGACGACCGCCGCCAGCCGCTGCTGCCGCACGTGCACATTGACGAAGGCCGCCAGGGGGTACCCGGCGACACGGGCGGAGATGCGCCGCTCGAACGACAGGAACGCGCCGCTGCGCTCCAGCTCGGCGACCCGCGCCTGGACCGTGTTGCGGCTGAGGCCGAGGCGATCGGCGAGGGACACGTTCGTCGATCGGGGGTCGTCCGCAAGGGCCAGCAGGATGCGGCGGTCGGTGCTGTCGAAGCTGCGCATAGTGTGAAACCTAGCAGGCACCCGCTCCGCCGCATAGTGCATCCTGCACCGTCGACACGCCGATGGTTGTGCGCGCTGATCGCGCGGCGTAGCCTTCCCCTAATTCCGGCGAAGGGGCCGGAAGCCGGTCGTGCGCGCCACAAGCAGCGTCGGCCGGGCGCGAGAGTGAAGGTTGCGTGAACCGTGACGATCGACAATCAGCCCGCCACCCGTCGGGGCGGCTCCCACACGGACCTCGGTGCCATGGACGAGCTCCGGCTCGGCGAGGCCGGACTCGGTGACCTCGGACTCGTCCGCCTCCTCGACGCCGACGGCGTCCGTCACGAGGACGACCGCTACGACGCCTGGGTCTCCGACATCGGAACCGACCAGCTGGTCGCGCTCTACGAGGACATGCAGGTCATCCGCCGCATCGACGCAGAGGCGACCGCACTGCAGCGTCAGGGCGAACTCGGCCTCTGGCCGCCGCTGCTGGGCCAGGAGGCCGCCCAGATCGGCTCCGGGCGCGCGCTCCGCACCGACGACTTCGTCTTCTCCAGCTACCGCGAGCACGGCGTCGCGTACTGCCGCGGCGCCGGCCTGGTCGACCTGCTGCGTGTCTGGCGCGGCACGACGCAGAGCGGCTGGAACCCCTACGACATCAACATGGCCACGCCGCAGGTGATCATCGGCGCGCAGACCCTTCACGCGACCGGATACGCGCTCGGCATCCAGGCCGACGGAACCGACGCTGTGGCGGTCGCCTACTTCGGCGACGGCGCCACCAGCGAAGGGGATGTGAACGAAGCCCTGATCTTCGCGGCGACGTACGCGGCACCCGTGATCTTCTTCTGCCAGAACAACCAGTACGCGATCTCGGAGCCCGTATCGCTGCAGGCGCAGCGTCCCATCGCCGACCGCGCTCCCGGCTTCGGCGTTCCGAGCGTCCGCGCCGACGGCAACGACGTGCTGGCCGTGCTCGCCGTGACGCGCGCAGCACTCGACCGTGCCCGTTCGGGCGGCGGCCCCACCTTCATCGAGGCGGTGACATACCGGATGGGTCCGCACACGACCGCGGACGACCCGACCCGCTATCGCGACGCGTCGGAGCTCGACTTGTGGCGCGGGAAGGACCCGCTCGCCCGGGTGGAGGCGTACCTCGACGCGCAGGGAGCCCTCACCGACGACCGCCGAGCAGCGATCGCGGCGAAGGCCGACGCCGTCGCGGCCGAGATGCGCGCAGGCATCGCCACTCTCGCCGACCCCGACCCGCTCACCGTCTTCGACAACGTCTACGCCGAGCCGCACACCGGCCTTGCCCGCCAGCGCGACCACTACTCGCGCTACCTGCGCACCTTCGTGGGGAGCGACGGACGATGACCTCACTGAGCATGGCCAAGGCCATCAACGCCGGGCTCCGGCGTGCGCTGGCCGCCGACGACCACGTGGTCCTGATGGGCGAGGACATCGGCACCCTCGGCGGCGTCTTCCGCGTCACAGACGGCCTGCAGACCGAGTTCGGGCCGCGCCGGGTGATGGACTCGCCGCTCGCGGAGTCCGGCATCCTCGGCACGGCGGTCGGCATGGCGTACCGCGGGTACCGGCCGGTGGTGGAGATCCAGTTCGACGGCTTCATCTATCCGGCTTTCGACCAGATCGTGAACCAGGTCGCGCGCATGCATTACCGCACGCAGGGCGCTGTCCGCATGCCGATCGTGATCCGGGTGCCCTTCGCTGGCGGCATCGGATCCGCCGAGCACCACTCGGACTCACCCGAGGCGTACTTCGCGCACACCGCCGGGCTGCGGGTGGTCAGCCCGTCCGATCCGCAGGATGCGTTCACGCTCATCCAGCAGGCGATCGCGTCCGACGACCCTGTGCTGTTCTTCGAGCCGAAGCGCCGATACCACGCCAAGGGAGAGGTGGATGAGGAAGCCCCGCTCGCCGACGCACGCCCGATGGGAACCGCACGGGTGCTGACGCAGGGGACTGACGTGACCCTCGTCACCTACGGCGGCCTGGTGCACCTCGCCCGGGACGCGGCCGTGGCCGCGGGCGACGAGGGCGTCTCGGTGGAGGTCATCGACCTGCGCTCGCTGTCGCCGCTCGACCTCGACACGGTCGTCGCGTCGGTGAAGCGCACCGGCCGCCTCGTCGTGACGCACGAAGCCGCGCTGTCCGGCGGCCTGGCCGCCGAGATCTCCGCGTCGATCACCGAGCGGTGCTTCTACCACCTGGAGCACGCGCCGGTGCGCGTGACCGGGCACGACATCCCGTATCCACCTGCACGCCTCGAGTCGGCGCACCTGCCGGACCTCGACCGCATCCTGGACGGCATCGACCGCGCCATGGACCGGCCGAACTCGCTGAGCGGGGTGGAGGACTGATGGCCGTCCGCGAGTTCGCGCTGCCGGACCTCGGCGAGGGACTGACCGAGTCGGAGCTGGTCGCCTGGAAGGTCGCCGTCGGCGACACCGTGCAGCTCAACCAGATCATCGCCGAGGTGGAGACGGCCAAGGCGCTCGTCGAGCTGCCCGCGCCGTACGACGGGCGGGTGTCGCGCCTGTTCGTGGAGCCGGGCGTCACGGTGGCCGTGGGCGAGCCGCTCGTGGCGTTCGAGGTGGATGCGGGGGAGTCCGAGGAGGATCTTCCGGCGGCTCCTGCAGCGCCCGCGTCGGAGACGGTTACGTCGGCGTCGCCGGATGGGCGTGAGCCGACCCTGGTCGGTTATGGTGCGCGGCCGGAGTCAGGTGCGCGCCCGGCGCGGCGGGCACGGCCGGGGGTGGCCGTGGCCGGAAGTGCGGCGGCAGGTGCCGGTTTGGTCGCGTCGGCCCAGGCGGCCCCGGCGGCGCAGACGGCCCAGACGACCGCGGCTGCGCCGGCCTCAGTTGCCTCGTCAGGCATGAACACGGGCGCGACGGCGACCGCGCTGGCCGAGCGCCCGCGCGCGACACCGCCGGTGCGCAAGTTCGCACGCGAGCTCGGTGTCGACCTGGCGTCGGTGGCCGGCTCGGGCGATCGGGGGCTGATCACGCGCGGAGACGTTCAGCAGTACGCCGAGCAGCGCGAGGGCGGCTCCGCGACAGCGGTGGGCGCGGCCACGGTGGATACGGGAGCGCGGGAGAAGCGCATCCCGATCCGCGGTGTCCGCAAGGCGACCGCCGACGCGATGGTCCGGAGCGCGTTCGGTGCGCCGCAGGCGACCGTGTTCCTGACGGTCGACGTGACGCCCACGATGGAGCTGGTGTCGCGGCTGCGCGCGCTGCCCGAGCTGGCTGAGGCGCGGCCGGGCCTGCTGGCCGTCGTCGCCAAGGCGCTGCTGCTTGCGGTGCGACGCACGCCGGAGGTCAACTCCCGGTGGGACGACGCCGCGAACGAGATCGTGCAGGCGGAGTATGTGCATCTCGGCATCGCGGCGGCGACGCCGCGCGGGCTGATGGTGCCGGTGATCCGCGACGCGGACGGCATGGCCCTCGGCGCCCTGTCCGGCGCGATCCGCAGCCTCGCCGAGACCGCGCGGGCGGGTCGGACCGCCCCGGCGGACCTCAGCGGCGGCACGATCACGATCACCAACGTCGGCGTGTTCGGCGTGGATGCGGGGACGCCCATCCTGACGCCCGGAGAGGCGGCGATCCTCGCCGTGGGCGCGGTGCGTCGTCAGCCGTGGGAGCACGACGGCGGCATTGCGCTCCGCCAGGTGCTCACCCTCGCGCTGACGTTCGACCACCGGATCGTCGACGGCGAGCAGGCCGCGCGCTTCCTCGCCGACATCGGCCGCATCCTCGCCGACCCCGCCTCCGTCCTCACCCTCGTCTGACCAGCGTCTGGCTGACGCAACACGCCGTGGCCGCCGCCGGGCGGACGGCGTGTTGCGTCAACCACGCACGCGCGGGCAGTGTTGGGCGGGACTTCAGCGGTGGCCTTGCAGGAAGCGTTCCCGTTCGCGGGACTGCTCTTGCTGCAGGTCTTCGTATTGCTCCTGGTACCGGGTCACGACGCGGTCGGCTTCGTGAGCCGCTTCCTCGTGCCGGTCGGCGAAACGCTGGAACTCGTGGCGGAAGTCGGGGTCATCGGCGGCACCGTGCTGAGCGACGGCCTGGTAGACGCTCTCCTGGATCCGGTAGATCTGCGACCGGTAGTGCATGAGATGCTCTTCCGCGTCTTCCAGTCGGCGCCGGGCAGCTGCGCTCTCCTCGTCGTGGGCGCTCTCGAGTTCGCCGAGCGATCGATACGTCACCATGTGATGCTGTTCACCGCCTTGCCGTAGTCGCTGTCCGCTTTCAGCGTGTCGATCCCCTGGGCGACCTTCTTCGCGACCTCGCCTCCGAGCACGGAGTTGCTGAACGCGGCGCCACCGAGGGTGAGGCCGATACGGCCGCTCGAGGCGGAAACGACCGCCAGGGCGGCCGCCTGCACCGGTACCGAACCGGCCCGGACGATTGTCGGGAGGGCGAGGTTCAGCAGGTCGACCGCCGCCCGGTGCAGGATCTGATCGACGTGAGTCAGGGTTTCGACAGCGTCCGAGGCGGTCCTGAGGGCGTCATCCAGCACGTCAGCAATGGTGCTGGACGAGATCTCCGGTAAGAACGACACGAGCGTCTCCTTTCAGCGCAGCGGTGAGAAGCGGGACGCCCACTGGCCATCCTGCTCCAGTGTGTGAACGACGGCCTTGACGACCCCTTCGGACAATTGGGCGACCAGGAGCGTGTGAGTGTCGACGCGCCGGTCCACCTCTGCGACCGCGTCGAGGTCGATGCGCTGGTGCGGATTCAGCCGGTGGGTGCTGATGCATTTCTCTACATCCGCCGGAGTGACGAAGGGGATCATCGACACCGTGCTCCTGCCGGCATCCAGGACGGACTGCAGCTGACCGGGAAGCCCGGCGTTCGCCGCCTTGATGGCCTCCAGGGAGATGCCCAGCGAGCCGATCGAGGAGGCCAGGTCGAGCGCGGCCACGGTATCCACCAGGACCGTGGCGCCGGAGGCGATGGTTCCGACGACCTCTCCGACCAGGGGCAGGCGCAGACCTCCGTACAGGCCGGCGATGATCGGCGTGAACTGAGGCTGCAGGCCGGCCGGGAGTCCCGCAACCTGGTTCTGGCTGATCTCCCAGTCGCTGCGACCCTCCACTCCCAGACGCTTGAGCGAGCCGTCGGCGTTGAACTCGTAGGCCGTCTCCAGATCGTGGTGACCGAATGGTCCCTTTCCCCGCGGACCGCCGACGTACTTCGCGGCCCCGGTGCCGTTGCCCGACAGGTTCCCGATCAGGTCCCACTCGTTGACATAGTTGACCAACGGGTTACGGCCGGCGTCCCGCTGCCTCTGAAGCCATTCCTTCGCCTGCGGAGAAAGGTTGTCCCAGGGGTCCGGACCATTGAAGGACACTCCGGCCCAACCGAACTCTGCCGCGACCAGCATCGCCTGCCACCCGCCGAGCGAATGCCCCACCGTGGAGTACGACGCTTCGGGGTGCTCTTTCTTGACGCTCTCCCGGACCCGTCGGGCGAACTCCATCGCCTGCCACGCCTGCGTACCGGGCCCGGTGTCCCCGCCCACGACCGACATGGTGTCTGCGAGGATGTCCGCCCGATGCTCCGGGTTCGTGCCGGCGAATGCGATCGTGACGTGCGAGAAGTCCGGCTTGCCTGCGACCACGGGCACCACCGCCATGCCCTGGAATCCGGAGACCGGATCGTGGTGGGAGTCGTAAACCAGGTACTCCACTCTGTTGGGACCGATGTAGAGACTGTCGTCCTTCTTGAGCGGTGGGTCCTTTTTCAACGGGTCGACCAGATAGGCCTCTTTGGCAAGGTCGAATTGTTCCTTCTGCGTCGTCATTCGAAGACCTCCGATGTGCCGTTGCTGTAGAACACGGTCATGGCGATGCGAGGTGCCGACGGGGGCGGAGAGGGCATCATCGGGGGTGACTCTCCTAGCGGAAATCCGAGTGTGTCGGGGCCGATGATCACCTCTATCTCCTTCCCGTCGAGGGTGGCGATCGCGTTGACGCTCCAGGCCGCTCCGAGTCCCGGCTTGCCACCTTCGCGCTTGAACCGGATCTCTTCGACATTCGCCCATCTCGAACGGAAGTGAAGAGCGGACTCTCGTTGGCACTCGAGATTGGACTTCGGCCTCTCGGTCGAGTTCCCGTACAGAATGCGGTCTCCCATCTCAGCGCACGCGGTCGTGCCCGCGAGCAGTGCACCAGTGACCGCCAGCCCCGCAACAACCGTCCAAACTTTGATCATCACTCTCAGAGACGATGGGAGTATCAGATCATGACGTGACACGCACGCACCGGCATCAGTCGATGACCTCGGTTGACCCATCGCTGTAAGTCACCGTCAGGACCACGGGTGAGGCTGTCGGGGGCAACGTCGGCGTCTTGGGAGGTGGATCGGTATGCAGAACCGCCAGCGTGTCTGGGCCGATGATCACCTCGTAGTCCCTGCCCTCGATGGTGGCGACAGCATTGGCTGCCCAGGCGGCACCGAGGCCTGGCTTGCCGCCCTCCTCCGTGAAGCGAATTCGTTCCACGTTCGCCCACACCGTGCGGAACTCCAATGCCGACTCCCGTTGATACTCGTGATTCGACTTCGGCTTCAGCGTTCCGTACAGGATGCGGTGCCCGACGTCACCGCATCCGGTCGTGCCCACGAGCACCGCGCCAGCGACCGCCAGCCCGACAACAGCCGTCCACACTCTGCTCATCACCCTCAAAGACGAGGGGCTGCGTCGGATCGTGACGCGAGCGCGCGCCGCGACGTTACGCGTGCAGCGCCGCGTTGAGCTCCACACCGGTGCCCGTGCGGCGGAGCACCTCGACGGCTCCGGTGAGGGAGTTGCGGCGGAAGAGGAGGCCTGGCTGGCCCGACAGTTCGGCGGCCTTCACCGTGCGCGCGCGGCCGTCGGCCGTCGGCGCCTCGCCGACCAGCACGACCTTGGTTCCTGCGGTCACGTAGAGGCCGGCTTCGACGACTGAGTCGTCGCCGATCGAGATGCCGATGCCGGAGTTCGCGCCGAGCAGCGCCCGCTCGCCGATCGAGACGCGGTGCGTACCGCCGCCGGAGAGCGTCCCCATGATGGATGCGCCGCCGCCGATGTCCGACCCGTCGCCCACGACGACGCCCTGCGAGATGCGGCCTTCGACCATCGAGGTGCCGAGCGTGCCGGCGTTGAAGTTGACGAATCCCTCATGCATCACGGTCGTGCCGGGCGCCAGGTGCGCGCCGAGGCGCACGCGCGACGCGTCGGCGATGCGCACGCGGTCGGGCGTCACGTAGTCGAGCAGCCGCGGGAACTTGTCGATGCCCGACACCTGGATTCCCGCCCGCTGCAGACGCGGACGCAACCGGTCGAGGTCGGCCGGGTTCACCGGTCCGGCGTTCGTCCACGCGACGGTGGGAAGGTGCGCGAACACGCCCTCCAGGTTGAGGCCGTTGGGCTGGACGAGCAGGTGCGACAGCAGGTGCAGGCGCAGGTAGGCGTCGGGCGTGGAGGCGGGAGGCGCATCCAGCTCGATCTCGACCGTCACGATGTCGACGCGCACGGCGCGGCGCGGGTCGTCGCCGGCCAGCTCCTCGAGCTCGGCGGGGGCGATCCAGCGGTCGCGGCCCGCCGGCAGCCTGCCGAGCTGCGGCTCGGGGAACCAGGTGTCGAGCACGGTTCCGTCGGCGGACACCGTCGCGAGCCCGTAGCCCCAGGCGGAACGGACGTCGGCGGAACCGAGGTCGGCGGAGCGGGGCGCGGCGGAATTTTCAGGCACGGCAGAGGGCATGCCCCTAGGTTAGTAGGGTGCAGATCAGCAGCGTCCCCCTCGACCTGACCGCCTCGTCCATCGACCTCACACGTCAGCTGTGCGACATCGAGTCCGTCTCCGGCGGGGAGGGCACCCTCGCCGACGCGATGGAGGCCGCGCTGACCGGGCTGCCGCATCTGGAGGTCATCCGCGACGGTGACGCGATCGTCGCGCGCACGAACCTGGGACGCGGCCGGCGCGCCCTGATCGCCGGTCACATCGACACCGTTCCGCTCAACAACAACCTGCCGACGCGGTTCGAGGACCACGACGGCATCCGCTACCTCTGGGGTCGCGGCACCGTGGACATGAAGGCCGGCGTCGCCGTGCAGCTGAAGCTCGCCGCCGAGCTGACCGACCCCTCCGTCGACGTCACGTGGATGTGGTACGACCACGAGGAGGTCAACGCCGAGCTGAACGGCCTGGGCCGGCTCGCCCGCAACAGGCCCGACCTCTTCGTCGGCGACTTCGGCATCCTCGGCGAGCCGAGCAACGGCGTCGTGGAGGGCGGCTGCAACGGCAACCTGCGCGTCGAGGTGCGCACGTACGGCCTGCGCGCCCACTCGGCCCGCGGCTGGGTCGGCGACAACGCCATCCACAAGGCGGCGCCTATCCTCGACATTCTCGCGGGCTACCAGGCGCGTGAGGTGGAGGTCGACGGGCTCGTCTACAAGGAGGGCCTCAACGCCGTCGGCATCTCGGGAGGAGTGGCGGGCAACATCATCCCGGACGAGTGCATGGTGCACATCAACTACCGCTTCGCCCCGTCGCGCTCGTCGCAGGAGGCCATCGAGCACATGCACGAGCTGTTCGGCGACTACGAGATCACCGTGGTCGACCGGGCCGACGGCGCCCGCCCGGGGTTGGATGCGCCCCTCGCGCAGGAGTTCGTCGCGGCGGTCGGCGGTGTGGCGAAGCCGAAGTACGGGTGGACGGACGTGGCCCGGTTCAGCGCCATGGGCATCCCCGCGGTCAACTACGGTCCCGGCGATCCGCTGAAGGCGCACGCCGACGACGAGCGCGTCGACGTGGAGCAGATCGTCGCGGTCGAGGAGGGGCTGCGTGCCTGGCTCACCGGCGCCGGCGCCCGCTGAGTCCACGGCGCTGCCGGATGCGGCGGGCGGCCGGGCGGTCGCCCGCGGCCCGTGGTGGACGCTGTGGTGGGTGCGGGTCCTCCTGATCTATCTGGGAGCGCGCGCGGTTTCGACCGTCATCCTCCTGAGCTTCGCCGCTGCCGAGGGCGCCAACGCCTGGACCAGCGCGTCGCCCGACTACTTCTCGTTCGCCAACCTCTGGGACGGGCGCTGGTACGAGATCGTCGCCGGCTCCGGCTATCCCGCCGGCCTTCCGACGACGGATGGTGTGCACGTCGCCGAGAACGCGTGGGCCTTCCTCCCCGGCTACCCGGGCCTTGTCGATGCGGTCATGTTCCTGACCCGGCTGCCCTGGCCGATGGCCGCGGTGCTGGTGTCGTTCGCGGCGGGCGCCGGCGCGGCCCTGGTGTTCCATCAGCTGATGCGCCGCGTGGGCCTGAGCGCCTCGACCAGCCTGTTCGCCGTCGTCCTGTTCTGCGTCGCGCCCGTCTCGCCGCTGTTCCAGGTCGCGTACGCCGAGTCGCTGTACATCCTGCTGCTCACGACCGCGCTGCTGCTGCTCGTCGAGCGGCGGTACGCCTGGCTGTTCCCGGTCGTCCTCGCGATGGCGTTCACGCGTCCATCGGGACTCGCGTTCGCCCTCGCCCTCGCCCTGCATGTTGGCTACCGCTGGATGCGGCGGCGCGACGACCCATTCCCCGTGCGCGAGCGCGTACTCAGCGTCTCGCTCGCCGTCTTCAGCGGCCTGGCCGGACTCGCCTGGCCGGCTATCGCCGCAATCGGGACGGGCTCGCTCACGGCCTACACCGACACGGAGCTGGCCTGGCGGTCGGCGTACATCGGGTACACGCACCTGGTGCCGTTCACGCCCTGGTTCCAGGGGGCCGACTGGTGGGCGAGCGCGATGCTCGGCATCCCCGGCTGGGTGGGCATGGCCGCGCTGGTCGTCATCGTCGCGCTGTTCGGCATCCTGCTGTTCTCCCCGGCAGTGCGGAGGCTCGGTGTCGACCTGCGGTTCTGGGTGGCCGCGTACTCGCTCTACCTGCTCGCCGTGTTCTTCCCTCAGTCGAGCACGTTCCGGCTGCTGATGCCGCTGTTCCCCCTGCTCGGAGCCATCGCCCTGCCGCGCAGCAGGGTCTACCGCGTGGCGATCGTCGCGCTGTTCATCGTCCTGCAGGTGGGCTGGGTCGCCGTCTGCTGGTTCATCAACGGATACGACTGGTCACCTCCGTGATCCCTCCGATTTCCTCACGTCGGCAACGATGTCGGATAATAGGAGGACATCCACGAAAGGGGAGCTGCATGGCGGCCATGAAGCCGAGGACCGGGGACGGGCCGATGGAGGCTGTGAAGGAGGGACGGCTCATCATCGTGCGTGTGCCGCTCGAGGGTGGGGGACGACTGGTGGTCTCCGTCAACGACGCGGAAGCCAAAGAGCTCCACGACGCGCTTGCCAGCGTCGTGACCTCCGCCTGACCATACGCTGTACCGAGAAGGGCCCCGATCGACTCGATCGGGGCCCTTCTCGCATGTGTTGGGCCGGTGAGCCGGTCGGCTACGGCGCGAGCTTGGTGATCTGCAGCAGCCCCTCGCCGGCCGGCGACAGGGCGCTGATGACCGCGCCGGACGCGGACGTCTCGGTGATGAGCGTGCGGAAGCCGGTCGCGACCTCGTCACGCGCCGCCGGGTCGGCGACACGTCCGCGCCAGAGCGCGCGGGCGACGAGCACCGTTCCGCCCGGGCGCACCAGGCGCAGCCCGTGCTCGACGTACTCGATGACCGACTGGGGGTCGGCGTCGATGAAGACGATGTCGTACGAGTTCTCGTTCATACGCGGGAGAACCTCGAGCGCCCGCCCGGGGATGAGCCGCACGCGGTTCGACGGCAGCCCCGCCTCGGTGAAGAACGCGCGGGCGTGTTGCTGGTACTCGACCTCCACGTCGATGGAGGTGAGCTGCGCGTCCGTGCCGCCGGTGAGGAGCCACAGGCCCGAGACGCCGACGCCGGTTCCGATCTCGACCACGTTCTCGGCACGCGTCGCCGCCACGACGACGGCCGCCTGGGCGCCGGTCGCGGGCGAGATGGGGTCGATGCCCAGTTCGAGCGACTGCTGCCGTGCCCGGGCGATCACATCGCTCTCGACGACGATGTCGTCGGCGAATCTCCAGTTCGAGTCCTTGTCTGACACTGCACTCCCGTCGATCGGCCTCGGGCGCGGGCCTCTTCACAGGATACGGCGGGCTCATGCGGCATCCGTGCAGGCACCGCCGCGATACCCTGGAAACGTGTTCGGGCTGACCTTCGACAAGCTGCTGATCGTGGCGGTGATCGCGGCGTTCGTCATCGGCCCCGAGCGCCTTCCCGCGTACGCCGCGAAGCTCGGTCAGCTGGTGCGGTCGCTCCGCGACTTCGCCAACGGCGCGAAGGACCGGATGCGGGATGAGATGGGCCCCGAATTCGACGACGTCGACTGGAAGAAGCTCGACCCCCGCCAGTACGACCCGCGCCGCATCATTCGCGAAGCACTGCTCGAGGACGGCCCGGAGGCCGCCGGCGCGATCAAGCCGGTGACGCAGTCCGCGTACGCGCAGCGGAAGCTGCCGCTGACGGCCGGGGCGATCCCGCCGTACGACACCGAGTCCACCTGACGCGGCGGGGCGGGCTGCGCGGTCGCGCATCCACTACGCTGCGGACATGATCGCAACGGAGCAGTCGCTGAGCAGGGCGACCGTCGCGCGGTACGCCGTCGGGTCGCTCGGCACGGGCGGCTTCGCGACCCTTCCCGGGCTGGTGCTCGTGTACTACCTCACCGACTCGCTGGGTGTCGCCGCGATCGTCGCGGGCGTGGTCGTGACGGTGGCCAAGGTGTGGGATGTGGTGATCGACCCGGTGATCGGCGCCCGCAGCGACCGGATGCTCGCCGTGCGCGGCTCCCGCCGGCCGATGATGCTGCTCGGCGCGCTCGCGCTGCCGGTGTTCTTCCTGCTCACGTTCGCCGTCCCGCCCGGGACGCCGGCCGCGGCCGCCGCCGTCTGGGTGCTGCTCGCGTTCGTGCTGACGGCGACGGCGTTCAGCCTGTTCCAGGTGCCGTACATCGCGCTGCCGGCCGAGCTCGCGTCCGGATACGACCAGAGGACGCGCCTGCTGACCTGGCGCGTGGTGGTTCTGACCTTCGCCATCCTGCTGTTCGGGGCCGGCGGGCCGGCGCTGCGGTCGCTCGGCGGGGGCAACGCCTTCGCGGGGTACTTCCTGATGGCGCTGGTCGCGGGTGTGACGATCGGCGCCGGGATGCTCGTCTCGGCCTTCGTCGCGCCGCGCGGACTGCCCGCTGCCGAGCCGCCGGCGCGCGAGAGCATCGTCGCGACCCTGCGGTCGAACTACGCGGCCGGGGTGCGCGTGCTGCGGGAGAGCCAGCCGTTCCGAGCGCTGCTGCTGACATTCCTGCTGCAGGGGCTGGCCACCGGTCTCATGCTCGCCGGGGCGAACTACGTCGCGACGTGGGTGTTGCACTCGGAGGACGCCGTCACCTTCCTGTTCGTCGCGCTCATCGGCCCTGCGCTCATCGTGACGCCGCTGTGGGGTGTCGTCGCGCGACGCATCGGCAAGGAGCGCGGGTTCGTGATCGCGAGCATCCTGTTCGGACTGGCGGCCCTGTCCATGATCGCGCTGCTGTGGGCGCCCGGCGCGTGGGTCTATGCCCCTGTGGCGCTGGCGGGAGCCGGGTACGCGGGCATGCAGTCCCTGCCGATGGCCATGCTGCCTGACGTCATCTCGCACGACGCGCGGCGCAACGGCGAGGGCCGGGCGGGGACCTTCGGCGGCATGTGGACGGCGGGGGAGACGACGGGCATGGCGCTCGGCGCGACCGTGCTGAGCATCGTGCTCGCGGTGAGCGGCTACGTCTCGCGCAGTGCGGCGGCGGAGGCGGGCGCGTCTCAGCCGGCCAGCGCCGTCGCCGGGATCGCCCTGAGCTTCAGCCTCGTGCCCGCGATCATCATCGCGATCAGCCTGGTGCCGCTGGCGCGGTACCGGCTCCGGAAGGGAGACATCGATGTCGTCGTTTGACGCAGCGGCCATCCTCGGGCGCCTCGCCGCCCTGCGCGAGGCGGACGCCCCGACGCACGGCGGCCGGGTGCTGAGCTACGTCTACGACTCGGGGATGCCCGAGATCGACGAGCTCGCGGCCGAGGCCATGCGGCTGGTGCAGCCGGTGAACGGTCTCGACCCGACGACGTTCACCTCGGTCGCGGTGATGGAGCGCGAAGTCGTCGGGTTCGCCCGCGAGCTGCTGCACGGCGGGGACGACGTAGTCGGTTCGGTGACCTCCGGAGGCACGGAGTCGTGCCTGCTCGCCGTGAAGACCGCGCGCGACGTCTGGCGCGCCGCAGGGGGCACCGGGACGCCCCGGCTGCTCGCGCCGGTGACCGTTCACGCGGCGTTCCAGAAGGCGGCGGCACTGTTCGACCTGACGTTGGACCTCGTGCCGGTGGATGCGCAGAGCGGGCGGCTCGACGCATCCCGCCTGATCGAGCGCATCGCTCCGGACGTCGCGCTCGTCGTCGTCTCGGCGCCGTCGTACCCGTTCGCGACGCTCGATCCGATCGAGGACGTTGCCGCCGCGTGCGACGACGCGGGCGTGGCCTGCCATGTGGACGCCTGCATCGGCGGATGGATCCTGCCCTTCTGGCGGGCGGCGGACGGATCGGCGCTCCCGGCGTGGGACTTCCGCGTGCCCGGCGTGACGAGCGTCTCGGCCGACCTCCACAAGTACGGCTACGCGCCGAAGGGCGCCAGCGTCCTGCTGCAGCGCGGGCGCGACCGGCAGCGGCGCCAGTACTTCGCGACGACCGGCTGGCCGGGGTATCCGGTCGTCAACTCCACCCTCCTCGGGTCGAAGTCGGCCGGGTCGCTCGCCGCATCCTGGGCCATCATCCAGGCGCTCGGGGCACGCGGCTTCTCCGGTCTCGCCGAGTCGTGCCGTCGCGCCACCCGTGGGCTGCAGGACATCGTCGGCGACATCGACGGGCTGCGCGTGCTCGGCGACCCGACCGGTCCGCTGCTCGCCGTCACGACCGACGACGCGGTGCCTCCGGAGCGCCGCGTCGACCCGCACCACTGGGCCGACCGTGCGCGCCGCCGCGGCTGGGTGCTGCAGCTGCAGCCGGGGCTGGTGCAGGCGGACGGCACGCGCCTGCCGCACACCACCCACCTCACGATCACGCCGGTGACGGAGGCGCGGATCGACGAGCTGGAGGCGGCCCTGCGCGGCGCCGCGGACGAGGCGCGCGGGGTGCACCCGGTCGACGGAGATGCGGTGCTCGCCGCCCTGCCCGGCGACCTGCTGGCGGGCCTCGCGGCGGGCGACGTGGAGCTCGACTCGGCGACGGCCGCGCACATCCTCGCCTCAATCGGCCTCGCCGGGGGCGGAAGCCCCGGCCTCCCCGACGACCAGGCGCCGCTGCTCGCGCTCGTCTCGGCGCTCCCGCGTCCCGTCACCGAGCGCCTCCTCACGGAGCTGCTCGCCCGCGCCGTCGAGCCCCGCGACGCCTAACCCGCCCCCAGCCATCAGCTCCTGAGTTTTTCGGGGCGACACGCCGTTCTCGGAGCGAAAAACTCAGGAGCTGATGGCTGGGGTCGGGCGGGGGATACGGGGTCAGCGGACGGAGAGGCCGAGCTTGCGGCCGGCGAGGCCACGGGAGCGGGTCGCGAGGCGGTCGGCGACGGCGCGGATCGCAGCCGCAGCGGGGTCCGCGGGGTCGGTCACCACGATGGGCGCTCCGGTGTCGCCGCCGGCCCGCAGCGGGATGCTGAGGGGCACGCTCGCGAGCAGCGGCACCTCCTCGTCCTGGCCGGCCGACAGCCGTCGCGCCACCTCCGCTCCACCGCCGGAGCCGAACAGGTCGAGCACGCTTCCGTCCGGCTGCACCAGGCCCGCCATGTTCTCGATCACGCCGATGACCCGCTGGCCGGTCTGCCGCGCGACGACGCCGCTGCGCTCTGCCACGTCGGCGGCGGCCGGCTGCGGTGTCGTCACCACGAGCACCTCCGCGCCGGGCAGCAGCTGGCCGACCGAGATCGCGACATCCCCGGTGCCCGGCGGGAGGTCGAGCAGCAGCACGTCGAGGTCGCCGAAGTACACGTCCGACAAGAACTGCTGGATGGTGCGGTGAAGCATCGGCCCGCGCCAGGCGACGGCGGCCGAGGCCGAGTCGACGAACATCCCGATCGAGACCACCTTCACGCCGTAGGCGACCGGCGGCAGGATCATGTCGTCCACGCGTGTCGGTCGCGGTGCGACGCCGTTCTCATCCGTCAGGCCCAGGATGCCGGGGATCGAGAAACCGTGGACGTCCGCATCCACGATCCCCACCCGCAGCCCGCGCTCCGCCAGGGCGACCGCCAGGTTGGCCGTGACCGTCGACTTGCCGACACCGCCCTTGCCGCTCGTGACGGCGTAGACGCGGGTCAGCGACTCCGGGCCGAACTGCTGCCCCCGCGCCGGACGGCCGGCTCGCAGCCGGTCGGTCAGGGCGCGTCGCTCGGCCGGGCTCATCACGGAGACGTCGACGGCGACGTCGGTCACACCGGGGACGGCGGCGGTCGCCGCGCGAACATCCCGTTCGATCGCGTCGGCCGCCGGGCAGCCGACTATGGTCAGCTTGATGCCGACCTCGGCACGGCCCTGCGCATCCACCTCCACGCCGCCCACCATGTCGAGCTCGGTGATCGGCTTGCGGATCTCGGGGTCGAGCACCGCGCCGAGGGCGCTCCGGACAGCGGCTACGAGATCGGGGGCGGCGGAGTCGGCGGCGGGAAGCTCCGGCTCAGGCACGGGCCTGCTCGCCCTCGCCCGCGTCGCCCCTCTCGAGGTCTTCGAGCAGCGAGCGGAGCTCGGCACGGATGAAGTCCTTCGTCGCCATGTCCTTGACGGCGAGCCGCAGGGCGACGACCTCGCGCGCCAGGTACTCGGTGTCGGCGAGGTTGCGCTCGGCCCGCTGGCGGTCCTGCTCGATCTGCACGCGGTCGCGGTCGTCCTGACGGTTCTGCGCGAGCAGGATCAGGGGAGCGGCGTAGGACGCCTGCAGCGAGAGCACGAGCGTCAGCGCGATGAACCCGAGGGCCGCGGAGTCGAAGCGCCAGGCGTTCGGGGCGAGCGTGTTCCACGCCATCCACGCGAGCACGAAGACGGTCAGCCCCAGGATGAACCAGGGCGTGCCCATCGCCCGCGCGATCCACTCGGTGAACCGGCCGAAACGGTCGCGCGACTCCAGTGGGCTGCGCCGCAGCACCGGCGTGCGCAGTCCCTTCGGGGCGTCGAGCCCCGCGTCCTGTCTACCTCCTGCCACTTCCGCCCCTCCTTCCGTTCACGATGCGGATGCTTCCGGTCTGGTCGGACGGCGCCGTGCGTTTCACGGGCTCGTCCTCGTCTTGACTTCGCCAGTCGTCGGGGAGCAGATAGTCGAGGATGTCGTCGATGGTCACCACCCCGACGAGACGATGCTTGTCGTCGACCACGGGGACCGAGACGAGGTTGTACGAGGCGAGGATGCGCGACACCTCGGCCGCGGAGGTGTCGGCCGTGACCGGCTCCAGGCTCGGGTCGAGCAGGGTGCCGAGGCGCACGTGCGGGGGATAGCGCAGCATCCGCTGGAAGTGCACGACGCCCAGGAACCGGCCCGTCGGCGGCTCGTACGGCGGCAGCGTCACGCACACCGCGGCGCCGAGGGCCGGCGCGAGCTCGTGACGGCGGATCAGGGCCAGGCCCTCCGCCACCGTCGCGTCGGCCGAGACGATGATCGGCTCGGTCGTCATCAGACCGCCCGCGGTGTCCGGGTTGTAGCTGAGGAGCATGCGGACGTCGTCCGCCTCCTCCGGCTCCATGAGCTCGAGCAGGTGCTCACCGCGCTCGTCGGAGAGCTGGGCGATCAGGTCTGCTGCGTCGTCCGGCTCCATCTGGTCGAGCACATCTGCGGCGCGGTCGTCGTTCAGCTGGGCGAGGATCTGCACCTGCTCGCTCTCCGGCATCTCCTCCAGCACGTCGGCGAGACGGTCGTCCGGCAACTCCTCCGCGACCTCCAGCATCCGCTGCTGAGGGAGGTCGAGGAGGGTGTTCGCGAGGTCGGCCGGCTTCAGCTCCGAGTAGGTCGCGATGAGCTGCTCGGCCGACTGCGCCTCGCCGAGCTTCTGCTTCTCGCGCACCTCGTTCCAGGTCACGAACGTCGTCGCGCCCTTGGCGAAGGGGGAGCCGCCCGCCTTGGGCTTCCGGACGAACAGTTGGCTGACCGCCCAGTCGCCGGTCTCGGTCTCTTCGATCGCGACGTCCTCGATGGTGGCCTCGCCGCCGCCGTCGGCGAACACCACACGGCGGCCGAGCAGCTCGGCGATCACGCGCACCTCGCCGCCGCGCTGTTCGAAGCGGCGCATGTTGATGATGCCGTTCGTGATGATCTGCCCGCTGCCGATGCTGGTGACCCGCCCGATGGACAGGAACACGCGGCGCTTCCCGGGGATCTCGACGATCAGCCCGACCACGCGGGGCGGGTCGTTCTTGCGGTACACGACCAGGACGTCTCTGACCTTGCCGACCCGGTCTCCGACGGGATCGAACACGGTCGTCCCGGCGAGGCGGGCGACGAAGACTCTGGGCGAACTCACCCTGTTAACCTAGCCCTCGCAGGTGAACGACGGCTGTTTCCGTGCCCTCTCGGAGCCTGGATGGAACAATGGGTGGATGAGCACACCTGGGCTGAACAACGGGCGCAACCGTATCCTCTTCCCGACCCTGCCGCGAGGCGAAGTGGTCGCCACCTTCGAGAGCTACCCGGAGGCGCAGGAGGCGGTCGACGTGCTGGCCCGCGCCGACTTCCCGGTCGACAAGGTCTCGATCGTCGGCAGCGACCTGAAGAGCGTCGAGCGCGTCACCGGCAAGCTCACCTGGGGCCGCGTCGCCCTCGCTGGGGCGGCGTCCGGTGCGTGGCTCGGCATCTTCTTCGGCCTGCTGCTCATCATCTTCTCGCCGTCGGTCAGCCTCGCGTTCGTGCTCGCCGCGCTGCTCCTCGGTGCGGGATTCGGGATGCTGTGGGGCATCGTCTCCTACGCGATCAACCGGCGTCGGCGCGACTTCACATCGGTCCAGCAGGTGATCGCGACCAGCTACTCGGTGCTGGTCGACTCCGAGCTGGGCAACCGTGCGCGCAACCTGCTCGCGAGCGGGGGAGCGGAGGAGCCCGCCGCGGCTCCCGGATGGACGCCACCGGCGCAGCCCCAGCACCCGTCCGACCCGCCGCCCGTGCCTCCCGCGTCGGCACCGCCGGTCGCTCCCCAGCCGGGCGACGAGCGTCCGCCCGCACCCTCGGCCTGACCACCTCCGCCGAAGTGCACGTCGTGGCGGCTATTTCGCGTGCGAAACAGCCACAACGTGCACCTCAGCGCTGCGAGAGCCGCCGCACCCACGCCTCCACATCGTCCGCGGTGCGCGGGATGTCGGCGGAAAGGTTCTCGGCGCCGTCCTCGGTGACCAGGATGTTGTCCTCGATGCGCACGCCGATGCCGCGGAAGCGCTCGGGCACAGTGAGGTCGTCCGGCTGGAAGTACAGTCCCGGCTCGATCGTGAACACCATGCCGGGCTGCAGCACGCCGTCGAGGTAGAGCTCCCGGCGCGCCTGCGCACAGTCGTGCACGTCGAGCCCGAGGTGATGGCTCGTCCCGTGCACCATGTAGCGGCGGTGCTGCTGGTTCTCGACCTCCAGGGCCTCCTCGGCGCTGACCGGGAGCAGCCCCCATTCGGCGGTGCGCCGAGCGATGACCGCCATGGCGGTCGCGTGGATCTCGCGGAACCGGATGCCGGGCCGCACGATCGCGAACGCCGCGTCCGCCGCCTCCCGCACTGCCTCGTAGATCAGGCGCTGCGTCTCGGTGAAGGTGCCGTCGATGGGGAACGTACGGGTGATGTCGGCGGTGTAGTAGCTGTCCAGCTCGACGCCCGCATCCAGCAGGATGAGGTCGCCGGGCACCACGGGGCCGTCGTTGCGCGTCCAGTGCAGGATGCACGCGTGCGGTCCGCTCGCCGCGATCGTGTCGTAACCGACCGCGTTGCCGTCGGCGCGGGCACGGCCGTAGAAGACACCCTCGACGAGCCGCTCGCCGCGCGGGTGCGCTGTGATGCGCGGCAGGTCGGCGATCACGTCGTCGAAGCCGCGTGCGGTCGCCGCGACCGCGGCGCGGAGTTCGGCGATCTCGTACTCGTCCTTCACCAGGCGCAGCTCGGAGAGCTCGCGCGCCAGCCGGTCGTCCTCATCGTGGTCCTCGGGGTCGACGCCGGTGGCGTCGCCGTCGCCGTCGCTGTCGGAACCGTCTCCCAGCAGCAGGCGCGCCGCATCCACGTCGTCCGTGATGGCGCGGTCGGCCTCGCGCAGAACGACGGTGTCGCCGTCCACCGCGTCGAGCACCGAGCGCACCTCGGCGATGCCGCGGGTGGCCAGCGCGAGGTCGCCGGCGACCTGTGCGAGCGACGGACGGGGACCGATCCAGAACTCGCCGATCTCGGGGTTCGCGTAGAACTCGTCCGAGTCGCGGCCCGCGCGCTCCCGGAAGTACAGGGTCGCTTCGTGTCCCGACGCCGTCGGCTCCAGCACCAGCACGCTGCCCGGCTCGGAGTCCGAGCCCCACCCGGTGAGGTACGCGAACGCCGAGTGCGCGCGGAACGGGTAGTCGGTGTCGTTGGAGCGCTGTGCGAGGCGCCCGGCCGGGATGATGAGGCGCTTCCCGGGGAACAGCTCGGACACGCGCGCACGACGCGCCGCCGCGTACTGCGTCTGGCGGCGCGGCTCCGGGACGACCTCCGGACGCTCCGCCCATCCCGAGCCGATGTACTCGCGGAACGCGTCGGAACCGGGCGTCGTCGAGCGGTTCTGCGTCGCGCGCGGAGCCTCGTCGGACTCGGCGGCGGCAGCCGTCTCGGTCGTCGTGGAGACCGCTGCGGCGGTCGGGTCGTCGACGGTGTCGGTCGCGATGTCGGCGTCTGCGGTGGCTGGTGTGCTCGGCTGGGAGGACATGGCGTCCATTCTTCCACCCGCTGGGCGTCATGCGCCCGGCCGGTCAGCGCCCTCCTAGGATGGTCACCATGGCTGATGCGCGGCGGTTCCGAGGTCCCGTCGACCTGCACACGCACTCCAGCGTGTCCGACGGCACGGAGACCCCGGCCGAGCTCATCCGCGCCGCCGCCGACGCGGGGCTGGGCACCGTCGCGCTCACCGATCACGACTCCACGGCCGGATGGGCGGAGGCCGCCGCCGAGGCCGCACGCGTCGGCATCACGGTCATCCCGGGGATGGAGCTGTCGACCCGCATCGAGTTCGCCAGCGTCCATATGCTCGGCTACCTCTTCGATCCGACGAACGAAGCGCTCGTCGCCGAGACCCGCCGCATCCGCGAAGGCCGGATGCGGCGAGCCGAGGACATGGTGCGGCGCATCTCGGAGGACTACGACATCACGTGGGACGACGTGCTCGCGCAGGCCACGGAGGGCGCGACCGTCGGTCGGCCGCACATCGCCGACGCACTCGTCGCGCGCGGGCTGGCCTCGGACCGCAGCGCAGCATTCGCCGGGATCCTGCACTGGCGCAGCGGATACTTCCAGCCGCACTACGCGCCTGAGCCGCTGACCGGCGTCCGTCTCATCCGCGGGGCGGGGGGTCTGCCGGTGCTGGCGCATCCCGCGACCGGCGGCCGGGGGCGCGTGATCCCGGAGGACCGGCTGCGGCGCCTGGTCGACGCCGGGCTCTTCGGACTGGAGCTCGACCACCGCGAGAACACCGCCGACGGCGTCGAACGGCTGCGCGAGCTCGCGGCGCGCTACGGCCTCCGCATCACCGGATCGAGCGACTACCACGGGGCGGGCAAGCCCAACCGGCTCGGGGAGAACACCACCGATCCGGCCGTCGTCGACGCGATGATCGAAGAAGCGACAGGCGCGGCTCCCTTCTACGCTCCGTGACCACCAGCACGTAGCCTGGACCCCGGACGTGACGTCGGGGCAAGAAGGATGCGAGGTGCGCGAGTGAGACGGTTCTGGCGAGGATCGGCGGCCGCTGCCGCCCTGACGGCCGTCCTCGTCGTCGCTGCGGGCGTCACGCCCGCGAGCGCCGACAGCTACCCGTCGTGGGACGACGTGCAGGCCGCGAAGAACAACGCGAGCGCAGCGCAGGCCGAGGTCGACCGGATCAACGGTCTCCTTTCGGGTCTGCAAACCGCCGCGAACGCCGCGGGCGACCTGGCCGTCAAGCGGCTGGGGGAGTACGGAACCGCCGAGGCCGCCCTGCAGACCGCGACCGCCAAGGCGCAGGGTCTGGCCGAGAAGGCGCAGGAGGCATCGGCCCAGGCGGATGCGCTCAAGGCCCAGAGCGGCAAGCTCGCCGAGCAGCTCACCCGCGCGGGCACCTCATCCGTGTCGCTCCGGTTGTTCCTCAGCCCGAACGCGACGCGCTCCGACTCCCTGCTGTACCAGCTCGGCGCGGTGTCGAAGCTCGCCGACCAGGCCAGCTCGCTTTACGCCAGGGCGAACGCGCAGAAGAACCTCGCCGCGTCGCTCAGCGAGCAGGCGGCCAGCGCCCAGAAGGTGCGCGACCAGCTCGCGGTGGATGCGAAGAAGGCTCTCGACGTCGCGACCGCGGCGAAGCAGGCGGCCGACGCCCAGCTGGCCGACCAGAAGAAGCACGCCGACACGTTGTACGCCCAACTGGCGACCCTGAAGAACACCGAGGCGGCCGTCGAGAAGTCGTACGCCGAGGGGGAGGCAGCGAGACAGGCGGCCGAGGCGGCCGCGAACCCGGGCGGCGGATCCGACGGGTTCGCACCGCCTCCCGGCATGGTGGTCGACCCGGCGGGAGCTCAGGCGTACGCGGCCAGCCGCCTCCCGGCCTTCGGCTGGGGCGGCGAGCAGATGAGCTGCCTGATCAAGCTGTGGAACCATGAGTCCGACTGGCGGGCGGACGCGTACAACACGTCGAGTGGCGCGTACGGCATCCCGCAGGCCTGGCCCGCCAGCAAGATGGCGTCGGCCGGCCCGGACTGGCTGACCAACCAGAACACGCAGGTCAATTGGGGCCTCGACTACATCAATCGCGCCTACGGCTCTCCGTGCGCCGCGTGGACCTTCGAGATGAGCCACGACCCCAACTGGTACTGAGCGCGTCCCTCTCCCAAGCACCCCCAGTCCCAAGCAAACAGCTCCTGAGTTTTTCGCTCCGATCCTGACGAATCGGGCGAAAAACTCAGGAGCTGTCGGCGGGGGAGGCTGGGGTCAGCTGGCGGGGGTGGTCGCGGAGCCGCCGCGCGAGCGACGACGGCGACGACGCGGAGCGCTGTTGCCGTCGCGGTGCTGCGATCCGCCGCCGTCGTGCGTGCCGGCGGCCGGCGCCTTGGCCTCGCCGCCCTCGGATGCGGAGCCCTCGGGAGCCGTCGAACCCTGCGACGCACCCTGACCGGAGCCGCGCGTGCGGCGACGGCGGCTGCTGCCGGAACGCTCCCCGCCCTCCGGGCCCGTGGAGTCGGTGCGGCCGCCGCGCGGCGACTCGGTCGCCTTCACGGCCGGGGTCGGCTTCAGCCGGCCCTTGACGCCCTGCGGGATGTCGAGGTCGGTGTACAGGTGCGGCGACGATGAGTACGTCTCGGTCGGCTCCGGCTGACCGAACTCGAGCGCCTTGTTGATGAGGGCCCACTTGTGCAGGTCCTCCCAGTCGACGAACGTCACGGCGATGCCGGTCTTGCCCGCGCGGCCGGTGCGGCCCGCGCGGTGCAGGTAGGTCTTCTCGTCGTCCGGAATGGTGTGGTTGATGACGTGCGTCACGTCGTCCACGTCGATGCCGCGGGCGGCGACGTCGGTGGCGATCAGGATGTCCTTCTTGCCCGCCTTGAACGCGGCCATGGCGCGCTCGCGCTGCTCCTGGTTGAGATCGCCGTGCACGGCGGCGGCGTTGAAGCCGCGGTCGTTGAGCTCCTCGACCAGCTTGGCGGCGGCGCGCTTGGTGCGGGTGAAGATCACGGTCTTGCCGCGGCCCTCCGCCTGCAGGATGCGGGCGATGACCTCGTCCTTGTCGAGCGAGTGCGCGCGGTAGATCAGGTGCTTGATGTTCGCCTGGATCTGGCCCTCGTCGGGGTCGGTCGCGCGGATGTGCACAGGGCGGGTCATGAACCGGCGCGCCAGCGCGACGATCGGGCCCGGCATGGTCGCCGAGAAGAGCATGGTGTGGCGGGTGGCCGGCGTCTGCGCGAACAGCTTCTCGATGTCGGCGAGGAAGCCGAGGTCGAGCATCTTGTCGGCCTCGTCGAGCACCATCTCCTGCACGCTGCCGAGGTTCAGCAGACGCTGACCGGCGAGGTCGAGAAGGCGCCCAGGGGTGCCGACGACGATCTGGGCGCCGCCCTTCAGCTGGGCGATCTGGCCTTCGTAGGCCTTGCCGCCGTAGATGCTGGCGATGGAGGTCGGGCGTCCGGCGGCGGCCGTCTCGAGGTCTTCGTAGACCTGGATGGCCAGCTCGCGGGTGGGCACGACGACGAGTGCCTTCACGCCGGGCTCGGGGTTCGGGCCGAGGCGCTGAATGAGGGGGAGGCCGAAGCCGAGGGTCTTGCCCGTTCCGGTCTTCGCCTGGCCGATGATGTCCTGGCCGGTGAGCGCGAGCGGGATGGTCTGCGTCTGGATGGGGAACGGCTCGATGATGCCCTTGGCGGCGAGCTGATCCACCATGTCCTGGTCGATGTTGAGTTCTGAGAAAGTCACTGGTGAATTGCCTGTCGATTCGATTGGAGTGTCCACGCCCTGTTTCTCTGTCGCAGGCGTAGGGCCGCCGATCCTGCGCCGACGGCGTCCCCAGCCTACTGGACGGTCCCGATACACTGCTGAGCGTGTCGACTTGGTTCACCCGGCGACGGCCCTCCGTCGAGCTCCCGCGCCTGACTCCGCGGGCGCGCACGCTGCCGACCGTCCGCGTCGACCTGCACGAGGTGATGCCGGATTTGCTGCCGTACCTGGGTCAGTCCGCGTACCTCCAGCTGGAGCAGTTCGAGACGCTGTCGCGTGTCGCAGCCGAGGCGGAAGACCTGCACGCGAAGGGCCTCATCTCGGCGGCCGCCGGTCATGCCCTGTCGAAGCATCAGGGGATCGTGGCTGAGATCCGGCGCCGAGGGGACGACCCGGCCGACGCCATGAAGCCGTTCGCGGATGAGATCGAGGGCTTCAGCGCGCTCATCGTCGGCGCGGACTGGCGCGAGACGCTGCTCTCCGCCCTGGTGACGGGCGGCCTGCTCGACGACTTCTTCATCCGGCTTGCCGCCGGACTGCCGGGCGACGTCGGACCGCGCCTCGCCCACCTCCTCGGCTCGGAGTCCGGGCAGGAGGGCGTGCTGGAGGTGCTGCGCGCGCAGATCGCGGCCGACCCGCTGCTCGCGTCACGGCTCGCGATGTGGGGCAGGAGGCTCGTCGGCGACACGCTGCTCGTCGCGCGGTCCGCACTGCACCTCTCGGGGAACAGGATCGCCGACGATGCGCGCATTGAGCCGATCTTCACGGAGCTGATCGCCGCGCACACGCGCCGGATGGATGCGCTCGGCCTGACCGCCTAGGCCTGCGTCTGCGGCCTCGACGGGGATCTCGTCGAGAACCACCCCGGTGGCACTGCGCACGGTCGGAGAAAGTGGCTGAAATCTCCGACGCACCGCGGAGTGGATGGAGGTTCGGGGGCGATCGGGTGAGATCTCCGACGTGGCCGGAACTTCGACGGCGAGGCATCTGCTGTCGCCGTCGCGGACGATGTGCGCGACGCGGTTCTCGCCGCGCCGGAATGCGGCCGCGTCAGCGCGCGACGGCGCCCTTCGCCAGCGCGTGGAGCATGCGGTCGTCGTTGGCGGCGCGGATGCGGCCGATCAGCAGGTCGGCGACCGCGACGATGAGTGCGGTGCCGAGGAGCGTGATCCACCAGATCCAGCCGCCGTCCCACTTCAGGCCGGCCCAGGTGAGCGCCACCCAGAGCACGGCCGACGAGACGACGCCGACGGCCGGGATGAGCACGGAGCCGTGCGTGTGACGGTTCGGCAGCAGATAGCGTCCGGCCAGGCCGATGATGGCCCCGCCGAGGACGACGAAGAGCAGTTCCACGAGTGGAGGCTAGCCGACGAAGCCGATGCGGCGCGATTCCTCGGTGCCGATCTCGACGTACGCGATACCCGCGGTCGGGACGACGTAGAGCCGGCCCTTGTCGTCGGTCAGCTGCAGAACACCGGTGCCGCTGGCGAGTGCGCTCTGCACCTGCCCGGCAAGCTCCTCGGCCGACTGCGACGACTCGAAATTGAGTTCGCGGGGGGCGTTGACGATTCCGATGCGGATCTCCACTGAGGTGCCTTTCGAGTCTGACCGGCGGGTGTGAGTTCAGACTACGGCACACGGCTCGCGGCCCCCGCTCGCGTTCTCTGTCGGCGGACGCCGATACCGTGAAGGACATGATCGCTCGAGGCTTCCGGATGCACCCTGCCGGCACCCTCGCATCCCTTGCTCCCGCAGGTGGCGCGGCGCTCGACGGCTCGCAGTCGGAGGTGCTCCTGCTGCCGGACGGCGCCTCCGCCGCCGTGCTCGGAGCGCCCGGCACGGGCAAGACCACGACGCTGGTCGAGGCGCTGGCCGAGCGCGTGCTCGACCGCGGCTACCGGCCGGATGAGGTGCTGGCGCTGAGCGCCTCGCGCACCGCGGCGACGGCGCTCCGCGACCGCATCGCCCTGCGCCTCGGCGTTCCGACGCAGGGTCCGCTGGCGCGCACGGCGACCTCGCTCGCGTTCCAGCTCGTCGGCGAGCGGGCGCGGCGCATCGGAGCAGAGCCGCCGCGCCTCCTCACCGGAGGCGAGCAGGACCAGATCATCGCCGAGCTGATCAACGGCCACCTGGAGGACGGAACCGGCCCGGTCTGGCCCGACCCGCTCGTCGAGGAGGTGCGGACGTTGCGCGGATTCCGCACAGAGCTCCGCGAGCTGATGGCACGCTGCGCCGAGCGCGGCGTCACCCCCTCCCGGCTTTCCGAGCTCGGCGCGATCACCGGCCACGACGAGTGGCGTGCCGCCGCCCGCTTCATCGCCGAGTACCAGCTCGTCGTCGACAGCTATCGCGGCGGCTTCGTGGACTCGGCCGAGCTCATCGCGTCGGCGGTCACGGTCATCGCCGAGGGCAGCTCGCTCGACGGCCTGCGCGCCGTCTTCGTGGACGACCTGCAGGAGGCCACGGTCGCTACCCTGGCGCTGCTGCGGGCGCTGGCGGCACGCGGCGTCGCCGTCGTCGCGTTCGGCGACCCGGATGTCGCATCCACCACCTTCCGCGGAGCGCAGACCACCGCTCTCGGGCAGCTCGAGAGCCGTCTCGGGGTGCCGGTGACCCGGTTCGTGCTGACCACCGCTCACCGCCAGACGCCCGCGCTGCGCGAGCTGACCGCCCGGGTGACCGAGCGGATCGGCACGGCGGCGGCCGGCGTGCAGCGCATGGCCGCGGCAGGCCGACCGGAGCCGGAGCAGTCGAATACGGCACGGGCAGATGCGGACGGCGTGGATGCCGCCGACCGCCGCCCCGAGATCGTGCGGCTCGTCGCCGTGTCCGCCCCCGCGGAGGCGTCGAGGCTGGCCCGCAAGCTGCGCGAACGTCACCTGCTCGACGGCGTCCCGTGGAGCTCGATGGCCGTGGTGGTCCGTTCCGGCGCCCATGTGCCCGCCCTCTCGCGCGCCCTCGCGGTCGCTGAGGTCCCGACGACGACGAGCATCGCCGGCCGTCCGTTGCGCGACGATTTCGCCGCCCGCCAGCTGATCACGATCGCCGGCGTGCAACTCGGCGCGATCGAGCTGACGCCCGCGGTCGCCACCGAACTGCTGCTCGGGCCGTTCGGCGGGCTCGACAGCGTCAGCCTGCGACGGCTGCGCCTCGCCCTCCGCCAGGAGGAGCTCGCGGGCGACGGCAACCGCCCGGGAGACGAGCTGCTCGTGGAGGCGCTGCAGCATCCCGCGCACCTGGCAACGATCGACGCGAGCCCGGCCCGCCGGGCGGCGCGCCTGGCCGAGACGCTGCGATCCGGCCGCGAGAAGGCGGAGAACGGCGCCTCGATCGAGGAACTGCTCTGGCACGTCTGGGAGCGCAGCGGCCTCGCCGCCCGCTGGCTGGAGCACTCGGAGCGCACGGGCATCGTCGCCGACGAGGCGAACCGGCACCTCGACGGCGTCGTCGCGCTGTTCACCGCCGCCCGCCGCTTCGTCGAGCGCTACCCGGAGCGTCCAGCCTCCGACTTCGTGGTCGAACTCCTCGGCGCGGAAGTCCCGGAAGACACCCTGGCCGCCCGGACTGCGGGCGACGCCGTGCTGGTCTGCACGCCGAGTGCCACCATCGGGCGCGAGTTCGAGGTCATCGTCGTCGCCGGGCTCCAGGAGAGCGTCTGGCCGAACCTGCGCCTGCGCGGTTCGCTGCTGCGTCCGCAGGAGCTCGCGGACGCGGTGGAGGGCCGCACCACCGAGACCGAGGACGAGCGCGCGGAGGTGCTCGGCGACGAGCTGCGGATGTTCGCGTTGGCCGTCTCGCGCGCCCGCGGCCAGGTGATCCTCACCGCCACGGCCAACGACGACGAGCAGCCCTCGCCGTTCCTGCGCCTCGCGACCGACCTGGCCGTCGACGACGCGGACGACGGCGCCCATCCGCTTTCCCTCCGCGGCATGGTCGGCCGGCTGCGTCGCCGCCTCGCCACGACGGGCGCACCCGACGCGGCCGAGGCGCTCGCCCGCCTGGCGGACGCGGACGTCGAGGGCGCCGATCCCGCCACCTGGTACGGCCTGCTGGAGCCGTCGACGACCGAGCCGCTGGTCGACCTGGACGACCCGGAGGCCGTCGTCCGGGTGTCCCCGTCGCGGCTGGAGACATTCGAGAAGTCGCCGCTGGCCTGGTTCGTGGACACGATGGCCGCTTCGCCGAGCGGACTCGCCGCGGGCATCGGCACCGTGGTGCACGCCGTCATGGAGGAGGCGAGCACGAGCGACGATCGCGACCTCAGCGTCGAGCGGCTGTGGCAGGGCATCGAGCGCCGGTGGGGCGAGCTGGCGTTCGAGTCGCCGTGGCTGGAGGAGAAGGAGCGCCGACGGACGCGGACCCTCACGGCCGGAGTATCCGAATACCTGCGGGACTTCGAACGCGCCGGCGGCACCTTGCTGGGCTCCGAGGGCGCTTTCGAGTTGCGCCTCGGCCGGGCGTTGGTGCGGGGGACGATCGACCGGGTGGAGCGCACACCGGACGGCACGGTCGTCATCGTCGATCTCAAGACGGGAAACCGCACGCCCTCGGCGGCGGAAGCGGCCGAGCACGCGCAGCTGGGCGCCTACCAGCTCGCCCTGGAGCACGGGGCCGTGGAGCAGGCCGCCGACCTGCCGTCCGGTGGCGCGAAGCTGCTCTTCGTCGCCAAGGGCGTCCGCGGGAAGGGCTACCGCGAGGTCGCTCAGGACCGCGTCGACGACGAAGGGCTCGACCGGCTGCGAGAGCGCGTCGCGCGGGCGGCCGACGGCATGGCGGGCGCGACCTTCGCCGGGGTCGTCGACCTGGGCGAACGCGACCCGCACGGGAAGTACGAGTACCGCATCCACCTGGTGCCTGCGGTGAGCGCGGGAGGAGGAGCATGACGGACGAAGCGACGCACGTCGACGACGAGAGCCTCCTGGAGTGGGCGACCGAGCAGGCGGAGCTCGACCTCGTCGAGCAGGCTTTCTCGCTGGCCGAGACGGAGGAGGAGCGGCCGCGCCCGTCGCGTGCGCTGAGCGCGGGGGACATCGCCGAGGCTCTCCGGCTGCCCATCCCGACCGCCCAGCAGCAGGCGGTCGTCGAGGCGCCGCTCCGACCCGCGATCGTGGTCGCGGGAGCCGGCAGCGGCAAGACCGAGACGATGGCGAACCGGGTGGTCTGGCTGCTCGCGAACGGCCACGTTCGAGTTCCCGAGATCCTCGGCCTGACGTTCACCCGCAAGGCGGCGGGCGAGCTGGCGGGCCGCATCCGCACCCGTATCGAGCAGCTGGTCGCGTCCGGCGTGACCGAGGTGGAGTTCGACCCGTTCGACGCCCCGGCGGTCGCCACCTACAACTCGTTCGCGAACGCGATCTTCCGTGAGAACGCGCTGCTGATCGGCCGCGAGCCGGAGTCGGCGGTGCTCAGCGAGGCGTCGGCGTGGCAGCTCGCCCGCCGTCTCGTCGTGACCAGCACCGACGACCGCCTGGTCGAGCTCGACCGGGGCGTCGAGGCGGTCACGACCGCGGTCGTGACGCTGAGCCGGGCGCTCAGCGAGAACGTCGCCGACCCGGACGACGTCGAGCGGATGGTGGAGCACTTCGCGCGCATCGCCGAGCTGCCGACGGGCAACGGGCGCGTGAAAGAGCTCTACGCCTCCGTGCGCTCGGCCGTCGACGCGGTCGGGTCGCTCCCTCCGCTGCTCGATCTCGCCCGCGCCTTCGCCGACGAGAAGCGCCGTCGCGGATTCGTCGAGTACTCCGACCAGGTGGCCCTCGCGCTGGATGTGAGCGAGCGCCTCCCCGCGGTGGTCGCCGACTACCGCCGGCGCTACCGCGTCGTGTTGCTCGACGAGTATCAGGACACCTCCGTCGTGCAGACGCGCCTGCTCTCGACGCTGTTCGCCGGGCAGCCGGTGATGGCGGTCGGCGATCCGCACCAGTCCATCTACGGCTGGCGCGGCGCCAGCGCGGCCAACCTCGGCCGATTCTCCGCCGACTTCACCGGTCAGCGCGCTGGGGCGGAGGGCGGAGCGGCCGAGTACGCGCTGAGCACCAGCTGGCGCAACCCGACGCGCGTCCTGGATGCGGCGAACGCGCTCGTGGAGCCGCTGACCGCCGCCTCGCCGGTGCACGTCGAGCGCCTGCAGCCGCGCCCCGGCGCCGTCGCGGGGGAGCTGACGGCGGTGTTCGAGCAGACGGTTGCCGACGAGGCCGAGACGGTGGCGCGCTGGCTCGGCGCACGGCTCGGCGAGCGCGACGACGACGGCGTCCCGCCGAGTGCTGCGATGCTCTGCCGGTCGCTGAAGAAGATCGACGTGTTCACGTCCGCGCTCGCCCGCCACGGCATCCCGTATCACGTGCTCGGGCTGGGCGGCCTGCTGGAGCAGCCGGTCATCGCCGACCTCGTCAGCGCCCTGCGGGTCATGCACGACCCCACCGCGGGTTCCGAGCTGATCCGGCTGCTGACGGGTGCCAAGTGGCGCGTCGGGCCGAAGGACATCGCCGCGCTGCGGGAGGTGGCGTCGTGGCTCGCCGAGCGCGACCACCGGTACCAGCGACTCGATCCCGAACTGCGTGACCGGCTGCGGCGATCGGTCGCGGGGGAGGAGTCGGCATCCCTGGTGGATGCGCTCGACTTCGTCGTCGAGGCGCCCGACGACCACGGCCGGTTGGCGGGCTTCAGCCCGGAGGGTCTGGCGCGGATGCGCGACGCCGGCCGACGGCTCGACCACCTGCGGTCCCGGGTTGGGCTCGACCTGCTCGACCTCGTCACGCTGGTGCAGCAGGAGCTTCTGCTCGATATCGAGGTCGCCGCGAACGAGACCGCTCAGCTCGGTCAGGCGAGCCTCGATGCCTTCGCCGAGCAGGTCGCCTCCTACCTCGCCGCGGACGACCAGGCGACGCTCGGCTCCTTCCTGTCGTGGCTCGCGGAGGCGGAGCAGCGCGACAACCTGGCCCCGCGCAGCGAGGAGCCGGAGCCGGGCACGGTGCAGATCCTCACCATCCACGGCGCGAAGGGCCTGGAGTGGGATGTCGTGGCCGTGCCGCGCCTCGTCGACGGTGAGCTCCCCGGGCCGCCGCAGAGCCGCAAGGGCTGGCTGGCCTTCGGGCAGCTGCCGAACGAGTTCCGCGGAGACTCGGCCGAGCTACCGGTGATCGCGTGGCGCACCGCCGAGACCCAGAAGGACGTCAACGACTCGATCGCGGCGTTCGAGGAGGAGAACCTCGCCCGGCACCTCGACGAGCAGCGCCGGCTGATCTACGTCGCTGTCACCCGGGCCCGGCAGCGGCTGCTGCTGTCCGGCTCGTACTGGTCGACCCAGACCAAGCCGCGCGGCCCCGGCTCGTACCTGCTCGAACTGCAGGAGGCGGGTCTGCTGCCGCCGGACGCCTTCCCGGACTGCGACGAGCCGGAGGAGAACCCGCTCGCGCTGACCGCATCCACCGTGACCTGGCCGCTGGAACCGCTCGGCGCCCGCCGCACACGCGTCGAGGCGGCGGCCGAAGCCGTGCGCCGTGCGCGTGAACGCGGGGCAGGCGACGGCGGTGTCTACGCGCGCGACCTCGACCTGCTGCTGGCCGAGCGCGCCCGGCGTGCCGAAGAGGCAGGCCTCGTGGAGCTGCCCGCACGCATCCCGGCCTCGCGGTTCAAGGACTACGTGACCGACCCGGCATCGGTGGCGGCGACCCTGCGCCGACCGATGCCGGAGCGCCCGTACCGCCAGACGAGGCTGGGCACCCTGTTCCACCGCTGGGTGGAGGAGCGCTTCGGCACGGTCGCGGGCGCGACCGACGTGCTCGACGCCCACGTCGCCGAGCTGGACGACCTCGCGGGCGACGTGCTCGAGGCCGAGCGCTTCGAGGAGCTGCGCGCCACCTTCGAGCGCAGCCAGTGGGCCGGGCGGCGTCCGGAGGAGGTGGAGCTGGAGATCCACATCACCCTCGCCGGGCAGGTGGTCGTCTGCAAGCTCGATGCCGTCTACCGGGCGGAGGACGGCCTCCACGACTACCAGATCGTGGACTGGAAGACCGGCAAGGCGCCGCGCGACGCGGACGACCTCGAGCGCAAGCAGCTGCAGCTCGCGCTCTACCGCCTCGCGTTCGCCCGCTACGCCGGGATCGACGCGGAGCGGATCGACGCGGTCTTCTACTTCGTGGCCGACGACGCGGTCGTGCGGCCGGAGCGCCTCTACGCGGAGGAGGAGCTGACGTCGCTCTGGTCGTCGGCGACCGGCTTCATCCCGCCCGAGCGCCCGTAGCCTCCGGCGTCCGTGCGGTCTCCCGGAGTCCGGTCCAGCATGGCCTCCACATCGCCGATCGCCATGATCGGGCCGGTCGCCGTCGACAGCGGGTTCATCGAGTTGCTGCGGACGCGGTCCACGAGGCCGTCGAGCATCTCCACGGCGTCGTCCACGATCGTCTGGTCGCGCACCTCGCGCCCGTGGAGCAGCCATCGCGCCACCTCGAGTTCGGCGTACAGCATGGCGCGCTGGGTGAACTGGCGGTCGGTGGCGACCTGCCGCGTGGAGGCGTAGGCGCCCAGGGCGCCGTCGGTCGCCACCGGGTTCATGGCGAGCAGCCAGTGCAGGTCGCGCGCCGGGTCGCCGACGCGGAGCGCCGACCAGCCGAGCACGGCGGTGACGACGTCGTCCTCGACGAGGAACGAGTCGGCGGTGAGGGAGCCGTTGATGACGGTCGGCTGGAACTGCCAGATCGAGTGGTCGGCCGCCGCATCCCGCCAGCGGTCGCGCAGAGCGACGGGCAGGAGACCGGTGGATGCGGCCGACTCGATCACCGAGTTCGCCGCGGTGAGGCACTCGGCCGACGACATCACCGGGAGACCGGCCTCGCCCACGAAGGCGGTGGGAAGCGCGTGGATGGCCGCGATGGCGTGCCCGATCGACCCGGCCAGGCCGTCGCCCGGCGGCACCTCCTCCACCGCGATGTGCTCGCCGGGGAGGAAGTCGTAGACGACGGCGCGCGTTCCCGCGACCGGCGCCTGGCCGAGGTAGCGGGGCACCTCGAACGGGAGGCGGCTGCGGATGCCGGTGGTCAGCGCGCGCAGCGCGACCAGGTCGGCGCTCTGTTCCGTCTCCGCGATCTGGTTCGTCGGCACGCGCACGATGACGGTGGAGCCGTCCCTCGTCGACAGCAGCGCCGAGTCGAACTCGCCTGCGCCGCTCCTGGTGTAGCTGCGGGCGCCGGAGACGTCGAGGTCGGGAACGGCCGAGGTGGCCAGCGCGGCTAGAGTGAAGTGGGATCTGGCCATGCACCTAGGCTAATTGGACCTCCCTGCGACGGCCGTCCGCCACGCCCCGAAAGGACCTCGATGTCGTCCGCCCCGACTCCCGCCCTTCCCCTCGCCGCTCTTCCGCTCTCGCGGCACGCGACCGATCGCGACCATGCCGCGAGATCGCGGCCTGCCCTGTTCGACGAGCTCTGGGAGGAGCCGACGACGCGCGTGCTCGCGCTGTGGAAGGGACGGGCGCTGCTGACCGCGGAGAGCGTCGCGGCCGCGACCCCTGCCGCCGACGGCTGGTCGGCTCCGGACGCCGGGCCGGCCGAGCTGGAGCTGCTCCCGGTGGACCGCGTCACCTCCGCGCTCATCCGGGTGTACCTCGGCCGCACGACGGTCGCGTCGGCGACCGAGCCCGCAGGCACCGCCGTGGTGCTGCAGGTGCTGACCGACGCCGCGGCGCAGGAACTGGAGCCGGACGAGGCCCGCTGGGGCAACCTCCGCACCGTCGCCACGGCGCTGAGCGACCGCGACGCCGGCCTCTTCACCGAGGCGCTCGCCATGGCGAACTGGCACGCGACGCACACCCACTGCCCGCGCTGCGGATCGCCGACGGTGGTCGAGCAGGCCGGCTGGGTGCGGCGCTGCCTGGAGGACGGCTCCGAGATCTTTCCGCGGACCGACCCCGCGGTCATCGTGACGGTGCTGGATGCGGACGACCGGCTCCTGCTCGGCTCCAATGCGATGTGGGAGAACTCCCGCTATTCGCTGCTCGCCGGGTTCGTCGAGCCGGGCGAGTCGTTCGAGGCGGCCGTGGAGCGCGAGATGTTCGAGGAGGCGGGCATCCGCGTCGTCGACGCCCGCTACAAGGGCTCGCAGCCGTGGCCGTTCCCGGCATCGGTGATGGTCGGAATGACGGCGCGGTTGGCCGACGATCAGGCCGCGAGCGCGCTCGACCCGGACGGCGAGGAGATCCTCGACGTGCGCTGGTTCACCCGCGATGAGCTGTGGGCGGCGCGCGAGCAGATCATCCTGCCAGGACGCTCGTCCATCGCGCGCGCCCTCATCGAGGACTGGTACGGCGGCCCGCTCGACGAGCCGCCGGCGCCGTGAGCACCGCGCTCTCCGGCCCGGACGCCCTGCTGGCCGGGCTGGATGCGCAGCAGCGGGTCGCGGCGGAGGCGCTGTTCGGTCCGGTGTGCATCCTCGCCGGTGCCGGAACCGGCAAGACCCGCGCGATCACGCACCGCATTGCGTACGGCGTCGCCTCCGGCGCCTATGCGCCCGGTCGTGTGATGGCGCTCACGTTCACCGCGCGCGCCGCCGCCGAGCTGCGCGGGCGCCTGCGCCAGCTCGGCGCCGGGGGAGTGTCCGCGCGGACCTTCCACTCCGCCGCCCTCGCGCAGCTGAACCACTTCTGGCCGCAGGTCGTCGGCGGGCAGCTGCCCTCCGTGCTCGACGGCAAGGGCCGCATCCTGGGGCATGCCGCCGAGCGGTTGAAGGTGAAGGTGGACACGGCCACCCTCCGCGACGTCGCCGCGGAGATCGAGTGGCGCAAGGTCTCGGGCCTGAGCATCGAGCAGTACACCGCCGCCGACCGGCCGACACCCGGTTCTCTGACCGCGACGCAGGTCGCCGATCTGCTGCAGTCGTACGAGGACCTCAAGGACGAGCGCAAGCAGATCGACTTCGAGGATGTGCTGCTCGCCTGCGCCGGGATGATCGAGTCGGAACCGGCGGTCGCCCTGCAGGTGCGCGAGCAGTACCGCTTCTTCGTCGTCGACGAGTACCAGGACGTCTCGCCGCTGCAGCACCAGCTGCTCAGCCTGTGGCTGGGCACGCGCCGCGACCTGTGCGTCGTCGGCGACGCCAGTCAGACGATCTACTCCTTCGCCGGAGCCCGCAGCGAGTACCTGCTCGGGTTCGAGCACGAGCATCCCGGAGCGACCGTGGTGCGGCTGGAGCAGAACTACCGCTCGACGCCGGCCGTGATCGACACAGCAAACCGGCTGATGCGGGGGCGGTCCGGCGCGTTGACGCTGCGCCCGGCCGAGGTCGCCGGTGGGCAACCGTCCGGTGACCCCGTGACCGAGCCCGCCTCCTTCGAGGACGATCGGGCCGAGGCCCGGGCCGTCGCCGGACGCATCGCCGCCGAACTGGCCGCGGGCGCACGCCCGGAGCACATCGCGGTGCTGTACCGCGTGAACGTGCAGGCGGCGGCACTCGAGCAGGCCCTCGGCGACCTCGGGATCAGCTACCAGATCCGCGGCTCGAAGCGGTTCTTCGACCTGCCGGAGGTGCGGCAGGCCGTTATGTCGCTGCGGGCAGCCAGTCTCGCGGCCACCGAGGACCCGCTGTTCAAGTCGGTCAGCGACGTGCTGCGCTCGCTGGGATGGTCGGTGCAGCCGCCCGAGGCCCGTGGAGCCGTCCGCGAGCGCTGGGAGTCGCTGAACGCCATCATGGGCCTCGTGGATGAGCAGCCGCCCGGCCAAACGCTCCGCGGCTTCACCGACGAGCTGCTCGCCCGGCAGGCCGGTCAGCACGAGCCGACGATGTCGGCTGTGACCCTCGCGACCCTCCACGCGGCCAAGGGCCTCGAATGGCCCTCGGTCTACCTGATCGGACTCAGCGAGGGGCTCGTCCCGATCAGCTACGCGAGCACCTTCGAGCAGATCGACGAAGAGCGTCGCCTGCTGTACGTCGGCATCACGCGAGCGCGTCGCAGCCTCCACCTCAGCTGGGCGGCGCGCGGCAACCAGCCTGGCCGGCCCCAGCTCCGGCAGCCGTCCCGCTTCCTGGCGGAGCTGCGGCCGACGGTCACGGCGGAAGGCCGAGGCACCCGCACTCCGGGTGCGGCTCCCACGCGACGCTGACCCAGTCGGCACCGCCCCATTCCGAGCGAGTTCGGAGCGACCGCCAGCTCACCCCGACCGGTGGCGGCGGTACCGACCGTCCGCGCGCCGCGGCGATCCCCGCGAGCACCAGCGTGGCGGCACGGGCACCGACGATCGCGGAAACGATCGCGTCCTCGCCCGGTGGCGGCAGCGTGTGCAGCTGGGTGGCCATCACCGGCCACGCCGGGTCGGCGGCCGTGCGGTGAAGGTCGACGCACCGAAGGCACGGCGCCACCCCGGGTCGTACCCATGGGCCGACGGTGACCCCGGCATCCCCGAACACGATCGGCAGATGGGGGATGTCGCGTCGCAGCCAGCGGGCGGAACGCTGCGGCTCGATCGCATACGAGCCGACCAGGATCGCGGCCTCCGCGCGATCGAGCGCGGGGTCGTCCCACGCGAGTCCGCCGCGCACCTCCGCGCCCGCATCGGTCAGCATCCGCGCGAGCTGCGACGCCGTCGGTCCCGTCGCGTCGAGCACGACGAGCGGCGGCCGGTCGGGCGGTCGCTCGTCAGGGCTCCCTGAGCCGTCATCGCGTCCGCCAACCGAGCCGTCACCGCGTGCCAGCACGGGCGCGATGCGCTCCAGCAGCGCCGCGGCCGCGCCCGGCGGCGCGCCGCCCCGCTCGGCGAGCAGCTGCAGACCTTGCCGGGTGACTCCGCAGGCGAGCGCGGCGAGCATCCGTTCGTCGGCCGCGCTGACGCCGTCGAGCATGAGCACCGGCTGCTCCACACCGAACTGCAGGCAGTCGGGAGTGCGCCAGACGCGTTGGATGCGGGGGTCGAGTGCCAGGGCCATCCCCGCATCCTGCCGGATGCCGAGGCCCGGTCAGCGGTTGTCCACAGCCGCCGACCGCGGGCCCCGGTCATCCACAGGTCAGGCTTCGGTCGGCCGGTCCCTGTCGTCGCGCAGGAGGTCCTCGATGGCCTGATCGAGCGCATCCTGCTCGGGCTCCTGACCGGTCGCGGTGGCGGTGAGGCGTGCGACCAGCGCCGACGGGTCGTCGAGGTCCGACGACTGCGGCAGCAGGTCCGGGTGCGACCATAGGTCGTCGCGCGCATCCATGCCGACCGCCTCCGTCACGGCCTGCCACATCGCGGCGGCGTCGCGCAGCCGGCGAGGTCGCAGCTCCAGTCCGACGAGGGTCGCGAACGCGGACTCCGCCGGACCGCCCGATGCACGCCGGCGCCGCACCGTCTCGGCGATCGCGTCGGCGCGGGGGAGGAGACGGGTGGCGTTGGCGGTCACCACGTCGACCCAGCCCTCGACCAGCGCGAGGACGGTCTCGAGACGCGCGAGCGCCTCCTGCTGCTCCTCGGTGCGCGGCGGGATCAGACGGCCGCTGACCATCGCCTCGCGCAGCTCGTCGGGGTTGGACGGGTCGAAGTTCTCGGCCAGCGACTCCAGGGCGTCGGTGTCGATCGTGATGCCCTTGGCGAAGGCGGTGATCTGCGTGATCAGCTGGAGCCGCAGCCACTTCGCATGCCGGAACAGGCGCGCGTGAGCCAGCTCGCGGACCGCGAGGTACAGCTGGATCTGGTCGTCGGGGATGTCGAGTCCGTCGCCGAACTCCGCGATGTTCTGCGGGAGCAGGGCCGCGGTGCCGTCGGGCAGGAGCGGGATGCCGATGTCGCCTCCGGAGACGACCTCCTTGGAGAGCTGCCCGACCACCTGGCCGAGCTGCATCGCGAACAGCGCGCCGCCGATGGAGCGCATGACCTGGCCGGCGTTCTGCAGCATGGCCTGCATCTCCTCCGGAGCCTGCTCGGCGAGGACGCGGGTGAGCGCGTCCGAGATGCTGAGCGCCACCGGCTCGGCCAGCTGCGTCCACAGCGGCATCGTCTGCCGTGCCCACTCCGCGCGGCCGATCAGCTCGGGCGTCGCGCTGAGGCCGGCGACACCGGTCGCCTGGTCGAGCCAGAGGGCGGCTACGTGGAAGGCCTGGTCGAGCGAGGCGCGCTCGGCCGGCGTGACCGCATGGGCGCCGTCGGCGGCGAGCTGGCGCGCCTGCTGCTCGGCGATGTCCCAGTTGATGCCGCCGCCCGGGTTCATCAGCGCGTTCTGCAGCTGTCCGAGCAGCGCCTGGATGCTGGCGGGATCGTTCGGGAGGCCCGCGGCACCGGCGAGGCGGCTCGGGTCGATCGATGCGCCGTTCCCCGACAGGAACTGGTTCAGCATGTCGCGGAACTCGTCGTCGTCCCGCTCCTCGTTCTGGTCGTCGGCCATCGTCGTTCCCTACTCCTCGAAGTGAGCCGGCCGTCCGGTGAGCAGCCGTCGGGCTCGGCTTCAGGCTTGTCATCTACGCTAGCCGCTGGCGCCGGGATGCCGGGTGGGAATTGCCCTATGCTCGCTTCCGGACCGTGCGCCTGTGGCGAACACGACCCTGACGAGAGGACGCCCCCGTGACGCTGTTCGGCGACGAGGACCCGACGCTGCGCACCCAGGAGGCCGCGCGCATCGCGCCGCCGCGGCGCGTGATCATCGGCTGGGTCGCCATCGGCCTCGCCGTCGTCCTCGCTTTGGTGCTCGCGCTCGTCCCCGCGCCGTTCGTGATCGAGCAGCCGGGGCCTGTCTACAACACCCTCGGCACCGACCAGCAGGTCGGCGCGAAGGAAGGCGGGGACGCCAAGGAGCTCATCAGCATCTCCGGCCAGAAGACCTATCCCACATCCGGCTCGCTCGACCTGCTCACCGTCTCGGTGGTGGGCAATCCCGAGCAGCGCCCGTCGTGGATGGAGATCGCGGGCGCGTGGTTCCAGCCCAGCAAGGCGGTGCTGCCGCTCGAGTCCGTGTTCCCGCCCGGCACCACCACCGAGCAGTCGAACGCCGAGAACGCCGCCCTGATGGTCGACTCCCAGCAGGATGCGATCGCCGCCGCCCTGAACGAGCTCGGCTACACCTTCCCCGAGAACGTGGCCGTCAAGCAGCTCATCAAGGGCACGCCGGCCGCCGACGTGCTGAAGGTCGGCGACGAGATCACCTCCGTCAACGGCACGAAGATCGCCAGCGTCGACGAGCTCCGCAGCGCGGTGAAGCAGAACGGCACCACGAAGCCGGCCGAGCTCGGGATCGTGCGCGACGGCGCGGCGACGACCGTCTCGATCACCCCGACCGAGTCGCAGGGGCAGGTCGTCCTCGGCATCGGCGCCGGGATGGACTACACCTTCCCGTTCGACGTGAAGATCCAGCTCAACGACGTGGGCGGCCCGAGCGCCGGCCAGATGTTCGCGCTCGGGATCATCGACAAGCTGACGCCCGGCTCCCTCAACGGCGGCAAGCGCATCGCCGGGACGGGCACGATCGACAACACCGGTCAGATCGGACCGATCGGCGGCATCCGGCAGAAGATGTACGCCGCACGCGACGACGGCAAGGCCGACTACTTCCTGGCGCCCGCCTCGAACTGCGACGAGGTGACCGGCCACATCCCCGCCGGACTCCGCGTCTTCGCCGTGAAGACGCTGGACGACTCGCTCAAGGTGCTGAAGGCGGTGGAGGACGGATCGAGCACCTCGGGCCTCGCCACCTGCCCCGCCCGCTGAGCGCACGGTTCGAGTGCACGGTCGCGTAGCAGCGTTCTCCAAGCGTCTCTTGCCTAGGATGGTTCACATCCCCGCCACGCGAGACCAAGAGGGCCATACGTGAGTTCAACAGCAGCAGCTCGACCCGCAGGCCGCCGGCGCGCGGCCATTTGGATCACTCTCGGGGTGATCGTCGCGGTGGTCATCCTGTTCTTCGTCTTCGCAGGGCTGTACGCCGACGTCCTCTGGTACGACCAGGTCGGCTACCTCCAGGTGCTGACCACCCAGTGGTTCGCGGGCATCGCCATGTTCTTCATCGGATTCTTCGGGATGGCGCTGCCGCTCTGGCTGTCCATCCAGCTCGCGTACCGGCTGCGCCCGGTCTACGCCAAGCTGAACTCGCAGCTCGACCGCTATCAGCAGGTCATCGAGCCCCTGCGGCGCCTTGCGATGTACGGCATCCCGATCGTCTTCGGCATCTTCGCCGGCGTCTCGACCGCGAGCCGCTGGCAGACGGCGGCGCTGTGGCTCAACGGCACGGCCTACGGCAAGACCGACCCGCTATTCCACCTCGACATCGGCTTCTACCTCTTCGCCCTGCCGTTCTACCGCAGCGCGGTCGGGTTCGCCTCGGCGGTGGTCCTCATCTCGCTGCTCGCGACGCTGGCGACCACGTACCTGTACGGCTCGATCCGGGTCAGCGGGCGCGAGGTGCGCATCTCTCGCGCCGCGCGCGTCCAGATCTCCGTGATCGCCGCGCTGTACCTCCTCCTGCAGGGCATCAGCATCTGGCTCGACCGCTATGCGACGGTCACCGACTCCAACGTCAATGACATGATCAACGGCGCCGCCTACACGGACGTCAACGCGACCATCCCGGGCCGGGCGATCCTGGCGGGGGCGACCGTCTTCGTCGCCATCCTCTTCGTGCTGACGGCGTTCATCGGCCGCTGGCGCTTCCCGATGGTGGGAACGGCGCTGCTCATCGTCGCCGCCCTGGTGGTCGGCGCGATCGTGCCGTGGGTGGTCCAGCGATTCCAGGTCGACCCCAGTCAGAAGACGCTCGAGTCGCCCTATGTGCAGAAGGGGATCGACTACACCCGCGAGGCATACGGGCTCAGCGACATCGAGACCATCCCGTACAACGCGAAGACGACGGCCGAGCAGGGGGCCCTGCGGCAGGATGCGCAGACCACCGCGCAGATCCGCATCCTCGACCCCGCCGTCGTCAGCCCCTCGTTCCGTCAGCTGCAGCAGTTCCGGCAGTACTACGCGTTCCCCGAGAAGCTGAACGTCGACCGTTACGAGGTCAACGGCACGCAGCAGGATGCCGTCGTCGCGGTTCGCGAGCTGCAGCAGTCCGGTCTGGGCGGCACCCGCAACTGGTTCAATGACACCATCGTCTACACCCACGGCTACGGGCTCGTCGCCGCCTACGGCAACCAGCGCTCTCCCGACGGGCAGCCGGTGTTCATGGAGTCGGGAATTCCGACCACGGGGACGCTCGGCACGTACCAGCCGCGGATCTACTTCGGCGAGCAGTCGCCGACGTACTCGATCGTCGGTGCCCCGAAGGATTCGAAGCAGGTCGAGCTCGACTATCCGGGCGGCGCGGACGGCGCGCAGCAGACGTACACGACGTTCGACGGCAACGGCGGCCCGAAGCTCGACAACATCTTCAAGCGACTGGTGTACGCGCTGAAGTTCCAGGACGAGCAGATCGTGCTCTCCGACGCGGTCAACAGCAACTCGCAGATCCTCTACGACCGCGACCCGATCAAGCGCGTGCAGAAGGTCGCGCCGTACCTCACGCTCGACTCGCAGGCGTACCCGGCCGTCGTGGACGGACGCGTCAAGTGGATCATCGACGGCTACACGACGAGCGACCAGTTCCCGTACTCGCACGTCGGCAGCCTGAGCGACGCTACGGCGGACAAGGACACCCCGAAGCCCGCCTACGCGTTCGACGACATCAACTACATCCGCAACTCGGTGAAGGCCACGGTCGACGCGTACGACGGCTCGGTGACCCTGTACGCCTGGGACACCACCGACCCCGTGCTCAAGACGTGGGAGAAGGTCTTCCCGACCACCGTCAAGCCGGTGAGCGACATGAGCGCGCAGCTGATGAGCCACGTGCGCTACCCGTCCGACCTGTTCAAGGTGCAGCGGTCGGTGCTCGGTCAGTACCACGTCGACGACGCCGGTTCGTTCTACTCGCGTGAAGACGCGTGGACCACACCGAACGACCCGACCTCGCCGTCCAGCAACCCGGCCCTCCAGCCGCCGTATTACCTGACCATGAAGATGCCCGGTCAGGACGACCCCGCGTTCTCGCTCTACTCGACGTTCATCCCGGCGGGCACGAGCGAGTCCAGCCGGTCGGTGCTGAAGGGCTACCTGGCGGTGGACGCGGATGCCGGCGACACCAAGGGCAAGGTCGCATCCGGCTACGGCAAGCTCAGGCTCCTGCAGCTGCCATCGAGCGACACCATCCCGGGCCCCGGCCAGATGCAGAACCAGTTCGACTCCGATCCGACCGTCTCCCAGCAGCTGAACCTGCTGCGACAGGGTAAATCGGAGGTCATCAACGGCAACCTGCTGACCCTGCCGGTCGGTGGTGGTCTGCTCTACGTGCAGCCGGTGTACGTTCGCTCCTCGGGTGAGACCAGCTACCCGCTGCTGCAGAAGGTGCTGGTGGCCTTCGGTGACAAGATCGAGTTCGAGGACACCCTGGACCAGGCACTGGACGCCTTGTTCGGCGGCGACTCGGGTGCGACAGCCGGTGACAACAACGTTCCGACCGAGGGTGGAGGCACCGGCGGTCAGACCGGCGGCGGCACCGGTGGTGGCGAGCAGACCGGGGGAGGGACCGGCGGCTCCGCGGCAGGCAACACGGCCCTCCAGGAAGCCTTGCAGCGCGCCAACCAGGCGCTCAGCGACAGCCAGGCCGCTCTGAAGTCCGGTGACTGGGCCGCGTACGGCGAGGCCCAGAAGCGCCTCCAGCAGGCGATCTCCGACGCCGTCGCGGCGGAGGGGCAGCCCGCCGCCAAGTAGTCCGCCGTCTCGACCGGCTGAAACGGCCCGCGCGTTCTCGCGCGGGCCGTTTCGCGTTCCGTGTCCGCCGCGCGTTCGACGCGCCCCGTCGGAGATTCGTCCCGCTTCGCGCCTCATCTCCATCCCGGCCGCGGCCCGTCGGAGATTCGGGGCACTTACTCCGACGGAAGCGCCCGCCGGCATGCCTCGGCTTAGCCGCGCCCTGCGCGCGGATTCACGGGCGCTACCGCCGGAGATTCATCCCGCTTCCCGCCGGATCTCCATCCGGGCCGCGGTGCGTCGGAGATTTGGGGCACTTTCTCCGACGGAAGCTGCGCGCAGGGAGCTGCCCGCGGCGCAGGGCGGCGGGGTCTGCGCTGGCCGAAGAGAGTGGGCGTCGCCGAATGCTCAGCGCCCGTGCAAAGTGCGTAACGCGACAAGAGGAAGGCGGAAAACTCTTGCGCCGACTTTGATTGTCAGCTTTACTAACAAACATGTCGATCGACCTGGCCAAGCGCACCACCGCCGCCGATCGGGGTGCGCCGTCCGACCACGGGCTCGTCCCCGGCCGGGCGCTCCGCCCCCGGACGAAGGTGCTTCCCGAGCACGCACGCGGTCACAACCGCTCGCTCGTGCTGCAGTCCCTGTACCGCTCCGGGCGCGCGAGCCGGGCGGATCTCGCCAGGACGACGGGCCTCACCCGCGTCACGATCTCGGACCTCGTGGGGGAGCTGATCGCCGAAGGCCTGGTCGTCGAACTCGGCCAGCGCGACGACGCCCGCCCGGGAAAGCCCGCCGTGCTTCTCGACGTCAACCGGGGCGCGACACAGATCGTCGGCGTCGACCTCAGTGAGCACGCCGTGTTCCGCGGAGCCGTCCTCGACATGGATGGCCGCATCCTGCAGACCGCGGAGGTCGAACTCGCCGGGAGCCGCGGCGAGGACGCGACCGCAAAAGTGCTCGCGCTCGTCGACCGACTGGTCGAGCTGACGTCTGCGCCCGTGCTGGGTATCGGCATCGGGTCTCCCGGCATCGTCGACGCGGATGGCGTGGTCGCCACCGCCCCGAACCTCGGCTGGGTGGATGAGCCGCTGCAGCAGCGCATCGCCGAACGCACCGGGCTCCCGGTGTTCGTCGCGAACGACGCGAACGTCGCGGTGCTGGCGGAGCACGGCTTCGCCGACGCGCAGGGCGACATGATGCTCGTCAAGGTGGGCCACGGTGTCGGCTCCGGCCTGCTGGTCGCCGGTGCGCTGGTCTTCGGCAGCCGTTTCGCAGCCGGTGAGATCGGTCAGGTGATGGTCGGAACGGATGCGGGGCCCGAGGCGCCGTACGACCGCGAGCGGTGTCTGGAGGCCTGGCTAGCGGTGCCGCGGTTGGAGTCGCGCGTGGCGGCCGCCGAGGCCGCCGGAGCATCGGCCGGGCCGGTGCTGCGGGAGGCCGGCCAGCGGCTCGGCGTCGCGCTCGCGCCGATCGTCGGCGCGCTGAACCTGTCGGAGGTCGTCCTCGCCGGTCCGGAGGAGCTGCTCGACGGCGTACTGCTGGATGCCGTGCGGGAGACCCTCCGCAACCGCACGATGGCCGGCTTCCACTCCGGCGTCACCGTCCGGATGACCAGCCAGGGACGTGATATCGTGCTCCGCGGCTGCGTCGTCATGGTGCTCTCCGCGCAGCTGGGGGTGTCGTGATGACCCTGCTCGCCGACGCTGTCGACCTCGGCCGGGATGCCGCGGACACCTTCCGGTTCGCCCCCGGAGTGCGCGAGGCGCTGACCGCATTCCGTGGACGCTGCACGGTGGTCCGCCTGGCGACGCTCGACAACGACGTGCTCGGCGTTCCGCGCTGGTACACGCTGCAGGAGGCGTGGGCCGAGCCAGGAAGCGACGCCGCTTCATCGTGGTCCGGCAACCCCGTCGTGGACGTGGGGCCATCCGACGACCCCGAACTCGTGCTCGCGACGGCGACGCCCGTCGTGGTGGTCGGCGCCGACATCGCCGCGGCCCGCTGGACCCGCCAGGTGGTGGATGCGGTCCGTGCGACCTGCCGTTCGGTGCTGGTCGTCGACATGGGGGAGCGCCCCGATCCGTCGTACGTCGACATCGCGACCTACGGCCACGACCGCCGCCACGGCGCCGCGCTGCTCGGACTGCTGACCGGCCGCTGACCGGCCGATGACCGGCCGCTCGCGTCTCAGTGCGCCCAGGTGACACCGAGCGCCGACTTCAGCGCGTACTGCGCCGCCCCGCGGTAGGGGTGCTCCTGACTCACGCGGGCGTACCGGAAGCTCAGTGGCATGGCCGCCTTCACGGGATGCCGCGCCGCTTCGGCACGCAGGTGCCCGATGAACTCCGGGCCGAGCCGAGGGGCCGCGCCGCCGATGACGATGTTCGGCACGTCGAGGGCGGCGGCGACGAGCAGGAGGGCGCGGGCGAGCACACGTGCGCCGTCCGCGATGCGCTCGCGCGAGTCCGGAGCGGCAGCCAGGGCCGCGAGGTCGAGCGCCTCCAGGTCGGTGCCATGGGGGAGGCCCAGCAGGCTCGTCACCGAGACGATCTCTTCGAGGCAGCCGCGGTTGCCGCAGGCGCACAGCGGCGCATCCCGCCCGAACAGCACCGGGACATGCCCGATCTCGCCCGCGCGGTGTGCGGCGCCGCTGACCACCTCCCCGTCGATGATGACGGCCGCGCCGACACCCGTGCTCAGCGAGACGAAGAGCTGGTTCGCCCCGAAGTCGTCCGACGTGATCGAGTCGGCGATCGCCTCCGCATCGGCGTCGTTGATGAGGTGGATCGGCGCGTCGACGATACCGGCCAGCTCCCGGCCGAGGTCCACGTCCGTCCATCCCAGCTGCACCGACTCACGGATCAGGGGGCCGTCGGCGATGCCTGGGACCTGGACGCCGACAGCCACGATGCGCGCCGACGTGGAGGCGACCAGCCGCCGGGCGACGGAGCGCACGTCCTCGAGCGACCCCGGTGTCGCCGCGCGCTGCGTGACGGTCGCGAGCTCGTCGCCCAGCAGGTCGACGACCGCTCCTCGGACGAGCCCGGGCTGGACGAGCAGTGCGAGCAGCACGTGGTTCTCCGCGGCAACGCGCAGGGTGGTGGCGCGCTTTCCTCCGGTGCTCTCCGCCAGCTGCCCCTCGATGACGAGTCCGTCGGCGATGAGCCCGGCGAGCAGGGACGAGACGGTCGCGCTGGTGAGACCGGTGCGGCGGGCGATGGCCGCCCGCGTCGCCGTGCCGTTCCCGGACAGCACGAGCTGCAGCGCGGTCGTGAGGTTCCGCTCGCGGACGGCGGCCTGCGTCGCCTTGCCGTGCTCCTCAGCCACTGTTCCTCCGCCGTGTCGTTGCGTCACGACACTAGCGAATCGGGGACAGAAAGAAGGCCCCCTGATCAGAGATTCCCTGATCAGGGGGCCTTTTCGGTTGCGGGGGCAGGATTTGAACCTACGACCTCTGGGTTATGAGCCCAGCGAGCTACCGAGCTGCTCCACCCCGCGGCACAAGAAGAAACTCTAGCACGGGATCCGGGGGGTGTGAAATCGCGAACACCGGCCCGGGCGCGTCCGCTCGTGTGAACCGGTCGTCCTACTAGAGTCGTTCTCAGATAGGGGATGCGATGACGAGTGTCGTGACGAAGTACCGGGTGGTCGTGGTCGAAGATGACCCGGATGTCGCCTTCTTCATGAAGACCGTGCTCGAGAAGCGCGCGGACGCCGTCGCCATTGCGGTGACCGATCCGTCCATCGCCCTGGCCACGATCGCCGAGTTCGAGCCGGACCTCGTCATCACCGACATCGAGATGCCCGGCATCACCGGTCTCGACCTGCTCAAGGAGCTGCGCGCGCAGTATCCCGGGATGCCGGTCGTCGTCATGACCGCGCACGTCTCGGTCGACTACGCCGTCTCCGCTCTCCGGGCGCAGGCGGACGAGTTCCTGAGCAAGCCGGTCGCCTCGGCGGAGCTCGTCGCGATCGTGAACCGCCTCGCCGCCGAGGGCCGCATCAAGCGGGCCGCCGCCCGTCGCCAGGTCGTCCTCGCGATCGGTGCGCACCCCGACGATGTCGAGATCGGCGTCGGCGGCATCCTCGCGGCGCACCGCGAAGCGGGCAACGACGTCGTCATCCTCACCCTCTCGCGCGGCGCTCGCGGCGGGGACGCCGACGACCGCCAGCACGAGTCCCTCGCGTCGGCGGAGCTCCTCGGCGCCCGGCTGTTCCTCGAAGATCTCGAGGACACCCACATCTCCGCAGCGGACCCGACGGTCGGCATCATCGAGCGCGTCGTCGCCGAGGTGCAGCCGGACATCGTCTACACGCACTCATCGCACGACCGTCACCAGGACCACCGGGCGGTCCACGCAGCGACGAACGTCGCGACCCGCTCCGTGCGCACGGTCTGCTGCTACCAGAGCCCGTCCGCCACCATCGACTTCCGGCCCACCCGCTTCGTGCCCATCGACGGGTTCACGGAGACCAAGCTGCAACTGATCGACTGCTTCCGCTCGCAGACCGAACTGCGCGGCTACCTCGAGCCCGACTTCGTGCTCGCGACCGCCCGTTACTGGTCGCGCTTCGGCGGCGGCAAGAACTGCGAGCCGCTGGAGGTCATGCGCGACACCGCCGACATCTCGGTGCCCGCCTCCGCCATCCACAACGACGCCCGCGTCGCGGGAAACCGACTGAACAGGACCGCTGAATGACCGACTCCACCCGTACCCGCGTCCTGGTGACGGGCGCCGGCGGCCCCGCGGGCGTCGCGGTGATCCGTTCGCTGCTGGCCCGGGACGATGTCGAGGTGTTCGCCGCCGACATGGACGGGTGGGCCAGCGGCCTCTACCTCGTGGGGGAGGGCCGCAGGCGGATCGTGCCGCCCGGACGGTCGGACGGCTTCGTCGATGCGCTCATCGCCATGAGCCGGGAGGACGGGATCGACGTCCTGTTCTCGACGGTCGACGTCGAGCTGCCGGGTCTCGCCGCGCGCCGCGACGAGCTCGAAGCGGTCGGAACGAGGTTGGCCGCGCCGTCGCACGACACCCTGGTCACCTGCCTCGACAAGTTCGCCCTCGTCCAACGCGTCGGCGACCAGGCGCGCGTGCCCGTCACGCGGCTGCTGAACCCGCAGGGCGTCGGTGCTGATTGGACCTTCCCGGTCATCATCAAGCCGCGCAGCGGCGCCGGATCGCGCGGCGTCCGCCTCATCGCGGATCGGGGCACCCTGGAGGCGCTCGGCACCGACGAGAGCATCATCATCCAGGAGAACCTGCCCGGCGAGGAATTCTCGGTCGACGTCCTCGCGGGGCTCGACGGCAACGTCATCGCGGCCGTCCCGCGCTCCCGGGAGCGCGTCGACTCGGGCGTCTCGATCGCCGGCCGGACGGTGCGGCGGGCGGAGCTCTCCGACACTGCCGCGGCGGTGGCCCGCGCGATCGGCCTCACCGGCGTCGCGAACGTGCAGCTGCGGTACAGCATCGACGGCACGCCGGCACTGCTCGAGGTGAACCCGCGCTTCCCCGGCGCCATGCCGTTGACCATCGCGGCCGGCGTCGACATGCCGTCCCTCCTGCTCGACCTTGTCCTCGGCCGGCCCGTTCCGTCGGCCGTCGACTTCGAGGAGCTCGCCAACGTCCGGTTCCTGGAGGACGTCTTCCTGGCCCCGGCCGACGTGCTCGTCTCCGAGAACGCGGCGCACGCGGAGGGTCCGGAGGAGTGAGCGGGACGGAGGCCGGCCGGCTGCCCGCGCTGCTGCACGGCGACTTCCACGTCCACTCGACGTTCTCCGACGACGCGCGGAGCACTCTGGCGGAGAACATCGCGGCGGCGTCCGCGGTCGGCCTTCGGACGATCCGCCTCACCGACCACGTGCGCGCGTCGACCACCTGGGTCCCCGAGTTCCTCGCCGCCGTCGCGGCGGAGCGCGTGCCCGACGGGCTGACCGTGCTCACCGGTGTGGAGGCGAAGCTGCTGGATGCGACGGGCGCCGTCGACACACCGCCCGGCCTGGTCGTCGGTCCCGGTGGGGTGGATGCCGTCGTCATCGGCGATCACCAGTTCCCCGGAACGGATGGGCCGTGGTCGCCCACGGGCACCCGCGAACGGCTCGACGCCGGCCTGTCGGCCGACGACGCGCTCGACCTGTTCGTCGAGGGCAGCATCCGGGCGATGGAGCGCACAGCGCACGCGCAGCTGGCGCACTGGTTCTCCATCCTGCCGAAGGTCGGGCTCGACGAGACCCAGCTCGGCGCGGAGCGGCTCGCCGCCTGGGCGCAGGCCGCCTCGGCGACGGGCACCGTCGTCGAGGTCAACGAGAAGTGGAACTGCCCGGGCCCGGAGGCCATCGCGGCCCTGCTCGACGCCGGGGCGCGTATCGTCGCCTCAACGGACAGCCACGTCGCCGCCGACGTCGGGCGCTACGACCGCGTCCGCGACCTGCTGGGCGCGGCCGCCTCGCGGGTCGCCGGAGAACGGGTGCCCGTGGAAACCGAGACAGTGGAGACGGAGGACGCACGGTGAGCCCAGCCCGACACTCGTCCGGAGAGCCGGCAGCGAACCCGGCCGAACCCTCCGGCGAGCTCCGCGAGCGCATCCAGGACGAGCTGGACCGCGACCGCCGCTGGGAGTTCCGGCTCCCGCTGTACGCCGGCGTCGCGCTGCTGATCTGCGCCGCGATCGTCGTCGTCCGGACGGTGTTCCTCCATGTCTGAGCGCAAACGCGTCGTGATCGCCGACGACGATGACGACATCCGGGGCCTGATGACGATCGCCGCGAACCGCGCCGGCGTGGACATCGTCGCGGCCGTCGACAACGGTTCAGCGGCCCTCGCCGCCGTGCAGGCGGGCGGCATCGACCTCGCCGTCCTCGACATCTCGATGCCCGGCCTGAACGGCGTGGAGGTGGCCGAGGCGATCCGGGCGGATGACCTCACGCGATCGACGCTCATCCTGATGGTGTCGGCGTCGGTCCAGCTGCTCACGGACCACGGGGTCGTCGCCGACCGATCGGACAGCTTCATCGTCAAGCCGTTCAGCCCGCGCGTGCTGTCGACCCGCATCCGCGAGATGCTCGATTTGGGGGAGTCCTCATGACCCTCGACCGCTGGCTCAGCCGCATCCCGCTGGACTCGCCCTCGGCGTTCATGAAGCAGGTGCCGACGATCGTCGGGTTCGCGATCGCCGCGTCGATCGCCGCGCTGCCGAACGGCGTCCCCATCACCAACGCGCCGCTGTTCCTGGCGGGCATCGCGCTGGTCGTCGTCGCGACCGTGTTCTCTTTCGTCATCCCGTGGCGGCATCTGAATCCGGAGTGGGCGGTCGTCATCCCGGTCCTGTCGCTGCTCGCCGTCGGGCTGCTGCGGCTCGGGACGGGGTCCGCCGCTTCGCCGTTCGCGGTGCTCACCCTGCTGCCCTTCGTCTGGATCGCCTCCGAGGCGGGGCGCATCAACATCCTCATCGCGGCGCTCACCACCTTCGTGGTGCTGCTCGCACCGCTCGTCGTCGACGGCGTCGTCCACACGGCCGGAGACATCGTCCGCGCCTTCTTCTCGCCGGTGATCTACCTCATCGTCGCGATCGTGATCAACGAGATCGCGCACAGGATGCGCGTGCAGCTCGCAGCGGCCCGCGCGTCGGGGGAGCAGCAGCAGCAGCTGCTGGCTCAGGCCGTGCAGGCGCAGGATGAGCTGGTGCTCAACGAGGCGCGGCTGAAGACCGCGAATCGCCTCATCCAGAGCATCTGGAACGCCGTCACCGAGCAGTCCGTCATCGGCACCGACCTCGACGGCCTCATCGACGTCTGGAATCCCGGCGCGGAGAAGATGCTCGGCCTGACCGAGAAGCAGGTGCTCGACGGCAAGCACCACATCATCGACTTCCACCTCCAGTCGGAGCTCGCCGAGCGGCTTCAGGACATGGATGCGCGCTTCACCACTGTCGCGACCACGGACGAGTTCTCGGCTCTGGTGGACACGGTCCGTGCAGGTTCGGCCGACGTTCGCGACTGGACGTACGTGCGGCCCGACGGCAAGCGCGTCGTCGTGCAGGTCGCGGCGACGCCACGCATCGACGAGAACGGCCACCGCGTCGGCTTCATCTTCGTCGCCACCGACATGACCGAGGCGCGCGAGTTCGCCCGGCTCAAGGACGAGTTCGTCGGACTCATCTCGCACGAGCTGCGCACGCCGCTCAGCTCGATCCTCGGCTACCTGGAGCTGCTCCGGGACGACGACGAGGATCCGCTGTCGGAAGAGCAGCTGCAGTACCTGGCGGTCGCCGAGCGCAACGCGCACCGCCTGCTCCGCCTGGTCGGCGACCTGCTGTTCACCGCGCAGGTGGAGTCGGGGCGCTTCCCCCTCGACATCAAGGACGTCGAGTTGAACACCGTCGTCTCGGCCTCCGTCGAGTCCGCCCGACCCGTCGCCGCGAACGCGGGCGTGACGCTCGTGGCCGAGGTGCCGGATCATACGGTGGAGGTGCGGGGCGACACGCTCCGCCTGGGCCAGGCGGTCGACAACCTGGTGTCGAACGCGCTCAAGTTCACGCCGTCCGGCGGCACCGTCACGGTGGCGCTGCGCCAGGAGGGCGGCGAAGCGGTGATCGCCGTCAGGGACACCGGCATCGGCATCCCCGCCGTGGAGCTGAGCCAGCTGTCGCAGCGGTTCTTCCGGGCGTCGACGGCGACCCGCAATGCGGTCCCGGGCGTCGGGCTGGGGCTCACCATCACCAAAGCGATCGTGACCGCCCACGGCGGCCGCCTCGACATCGCCAGCGAAGAGGGCGTCGGCACGTCGATCAGCATCGTCCTGCCGGTGGAGACGCCGAGACCCGTGACCGAGGCCATCCCGCGCGTGGAGGTGGCGCCGTGAGCGACCGGCCGGCCGAGCTCACCATCGACGACCGCACGGTCACGGTCGCTGTCGCCCAGTTCGCGCCGGGCGACGACCGCGTTCACAACCGGGATGTGGTCGCCGGCCTGATCGCGGTCGCCGCCTCCCGCGGCGCCCGCCTCGTGATCCTGCCCGAATACTCGTCGTACTTCACCGATCCGCTCGGGCCGTCCTTCGCCAGGAACGCCGAGCCGCTCGACGGCGACTTCGTCGGAGCGCTCTCCGCCGCCGCCCGCGAGCACGGGCTGTTCGTGGTGGCCGGCCTCGTCGAGCGCACCGAGCAGGCGCACAAGTTCTCGAACACGCTCGTCGCAGTGGGGCCGGAGGGCGACGTGCTCGCGACCTACCGCAAGCAGCACCTCTACGACGCGTTCGGGGCGAAGGAGTCGGAGTGGGTCGTCCCCGGCGACCTGGATGAACCGCAGACCTTCGAGGTGGACGGTGTGACCGTCGGCCTGCAGACCTGCTACGACCTGCGCTTCCCGGAGGTGACGCGCCGCCTCGCTGACGCGGGCGCGCTGCTGGTGGCCGTTCCCGCCGAGTGGGTGCGCGGACCGCTGAAGGAGTTCCACTGGTCGACGCTTCTCGCGGCGCGCGCCATCGAGAACACCGTCTATGTCGCCGCGGCCGACCATCCGCCGTCGATCGGAGTCGGCGCGAGCGCGATCCTCGATCCGATGGGGGTCACGCTCGCGGGACTCGCCGACACGACCGGTGTCGCCGTCGCGGACGTGTCCACCGCTCGAGTGCGTGAGGTGCGGGAGCGCAATCCTGCTCTCGCCCTGCGCCGCTACCGGGTGAGTCCGCTCTGATGGCGACGACGCACGACTTCTTCCTGACCGGCGACCACGAGCAGGGCCGCGGTATCGTCCTCGACGCTCTGCGCGGCAAGGGGTTCGCGGTGACGCCCGCGCCGAACGGCGCGTTCACCGTGCAGCGGGGGAGCACCGCCATGACGGTGCTCTTCGGCGGGCTCGCCGGGTCGCAGCTGCGGATCACGTTCCTGCTGCGGTTCCAGGTCGATCAGCAGGGGCGCCTGGTCGCTCGGCTCTCGCGCGACCAGGTGGGCGCGGCGGTGAGCGGCGGAGCGATCGGCGCGTCCAAGGCCAAGGCAGTGTTCGAGCAGTGCGTCGCCGACATCGGCGGCCGGTTGCGTGCAGCGCATCTGTTCGCCGGCGAGGTCCGGCAGTGACCGTTCGCTCGCCCGTGGTCGCCTAACGCGGCAGCGCGGCCAGACGGCGTGCCGCCTCCTCGAGCACGTCGATGCGCTTGCAGAACGCGAACCGGACGAGGGATGCGGTGCGCTCTGCGTACTCGCCGCGGCTGAACGCGCCCAGCGGCACCGCGACCACTCCGGCCAGTTCCGGCAGCCGACGGCACAGCTCGACGCCCTCGGGGAAGCCGAGCGGGCCGGCGTCCGCGACCACGAAGTAGGTCCCGTCGGAGGGGAAGACGCCGAAACCGGCGGCGGCGAGGCCGGCGGAGAGCACATCCCGCTTGTGGGCGAGGGCCTCGGCGATGCCGCTGAAGTAGCTGTCCGGCAGCCGTAGCCCCGCCGCGATCGCCGGCTGGAACGGCGCGCCGTTGACGTAGGTGAGGAACTGCTTCACGGCGAGCACCGCGGTGACGAGTTCAGGAGGGGCCGTCAGCCAGCCGACCTTCCATCCCGTCGTGTTGAAGGTCTTGCCGCCGGACGAGATCGCGACCGTGCGCTCCCGGGCCCCCGGCAGCGTCTCGATCGGGATGTGCTCTGGCCCGAACGTCAGGTGCTCGTAGACGGAGTCGGTGATGATCACGGCGTCGTGGCGTTCGGCCAGTTCCACGATCGCGGTGAGCGCCTCACGGTCGAGCACACTGCCCGTGGGGTTATGCGGCGTGTTCACCAGGATGGCGCGCGTGCGGTCGGTCACCGTCTCGCGCAGCCGGTCGAGGTCCGGGCGGAAGGCCGGCGGCTCCAGCGGCACGGTGCGGTGCACGCCGCCCGCCAGCGCGATCACGGCGCCGTACTCGTCGTAGTACGGCTCGAAGGTGACCACCTCGTCGCCGGGTTCGAGCAGCGCGAGCAGCGTCGCAGCGATCGCCTCGGTCGCGCCGGCGGTGATGAGCACCTCCCGGTCAGGGTCGAGCTCTATGCCGTAGAACCGCTTCTGGTGCTCGGCGACGGCCAGGCGGAGGTCGGGGATGCCGATCCCGGGCGGGTATTGGTTCTCGCCGTCGCGGATGGCCGCCACCGCCGCTTCGAGCACCGCGGCGGGTCCGTCCTCGTCCGGGAAGCCCTGGCCGAGGTTGATCGCCCCCGTCCGCGACGCCAGCGCGCTCATCTCGGCGAAGATCGTCGGCCGCACGGAGCCGTCCGTTCCGAGCAGTCCTGCACCCGTGGCGGCGCGCCGCCACCCTCCCGTGATCGTCATAGGACAACGCTACGGCCTTACTCGCATCCAACCCATTGGGTACGTTGGGGAGAGTCATCGATACGCAGAAGGTCGCCCACAGCAACGGCAAATAGAACGCCCAGGTTCGCATCCCAAGCTGTCTGTGCTTGGAAGGAGCAACACCATGACCGACACCCCGAACACCCCGGAGCCCGCGAAGCCCCAGCACGACGCCGACACCGACGCGGTCGTGGATGCTGCCGGCACTGAGCTCACCCCTGCCACCCCGACGGAGCAGACCCCCGCGGCGCAGACTCCCGCGGCGCAGACCCCCGCGGACCAGACTCCCGCAGCCCAGACCCCCGCAGCCGGCGCCGGATGGACCGCACCGGCCGCGCACAGCGGAGGCGACGCCGGAGCGCAGCCGACCGTCCCGCAGCCGACCGCCGCGCAGTCGACCCAGCCGCAGCCCACCGCCGCGCAGCCGACCGTTCCGCAGCCCACCGGCGCGCCGTACCAGGCGCAGCAGCACCCGCAGCAGACCTACGGCCAGCAGCAGCCGCAGCAGCCGCAGCAGCCTCACTACGGCAACGGCGCCTTCGGCCAGCCCGCGGGATACGGCCAGCAGCCGCAGCAGCCCTACGCTCCCAACGCCCACCAGCAGGGCTACGCCGGCGCACCGGGCGCCGCGACCGCCACGGCTCCGGCGAAGCCCGCCAAGAACCGCAGCACCGGCCTCATCATCGCGACGCTCGCCATCGGCGCGCTCGTCGGCGGCATCGCCGGCGCCGGAGCTGGAGTCGGCATCTACGCCGCCACCGACGGCGGCAACGCGACGATCAAGACCGTCTCCGGCCCCCAGAACATCACGGTGAACGACTCCAACGATGCGAGCACGATCACCGCGGTCGCCGCCAAGGCCTCCCCGAGCGTCGTCACCATCTCGGTGAGCGCGTCGAGCTCCGGCGGTACCGGCTCCGGCATCATCCTGACCTCCGACGGCTATGTGCTCACCAACACGCACGTGGTGACGCTCGACGGCCAGGCGGCCAACGTCAACGTGACGGTCACCGACAACGACGGCAAGATCTACACCGCCAAGATCGTCGGAACCGACCCGACCACCGACCTCGCCGTCATCAAGCTGGACAAGGCCTCCGGCCTCACCCCGATCAGCTGGGGCGACTCGAGCAAGCTCAACGTGGGCAACACGACGGTCGCCATCGGTGCGCCGCTCGGACTCTCCGGCACCGTCACCGACGGCATCGTCAGCGCGCTCAACCGCAGCATCAGCATCGCCTCCTCGGCCGCTCCGAAGGACGACTCGAACAGCGACGGCGGCAGCCAGAACCCGTTCAACTTCGACTTCCCCGACCAGGGCGGCCAGCAGCAGCAACAGCAGCAGAGTTCCGGAACGATCTCGCTCCCGGTCATCCAGACCGACGCGTCCATCAACCCGGGCAACTCCGGTGGTGCGCTGCTCAACAGCAAGGGCGAGTTGATCGGCGTCAACGTCGCCATCGCCAGCGCGGGCGGCTCCAGCTCCGACGGCTCGCAGTCCGGCAGCATCGGCGTCGGCTTCGCCATCCCGTCCAACCTCGCGAAGCGCATCTCTGACGAGATCATCAAGAGCGGATCCGCCACGCACGGCCTGCTGGGCGCGTCGGTCGCCGACGCCAGCACGGACAGCAAGGCCACCACGGTCGGCGCACTGATCAAGAGCGTCACCAGCGGCGGCGCCGCGGCCGGCGCGGGCCTCAAGGCCGGCGACATCGTGGTGAACCTCGACGACACCCCGATCACCGACGCCACCGACCTGACCGCTCAGGTGCGCGCGCAGGCGGCCGGCTCGAAGGTCGACGTGACGTACATCCGCGACGGTCAGACCAAGACCGCGACCGTGACGCTGGGAACCCTCCCGGCCGAGTGATCGCGCCGATCGAGCACACCGAGAAGGGCCGTCCCGCAGGCGCGGGGCGGCCCTTCCCCGTTCCCGGCTCGGCCGCAGACCCGGCTGATAGGCTCGACGCCGACCCGCTACAGCGAAGGACCAGATGCCGGACGACATCGTGAACACCCTCCCCGGTGTCTCGTACGTGATGCCCGTGCTCAACGAGGTGACGCACGTGCGGGCCGCCGTCGACAGCCTTCTGGCGCAGGACTACGCCGGGCCGTTCGAGGTCACCATCGCCCTCGGCCCGAGCATGGACGGCACGACCCAACTGGTCGAGGAGCTCGCCGCCGTCGACAGCCGCATCCGGGTCGTCGACAACGTGGTCGGCTCGACGCCCGCGGGACTCAACCTCGCCATCCGCGAGTCGCAGTACCCGATCGTGATCCGGGTGGACGCGCACAGCGTCCTGCCCCCCGACTACGCGCGCGTCGCCGTGGAGACCATCCTGGAGACCGGCGCAGACAACGTCGGCGGACTGATGGATGCGCAGGGCACCACCGACTTCGAGCGCGCCGTCGCGCGCGCGTACGGCAGCCGTGTAGGGCTGGGTGGCACGAAGCTGCACGTCGGCGGCGAGGCCGGTCCGGCCGAGACGGTCTACCTGGGCGTGTTCCGCCGCGATCGCCTGATCGAGGTCGGCCTCTTCGACGAAGAGATCAAGCGCGGCCAGGACTGGGAGCTCAACCGGCGCCTCCGCACCACCGGTGGCACGGTCTGGTTCACACCGCGGCTCAAGGTCACCTACCGCCCGCGCCCGAACCTGTACCGGCTCGCCCGGCAGTTCTTCTCCACCGGAATCTGGCGGGGCGAGCTCGCCCGGCGGTTCCCGGCGTCCAACGGCCTCCGCTACTTCGCGCCGCCGGTGATGGTGCTGGGCGTCGCGGTGGGGACGCTGCTCGGCATCGTCGGTATCGTCCAGGCCCTCCTCGGCGCTGCGCCGTGGCTGCTCTGGGGCTTCGCCATCCCGGCCCTCTACATCGTCATCGTCGTGGTCTCCGCGCTGGTCTGGGGGCGGCGCGACGGTTTTCGCCCGTTCCTGTGGTTTCTCGTAGTCTTGCCCTGCATCCACTTCAGCTGGGGGATCGGCTTCGTCCTCGGATACCTGTCGCTCACCCGCAACATCACGGCCCACACGGGAAGGTAGGCATGACCGCACCCGGACCTGCGGCGCACGGCGCCCGTCCGTCCTCGATCGCCGAGCTGAAGGCCGTCGCGCAGCCCCCCGAGGTGCGCGGACGCCGCAACGCGGAGCACTGGACAGCCTCGCTGTACCTCCGCAACCTGTCGCCGTATCTGACGTGGGTGCTGCTCAAGACCTCGATCTCGGCGAACGGTGTGACCGGCCTGATGATCCTGACGGGATGGGCGACGGCGGCGGCCCTGCTCATCCCGGGCATCGCCGGAGCGGCTCTCGCGCTGGTGCTCGGCCAGTTGCAGATGCTGGTCGACTGCTGCGACGGCGAGGTGGCGCGCTGGCGCCGGACGTCGTCGCCCGCGGGCATCTTCCTGGACAATGTCGGCCACTACTCGACCGAGACGCTGATCGCCATCGTTCTGGGTATCCGTGCGGCCGGCTATCCGCTGGAGACGCCGGAGGACTTCCTCTGGACGAATCTGGGCACCCTGCTCGCCCTGGTGATCGTGCTGAACAAGGCGCTCAACGACATGGTGCGCGTGGCCCGCGCCAACGCCGGACTGCCGAAGCTCGCCGACACGCAGTCGGAGTACGCGCCGACCCACGGGCTCATCGCGACGCTGCGGCGCGCGGCGAAGTTCCTGCCGTTCCACCGGCTGTACCACTCGGTGGAGCTCACCATCCTGATCTTCGTGTTCTCGATCGTCGGTCTGTTCATCGGCGCGACGCTCGCCGACCGCATCCTGCTCTGTGCGCTCGTCCCGCTGTCGATCCTGGCGCTGATCGGGCACTTCGTGACCATCATGGCGTCTCGGCGGGTCCGTGGCTGAGCTTCCCGCGGTCGCGGTCGTGGTGCTCACGCAGGGCTCGCGGCCGGTCGAGCTGCGCCGCGGCGTGGAGTCGGTGCTCGCCCAGGAGGGCGTGACCACGGACATCGTCGTAGTCGGCAACGGGTGGGATCCGGCCACCGCCGACCCGGCGCTTCCCGCCGGCGTGCACGTGCTCGCCCTGTCCGAGAACGTGGGCATCCCCGCCGGACGCAACGCCGGGGTGCCGCTGGTGCACGGCGAATGGCTGTTCTTCCTCGACGACGATGCGGACATCCCCTCGCGCACGTTCCTGGCGGACGCCGTCGCCAAGCTCCGCGACGACCCCGGCATCGGGATGCTGCAGCCCCGGCTTCGCGTGCCCGACGGCGCCCCGGCGCCCCGGCGCTGGATCCCGCGCATCCGCAAGGGTGACCCGGAACGCTCCAGCAACGTCTTCGCCGTGCTCGAGGCCGCCGTGGTGCTCCCGCGTGCCGTCTTCGAGCGGGCCGGCGGCTGGGCCGATCCCTTCTTCTACGCGCACGAGGGCATCGACCTCGCCTGGAAGGTCTGGGACCAGGGAAAGCGCGTCTGGTACGCGGGCGACCTCGTGGCCGAGCATCCGTCCGTCTCGCCGACCCGGCACTCCTACTACTACCGGCTCAACGCGCGGAATCGCGTGTGGCTGGCCCGCCGCAACCTGCCGGCCGCGCTCATCCCGCTCTACGTCGGATCGTGGACAGGCATCCAGCTGCTGCGCTGGTTCCGCAAGCCCGCTGTCCTGCGCGCGTGGTTCGGCGGCTGGGCCGAGGGCTGGCGCACCGACCCGGGCGAGCGACGCCCGCTGCGGTGGAGGACTGTGGCGCGGATGACAGCCGCAGGACGGCCACCGATCGTCTGAACGTCCGTGGGGCCGTGTGGATGCGGTCAGCCGACCTGGCGCCGGCTTCCGGCCTCGCCGTCGTCTGCGGAACCTTCAGCCGCGGCCCCACCGTCTGCGCCCACGCCATCTGCGGGCGCGTCGGCCGGAGCACCGGACGAGACGGGCTCGATCACGTAGGGACCCCGCGGCAGCTCGGACTCGATGGCCTCGGTCGGCGCATCCTTCCGGCGTCCGCGACGGGGGAGTGCGCCCCGGAGCACAGTGCCCACCCGGACCACCCGTGTGCCGGTCGCCGTACCGAGGCGACGCACGGCACCCGGGCCTTCGTGTGGGGTGAGGACCTCGGGGATGACGAGCGGTGCCGGTCCGAAGGCGAGACGCGCGTTCTGCACGACGCGGCGGCCGAGGATGTTGTTGCCTGTGCCGCCGATGACGGCGCCGACGCCGAACGGGATGGCGCGGGCCAGAATGCTCGCCCCGCCGCGCACGGCGAACTGGCGGATGAACGCGTTCTTCAGCCGGTCGACCAGCGGGCCGACGACCATGCTCGGCAGCGTCGAGGTGACGAGCTCTCCCCAGTACGCGGTGCGGGTCACGCCGCCCCCGCCGAACTGGCCGGCCAGCTGACGCACGAGGTCGGATCCCTCTTTGCCGAGCATCATCGTGAGCACGAGAGCCCTGGCGCGCTCGGGGTCGTCGACGGCGATGCCGTGCAACTCGCTCATCGACTGCGCGTACAGCGCGGTCGCCTCCAGGAACCCGGCCGTCTCAAGCCCCGAGAGGGCCAGCGTGATGCCGGTGCCGATCGCCGGGATGACGGCGGTGGCTCCGACCGCGGCTCCGCCGCTGGTCACGGCGGCGAGATACCGGCGTTCGAGGATGCGGGCCAGTTCGTCCGCCGAGGCGTCCGGGTGACGGCGGCGGATGCTGCGCAGGTGCGCCACCACGACCGGCCGTTGGATGCCGAGAAAGCGGTCCAGGGTCGTGTTCACCGCGCGGGACGTGTCTCCGCCGCGCGCGGGTCCTCCGGTGACGGAGATGATCGGTTGCTGCTTCTTAGCCATCTCCTCAGAGTGTAGGCCGGTTCCCGATCAAGACGACCGGCGGCGCCGTTCCCGGGCGCTGAGGTATTCGCGCGCCGACAGGACGCGGACGTCGCTCGGCAGGTGCTCGGTCGAGATGTCTTGCGTGAGCGTCGAGACGTCCGTCCCGAGCACTGCCGCGATGCGCATCATCGTCAGCAGGCTGGGGTTGGCCCCTCCACGCTCGATCTTGCCGAAGTTGGTCACATGCATGGCGGCGAGACTCGCGATCGCCTCTTGGCTGAGGCCCAGGCGGACACGGGCACGACGGATGCGTTCGCCGAGCAGGAGGGCGGCGGTCCCTGCGGGGTTCTTCATAGTTCATCAGTGAAGAGCCGAACGCCCCTTCTGCTCCAGAGCACGAGCACCCTGAACGTCGAACCTCACGCGTTGGTCGCCGAAAATGCCGGTGATGACCGTATTCAGCGGGAGCCCTCCGAGCGGCGCGCGCGACCCGGAGGGCTCTCGTCAGAAGCTGATCTGCCAGAGGTACTCGCGGCCGTCGGGCGGGAACCACCGAACGACGAGCACAGTGTCGCGGGCGGGCTCTGGGCCGGAGAGGCTCGCGCGGACCGCCTCGCCCGGCGACACCGAGGTGGGCGCGCTGACCCGCAGCCGCGCGCTTCCGGAGACGCTCAGGGTGACCCCGCTCAGCGTCTCCTTGCCTGTATTGACCAGGCGGTAATGGGGCGCCGCGGAGCGGTCGACCCGCCAGGGGACGCGGTACGCCAGGCGGCGCGGACGAGGGGCGGGGGAGGGACTGCGAAGAAACCGGAGACGATTCATGCGACGACGGTAACCAGCCCCTCCGACGCTCGACGCCCCGAAATCGGGCACGAACACCACTTCCGGGGAGAACCCGCCGAAATCTTTTCTGGGGACGGTTTCACGCCCTGGGGAGAAGATCGCGCTCAGGTGCCGTAATCGGAGTTGTACAGCTCCAGCACATCCCCGATCGGGCCGTCGAGCACGAGCGCGCCCTTGTCGAGGTAGAGCCCGCGTTCGCAGAAGCGCCGCAGATCCTTCTCGTTGTGCGAGACGAAGAACAGCGTCCTCCCGCCCGCGAGAAGCTCTTCGATGCGCCGGTAGCACTTCTCCCGGAAGCCGCGGTCGCCGACCGCCAGCACCTCGTCGACGAGCAGTACCGGCTCCTCGAGCTGCGAGATGACGGAGAAGGCGATGCGCACCTTCATGCCGCTCGACAGGTGCTTGTACGGGGTGTCGACGAAGTCGCCGATCTCGGCGAAGTCGATGATCTCGCCGAAGCGCTCGTCGATCTGGGAGCGCGTCATGCCATGCAGGCCGGCCGTCAGGTAGACGTTGTCGCGCACCGTCAGGTCGTCGACGAATCCACCCGTGATCTCGATCAGCGGCGCGACGCCGTCACGCACGGTCACGGTTCCCTCGTCCGGCAGCATGACGCCGGCGACGAGCTTCAGCAGCGTCGACTTGCCCTGGCCGTTGCGGCCGACGACGCCGATCGCCTCACCCGGCTGCACATCGAAGCTGACGTTGCGGAGCGCCCAGAAGTCGTCAGGGCGCACCCGGCGCTCCCGGGTCGAGAAGAGGTCCTTGAACGAGCGGCGGGCGCCGCGGTTGCGGCGGAAGCGGACGCCGAGACCGTCGACGGCGATGACGGGGGGCACTCAGATCTCCTTCAGGACGTCGCGCTCGAAGTGCTTGAAGACGAGCCAGCCGATCCCCAGCAGCACCAGGGACATCGCCGCGCTGACGCCGACCAGGAACCAGTCGAGCTCCTCGGCGAAGAACGCGGAGCGGTAGATGCTGAAGATGCCGGTGAGCGGGTTGAACGCCGACCAGAAGTGCAGCGAGAACAGCACGTCCGTCTGCGCGCCGGGATGGGCGGTGAGATAGGCGGCACAGTGCCGCGCGGCGATGCCGGCCCCGCACCCGCCGGGCAGGTCGCGGGCGCTGTAGATGATGGGGGAGGCGTAGAAGAGGAAGCGGAGTGCCAGCTTCACGGCGCGCTCAAGGTCGCGGAAGAACACCACGAGCGGCGCCACGATCAGCCCGACGCCGATGGTCAGCACCGTCTGGATGAGGATCGCGACAGGGAACAGCAGCACGTCGACGTTGAGGCGCGCGCCCGTGAGGACGGCGAAGAACGCGAGGACCGGGAGGGACAGCAGGAACTCGATGCCCTTCGAGGCCACGATCCGGTTCACCCAGATGGTCCGCGGGATCATCGTCGAGCGGATCAGCTTCGCCTCGCGGATGAACGCCCGCGTGCTGTCCGAGACGGCGCCGTTGAACCACATCCACGGCAGCAGGGCGGCGAGCAGGAAGACGATGTACGGGTTCTCGCCGACATCGCGCTTGAAGATGACCGTGAAGACGAACCAGTAGATCGCGCTCATCACGAGCGGATCGAGGATCGACCACAGGTAGCCGAGGACGCTCGTCGAGTAGCGGACGCGGAGGTCGCGCTTGGTCAGCAGCCAGAGCGAGTGCCGGTAGCGCGAGAAGCGCGAACGCTGCGCAGGGCGCACTTCAGTCGGGATACTGGTCACGAGAACCCATCGTATTGATCGAAGCCGCGTGAAAGCTCACGCCGACATCCGACTATACGAAAAGATTCGCGCGCTCCAGGTCCTCCTGGAAGTCGACCTCGACGGCGTACAGGTCGGAGATGTCCACCGGCTCGACCAGCATGCGGTCCTGCTCGATCGCCAGCTCGATGCCGCGCTCGAAGTAGTCCTGGTCGCCGACGCGCTGCAGCTGACGCAGCAGGGCGGCCTTGTCGCCGGAGGACACGTAGTTGATGCCGACGGCCTCACCGAGACCGCCCTTGACGGTCTTGGACAGCTCGTGGATGTAGCCCTCCGGGCCGGTCGTGTACTTGACCTCCTCGTCCGCGACGGACGAGGTGTTCACGGTGACGAAGGTCTGATCGCGGGCCACCATGGCGGCGCCGCGCACGAGAACGGCCGGGTCGAAGACCACGTCGCCGTTCATCCAGAGCACGCCGCCGGGGCCGGACGCCTGCAGGGCGCGCATGAGGCTCTTGGAGGTGTTGGTCTGGTCGTACTGCTCGTTGTAGACGAACTGGGCGTCGGGGAACGCCTCGATGATGTGCTCCAGCTTGTAGCCGACGACGATCGTCACCTGGGCGTCCTTGCCGAAGGCCGCGTGGATGTTGTCGAACTGCTGCTGCATGATGGTGCGGCCGTCGTTGAGTTCGGTCAGCGGCTTCGGAAGGCTCCGTCCGAGTCGGCTTCCCATGCCGGCCGCGAGAATCACTACCTGGGTCGTCACAATCATCTCCTTGTCCTACGCGGCCCGGCCGTGTGCAGCGACTTCGTTCGTCGCCACCGGCCTCGCCCGGGAGAGGCTCACCCAGGAATTCATCCGCGCTTACGCGTTTAGACACCCCTTCATGCCTCCCACAGACTACCGGGGGCCATACACGGGGGGCAGGGGTTGACGGATGTCGTTGTTGGGTCGTTATGTTCCTCACAGGACATTCGGAGCGGACCGATCGCGTCACGCTCGTGCGGGGGGTACGTATGCGCGTGGGTATTGGTACGTTAGCGGGGTGAGTTCCGAGCACGCGCGTCCCCAGAGCACCGAGCCCGAGGAGGATCGGGCACCGGAAGCGGCGGAGACGGCGGAACGGCATTCACAGAGGGGGGACACCATGGCGGAGGCTGCAGAGCCGACGACCGCGCAGGGCGGGGCCGACACCGGCCCGGCACCACGGGCGAAGCGCGCCCCGGCGAAGACGGCTGCGGCCGCCGCCGGAACGAGCACGCGCGCCCCGCGGACGAGAACGACCGCGGCGAAGCCGCGACAGAGTGCACGCACGAAGACCGAGACGGCCGCGGCGGGCCCCGCCCCGACAGTCGTACTGGAGGCGCCCACGCCGACGGACACCCGGCCGACGGTGCTGGCCATCAGCGGCGTGCAGAAGCGCTACGGCGACACGGTCGCCGTCGACGGGGTGTCCCTCGACATCAGGGAAGGCTCCTTCTATGGGATCGTCGGCCCGAACGGCGCGGGCAAGACGACGACGCTCTCGATCGTCACCGGGCTGCTCCGGCCGGACGCCGGTCGTGTCGTCGTCCACGGCGTCGATGTCTGGGCCGAGCCGGTCCGGGCGAAGCACATCATCGGCGTGCTGCCGGACAAGCTCCGGCTGTTCGACCGCCTCACCGGCGCCCAGTTCCTCCGCTACGCGGGCACCCTGCGCGGCCTGAGCGCCAAGACCGTCCGGGCTCGGACCGGCGACCTCGCGGCCGCGTTCGGCATCGAGGACGCGCTCGACCGCCTCGTCGCCGACTATTCGGCCGGCATGACCAAGAAGATCGCTCTGGCCGCCGCGATGATCCACTCGCCGCGGCTCCTCGTGCTCGACGAGCCGTTCGAGTCGGTCGACCCGGTGTCGGCGGCGAACATCATCGACATCCTGCAGCGCTACACCGCCGCGGGCGGAACGGTCGTCGTCTCGAGCCACGGCATGGACATGATCCAGCGCGTGTGCGACAGCGTGGCCATCATCGTCCGCGGGCAGGTGCTGGCCTCCGGGACCATCGACGAGGTGCGCGGCGAGCAGACGCTGGAAGAGCGCTTCGTCGACCTGGCCGGCGGTCGCAAGGCAGCGGAAGGCATGGAGTGGTTGCACAGTTTCTCGGACTGAAGCTGCGGATCATGGGCAACGCCTTCCGGCGGACCCCGTGGCAGATCTTCGGCCTGGTGATCGGGCTGCTCTACGGAGGGTTCATCACCGTCCTCGTCGTCGGCTCGCTGGTCGCCGCGCGCCTCGTCTCCGATGTCGCGGCGACGCACAGCGTGCTCGTCGTCATCGGCTCGGTGGTGCTCGCCGGGTTCGCCCTGCTGCCGCTGCTCTTCGGCGTCGACGACACGCTCGACCCGCGGGAGTTCGCGCTCTTCGGCATCCCGAACCGGACGCTCGCCACCGGCCTGCTGCTCGCGGGGCTCCTCGGCATCCCATCGCTCGTGCTCATCATCTGCGCGGCGACCACCGTGGTCACCTGGTCGCAGAACCCCGGAACTGTGCTCGTCGCGCTGATCTGTGCGGTCGTCGTGGTGCTCACCTGCGTGCTGGCCTCGCGCGTCACGACCGCGATCGCCCACTCGATGCTGTCGACGCGCCGCTCCCGCGAGGCGGGCGGCGTCATCGGGATCCTGCTGCTCGTCCTCATCGGCCCGGTGCTGCTCCTGCTCGTCACCGTCGACTGGGGCCGCGACGGTCTCGGAGCCCTCGGCGGTGCGGCCGGCTGGCTGGCGTGGACGCCGCTCGGCGCCATGTGGTCGGCGCCCGGCGCCGCCGCGCAGGGCGACTGGGGCGCTGCCGTGCTGCAGCTGATCATCGCGCTCGTCACGCTCGGCCTGCTCTGGCTGGGCTGGATGGCGCTCGTCGCCTACGTCGTCGCGTCGCCCGAACGGGAGCAGCGGTCGAAGGACTATCACGGCCTCGGCTGGTTCGACCGGCTGCCCGGCGGCCCGACCGCCGCGATCGCCGCGCGCTCGATGACCTACTGGGGCAGGGATGCGCGCTACTGGGTGTCGATCGTCCTCATCCCGGTGATCCCGGTCGCTGTGGTGGTCGCGCTCGCGCTCGCCGGGCTTCCGTGGCACTTCATCGCGCTCGTGCCGCTGCCGCTGGTGTGCCTGTTCCTCGGTTGGAGCATCCACAACGACCTGGCCTACGACAGCACCGCGATCTGGCTGCACCTGGTGTCAGGGACGCGCGGTATGGCGGACCGCGCCGGGCGGATGTTCCCGCCGGTCGTGGTGGGCATCCCCGTGCTCGTGGTCGGCTCCATCGCCACGACGATCGTCTTCGGCGACTGGGCCGTCCTGCCGTCGGTCGCCGCGCTGAGCGGGGCGATCCTGGTCATCGGCCTGGGCCTCTCCAGCATCTCGTCCGCACTGTTCCCGTACCCGGCGACCAAGCCGGGCGACAGCGCGTTCACGCAGCCGCAGACCTCGGGCGCCTCCGCGGCGCTGGTCCAGTCTCTGAGCTTCTTCGCCATCCTGATCCTCGCCTCTCCGGTGCTGGTCTTCCTCGTCCTCGGGATCACGGTCAACGCGTTCTGGCTGGCGATCGCGCCGGTCGCGGCGGTGCTGATCGGCTTCGCCACCCTGTTCTTCGGGATCTGGCTGGGCGGCCGGGTGTTCGACCGCCGCGGGCCCGAGATCATGGCCTTCGCGAACCGCAACGACTGAGCGGGGGCCTGTCGGGCGTCCCCACCGCATCCACCCGTACGGCGTCTAAACTGGTGGCATGAACGAAGCGAGCATCTCCGAGCCGGGCGGTCAGCCGAGCGGCGGCGGGGCGACGACGCTCGACCGCGAGCTCGAGGAGCTCCTGCAGAGCCAGGAGCCGGGCGACCACGAGCGCTTCTCGCACTACGTCAAGAAGGAGCAGATCCTCGAGTCGGCTCTCACGGGCAAGCCGGTGAAGGCGCTGTGCGGCAAGATGTGGACGCCGAACCGCGACCCCGAGAAGTTCCCGGTGTGCCCGACCTGCCGCGAGATCTACGAGGGCCTGCAGGGCGAGTAGCCCGCGGCCCACATCGCCCGACCCGGCTCAGCCGAAGAGGGTGGGCAGCACGGGGTCGCCGCGGCCCAGGCGGAACGCCTCGTCCGGGAGCTCCGCCATGGCGAGCGCCCGGTGCTCGCGCGCCCGGCGCGTCCCCTCGACGCCCAAGTGCTCGCGGTGCACCTCGCCGTCCGTGATCAGCGGCACCAGCAGGTCGCGCCCGCTGTCGTCCGGCGTGTCGCCCTTCTCGACGATGTGCACCACCTCGGCGACCGCCGTCCCGCGTGCGTCGAGGCGGCGGATCGGGTGCTTGCGGCCGCCGATGCTGGCCTTGCCGTCCGATTTCTTCGCCACGGAGATCCACTCGCCTCCATCGCCGCCGCGGTGCGCGACGAGCTTGTAGACCATGCCGGAGGCGGGATGCCCGGAGCCCGTCACGACGGAGGTGCCGACCCCGTACGAGTCGACGGGGGAGGCGGCGAGGGCCGCGATGGTGAACTCGTCGAGGTCGTTGGTGACGGTGATGCGGGTCTTCGACGCGCCGAGGGAGTCGAGCTGCTCGCGCACCTGCTTCACCAGCTTCGGCAGGTCGCCCGAATCGAGCCGCACGGCGCCGAGCTCTGGACCGGCCACCTTCACAGCGGTCTCAATGGCTTTCTCGACGTCGAAGGTGTCGACCAGGAGCGTCGTGCCGGGGCCGAGCGCATCCACCTGGGCCCGGAAGGCGTCTTCCTCGGAGTCGTGCAGGAGAGTGAAGGCGTGGGCCGCCGTCCCCATCGTCGGCACGCCCCAGGTACGCCCGGCCTCGAGGTTGGACGTCGCCGAGAACCCGGCGATGAAGGCGGCGCGGGCGGCGGCGACCGCCGAGCGCTCGTTCGCACGGCGTGAGCCCATCTCGGCCAGGGGGCGCCCACCCGCCGCGGCCACCATGCGGGCTGCCGCTGAGGCCACGGCCGAGTCGTAGTTGAAGACGCTCAGCAGGAGGGTCTCGAGGATGACGCCCTCGGCGAAAGGCGCGTCCACGATGAAGAACGGCGATCCGGGGAAGAACAGCTCGCCCTCGCGGTAGCCGCGGATCGTGCCGGAGAAGCGGTAGTCGGCGAGCCAGTCGATCGTCTCGTCGCGCACCACGTGGTTGTCGCGCAGGTACTGGAGCTCCGCATCCTGGAACCGGAACTGCTCGATCAGCTCCAGCAGCCGCCCGGTCCCGGCGAGCACCCCGTAACGGCGGCCGGCGGGAAGCCGGCGGGTGAACGCCTCGAAGACGCATTCCCGGTCGTGCGTGCCGGCGAGGAGCGCGGCGTCGAGCATCGTGAGCTCGTAGCGGTCGGTCAGCAGGGCGGAGGACGCGGCTCTCTCGGTCACGCCGCCCAGCCTACTCACGCCCTCCAGCGGGGACGGACCGGTAGGCTGGAGTGCTGTGACGGATGCGCCGATTGGGATCTTCGACTCGGGTGTGGGCGGGCTGACCGTCGCCCGGGCGATCCGCGATCAGCTGCCCAACGAGTCCATCCTCTACGTGGGCGACACCGCGCACTCCCCGTACGGGCCGAAGTCGATCGCCGATGTGCGGCGCTACTCGCTCGAAGTGCTCGACTTCCTCGTCGACCAGGGCGTCAAGATGCTCGTCATCGCGTGCAACACCGCGTCCTCCGCGATGCTGCGGGATGCGCGCGAGCGGTACGACGTGCCGGTGATCGAGGTCATCCAACCGGCTGTCCGGCGTGCCGTCTCCGCGACGCGCACCGGCCGGGTCGGGGTCATCGGCACGGTCGGGACCATCGCCTCCCGCGCCTACGAGGACGCGTTTGCGGCCGCACCGACCCTCCAGCTGTTCACGCAGGCGTGCCCGCGGTTCGTGGAGTTCGTGGAGGCGGGGGTCACCAGCGGCGAGGAGGTGCTGCGGGTCACCGCCGAGTACCTGCAGCCGCTGCGCGACGCCGATGTCGACACGCTGGTGCTCGGGTGCACGCACTACCCGTTCCTGAAGGGTGCGATCTCGTACGTGATGGGCGAGGGCGTCTCGCTCGTCTCCAGTGACACCGAGACGGCCAAGGACGTCTACCGCACCCTCGTCGGCCAGGGGCTCGAGCGCCGCTCGCCGCTGCCGCCGACCATCCACTACGAAGCCACCGGCTCGGATGCCGACACCTTCCTGCGCCTGGCGCACCGGTTCATCGGCCCCGAGGTCTCGCAGGTCGACCTGGTGCACACCGGCGTCATCGACCTCCCGCTCTGACCATCCCACCCACCCCCACCGAGCCATCGATCCCACCGAGGAGACCTGAGTGACCGACATCACCCGCGCCGACGGGCGCACCCCGGACCAGCTGCGTCCCGTGACCATCGAGCGGGGCTGGAGCCGACAGGCCGAGGGCTCGGCGCTCATCTCCTTCGGCAACACCCGCGTGCTCTGCACCGCCTCGTTCACCAACGGTGTCCCGCGCTGGATGTCGGGCAAGGGCCGCGGCTGGGTCACGGCCGAGTACGCCATGCTTCCACGCTCCACGAACGAGCGCATGGACCGGGAGTCGGTCAAGGGACGCGTCGGCGGCCGCACGCACGAGATCAGCCGCCTGGTGGGCCGCAGCCTCCGGGCCGTCGTCGATATGAAGGCGCTCGGCGAGAACACGATCGTCCTCGACTGCGACGTGCTGCAGGCCGACGGTGGGACGCGCACGGCCGCCATCACCGGCGCGTACGTCGCGCTGGCGGAAGCGCTCGAGTGGGGCCGCGAGCACCGCTTCATCGGTCAGAAGGCGACGCCGCTGATCGACTCCGTCTCCGCCGTCTCCGTCGGCATCATCGATGGGACGCCGATGCTCGACCTCGCCTACGTCGAGGACGTCCGGGCCGAGACCGACATGAACGTCGTCGTGACCGGCCGGGGCCTCTTCGTCGAGGTGCAGGGAACCGCCGAGGGCGCGCCGTTCGACCGCGGTGAGCTGAACTCGCTCCTCGACCTCGCCCTCGCCGGCACGACCGAGCTCGCGGGCATCCAGACGGCGGCCCTCGCCCCGGCGGCGCCCGCGGAGGCCTGAGCGTGGTTCGCGTCGTCCTCGCAACGCACAACCAGCACAAGGCGCGCGAGTTCCAGCAGATCCTCGGCCGGGAGGTTCCGGGCCTCGAGATCGTCGCGTACGACGGACCCGAGCCGGTGGAGGACGGCGTCAGCTTCGAGGAGAACGCGCTGATCAAGGCGCGCGCTGCCGTCGCGCACACGGGGCTTCCCGCACTCGCCGACGACTCGGGCATCTGCGTGGATGTGATGGGCGGCGCCCCCGGGATCTTCTCCGCTCGCTGGGCGGGCTCGCACGGGGACGCGGCCGCCAACCTGCGGCTGCTGCTCGATCAGCTGGCCGACATCCCGGACGCCGACCGCGGCGCGCACTTCATCGCGACGCTCGCGCTCGTCACGCCGGGCGGGGAGCCCACCGTGGTCGAAGGCGCCTGGCCAGGCAGCATCGCCCGCGAACCGCGGGGGAAGAACGGGCACGGCTACGACCCGATCTTCCTGCCGGACGGCCACGACGTGACGGCGGCGGAGCTGGAGCCCGCGGCGAAGAACGCGGAGAGCCACCGCGCCCGGGCGCTGTCGGCGATCGTCCCGGCGCTGCGCGAGCTCGGCGAGAGCTGAGAACGGCACTCATTCCCATCTAGGTCTGGGCCCTGGCGGTGGAGCGAACTTCTATTTACCGTAGAAGCTGAGATGAGTCACGACCACGGCCACACCGCCAACCGCAACCGCCTGCTGATCGCCATCGGCATCGTGGCGGTCGTGCTCGTCGTCGAGGTCGTCGGCGCGTGGGTGAGCGGCTCCCTGTCGCTGCTGGCGGACGCCGGCCACATGCTCAGCGACCTGGCCGGACTCATCATCGCGCTGATGGCGACCATCGTGGCCGCGCGTCCGGCGACAGACCGGCAGACGTTCGGCTTCCGCCGGGCCGAGGTGTTCGGCGCGCTCATCAACGGCCTCATCCTGGTCGTCGTCGCGGTGACGGTCACCGTCGGCGCGATCGGGCGGCTGGTGGGCGGCGAGACCGAGGTGCACAGCATCCCGATGCTCGTCGTCGCCTCGATCGGCCTCGTCGCGAACTTCGGCGCCCTGCTGGTGCTCCGGCCCTCCGCCGGCCACTCCATCAACATGCGCGGGGCGTACCTGGAGGTGTTCGGCGATCTCGTCGGGTCCGCCACCGTCATCGTCGCGGCGGTCGTCATCCTACTCACCGGCTTCACCCCGGCCGACGCGATCGCGTCGCTGCTGATCGCCGCCCTCATCGTGCCGCGGGCGTTCGTGCTGCTGCGCGACGTCGTGCGGGTGCTGAGCGAGGCCGCGCCGGCGGACACGGATGTGGCCGAGATCCGGGATCACATCCTCGGCACGGCGGGAGTGGTGGCCGTGCACGATGTGCACGTCTGGGCGATCACGTCGGGCGCGCCGGTGTTCAGCGCACACGTCGTCTGCGAGCCCGCGGTGTTCCGCGAGGGACGGACGGGCACTCTGCTCGACGAGCTCTCCGGCTGCCTGTCGAAGCACTTCGACGTGGAGCACTCCACCTTCCAGCTGGAGCCCGCGGAGCACGCCGCCCACGAGGACGAGTTCCACCGCTGACCCGCCCGGCGGCCTGTCGGCCCGCTCGGTCGGAGTTCGCGCTGCTTGCGTCGGCGATGCGGCCCCGCGGCCCGCGTGTCTCCATCCGCACCGCGGTGCGTCGGAGGTTCGGGGCGGTTTTACCGACGCAGGGCTCGGTCGGAGTTCGCGCCGCTTCCGTCGGCGTTGCGGCCCTGCGGGCCGCGTGTCTCCATCCGCACCGCGGTGCGTCGGAGGTTCGGGGCGGTTTTACCGACGCAGGGCTCGGTCGGAGTTCGCGCCGCTTCCGTCGGCGATGCGGCCCTGCGGGCCGCGTATCTCCATCCGCACCGCGGTGCGTCGGAGATTTGGGGCGGTTTTACCGACGCAGGGCTGGGTCGGAGTTTGGGCTGCTTGCGTCGGCGATGCGGCCCTGCGGGCCGCGTATCTGCATCCGCACCGCGGTGCGTCGGAGATTGGGGCCCTTATACCGACGCTGGGCTGGGTCGGAGGTTGCGCTGCTTCGGTCGGCGATGCGGCCCTGCGGGCCGTGCATCTCCGTCCGCACCGGGGTGCGTCGGAGATTTGAGGCTGTTTTCCGACGCTGAGCTGGGTCGGAGTTCGCGCCGCTTCCGTCGGCGATGCGGCCCTGCGGGCCGCGTATCTCCCATCCGCACCGCGGTGCGTCGGAGGTTCGGGGCGGTTTTACCGACGCAGGGCTCGGTCGGAGTTCGCGCCGCTTCCGTCGGAGGCGACGCAGCAGTCGCCGAGGCTGTGGCCGGCGGCTCAGGCCTCTGGGTGCGTGGGCGCGGGTGCCGGCTGCTCGACGGCCGGAGAGGTGGCCGCGTTCTCGGCGGCCTTGCGCTTGGACTTGCGCACCGACTGGAAGTAGTGGAACAGCGTCGGCACCAGCGTGATGACGACCGCGCCGATCAGAATGACGTCGATGTAGCTCGAGACGAAGTTCGCCACCGGCGGGATGTAGCCGATCAGGTACCCGAAGAACGTCAGGCCGGCGCCCCACAGGAGCGCGCCCAGGGCGTTGTACAGCGAGTACTTCTTGTAGCTCATGTGGCCGACGCCCGCGGCGACCGGCGCGAAGGTGCGCACGATCGGGACGAACCGGGCCACGATGACCGCGAGCGCGCCGAAGCGCTCGAAGAACTGGTTGGTGCGCCGCACGTTCTCCATCGAGAACAGTCCGGTCTCTTTGCGTTCGAAGATCCGTGGGCCGGCCTTGTGGCCGATGAGATACCCCGCCTCGCCGCCGAGGAAGGCGGCGAACGCGATGGCGAGGGAGACCCACCAGATGTCGACCCCGAAAACCAGCGAGGTGTGCGTCAGCAGCCCCGAGATGATCAGCAGGGTGTCACCGGGCAGCAGGAAGCCGACCAGCAGACCGGTCTCGGCGAAGACGATGCCGCAGACCACCAGGAGCGCCCATGGACCCGCCGAGTGGATGATGGTGTTCGGGTCGAGCCACGGGATGAGGCCGGCGTGATGGATCACGGTTCTCCAGGAGGGATCGGTGGGAAAGCTGAGCCCGAGTTTAGCGTCGGCCGTGGGCTGGAAGCTGCACGAAGCGTGCGAATTCGGGTCCGCCCGGGAAGATCATCCTGGGGTCGTACACGGTGCGGGAGAAGGGACTCGAACCCTCACGCCGAAGCACAGGAACCTAAATCCTGCGTGTCTGCCAGTTTCACCACTCCCGCAGTGCGCTGGGCGCGGCTACGACATTAGCTCATGGACGCGCGGAGCGACCTCCGTGCCGTACAGCTCGATCGAGCGCATGAGGTCGTCGTGGGGCAGCGTCCCGTTGCTCATCTTGATGTCGAAGCGGGAGGCGCCGAGCCCCTTCGCGGCGTAGGCGATCTTCTGCGCGACCGTCTCCGGCGAGCCGACGACGAGCGCGCCGTCCGGCCCCGCCTCGTGCTCGAAGCGTGCACGGGAGGCGGGCGGCCAGCCGCGCTCGCGGCCGATCCGGTTGGTCATCACCTCGTAGTGCGGCCACAGGGTGTCCTTGGCCTCCTGGTCGGTCTCGGCGATGAAGCCGGGGGAGTGCACGCCGATCGGCAGGGTCGTGTCCTGCCCGAACTGCTCCAGCGCCTTGCGGTAGAGCTCGGCGAGCGGCTGGAACCGCATCGGACCGCCGCCGATGATGGCGAGCACGAGGGGGAAGCCGTAGTGCGCGGCGCGTACCACCGACTCCGGGCTCCCGCCGACGCCGACCCACGTCTTCAGCAGGCCGTGCTCGACGTGCGGGTAGACGGACTGGGCGCTCAGCGGCGCCCGCAGCTCACCCGTCCAGGTGACCGGCTCCTGCTTGCGCACCTCGGCGAACAGGTTCAGCTTCTCCTCGAACAGCTCCTCGTATTTCGCGAGGTCGTAGCCGAACAGCGGGAAGGACTCGATGAAGGAGCCGCGCCCGAGGATGACCTCCGCGCGGCCTCCCGAGATGCCGTCGAGCGTCGCGAACCGCTGGAACACCCGCACCGGATCGTCCGAGCTCAGCACAGTCACTGCGGACCCGAGGTGGATGCGCTCGGTCTGCCCCGCGATCGCCGCGAGCACGACCTCGGGCGCCGACACGGCGAAGTCCTCGCGGTGGTGCTCGCCGACGCCGAAGAAGTCGAGGCCGACGCGGTCGGCCTGCACCCCCTCCGCCACGACGTTGCGCAGTGTCTGCGCCTGCGACAGCGGCTTCCCGTCGGCATCCAGCGTCACGTCGCCGAACGTGTCGATCCCGAGTTCCAGCTTCCCGGCCATGTCATCCCTCGATTCATGCGTCTGCATGGATATGCAAGCGCGTCGTCGGCCAGGGTATTCCGTGTCAGGCGGGGCGGGGTCTGCGCGGGACGTAGCGCGGGATGTAGCGGGCCAGCATCCCCGCACCGAGCAGTCCGAGCACGCCCATGACCCCGCTCGCGAATGAGATGGAGACGAGCGCGGTCAGCAGCGACACGAACAGGGGAGCTGCGGCTTGCCCGGCGTCGGCAGAGAACCGCCATGCGCCGAGGAACGGTGCGGGCCGGTCCTTCGGCGCCAGGTCTGCGCCGAGCGTCATCACGATGCCGGAGCCGATGCCGTTCGCCACCGACAGGAACAGCGAAACGCCGATGTACCAGGCGACCGCCGAGCCCAGGTCGTGCGAGAAGGCGAGCACCAGGAAGCCGAGACCGAGGCCGAGCATCGACGGGATGGCGCTCCACATCCGCCCGAACCGGTCCATGATCTGGCCGCTGGCGTAGAAGAGAGCGAAGTCGACAGCCCCGGCGAGACCAATGATCAGCGCCGTATTCGATTCGCTCAGGCCGATCGATACGGCCCAGAGAGGCATCAGGACGGTACGAGCAGAGCGGATCGCCGCCACGAGGGAGACGCCGGCGCCCATCCGGAGGAGCACCTCGCGGAACGACCAGATGGTGCGGAACAGCCCGTGAGTGCGCTCCTCGGCGTCCTCCTCGCCGGTGGTCACCTGGGCACCCGACTCGTCGGTCACCCGCGCTGACGGTCCGAACATCTTCTCCGGATCGGGCAGCGCCAGCAGCACGACGACCGAGCCGAGGCAGCTGATGATGAAGATCCAGAAGACGGACTGCGTCGACCCCGTCGCGGCGATGACGGCCGACGCGATGAGCGGGCCGATGAACCATCCAGCGCGGAAGATGCCGCCGAGCGTCGACAGTGCGCGTGCGCGGTAGCGGGCGGGAACGTACGAGGTCATGAACGCGTGGCGCGCGAGGGCGAAGACGGCGGTCGCGATGCCGACGAGGAAGATGCCGGCCATCAGCACCCAGTAGTTCGGCGCAAGAAGACAGATGACGACGCCGACGATCGCGACGACGGCCGCGCCGATCATGGAGGTGCGCTCGCCGACACGCGACACGACCCATCCACTCGGGATGTCTCCGGCCAACTCGCCCAGCATCACCATGGAGGCGATGAAGCCGGCCATCGCGAGGCTCGCACCGAGGTTGCCGGCGGCGATGGGGATGATCGGGATGATCGCCCCCTCTCCGACGGAGAACAGGAGCGTCGGGAGGAAGGCGGCGAGCGCGACGGAGCGGAAGCTGAAGGGGCGCTCTCCGGAAGTCATTTCGTTAACACCGTACAACTTCCATCCGCAGGCGCTCGCCCGGGACGCAGGGTCGGCGTCGGGGGCGGCCCGGTAGGCTGGAGGACGACATGATCGAACTCGACCTCTCCTCTCAGATCGCCGACCTGCGGTCCACCTTCTCCGACATCACCGCGGTGGTCGACGTCGACCGGCTGCGCGCCGACATCGCCGACCTCAGCGAGAAGGCGGGAGCCCCCGACCTCTGGGACGACACCGCGAACGCCCAGAAGGTGACGAGCGCGCTCAGCCACCGCCAGTCGGAGCTCGCCCGCATCACTGCCATCGAGCGGCGCCTCGACGACCTCGAAGTGCTCGTCGAGCTGGCGAACGAGGCGGAGGACGAGGAGTCGGCGGCCGAGGCCCGTACCGAGCTGCAGTCGCTGCAGACCGCACTCGGCGACCTCGAAGTGCAGACGCTGCTGAGCGGCGAGTACGACAACCGTGCCGCCATCGTGACCATCCGCTCGGGCGCCGGCGGCGACGACGCCACCGACTTCGCCGAGATGCTCATGCGCATGTACCTGCGCTGGGCGGAGCAGCACAAGTACCCGGTGAAGGTCATGGACACCTCCTACGCCGAGGGCGCGGGCATCAAGTCGGCAACCTTCGAGGTGGATGCGCCCTACGCGTTCGGAACGCTGTCGGTCGAGGCCGGCACGCACCGTCTCGCGCGCATCAGCCCGTTCGGCTCGGCCGACAAGCGCCAGACGTCGTTCGCGGCCGTCGAGGTCATCCCGCTGATGGAGGAGGCGACCGAGGTCGAGGTCCCAGAGGGCGACATCCGCGTGGATGTGTTCCGCTCGTCCGGCCCCGGCGGCCAGTCGGTCAACACCACCGACTCCGCTGTGCGCATCACCCACCTCCCGACCGGCCTGGTCGTCTCGATGCAGAACGAGAAGTCGCAGATCCAGAACCGCGCGGCCGCCATGCGCGTGCTGCAGACCCGCCTGCTGCTGTTGCAGAAGGAGGAGGAGGCCGCGAAGAAGAAGGAACTCGCCGGCACGATCACGGCGAGTTGGGGCGACCAGATGCGCTCCTACTTCCTCTATGGCCAGCAGCTGGTGAAGGACCTCCGCACGGGTTACGAGTCCGGCAACCCCAGCGCCGTGTTCGACGGCGACCTCGACGGCTTCATCGCCGCGGGCATCCGCTGGCGCGCGGGTAACAAGTCCGGGGAGTAGCCCCGCCAGCGGCCGGCGGGGAAGGGAGGCCTTTCGGAGGTAGCACCGGCGCGTTCACCTCCGTTCTGCGCGCTCCCCGGTGTCGACCGTCCGAAATGCCTCCGTTCATCGCAGGGATGGGCAGGTCGCGTGTACGCGACTCGTCGCGTCCCGCGGTCGAAAGCGGAGGCGTTTCCGACCGACGCGCCGCGCTGAGGCGCGGAAGGGAGGCGTTGGCGCAGGTACCGCCGCACGTCACCTCCGTTCGCGCACGGTGATCGCAAGGCGCGCGTGGATCGCGCGTCCGGCTCGCTGTCAGGGTTGTGGCGCACGGGCATGTCGCTACTGCGGATCGGAGCGGGACTGCTTAGTCTCAAGGGGTCATGATCCGGTTCGAACACGTATCCAAGCAGTACCCGGGCACAGCGCGCCCGGCACTCAACGGCATCAACCTGGAAGTGCTGCGCGGAGAGTTCGTCTTCCTCGTCGGCGCCTCGGGTTCCGGCAAGTCCAGCTGCCTGCGCCTCATCCTCAAGGAGGAAAAGCCGACCAAGGGCAAGATCCATGTGCTGGGGCAGGACCTCGGCACGATCTCGTCGCGCAAGGTGCCGTACTTCCGCCGCAACATCGGCGTCGTCTTCCAGGACTTCCGGCTCCTGCCGAACAAGAACGTCTTCCAGAACGTCGCCTTCACCCTGCAGGTGATCGGCAAGTCGCGCGGCTTCATCCAGGAGGCCGTGCCCGACGTTCTGAAGATGGTCGGCCTCGACGGCAAGGCGCAGCGCCTGCCGCACGAGCTCTCGGGCGGTGAGCAGCAGCGCGTGGCGATCGCCCGAGCGGTGGTCAACAAGCCGCAGGTGCTCCTCGCCGATGAGCCCACCGGAAACCTCGACCCCGCGACGAGCGCCGGCATCATGGCCGTGCTCGAGCGCATCAACGCCGGAGGAACGACCGTCGTCATGGCGACGCACGAGGCCGCGATCGTCGACCAGATGAAGCGCCGCGTGATCGAGCTCGTCGGCGGCCAGATCGTCCGCGACGAGCGCCACGGTGGATACGGCTTCACGGCCGCGATCCCCATCGCGCAGCCGCTCGAGCGCGACGAACCGGTCTCCGCCGCGACGCCCGTCTTCGCGGGAGCCGCCGCCGCGTCGGCTCCGGCATCCGCCGCCCCGATGACCCGGCCGAACGCGCCGACCTCGACGCCGACCGCCCCGGTGTCGGTGCCGCAGACTGCTCCGCAGCAGACCGCTCCCCAGCAAGCGGTGCCGCAGCAGGCCGCGCCGCAGCAATCCGCGCACGAGCCACACCCCACCCACCAGCCGCAGCACGCGCAGCCCGCGCACCCGCCGCAGCACGCGCAGCCCGCCGAGCAGCCGCAGCCCGCCGCCTACCCGGCGCCCGTGCAGTTCGCGACCGCGCCCGTCCCTCCGGCGCCCGCGTCGGAGGAGCTTCCCGAACACCTGAACTTCACGGCGAACCTCGACCTCAGCGGCCTCCGCGAGGACTCCGACCGTGACGGCGACCAGAATGTGGGGCCGACGAAATGAGATTCGGACTCATCTGGTCGGAGGTCGGCAACGGCCTCCGCCGCAACCTGTCGATGGTCGTCTCGGTCATCCTCGTCACGTTCATCTCGTTGACCTTCGTCGGCACCGCCGTCCTGCTGCAGATGCAGATCGGGCAGATGAAGACCTACTGGTACGACCGCGCGCAGGTCGCCGTGTACATGTGCACGACGACCGACAACTGCGCGAGCGGACCGGCCACCGACCAGACCATCGAGGCGGTCAAGAAGCAGCTGGAGTCGCCGGAGCTGGCCCCGTACATCCAGAAGTTCTACTTCCAGGACCAGAAGCAGGGCTACGAGCAGTTCAAAGAGCAGTTCAAGGGCAACCAGATCGCCGACTTCGTGACGCCGGACATGATCCCGCAGACGTTCTGGGTGAACCTGAAAGACCCGAACCAGTCGGCGGTGCTCACCGAGACGCTCTCCGGCTCGGCCGGCGTGCAGAGCGTGGTCGACCAGCGCAGCTACCTGGATCAGATCTTCAGCATCCTGAACGCCGCGAGTTACACCGCGATCGGCATCGCGGCGCTCATGCTCGTGGCCGCTGTGCTGCTGATCGCCACGACGATCCGGCTCTCCGCCTTCTCGCGACGGCGGGAGATCGGGATCATGCGGCTCGTCGGCGCGTCCAACCGGTTCATCCAGACGCCGTTCATCATCGAGGGTGTGATCGCGGCCCTGATCGGGTCCATCCTCGCCTCGGTCGTGATCGCGCTGGGCGTGCAGTTCTTCGTCCGCGGCTATCTCAGCGAGCGCATCCAATCGATCAACTTCGTCGGGATGGAGCAGGCCTGGCTGGTGATCCCCATCCTGGTGGTGATCGGCGTGGTGCTCGCCGCCGCGTCGGCGAACTTCGCGATCAAGCGCTACCTGAAGGTCTGACACCCGCCCCGGAGACCGGCGGAGGGCGATAGACTGGTCAGCTGCCCGCCACCGAGCCGGGCGTTGACCATCGCCGACGTGAGGAGCGAGCTGTGCCGAAGGAACGTGGCCAGAAGGTCGTGGCCACCAATCGCCGGGCGCGCCACGACTACACGATCGAGGACACCTTCGAGGCGGGCCTCGTGCTCACCGGGACCGAGGTGAAGTCGCTGAGGATGGGGCGGGCATCCCTCGTCGACGGCTACGCCTTCGTCGACGGCGGCGAGGCCTGGCTCGACGCCGTGCACATCCCGGAATACGCCGACGGCACGTGGAACAACCACGCCCCGCGGCGCAAGCGGAAGCTGCTGCTGCACAAGGCTCAGATCCTGAAGATCGAGAACAAGGTCAAGCAGGGCGGTTACACGATCGTGCCGCTCTCGATCTACTTCAACGACGGCCGGGCGAAGGTCGAGATCGCGGTGGCCAAGGGCAAGCGCGAGTACGACAAGCGCCAGGCCCTGCGCGAGCGTCAGGACCAGCGCGAGGCGCAGCGGGCGATGTCCACGCGTGGGCACCTGGGCGAGTGACCGTCCGGGCAGAGTGACAGACTGAGGGTATGGACTCGACCGCTCAGCGCATCCCGATCGAAGGCACGTACAACTTCCGGGATGTCGGCGGCTACCCGGTCGATGGCGGCACGACCCGCCAAGGCAAGCTGTTCCGGGCCGACGCCCTCGGCCGTCTCAGCGCAGCCGGACGCGAGGCACTGCGCGAGCTGGGCATCCGCATCGTGATCGATCTGCGCGACGACTTCGAGGTCGCGGCGCTGCCCGACGCTCTTGACGGGCTCGATGTCGAGGTGCTGCACCTCCCGGTGTTCGAGGGGTCGGGCGCGTCCGCATCCACCGTCGGAGCGACCATCGTGCACCTGTACGACAAGATCGTCTTCCAGCACACCGATGTGATCGTGCGCGCGCTCCGCGAGATCGCGGACACAGGGGAGGAGCCCGTCGTCGTCCACTGCACGGCCGGTAAGGACCGCACCGGCATCGTCGTCGCGCTCGCCCTGCTGGCGGTCGGCGTCGACCGCGAGACCGTCGTCTCCGATTACGCCGTCACCGAGGACAACCTCCGCGGACCGTGGCTCGAAGGGATGCTGGAGCTCGTCCGCGGGTACGGCGTAGAAGTCACACCAGACCTGCGCATCATTCTGGGCGGAAGCCCGCGTGAGGCGCTGGAGACGACGATCGACCGCATCGAGGAGCGCGCGGGAAGCGTGCGGCAGTACCTGCTCGACGCCGGGCTCGACGAGCTGGAGCTCGCCAAGCTGCGGTCCGTGCTGGTGGAGCCGGCCTGACCTTCTGATGCCTGCGCTCTGACGCTCTCAGGCTGCGGCCGGATTCTCATCGGACCCATAACCGTCTCCCAGCGCCGACAACGCTCGCGGCTGCTTACATGTGAGCATGAGCAACACGCCGCCCACCGATCCCACCGAGCCGGTGCCGCCGTATCAGGGCCACACGCCGCCGCCCGGCCCTGCTGCCGCGACCACCGCGACCGCCCCGGCCGCGAGTGCGGCAGCGCCTGTCGTCGGTGAGCCGTTCTATAAGCGGCACGGCCTGGCGTTCGCGATCTCCACGCTCGTGCTGTCGATCGTCGTGCTGCTCGGCCTCGTCACGGCAGGCTCTTTCGCGGTCGCCAGCGTGGTCTCGCACCTGGGCGGGCGCGCCGTCTCGCATGTGCTGCCCGGGCACGGGCAGCCGGGCGCTCCCGGGATGCCGGCGCGGCCCGGCGACGGCGGCGGAAAGGGCGACGGAGGCGGCCAGCAGGGCGGAGGAGAGGACCAGAAGGGCCGCGTCCTGCTTCGCGGCACCATCACATCCATCTCGGGGGACACCTGGACCATCGACCGCGAGAGCGGCTCGTCGATCGAGGTGCGCGTGACATCGTCGACCGTCTTCGGTACTCCGATGCAGTCGGCGTCGAAGTCGGACTTCGCGAAAGGCGACGAGGTGATCGTCATCGCCAAGCGCGCGGACGACAGCGTGACGGCGACGCGCGTGCTCAAGCTGGACGCGTTTCCGACCCGTCCGCCGTCGACGCCGGGGACCCCGCAAACGCCTGGTTCCTGAAGCCCGGCGGTTCGTCAGGAGGCGGAGAACCGCGCGTGCACCTGCACGGCGATCGTCAGCTCCTCCGGCTTGAGCGAGAGAGTGGCACCGCCCGTGTCGGCGGACACCGCCCGGGCGAACAACGGCTGCGGCGGCTGACCGGGGGCGGAACCGTCGCCGAGCATGCCCGGGTCGCTGAGGGCGAGCGGCTTCACGGTCGTGAGTCCGAGGCTCGTCGCGTAGACGGTGGCCTTCGCGACCGCGTTCTCGACCGCCCGTCGCCGCGCCTCCTGCGTCAGGCTCTGCCGACGCGCTTCTGTCAGCGACCACGTCACGCCATCCACCGCGACGCCGTCGAGCAGCGACACAACGCCGACCCAGTCGGACAGCGCGGCGAGGTCGCTGAACCGGGCGTCGATCCCCACCTCTGCGTGATGCACGACGTCGAGCCGGCGGCCGTCGTTGCTCCACGGTCGGTCGCCCCAGACCCGCAGCTGGTCGGAGGACCACTGAGTGACGGGTCCGCTCTGCGGGTTGTGGAGCTCGCGCAGCTCGCTGCTGAGCTGGAGCTGGCGCTGCGTCGTGAGGGCGAGCACCTCATCCCTCGACGGGCCCTCGTAGGAGACCCGCAGCCGCGCTGCCCCGCGCTCGGCCGGGTGACGCAGCTCGTACTCTCCCTGGACGGTGATGATCGTGTCGGCCATTCCCCGATGGTGGCATAAACGGCTCCGCGACGATGTTGTACTATGAGTAGCTGCCCGCCCTGGCGGCAGCGCCAGTATCTGGACAACTCAACAGCGCGTGACAGCGACCCGGCCACTCGGCCGCGCATGGGGATGATCGGTTTCGACATTGTCTGCGTGACTGTGAGAAGCGGGTCGAGGATGCATGGTTATCTCGTTAACGATCCATGCGAAAAAATAAGTGCCAATAACAAGAGCACTGTCTCGGCCAAGGCCGACTTCGCCCTCGCGGCGTAAGTTCACCTCCGCCATTTGAGAGACCGTCAGACCGGGAATCGTCCTCTACCCGGATCCTGGCGTCAGCTAGAGGACTTGCTTCTGCATTGAGCATCAGGGTGCAGAGGGACTTCCACTGATACTGGGCCCGTCGGAGCAGGTGCCAGCGACAAGCTCCGGGGCCGAGAAAGCGATTTCACTGGCTACGCCCGTAGAAGGCACATGACCACAGCAGTGGACGGGGGTTCGATTCCCCCCATCTCCACCATCAGGTCGCTGTCACGCGTTGTCGAGAAGTGCCATGCTGCATCCACGGATGCGGTCGCGGCGGGAGGGGCGGATCATGGCCGATGCGAGCACCGCGGCCGACGGCCCATCGGGGCGCGCGAAGCCCAAGCGTACGACGCAGCGCATCCCGCTCAACACCCTGGCGATCGCCTTCGGTCTTGCCGGTCTCGCCGGTGTCTGGACGACCGCCGGGCGGCTGCTGGACGTGTCGGACGTCATCGGTCAGGTGCTGTGGGACATCGTGGCTGTCGCGTGGCTGTGGCTGATCGTCGCCCATCTCCGCCGTGGTGCACGAAGCGCCGAGACGCTCGGAGCGCAGCTTCGGCACCCGGCACAGGGCCCGATCGCCGCCCTCGTCCCCGTCGTCGGGATGCTGATCGGCGCCGACCTGCACCGCTTCGTCCCGATCGCGGGCGCCATCCTGGTCGTCGCCTCCCTCATCGCGGCTGCGCTCTTCGCCGGGTGGATCCTCGCGTTCTGGCACGCGGGCAACCTCACACCGGAGGCGTTCCACGGCGGCTACCTGCTGCCGACCGTCGCCGCAGGCCTGATCGCGGCGACGACGTCGTTCCGGATCGGCCTCCCGGGCGTCGCGATCGGTGCCTTCGCCGTCGGCGTCTTCTTCTGGATCGTCATCTCGACCGTACTGCTCGCGCGGTTGGCGTTCTTCCCTCCGCTGCCGGCCGCGCTGACGCCGACCTGCGCCATCCTGCTGGCTCCACCGGCCGTCGCCGGTACGGCGTGGTTCACGATCAACGGCGAACGCGCCGACCCCGTCTCTATCGCGCTGCTCGGCCTGCTCGTTCTCATGGCGCTGCAGCAGGTCGCCCTGCTCCCGCGCTATCGCGTGCTTCCGTTCTCGCTCGGCTTCTGGTCGTTCACCTTCCCCCTCGCGGCGGCCGGGGGCTACGGGATCGAATGGCTGAGCATCGCGGACTTCGCCGGTTGGCAGGCGGTCGCCTGGCTGCTGGTCGTCATCGTGACCGCCGTCATTGTGGCGATCGCAGCTCGCTCGCTGTTTCTCGTGACGAGCGTGCGGCGGGGCGCACGTCGGGCCGAGAACGTCCTGCGTCGCGCCGACGACCTCGTCGAGCGGCGCTGACCCCTCGCTCCGCCTCGCGACGGGTTCGTGTTGACGCGACACGCCGTTCGTCCGCGCCGCCGGACGGCGTGTCGCGTCAACTCGGCGCCTCAGAACCACTGCCTGTCCGCGTGGGGACCCTGCCTGCGACACTGAGCCGGAAATGACCGGACCAGTGGGAGGTAAACCATGACCGATGACGTTGAATCCGTCGCCCCGATCGACTTCGTGATCATCGAATTCCCGGCGGGGCAGCAGAACTTCTCGGGGGAGGTGATCGACGAACTCCTCGCTCTGGTCGACGCGGGCATCATCCGCCTGGTCGACGCCATCGTCCTCGTCAAGGACGAGGACGGCTCCGTCGAGGCCGTCGAGCTGTCGGAACTGGAGGGCCCGTCGGCCCTCGCCACGCTCGCGGAGCAGCTGGCCGACTTCCTCGCGGAGGCCGACATCGCGACCCTGTCCGAGGCGATGGAGCCGGGCAGCGTCGCCGGTGCGATCGTCTACGAGAACCTGTGGGCGGCGCCGTTCGCGGCCGCCGCACGCCGGGCCGGAGGCAGGCTCATCGCCGATGGCCGCATCCACAGCCAGGACATCGCCGACGCCCTCGAGGCGGAGGCCGAACTCGAAGCAGCAGAAGCGCACGAAGAGCAGGAGGCCTGAGATGTTGAGAGCAGCACGAGTCGGACGGGTCGGCGTCGTCCGCGCGCCCGTCGCCAAGGCGGCCGTGGTCACCCGCGCCGTCACGCCGGGCCCCGCGCCCGTGGCCAAGGCCGCCGTCGTCGGCGCCGCCGTGACCCCGCGCCGTCGGCGTATCTGAGGGGGCGTCATGGCCATCGACCGCGCAGCCCGCAGCGTCCTGCCCATCCCGGACCGCCCGTCGCCCGGACTCACCACGTACGACGCGAAGGACCCGGACACGTCGTATCCGCCGATCACCCCGCTGCGGCCACCGGAGGGTGCGCCCAACGTCCTGGTGATCCTCATCGACGACGTGGGATTCGGCGCCTCCAGCGCCTTCGGTGGCCCCTGCGCCACCCCGAACGCGGAGCGTCTCGCCGCCCAAGGGCTCGCATACAACCGGTTCCATACGACAGCCCTGTGCGCTCCGACCCGCGCCGCGCTGCTCTCCGGGCGCAACCACCACTCGGTCGGCATGGGCAGCATCACCGAGACGGCGACCTCGGCTCCCGGGAACAACTCGCTGCGTCCCAACACCAAGGCGCCCCTGGCCATGACCTTGAAGCTGAACGGGTACTCGACGGCGCAGTTCGGCAAATGCCACGAAGTGCCGGTGTGGCAGTCGTCGCCCATGGGGCCGTTCGATGCGTGGCCCTCTGCGGGTGGCGGGTTCGAGTACTTCTACGGCTTCATCGGAGGCGAGGACAACCAGTGGGACCCCTCGCTCTACGAGGGCACCACTCCGGTGGAGCCCCCAGCGACTCCTGAGGAGGGTTACCACCTCACCGAGGACCTCGCCGATCACGCCTCCACCTGGATACGGACGCAGAAGGCGCTCATGCCGGACAAGCCGTTCTTCGTGTACTTCGCACCCGGCGCGACTCATGCGCCCCACCACGTGCCCAAGGAATGGGCGGACAAGTACGCGGGGAAGTTCTCCGCGGGCTGGGACGCGCTCCGCGAACAGACCTTCGCTCGTCAGAAGGAACTCGGTGTGATTCCGGCGGACGCGGAGCTCACGCCCCGTAACCCGGAGTTCCCGGCATGGGACGACATGCCGGAGGAGCTGAAGCCGGTGCTGGAGCGAGAGATGGAGGTCTACGCCGGGTTCCTCGAGCACACCGACTACCACGTCGGACGAGTGCTCGACACGATCGAAGACCTGGGCGTGCTCGACAACACGCTGATCTTCTACATCATCGGGGACAACGGCGCCTCGGCCGAGGGCACGGAGAAGGGCGCCTTCAACGAGATGGCCAACTTCAACGGGATGGCCGCGCTCGAGACGCCCGAGTTCCTGCTCTCGAAGATGGATGAGTTCGGGAGTCCCAGCTCTTACAACCATTACTCGATCGGCTGGGCATGGGCGATGGACACGCCGTTCCAGTGGACGAAGCAGGTCGCGTCGCACTGGGGCGGCACGCGCAACGGGATGCTCGTGCACTGGCCGGAGGGGATCGCCGACAAAGGCTCCCGGCGGTCGCAATTCACGCACTGCATCGACATCGCGCCGACCGTGCTGGAGGCGGCCGGGCTCCCGGAGCCGACCTTCGTCAATGGTGTGCAGCAGTCGCCGATGGAGGGCACCAGCATGCTTTACTCGTTCGATGGCGCCGACGAGCCCGAACGCCACGACCTGCAGTACTTCGAGATGGCCGGCAACCGCGGGATCTATTTCAAAGGCTGGAGCGCCGTCACGAAGCACCGGACACCGTGGAATCTTGTCGGGGGGAGCATCCCGGCATTCGATGACGACGTGTGGGAACTGTACGACGGGAGCTCTGACTACAGTCAGGCACGCGACCTGGCGTCTGAGCAGCCCGAACGGCTGCATGCGCTTCAGCGGTTGTGGCTGATCGAAGCGGTCAAGTACAACGTCGTCCCACTCGACGACCGCACAGGCGAGCGCCTCAACCCGGCACTCGCCGGGCGACCCGTCCTGGTCCAGGGCAACAGCCAGCTGCTCTACCCGGGTATGGGACGACTCTCCGAGAACAGCGTCATCAATCTCAAGAACAAGTCGTTCTCGGTGACGGCGGAGGTCGAGATCCCGGAGGGCGGAGCCTCGGGCGTCGTCGTCGCCCAGGGCGGCCGGTTCGGCGGATGGGCGCTCTACCTGGTCGACGGCGTCGCACGATTCACCTACAACGTGCTCGGCATCCAGCTGTTCACCACCGAAGCCGGGGAATCGGTTCCGGTCGGCAGACGCCAGGTGCGCGCGGAGTTCGCGTACGACGGCGGCGGACTGGCGAAAGGTGGCGACGTCACGCTGTTCTACGACGGCCGGGAGGTCGGATCGGGGAGGGTCGGGGCGACCCAGCCGATGGTGTTCTCGGCTGACGAGACGACCGATGTCGGGTACGAGGCGGGGACTCCGGTGTCACCCGACTACACGACTGCCACGAGCCGGTTCACCGGGCGCATCCGCTGGGTGCAGTTGGACGCGGGCCTGGATGACCACGACCACTTCATCGACGACGACGAGCGACTGCGGGTGGCGATGGCTCGTCAGTGATGGAGTGGAGGCTCCGCGCCGGCGGACGACGCTCTGATCGTCCGCCGGTGCGGAGCGGTCAGGACGCGTCGTCCGCCTTCGGCTGAGCAGGACGTCGCCGACCGGTGAGCACCACCACGAGCACGCCGATCAGGGCGAGCACCACGATTCCGACGCCGATGGCGATCACCAGCGCGATGCTTCCGGAGCCGGATGCCCCGTTCGCCGCGGCGGCTGGCGCCGGACTGGACGTCGCGGCGCCGGTGCTCTGGCCGTCCGCCTTGGCCGCTCCCGCAGCGCACGCCGGGGGGCCGTCGCTGCCGGGTGCTTCCGCTGTCCCTGCCGGAGGCTGGTAGGTGAACGGGATGGTGCCGGACACGGTGTGCCCGTCCGCCGAGACGATCTGCCAGGTCACCGTGTACGCCCCCGGTGCACCGAGGGCCACCGGAGCCGTGACCATGCGGTCGGTGATGGTCGGGCATCCGGTCTCGTAGTGACGGTTCGCGGCGTCGGTGACCTGCACCAGCGACGAGGAGCCGTCGCCGCTGAGGTCGAGCACGCGGTCGTTGAACGTGAGGGATGCGCTCTTGAGCGGCGTCGACTGGGTGGAGCCGGCCGACGGCGTGCTCTGCACGAGGTAGTCGTGAGCGCTGGCGGCCGCGGCGGGGACGACCGCCAGCAGGCACGCGAGCGCGACTGCGGCCAGGGCGGATACGACCGTCGGCTGCATCCGGGCGCGGGCTGTCCAGGTCACCGCGTCAGTCCCGAGGGCTCGTCGCCGTGCCGCGGCGCGTGAGGGCGAACACCGCCACGACCAGGGCGATCGCACCCAACGCGAGCCCGCCGATCCCGAGACCGATCGCGACGGCGTCGCTGGCCGCGGACGACGCCGTCGGGGCGGGTGCGGCCGGTGTGCTCGTCATCAGCGGACCTGCGGCGCCGTCCTCCGCGGGCGGCGCGTCGGTGACGTAGAGGGTCGGGGCCGGGTGCTCCGGCTCCTTCCCGTCGGCCGGGGTCTTCTCGTCCCAGTCCACGACCGTGCCGTCGGAGTAGGTCTGCTGGGTGGGCAGCAGGATGCTGCCGGTCTCGGGGACCGCCCCCGCCGAGATGACGAACTGCTGGAACTCGCCCGGTGCGACCTGCACGCCGGGGTCCGCCGTCCAGATCACCTTCACCGGCGCCTCCGTGATGGTCCCGTCATCCGTCTTCACCGGCTTCGCGAGCTTCTCGGTGACGACCTGGGTCGTCCAGCCGGTGAGCGGCTGATAAGAGACGGAGGTGAACGGTGTGGCGGTGGGCAGATCCACCTCGAGTTTGACCGTGCCGGCGGTGGCGGACTCGGTCGGCACCTTGAACGTCAGGGTGGCGTAGCTTCCGGGCTGAGCCTGGTCCGGGTTCACCCGGACGTGGGCGCTGGCGGCGAGGGGGAACGAGAGGGCGAGGGCGGCGGCGGCCACGGTGGCGGCTGCGCCCGCGAGGAAACGCGTGTTCATGAGAAGGGTCCGATTCTCGACCGCGTGACGCGGCCGGGTAGGCAGATGGGTGGGAGAACCGCGAGACGCGGCAGACCTCTGCCCGGCGGGGGAGCGGAGAGCTCAGGCCGGGCACATCAGAGCCGGAGGACCCCGGTGACGGAGTCGCCCGAGCACGACCGTCCGGTCGGGAAGGATAACCGGGACCGTCTCGACGCGTGCCTGCACCACCGGCACGTCGACGACGGCGACCGCGGTCAGCAGCCGCCGCAGCGAGAAGGCGGTGAACTCGGAGACGGCCACGAACACGCGCTCGCCGTAGCGGAGCGCTGCGAGGGTGAGAAGGGCGGCGGCGGCGTGGGCCAGCCACATCCACGATCCGCTGAGTGACATGGAGGACATCGGCGTCGCTGCCGTGCCGTCCGTCACCATCGTGAGATGCGATCCGGGATGGAGGTGACCGGTCGCTCCCGCGAAGTGCGCGGACGGGCTCAACGAGAACAGCGCGTGGAACAGGAACTGGCTGAGCGCGACGGACGAGGCCGACCGCCACAGCGTCGACCGCTTGCCGGCGAGGACGATGCAGCCGAGCCCCGAGAACACCAGGCTCAGCGTCAACGCCACCGCGCTCGGCGGGAGCCCTCCGCCCGCGACGTGGAACAGCGCGGCGACGAAGGTCGCGAAGCCGGCGGCGATGAGGCCGCGAGCCACACGTGCGCTGCGCGTAGACATGTCACTCCGTCGAAGGTGGGGGCAGGTCGAGTCTACCCGTAGGGGTCCGGCGCCGCCCGCGGTGGTGCCTACGTCGACGCCTGGGCCAGCGCCCAGTCGAGCGTCACGCCGAGGGCCGTCAGCACCGAGATGTGGCCCTCACGCGGGCGGATCCACAGCTCGGCGTCGGGGACGCGTTCGAGGAGGGATGCCGCGTGCTGGGGAGGGACGACACGATCGGAGCCGCCCTGGACGAGGAGGACCGGCGGCCGGACCGCACGCAGATCGAAGCCCCACGGCGAGACGTACGCCAGGTCGTCGTCGGCCTCGCCCGCCGGGCCCTCCGCGGCTCCGGCGCCCGCGTCGGCCCCGAGGGGACCCCAGTCGGCGTTCAGCGTGTCGTAGTCGCGCGCGGTGAAGGACTCGGGATCGAACTCAGCCGTCTCGGCGTAGGCCAGCCGGGCCTCGCGGCCGGAGAGCGCTGCGCGCAGGCCGCCGGGGGATGCCATCCCGGAGAACCAGTCGGGGGAGCCGTCGAAGGGGGAGAGGCCGGCGAGCGTGACGATCGCGGCCACCCGCGCAGGGTCGAGGGCTCCCAGCGCGAGAGCGTGCGGGCCGCCCCCGGACGCGCCGACGGTGACGAACCGCTTCACGCCGAGGAGGTCGGCCACCGCGAGGATGTCGAGCGCCGCATCCGCGATCGAACGCCCAGGGCGGACATCAGAGCCGGGATAGCCGGGCCGGGTGACGGAGAGCACGCGCATTCCGCGGGACTCCGCCGCAGCAGCCACCGGGGCGATCACGGCACCCGTCTGCGGCGTGCCGTGGTGCCAGACCAGCACCGGGGCGTCCGGGGCGCCGCCCGTGTCAAAGAAGCGGAGCGCTCGGCCGTCGGCCGTGCGCACATCGTGCCGGGTCACGCGCGCCACGCCTCCAGTTCGGCGAGGAGCTCGGCCTTGCGATCGTCGGACGCGAACGACGCCTCGATCGACGTGCGGGCGAAGCGGCGGGCCTGATCCGCGGAGAGGCCCAGCGCATCCCGGACCGCGGCGAAATTCTGCCCGACGTAGCCGCCGAAGTACGCGGGGTCGTCGGAGTTCACGGTCACGCGGACGCCTGCCGCATCCAGCCGGTGCAGGGGGTGATCGCGGAGGTCCGGGGTCGCCTGCAGGCGAACGTTCGAGAGGGGGCACACGGTAAGCGGGATGCGCTCCTCGGCCAGCCTCGCGACGAGCTCCGGATCCTCGATCGAGCGGATGCCGTGGTCGATGCGCTCCGCGTGCAGCAGGTCGAGCGCCTCCCGCACGTACGCGGGCGGGCCCTCCTCGCCGGCGTGGGCGACCGCGTGCAGGCCGGCGGCGCGGGCCCGGGCGTAGACGCCCTCGAACAGCGACGGCGGGTAGCCGACCTCGGCGGAGTCGAGTCCGACACCGACGATGCGGTCCGTGCGGCGGAGCCCGGCGGTCAGGGCCTCCTCGGCGGACGCGACCGGCTGATCGCGCAGGAAGCACAGGATGAGGGCACCGGACATCCTCAGATCGCGCTCGGCCTCATCCAGCGCGTCGCCGATGCCGTCCACGACGTCGTCGAACGCGACGCCGCGCGACGTGTGCGCCTGCGGGTCGAAGAACAGTTCGGCGTGGCGGACTCCCTGCGCGTGCGCGCGGCGGAGGTAGCGGCGCGTGAGCTCCGCGAAGTCCTCGCGGGTGCGGAGCACGGCCATCGTCGCGTAGTACAGGTCGAGGAACGACTGCAGGTCGTCGAAGTCGTACTGCGCCGACAGCTCCTCGATCGTCGCGTAGGGGAGGTCGATGCCGTTGCGGGCGGCGAGCTCGAACGCGAGCTCCGGCTCCAGCGTCCCCTCGATGTGGAGGTGCAGCTCGGCCTTCGGGAGAGAGTTCAGGGCGTCGTCGGTGAGGGCGTCGTCGGTCATGCTCCGATCCTCCCACCGACGGACGGGGTTGCGCCGCACGGATGACGCGGCGGGAGCGCGGGTCCGCTTAGCCTCGCGTCATGAGACGTCGTATCGCGCTTGCCGGGGCCGGTCTCGCGCTTGTCGTCGTCGGACTCGCCGTGGCGCGCGGGATGGACGGAGCGGTCGCGGCCTTCGTCGGCGACGCGCTCTACGCCGCACTCATCGTGGTCGTGATCGCGTTCCTCGCTCCACGTGCGTCCGCAGTGACTGTGGCCGTTGCCGCCTTCGCCGTGTGCGCCGCCGTCGAGCTGTTCCAGCTGACGGGGCTGCCCCGGGCGCTGGCAGGTACCGTTCCGGCCGTCGCGCTGGTGCTCGGAACGACCTTCCAGTGGACCGACCTGGTGGCCTACGCGATCGGCGCGATGCTGGCGGGAGCGGTGGATGCGGTCAGCCGACGCGCAGCAGGATCTTCCCGCGGTGGGCCGACGACTCCATCCGCCGGTGCGCGGCCGACGCATCCTCCAGCGGGAACACCGAGTCGATGACCGGGCGCACGCGGCCGTCGGCCAGCAGCGGCCACACGTTTTCCCGCACGGCGGCGATGATCGCGACGCGCTCGGCGAGCGGCCGGGCGCGCAGCGTGGTGCCGTGGATGCTCGCGCGCTTCCGCATGAGCAGGCCCATGTCGATGGATGCGGGCGTTCGATCGCGGACGGCGATGGACAGGATGCGGCCGCCGGTCGCGAGCGCGTCCAGGTCGCGTGCGATGTACGCGCCGCCGACGATGTCGAGCACCACATCCACCCCGCGGCCGTCGGTGAAAGCCCGAGCGGCCTCGACGAAGTCCTGGGTGCGGTAGTCGACCGCGGCGTGCGCACCCACCTCCCGGCAGAACGCCGCCTTCTCCTCGCTGCCCGCTGTCGCGATAACGTCCGCGCCGAGTGCGCGGCCCAGCTGGATGGCCATCGTCCCGATGCCGCTCGACCCGCCGTGGACGAGCAGGGCCTCTCCGGCAGCGAGCTTTCCGAGCGCGAAGACGTTCGACCAGACCGTTGCGGCGACCTCGGGCAGTCCGGCCGCCTCGACCAGGTCGACCGCGTCCGGCACGGGAAGGACCAGGCCGGCGTCGACGGTCACCAGCTCGGCGTAGCCGCCTCCCGGGAGCAGGGCGCAGACGCGGTCGCCGACCTGCCAGGCGTCGACGCCGTCGCCGACCGCATCCACGACACCCGAGACTTCGAGCCCCGGCCAGTCGGGAGCGCCGGGCGGTGAGGGATAGTACCCGCGCCGCTGGCTCAGATCGGCGCCGTTGAGCCCGGCGGCCGTGACGCGGATCCGGACCTCGCCGGCCGCGGGGACCGGATCGGGCCGCTCGGCGATGGTCAGCGCGTCGGCCTCGCCCGGCTCCGGCACGACGACGGCGCGCATCAGGCGCCTCTCGCAGGCTGGGTCGGCTCGACGCGGTCTGTGCGGCGGCCCAGCACATCCCGGATCCGCACCTTGCTCGAGTACTCGATCGATCCGTACCGGAACAGCCGGACGGCGATGCGCAGCACGATCACGGAGAGCACGAACAGCTCGACGATGATGATGATCGCCTGCCACAGCGGCAGCGACCCGAACGCGTTCAGGATCAGCGCCGTGATGGGGGCCGTGTACGGGAAGTACGCCAGCAACTGCACGATCGGCGAGTTCGGGGAGCTGATGGCAAAGCCCGACGCGTAGAGCGGGATGACCACGGCGAAGATGACCACCGAGAACACCGGCGCCGCATCCTTCGCCGTCGGCATGACCGCGCCGACGGCCACGAGCGTCCCGGTGAACAGGGCGAAACCGCCGATCAGGATCAGCGCGCCCACGATCATCTTCTGCGGATCGAAGACGAGCCCGCTCACGTCGAAGTTCGGCAATTGCAACTGATCGCGGAAGAACAGGTACCCGATCAGCATCGGCAGCGCGAACACCGCCAGCTGGATGATGCCGATCGCGAAGAGCGAGATGACCTTGCCGAGCAGCAGGTTCGTCGGGTTGATCGTCGTCAGGATCATCTCCGTGACCCGGTTCTCCTTCTCCTCCAGCGTGGAGTTGAGCATCTGGTTACCGAGGAACACGATGACGATGAAGAAGGCGGCCAGGAAGACGAGGGCCGGGAGGATCGCTTCGAAGCCGGGCGCCCGCTTGCCGTCGGCGAATGTCGTGGTCGAGGTCTTCACATCCCCGCGGAGCACGGCGACATCGGTCGGGCTGTCCAGTTTCTGCTCGACGCTCGCCGAGAGGAGCGACTCGGCGACGGCCGAGTACTTGCTGTTCTGGAACACGCCGGAGTCCTCGCCGTAGACGCGGACGGTCTGCTTCGCGGGATCGGCGGGGTAGGCGAAGTAGGCGGGCGTCCCTCCGATCTGGACCTCCTCGACCCCCTCCGCCTCGGAGGTGATCTGCGTGCCGCCGTACTGCTTGGCGATGGTCGCGTCGATGAGGCCGGAGTCGTCGGTGTAGAGGAACTCGAAGCGCGAGTTCTTCTGCTGGTCGGCGGTGTTCGCGGTCGACACGTTCGAGGCGATGATGAGACCGCCGAGGCCGAAGACGAGGATCGGGATGATGAGGGTGATCGCCCAGAACCGCCGCTTCGTGATCGTACGGCGGAACTCGAACGAGATGACGGTGCTCAGATTGTGGCGGGCCATGGTCAGTCCTCCTGGCGGCTCTCGGCGCCGTAGACCTCGACGAAGATGTCGTCGAGCGACTTCCGGGTGGGGGAGAAGCGGGAGACGGGAACGCCCGCATCCACAAGCCCCCGCAGAATCGTGGCCGGGTCGACACCGTCGACGGCCTCCAGTTCGGCATGGCCGCTCTCGTCGGACAGGATGCGGTACGCGGGGGATGCGGGCAGGCGGTCGGCGTCGTGGTCGACCTGGACGATGGTGCCGCCGAACTGCTCCTGCACCTCCTCGACCGTGCCGTAGGCCCGAGCCCCGCCGTCTTTCAGCAGGATGACGCGGTCGCAGAGGCGCTCGACCTCCTCCATCTGGTGCGTCACCATCATGACCGTCGAGCCTGCGCGCTTCTGGTCGTCGATGATGTCCATCAGGAGACGCCGGTTGACAGGGTCGAAGCCCTTTGTCGGCTCGTCCAGGATGAGCAGTTCCGGCTCGTTCATGATCGTCACGCCCAGCTGCACCTTCTGCTGCTGGCCGCCGGAGAGCTTGTCGAGCCGCACCTTCTCCTTGTCGCCGATGCCCACGCGTTCGAGATAGGAGCGGGACCACCGCCTGGCCTGCTCGGCGCCGAGGCCCTTGAGCCGACCGAAGTAGACCATGACGTCGATCACGGACTCCTTCTTGTAGAGCCCGCGCTCCTCCGGCAGGTAGCCGAGACGCTCGCCGGCCTCCGGGCTGAACGGCTTGCCGTCGATGTGCAGGACTCCCGCCGTCGGCTGGTAGATGCCGAGCAGTGCGCGGATGGTCGTGGTCTTGCCCGAGCCGTTGCTGCCGAGGAACCCGAACGTCTCGCCGCGGTTGATGTCGAAGGACAGATCGCGGATCACCGTCGTACGCCCGAAGTCCATCCGGAAGTTCGCGATGTGGACCAGCGGCTCCGTCGTCGTGGGGGTCTGTGCGCTCATCGGGGTCAGCCTAGGGCAGCGGCCCGGCGTCGGCGAGCGCCTCGAGCAGCGCAGGATGCAGCAGCCCGTTCGAGGCGAGCGACGACCCGTTGCCCGGGCCGGGCGTGCCGTCCACCGACGTGAACGTGCCGCCCGCCTCCTCCACGATGGGGATGAGCGCGGCGAGGTCGTAGGTCTTCACGCCGAACTCGGCCACCGCATCCACCAGTCCCTCGGCCAGCAGCATGTACGACCACATGTCGCCGTACGCGCGGTCGCGCCAGATGCGGCGGGTCAGGGCGATGAGCCGGTCGAGGTAGCCGGCTTCGTCCCACTGCGCGATGCTCTGGAAGCTGAGCGAGGCGTGCTCCAGGTCGGTGACCCCGGAGACGCGGATGCGGCGCGGCTCGGCGCCTGGGGCATCCGTCGTCCACGCGCCGCCACCGGTCACCGCCCACCAGCGCCGGCCCAGCGCGGGGGAGCTGACCACGCCGACGCGCGGGACGCCGTCGACGGCGAGGGCGATCAGCGTGCCCCACACCGGGACGCCGCGCAGGTAGTTCGCGGTGCCGTCGATCGGGTCGACGATCCACTGCCGGGCCGCGTCGCCCTCCGTGCCGTACTCCTCGCCCAGGATGCCGTCCTCCGGGCGTTCGGCTGCGATCGTCTCGCGGATGGCACGCTCCACCGCGAGATCGGCCTCCGTGACCGGGGACCGGTCGGGCTTCGTCTCGACATGCAGGTCGCGGTCGAGGAAGTGCGTGAGCGAGATGCGGTCCGCCTCCTCTGCCAGCCGGATGGCCAGGTCGAGATCGGCGGCGAGGGCGGGGGATGCGGTGTCTGGCACGATCCGAGCCTAGCGTCGCGGCCTTGGCAGGAGACGTGCAGGAGCGTACGTGTGGACGCATGCGAAAGATCGTGTACGCAGGCTCGACGTTCTACACCGGGGATGCGCTGGCGGAGGCGCTGATGGACTACGCGCGGGCGCTCGCCCGGCACGACATCGCCGACACGATTTTCGTGCCCGGTCGCACCGTGGCGGGGGACACCGACAAGGTGGAGCTGCTGATCGGGCCGGCCAGCCAGATCGTGAGCGAGCCGGTGGAGCTGATAGGGGTCGAGATCGAGGACGATGAGCTCGTCGCGCAATTGCGGAAGCTGACCGCGCAGTTGGCGCCGCACAAGCCGACCGCCGAGCCGGCCGACGCCTCCGGAGCCGACGGCGAGCACCGCTCGTTCGACGACATGCTCTGACCCGCGGACGCTCGCGGCCGGCGCGGGAGCATGGCGGGCGACCTTGTTCGCCGGAGCCGCCTGCCAATACGCTCGCGGTAGCCCTGCGGGGCGGAGCGGAGGCAGCATGCGTTTCATCCGGCGACCCGCGAGCGCGCGGGACCGCGTGACCGCCGCCACTTCCGAGCCGCTGCTGCGCCGCAGTCCGTTCCTGTTCGGCTACCTCATCGCCCTCGGCGCGATCGGCGCGGTGGCGACCGGGTACATGCTGTACGGGCTGCGGTCCATCATCTTCTCGGTGTTCCTCGCCCTGTTCGCGACCGTCGGGCTCGACCCGCTCATCCGCTGGTTGCAACGGCGGGGGATGCCGCGGGGCTGGGCGATCACATCCGTCATCCTCATCATCGTCGCGGTGCTGGTCGCGATCGTCTGGGTCGTCGTCCCGCTCATCGTCCAGCAGATCTCCTTCCTGGCGACGGCTGTTCCGCAGGAGATCGCGAAACTGCAGGCGGAGGGATGGTTCGACACCGTCGACGAGGCCAGCAACGGCGTGGCAGGCCAGGTCGTGACCTGGATCTCCCAACAGGTGCAGAACCCCCAGACCTGGGCCACCATCGGCAACGGGCTCGTCGGGTTCGGTCTGTCGGTGCTGAACGCGGTCACCACCGGCTTCTTCATCGCCATCCTCACCATCTACTTCATCGCCTCCTACGACTCCACGAAGCAGGCGGCGTACCGCCTGGTGCGCCGGTCCAACCGCGACCGCTTCGAAAGCTACGCCGAGCGCATCCTGCAGAACTTCGGCAAGTACCTGAGCGGGATGGTGGTGCTGGCGTTCTGCAACGCCGTCTTCAGTCTCATCCTGCTTCTCGCCACCGGGGTCCCCGGCGCCTTCCTGATCGCGCTCGCCGCGTTCTTCATCACCCTCATCCCGCTCATCGGGACCGTGCTGACGACCGCCGTCATGTCGGTGCTCGCGTTCATCCACTCGCCGGTCAGCGGCGTGGTGGTGCTCGTGCTGATGCTCGTCTACATGCAGGTGGAGGCGTACATCCTCACGCCGCGAGTGATGGGGAAGGCGGTGCAGGTGCCCGGATCGGTCGTCCTGATCTCGGCGCTCGCCGGTTCGACGCTGTTCGGTCTGCCCGGAGCGCTCGTCGCCATCCCCATCTCGGCGGGCATCATCCTCATCATCAAAGAGGTCGTGATGCCCCGGAAGGAGCTCCGCTGACCCGAGCGATCCTCGATTGGCGAGAACCGCGAAACGGATGCTAATGTTGAGCCTCGGTTCGGGAAACCGGATCGGATGCGCCTCTAGCTCAATCGGCAGAGCAATTGACTCTTAATCAATGGGTTCAGGGTTCAAGTCCCTGGGGGCGCACCAACGGAAAGCCCCGGTCAGACTCAAATAGTCTGACCGGGGCTTTCTGCATTTACCCCGTTCTAGGCGACTTAGGGCCTGTCCTGTGTGCACTCTGTGTGCAGCGGCCCCTGTGGGGGTGGATGCGGCCGCCTTCGCCGAAGTTTCGCGATCCGCTTTGCCGATGAGGTGTGTACAGGCCGACGTCTCATTCCGCAACTCGATCAACGGAGCAACGGACGATGTGAACATTACGATTCTGCCGGCCACACACTTGTCATTGGGGTGGGGTGGGGTGGGGTGGGGTGGGGTGCGCGGCGGCTACATACGTGGGTGATTCGTAAGGAAGGTTTGCGCGCCGCTGGCCTCCGATTGTCGGTGGATCGCGGTAACCTGCCGCGATCAGGGCGTTTCTGGGACTCTGAGCCCGGCGAACCGGCTTCGGCCCGACCACGCACGAGTAGGAAGGGTCTTCCAATGTCCGACAACGCAGATATCTCATCCCTGTCGTTCAGCGATGAGTTCCCGGTCAGCCACGCACTAGGAATGGAGTTGACAGCGCAATACGAGGCTTTCCTGGCGGGGATGCTCCACCCACAATTGCCGAAGCAGATCGCGAACCTTGAGATGCTGAACAACATGCTCTTCCGCACAGTCAAAGCGATTAGAGATCTTGAGGTTCGCCTGCAAGCTTTGGAGCCCAACCAAAGGTAGAAGGAGAGCTCGGCACAGGTGTACTCGGTGGATAGCCACCTGTTGCGCGGCGCGGTGTGCGCCTAGAGTGCTCTCGCGGCCGCCCAGTTGCGAGACTGGGCCGCCCCTTCAGCCGCCCCGATGCGGGTTCGGTGGACCATCCCAATAACCGTGCGAAACGCTATTCTCGTTGCGGCACCAGGTCGTCGGCGCGCTCTAGCGATTCGCGCATGGCCGTCAGTCGGCGCGCTGTCGGATCGACATCGGTTCCCGCTTGGCGGTGTAGCGGCGGGATCACGGCTTTCGGTAGCGCCGGATTGTCGCGCACCACTAGCCAGGGGTCCTTGTCTTGGCGGATGGGCTTCGGGCGCGTCACACGAACATTAGAGTGCATGCTCGAATTTCTGGGACTGCCGCTTGCGACAGTTCATTTCCAAAGGCCAGTAGCATGTGTTGAATCAGGGGAGGAAAGATCATGGGTACGCAAGTCGTGAGCCCTGTTCTTGAAGCGCGAACTGTGCGCGAGGAGTTCTGGAACGAAGATGGGCTCATTCAGTTTCCTGTGGAGCCCGCAGACATCGCCGAGCGGCTCGGAATAGATGTTTTGGTAGCCCCACTAGAAGGCAATACCGCCGGCTTCATTCTTCGCGAGGGAGAGGGCAGGCCGCAGATCGTCGTCAACGCCAAAGATAGCGCTGTTCGCCAGCGGTTCACTCTCGCCCATGAGTTGGGCCACTACATGCAGCATCGCGAGGACGATCTGATTGCGTATGTCGACAAGCGCGACGAACTGTCCACGCTAGGCGCGAGCCCATCAGAGATATGGGCGAACCAGTTTGCCGCGGAATTGTTGATGCCTACCTCGGTCGTCAAAAAGTGGTGGGCAGAAGGCCGCCCCTCGGAGGAGATGCGAGAACGCCTTGGCGTTTCGGCCCAGGCGATGGCGTTCCGGTTGAAGAACCTAGGACTGCTCGCGTGACCGAAGAGCCCGACTCGCAATCGTCGGAAACTGCGGAGTCGGACCCTGAGCTTCAACGATTGCTCGCAGCCACGTTGTACCGGCGCGCGTTGAGGCGTCAAGCTAGCGCGAGCGAGGTGGTGGAAGAACCATCCGCAGGGGGCCAACGGACCAGCTCGGTCATCGGGTACGCAACGACGACGATTGCCGACCCGGCCCGGGAACCCGAGGAGTCAAGCGAGACGGCTCTCGCCAGCGTCAAACTCCGGCAACAGGAGATGAAGCTAAAGCATCAAGAACAGTTGCTTGAGCTGCGACGGACGCTAGCTGCCAATGCAACCAAAATCGTCATCGTCCAATTACTTGCAGCGAACTTCTTTTTCGCTGCTTACCTTGCCTTCAACATCGTGCGCCCGGAGCCGGCCATCATGGTGGCCTGGCTAAGCGCGACTGTGGTGGAAGTGATTGGAATTCTCTGGGTGATAGCCAGGAGCCTGTTCCCGTTCCGTGACAAGTCACCGGGTGGACCCAAGAACCGGAAGCAGCAACGTAAGCAGCAACGGAAGAAGAAGTAAGGCGCTCCCTTTGTTCCCGACTACGTGGCCGGGCCGCTAAGTGTCGCGTTATCTGTCGACCGAAAGACTCCGTCGAGCCCGCGGTCAGGATGGTACGACCAAGAGAACGTCATGTTCTCTCAAGTCTCGCTCTGGCGACCGTCCATCGACGTTGTCTGGTCTATGTCCGAGATGACAGCGCTGGGTGCGCCTGGGTTGCGCAGAAGGCAGGCCTCGTCCCCTTGGCAAGTCCGCCGTAGTCTACGTCGCCCTCGCCATTGATGGTGAGAGTCATGCCATCGTCGCCCAGCTCGGAGTCGCCGCTATTAGGTAGGCCGGATTCCGCCAGCGCATCCTTGAGGATGGACTTCTTGGCAGCAGCTTCTTTGGCAGCTGCGGCCTGGGCTTTGGCTCGCGCTGCCTGATGTGCGGCATTCGCGCTGGCAGATGACACGACCCACGCGCCGCCCGTCACGGCCGCCCCGAGAAGCACACCCGCTATGCTCGTGGCGACCAGCAAGAGTCAGCGGGGAGCGGCTTCTTACTTCCGGTCGGAGGCTGTGGCAGATCCGGCGCAGGTGCTGACGCGCCTACTGGTTCGCTCATGAGGGAAGAGTAGAGCGATCCTCAGTTGCTGGCCATCCGTGGGGTCACCCTCTTCTGGGCGTCAGGCTTCGTGAGCGCGCGCATTTCGTGCCCGCGTCTCCGCTGCCTTGTGGCCGGCGATGGAGCCGCGGGGAGCGCTGCCACTGATCCGTTACTGATGGCGGCGTGAGGTATGCGCGAATGTCGCTGATGTAGCCACTCACCCCCGATCTTGGATCCGGGCAGTCACGCCTCAATGCCTGCTGTCGGATCGTGTAGCTGCTCAGGTGCAGGTATTCAGCTATCTCATCCGCACCCACCGGCTGTTCGTCAGCGGGCTCAAGTACGACGCGCAGCTCTTCCCGAATGATCTGCCGCAGTCATCCCTCAGTGATGTACATGGGATGAGGCTAGACGCGTCCGCAGCAGCCAGGCACTATGCGCACCAACCTGCGTGCAAAGTGCTGCCGACTAGAGCCAGTTCGACCCGAAGGGAAAGCAGCCTCTTGGGGCGGAACACCCCAAAGGAATGGCGCATTTCCGCGGAATCTGCGACTGGGGCGGCCTAGTCCGCACACGGGCTTCATGTCTCTTACTTGGTGTCTCTTACTCAATGGGTTCAGGGTTCGAGCCACTGGAGGCGCACCAACGGAAGCCCGGTCGCACGCAACGCGCGGCCGGCTCTTTCGCGTCGTCGGGTCGTGAGCCGCTGCTCCTCTTGGGGTAAGTGGGTGGCGTGATATCGCACGTGCGTCACTCCGTCTTCGACGCGACCTGGCGCAGCTCCAGGAGCGGGCAGCTGAACGGGTCCTTGTCTCCGAGGCCGACCTGGTTGATGTGGCGCGTGACGATCGCGTACGACTGCAGCAGGCCCGTCTCGGTGTAGCGGGTGCCGTTCGCGTCGCAGAAGGCGCGGATCATCGGTGCGGCCCGGCGCAGGTGCGGGCGCGGCATCGACGGGAACAGGTGGTGCTCGATCTGGTAGTTGAGGCCGCCCATCAGGAAGTCGATCGTGCGTCCGCCCCGGATGTTGCGGCTCATCAGCACCTGCCGGCGCAGGAAGTCGAGCTTCATGTCGTGCGGCACCAGCGGCATCCCCTTGTGGTTCGGCGCGAACGACATCCCCATGTAGAAGCCGAACAGTCCCAGCTGGACGCCGAGGAACGCGGCCGCCTTTCCCGGCGGGAGGACCAGGAGAACGAGGGCCAGGTATCCGAGGATGCGGACGGCGAGGAACGACACCTCCACGGCCCGACGCCGCAGCTCACCGCGCGCGAACACCCGCCGGACGCTCGACGCGTGCAGCGACAGACCCTCGAGAAGCAGGATGGGGAAGAAGAACCAGCCCTGGTGTCCGATCAGCCACCGGACCGGCCGCGAGCGTTTCGCCGCCACTTGAGCCGGGGTGAAGGACATCACCGGCAGCTCGATGTCGGGATCGGCGCCCTCCTGGTTGGGATTGGCGTGGTGGCGCGTGTGCTTGTGCTGCCACCAGCCGTAGCTCATCCCGACGAACAGGTCGCCGACGATGAGGCAGATCCAGTCGTTCCAGCGACCGGATCGGAAGATCTGCCGGTGCGCGGCGTCGTGGCCGAGGAAGGCGATCTGCGTGAAGACGAAGGCGAACACCACGGCGGTGGCGAGCTGCCACCAGCTGTCGCCGATGATCACGAACGCGGCGATCATGGCGGCGGTGACGACGGGGACCAGGATGAGCTTGGTCCAGTAGTAGCCGTAGCGGCGGTGCAGGAGACCGGCCTCGCGGACCATCGTCGCGAGTTCGGAGTAGCCCCCGTCGCGTGCGGTCGTACGTGTGGTGGTGGTGCGAATGCCCGTGGGCTGCGGGCCCGTCGAGCGTGGAGACAGTTGCGACATTGCGGGCCCCGAATCGTTGCGAGTCGCGCCGGGGTCCTGGACGCTGTGACTGCGATTCTACGCCGCCCATCACCGTTGTGGCGGTGTAGCGGCAAGCTCTCAGGTGCGGTTGCGCTTGGCCAGCGTCGAGCGCCGCACCAGGCCGATCACCAGGGTCGCGATCACCAGCACGATGCCGATGATCCCCAGCCAGAGCAGCCCCTTGATGGCGAAGCCGACGATTGCAAGGATCAGCCAGAGCACGATGAGGACGATGACCAGGATGAGCATGCCTCGAACGTACTCCGCGGGCGGCAGGAAGTAACCCTGCTGCGAGCGGCGATCGCGGGCTCGTGCGCTAGGCGAAGGCAGCCCGCTCGGCGCTCACACGCGCCCGGTGACCGTCGCCGGGCCCGCCACCCGCGGACGCGCGACCAGGCGGTGGTGGAAGCGCCGCGCCAGTGGGCGCTCCAGCGCGAACCACGAGACCGTCGCTGCGGCCACCGTGAGGGGGAGCGCCAGCAGAAGGGTGATGTTCGGGTCCGGGGCGAAGCGCACCTGGAGCAGCAGGATGATCGGGTAGTGCCACAGGTACATGCCGTAGGAGATGCGACCCAGGTAGTCGAACGGCGGCAGCGAGAAGATCCGGGTGAGCAGCGAGCTCTGGTGCGTCACGAGGAAGGCGATGAGCGCGCAGGTCGCGATGCCGACGGCCGGGAGACCGATCGTGTAGTACAGGTAGACCTTCTTCTCGGCGCCGGCCACGTTGAACTCGGGGACGAGCACCGCGACCGCGGCGAGGTAGACGAGTGCCGGGCCGACCGCCCATGCGGAGACGCGGCGGAGGATGTTCCCGGCGCCCGCGTGGAACGCGACCGCCAGCAGGGCGCCCATCAGCAACATGTCGACGCGGAAGGTGGTGGCGAACGTCTGGTACAGGTTGCTCGGGTCGAAGACGAGGAAGCGCGAGACCACCACAGCGAGCACCAGCACGCCGATGAGGATGGTCAGGGCCCGCAGCGGGCGGCGGAAGCGCAGCGCCAGGATGACCAGCAGCGGCCAGAGGATGTAGAACTGCTCCTCGACGGAGAGCGACCAGAGCGGTCCGAACGCGCCGAGCGCTCCGCTGTTGGTGATGACGATGAGCCAGTTGGAGAAGTAGAACAGCACGCCCGGTGTGGACGACAACGTCGCCGGGGCGAGCGTCCCGAACCGGCCGGGGAGGAACAGCGCGATGGTGTCGACGACCAGCACGAGCAGCAGGAGCGCGGGAACCAGGCGGAGGATGCGGCGGCCCCAGAAACGCAGCAGGTCGATGCGCCCCAGCTTCTCGTGCTCCCGGAGCAGCAGCGTCGTGATGAGATAGCCGCTCAGGACGAAGAAGACGTCGACGCCGAAACCGCCGCCGTGCATCCACGAGACATGGGCGTGCGCTGCGATCACCGCGAGGACGGCGAAGCACCGGATCCCGTCGAGTCCCTTGATTCTCTGCACAGGCAGAGAGTCTAGGTCACGTCGGCTCAGCGGTCGCGCGCGATCACCGAGAAGTCCTTGTCGCCGAGGCCCGCATCCACCGCGCGCTGCAGCTCGGCGGCGACGAGGGCTGCCGCGGGGAGCGGGGTGTCGGCGGTGCCGATCATCAGCCGGAGATCCTTGGCGAGCAGGGAGGCGGAGAACTGGGTGTCGTCGAAGTCGCCCGACGCGACGACGGGTCCCTTCATGCCCGCGATCGGGGCGATGGTCGTCAGTGGCAGCATCGAGAGCACCTCGTCGGGCGACAGGCCGCCCGCGGTGCCGAGCCGGAGGGACTCGCTGAGCGCCTCCATCGAGATGGCCAGCGCCAGGTTGGCGACCAGTTTCGCGGCGGCGGCCTTCTCGGGGCGATCGAAGGTGCGGATCTTGTCGGGGTCGGCCCAGAGGGCCACGACGGTGCGGGCTTCGCGGGCGGCGTCGTGCTCGCCGCCGATCAGCACCGCGAGACTTCCGGCACGCGCGGGCGCGAGCGAACCGACCACCGGCGAGTGGATGTAGCGCACGCCCGCATCCTCGGCCCACGCCGCAAAGTCGGCCGCGTCGGAGGGCGCGACGGTCGTGATGTCGATCCACAGTGCTCCCTCCGGGATCGGCAGCGACGGCTCGATCACAGTCTCGCGAACGGCCTCCGGGCCGAACAGGACCGTGATGACGGCGTCCGCCCCCTCGACCGCTTCGGCGGCGGAGGACGCGATGCGCGCGCCCCGGCGTCCGACGGAATCGGCCGGTCCGGGGGAGCGGTTCCACGCGGTGACGTGGTGACCGGCGTCGATGAGGTGGGTGACCAGCTCGCGGCCCATGCGGCCGAGCCCGAGGAAGGCGATATCCATGGCATCCACTGTGCGCCTGTGACCGCGGGCAGGGAAGGGGCCGGTCAGTCCCGCCGGGCAAGCGCATCCCGGCGCTCGAGCAGGAACGCGCGCTCGGCGTCACCGCCGCACAGCGAGGCGGCGACGTCGTATTCGTCCGCGGCCTCGGCCGTCCGCCCGGCGCGCAGCAGGAGCCCGGCCCGCACGCCGTGGAGGAGGTAGAAGCCGGCGAGCGGTTCACGCAGCGGGCCCAGCGCGGCCAGGCCCGCATCCTCTCCCTCCACCTCGGCTACGGCGACCGCACGGTTGAGCGCGACCACGGGCGTGGGGGAGGCGCGCAGCAGCTGGTCGTAGAGGGCGACGATCTGCGGCCAGTCCGTGTCTGCGGCCGTCGGGGCGTCGTCATGCACTGCTTGGATGGCCGCCTGCAGTTGATACGGACCCGGCCGCCCGCGCGCCAGGCATTTCCGGACCAGCTCGTGGCCCTCGGCGATCTGCTCCGCGTTCCAGCGGGACCGGTCCTGCTCGGGGAGCGGGATGAGAGCGCCCGCCGCGTCGACCCGGGCCGCGCGGCGCGCATCCACCAGCAGCAGGAGGGCGAGAAGACCGAGCACCTCCTCCTCGTCCGGAAGCTGGCAGTGCAGTTCGCGCGCCAGCCGGATCGCCTCCGTGCACAGCTCCTCCCGTACGAGCCGGTCGCCGGCGCTCGCCGCGTACCCCTCGCTGAACACCAGGTACACCACGGCCAGCACGGAGCGCAGCCGGGTGGGGAGGTCGTCGGCGGAGGGGATACGGTACGGGATGCGCGCGTCCCGGATCTTCGCCTTCGCGCGCGAGATGCGCTGCGCCATCGTCGGCTCGGGCACGAGGAACGCGCGGGCGATCTCGGCGGTGGTCAGGCCGCCGAGCAGGCGGAGGGTCAGGGCGACGCGTGCCTCCGGCGACAGGGCGGGATGGCAGCAGGTGAAGACGAGGCGGAGGCGGTCGTCGGCGATGGCGTCGGCGGCGGGGTCGTCGTCGGCGGCATCCGCACGGCCGTCGCCGGTCAGCTGCCGCAGCAGCGCCGCCTCCGCTTCCTTCTCGCGACCGACCGCATCCCGCCGCAGCCGGTCGATCGCTCGGCGGCGGGCGGTCGTGATGATCCAGCCGGCCGGCGCGGGCGGGATGCCGTCGCGCGGCCAGCGCTCGGCGGCGACGGCGAAGGCGTCCTGCACCGCGTCCTCGGCGCGGTCGAGGTCGCCGAAAACGCGGTACAGCACGGAGACGGCGCGGCCGTACTGCTCCCGGAACACCGACGCGATCGCGGCGGCATCCGGGGGCGAAGGTGTCGCACTGTTCTCCATGCCGGGTGCTCCCGTCACTCCGCGAAGGGCCGCACCTCGATCGGCAGAGTGGTGGCCAGCGCCAGTCGCCTGCCCCACTCGAGCGCCGCATCCAGGTCGGGCGCCTCCACGATGGTGAAGCCGCCGAGATGCTCCTTGCCTTCCGCGAAGGGGCCGTCGGTGACGAGCACGTCGCTGTCCTGCGGGCGCAGCACGGTGGAGGACGAGACCGGGAGGAGGCCGTTGGAGAACACCCACGCGCCGGCCGCGCGGATGTCGGCGTTCAGGGCGTCGAGGTCGCGCCCGATGGCGGCGAGCACCTCGGGCGCCGGGGCGGCTCCATCCGGCTGGTAGACGCTGAGCAGGTACTGGGTCATTGTCGTGTTCCTCTCCGGAGCGCCGCTTAGAAGGGCGCTCTCACCGTCTACACGAACACCCTGCCGCATTCTCGACAGCGGCGGCGGAATCCGCTGCCATTCAGGCGGTCCCGCGGCGGTGACGGTCCTCCGGGAGGAAGAGTGCGGCGATGAGCCCGCCGACGCCGAGGATCGCCAGGACGCCCATCGCCGTCCCGTACGCGGCACCGCCTGCGTCGATGTTGGCGACGAGGATCGTGCCCGCGATCGCCGTGCCCAGCGTCGATCCCAGGTTGGACACGCTCCGCGACAGCCCCGAGATCTCTCCCTGCGCCTTCTCGGGGAACGCCGACTGCACGACGTTCACCGACGGCGTGAGCATCAGCCCGAGCCCGGCGCCGATCAGGAACAGCCCGGGCACGAACGACCACTCCGTCGTGCTCACCGCCACCAGCCAGATCAGCAGCACGACGCCGGGGATGCAGAGCACGAATCCGGTCAGGATGAGGCCCCGCTGCGAGAAGCGCTTCGCCAGCCTCCCGGCGACCAGCGATGTCAGGAGCAGTCCGACCGTCGCCGCGGTGAAGATGACGCCCGTCTCGATGGCGTTGTGGCCACGAACCACCTGCAGGTAGGCCGACACCGTGAACGAGGTGCCCATCAGGAGCACCCACTGCAGGTTCTGGGTGATCAGCGCGATGTTCGACACGCGGTTCTTGAACAGGGCAGTGGACAGCAGCACCTCCTTGCCCGCGCGCTCACGGCTGCGCACCCACCAGAAGAAGAGGAAGAGGATCACGATCCCGGCGAGGACGAGCCCGATCATCAGCGGGACGCTGGTATCGGCCGCGAGGATGCCGAGCACCAGCACGAAGAGTCCGAGGGCGGAGAGCACGGCGCCGACGACGTCGAAGGGCCGGTCGGGGTCGGCCGGAACCGGGTCGGTCAGACGGCGGCTGAGCAGCAGGATGATCACGATGATGAGCGCCTGGAACAGGAACGCGGCGCGCCAGCTGATCGCGCTGGTGATCAGTCCGCCGATCAGCGGTCCGGCGGCGGCGCCGATGCCGCCGAGGGCGCTGATGATCCCGAACGCCCAGGCACGCGTCGCGATGTCGGGCAGGTAGAGGGTGGTCAGAATGTAGACCGGTGGGATCAGCAGCGCCGTCCCGATCCCCTCGAGGATGCTGTTGCCGAGGATGAGGGCCCACAGCCCGGGGGAGAGCGCGCTGATGATCGCGCCGATGCCGTAGACGATGAGCCCGAGGGTGAAGCAGCGTTTCCGGCCGATCTTGTCGGTCAGCTTGCCCGCCGGGATCATCAGGGCGGCCATCGTCAGCAGGAACAGCGTGATGCTGACCTGGATGCCCTGGACGGTCGTGTCGAGATCCTTCGACATGTCGTTGATCATCACGTTCATGTTCGAGCCCGCGAAGCTGCAGATGAACTGCGCGAGCGCGAGCGGCGCGATCAGGCGCCGGACCGATGCGTGCGAGACGCCGACGGCTGCTGCGGTCATGGTGACCTCCGATCGGGAGGGCGGACTCCGCCCGGATGCTAGCTCCGTGGGTGCGCTCTCGGGTAGACGGCAATCCACCGGCGCCGAAGATCTCTCTCGCCGGTCGAGGGTCCTCGGGGTTACCATCCCGCCATCGACCGGAAGGGACACATCATGGCCGCAACCGAGAACGCGTTCCCGGATATCGCCGACCACGGACTGATCGGCGACCTGCAGACGGTGGCCCTCGTCTCGACCGAGGGGTCGATCGACTGGTTCTGCGCACCGCGCTTCGACTCGCCCGCGGTCTTCTCGTCGCTGCTCGACCGTGAGAAGGGCGGCTTCTTCCGCATCCGGGCGGAGGACGACGGGATGCGCATCAAGCAGATGTACTTCCCGCAGACCGCCGTGCTCATCACCCGGTTCATGTGTCCGTCCGGGGTCGGCGAGGTGATCGACTTCATGCCCGTCGCCGACGAGCCCACCATCCCGAGCGACAACCGCATGGTGCTGCGCGGCATCCGGGTGGTCCGCGGCGAACTGGACTTCCACATCGAGTGCCGTCCGCGGTTCGACTTCGGCCGGCTTCACCACACGGCGAGCGCGGCCGACGGCGGCGTGGTGTTCGAGGGTGACGCGGTCCGCGCCTCCCTCACCGGGCTGACGCCGGATGAACTGGGCGGCCTCGACCTCGCCAGCGGCGATGTGGACGCGACGGTCACGGTCTCTGCGGGGGAACTCCGGCTCTTCGTCTTCCAGACCGCGCCGGAGTCCGGAGCCGAGCCGCTCACCGAGGACGCCGGACAGACGGCCTTCCGCGAGACCGTGGCGTTCTGGCGCGATTGGCTGCAGCGCAGCACCTATGCGGGTCGCTGGCGCGAGTCGGTGGAGCGTTCTGCCATGGTGCTGAAGCTGCTGCAGTACGCCCCGAGCGGTGGGCTGGTCGCCGCCCCCACGGCAGCGCTGCCCGAGCAGCTCGGGGGAGTGCGCAACTGGGACTACCGCTACACCTGGATCCGCGACGGCTCGTTCTCCGTCTTCTCGCTGCTCGCGCTCGGCTACACCGAGGAGGCGATCGCGTTCGCGCTGTGGGTCTCCGACCGGGTCGCCGAACAGGCAGGGGAGAGCTCGGGCCCCCTGAAGATCATGTACAGGATCGACGGCTCCTCCGACCTGGAAGAGCGTGAACTGGAGGACTTCGAGGGGTACGCGGGGTCGCGTCCGGTGAATATCGGCAACGGCGCTGCCGATCAGCTGCAGCTCGACATCTATGGGGAGGCGCTCGACGCGCTGTACGCCACCGAGCGCTACCGGCCGATCGGGCATCCCGGCTGGAGCAAGCTGTGCCGCATCCTCGACTGGCTGGTGGCGTATTGGGACCAGCCGGACGAGGGCGTGTGGGAGACGCGCGGCGGCCGCAAGGACTTCACCTACGGACGCATCATGTGCTGGGTCGCCTTCGACCGGGCCATCAGCATCGCCCGCGACCGGGGGCTGCCCGCTCCTCTGGAGGAGTGGCTCGACGCGCGCGACGCAATCTACGAGCAGGTGTTCACCCGGTGCTGGAACCCGGACCGGCAGGCGTTCGTGCAGTACCCGGGCACCGACGTGGTGGATGCGATCACCCTGCTCATGCCGCTGGTGGGCATGATCTCGCCGCAGGACCCCATGTGGCTGTCGACGCTCGACGCGATCACCGAGGAGCTGGTGACCGACAGCCTGGTGTACCGCTACAACCCGGCCGCGTCGCCGGACGGCCTGCCCGGCGCGGAGGGGACCTTCTCGCTGTGCTCGTTCTTCTACGTGAACGCCCTGACGGACGCGGGCAGGATCGACGAGGCGCAGTACGCCTTCGAGAAGATGCTGACCTACGGCAACCACCTGGGGTTGTTCGCCGAGGAGATCGACCCGGCGGGGCTGCAGCTGGGCAACTTCCCGCAGGCGTTCACCCATCTCGCGCTGATCCGCGCGGCGATCACTCTGAACGCTGCGCTCGACCGGCAGCAGAAGCGAGAGGCGGCCCCTCCAGGCGCCCCGCGGACGACCTCCGGCCGACCGCGCCGCTGACGCGCAGGTAGACGATCAGCCAGGCGAACACGACGACGCCGGCGACGAGTTCGGTCGCGGTCAGCACGTAGTAGCCGACGACGAAGAACAGCAGGACGGCCACGATCGTCGCGAAGAACACGTAGCCGAGCACGAAGAACGCGACGGGAGCCTCCGGCAGCGCCGCCCGCACCCAGAAGACGACGAGCGAGAACACCAGCACCATCCCGACCGCCGACACGTTGTGCAGGACCTGCGAGACGTTCAGCGGGAACAGCCCGACCCCCGCGAGAAGACCCCCGATGAGGATGAGTCCGACGCGGACACGGATGAGCGCGGCACGCCGACGGTCGGCGACCGGATCGCCCTCCGATACCGGGGCCAGGAAGCGCGTGTCCGTCGCGTAGCGCGCCATCGCCGTGACGATCACGCCGGCGATGATCAGGGTCAGGTTGAAGGAGAGGGACGAGATCGACCGGGTCATGCCGAGGGCGCTCAGGTGCAGCATCCACCAGTGCGGGTCCGGCGCGCTCAGCATCGCTGTCAGGATGCCGACGATGACGAAGGCGGCGAGCACGGTGGACAGCCGCATCAGGCTCATGTTCACCGCCGACAGGAACACGGCGTACCCGGTGACGGCCGCCGCGGTCGCCGCGAGTGCGGACGCGGAGAGGAAGTACACGGTCGCGTCCTGGAACCCGTCCGCGAGCACCGTTCCGAGCACCAGCCAGCCGAGGAGCGCGATGACGCCATGCGCGACGGCGATGGCGATGGTGTCGAACACGTCGACGGGGGAGACGCCCACCCGCCGCCGCTCGCCGGGGGCGGCGAATGGGGCGAGGCCGTCGCGCATCCACAGCCTCCCGACCACGTACGCCAGCACGGCGACGATGCCGCCCGCGTACGCGACGAACTGGCCGACCGAGTCCGGTCCCGCGATCGGCAGGTCGCGACCCCAGAACAGCGGGAGGGCGACGATGCCCGCGAGGACGAACGCCGCGGCGCCCGCGACGATGGCGGCTCCCTCCGCCTTGAGCAGCGGAGTGCGGCGCATCCGCACATCGGTGTCGCCCATGTCACCACCTCGCCGGCCGGGAACGCGCTCACTGTACCGCCGTGCGGAGCGCGCGCACCAGGCATCGTTCCTGTCGCTGTGCGGTCGCGGGGCGTCAGCCGCCGGTCGCCGTCTTCACGATCGCCGCACGGAGCACGTCGCCCGCTATGCGGCCACTTGCGGGGGTCGGGTGGATGCCGTCGACCGAGGTGTGCGGGCGCCACCGGCCGTCAGCGGTCCTCACCTCCGTCCACGGGTCGACCCACCTCCAGCCGGAGCGCCGGGCGAGCTGGCGGAGGTCCGCGTTGAGCTGCAGCGTCTCGGCAGCCCGGTCGTCGTTTCGTGGCGCGACCGCCGAGAGGATGCGGCGTGGAACCCCCGTCTTCTCGAAGATGGCGGTGATGTTCGTCAGTGTCCGAGGGTCCGGCCGGTCGTCGACCGGTGCGTCGTTCGTGCCCGCCATGACGACCACCACTTGGGCCTCGGGAAGAGGCGTCACATGCCGAAGGATGTCGGCGGTGGTGTCACCGTAGTGACGGTAGCCGCCCACATCCGTGACGTCGCCGGTGGCGGCGGTGGCGACCCACGTCCAGTGCGTCGGCAGGCCGAAGCGGTCGGTGGAGGCGGTGATGGAGTCGCCGATCGCACCGAAGCGGATGCGATCGGTCTGCGGGACGGAGCTGCAGGAGGCGATCAGCAGCGAGGCGAGGAGGAGTGGGGCGAACGATCGGGTGAGGCGAACCCAGACGCGTCGCCCGTTCATTCATCCTCCGAGTTGCCGGTCGATGTAGGGAGCCAGAGCCGTGGCGTACTCCTTGCTCAGGTGCGAGAAGTCGCGATAGACGATGACCGAACCGACCTGAGGGTAACACCACTGTTCGTCGCAGAACCGGTCGCGCAGGGCGAGGCGGGTGACATGGTGCTGCTGTTCCGCCAGGGTGGCGGCCTGGGTGATCACCATCGACGGCGGGAGGGCGGAGGCCCGCGGCACGGCACACGACATCGGATCGCTCGCGTGGCCGGCAAGACACGTCGGGACGGATGTCCCGATCGTGCGCGGGACATCCTCGAACACATAGACCCGCTTGCCGGAAGCGCGCCAACCCTCCCACTCGGCCAGGAATCCGTCGACCGCAGGATCGGCGAGCGGATGGTCGGGCGGCGACGCGAAGGTGTACGCCGACGAGAAGGAGGCCGTGAAAACGGCGCTGATCGTGGGGTCGGACGCGAGGCGGGCGTCCACGTTCTTCACCCACTGATGGCACGCCGCCTGATTTGCGTCGGTCGTCTCGTTGGGGAGGACGCGAAGCGCCAGAGTCGCCGGGCAGGAGGTCTTGACGTAGGAGACGACCTGCCAGCCGCGCTTCTTGCCGATGGCGTCGAGGGCGGGGATCCAGGCGGACGCGTGCGAGTCGCCGACGATCGCCACCTTCCTGGTCGCCTTCGATGCCGGAGCGCCGTACGAGCAGGTCACGAGTTCCGAGCCCTCGAACCCCGGCAGGCACAGCGGCTGCTCCTTCGACACGGCGACCGCGACCCGGCTGATGTCGACGGTTCCGGTGACCGGCGAACACGAGGCTTCGTGGTCGAGCGCGGCCGGCCCCTGGCAGGTGCCCGACCGCGGTGCTGCCGCAACCGGGGTGCCGACGGTGGGAACGATGACGAGCACCGCGCTGAGCGCCACCACCGCGGCTCCGCCGGCGAGCGCGAACCCGTAGGGCCGCCACCCGCTGCGCAGCAGGCGTCCGCGCCGGACCGGGTCCTCGACGGCGACCTTCGTCGCCCAGGCCAGCGCCGTCGCTCCGATCAGGATGGCGATCTTCGTCTTCCATCCCAGCGGGTGCCCCAGGATGAACGGGAGGATCACGATCGCGGGCCAGTGCCAGAGGTACAGGGAGTACGAGACGTCACCCAGGAACGTGGCCGGACGTCGCGAAAGCCACCATCCGGGACCGTAGGGATGCGGGTTGCCGCAGCAGAGGATGAGCGCGACCGTCGCGGCGACCGGCACGAGGGCGGTGAACCCCGGGAACGGCGTCACGGCCGTGTAGGTGGTGGCCGCGAACGCAAGGGCGCAGACGGCGGCCCAGGCGGTCAGGGTGGCTGCCGGGCCGCTGAACCGTCGGTCGGCCGCCAGAAGCGCCGCGAGCCCGCCGGCCCCGAACTCCCAGACACGGGTCGGCGTGACGAAGTACGCCCCGGCGGAGTTCACCGCCGTGTAGTAGATGGAGAAGGCGAGCGACAGGACCGAGATGACGGCGAGGCCGATGATGAACACGGTGCGACCGGAGGCCCGGGACGTCGACTTCGCACGACGCCCGGCGATCCAGAAGAGACCGATCAGGACGAGCGGCCACACGGCGTAGAACTGCTCCTCGACGGAGAGGGACCAGAAGTGCTGGGCGACGGTCGCGCTCTCGCCCATGGCCGAGTAGTCGACGGCGTTGGCGGCCAGCAGCCAGTTCTGGACGTAGAGCGCGCTCGCGATCAGCTGCTGGGCCGACGCATCCCACGTGGTCGCGGGCGCCCAGAGGTAGACGGCGACGCACGACACAGCGAGCACCAGCAGGGATGCGGGAAGGAGACGCCGGATGCGCCGCCCCCAGAATGCGGTCAGAGGAACACGCCCGGTGCGGCTGAAGTCGCGGAACAGGTGCGCCGTGATGAGATAGCCGGAGATGACGAAGAAGACATCGACGCCGACGTAGCCTCCGGTGAGCCGCTCGGGCCACAGGTGGTAGAGCACCACCGCGAGCACGGCGACGGCCCGGAGACCCTGGATCTCAGGCCGGAACCCCGCTCCTGGCTTGGCCGCGGTCGCTGGGGCGGCCGACCGGTCCCGGGGTTCGTTCACGAGTTCCAAGAGTAGAGCACGTTGGCGACTCATCGCGAATTATACGTTTTACATGTGCAATATTCATAATCCGCGCAATAGCGCCCATCTGCGGCGGCCGGCGGGTCTCAGTCGGCCCCGGCCCGCTCCAGCAGCGCGACCCCGATCTTCGAGTCTGCCATGCCGTAGAACACCCAGTCGCGGCCGTCCACCGTTTCGATGGCGGTCGGGAACACGACGTTCGGCACGATGCCGCTCCGCTCGTCCTCCGTCTCGGCCGAGAGCAGCGGTTCGGTGGTGCGGTCGAGCACCCGCCACGGCTCGTCGCCGTCGAGGATCATCGCGCCGGCGGCGTAGTTGACGTTCTTCTGCTGCGCGACGCCCGACTCGAGGCGGCCGGTCACACCGTGGTGGATGAGCAGCCAGCCCTCGGGGACGCGTCGCGGCGCCGGGCCCGCACCGATCTTGAGCTCTTCGAACGGGAACTCAGGGCCCGCCAGGAAGCGGTTCTGCCTCCAGCGGGCGAGCTCGCGCAGGTCGCGATGCACAGCCTCCACGGGGATGAACGCGATCCAGATGCTGGGACGGCCCTCGCCGGCGGGGGGTTGCTCGCCCTCGCCCGGACGGATCTCGCCCAGATCCCACACCGGCCGGTGGAGCACGGCGAGGCTCGGCGTGCCGTCGGGAGCCGTGACGGGCTCAGGGAAGAACACCGTGTCCTTGTTGTGGAAGAGCGACAGGTCGACTCCCAGCTCGTCGTCGTACTCGAACGACACGGGGCCGAGCCGCCGCCAGGCGCGCAGGTCGTCGGAGACGGCGACCGCGGTGTGCGGGCCGAGCGGTCCGTAGGCGACGTACGTCATCACGTGCAGCCCGAGCGACGGGATGAACGTGATGCGCGGGTCCTCGACGCCCGCGTTAGAGCGGCCGCGCTCGAACGGGCGGTCCGGTTCGAGCACGACGCCCTGGCGTTCGACGGCGACCGGGACGCCGTCCTCCGTGATCACGCGGGCGAGGCCGACGCGCGAGACGTTGCCTTCGGCGACCAGACGCGGCAGCAGGTACAGGTCGCCGTCGGGGCCGCGGCCGGAGGCGGGGTTGAGCACCCCCTCCGCCTCGAGCAGGTCGCCGGCGACGGGGGTCATCACGACGCCCGCGCGCGAGAGCCGGTATGGGAACGCGCTCATGCGTCCACCTCCTTGTAGAAGTACAGTTCGCGGACCCCGGGCGGAGCATCCCATCCCTGGGCGAACGACCAGCGGGCGTCGAGCTTCTGGAGCCCGCCCCAGGCGAGCGAGCCGCCGCGGTTGAGCTCCAGCTGGGTGAACGGGTCGTCGAGCCGGTACAGCGCTTGCGCTGCGGCGAAGTCGCCGTCGGCGTCGGCGTAGAAGAAGTCGAGCACCAGCCGGTCGCCGTCGACGACGGCGCAGGCGACCTCGAACAGCGTGCCGGGGAGCGGCGACAGGTCGAGGTAGGGCTGCACCTCGAAGCGCCACTCGAGGCCGTCGGTCGAGCGTCCGATCGTCGGCCGGCCGCCGCATCCCTCGGACAAGAACATGAGGTACTGGCCGCCGATGCGCACCGCCCGGCCGTGCTCGTCGCGCGGGATGACGGCTCCCTTCGCCCAGTACTCCGAGACCTCGTAGGGGACGACGAGGCCGCGCTTGGTCCAGTGCTCGAGGTCGTCCGAGACCGCGCTCATGATGTCGACGGCGACGGATCCGTCGTCCCGTCGCCAGATCGCGTTGTAGAAGAGCACGTAGCCGGTGTCGAGGGCATAGACCTTCGGGTCCTCGACGCCGAGCGTCTCGTTCGCCAGCGTCGGATAGAGGATCGGGTTGGCGGGTGAGTCGTGCCACGCGCCGTCCCGCCGGACCGCGTGACCGATCCGGCTGGCGGTCGACTCCTTGCGCGGCGACGCCCGGTAGAACAGGTGCACGTCGTCGCCGCGCTGGATGACGGTCGGGTTGAAGACCGAGTCGCTCGTCCATCCCACCCCGGTCGGGTCGTCCCACTGGCCCTCCGGGCGGAAGGTCAGCGCGTCGTCACGGACGAACGGCCCGATCGCCCAGTCCGGGCGCACCGGGTAGTGCGCCGAGAACTGGTCGGTCGAGATGCGGTCGGTGAGGGCGTTGGTGTGCGCGAGCGCCTCGCGGTAGCTCGCCAGCAGGGCGTCGTGCTCCGCCGGTGCAGTGTGGACGGTGTCCATGGTCTCCCGTGGTTCGTTTCTGTGGATGGACGCGGTGGGTCAGCCCTTGACGGACGAGCCCAGATCGGTGGAGGTGAAGTAGCGCTGGAACACGATGAACAGGATGACGACGGGTGCGGCCAGCACGACGGCTCCGGAGAGGATCGCGCCGTACGGGTTCGCGGTGGAACCCGCGACCGTCGAGATGTAGTTCGCCAGCGACACGGCCAGCGGCTGCAGGCTCGCCTCCTTGGTGATCAGGAACGGCCAGAGGAACTCGTTCCACGGGCCGATGAAGGTGAGCAGCAGCACCGTGACGAGAGCAGGTCGCACCAGGGGCAGCGCGATCCGCCACAGCAGCCGGAACTCGCCGGCGCCGTCGACGCGGGCGGCGTCGAACAACTCCTTCGGGAGCTGCAGGAAGTACTGCCGGAAGATGAGCACGGCCGCCGAGTTGATTGCGAACGGCAGGATCATCCCGAGATAGTTGTCGGCGAGCCCGTAGTTGCGCGCGATGAGCACGTACAGCGGGATCATCAGCAGCTGGAACGGGATGGTCTGCACGAGCAGCGCCAGGGCGAAGGTGACCCCGCGTCCGCGCCACTGCAGCACGGCGAGCGAGTACCCGGCCAGCACGCCGAACACGACCGTGCCCAGCAGCACGCCGCCGGTGAAGATCCCTGAGTTCACGAGGCCGGTCACCAGGTTGATGCGCGAGTTGATCTCGGCGTAGTTCTGCAGCGTCAGGTTCCCCGGGTTCGGGAAGGCACCCGCGATCGTCGTGTCGGGGGCCGTCTGCAGCGACCCGACCAGCATGTAATAGAAGGGGAACAGGAACGCGATGGCGCCGAGCGCCAGCACGATGCCCTGCAGGATCGTCTGCCCGCGGCTCAGCCGTCGCGGGGTGCCCAGGTCCCTCCGGCGCCGTTTCCGTGCCGGTGCGACGGCGCGCGGTGTGGTCTCCGTGGTCATGACTCGTTCCTCCCTCCGACGAAGCGGTTCTGCAGCCAGCCGATGATGAGCACCCCGATGACGAGGATGACCCCGATCGCGGAGGCGTATCCCGGGTGGCCCTGCTGGATGCCCTGCTGATAGATGAGCAGCACCGGCGAGGCGGACCGTCCCTCCGGGCCGCCGCCTCCGGTGAGCAGGTACGGCTCCGTGAACAGGTTCGCGCCGGTGATCGTCGCGAGCAGCAGCACCAGCACGGTCGCCGGACGCACGCCCGGCACGGTCACCGACATGAACTGCCGGATCTTGCCCGCGCCGTCGGTGGCGGCCGACTCGTACAGCTCGGTCGGCACGTTCTGCAGCGCTGCGAGGTACAGCAGGATGTAGAAGCCGAGACCCTTCCACGTGACGTAGATCGCGATGGAGGGCATGGCCAGCGCCGGGTTCGAGAGCCAGCTCGGGCTCGGCGCCAGCGGACCGAGGATCTGGTTGACGAGTCCGTTCTGGCCGAACAGGAACAGCCAGACGGCGATGGTCGCCACACTCGCTGTCACGTACGGCACGTAGTAGCTCACCCGCAGGAAGGTGCGGAACCGGACGATGCTGTTGAGCCCCGAGGCGAGCAGCAGCGACAGGATGACGGTGAGCGGCACGTTGATGATCAGGAAGATGCCGACGTTGACGAACGACTGCAGCACCTGGGGGTCGGTGAACGCCTGGACGTAGTTGTCGAACCCGACGAACGGGCGATCCACGTTCGCCCCGGGCGCCGCGAAGAAGTAGTCGAAGAACGACATGTACACCGCGAAGCACAGCGGGAACGCGAAGATGGCGAGCACGAAGACGAGGTACGGCGCGCTGAACAGCCAGCCGAGCGGGTTGGTGCCCAGGATGCGCTGCACGAGCGGCGGCCGGTGCGTGCGCCCCGACCCGGCGGCGGGCGAGGCGCCCGCCGCCGGCCGTGCGGTGTCAGAACCGCGGACGGAGGTGCTCATGGCTACTTCTGGGCCTGGAGCTTGTCGATCTTGTCGGCTGCCGCCTTGAAGACGTCCTCCACCGATCCGCTGCCGTTGACGACCGCCTTCGTGTAGGCGTCACGCAGGGCCTGCATCTGCGCGATGGTGTTCGTGCCGGTCGGGTCGTCCACCGTGCGAGCGCTCTGCGCACCGAACTCCTTGTACGCGGGGTGCGACTCGAAGTACGACGCGTAGGTGGTGGCGAGGTCCTTGCGGATCGGCATCTGGCCGCTGACGTCGAGCAGCTTGCCGTCCTGCTCCTGACTGGTCGCGAACTTCAGCACATCCCACGCCGTCCCCTGGTTCTTGCAGGAGGTGTACATGCCGATGTTCTTCGCGTCCGGGAAGGTGTAGGTCTCGTCGGCCGACGTGCCGTCCTTGGTCGGGACGGGGACGGAGCCCCACTGGACCTTGTCGCCGTAGTACGCGATCGCCCACGGGCCGACGATGGCCATGGCGGACTTGCCGTCCTGGAACGCGTCGCCCTGGTACTGCTCCTTGCCGGCGAGCCCGTCGCTGTAGATGGTCTTCCAGAAGTTGGCGACATCCAGCGAGTCCTGGTCGGCGATGGTGGCCTTGCCGTCCTCGATGAAGGTCTTGCCACCGGTCTGGGCGGCGAGCAGCGGCAGGTAGTCGAAGTTCACCTGGAAGAACTCGCTCGTCGGGGCCGGGTAGATCGCGTACGGAGCTGCGCCGGACGACTTGATCTTCTGCGCGGCGGCCAGGAACTTGTCGTAGGTCGACAGGTCGGGCTTCTCGGGGTCGAGGCCGGCCTTCTGGAAGATGGCCTTGTTGTAGAAGATCATGACGGGGTTCTGCTTCCAGGGCATCTGGTAGTAGTCGCCGTCGGCCGACTTGTACTGGGCCGCGGCGTCACCGCTGCGGGCCTCGATGTACTTGTTCCCGTCCGGGAACTTCGACAGGTCGACGAGGCCGCCCTGCTTCTGCCACTGGCCGGTGGCCGCCGGGAGGTTGTTGAACACCAGGCACGGTGTGGTGCCTGCGGTGATGGCGGCGCCGATGACCTCCTCGGTGCTCTTGCCGGCAGGCACCTCCTGCGCCTTGATCTTCTCCTTCGGGTGCGCGGAGTTCCAGGCCGAGACCATCGCCTTGCCCCACTGCACCTCCTGGGTGTTGTTGGAGTACCAGATGGTGATCGGGCCGTGCGCCTTCATGGCGTCTGTGCTGCCGCCTCCGCTCGAGCCGCACGCGGCCAGGGTGCCGGCGACGATGCCGGCGGTGATGAGGGAGATGGCGATCCTACGCTTTCGCATGTCTCTGCCTTTCGGTGGGTGTGGGGGTGGGGTCGATCAGCCGGCCGACGGCGGGGCGGTGGAGGCGCGCACCACCAGCTGGGCAGGCGGCAGCGCGACGTCGCCGGGTTCGCCGTCCTCCACCAGCCGCAGCAGCGCGGTGGCGGCGGCGGTTCCCCAGCCGGCCGGGTCGTTGTCGAGGGTGGTGAGGGAGGGGTAGACGAACGACCCGATGTGCGAGCCGTCCAGTCCGGTGATGGAGAGCTCGGCCGGGAGGTCGAGCCCTCGCTCATGAGCGACGCCCATGCCCGCGATCGCCATCGGGTCGTTCCCGTAGACGATCGCGGTCGGGCGGTCCTCTGTCTCGAGCAACGCCTTGGTGGCCTCGGCGCCCTGCTCGGGAGAGAAGTCTGTGGTGACGACGACGGGGGAGATCCCGGCCGCCGCCGCGGCGAGCTCGAAGCGCTCGCGCCTGCGGAGCCCGTGCAGCATCCGCTCGTCGCCCGAGACGTGGGCGATGCGGCGGTGCCCGAGCTGAACGAGGTGCCGGACGAGCTCGTCGATGCCGGAGTCGTAGTCGCGGGTGATGACGGGGAAGGGGCTGCCACCGGGCGGTTCGCCGAGTGACACAGCGTAGGAACCGAGCCGCGAGATCAGCGGGATGCGCTCGTCCGCGGCGAGGAGGTCGGTGAGCAGGAACCCGTCGACGCGCTTGTCGGCGATGAGCCGCTCATACGCACGCTCCTCGGCGGCGCGGTCGGGCACGACGGTCAGCACGAGCACGTTGCCGCGTTCGGCAAGCACGGTCTCCACTCCGGCGATGAACGAGGCGAAGAACGGGTCCACCTCGATCGTCCGGGGTTCGCGCCGCAGCACCAGCCCGAGGGCGTAGGCGCGCCGGGTGCTCAGACCGCGGGCGCCGGGATGCGGTGTCCAGCCGAGGTCGCGGGCGGTCTGCAGGATGCGCTCCCGCGTCTCGCTCGCGACCCCCGGCCGCGCGTTCAGGGTCAGCGACACGAGCGACTTGCTGACGCCCGCGGCGCGGGCGACGTCGTTGATCGTGACGTTGGCCGGACTCATGCGGGGCTCACTTCGGGGTCACCGTGGTGAAGCCGCCGGGGAGGACCACGATGATGCCGTGGGCTCCGACGGTCTGCGTGCGGCCGACCTGGCGGCCGGAGGAGTCGTAGCTGGTCGCGGTGACCGGGCCCGTCGCATCCAGCTTCTGCGGCACCGGCAGCTTCGTCGCGTTGACGTAGACGTCGAGGCTGCTGCTGCCCGCGAGCCCGAGGTGCGACACGACGGGCTGGACGAGCAGGGCGTCCAGCCGGGCGGTCCCGGAGACGCGGGCGGTCACCGTCGTGGCCTGGGCGGGAACGGGGATGGGCAGGGTCTGCGGCAGCAGGAAGACCGGGCTGGGCGCGATGCCCTGCTCACCGGGGCGGACGTTGTCGGTCCGGCCGAGGGGCAGGGTGAAGCGGCCGACCGAGGCGGTCCAGGAGGTCGTGCCCGCTCCGCCCGGGCCGAGGTCGGCGATCGGCAGGATGCGCGCCGCCGGATGGCCCGTCGGCAGCGTGACCGTGACGGTGGAGCGGTCGGAGGCCTGCAGGTAGGCACCGCCCGACCAGTTGGCCGAGCCGGTCCAGGCCGACGGCGGCGTGACGGTGGTGACGGCGCCGGTGGTCGTGCCGGACTCCGCCTCGACCACCGTCAGGCCCTGCGTCGCGGTCGTGCGGGTGAGGGCGGTGGCGGCGCGGGCGATGGCGGGATGCGCATCCAGCGCGAGCATGCTCAGCTGGGTGTGGATGACCGACTCGGCTCCGCAGTTGCGGTTGACGGTGCCGTCGGCCGCGATGCCGTCGACGCAGACACCGGTCGCCGGGTCGTAGGCCGGGACACCGGCGCGGTTGGCTCCGAAATACCAGGCGGCCTGCGCTCCGGCCAGCGCGGCGAGCCCGCCGGCGCCGGTCGCGTCGGCCGCGGCGACGAGTCCCTCGAGTCGCGAGTCGACGCCGTAGGCGATCTGGGTGCGGTCGGCCGGGGTCGGCGTCCAGCCGTTGTCCGGTCCGCCGGTCGCGAGCAGTTGCGCGGTGAACTGGGCGAGGTCGGTGGTCGCAGTGCGCTGCAGGGAGGCGTCGCCGAGGGTCGCGGACGCTGCGGTGAGGGCGGCGGGCTGCATCCCGGCCCAGGCGTGCCAGAAGGTGGGGGAGTTCGCCTCGGGCAGCAGGGCGCCGAACGGCCACTGGCCGATGCCGCCGCTCTGCAGCTTCGCGATCCCCTCCGAGTAGTGGGCGAGGGCGGTGCGCGTTGCGGTGTCTGCCGGACGGGCGGAGACGTACGCGCTCAGGCCGAGCACGGCCTCCGCCGTCGCCCCGGCGCTGCCGACGATCAGCCAGCCGGGGACGGTGACGCCGTCGGCGACCTGCGTCTGCGGGTACTGGGCGAGCGACTGGCGGCCGAGGGCGCCGAGCGCCAGCTGCATCCGGTCGCCGAGGAACGACGCGAAGGCCGGGTCGGCGTCGCGGAAGCCCGCGTAGCCCTCGCCGAGCGCCCAGACGGTGCGGGCGAGCCAGAACGACTCGGCCGAGTCGGACGGGTCGGGCAGCTCCTTCGGGATGGCGGACGGGTTGAGCGTGCCGTCGCGCTGCTGCCAGAGCACCACGTTGCCGGCGTTCGGGCCGTCCGCCGTCTGCAGGTAGGTGAGCGAGCGGAGCAGCTCGTAGGCGGACGTGCGGCTGGATGCCGTGCCGTTCTGCTTCCAGTCGCGCAGGTAGACGACCGCGGCGCGCGAGATGTCGTCGGCGTCGTACGCGCCCTGGGCGTACCAGCCACGAGGGGCATCGGTGATCGGGCCGCCGCCGACGCGGTGGAACGTGCCGTCGGACTGGCGGTCGGCGTAGACCCACGGCGCTCGGGCGACCGGCTCCTCGGCGGCACGGTACGTGGTGTGGCCGGCGACGCCCGCGAGGAGCGGGACATCGTCGAGCAGGAAGTCGAGGTGGGCCAAGTTGGTGAGCTTCGGCGGGGCGGCGTCCGCGGTGGCGGAGGTGCTGCGGACGGCGGCCGGAGCGGTGGTCGCGGCCTGCGCGGGCAGGGCGACGGCGGTGACCGCCAGTGTCGCGCCGAGCGCGAGAGCGAGCGCAGCCCGCGGTGTCTTCAGTTCTCGGTTACGCATCGTCGCGACCCCTCATGGTGGAGCGACCCCCGAGCGGGGGTCATCATCTAAACCGGTTTAAAAGACGGTAGGCGTGCTGGCGGCAAAAGTCAACGTGAGTCTTGTGAAGCCCCCCGTCGCGCGACGAGACTGGCCGCACCGTACCGCGATCGACCACGCCATGACGGCGGGGCAGGAGGACTTCCGTGGAGTACAAGGACATCCCGACCCAGGCCGACGTCGAACGGATAGCCGGCCTCCGGCAGCCCGGCTGCGTCAGCGTCTACCTGCCGACCGGGACGACCCCGGCCGAGGCCGACCGTGCCCGCATCGAGCTCAAGAACCACCTGGCGTCGGCCCAGCGGGCACTCGAGAAGCTCGAGGTGCCGCGCTCGCGCATCCAGAGCATCCAGGCGGAGGGGGAGCGGATCCTCGACGACCGCGACTTCTGGCGCTACCAGTCGCGGTCGCTCGCGGTGTTCCTCGACGGCGAGCTGGCCGAGACCTTCCGGCTGCCGAACAGGCTCAGCACGGCCTGCGAGATCGCGGACCGCTTCTACGTGAAGCCGCTGCTGCGTGCGCTGACCTTCCCGCAGGCGGCGCTCATCCTCGCCCTAGCCGGGAACTCGGTGCGCCTGCTGCGGATCACTCCCGACCAGTCGCCCGAGCGGATCGACGTGCCGGGAATGCCGACGGATGCCGCCGCGGCCGTCGGGCTCCCGTCGATCAGCGGCCGGCAGGCCGACGGGCGCATCCAGGGCTCGGAGGGCCACAAGGTGCGGATGCTGGAGTACGTGCAGGCGATCGAGCGCGCCCTCCATCCGCTGCTCGCCAACTCGACCGAGCCGCTCATCCTCGCCGCCGCGGAGCCGCTCCTGGGCATCTTCAAGGGCGCAGGGGAGCACCCGCACCTCGTCTCCGAGGTGATCGGCGGCAACCCGGAGGAGAAGACCGACGAGGAACTCGCTGCGGCAGCGCGCGGAGTGCTCGACCGGCTGTACGCGAGCAAGGTGGCGGCTCTGCGCGACACGTACGAGGCGCGGATCGCCGCCGGGACCGCCCTCGTCGACCTCAGTGACATCGCGCGCGCTGCGACCTTCGGCGCGGTCGAGTCGCTCGTCATCGACATCGATCGCCGGGTGCCGGGCACCGTCGATGACGAGACCGGCGCGATCACCTTCGGCGACGACGACGCCCCGGGCGAGTACGGCGTGGTGGATGAGGTCCTCCGCCGCGCGCTGTCCTCCAAAGCGAAGGTGTACGCGCTCCGGGCGGAGGACGTGCCGGGCGGCGGTGCGGCCGCGGCCGCCGTCCGCTTCCCGGTCTGACCTCGCTCCGTTTCTCCTCCGTTTCCGACGCCGACGGAAACGGAGGTACACAGCCCAGATTCCGCCCGCATCCCCTCCGTTCGTGCCGAAATGGCCCCTCCACCGGGCGTTTCTCCTCCGTTTCGCGCGGGAACGGAAACGGAGGACGAATGAGCCGACACGCCGACGCGAGGCAGGAAAAGGTGGGTCGGGGACCGGGTTCGGGCCGCATCCACCTCCGTTTCGACGCGCGAGCCGCGCCGGCGGGGCGTCCTCCGTTTCGGCGCCGCGGCGGTGCGTCAGCGGCGGGGGCGGACCGCCAGCACGAGGAACTCCTGCACCGCGGCCAGCCAGTCGTAGACCGCGCGCTGCATCGCCGACTCCTCGTCGTGGATGTCGCCCTCGTCGCCGTCCTCGTGGATGCCGAGGCGCGCCGCGAGAACCAGCCGGAGGTCGGTGATCGTCCGCAGCCACGCGCTCGCCTCGGCGTCGTCGAGCGCCACCTCGGTGCGTCTGCCGGTCGGCTCGCCGAGCGTCTGCGCCATCAGCCGCGCGTTGTGCTCCTTGCGGTCGGCGAGGCCCTCCGCGGTGAACCGGCGGAACTCCGCCGACGCCTCCGGGTCGTCGGGATACGCGTCGGGCAGCAGGCGTCCGAGCGCAGGATCCGCCTGCGGGCCGTCGGGGGAGGCGGCGGCGCGCGCCAGCTCGGCCGCTTCGTCGGCGAGCGACAGCAGCAGCCGGGCTTCGTCCGCCGCGAAGGAGGCGACCACCCGCCCGTCACGACGCCTGCGGTGGAACGGGATCACGCGTCCGCCTTCTGCAGCGTCGCCCAGAGCCCGTACTCGTGCATGGCCTCCACGTGCCGTTCCATCTCCTCGCGGGTGCCCGTCGCGACGACCGCGCGACCCTCGGTGTGCACCAGCATCATCCGCCGTTCCGCCTCCGCGCGGGGGAAGCCGAAGTAGGTCTGGAACACGTAGGTCACGTAGCTCATCAGGTTGACGGGGTCGTTCCAGACGATCGTCACCCACGGCGAGCCGAGTTCGAGAAGCTCGTCCGTCTCCTCGCGCGTCCCGGTCTGCTCCAGCGTGCCGGCGTCCGTCATCCGGTCGCCTCCGCGATCGCGTCCGCCGCCCGCACCAGCGCAAGGTGGGTCAGCGCCTGCGGTGTGTTGCCCGCGTGGGAGCGGCCGTCGACGTCGTATTCCTCGGAGAGCATACCGACATCGTTCGCCAGGCCGACCAGCCGGTCCATGAGCCGCGTCGCGTCCGCCAGGCGGCCCGAGCGGGCGTACTGCTCGACCAGCCAGAACGAGCAGGCCAGGAAGGGATGCTCGCCGGGCGGCAGCCCATCCACTCCGGATTCGGTGCGGTAGCGCAGCAGCAGGCCGTCGCGCAGCAGGTCCTCCTCGAGAGCGCGCACGGTTCCGAGCATCCGGGGGTCGTCCGCTTCGACGTAGCCGACCTGCGCCAGTTGCAGCAGGGAGGCGTCGACGGCGGTCGTGCCGTAGTGCTGCACGTACGTGCCGCGATGCGCGTCCCAGCCGTTCGCCTCGATGTCGGCGCGGATGGCATCGCGCTCGCGCTTCCAGCGCTCGACCGGACCGTCCAGCCCGTACTCCTCGACGCCGCGGATCGCGCAGTCGAACGCCGCCCACACGAGCGCGCGGGAGTGGGTGAACTGCTGCGGCTTGTCGCGGATCTCCCAGATCCCGTGGTCCGGGTCGCGCCAGTGCTGCTCCAGGTAGCCCATCAGTGCGCGCTGCAGCGCCCACGAGAACCGGGTCTCGGTGTTGCCCGCGCGCCGGCCGTGGTCGAGGCCGAGCATGACCTCGCCGATCACGTCGGCCTGGAACTGGGTGGATGCGCCGTTGCCGATCCGGACGGGATGCGCGCCCTGGTACCCGGGCAGGCTGTCGATGATCCGTTCCGAGAGGTCGCGCTCTCCGGCGAGGCCGTACATGATCTGCACGTCGCCGGGATCGCCCGCGATCGCGCGGAGCAGCCAGTCGCGCCAGTGGTCGACGGAGTCGTTGTAGCCGTGCTCGAGCAGCACGCCGATCGTCAGCGAGGCGTCGCGCAGCCACACGTAGCGGTAGTCCCAGTTGCGTTGACCGCCGAACGCCTCGGGCAGGGAGGTGGTCGCCGCGGCGACGATGCCGCCGGTCTCAAGGTGCGACAGCGCGCGGAGCAGGAGCAGCGACCGCACGACCTCGTCGCGGTACGGACCCTCGTGGGCGCAGCCGCTGGCCCAGTCGGTCCACCACTCCCGGGTGTGCTGCAGGGCGTTGTCGACGTCGAGCGCGGGCGGCGCCTCGCGGTGCGACGGGAACCAGGTGAGCACGAGGTCGACGGTCTGGCCGGCGCGCACCGTGAACGACCCCTCATGGGAGTGGTTGGCCGCGTGGAGCTCGGAGCCGCGGACGACGATCGCGTCGGGCCCGGCGACGGCGACGAGGGCGTGGGGCCGCTCCTCCTTCTCCTGGCGCACCCACGGGATCGCGTTCGCATACCCGAAGCGGATGCGCAGGTCCTGCCGCATGCGCACGGTGCCGCTGACACCGCGGACGCGCCGGATGATGTCGGCGCGGTGGTCGCCCATCGGCATCGCGTCCACGACCTCCACCTCGCCGTCGGCGGTGCGCCACCGCGTGACGAGGATCATCGTGTCCTTCTCGTAGTGGCGCGTGCTGGTGGCGGTGGCGTCGTCCGGCGCGACCAGCCAGCGGCCGTGGTCCTCGGTGCCGAGCAGGGCGCCGAACATGGACTGCGAGTCGTAGCGGGGGAGGCACAGCCAGTCGATGCTTCCGTCCTTCCCGACGAGGCCCCCGGTGAAGCAGTCACTGATCAGGGCGTAATCCTCGATGGGGAGCGACATATTCCCAGTATGGACGTACTGTGAACGGCATGACGCAGTCCGTGGACACTCTTGTGATTCTCGGAGCATCCGGCGACCTCACGTCACGGCTCCTGCTCCCCGCCATCGGACAGCTGCTCACCGATCAGCCCGACCGCGCGTTCGCCCTGGTCGGCTCGAGCAGCGACGACCTCGACGACGACGCCTGGCGGAAGATCGTCACCACGTCGTTCGCGACGGTCGACGCGAAGGGGGATGCGGTGGAGCGGCTGCTCGCCGGCACCCGCTACGTGAAGGGCGACGCCACCAGCGCGGACGACCTGAAGTCGCTCCTCGCGAGCGTGGACGGCGTCCCCGCGCTGTACTTCGCGCTGCCTCCGGCCGTGACGGCGAAGGCGTGCGACGCCCTCGGCACGTTCGACCTCCCGAAGGGGCTGACGCTCGCACTGGAGAAGCCGTTCGGCACGGACCGCGAAAGCGCCATCCGGCTGAACGCGCAGTTGGCGAAGCTCGTCCCCGAGGACCAGATCCACCGCGTCGACCACTTCCTCGGGCGTTCCAGCGTGCTCAACATCCTCGGCGTGCGGTTCGCCAACAGCATCCTGGAGCCGCTCTGGGACGGCCTGCACATCGAGCGCGTCGACGTCATCTACGACGAGACTCTCGCCTTGGAGGGACGCGCGCGCTACTACGACGGCGCCGGCGCCCTCATCGACATGATTCAGAGCCACCTACTGCAGGTCATGGCGGTGCTCGCCATGGAGCCGCCGTCGACGCTGGGCGAGGCCGACCTGCGCGACGCCAAGCAGCTGGTGCTGCGTGCGACGAAGGTGTGGGGCGGCGACCCGGTCACCGCGAGCCGGCGCGCCCGCTACGCGGCGGGGGAGATCGACGGCAAGAAGCTCCCGGCCTACGCCGACGAGAGCGGTGTCGACCCGGCGCGCGAGACAGAGACGCTGGCCGAGGTAACGCTGCAGGTGGACACCTGGCGGTGGAAGGGCGTGCCGTTCACCCTCCGGTCGGGCAAGGCGCTCGGCAGCCGCCGGCGTGAGATGGTCATCACCTTCGTTCCCGCCCAGCACGTGCCGACCGGGCTGAAGGGCGCCATGGAGCCGGCCCAGCTCCGGCTGATGTTCGCCCCGGACTCGATGTCGCTCGACATCAACATCAACGGCACCGACAACCCGTACGAGCTGGAGCGCGCCAGCCTCACCGCCGACTTCGGTCCCGGCGCGCTGCTGGCCTACGGCGAGGTGCTTGAGGGCATCCTCGACGGGGATCCGTCGCTGTCGGTGCGAGCGGACACGGCGGTGGAGTGCTGGCGGATCGTGGAGCCGGTGCTGACCGCCTGGCACGACGGCAGCGTCCCGTTGCAGGAGTATCCGGCGGGGTCGGAGGGTCCGGAGGACTGGGCGCAGCTGGGTTGATCCGGCCGGCTAGGCCGCGGAGCGGTGCGAGACGAGCGGGAACTCGCCGGTGACCGGCTTGCGCAGGTCGGTCCACTGCGTGATCGGCGCGGGCTCCCAGCCGAAGGCGGCGGGCTCGGCTTCCGGCGTCGCGACCTCTGCGGCAGCGGTCTCGACGACGGCTGCCGCGGGCGCGGTCTCGACGACCGCGGCCGTGACGACGACCGGCTCGTCAGCGACGGCCGCGGCCAGGTGCTGCGGCTCGGTGAGGCTCTCACCGGCTTCGAGGCGACGGCGCGCCTCGGCGATCGCGGCGGCGATGCCCACCGAGACCGACTGGGCGAGGATCGAGTGGAAGATGGTGTCGGTGTCGTCGTGAGCGCGGCGGACCACGGTCCACTCGCCCTTCTCGCCGATGAGCTCCGCCACCTTGGTGTGCACGAGCTCGAGGATCTGGGCGTCCGTCAGCTGCGGAACAGGAGCCGCCGGCACTGCCGCAGCGTGTCGCCTCCGACCAAACATCGCGCACCCCTTCCAGGTTCACCGTTGTATACAAGTGTCCTGGACACATGTGTTGCGACACGGCGCAACACGCCGGGGATTTCGGCGGAAATCAGCGGGTCAACGCCCTTTTCGCGAACCCAGCGGCGTGGATTCGCGCTCGGACGCCTCTTTCGACTCCTGCAGCACCGCTCCGATCGCCAGCGTCAGCGAGATCGCCGCGTTGATCCACATCAGCGGGATGCGCCAGTCGCGCGGTCCGCTCTTGGACGACTGGATGGTGGTCCACAGGCCGATCGCCGCACTGATCACGGCTCCGTTGAAGAGGTACTTGCGCATGCCGTTCCTTTCGGGGTCGTCCCGTAGCGTACGCTTCCACAGTCGGGACCGGGAGGAGGAGGATGCGCACCGCTGTCGTGGGCGCCGTGCTCCTCGTGCTCGGCGGAATCGCCGTGGCTACCGGCCTGCTGCCCGTCTCCGAAGCCGTCGAGCTGTGGGACCGCGTCTGGCCCATCCTGCTGTTCGTCGTCGCCATCACGGTCGTGACGGAACTCGCGGCCGAAGCGGGCGTCTTCACCGTCCTCGCGCAGCAGACCGCGCGCTGGGGGCGGGGGCGCGCCTGGGTGCTCTGGCTGCTGGTCGTGGTGGTCGCCGCGCTCAGCACGATCTTCCTGTCGCTCGACACCACCGCGGTGCTGCTCACGCCAGTGGTCATCGTCATGGCTCGGCACGCCGGGCTCAACCCGCTGCCGTTCGCGCTGACGACCGTGTGGATGGCGAACGCCGGCTCCCTGCTGCTCCCGGTCTCCAACCTCACCAACCTGCTGGCCCAGCACGCCATGGGCGACCCGACCCCCGCAGCCTTCGCGGCCCTCATGCTGGCGCCCGCGCTGGTGGCGATGATCGTGCCGATGATCGTCGTCTTCGTGATCGCCCGGAAGTCGCTGCTCGTGCGCTACGAGACGGGGGAGGAGGACGGCATCGAGGATCCGGTGCTGTTCTGGATCTCGGGCGCCGTGGTGGTGGCGCTCGTCCCGCTCCTCGTCTCCGGTCTGCCTGTGTGGCTGCCGACGAGCATCGCCGCGGTCGTCCTCGCAGTGGTGTTCCTGGTCCGACGCCGCAGCGTGCTGCGGTTCGGCTTGGTGCCCTGGCAGCTGGTGCTGCTCGCCTCCGGCCTGTTCCTGTTCATCGAGGCGCTGCACGCGGCCGGGCTCGCGACGCTCATGGCCACGATCTCGGGCACGGGGGAGTCGCCGCTGGCGCTGCTGCGGCTGTCGCTGACCGGGCTGGTGGGGGCGAACGCGATCGACAACCTGCCCGCGTATCTCGCGCTGGAGCCGGTGGCCGACACCCCTGCGCGCCTGGCGGCACTGCTGATCGGCGTCAACGCCGGTCCGCTGATCACGCCGTGGGCGTCGCTCGCGACCCTGCTGTGGCACCAGCGGCTGACGTCGTTCGACGTGGAGATCCGCTGGAGCCGCTACATGCTCCTGGGCCTGATCGTGGCTCCGGTCACGGTCGTCCTCGCGACCCTGGCGCTCTCGCTGACCGTTTAGCCCCGGCCCCGACGGTCTGTGGGCCGCAACGCGCCGTTATCGCCCCGCGATAACGGCGCGTCGCGCCCCACAGATGCGGCTACTCCGCCGGCAGCAGCTGCGCGGCGCGCACGACCCGGCGTCGGGCGACGGCGATCAGCGCGAGGGCGAACCCGAATGCGGCCCACAGCAGGAGCCCGCCCAGGCCACGCCAGGCGTCCGCCGAGCCGTCGATCGCCCCCTGCAGCGCGGTGATGGCCGGTGCGGTCGGCAGCCAGGGGAGGGCGGCGTCGAAGAAACCGGGAGCGGTCGACACGATGCCCGAGGCGAGGGTCACCACGACGACCAGCATCGACAGGAACCGTCCGACACCGCCGAGGAGGGCGACCAGGCCGTGGTTGACCGCGGCGAACGCGATGCCGGCGGCGGCGGCGAGTCCGGCGAAGCCGAACCAGTGGCCCGCGTCGACCGCGAGCGCCGGTGCCAGCACGGCAGCGACCAGCACGCCCTGCACGACGCCGAGTGCTGCGGCGGGGAGGAATCCGTCGAGCGCGATGCGTCCGGCCGCGCGCGAGGTCAGCAGCGCGCGGCGCGAGAGCGCTTGGAGCACGAGGAATGTGGCGAGCGCGCCGAGCCACAGCGCGACGGAGGCGAACAGCGGGATGCTCGCCGTGCCGAACGCGGTCTCGCCGGAGGCCTTCTGCGTGACCGGCTCGGCCGCGACCTTCGCGAGGCTGGTCCGCTCGCCGCTGTCATAACTCGGGAGCTGCTCGACCGCCGCGTGCAGGCCGGAGGCGAGCGACGACGCGCCGGAGGCGGACTGGTCGGCGCCGGAGGCGAGCACGGGGATGCCGTCGCTGAGCTGCTTCACCCCGGTCGCGAACTGCTGCGCGCCGTCCGCCGACTGGGATGCGCCGCTCGCCAGCTGCTGCGCGCCGGACGCCGACTGCGAAACGCCGCCTGTGTATTGCCCGAGCTGGCCCGCGAAGGTCTGCGTACCCGACGCGAGCCCGGCTCCGTAGGCCTGTGCCGTGTTAAGGTCCTTCAGCTGCGCCGACAGCTGGGCGCACAGGGCCCCGACGGCGGGGTCGGCCGGTGGCGCGCAGTTCTGAGCGACGGCCGCGTTGATCCCGTTGGTGGCGGCGGTGAGGCTGGAGGACATCGTGGCGGCCGTCCCCGCCAGCTGCTGTGCGCCTCCGTCGACGGCCGCGCCGCTGGACGCGAGCGTGTTCAGTCCGTCGGCGAGCCCCGAGGTGCCGTCGGACAGTTGCGAGATCCCGTCGGCGAGCGACGACGCCCCCGTCGAGAGCTGCGCTGCGCCGTCGGCCAGCTGGTGCGTGCCGCCGGCCAGCTGGGTCAGGCCGCCGGCGAGCTGGTCGGCACCGGTCGCCGCCTTGCCGAGCTGCTCGCCGAGGGTGTTGAAGCCGACGTAGACGTTCTCGATGTACGTGGAGGTCAGCTGCTTGTTGAGCACGGAGGTCGCTGTCGTCGTGACGGCCTGGCTGATGGCCGGGTCGACCAGCTTCGAGTCGGGGCTGGTGCGAACGTCGATCGTGGCCTGGGTGGCGTCGGCGGCGGCTCCTGCGGTCGAGGTCGCGGCCTTCGAGAAGTTCTCCGGGATGGTGACCACGGACACGTACTCGCCGTTGTCGATGCCCTTGTCGGCATCCTTCTTGTCCGTCAGCACCCAGGTGAAGTTGTCGTTCTTGGAGTCGAGCAGGCCGGCGGAGAGCTGGCGGCCGAGCGGCACCGTCCGCCCGTTCACCGTGACGGGCTGGTCGAGGTTCACGACGGCCGCCTTGACGTCATGCAGGCGTTCGGTCGGGTTCCACAGCGCCCAGACGAGCAGCCCGCCGATGGTGATGGGGACGAGCAGGAGGCCGACGATCGTCAGCCAGGTGACGCGCTTGTCGGAGCGCATGCGCTCCAGCGAGAACAGCGAGCGCGGGCGGCGGAGGCGGGAGGAGGGGGTGGTCATCAGGCGTTCGTCTTCTCGAGGTGGGCGCCGTGCTCGGCGCGGTCGGAGTCGGTGAGATCGGGGGCCGCGACGGCGCGCGGGCCGGCGCCCGCGGACAGGTCGACCTCGGTCGGTTCGGCGCTCTCGGGCAGCAGATCGTCGAGGCCCGCGGGCTCGACGCAGCTGACGACGAGCGCGAACGGGCGCTCCTCGACCCGGGCGCGGCTCAGCGCTGCGGTCAGCTCTGCCCGGATGCGGCGGCGCTCGATCGGGTCGGTGACGGAGTCGACGGCGTCGAGGGCCAGCAGCTGCGGGCGGCCGGCGAGTGCGTGGCGGAGGTCCTCCACCGGCGTCTCGGCCGCATCCAGCCGCACGATGGCGGTGCGCGAGCGGACGGCGGCGCCCCGGACGGGCAGCACCAGGCCCGCGACCTTGACGGTCCCGCCGTCGACCGGCGTGCGGCCCGTGACGGCCATCAGCAGCGCGACGGCCGCCGTGCGGTCGTCGCCGTGCACGACGAGCACCTCGCCGTCGGCGAGCCGGAAGGACACGTCGCCCACCAGGCGCCGCTTGCGGGTGCTGACGGTCAGCCCGTCGGCAGCGGCGACGAGGTTCTGTCCGCCCACCGGCCACTTCGCGAGCTCCAGCTCCTTCTGCAGGCCGTCGCCCTCCACGTCGAACGAGGGGAGGATGCGGTCGAGCCAGCGCGGCATCCACCACGCCTTCTCGCCGAGCAGCTGCAGCACCGCCGGGACCAGCGTCATCCGGACGATGAACGCATCGACGAACACGCCGACGGCGAGGCCGAGCGCGATGGGTTTGATGGACGCGTCGCCCTCCGGGACGAAGGCGGCGAACACCGAGATCATGATGATCGCGGCCGCGGTGACGACCTTGGCGGAGCTGACGAACCCGCTCTGGATGGCACGCCGGGCGTCGCCGCCGTGCACGTAGTCCTCGCGCATGCGGCTGACCAGGAACACCTCGTAGTCCATCGCGAGCCCGAACAGCACGCCCATCAGGATGATCGGCATGAACGAGATGATCGGCCCGGTCTTGTCGACGTGCAGGAGATCGGCCAGCCAGCCCCACTCGAACACGACCGTGACCGCTCCGAACGCAGCGCCGACCGAGAGCAGGTAGCCGAGCGCTGCCTTGATGGGCACCGCGATCGAGCGGAACACCATCGTCAGGAGGATGAGCGAGAGCCCGACCACCAGGATGCCGAAGGGCAGCAGCGCGCCGGCCAGTCGCGACGACACGTCGATCTGGGCGGCGGTGTTGCCGGTGACCTTGAGGTCGACGCCGTACTCGTCGAGGAAGTGCTGGTGCTGGGAACGGATCTCGGCGACCAGGTCGGCGGTCTTCTGGTCGTTCGGCCCGGTGGTCGGGACGACCTGCACGATGCCGGTGTCGGCGGTCGCGTTCGGCGTGGCGAGCGGGACGGAGGCGACGCCGGGAAGGTCGGCGATCTCATCCCCGATCTTCGTCATCAGGCCGACCGGGTCGGTGCTGGAGATGATCGAGCCGGTGACGATCAAGGGACCGTTGTAGCCGGGGCCGAAGTGGTCCGAGACGAGGTCGTAAGCGACGCGCGCCGGGGCGCCTTCGGGCTGCGAGCCGGCGTCCGGAAGGGCGAGCCGCAGCTGCAGGGCGGGCAGGGCCGCGATCCCGAGGGCGACGATGACGGCGACGACCGTGACGATCGGGAAGCGGATGACGGCGCGCACCCAGCCGCGGAAGAACCCGGGCGGGATGTCGGCCTTCGCGGCGTGCGCGAACGAGGGGGCGGACGCATCCACGGGTTCGGGGGAGTCCGCAGCGGAAGGATCGGCCTGTGCCGTTTCAGCCTCCGTCGCACCCTCGACCGCAGCCGCCGTCGCCCCGCGCTTCGCGGCGCGCGCCGCCTTCCGGCGACCAGGCGTGAGCCGCGCCCCGGCGAAGCCGAGCAGGGCGGGCGTCATGGTCAGTGCGACGAGCACGGCGACCGCGACGCCGACGGATGCCGCGATGCCCATGGTCGTGAGGAACGGGATGTTGGCGACGGCGAGGCCAGCCAAGGCGATGATGACCGTGATGCCGGCGAACAGTACGGCGGATCCGGCCGTCGCGACCGCGCGCGCGGCGGACTCCTCCGGCGGCACCCCCGACTTCAGCTGTGCCTGGTGCCGCGAGATGATGAAGAGCGAGTAGTCGATGCCGACCGCGAGGCCGAGCATCAGGGCGAGCATCGGCGTCGTCGACGAGATCGAGCCGAACAGCGTCGCGATGAAGATCAGGCACATCGAGATGGCGACGCCCAGGATCGCGGTGAGCAGCGGCATCCCGGCCGCGAGGAACGAGCCGAACGTCAGGATGAGCACGACGAGCGCGATGAGCACACCGACGAGTTCGATGACCGAGAGCGTCGGCAGGTTCTGCGAGAACAGCTGACCGCCCACGGCCGACTTCGAGCCGTCCGGCAGCTGTTCCTTGAGATCGGCCCCCGCGTCCTTGACGGCGGTCTTGGTCGCATCCGTGACCGTGGTCATCTGGCCCTTCAGCTGGACCGTGATGATGGCCGCAGAGCGGTCGTCGGAGATCAGGTTCTTGACCTGGGTGGAGTAGGGCGAGCTGACGCCGGAGACGCCGTCGACGTCCTTCAACTGGTCGACCGTGTCCTCGATGGGCTGCTTGATGTCACTGTCGTCGACCGTGTGGCCGTCCGGTGCGACGACGACGATCTGCGCGGTCGTACCGCTGACCTGCGGGAAGGTGCGGCTCAGCGTGTCGAGCGCCTCTTGCGACTCAGTGCCCGGAATGCTGAAGCTGTTGTCCGTACCCTGGTTGAAGAGCAGCGCACCGCCGCCGAGGAGCGCCAGCAGGCCGATCCAGACGATGACGACGAGGGCGCGGGCGCGGTAAGCCCAGCGGCCGACCGAATACAGGAGCGAGGACACGCGTTCTCCAGTGGATGAGTACCGAAAAGGGGTGAGGAGCGGTTCGATACACCTTTGTATCCGTACACGACCGTATCGGATACACTCCTGTATCGACAGCTCCTTGCAGGAAGGTTTCAGCTTGGAAAGCACGACTCTCAGCGAGGGCGTCGCCGCCGGCGTTCCCGAGGACATCCCGGCCGAGTCGGCGCGGCGTCAGCGCACCCGCGCGCGCCTGCTCGACGCGGCGTTCGACGTGTTCGCGGAGCAGGGCGTCCGCGCCGCCAGCGTCGAGACGATCGCCGAGGCGGCCGGCTTCACACGCGGCGCGTTCTACTCGAACTTCTCCAGCAAGGAGGAGTTGTTCTTCGCGCTGATGGAGCGCGAGAAGACCATGCGGCTCGAACAGCTGAACACCGGTGTCGCGCAGTTCCTCGCGCCGCTCGTCGGAGCAGAGGGAGCCGGGCTCTCCGACGAGGATGTGCTGCAGACCATCACGCACATCCTGGAGCTGCAGTCCGACGACCGGCGCTGGTGGCTCGTACAGGCCGAGTTCCAGCTGATGGCGCTGCGTGACCATGCCATCGCGGCCGACTATCTGCGGTATCACGACGAGTTCTTCGCCGACCTCACCGAGATCGTCGTCGAAGCACTCGCGAGCGCGCGGCGCCGCTTCACCATCGCCCCGGAGGAGGCCGTCCGCGTGATCGCCGAGTTGTGCGCGAGCGGCGAAGCCCGCGCGGTGCTCGCCGGGGACGAGCGGACCTTCACGGAGCGGCTGTCCGAGTCGGTGCCCGCGATCCTGCTGGCGCTGACCGAGCGCGTTTGAGCGTTCGCCAAGCGTCGGCGACTACGCTCGATGGGATGCGACCCGAAGCATCCCGGACCTCGCGTGCGCTCGTGCGCGCGCCGCGCTCCTCGCGTGTGCTCCGCTCCGTCGCCCTGCTCGCCACGGCGGCCGTCCTCACGGCCCTGACGGCGTGCTCGTCCGCGCCCACCAGCGCCGACACACCGCATGCCGAGTCGACCGCCGTCCCGACGCCGACGGCGACTCCCGACCCGTTCCCGAAGGAGCCGCTCACCGCATCCACCCGGTACGTCGCCCTCGGCGACTCGTTCGCCGCGGGCATGGGCGGCGGCGACGAGAAGGGGAAGTGCCGGCTGAGCCCGCGCGCCTACCCCGCGGTGTTCGCCCGCGACGCGGGCATCGACCTCGTGGTCAACGCAGCCTGTGCCGGGGCGACCACCTCCGACCTCCTCAAGCACCAGCTGATCGCGCTCGACGACCGTACGGATCTCGTGACGGTCAGCATCGGCGGCAACGACCTCGGCGTCGCCGCGATCGCGGGGGACTGCGCCGCGGGCAAGGCCGCCGCGTGCCGCAACGAGGTCACGGCCGCCCTCTCGCTGCTGAACGTGCTGCCCGACCGGCTCGACACGGTCTACAGCGCGATCGCGCAGTCCGCGCCCAACGCGCGCATCGTCGTGACCGGCTACACCCTCCTGTACGACGCGTCCGACCCGAACGCACCCGACTTCGGCACGGCGGCGGCGATCAATGCCGCGACACTGGGGCTGAACGAGGTGATCCGCCAGGCGGTCGACGAACAGAGGGCGGCCGGCAAGGCGATGACCTACCTTCCCGTCGACTTCGCGGGGCATGCGATCGGCGACCGGAAACCGTGGCTCAACACGACCGGCCCGGATGTCTTCCATCCGACCGGCGCCGGCTACGCCGAGTACGCGAGCCGGCTCGTCCAGCTGCTCGGGACGGCGCACTAGCCGCGAGCACCCCGTGAGGGGGCTCGGAGGACGCTGGTACCCTGGCTGGTGTCCACGTCCCGACCCCTCGAGGGAGTTGACCCACCATCACCGCGACGCCTGAATCGACGACGACCACCGCGAGCACGACCATGAACGACGACACGTACGACCTCGTCATCGTGTCCAACCGACTGCCCGTCGACCGGGTGGTCGACGAGAGCGGGAACGCCGACTGGCGACCATCGCCCGGCGGTCTCGTCGCGGCGCTCGAGCCGGTGATGCGGTCGCAGGACGGCATCTGGATCGGCTGGGCCGGCGTGGCGGGGGAGGAGATCGAGCCCTTCGAGGCCGGCGGCATCAACATCCTGCCCGTCCCGCTCTCCGACCAGGAGCTGCAGGAGTACTACGAGGGTTTCTCCAACGACACCCTGTGGCCGCTGTATCACGACGTCATCGCGCAGCCGAGCTACCACCGCGAGTGGTGGGAGACCTATGTGAAGGTCAACCGCCGGTTCGCCCAGGCCGCCGCCTCCGTCTCGGCGCCCGGCGCCGTCGTCTGGGTGCACGACTACCAGCTGCAGCTCGTCCCCGCGATGCTGCGCGAGCTGCGGCCGGACCTCGTGATCGGCTTCTTCAACCACATCCCGTTCCCGCCGTACGGCATCTACTCGCAGCTGCCCTGGCGCCGCCAGATCATCGACGGCCTGCTCGGAGCCGACGTGATCGGCTTCCAGCGCGTCGCCGACGCCGGCAACTTCTCGCGCGCGGTCCGCCGGCTGAAGGGCTTCGAGACGCGCGGCCCCATCATCGAGGTGCCGATCGACACGGACGACCCAGAGGCCGGCTCGCACCGCCACGTCACGACGGACCGCCGCGGCGGCCTGGTGCGCACGGTGCTCGCCCGCGCGTTCCCGATCTCCATCGACGCCGACCAGTACCAGGAGCTCGCGCGGAAGCCGGAGATCCAGGCCCGCGCGCGAGAGATCCGCGAGGAGCTCGGCAACCCCGAGAAGATCATGCTCGGCGTCGACCGCCTCGACTACACGAAGGGGATCGGTCACCGGCTCAAGGCCTTCGGCGAGCTGCTCGAAGAGGGCCGGCTGAACGCGGAGGACGTCACGCTCGTCCAGGTCGCCAGCCCCAGCCGCGAGCGCGTCGAGACCTACCGGCAGCTGCGCGACGAGATCGAGCTGACCGTCGGCCGTATCAACGGCGACTACTCCACCCTCGGCCACACCGCGATCGCCTACCTCCACCACGGCTACCCGCGCGAAGAGATGGTGGCCCTCTACCTCGCCGCCGACGTCATGCTGGTCACGGCGCTCCGAGACGGCATGAACCTCGTCGCGAAGGAGTACGTGGCCACCCGGGTGGACGAGGACGGCGTGCTCGTGCTGAGCGAGTTCGCCGGCGCCTCCGACGAGCTCCGGCAGGCGCTCCTCATCAACCCGCACGACATCGAGGGACTCAAGGAGACCGTCCTGCAGGCGCTCGCGATGCCGCGGCGCGACCGCACGCGGCGGATGCGCGCCCTGCGCAAGAAGGTGCTCACGAACGACGTCGCCCGCTGGTCGGCGTCCTTCCTCGATGCGCTGACCCGCAGCGCGCACGGCGACCACCCGCTGCAGAACCCGCCCGTCAACCGGCGCTGAACCGGCCGGCGCTGACCCGCATCCCTCGTCCCACTCCCTGCAGGAAAGACGCATGTCCGACAACGCTTCGCACCGCCCGCCCGCCTCCGCCATCGCCCTCGCGTCGGCCCTGCAGGAGCTGGCGCGCGCCGACCGGCTGCTGCTCGCCCTCGACTTCGACGGGACGCTGGCCCCGTTCGTGGATGTGCCGCGCGGCGCCCGCGCGCTCCCGGAGTCGAAGGCCGCTCTCGACCGCCTCGAGCACTTGCCGGACACCTGGGTCGCGTACGTCTCCGGTCGCCCGCTGTCGAGCCTCGAGACCGTGACGGAGGCGGATGAGGACGCGCTGCTGATCGGCTCGCATGGGGTCGAGATCCGCTTCGGCCGCGACGGCGTCTCCCTCGACCTGAGCCCGGAGGAGCAGGAGACCCTGGGGCGGCTGGGCGAGCTGCTGCAGGCCCTCGTCGACGACGTCCCGGACACCAAGCTCGAGACCAAGCCGGTCGGCTTCGGCGTGCACTACCGACTCGTGGCCGCCGAGCGCGGACCGGAGGTCGTCGCCCGCGCCCGCGAGGCCGCGGCGTCGGTGAGCGACGGCCTCACCATCCGCGACGGCAAGGACATCATCGAGTTCTCCGTCCGCGGCGCGAACAAGGGCGACGGCGTCGAGCGCCTGCGCGAGTACACGCACGCGACCGCGGTCCTGTTCGCCGGCGACGACGTGACCGACGAGGACGGCTTCGCGGTGCTGCGCCCCGAGCGCGGTGACGTGGGCATCAAGGTCGGGACGGGCGAGACGGCCGCGCAGTACCGCGTCGCGGACGAGCGCGCGATCGCCACCCTGCTGGGCCTGCTGGCCCAGGCGCGCGAGGCGCACACGAACTCGTCCACAGACTGACGCCTTCGCGAGCTCTCCCCAGGCACGGGACGCATGGTCGGAGCGGCATTCGAGACGTCCTAGAGTTGTTCCATGCCAGAAGTCGATTGGAAGCCGCGTTCGCGCGTCGTCACGGACGGGATCGAAGCCACCACCAGCCGCGGGATGCTCCGCGCCGTCGGCATGGGTGACGAAGACTGGGAGAAGCCGCAGATCGGCATCGCCAGCTCGTGGAACGAGATCACCCCCTGCAACCTCTCCCTCGACCGTCTTGCGCAGGGCGCTAAGGAAGGCGTCCACGCGGGCGGCGGGTACCCGCTCCAGTTCGGCACCATCTCCGTCTCCGACGGCATCTCGATGGGCCACGAGGGCATGCACTTCTCGCTCGTGTCGCGTGAGGTCATCGCCGACTCGGTCGAGACCGTCATGATGGCCGAGCGCCTCGACGGCACCGTCCTGCTCGCGGGCTGCGACAAGTCGCTCCCCGGCATGCTGATGGCGGCCGCCCGCCTCGACCTGTCCGCGGTCTTCCTCTACGCCGGCTCGATCGCGCCCGGCTGGGTGAAGCTCTCCGACGGCACGGAGAAGGACGTCACGATCATCGACTCGTTCGAAGCGGTCGGCGCCTGCAAGGCCGGCAAGATGAGCGAAGAAGATCTCAAGCGCATCGAGTGCGCCATCGCGCCGGGTGAGGGCGCCTGCGGCGGCATGTACACCGCCAACACGATGGCCTCCGTCGCCGAGGCGCTCGGGATGAGCCTGCCGGGTTCGGCCGCGCCGCCCTCGGCGGACCGCCGCCGCGACTACTACGCGCACCGCTCTGGCGAGGCCGTGGTGAACCTGCTCAAGAAGGGCATCACCGCGCGCGACATCATGACCAAGGAGGCGTTCGAGAACGCCATCGCTGTCGTGATGGCGTTCGGCGGCTCCACCAACGCGGTGCTCCACCTGCTCGCGATCGCGCACGAGGCCGAGGTCGACCTCACGATCGACGACTTCAACCGCATCGGCGACAAGGTCCCGCACATCGGCGACCTCAAGCCGTTCGGCAAGTACGTCATGAACGACGTCGACCGCCACGGCGGCGTCCCGGTCGTCATGAAGGCGCTGCTCGACGCCGGGCTGCTGCACGGCGACTGCCTCACCGTGACCGGCAAGACGGTCGCCGAGAACCTGGCCGAGATCAACCCGCCCGCGCCGGACGGCGAGGTCATGCGGTCCCTCGACAACCCGATCCACCCGACCGGCGGCATCACCATCCTCAAGGGCTCGATGGCGCCCGAGGGCGCGGTCGTCAAGACGGCCGGCTTCGACGCCGCCGTGTTCGAGGGCCCCGCGCGGGTGTTCGAACGCGAGCGCGCCGCGATGGACGCCCTCACCGAGGGCAGCATCAAGGCCGGCGACGTCGTGGTCATCCGCTACGAGGGCCCGAAGGGCGGCCCGGGCATGCGCGAGATGCTCGCGATCACCGCCGCTATCAAGGGCGCAGGCCTCGGCAAGGATGTACTACTATTGACGGACGGACGATTCTCAGGCGGCACAACCGGCCTGTGCATCGGCCACATAGCACCCGAAGCGGTGGACGCAGGTCCCATCGCCTTCGTGCGCGATGGTGATCTGATACGGGTCGATATCGCGGCTCGCTCCCTCGACCTACTTGTCGACGAGTCTGAGCTGACCGCCCGCCGTGAAGGCTGGGCGCCTCTTCCTCCGCGCTATACCCGTGGCGTTCTCGCGAAGTTCTCCAAGCTCGTGCGCTCCGCAGCTGAAGGAGCCGTCACCGGGTAGGGGCCGTTCGCACCACCACCCACCACCGCAGTATGTAAGGACTGATGACAGGCATGTCCACGGATGCAACCCCCAGCAGTGTGTTGCCGTCCGCGACGCCGTCCAAGGCGTCGCCCGAGATCCTGACCGGCTCGCAGTCGGTCGTCCGCACCCTCGAGCTCCTCGGCGTCACCGACGTCTTCGGGCTCCCCGGGGGTGCCATCCTTCCCATCTACGACGCGATCATGGACTCCACCCGGATCCGTCACGTCCTCGTCCGTCACGAGCAGGGCGGCGGCCACGCCGCCGAGGGCTACGCGGTGGCGTCCAATAAGGTCGGTGTCGCCATGGCGACCTCCGGCCCCGGCGCCACCAACCTCGTCACGGCCATCATGGACGCCCACATGGACTCCGTCCCGGTCGTGTTCATCACCGGCCAGGTCTTCTCGACCCTGATGGGCACGGACGCGTTCCAGGAGGCCGACATCGTGGGAATCACGATGCCGATCACCAAGCACTCCTTCCTGGTGAAGGACGTCGAGGACATCCCCGCGACGATCGCGGCGGCGTACCACATCGCCGGCACCGGTCGCCCGGGTCCCGTGCTCGTCGACATCACCAAGGATGCGCAGCAGAACACCGCCCCGTTCGTGTGGCCGCCCAAGGTCGACCTGCCGGGGTACCGACCGATCACCAAGGCCCACGGCAAGCAGGTCCTGGCAGCGGCCCAGCTGCTCGCCGAGGCCAAGAAGCCGGTGCTGTACGTGGGCGGCGGAGTGATCCGCGCCCGCGCTTCGCAAGAGCTGTTCGAGCTCGCCGAGGCCACGGGTGCGCCGGTCGTCACCACGCTGACCGCGCGCGGCGCGTTCCCGGACACGCACAAGCAGCACCTGGGCATGCCCGGCATGCACGGGACGGTGCCGGCGGTGCTCTCCCTCCAGGAGTCCGACCTCATCGTGTCGCTCGGCGCGCGGTTCGACGACCGCGTCACCGGCAACACCTCCCTGTTCGCGCCCAACGCGAAGATCGTGCACGTCGACGTCGACCCTGCCGAGATCTCCAAGATCCGTGTCGCCGACGTCCCCATCGTCGGCGATGCCAAGGACGTCATCGTCGATCTGACCGCCGCGTTCCAGGACGCGACCCGCTCCGGCAAGCCCGATCTGATCGAGTGGTGGACCTACCTGAACGGGCTCCGCGAGGAGTTCCCGCTCGGGTATTCGGCCACGAGCGATGGCCTGCTCGCTCCGCAGTACGTCATCCAGCGGATCGGTGAGCTCACCGGGCCCGAGGGCATCTACACGGCGGGCGTCGGCCAGCATCAGATGTGGGCGGCGCAGTTCATCAAATACGAGCGGCCGAACTCGTGGCTCAACTCCGGCGGCGCCGGCACGATGGGCTATTCGGTTCCCGCAGCGATGGGTGCGAAGGTCGCCCAGCCGGACCGCGTGGTGTGGTCGATCGACGGCGACGGCTGCTTCCAGATGACCAATCAGGAGCTCGCCACCTGCACGATCAACAACATCCCGATCAAGGTCGCGATCATCAACAATTCGTCCCTCGGGATGGTGCGGCAGTGGCAGACCCTGTTCTACGACGGGCGCTACTCCAACACCGACCTGAACACGGGCCACGACACCGTCCGCGTCCCCGACTTCGTGAAGCTGGCCGAGGCGTACGGCGCCCTCGGCATCCGCGTCACGAAGGAGGAGGAGGTCGACGCCGCCATCAAGCTGGCGCTGGAGACCAACGACCGCCCGGTGGTGATCGACTTCGTGGTCAGCGCCGACGCCATGGTGTGGCCGATGGTCCCGCAGGGCGTCAGCAACAGCTACGTCCAGTACGCCCGCGACCACAGCCCGTCGTTCGGAGGGGAGTGACCATGAGCACGCACGTTCTGAGCCTCCTCGTGGAGGACAAGCCGGGTCTGCTGACCCGCGTGGCCGGACTGTTCGCCCGTCGCGGCTTCAACATCCACTCGCTCGCGGTGGGCACGAGCGAGGTCGACGGGCTCTCGCGCATCACCGTCGTCGTCGACGTCGAGGAGCTCCCGCTCGAGCAGGTGACCAAGCAGCTCAACAAGCTGATCAACGTCATCAAGATCGTGGAGCTCGACCCCGCACAGTCGGTGCAGCGCGAGCACCTGCTCATCAAGGTGCGGGTGGACAACTCCACGCGTTCGCAGGTGCTCGAGGCTGTGAACCTCTTCCGCGCCCGCGTCGTCGACGTCGCGACGGACGCGCTGGTGATCGAGGTCACCGGCGACAGCGGAAAGACTCAGGCGCTGCTCAAGGTGCTCGAGCCCTACGGCATCAAGGAGATGGCCCAGTCGGGCCTCCTCGCGATCGGCCGCGGCGGCAAGTCCATCACCGAGCGCGTCTTCCGGAACTGAGCGCGCCGCACGGCGAGCCGACCATTCACACGAACCAACCAGCAAGGAGAAGCACCAGTGGCTGAGATCTACTACGACAACGACGCGGACCTCTCGATCATCCAGGGCAAGAAGGTCGCCGTCATCGGTTACGGCTCGCAGGGTCACGCGCATGCGCAGAACCTCCGCGACTCGGGCGTCGAGGTCGTCATCGGCCTGAAGGAGGGCTCGAAGTCGAAGCCGAAGGCCGAGGAGGCGGGCTTCCGCGTCCTCAGCGCCTCCGACGCCGCGGCCTGGGCCGACGTCATCGTCATCCTCGCGCCGGACCAGGTGCAGCGTCACCTGTACGCCGACGACATCCAGGCCAACCTGCAGGAGGGCAACGCCCTCGTCTTCGGGCACGGCTTCAACATCCGCTTCGGCTACATCGAGGCGCCCGAGGGCGTCGACGTGATCATGGTCGCTCCGAAGGGGCCGGGCCACACGGTGCGCCGCGAGTACGAGGCCGGCCGTGGCGTCCCCGTCATCGTCGCCGTCGAGAAGGACGCGTCGGGCAACGCCTGGCCGCTCGTCCTCTCGTACGCGAAGGCGATCGGCGGCCTCCGCGCAGGCGGCATCAAGACCACGTTCACCGAGGAGACCGAGACGGACCTCTTCGGCGAGCAGGCCGTGCTCTGCGGCGGCGTCTCGCAGCTCGTCCAGTACGGCTTCGAGACCCTGACCGAGGCCGGCTACCAGCCGCAGGTCGCCTACTTCGAGGTGCTCCACGAGCTCAAGCTCATCGTCGACCTGATGTGGGAAGGCGGCATCGCCAAGCAGCGCTGGAGCGTCTCCGACACGGCCGAGTACGGCGACTACGTCTCCGGCCCGCGCGTCATCGACCCGCACGTCAAGGAGAACATGAAGGCGGTGCTCTCCGACATCCAGGACGGCACCTTCGCCAAGCGCTTCATCGCCGACCAGGACGCCGGCGCGCCGGAGTTCCTGGAGCTCCGCAAGAAGGGCGAGCAGCACCCCATCGAGGCCACCGGCCGCGAGCTGCGCAAGCTCTTCGCGTGGAACGCGTCGAACGACGACGACTACGTCGACGGCGAGGTCGCGCGCTGATCGCGGCACGCTAGTCCCTGCTCTGCGCAGTAGTCTCAGGGTGCCGCACGCGAGGCGTGCGGCACCCTTCTGCGTCAGGAGCCACATGGGCATCGCCGTCGAGATCGCCGTGCAGGACGTCGTCGGCGTTCGCGTCGCCCTGGCGGGAGGCGCCGACCGGGTCGAAGTCTGCAGCGCGCTCGGGATGGGCGGGCTCACGCCCTCCGCCGCGCTCATCGCCGGGGCGGTCGCGGAAGCGCGCGACGCCGGTCGCGATGGCTTCGTCCACGTACTCGTCCGCCCGCGCGGCGGCGGGTTCGTCTATGACGCAGACGAGGTGGCGCTGACGGTCGCCGATGTGCGGTTCGCCCGCGAGTCCGGGGCTGCGGGCGTGGTGGTCGGCGCGCTGAACGACAGCGGGGCCGTGGATGCGGAGGCCGTCGCGGCCATCGTGGACGCGGCCGGGCCGCTGACGGTGACGTTCCACCGCGCGATCGACGTCGCGCCGGACCCGGTGCGTGCTGCGGAGCGGCTGGCGGAACTCGGCGTCGCGCGCATCCTCACCTCCGGCGGCGCCGAGCGCAGCATCGACGGCGTCGCGGTGCTGCGGCAGCTGACGGATCGCGTGGGCGGCCGCGTGCAGGTGATGGCGGGCGGGGGAGTGCGCGTCGACGACATCCCCGACATCGTGGCGACCGGGGTGGATGCGGTCCATCTGTCCGCGCGCGACGCGGTGCACGGGGCGCCCAGCGGGCCGGGCGGAGGCGCCGCGACCTACGACATCACGGATGCCCGGATCGTCCATGCGGCGGTGGAGACGGCGAAGCGTCGGCGCTGAGGCGCTCCGCTCTGCGTGCGGCTAGAGCACGCAGAACAGGCAGAGCGCGATCAGCACGATCTGCAGGATGAGTCGCGGGACGAGGGGCGTCGCGAAGACCCCGAACCGCTCGGTCTTGCCCGCGGCGTAGGCGTTCGCCGGGAAGACCGCCACCAGGAAGATCGCCAGGCAGATGGCGGCGGGGACGCGCGTGGCCGGGATCAGCAGCCCGATGCCGCCGAGGATCTCGCAGACTCCGGTGAACGCCACCAGGATGCTCGGACGCACGACCCGCAGGGCCGGCGGAACCATCGCCGCCATGCCGCGAGCCGGCCCAGGGACGAAGTGCAGCGTCCCCATCGCGACGAACACCACCGTGAGCAGGATGCGGACGATGAGCTGTGCGATCTCCAGAAGTGTCACCATGCCATCCTCCCCTGAGGTTGTCCGCAGGCGGGCGTAACGCGGCGAAAGGCGGGGGTGGCGTCCCGCTAGAGTTAAGCCGTTCCGCGCCCCACCGACCGTGGCGCAGTCCTCCCAAGCCAGCCCTCGCACTCTGTAAGGAACTGCCACGTGACAAAGCCGGTCGTCCTGATCGCCGAAGAACTCTCGCCCGCCACCGTCGACGCCCTCGGGCCCGACTTCGAGATCCGCTCGGTGGACGGGACCGACCGGCCGGCGCTCCTCTCGGCGGTTGCCGACGCCGACGCTATCCTGGTGCGCTCCGCGACCAAGGTCGACGCCGAGGTCATCGCGGCCGCACCGGTGCTGAAGGTCGTCGCCCGCGCGGGCGTCGGACTCGACAATGTCGACATCAAGACGGCGACAAACGCGGGCGTCATGGTCGTCAATGCGCCCACCTCGAACATCATCTCGGCGGCGGAGCTGACGGTCGGCCACATCCTGAGCCTCGCCCGCCACATCCCGGCAGCGCACAACGCGCTCGCTCAGGGCCAGTGGAAGCGCTCGAAGTACACCGGTGTGGAGCTGTACGAGAAGACGATCGGCATCATCGGCCTCGGCCGGATCGGCGCCCTGATCACCGCGCGCCTGCAGTCGTTCGGTACCAACGTCATCGCCTACGACCCCTACGTCACGAGCGCGCGGGCGCAGCAGCTCGGCGTCCAGCTGGTCACCCTCGACGAGCTGCTCGCGCAGTCCGACTTCATCACCATCCACATGCCGAAGACGCCCGAGACGACCGGCATGATTTCCGACGACCAGCTGGCGCTGATGAAGAAGACGGCGTTCATCGTCAACGTCGCGCGCGGCGGCCTGATCGACGAGGATGCGCTCTACCGCGCGCTGACCACGGGCACGATCGCCGGCGCCGGCCTTGACGTCTTCGTCTCGGAGCCCCCGCAGGACTCGCCGCTGCTCGCGCTCGAGAACGTCGTCGTCACGCCGCACCTCGGCGCCTCCACCGACGAAGCGCAGGAGAAGGCGGGCGTCTCGGTCGCGCGCTCCGTGCGGCTGGCGCTCTCGGGTGAGCTCGTGCCCGACGCGGTGAATGTCGCCGGCGGCGTCATCGACCCGTACGTGCGTCCCGGTATCCCGCTGGTCGAGAAGCTCGGCCAGGTGTTCTCCGGGCTCGCCAGCAGCCCGGTGACGAGCGTCGACGTCGAGGTGCGCGGAGAGCTCGCCGACTACGACGTCAGCGTGCTCAAGCTCGCTGCGCTGAAGGGCATCTTCACCAACATCGTCAGCGAGACGGTGTCGTACGTGAACGCCCCGCTGCTCGCCGACCAGCGCGGCATCGAGGTTCGCCTCATCACCGACTCCGTGAGCGAGGAGTACCGCAACCTGATCACCCTGCGCGGCGCGCTCAGCGACGGCTCGCAGATCTCCGTGTCGGGCACGCTGACCGGCCCGAAGCAGATCGAGAAGATCGTCGGCATCAACGGCTACGACGTGGAGGTGCCGGTCGCCGAGCACCTCGTGGTCATGGTCTACGACGACCGCCCCGGCATCGTCGCGGTGTACGGCCGCGAGTTCGGCGAGGCCGCGATCAACATCGCGGGCATGCAGGTCGCGCGGACCTCGGCCGGCGGCAAGGCGCTCAGCGTCCTCACCGTCGACTCGCGGGTGCCGGACGGCCTGCTCGAGAAGGTGCGCCTCGCGATCGACGCCGACCTGATGCAGGAGATCGACATCACCGAGTCCTGATCGGTGTCGCGGGCGTCCGGCCGCTCCGGTCGGTGCCCCGCGCTCCGGCCGGCCTCCGCCGGAGACCTGTGCCCTTCTGTCGGAGATCCGCCGGCTTCCGTCGGAGATCCGCGCGGGTGCGACCCGAATCTCCATCCCGACCGCCTTCCGTCGGAGATCTGGGGCACTTTCTCCGACGGTGGCTTTCGGCGTCAGAACCCGTGGGTGCGGCTCTGCGCCCTCGACCGCCCGTCGTCGTGCGGCCGGACTCCGACCTACGCGTCGCCGGCGAACCGGCGGATCAGGGCGACCAGATCGTCGATGTCCGTCTCGTCGCGAAGCACGTTGTTCGCCGCGGGGAGCAGTGCCGTGTTGTAGTACATCCCGTCGCCGATCAGCATGATGGTGCGTGCGACCAGCGGATCGCCCACCGCCTCCTGAAGCACTTCCAGCCAGCGCCGCTGCGCGCGGGCGAGGGCATCCCGCGCCTGAGGGTCGGCCGCCTGTGCGAGCCGGGCGATCGCCACGATCGCGCGCTCGAAGCGTGAGTCGGTCGGGATCGACGTCCGGAGGAAATAGTCGACCGGGCCGTCCGGGGCCGCGCGCATCGCGGCGACGTCCTCGTCGATGAGGGCGGCGAAGCGGTCGAGCACGCCCGCCGCCAGGGCTTCCTTGGAGGCGAAGTGGTAGAGCAGCCCGCCCTTCGAGACGCCGGCGCGCGCGGCGACGGCGTCGAGGGTCGCGGCGCGCTCGCTCTGCTCGGCGAGGAGCTCCTCGAAGGCGTCCAGCACGCGGTCGCGCGCGGACACCGGCGCGCTTGACGGCGCTGTGGCCGCAGCTGTGGCCGCGGCACCGGCTGCCGTGGGTGCGGCGGTCGCGGCGGACTCGCGCGGTGCGGGGGAGGACGGCGCTGCGGCAGGCGGCATGCCCCCATGGTAGCCGCATGATCTTGCTACTGTACCGTCCAGACGGTACAGTAGTGGCCATGACCACGACACCGACCCTCCAGACCCCGGCGATCACGCGCGCGGGCGTGCGCGGCTGGGCGGCGCTCGGCGTCCTCATGCTGCCGACGCTGCTGGTGTCGGTCGACAACACCGTGCTCAGCTTCGCCCTCCCGGCCATCTCCGAGGCGCTGCGCCCGTCGGCGACCGGGATGCTGTGGATCGTCGACATCTACCCGCTGGTCCTGGCCGGGCTGCTCGTGGCGATGGGCAGCCTCGGCGACCGCATCGGCCGCCGCCGGCTGCTGCTCATCGGCGCCACCGGCTTCGCGGTCGTATCAGCCGTCGCAGCCTTCGCCCCGACCGCCGAGCTGCTCATCGCCGCCCGCGCCGCGCTCGGCGTCTTCGGCGCGATGCTGATGCCGTCGACGCTGTCGCTGCTGCGGAGCATCTTCCTCGACCGCGAGCAGCGCCGTCTCGCCATCGCGATCTGGGCCTCCGGCTTCGCGGCCGGCTCCGCGCTCGGCCCGATCGTCGGAGGCGTGCTCCTCGAGCACTTCTGGTGGGGTTCGGTGTTCCTGCTGGCGGTGCCCGTCCTCATCCCGCTGCTCGTGCTCGCACCCCTGCTCGTGCGCGAGTCGCGCGACCCGGCGCCGGGACCGGTGGATGTGCCCGGCATCGTCCTCTCGCTCCTGACCATGGCGCCCATCGTCTACGGCATCAAGGCGCTGGCGGTCGACGGCTTCTCGCCGGTCGCGGTGGTGGCGATCGCGCTCGGCGCCGGCTGCGGCTTCCTGTTCGTGCGGCGGCAGCTGCGGCGCCCCGTTCCGATGCTCGACATGCGGCTGTTCACGCGTCCCGCCTTCAGCGGAGCCGTCGTGGTCAACCTGCTGAGCGTGGTGTCGCTCGTCGGCTTCCTGTTCTTCGTCTCGCAGCACCTCCAGCTCGTCATCGGGCTGACGCCGCTGCAGTCGGGGCTCGTGCTCCTGCCGGGCCTCCTCACGATGATCGTCGCCGGCCTCGTCGTCGTCCCGATCGCCCGTCGCATCCGGCCGGGTCACGTGATCGCGGGCGGGCTGACGCTCTCCGCCGCGGGCTACCTGCTGGTCGCGCTGACCGGCGGGGGAGCGCCGTGGAGCATCCTGCTGGCCGCATTCGTGATGCTGGGTGCGGGGATCGGCGGGGCCGAGACGGTCTCGAACGAGCTCGTCATCTCGACCGCTCCTGCCGCCAAGGCGGGCGCCGCATCGGCGGTGTCGGAGACGGCGTACGAGCTGGGAGCCGTGCTCGGCACGGCGACGCTCGGCACGTTGATCACGGCCTCGTACCGGGCGACGCTGGTCGTCCCGGAGGGACTGACCGCCGCGCAGGCCGACGCCGCAGGGGAGACCCTGGGGGGCGCGGTCACCGTGGCGGCCGGCCTGCCGGGTCCGCTCGGCGAGCAGCTGCTGGCCTCGGCGCGCGCCGCGTTCGACAGCGGTGTCGGGGTCACCGCGGTGATCGGCATCGTCCTGGTGGCGAGCGCCGCGCTGGTCGCTCTCATCACCCTGCGTCACGTGCGCTCCTAAGCGCGGGTGGATGTCGTGGCGCGGCGATAGGGTGGCACTACCGGTTCCGCCCATCGACCAGCGCAGGAGTGCCATGTCCCGTACCGTCAAGCTCGCCGTCATCCCCGGGGACGGGATCGGTCCGGAGGTCATCGCCGAGGCCGTCACGGTGCTCGACGCGGTGACGGAGGGGAGCGGGCTCTCGTTCGAGAAGACCCACTTCTCGCTCGGCGCCGACCGCTACCTGGCGACGGGCGACGTGCTGACGGACGCCGACCTGGAGTCCATCACGGCGCACGACGCCATCCTGCTCGGAGCGGTCGGCGGTGTGCCGGGCGATCCCCGCCTGGCGGGCGCGAACATCGAGCGGGGGCTCCTGCTGAAGCTGCGGTTCTCCCTCGACCACTACGTGAACCTCCGCCCGACGACGCTCTTCCCGGGCATCGCCAGCCCGCTCGCGAACCCCGGCGATGTCGACTTCGTCGTCGTGCGCGAGGGCACGGAGGGTCCGTACGTCGGCAACGGAGGCGCGATCCGGCAGGGCACGCCCCACGAGATCGCCAACGAGGTCTCGGTGAACACCGCCTACGGCGTCGAGCGCGTCGTGCGCTACGCGTTCGAGCAGGCCGCGCAGCGGAGGCGGAAGCTGACACTCGTGCACAAGACCAACGTGCTCACTTTCGCGGGCTCGCTGTGGAAGCGGATCGTGGATGCGGTGGCCGCCGAGCATCCGGACGTCACGGTCGACTACCTCCACGTCGACGCCGCGACCATCTTCCTGGTCACGGATCCTGCTAGATTCGATGTGATCGTCACGGACAACCTCTTCGGCGACATCCTCACCGACCTCGCGGCCGCGATCAGCGGCGGCATCGGGCTGGCGGCCTCGGGCAACATCAACCCGGCCGGGGCCTTCCCGAGCATGTTCGAGCCGGTTCACGGATCGGCCCCCGACATCGCCGGCCAGCAGAAGGCCGACCCCACCGCCGCCATCCTCTCCACGGCGCTCCTGCTCCGCCACCTCGGCGAGAAGGAGCTCGCCGAACGCGTGGAACAGGCGGTGACCGCCGACCTCGCCGCCCGCACGGGCGCTGCGCGAACGACCTCCGAGATCGGCGCAGCGATCGCCGCGCGAGTGGCGCAGAATTGATTCACCGTCGCATAAAGGACCTGTCATGACTTCGACCAGCATCTCCCTCACCAGCGGACCCACCGAGACCTCGGGCCTGCTCTGGAACGTCACCCGCAACGAGGCCGCCCGAGACGCGGCGACTCGGGCCGAGATCCTCGCGGACCCCGGTTTCGGCAACCACTTCACCGACCACATGGTCGACATCTGCTGGTCGGCGAAGGGAGGCTGGCACCGTCCGCGCGTGTCGCCCTACGGCCCCATCCAGCTGGAGCCGTCGGCCGCGGTGTTCCACTATGCGCAGGAGATCTTCGAGGGCCTGAAGGCGTACCGCCACGAGGACGGCTCGATCTGGGGCTTCCGCCCGGAGGCGAACGCCGCCCGCATGCAGCGCTCGGCCTACCGCCTCGCGCTCCCCGAGCTGCCGGTGGAGCACTTCCTCGACTCGATCAAGCAGCTCATCGCCGTCGACGGCGACTGGGTGCCGGACGCGCCGGAGACGAGCCTGTACCTCCGGCCGTTCATGTTCGCCAAGGAGGCGTTCCTCGGTGTGCGCCCGGCCAACAAGGTCGCGTACTACCTGATCGCGAGCCCCGCCGGCGCGTACTTCCCGAGCGGCGTCGCCCCGGTGTCCATCTGGCTGTCCGACCGCTGGTCGCGCGCAGGCAAGGGCGGAACGGGTGCGGCGAAGACCGGCGGGAACTACGCCTCGAGCCTGCTCCCGCAGTCGGAGGCGTACGAGCACGGCTGCGCCCAGGTGCTCTTCCTCGACTCGGTCGAGGGCAAGTACCTCGAAGAGCTCGGCGGGATGAACGTGGTGCTCGTGCGCAAGGACGGCACGCTGATCACGCCCGAGTCCGACAGCATCCTCGAGGGCATCACCCTCGACTCTGTGCTGCAGCTCGCCCGCGACCGCGGCCACGCCGTCGAGCGCCGCAAGGTGACGCTCGACGAGTGGCGCGACGGCGTGGAGTCCGGCGACATCGTCGAGGTGTTCGCGTGCGGCACGGCCGCGGTGATCACCCCGATCGGCGAGCTGAAGTCGGACACGTTCACCGTCGGCGACATCACCGCGCCTCCCGGCGAGCTGACGATGTCGCTGCGCCAGGAGCTGACGGACATCCAGTACGGCCGTGAGCGCGACCGTCACAACTGGATGTACCGTCTCGACGCGTAGTCCGCTGTTGTGCGGACGGAGGAGTTTCCGCTCCGTCCGTCGGCGTTTCGCGCGAAAGGGGGGAGTCTGCGGCCGGTTCGGCCGCAGACTCCTCCCTTTCGCATGAGGCGGGAACACGATGCCCTCGGGCCGAACCCTGACTAGCATCGAGGCATGGGTGACGGGACCGTGTTCGCCGTCGTCGGACCGGGCGCGGTCGGCGGCCTCCTCGCCTGGCTGCTGCATCGCGCCGGGCACGACGTGGTCGCGGTGGGCCGCCCTGGCACGGTCGAGGCGATCCGGCGCGACGGCATCGAGGTGCGGAGCGAGCTCTTCGGCGACGGGGTCGAGCGTGTCCCGGCCGCGACGGAGGTGCCGGCCGGGGCGAGCGTCCTGCTCGCGACCAATGCGTACGGACTGGATGACGTGCTCCCCGGCGTCGTGGCGGCGCGACCCGCCGAGGTGATCTCCTTCCTCAACGGCGTCGAGCACATGGAGCCGCTGCGGGCCGCCCTTCCGGGTGTGCCGGTCGCGGGCGCATCCATCGCGGTGTCGGCGCTGCGCGCATCCACCACCGTCATCGACCACCGGAGCCCGTTCGTCCGCATCGAAGCGCCGCAGGCGGCGGCCGGCTTCGCCTCGGTTCTCGCGCTCACCGACGCCGGGCCCAGCGTCCGCGTCGGCGGCAGCGAGGCGGAGGTCCTCTGGGCGAAGTTCCGCCTGCTGGCCTCCCTCGCCCTCCTCACCTCCTACTGGCGGCAGCCGGCCGGGCCTGCCCTCAGTGAGGACCCCGAGCTGACCGAGGGAGTCGTCCGCGAGGTGGTCGCCTGCTCCGCCGCCGAGGGGGTCCCCGCGTCGGAACTCGACCTGGTGCGCGCCCTCCGCAGCGTGCCCGGCGGGATGCGCACCTCCCTCCAGGAGGACCTCGCCGCGGGCGCTCCCAGCGAGCTCGACGCCATCGGCGGAGCGCTCCTGCGCATCGGTGAGCGGCACGGCATCCCGACGCCCTCCCTTGCGCGCATCCTGTCGGCGCTAGGCTCGAACGCGTGAAGATCGCACGTTTCAGCCACACCCGCGAAGGCTCGTCGACGCCCGCCATCGACTACGGCATCGTCGACGAGGACGCCCTGGTCGTGCTCGCCGGCGACCCGATGTTCGTCGGATTCGAGACCACGGGAGAGCGCGTCCCGCTGGGCAAGGTCGGGTCGTTGCTCGCGCCCGTCATCCCGCGGTCGAAGGTCGTCGCGGTCGGCAAGAACTACCGCGAGCACGCCGCCGAGATGGGCGGGGAGGCGCCGGGGGAGCCGCTGCTGTTCCTGAAGCCGAACACGGCCGTGATCGGCCTGGGCGACGCGATCGTGGTGCCGCCGCAGTCCGAGCGCGTCGACTACGAAGGCGAGCTGGCCGTGGTGATCGGCAAGATCGCCCGCAACGTCCGTGCGGAGGACGCCGCCGAGCACATCTTCGGCTACACCGTGGCGAACGACGTCACCGCGCGCGACCTGCAGGAGAAGGACGGCCAGTGGACACGGGCCAAAGGTTTCGACACCTTTTGCCCGCTCGGCCCGGTCATCGAGACGGAGCTCGCGCCCGACGCGGTGCTGCGGACCCGCCTGAACGGGGAGCTGAAGCAGGAGGCGCCGATCTCGGACATGGTGCACGACATCCCGTCGATCATCGCGTACGCGTCGAGCGTGTTCACGCTGCTGCCGGGCGACGTCATCCTGACCGGCACACCGTCGGGGATTGGCCCGATGAAGGCCGGCGACACCGTCGAGGTGGAGGTCGAGGGCCTCGGGTCGCTGGTGAATCCGGTGCGCGCCCCGAAGTAGCCTCCCCGGTAGGATCGAAGACGTATGTCTGACTCGATCGCTCACCCGTTCTCCGAGGCCACCGGCGCCGATGTGCGCGTGCGCTTCTGCCCGTCGCCGACCGGTACTCCGCACGTCGGCCTGATCCGCACCGCCCTGTTCAACTGGGCGTACGCGCGCCACACGGGCGGGAAGATGGTGTTCCGCATCGAGGACACCGACGCCGCCCGCGACAGCGAGGAGAGCTACCAGCAGATCCTGGATGCGCTGCGCTGGCTGCGCCTCGACTGGGACGAGGGCATCGACGTCGGAGGCCCCGACGGCCCCTACCGGCAGTCGCAGCGGTACGGCATCTACCGCGACCTCATCCAGAAGCTGCGCGATTCCGGTCACATCTACGAGAGCTTCGCGACAGCGGAGGAGATCGAGGCGCGCAACGTGTCGCTCGGCCGCGACCCGAAGCTCGGCTACGACAACTTCGAGCGCGACCTCACCGACGAGCAGAAGGCCGCCTACCGCGCCGAGGGCCGCGAGCCGGCCCTGCGCCTGCGCGTGCCGGACGACGACCTCAGCTTCGACGACCTGGTGCGCGGCGAGATCACCTTCAAGGCAGGCTCGTTCAGCGACTTCGTCGTGGTGCGCCCGAACGGCCACCCGCTGTACACGTTCGTGAACCCGGTGGACGACGCGCTCATGGGCATCACGCACGTGCTCCGCGGCGAGGACCTGCTGTCGTCGACCCCGCGCCAGATCGCGCTGTACCACGCGCTGATCGACGCGGGAGTGACCACGTTCGTCCCGCGCTTCGGCCACCTCCCGTACGTGATGGGGGAGGGCAACAAGAAGCTCTCCAAGCGCGACCCCGAGTCGAACCTGTTCCACCACCGCGACCGCGGCTTCATCCACGAGGGCCTGGTGAACTACCTGGCGCTGCTGGGCTGGTCGCTGACCCATGACCGCGACGTCTTCTCGCTGGAGGAGATGGTTGCGGCGTTTGACGTGAAGGACGTCAACCCGAACCCCGCCCGCTTCGACCTGAAGAAGGCGGAGTCGATCAACGGCGACCACATCCGGCTCTTGGATGTGGCCGACTTCGCCGAGCGCACCGTCCCGTACCTGGCCGCGGCCGGTGTGGTGGAGGAGCCGCTGACGCCCGCCCAGCACGAGGTGCTCGCGAAGGCGGCGCCGCTGGTTCAGGAGCGCGTGCAGCTGCTGGGCGAGACGCCCGGGATGCTCGGCTTCCTCTTCACCGACGCCGCCTCGCTCGTGGTCGAGCCCGACGCCCGCGCTTCGCTGCCGGACAACGCGGGCGAGGTGCTGGCCGCGTCCCTCGGTGCGCTGGAGCTGGTGCCCGAGGCGGAGTGGAACCACGAGGCCATCGAGTCCGCGCTGCGCGACGCCCTGGTCGAGGGGATGGCGCTGAAGCCGCGTGTCGCCTTCGGCCCGCTGCGGGTGGCGCTGTCCGGCCGTCGCGTGTCGCCGCCGCTGTTCGAGTCGATGGAGATCCTGGGCAAGGCCGAGACCATCGCCCGGCTCGACCGACTGTCGGCGGACCTGGGCTAGCGCGATGACCGGTGTGACCGCGGCGCCGGCTCTCGAGCCGTCCTACGAGGTCGTCGTCATCGGCGGAGGCCCCGCGGGCCTGTCCGCGGCACTCAACCTGGCTCGCGCCCGGCGACGCGTTCTCGTGGTGGACGGCAACCGCCCGCGCCACGCGGCGACCCTGCTCGCCCATGGGTTCCTCACCCGCGACGGCGTCAGCCCGCTGGAGCTGCGCCGCATGGGCCGGGAGGAAGTGGACGCGTACGACAACGCGACCGTCGTCTTCGCCCAGGTCGGCGCGGTCTCGGTGGAGGGCGACGGCTTCCGGGTCGCTGCTCGCGGGGTGCGCGGCGGCGCGGACGTGAACGTGCGCGCCGACACCGTGCTGATCGCGACCGGGGTGACGGAGACGATGCCGGCCATCCCGAGCCTCCGCGCCTTCTACGGCACCCAGCTGCACAGCTGCATCGAGTGCGACGGCTTCGAGTCGGCCGGTCAACCGCTCGCGCTGATCGGCGAGACCGACGACCTGGCCGAGCGCGCCCTCCTGCTCACCCAGTGGACGGACGACCTCATCGTCTTCACGAACGGCGTCGCGCCCATCGGCGAGGACGAGGAGCGCACGCTCGGCCGCCTCGGCGTGCGCGTCGACCGGCGCCCGATCGACGACGTGGTGGGCGAGAAGGGCGTCATGACCGGCGTCCGGCTCGCGGACGGCACGGTCGTCGAGCGGGCCGGCGGGTTCCTGCGCCCGGTATGGTCGCCCTCCCTGTCGTTCGTGGATGCGCTCGACCTCGACCGCGACGCCGACGGCTACCTGCTGACCGACGCGGACGGCCGCACGTCGGTGCCCGGCGTGTACGCGGCGGGGGAGACGACGGCTCCCGGACCGCAGCAGCTGATCGTCGCCGCGGGCTCCGGTGCGGTGGTCGCCGCGGCCGTCAACCGCGACCTCATCGGGCTCTCTCTGGAGGACGCCCCCGTTTTGTAGTCCGGCCTGCCGGTAGGCTAGAGTTGTTTCTCGTGCCCGGACTACGGTTCAGGCCGGTGGGGTATGGTGTAATTGGCAACACGGCTGATTCTGGTTCAGTTGTTCTTGGTTCGAGTCCAGGTACCCCAGCAAGAAGCGCCCCGGTTCTCCGGGGCTTTTTTGTTGCCCTCGTGAGCGGTCAGGCGCCCCGTCCGGCCGCGGCAAGGATGAGGTCGGAGACCTCCGCCGGCTGCGAGACGAGCGAGACGTGGCTGGCGGCGAGTTCGATGGTGGTGGCGCCCATCCGCTTCGCCATGAAGCGCTCCAGGTCGGGGTTGATCGTCCGGTCCTCTGTCGAGACCGCGTACCAGCTCGGCTTGTCGCGCCAGGCGGCGTGCGTGGTCCTGCCGGAGAAGAGCGTCTCGGAAATCGGTCCTTGCACCGCGTGCAGCACTCGCGCCTCTTCCGGCAGGAGGTCGCCGGCGAAGTCGCGCAGGAAGGCCTCCTCGCTGAGGCGGCCCCATCCCTCGGACCACACCACTCCGGCGGATGCGGGCGGTAGAGGGTAGGTCTTGGCGAGCGCGCCGTAGTCTTCTCCGGCGTCGGGCGCCCGAGCCGCGACGTACACGAGCGCTGAGACGGCCAGGTCGATGCCGGCCTCTGTCACGATCATTCCGGCGAACGAGTGCCCGACGAGCACGGTCGGGCCGGGGTTCAGGGCGATGGCGCGCCGGGTGATCTCGACGCCGTCCTGAAGCGTGGTGAGGGGATGTTGCACCGCCGTCACCCCGAGACCAGCGGCCTGCAGGCGGGGAATCACCTTCGACCAGGACGAACCGTCGGCGTAGGCGCCGTGGACGAGAACGACGTTGGTGGCAGCTTCAGGCATTCCGACCTCTTTCAGCCGCGCGGGTGGAGCGTGGCAGCACGGTAGCAGGGTCACCCGCCGCGACAACAGAAGCAGATCGTGACGGATCTGGTGGAGCGCGGGCGGAACCTGCTACTTTGACGGCCACCCGAACGAGCACCGCTCCGGCACCATCGCCCCAGGAGAGAGCGTCCCATGACCGAGAAACCGTCTCCGACCGGCTCGATGTGACCGGTACGCCGGAACTCGTGCAGTCGACTCATCCCGGACGGGGCGCCGCATCCACCTGGCCCTGATCCTCTGCCGGTCGGACCGGAACCTCGCCGAAGTGCACGTTGTTGCTGTCTCGCACGGCGTGTCGACCGCAACTACGTGCACCTCGGCGGAGAAAGGGGTGCGGGAGGGAGGGGGCGAGGGGGCTTAGGGGGCGGCGGACTCGGCGGCCTCCTCGGCCTGCTCGCCGTGCTGGACGATGTCGCCCTCCCGGAACAGGATGCCCCTGGCGGTCTCCCGCCACTGCGGCTTGGCCCGCAGCAGGAACTCGAGCTCCATGCTGAAGTGCTTGTACTCTTCCGCCAGCGAGTCGAGCATGATCGCGCGTGCGACGTCGTCCTTCTCAACCGCGATGCGCTGCTCGTACCAGCCGATCGCCTCGGCCTCCTCGGAGAGGCTGGCGCACATCCGCGCGAACGTCCTCGTCTCTGCGCTGAGCTCCTCGGGGGGCTCGTGGTACTGATCCGTTGACATGGATCTCCCTTCGTCGACACCATCCAATGCCCGGCGACAGTGCCCGACAAGGCTTCCTGACCGGTCGCCGCGCCGCTAGGGTGTGGACAGGGGGTGGCATATGAACGCACTGATGGCGGAACTGCAGCGAGACGAGCGGCGGCGCCGGAGGACTGCGCTTCTGGTGGTGCTGGCGATTCTCGCGGGTGCAGGAGCGTGGCTGACGGGGCCGTGGGGCGTTGTGCTGCTCACCCGGGGCGAAGCGGTCGGCTGGCTGCTCGTGGCGAGCGGTGTCGTGCTGCTCGCGGCCGCGGTGGCGGCCATCGTCGCAGCGCGGCGTCTGCGCGTGCCGGTTGAGAGCCTCCCGGGCAAGGCGAACCCGCGTTTCGACGAGCCGGAGCCCTCCCGCAACCCGAGGGGCGGCTACTCGCTGGCCGACTCGCAGCTGGGATCGCACTAGCCTCGACCGGGTCGAGGATGGGTCTCGGAGGCTCTCACTCCCCGTTGCGGAGGTCGGCGAGGCGGTCCCGGCGGAGTGCGATCTTGTCGAAGGTCGCGGTGCAGGTGTCGCCCATCGGCGCCTGCGACAGGAAGCCGAGCTTCCAGGTGCCCGCGCCGGGCGCCAGCCGGAACAGGCGGACGAAGTCCCAGTGGATGCCGTCAGCCGACGAGTGGAACGCCCATGCCTCCCCGATGCGCGCGACGCGCAGGAAGACCTCGCCGCTGGTCACGAAAGTGCTGTTGCAGTCGTCCGAGTACCGGTCGGTGACGACGCTCACCACCATCGGCTGACCCTGCGGCGAGTACTCGAAGCACAGCTTCGCCCAGTGGTCGTCGTCGCTCCACAGCACGAGCGCACCGGCGTCGAAGGTGGTGCGCGGCCCGGTGACACGGACCCGCGCGGACAGCGTGAAGTCGCCGGCCGGGCTCTCGAAGGTGAGGGCGGTTGCGGCGTGCTGCGAGTGCGCGCCGAGCGCGTCATTGGACCAGTCGACTCCCGCTGCCGCCGTCAGAGTGAGCACCTCAGCCGAGGGGTCGTACTCGGCGTCGCCGGAGGTGTGGGTCCAGGAGAGCTCGGGCAGGGCGGGGATGCTGATCGACATACCGAGAACGCTACGGCACCCGCTCGTCCGAGTCGTCTTCCGGCACGACGCCGAGGCTTGTCCGCCAGGCGCGCCGAGCGCGTTTCGTGTTGGCCAGGATGAAGCCGGTGAGCGCCAGCACCATGAGGCGGCACCGAGGGTGACGAACTCGGGCTGCGCGGCTGCACGCTCATTCTGGCCCGGGAGCATCCCCAGCCCCCACAGGACGAAGACGACGCCGAACAGCAGACCGCCGAGAGGCGAGACGATCCGGAACCACAGCTCGACAGCCCGATGGAGGACGACCATCAGCGCTTCCGATCCTGGTCGGAGGACCGCCGTCGTAGTCCGACCACGCCCACGATCGGCATGGCGAGGGCCGCGGCGATGATGAGGATGCTCACCGCATCCACCCCTCCGGATCCGGTGAGGAAGCGCAACGAAAGCGTCTCGCCGACGGCGACCACCAGGCCGATGACCACAAGCGCGACGAACTGACTGCGCGGCCGACGCGGATTCATGCGGCGACACTACGCCTGCGGCCGCCCGCCTGCCCGTCATAGGGTGGCGGGATGGGCGATGTCGAGGTGCGGTCGGCGCGGCCGACGGAGTGGGCGGCCGTGGGTGGATTGCGCTGGGATTCGGTGTTCGAGTTCGGGGGAGAGGCCGCCGATCCGCGCGACGTGTTCGCCGAGCAGTTCGCCGAGTGGGCCGGCGGTCACCAGGACACCCACGAGTGCTTCGTCGCGGTCGCGGACGGCGAGGTGATCGGGATGACGTGGCTGGCCGTCATCCCGCGGGTCCCGAGTGCGCGGGCCTTCGACCGCGCGTCCGGCGACCTGCAGTGCGCGTACGTCGCCCCCGAGCACCGTAACCGCGGTATCGGCGGTCGGCTGATCGACGCGGTCGTTGACCGCGCTCGCGAGCGCCAGCTCGAGCGTGTGACCGTGCACTCCAGCCCGCGGGCGGTTCCCGTGTACGAGCGGCACGGCTTCAGCTCGGAGGGGCGACTGCTCCACGTCTACGTCGTGCACCCGGATGCGCCGACGACATAGACCTGAGCGACTCGCGCGTCAGCGGCTCGCCGGGTCGAGGGTGATCTCGACGTCGTACTTCAGTTGCGGCTCCGGAGAACCGAGCAGGAGGGCGGGGTTCAGCCAGACGAGCTCGACCTCGGTGAGACCGAACCGGCGCGAGACGGCGAAGAGGGTGTCGTACGGGTTGGGGACGTAGCCGGTCAGCACGCCGTCCTCCACGATCGCCTTCCCCCGGGCGAAGGATACGGGGCCGTGGTCGACGGCCTGGAGGTTCGGGAACGGGGAGGGCAGCGTCCACGTCAACGGTGCGGCCGCGACGACGCCGGAGCCGCCGACCGTCTCCTCGATGGAGTGCAGGTACGACGGATCGCCTTCGGATGTGAAGCCCGGCGGGATGGGCAGCACGAGCTCGCCGTCGGGCGTGACGCGGACGAGGTCCGAGTCCAGGCCGAACACCATGGGCTGCACCGGACCCGGCTTGCCATCGTGGCGGGCGTTCGTCACGAGGAGGGAGTAGCCGGGCAGGCGGGATGCGTCGCCGCTCCCCGCCGGCAGCGGGGCGTCGGGCCGCACGTGCACCTCGACCCGGAGCGACGAGTCGACGACCACTCGCACCGCGCCGGTCAGCGGCGGCGCTGCAGGCATCCCGTCGTCGGGGTCGTGCTCGACGGCCTGCAGCTGACCCGTCGCGATGGTCTGCCCGGCCACGCGCAGCTCAGGGAGCTGCTGAGCGATGGGGACGGGATCCGGCGTCTCGGTCGGCGTCGACGTCGGGCGGGATGCGGCAGGCGCGAGCAACGAGCATCCCGAGACGGCCACAGCGACGGCCGCGATGAACAGAGCCGCGGCGCCGCGACCCACCCCCCGATGAATCATGGCTCGACCCTAGCGCACGCCGCCGGCCCACGCAGAAGCAACCGGCTCGCGCACGGACTAGACCTGCGCGCCGAGCTTGAAGCCCTGCGCCTCTTCGCCCTTCCGGGTGTACGAGAAGCCGTCCGCGCCGATGGTGACCTCCATCTCGGAGTCGTCGGTGCGGGTCGTCAGCGGCTGCGGGTTGCCGTCGAGGTCGAGGACGGTGGACGCCTCCGTGTACCAGGACGGCACGACGGGGTTGCCCCACCAGTCGCGGCGCTGATTGTCGTGCACATCCCACGTCACCACCGGGTTGTCCGGGTCGCCGGTGTAGTAGTCCTGCGTGTAGATCTCGACGCGGTGACCGTCGGGGTCGCGCAGGTACAGGTAGAACGCGTTGGAGACGCCGTGACGGCCCGGGCCGCGCTCGATGCAGTCGCTGCGGCGCAGGGCGCCCAGCTTGTCGCAGATGGCGATGATGTTGTGCTTCTCGTGGGTGGCGAACGCGACGTGGTGCATGCGCGGGCCGTCACCGCCGGTCATCGCGGTGTCGTGCACGGTCGGCTTGCGGCGCATCCACGCGGCGTAGGTCGTGCCGTGCTCGTCCTGGATGTCCTCGGTGACGCGGAAGCCGAGGTCCTCCATGTACTTCACGGCGCGCGGCACGTCGGGCGTGACCTGGTTGAAGTGGTCGATCCGGACGAGCGCGCCGGGCGTGTACAGGTCGTAGCGCCAGGCCAGACGTTCGACGTGCTCCACCTCGTAGAAGAACTCGTACGGGAAGCCCAGCGGGTCCTCGACGCGGACCGAATCGCCGACACCCTTCGTGAAGCCCTCGGCGCGACGCTCCACCCGGCAGCCCAGCTCGGTGTAGAACTCGACGGCGCGGTCCAGGTCTTCCGGGGTGCGCACCCGGTACGCGAAGGCGGCGACGGCGGCGACCGGGCCCTTCCGCAGCACGAGGTTGTGGTGGATGAACTCCTCGAAACTCCGCAGGTACACGGCGTTCTCGTCCTCCTCGGTGACGACGAGGTCGAGCACGTCGACGTAGAACTCGCGGCTGGCGGCGAGGTCGGTGACGACGAGCTCCATATAGGCGCACCGCACGACGTCCGGCGGGGTGGCCTTCGGCGTCGGGATGCGGTCGGTCGGCGCCGGGATGGGGTCGCTGCCGGTCACGGTGGGCTCCGGCGAGTCGGGGGTGATGGTCATGGTGGTGCGTCCTCTGCGTTGAGTCTGTGCGGGTTGAGTCTGTGGGTTGCGAGCGGTCAGGCGTCGCCTGCGTCCTCGGCCGCTTCCGCTGCTTCTTCCGGCTGGTGCGCACTCGCACCGAACCGGGCGGTGTGGACGGGGCCCAGCGTGATGTGGACGGCCTGCTGGTCGGTGTAGAAATCGATCGAGCGGTATCCGCCCTCATGCCCCAGCCCGGAGGCCTTCACACCGCCGAACGGCGTGCGGAGGTCGCGGACGTTGTGCGAATTGAGCCACACCATCCCGGCCTCGACGTTCTGCGCGAAGGTGTGCGCGCGCTCCAGGTCGGTGGTCCAGATGTAGGCCGCGAGACCATAGCGAACACCATTGGCGAGCTCCAGCGCCTCCTCGTCCGAGTCGAACGGGGTGATCGCGACGACCGGGCCGAAGATCTCCTCCTGGAAGATCCGCGCATCTGGAGCGACGTCGGCGAAGACGGTCGGCGCGACGTAGTTGCCGTGCCCGAGCCCCTCCGGGCGTCCGCCGCCGGCGAGGAGACGACCCTCCTGCTTGCCGAGTTCGACGTACGACATGACCTTCTCGAAGTGCTCCGGGTGCACGAGTGCGCCCACCTCGGTCTTCGGGTCATGCGGGTCGCCGACGACGATGTGCTTCGCCCGCTCGGCGTAGCGCTCCAGGAACTGGTCGTAGATCGGACGCTCGACGAGGATGCGCGAGCCGGCGGTGCAGCGCTCGCCGTTGAGCGAGAACACGCCGAACAGGGTGGAGTCGATCGCCGCATCCAGGTCGGCGTCGGCGAACACGACGGCGGGGGATTTGCCGCCCAGCTCCATCGACAGGCCTTTGAGGAACGGCGCGGCGTTGGCGAAGATGATCTGCCCGGTCCGGCTCTCGCCGGTGAAGGAGATGAGCGGGACGTCGGGATGCTTGACCAGCGCGTCGCCCGCCTCCTCGCCGAGCCCGTTGACCAGGTTGAACACGCCGTCCGGCACGCCGGCCTCACGGAAGATCTCCGCCCACAGGCTCGCCGACAGCGGGGTGAACTCGGCGGGCTTCAGCACGACCGTGTTTCCGGTCGCCAGGGCCGGAGCGAGTTTCCAGCTCTCCAGCATGAAGGGCGTGTTCCAGGGGGTGATGAGCCCGGCGACGCCGATCGGCTTGCGGTTGACGTAGTTGAGCTGGCTGCCGGGCACCTTGTAGGCGTCGTCGGCCTGAGCGACGATCAGGTCGGCGAAGAAGCGGAAGTTCTCCGCAGCACGCTGCGCCTGACCGAGCGCCTGGGTGATGGGGAGGCCGGTGTCGAAGGTCTCGAGCTCCGCGAGGCGTGCATCCTGCTCTTCGACCGCGTCGGCGATGCGGTTCAGGACACGGGCGCGCTCACGCGGCTTCATCCGCGGCCAGGGGCCCTCGCGGAAGGCGCGGCGGGCGGCGGCCACGGCCAGGTCGATGTCCTCCTTCTGACCGGCTGCAGCCTGCGCGTACGTCTCGTTCGACACCGGGTCGAGCACGTCGAACGTCGCGCCCGAGGCGCTGTCGACGAAGCGGCCGTCGATGAAGTGCCGGATGGTGTCCGGGAGGTTCTCGGGGATGTGGTGCTGCGCCATGCGCGGCCTCCTGTCGGTCGTAACGGTCACGGCTGCTGCTGTTCGCTCGACGCCGTCTGCTGCTCCTGGCGGCGGTGGAGGGCGTCCAGGGTGGCGAGTCGGTGGCGCCGGGCGGCGAGTTCGATCTCGAGCGGCTCGGCGCCGGATTCGATCAGCTCGACGATGTGCTCGTGCTCGTCGACGGACTCGCGGGCGCGGCCGGGCACGAAGCTGAACGTCGAGTCGCGGAGCACGGTGAGGCGGTTCCAGCCGCGGTGCACCAGGTCGAGGATGTGCGGGTTCGGGCACTCCTCGAACAGCACGGCGTGGAACTGCTGGTTGAGCTCGGTGAACCGGTGCGGGATGAAGTCGTCGAGGCACGCGATCATCTCGCGGTTGATCGCCCTGGCCCGCTCCAGGTGGTCGGCGGTCAGCAGGGGAGCGGACAGCTGGGTTGCGGCGCCCTCGACGAGCGCGAGCGTCTCCATCGTGTACGTGTACTCGGCCTCGTGCAGCAGGGCGACCTGGGCGCCCACGTTCTTCTCGAACGTCACCAGCCCCTCCGCCTCCAGCCGGCGGATGGCCTCCCGCACGGGCACGACGCTGATGTCCAGCTCGCCCGCGATCTGCCCGAGCACCAGGCGGAAGCCGGAGACGTACCGGCCGTCGTCGATGCGGGCCCGGATGAACTCGTAGGCGAGCTGCGACTTGCTCGGGGCCGCGGCCTTCAGCGCTGCGTCCGCCATGCGCGGTACCTCTCTCTCCACTCGTCGTTCATCGGGAACAACCCGTCGACCGGATGACCGGCCGCCACCTGCTCGGCGATGAACTCCTCTTCGCGCTCCTGCTCGATCGCGTCGTCGACGACCTCCTCGACCAGGGCAGGCGGGATGACCAGCAGCCCGTCCGCGTCGCCCACGATCACGTCGCCCGGCTGCACGGACGCCCCGCCGCAGGCGATGGTCACGTCGGTGTCCCACGGCACGTGCTTGCGCCCGAGCACGGCCGGATGCGGGCCGTTGTGGTAGGTGGGAATGTCGAGGGAGGCGACGACCGCGAGGTCGCGCACGCCGCCGTCGGTGACGATGCCTGCCGCGCCGTTGACCTGCGCGCGCAGTGCGAGGACGTCGCCGACGGTTCCGCTGCCGCGCTCGCCGCGGGCCTCGATCACCAGCACCTCACCCGGCCCGACCGCGTCGAACGCGCGCTTCTGCGCGTTGTAGCCGCCGCCGTGCGTGGAGAAGAGGTCCTCCCGGTTCGGGATGTAGCGAAGCGTCCGCGCCGTGCCGACGACCCGGGCGCCGGGCCGGGTCGAGGTCAGGCCGTCGATGGAGACGTTGTTCAGACCGCGTTTGCGGAGCTGCGAACTGAGGGTGGCGGTCGCGACGCTCGCGAGCTTCGCCCGCAGTTCGTCCGTCAGGGTGGACGACGGCTCCGGGGGTGTGCCGTACGCCTCGGAGCGCTGATGGTCGTCGACGCTGGGCTTGGTTCCGAAGTCGCCGAACGGGATGCGGCCCTCGGTGATGCGGGTGAGCAGGCGGCCGGTGGTCGGCGCGCCCGGCGCTGTGGGCGCATCCACTTCGACCTCGACCGTGTCGCCGGGAACCGTCACCGACGAGCCCGCCGGGGTGCCGGTCAGAATGACGTCGCCGGGCTCCAGGGTCATCAGCTGGGAGAGGTCGGCGATGAGGCGGCCGAACGGGAAGAGCAGGTCGTCGGTCGTGCCCTCCTGCATCAGGTCGCCGTTGAGCCAGGTGCGGACGCGGAGGGCGTCCGGGTCGAGGTCGGCGGCCGGGAGGACCGCGGGCCCGAGGGGTGTGAAGCCGTCGCCGCCCTTCGAGCGCACGTTGGACCCCTTGTCAGCGGCGCGGAGGTCGTAGAGGCCGAAGTCGTTCGCGGCGGTGACGCCGGAGACGGCCGCCCAGCCGTCCTCGGGGGAGACCCGGCGGGTCGGGCGGCCGATGATCAGCGCGATCTCGCCCTCGAAGGCGAGGAGTTCGGTGCCGGCGGGGCGCTCCAGCTCGCCGCCCGATTCGGCGATGGAGGAGGATGGCTTCAAGAAGTAGGAGGGCTGCGCGGGGGTGCGCCCGCGCTGTGCGGCGCGCGAGCGGTAGTTCAGGTGCACCGCGATGATCTTGCCGGGGCGGGGGATGTCCGTCACGGGTGGTGCCTCCTCATCGTCGGGGACGGTCTGAGACCGTATTCGAGATCATATACAATCCACGCAGCCTGTTCAAGCTAGTACGCGGCCGGGGCGGGAGCGTCCGGCGTCGCGCCGATGAAACGGTCGGCGAGCGCCTCCGACGCCCGGGCGAGCAGCGTGACGTCGGCGCCGACGAGCACATACGCGGCGCCCGCGGCCGCGTAGCGGTCTGCCGTCGCCGGGTCGAAGGCGTTCACGCCGACGGGGGTGCCCGTCGCGCGGCCGGCGGCGATCACGGACTCGACGGCCGCGATGACGTCCGGATGGTTCTGCTGTCCGAGCAGGCCCATCGAGGCCGCGAGGTCGGCGGGGCCGACGAGGAGCGCATCCACACCGTCGATCGCCGCGATCGCCGCTGCCTGGTCGAGCCCCTCGGTCGTCTCGATCTGCACGGTCAAGGAGACGAGGTCGTTCGCGCGCCCGAGGTAGTCGGGGATGCGGCTCCAACGCGACGATCGCGCGAGCGCGCTGCCGACGCCGCGGACGCCGTGCGGCGGGTAGCGCACCGCCCGCACCATGGCCTCTGCGTGGGCGACACTGTCGACCATCGGGACGAGGATGTTCTGGGCGCCCAGGTCGAGGAGCTGTTTGATCACGACCGGATCGCCGATCGGCGCCCGCACCACCGGGACAGCCGGGTACGGCGCGACCGCCTGCAACTGGGCGAGGATCGACTCGAGGTTCACGGGGGAGTGCTCCCCGTCGATCAGCACGATGTCGAGCCCGCTGCCGGCGCAGATCTCGGCGACCAGCGGGCTGCCCGCACAGGACCACATCCCGAACAGAGCGCGGTCCGCAGACCGTAGACGGTCGGCGAACGTCGGCGCGGGCTCTAGACGAATCGGCATGTGACGGCTCCCAGGGTTCCGTAGTCGGCGTGGACGGTGTCGCCGCGCTCCACCCACATCGGGCGGGTGAACGAGCCGGCGAGGACGATGTCGCCGGCTTCGAGGCGGCTGCCGTGCTGCGCGAGCTTGTTGGCGAGCCAGGCGACGCCGGTGGCGGGATGGTCGAGCACGGCGGCGGCGACGCCGGACTCCTCGATCGTCTCGTTGCGGTACAGCAGGGCGGAGACCCAGCGCAGGTCCACGGCATCCACCGCCACCGGCCGGCCACCGACGACCATGCCGCCCATCGCCGCGTTGTCGGAGATGGTGTCGACGATCGTGCGGCCCTGCATCTCGATGCGCGACGACAGGATCTCGAGGGCGGGGACGACGTAGCGGGTGGCGCTGAGCACGTCGAACAGGGTGACGTCGGGGCCTTCGAGCGGTTCGGCGAGGACGAACGCGAGCTCGACCTCGATGCGCACGTTCGAGAACTGGTCGAACGGGATGATGGAGCCGGTCTCGTAGACCATGTCGGCGAAGATCGCGCCGTAGTCCGGCTCGGTGATGCCGGTCGCCTGCTGCATGACCTTCGACGTGAGGCCGATCTTGCGGCCGACGAGGCGCCGCCCCTCGGCGAGCCCGCGCTCGACCCGCAGGCGTTGGACCGCGTACGAATCCTCGACGGTCATGTCCGGATGGCGGGCGGTGAGAAGCGCGACCGTCGTGCGGTCGCGTTCGGCGGTCGCGAGTTCGTCGGCGATGGCCTGGATGGTCGGGCGATCGAGCACTCGGAGTCCCTTCGACGTCGGAGGAGGAGCGCACTGGCCCCGAGTGGATCGTATATCTTCCTGCCCGACGAGGGGCGAGTAGATGCGGGAATTCGTGCTGAATTTCGACATCTACTCGCCCCTCGTCGGGGAAGGGGGGAGAGGGAGGGGAGGCGGGCGGCGGTTAGGCGGCGGGGGTGGGGAGCGCCGCGTGGATGAGGACCTGGGCGGCGGCGCGCGCGTCGGCCGCGGCGTCGGGCGTGCCGGCGATCGCGGCCGTGGTCTGTGCGCCCTCGGCGAGGATTGCTAGCTGCGGCGCGAGCGAGGGCGACGCCCCGGCCTCGGCGGCGAGCTCGGCGACGAACGTCTGGAACGACTCCTTGTGCCGCCGGGCGGCCTCCGCGACCCGCGGGTCGGCCGCGCCGAGCTCACCGAACGCGTTGATGAAGCCGCAGCCGCGGAAGGTGTCCTCGACGAACCAGTCCGCCAGGTAGTCGTAGATCGCGAGGAGCTTCGCCGCGGCGCCGTCGACGGTCGCGACCCGGGCGGCGACGCCGTCGGTCCAGAGGTCGTGGCGCTTCGCGAGCACCGCGAGCACGAGGTCGTCCTTCGAGGGGAACAGCTGGTACAGCCTGCGGAGGGAAACGCCTGCCGCATCCCGCACCTGGTCCATGCCGACGGCGTGGAAGCCGCGCGCGTAGTAGAGCGCGTCGGCAGCGTCCACGATCCGGGTCCGCATCTCTTCATCCGCCATTCTCCGATTGTAGCTTGACTGAGAACGATAGTTCTCGCTAGAGTCGGATCACCGGCGAGAACGATCGTTCTCGCTCTGTCGAAGAAAGGATGCGACACGATGTCGTACATCACCGTCGGGACCGAGAACAGCACCCCCATCGAGCTCTTCTACGAAGACCACGGCTCCGGTCAGCCGGTCGTGCTGATCCACGGATTCCCGCTCGACGGTCACTCGTGGGAGAAGCAGACCGCCGCGCTGCTCGACGCCGGCTACCGCGTGATCACGTACGACCGCCGCGGATTCGGCCGCTCCAGCCAGGCCACCACCGGCTACGACTACGACACGTTCGCCGCCGACCTGAAGGTCGTGCTCGACACCCTCGACCTGCAGGATGCCGTGCTCGTCGGCTTCTCGATGGGCACCGGCGAGGTCGGCCGCTACCTCGGGCTCTACGGCTCCGAGCGCGTCGCCAAGGTCGCGTTCCTCGCCTCGCTCGAGCCGTACCTGCTCAAGACCGACGACAACCCCGACGGCGCCGCCCCGCGCGAGTTCTTCGAGGGCATCGTGGATGCGGTGAAGGCGGACCGTTACGCGTACTTCACCCAGTTCTACAAGGACTTCTACAACCTCGACGAGAACCTCGGCACCCGCATCAGCGAGGAGGCCGTGCGCAACAGCTGGAACCTCGCCGCCGGCAGTGGGGCGGTGGCCTCGGCAGCCGCGCCGCTCACCTGGTTCACCGACTTCCGCGCCGACATCGCCAAGATCGACGTCCCTGCGCTCATCCTCCACGGCACTGCCGACAACATCCTCCCGATCGACGCGACCGCCCGTCCCTTCCACAAGCTCCTGCCGCAGGCGGACTACGTGGAGGTCGAGGGCGCGCCGCACGGCCTGCTGTGGACCCACGCGGCCGAGGTCACCGAGGCGCTCCTGACCTTCCTCCGGAAGTAACCCGCCCCCACGGGCCAGGAGTGGGCGCGGCGCGGACCTCGGGCGGTCCGCGCCGCGCTTCGTCATGTCCGCAGGCGTCTGCGCTCGGCCCACACGTAGAGCGCGGCGTAGACGATGAACGAGCCGACGAGGCCCCAGACGAGCAGGGCGGCGGACGGCCGCGACCACAGCAGCTCGCCTCCGCGCAGGAGGAGAGCGAGCAGCATCAGCGCCAGCGCGACAAGCTGCGCCTGGAAGATCTGCCGGAACGCGCTCCAGCGCGCGTCGCCGAGCATCCACAGGTTGACCATGCCGGGAAGGGTCAGGATGGCGCCGCAGACGCGGGCGGTCAGCGGCGTCAGCGGCCAGGCCCAGATCGAGATCGCCAGCTGCGGTGCGACGAACAGCACCAGCCCGACCACCAGCGAGCAGATCCCGATAAGGGCGAGCAGGATGCGTACCCAGCCGGGCAGGACCGCATCCTGCTGTTCGACCGCTCCGGAGTCCTCCCCGCGGTTCACGATCATCGCGGCCAGCACCAGGAACGGCGTCGTCACGTACAGCGTCACCCAGACGATGAACGACAGGTGGCCGAAATGGAAGCGGTCCCAGTGCAGGAACGTCGCGACCGCGAGCAGGGTGGCGAACAGCAGGACGGCGGGGAAGCCGTGACGCACGGCGTGCCACCGGTTCGGCCGCACCACGTGGGCGAAGAACACGATGCCGCCCGCATAGGCGCTGCCGAGCAGCATCGCGGTGATCGGCGGGCGGATGGTCCAGGCGAACAGTCGGTCGGTGGTGTCGGCCAGCGGGTAGAGCAGGACGAACGCGGCGATCAGGAACGGGATGATAATCGCGCCGACGACGCGCGTGTACGGGTGCACGCGGTCCGTCATGAGGCGTGTCCCTCCGCCTCGGCGACGGCGCGGTCGGCGGGCAGGGACCGGCCCTCCGCGACGGCGGCCTCGAAGGCCTCGGCGTCGGAGGCGGACGCCGCCGCGAGCATCCGGTCGACGAAGAGCTGGTGGAACGAGAACGCCGGCGCGTTGTGCAGGCCGGTGCGCTCACGGAGCGAACGGGATGCCCCCAGCAGCCGGCCGGCCCGGCCGACGTCGCCGGAGAGAGCGGCGACCGCGACCATCCCCTCCAGTCCATAGGCGATGCCCTCCACATGGCCGAGCCGGCGGGACAGCGCCAGGCACGCCGAGAAGTCGGAGGTCGCGCCGGCCGCATCGCCGAGCAGCAGCCGGGCCCAACCGCGGTGGTGCTGCGCGATCGTCACGCCCAGCTCGTCGCCGTTGTCGTGGGCGAGGGTGAGGCTCTCCTCGAAGTGCCCGAGCGCCGCATCCACCTGCTCGCGCAGCAGGGCGACCCGGCCAAGCATGACCAGCGCCATCGCCTGCCCCCACCGGTCGCCGCAGCCGCGGAAAAGGCGCAGGCTGGTCGCCATGGCGTCGTCGGCGGCGGCCGGATCCGGTTGCGGGGAGGCGAGCACGGCGAGAGCGAACGAGATGAGGGCGAGGGCCTCACCGTCGGAGTCGTCCGAGCGATGGAACAGCTCGGCGCTCTCCGTGAGGCTCGCCGCGACCGTCCCGCCCTGGTCCTGCCAGAACGTGATCGCCTGCGTGAAGTAGAGCGCGATGGCGCGGGTGCGGTCGTCCAGCGCAGCATCGGCGGCGAGGACCTCCTCCATCCACCCGCGCACCTCTCCCAGCAGGCCGGCCACCCACCAGTAGACGTAGAGGCTCCACGCCAGGTGTGCCCCGCGTGTCCAGTCCCGCCGGTCGAGAAGGTGCCGGACGGCGGCGCGCAGGTTGCCGGTGTCGGCGCCCAGTCGCCTCACCCAGTCGTGCTGGTCCGCACCCTCCAGGCCGGCGTCCGCGCGCTCGGCCAGTGCGAGGAAAAAGGCGGCGTGCGCGTCGCGGACGGCGTCCAGCCTCCCCTCGGCCTCCAGCTGCTCGATCGCATACTCGCGAACGGTGGCGAGCAGGGAGAAGCGAGCGGCGGCCGTGTCCTCGTGCTGCCGGACCAAGCTGTTGTCGACGAGCGCCGCGAGAGCCGCCAGCGCGTCCGGCGCCTCGCCGTCCGCCGCCACCGCCGCGGCCACGGACTCCGCCGCCTCCAGCGAGAACCCGCCCTCGAAGACCCCGAGCTGGGCGAGGAGCGTCCGCTCCGGCGGATCGAGGAGCTGGGCGCTCCATTCGATCGTCGCGCGCAGGGTCCGCTGCCGCTCGGGCAGATCGCGGGCGCCGCCGACGAGGAGCGGGAGCCGCCGGTCGAGCCGCCTGGCGAGCTCCGCCGGCGGGAGCACCCGCACGCGCGCCGCGCCCAGTTCGAGCGCGAGCGGAACACCGTCGAGCGCGGAGCAGATCCGCGCGACGTCCGCCGAATTGTCCGGGGTGATCTCGAAATCGGGCCGGACGGCGTGAGCGCGCTCGACGAACAGCGTCATGGCCTCATCGGACGTCAGCGGCCCCAGGTCGTAGCGTCGCTCGCCGCCCACGCGCAGGAGCGAACGGCTGGTGACGATCGCGGAGACGCCGGGCGCGGCGGCGAGCAGGCCCGTGATGACGGGCGCAGCCGGGAGCGCCTGCTCGAAGTTGTCGAGCAGCAGCAGCACCCTGCGGTCGCGCAGGGCGGTGGCGACCTTGTCGGCGAGCGGTGCGTCACCGGTGTCCCGCACGCCGAGGGCCTGGGCGAGAGCGCCGACGACACCGGGGGCGTCGTGCGCGGGGGAGACGTCGACGAACACCGCACCGTCGGGGAAGCGGTCGCCCAGATTCGCTGCTGCGGCGATCGCCAGCCGGCTCTTCCCCATCCCGCCGGGCCCGGTGATGGTCACCAACCGGGCGCCGCCGGTGAGCATCCCGCGGACCGCCTCGATATCGGCCTCGCGACCGATCAAGCGGGTGAGGGGCGACGGGAGCGCGGGCGCCGAGACCGGCGCTGCGGACGCCACCGGATGCGGGGGCGACGTCGCGAGCCTGCTGAGCTCGAAACGCTCGGCCAAGAGGATCGCCAGGTCGGCCTCCAGCAGCACCTGAAGCTCCTGGGCGGACTCGACGTACTTGAACGACGCCCGGTCGTCCGCCCGGATGCGATCGAGGAGTTCGGCCAGCCGCGGCTCACGGCCCGGGGCCGGGTCCTTGATGTAAATGAGGCGCGGCAGCTGCGGCGGGCACAGGTTGTACTCGTCCTCGAGCCCGGAGACCTCCTCGTCCGGGGCGACCCAGCCGTACCGCTCCCAGTACAGGCCGACGAACACGTCGCTCTGCTCGAGGTAGGCGCGATACAGCTCCCGCGGTGGATGCGGCCGGGCGCCCAGCTCGAACATGACCGGCGCAAGGTGCAGGCGCTCGATCGCCGCTCGCGCGGCCCGGCGTTCCGGGGCGAGCTCTTTGAGGGTCGAACTGACGAAGACGCGCAGCCGCTGGTCCGGCGTGCGGATCACCCGCGGGACGCCGTTCATGCACGCATTCTGTTGCACGCACCCCGGGGTGCACCAGAGGTCTGTGCGGACGGCCCCGACAGGTCGGGCTCAGCGCGAGCGGTGGGACGAGCGGACGGGCGCGGGCGCCGACTGCGTGGTCGCTTCGAGGGCGGACGCCGACGCACCCAGCTCGCGCAGCGCTGCGGCGGACGCCGAGCCCGCCTCCGCGTGATAGATCACCAACAGCTGCCCGCCCGAGTCGCCGATGGGCAGCTTCTGCCTGCTGAGCTCCAGCATCCCGACCCGGGGGTGGTCGAGCCGGGCGGCACCCCCGCCGAGCCCGCGCACATCGTGGCGCGCCCACAGCTTGCGGAAGTGCTCGCTGCCCAGCGAGAGCTCGCCGACGAGCTGCGCGATGCGCGGGTCGTCGACGTCGCTGCCGATGGAGGCCCGGAACGACGCGATCAGCCCGGCGGTCGCCTGCTCCCAGTCCGGGTAGAGCGCCCGCTCCTCCTCGTCGAGGAAGAGCGAGCGCAGGCGATTCTCGCCCGGGCGGATGCTGGGGGAGAGAGCGGTCGCGAGCGGGTTCGCTGCCAGCACGTCGAACATCCGGTCCTCCACGAACGCGGGAAGCTCGATCACCTCCAGCAACTGGAGGATGCCCTTCGGCACGGTACGACGGGCAGGGCGGCGGACGCGCGCGGGCAGCGGCTCGCCCAGGCTCAAGAGGTACTCGGTGGCCGCCGCGTCGAGGTCGAAGACGCGCGCGAGCGCGGTCAGCACCTGCGCGGACGGGTGACGGTCGCGCCCCTGCTCGAGCCGCAGGTAGTAGTCGGCGCTGATCCCCGCGAGCGTCGCGACCTCCTCACGGCGGAGTCCCGGCGTGCGGCGGACGCCCGTGACCCGGAGGCCGACGGAGGCCGGGTCGACGAGCTCGCGCCGGGCGCGGAGGTACTCGCCGAGGGAGTTCGGTTCGGAGCGGGAGGTGGCCACAGCGCGAGTCTAGGAGCGAGCGGTGAGCGCATCCAGGTCCTCCCATCCCCAGGATCGTCGCGGTACTGCCTGGCGCGCGGGCGAGGCCGGAGAGTGGATGCCATGACAGACATCGACACCACTCGCGCCGCCCTCCCCGGTGGCAGCTACCGCACCGGCGACCTCGACCTCACCCGCTTCGGATACGGCGCCATGCAGCTCGCCGGCCCGGGCGTGTTCGGTCCGCCGACCGACCGTGACGGAGCCATCGCGGTGCTCCGCGCGGCCGTTGAGGCGGGCATCACGCACATCGACACGGCCGAGTTCTACGGCCCGCACGTGACCAACGAGATCATCCGCGAGGCGCTCGCGCCGTATCCCGGCACCCTCCACATCGTCACGAAGGTCGGGGCGGAGCGGGATGCGGAGGGAAACTGGCCGCACGCGCGCTCGCCGCAGCAGCTGCGCGACCAGGTGCACCAGAACCTGCGCTCGCTCGGACTCGAGGCGCTGGACGTCGTCAACCTGCGCGTCGGCGGCTTCGATCGTCCGGAGCCCGGATCGCTCGCCGAGCAGTTCGGGGCTCTCGCCGACCTGCAGCGGGAGGGGCTCATCCGGCACCTGGGGCTCAGCACGGTGAGCGCGGAGCAGCTGGCGGAGGCCCAGGCCATCGCACCGGTCGTCACCGTGCAGAACTTCTACAACATCGCCAACCGGGAGGATGACGCGCTGGTCGACCGGACCGCCCGCGAGGGGATCGCGTACGTGCCGTACTTCCCGCTCGGCGGCTTCACGCCGCTGCAGTCGGGCACGCTCACGTCGGTCGCCGAGCGGCTCGGTGCGACGCCGCTCGCCGTCGCCCTGGCGTGGCTGCTGCACCGCTCGCCGAACATCCTGCTGATCCCGGGCACGTCGTCGGTGGCGCACCTGCACGACAACATCGCGGGTGCCGGGCTGCAACTGCCGGATGACGCGATCGCCGAATTGGACGCGGTCGGCTGACCCCTTGGGGGGATGTGCCCGCTCGATCTCACGGACCCCATTGCTTCGAATGCGAAATCGTATATCATTGGCGGATCGGAGCGCCGCTCCGGGACAACGATGTCGCAGCACTGGGAGTACACAACGATGAGCACATCCCCCTTCACGCCAACGGGCAGCATCCGCTCGCAGACGGACCGCCGCCGGGTCGTCTTCGCCACCGTCATCGGAACGACGGTCGAATGGTACGACTTCTTCATCTACGCCTCCGCGGCCGGCCTCGTCTTCGGCCAGCTGTTCTTCGCGCCCGCCGGGCCGCAGTTCGCCACGGTGCTGTCGTTCCTGACGGTCGGGGTGAGCTTCCTGTTCCGTCCGCTGGGCGCGTTCCTCGCCGGGCACTTCGGCGATCGGTACGGCCGCCGCCAAGTGCTGGTCGTCACCCTGATCCTGATGGGGCTCGCCACCGCCCTCGTCGGCCTGCTGCCGACGTACGAGGCGATCGGCATCGCGGCGCCCATCTTCCTGGTGCTGCTGCGCGTGCTGCAGGGCATCTCGGCCGGCGGCGAGTGGGGCGGCGCCGTGCTGATGGCGGTCGAGCACGCGCCGACCGCGCGGCGCGGACTGTTCGGCGCGTCACCGCAGATCGGCGTGCCGCTCGGCCTGCTGCTCGCCTCGGGCGCGATGGCCCTGATGACGGTCATCGCCCCCGGCGACGCGTTCCTCGCGTGGGGCTGGCGGGTGCCGTTCCTGTTCTCCGTCGTGCTCATCGCGATCGGCTACTGGGTGCGGCGCCGCGTCGAGGAGAGCCCCGTCTTCACCGAGATCGCGGAGCGCCGCGAGCGCACCCGGATGCCGATCGTCAAGGTGTTCCGCAAGCACGCTCTCCTCGTGGTCGTCGCCGCGCTGGTCTTCGCCGGCAACAACGCGGTCGGCTACATGACGACCGGGGGATACATCCAGAACTACTCGACCGACCCCGAGGGGCCGCTGAAGCTCGAGCGCGGCCCGGTGCTGTGGGCGGTCGCGGCCTCCGCGGTGACCTGGCTGGCAGCCACCTGGTTCGCGGGCTGGCTGAGCGACCGGATCGGGCGCCGCACGACCTACATCATCGGGTGGATCCTGCAGCTGGTCGGCGTGTTCGCGCTGTTCCCGCTGGTCAACACGGCGAACGTCGGCCTGCTGTTCGTCGGTCTCGCCATCCTCACGATCGGACTCGGGTTCACGTACGGACCGCAGGCGGCGCTGTACTCGGAGCTGTTCCCGGCATCCATCCGCTTCTCGGGCGTCTCGATCTCGTACGCGATCGGGGCCATCCTCGGCGGCGCGTTCGCCCCGACCATCGCGACCGCGCTCGTGCAGGCGACGGGGAGCACGCTCTCGGTCACCTGGTATCTCGCCGGGATGACGCTCCTCGGGCTCATCGCGACCCTGCTGCTGCGCGACCGCACGGGCATCCCGCTCGGCCCCGACCACGAGGCGGAGCAGGCGGCCAGCCCGATCCGCGGCGTCGGCCGCCGCGCCCAGGCGCCGGAGCCGGTGCGCAACTGACGCGCCACCTCGCCCATCGGGCCTGAGATTTGCGCCAAATCGTCACGCGGGGGTATCCAGGGAGGCCTGAGATTCGTGCCGAATGTGCGGAATGGCGCGTCGAAAGCGCACATTCGGCACGAATGTCGCGGGTCAGCCCGCGACGAAGTGGATGAGGTGGGGCCCCATGGCCTCGCCCGACACGTCGTGTGTCTGGCCGGCCACGATCGCGAACTCGCCGTCCTGAGCGGCGGCGGCCACGCCCTCCGCGCCGAAGCGCAGGAAACCGGGGCTCTGCTCGCCCGCGAGGCCGAGCACCGGCACGCTGATCGCCTGCAGCAGGTCGTCCGGGATGCGGCTGTCGCCCATCGCGGCATCGTCGTACGCGAGGGTCGGGGCGAGCGCCAGCGTGCTCTCCCACCCGGGCGAGCGGCGCATCCCCTCGATTCCGGCATCCGGCACGCCGACGCGGCGGAGGAACAGCTCGACGGCGCCGGCGCGGTCGTCCGCCGCGAGCGCCACCGCGAGTTCGCTCGTATAGGCGGTCGCCGAGGGGAGCATCGCGTCGGGCAGGTACGGCGGCTCGTAGACGGCGACGCGCGGGATGCGGTCCGGGCCGAGGGCGGCAGCCGCGGCCAGGGCGAGGGCGCCACCTGACGACATTCCGAACACCGTGGCCGAGCCGCCCACGGCATCCACCAGCGCGGCGATGTCCTCGATCTCGCGCGCGGCCGCGTCGGCGCGTGCGGACGGATCGGCCAGCCGATCCTCGCTGTCGCCGCGCCCGCGGCGGTCGTAGAGGACGACCGTGAGCCGGTCGCGGAGGGCGGCGGCGATCGGGCGCATCGGCCCGGCATCCCGGAAGCACATCGCGCCGTCGACCAGGATCACGGCGGGACCCGTCCCGTCGATCTCGTATGCGATCGTGCTGCCGTCGGAGGAGACGAGGGTGCTCATGGTGTGCAGCGTAGCCCCTGCGCTCAACGGGACGGGCTCAGCGCCCCTGTCGCCGCCGCACGCCGAATCCGATCAGCACCGCTCCGCCGATCGCCACGAGCACACCGGCGCCGCGCACGAGCCACTGCGTCTCATCGGTCAGCGCATCCACCAGCAGCGGACCCGCGAGCCCGATGACGACGAGCGCGACTCCCAGGATGAAGAACCAGGGGGAACCGTTCGTCCGCTCGACCATGCTCCGAGCCTATCCGGGTGGGGATGGTTCGGTCACGGCCGAGCGGACGGGGGTTACATGTTCCCGGTTACGGCAGGTAGTACGTCGGGTTCGGCAGCTTGACGGCCCGGTCGGCGTACCCGCCGATCAGGTCGCTGTACTGGTCGCCGAAGTTGGCGACGATGTCGAAGCGGCCGCCGGCGGGCGACTCGATGTGCGCCCGCGTCTGCGACTTGTACTCGATGGTGGTGCACTTGGCCGTCGCGCACGTGATGTAGGACGGCTGCTGCGAGGCGCCCACGCCCGTCCACTTCGTGTAGAAGTTCTGCGCAGTGAAGCCGGTGTAGCCGACCTTCGCGAGGTTGCCGAGCGTCGCCGCCTTCTGGTCGTCGTTGCGCCCGGTGAGGCCGATCAGCGTGCAGCCGGCCTTCTGGGCGACGGCCGCCAGGGTCGTCATGTGCGGCGTGGCCGGGAAGCGCTGCTGCTGCACCCACACATCCTGCTCGGCCGGGTTGAACTGGAAGTGCATGTCCGCGACCTCCATGTCGTACGTCCAGAGCGTGGTGTCGTCCGTATCGAGCACGATCGCCGGGTTCTTGTGCAGCTTCTTCTCGACGAAGCAGGTCGCGGCCAGCACCGGAGCCTGGCGGAGCACGATGGAGCGGAGCTCACGGATGTAGGGCGAGTCGGTCTTGTTCGCGATGCCGGTTCCCGGGTCGCCGTAGTACGTGGCGATGGTCTTCTTGACGGAGTCGATGTTCGGGATGCCCTCGCCGCCCTCCGTGGCCCCGCTCGACCCGTCGGGCGCCATGGTGAAGTGGGTGCGCGGGGCGAGCTGCGGCTCGGAGACGCCGGGCAGGTCTGCCGACGGCAGGTAGTAGGTCGGGTTCGGGAGCTTGAGCGCCTCCTCGGCGTAGCCGCCCTGGAGGTCAGACCACTGGTCGCCGACGTTGAGCGTGATCGTGTAGCCGAGGTCCTGGATGTGCTTCCGCGTCAGCGCCTTGTACTCGACGGTCGTGCAGCTGGCCGCCGCGCACGTGATGTAGGAGGGCTGCTGGGAGGCGCCGGTGCCCGTCCACTTCGTGTAGAAGCGGTCGGAGGTGAACGCGGTGTACCCGACCTTGTCGAGGTTGCCGAGGGTGGCGGCCTTCTGATTGTCGTTTCGCCCGGTCAGCCCGAACACGGTGTATCCGAGCGCGGCGGCCTGGTTCACGAAGTCGACCATCCCGGGAGTGGCGGGGAAGCGCTGGCCCTGGACCCACACATCCTGCTCGGCCGGGTCGAACTGGAAGTGCATGTCCGCGACCTCCATGTCGTACGTCCACAGGGTCGTGTCGTCGGCGTCGAAGACGATTGCGGGCTTCTGGCCCTGCTGCACGGCGCGGTCGTACTCGGCCTTGAGCTCCGCCTTCTCGCGGCCCAGGATGCCGCCGAGCTCGCGGATGTACGGCGAATCGGTCTTGTTCGCGGCACCGGTGCCGGGATCGCCGTAGTAGGTGGCGATCGTCTTCTTCACGGAGTCGATGTTCGGGATGCCTTCGCCGCCCTGGGTCGCTCCGCTCGACCCGTCCGGTGCCATGGTGAACGAGGTGCGCGGCGCGAGCGCGGTGTCACCATGGCCGTGTCCGTTGCCGGGCCCCGGATCCCAGGCGAGCGCTGCAGGGGCGTCAGCCAGGCCGACGCCGAGCACGAGCACGAGAGCACTCGCGGCGCCGACGAACACGCGGCGGAGCCGGGAGGGGGAGTGGAGGGAGTCGGACATGATCGCACCTTTGCCATCGGGGGCGGCCAGTGTGTGGCCTGGATGTCTGCCCCCGTTCGGGGGCCGGGAGCAGCCTAGCGAAGCGTCGACGGGAGCGGAAGCGAGAGGACGTCGGAGGCGGTCGCGAGGCGAACGACACACTCAGCGGGATTGAAGTGGACCCCGGTAACGTTGACGCCCGTATGCGCACCGACACTCTCGACACGGCCGCCCTCCGCGCGGACTTCCCGATCCTCTCGCGAGAGGTGAACGGGCACCCCTTCGTCTACCTCGACTCGGGCGCCACGTCGCAGAAGCCGCGCCAGGTGCTCGACGCCGAGCGCGAGTTCGCCGAGCGCTTCACCTCGGCCGTGCACCGCGGCGCGCACACGGTTGCCGGGGAGGCGACGGAGCTGTTCGAGGACGCGAGGGCGCGCGTCGCCGGATTCGTCGGCGCGCAGCCGGAAGAGCTGGTGTGGACCTCCAACGCGACCGAGGGCATCAACCTGCTGGCCTACGGGATGTCGAACGCCTCTCTCGGGCGCGGTGGCGCGGAGGCGGAGCGCTTCCGCCTCGGCCCGGGCGACGAGCTCGTCGTGACGGAGGCGGAGCACCACGCCAATCTCATTCCGTGGCAGGAGCTCGCCGCGCGCACGGGCGCGACCCTGCGCGTGATCGGCCTGACCGACGACGGGATGCTGCGGCTCGATCAGGCCGCCGAGGTCATCGGACCGCGCACACGGGTCGTCGCGTTCGCCCATGTCTCCAACGTGCTCGGCGGCATCACCCCCGTCGCGGAGCTCGTCGCGCTGGCCCACGAGCACGGCGCGCTCGTCGTGCTGGACGCCTGCCAGTCCGTCCCGCATCTGGCGGTCGACCTGCCCGCCCTTGACGTCGACTTCGCCGTGTTCTCGGGCCACAAGATGCTCGGCCCGACCGGCGTCGGCGCCCTTTACGGCCGCAGCGAGCTGCTCAACGCTCTCCCGCCCTTCCTCACCGGCGGTTCCATGATCACGCAGGTGACGCTGGAGGGCGCCGAGTACCTCCCGGCGCCGCAGCGGTTCGAGGCCGGGACTCAGCGCGTATCGCAGGCCGTCGCCCTCGCCGCCGCCGTCGACTACCTCGATGCGGTCGGGATGCCCGCGATCGAAGCGCACGAGGAGGCGCTGGGGGAGCGGCTGCTCGCCCGCCTCGCGGAGGTCGAGGGCGTGCGCGTGCTCGGCCCGGGTGCCGGTCTGCCACGGGTCGGCCTCGCGAGCGTCGTGGTGGACGGCATCCACGCGCACGACGTCGGCCAATTCCTCGACGACCGCGGCATCGCGGTCCGGGTCGGCCACCACTGCGCGCAGCCTGTGCACCGCCGGTTCGGCGCGACCGCCAGCACGCGCATCAGCACTTATCTCTACAACACCGCCGACGAGGTGGATGCGGCCGTCCAGGCGATCGCCGACGCCCGCGTCTTCTTCGGCGTCACGAGCGGAGGAGTCCGATGAGCGACCTGCAGAACCTGTACCAGCAGGTCATCCTCGACCACGCCCGCGAGAAGCACGGCTACGGCATCGCGGGTGACGAGGCGGCGACCTCGCACCAGTTCAACCCCACCTGCGGCGACGAGGTGACGGTCGGCGTCCGCACCGCGGCCGACGGGCGCATCCTCTCGATCGGCTGGGAGGGGCACGGCTGCTCGATCTCGACGGCCTCCGCGTCGCTGCTGAGCGACCTCGTCGAGGAGGTGGACCGCGAGCGGCTGGCCGCATCCATCGCCGCCTTCCGCGAACTCATGCACTCGAAGGGCGCGCTGGAGGGCGACGAGGAACTGCTCGGCGACGCGGTCGTCCTCGCCGGCGTCTCCAAGTACGTCACGCGGGTGAAGTGCGCGATGCTGCCGTGGGTGGCCCTCGAGGACGCGCTGCTCAAGTCCGCCTGATCGGTGCAGTCGCCGTCAGGGAACCGGTGCCAGGTCCACCTCGTCGGCGATCGCCTCCAACGCTGAGGGCAGTGACGGGAACGTCGTGCCGTAGACGAGCCCCGAGGGACCGGCGGCCGTCCACGCCTGCGCGCCCCGGGTGACGCGCCCCACGAGGTAGCGACGGTGGCCGCCCAGCACCTGACGCTGGGCGAGCGGCAGGGTGAGCGGGAAGGCGTACACGTCGCCCTGCGGGCTGACGACCAGCTCCCAGCGGGCCCGTCCCGGACTGAACTTGCTCGTGAAGATGCGCGACATGATCGACCGTTTGTACCGCGTGGCCGCGCGCCGTCGCCACGAACATGACGACCTGTTGCGAAAACCTGCGTCGCGTTACGCGGGAGGTGTGTCGGGGAGTATTCCGCGGGTGCTCTCGGGCATCGGTCAGGGCTCCAGCCGGGAGAGCCAGACGGTGAGGATGCGCTCGAGCTCGGCAGCATCCCGCGCGCTCAATTCGTCGATGAGGCGGTGCTCGTTGGCGAGGTGATCCGTGAAGGCGGCGTCGATGGTCTCGCGTCCGCGCGAGGTGAGCGCCACGACACGGCCGCGGCCGTCGGTCTCGGAGGCGCGACGGGTGACGAGGCCGGCGCGCTCCAGGCGGTCGATGCGTTTCGTCATGCCGCCGGTGGTGATCATGGTGTGCTCGGCGAGTTCTCCGGCCGTCCGCTCGTAGGGCGCCCCGGCGCGGCGGAGCGTGGCGAGCACGTCGAAGTCGCCCTCGGCGAGACCGTGCGCCTCGTAGACCGTCACCAGCTCGTCGGTGAGCCGGGCGGCGACGCGGTGCAGTCGGCCGATGACCCCCTGCGGTGTCGGGTCGAGGTCCGGACGTTCGCGCCGCCACTCGGCCTGGATGCGTGCGACGGCGTCGATCTGCTCTCCGGTCTCCTGCTCCATCCCTTCACAATACCTTCCCCGGAAGCTAAAGTAACTTCCATGGAAGATAATTGGTTCGCCTCGACCTGGCGGTGGATGCTCGTCACCGCCATCGCGCCCGTCGCGTGGGGCTCCACGTACGTCGTCACGCGGGCCGTGCTGCCCGACGATGCGCTCTGGGGAGCCGTCATCCGCGCCCTCCCGGCCGGGGTGATCCTGCTGGTGATCAGCCGTCGCCGTCCGCACGGTGCCTGGTGGTGGCGGTCCGCCGTGCTGGGCGTGCTGAACACCGGCGGCTTCTTCGCGTTGGTCTACGCGGTGGCGCAACGCCTGCCGTCCGGCGTGGCCTCGACGGTCATGGCGGCGTCGCCGCTCGTGATGATGGCGGCCGGCCGGGTGATCCTCGGGCAGCGGCCGCGCGCGCTGGCTCTCGCGGGCGGTGCGGCGGGCATCGTGGGCGTCGCGCTCATGCTGTTCGGGGGAGCGGATGCGGTCGACGGACTCGGGGTCGTCTTCGCCGTGACCGCCCTGGTCGGCTCGGCGATCGGCTACGCGCTCGCGACGCGCTGGGGAGCGGTCGACCTGGTCGCATCCACCGCCTGGCAGCTGCTGGCCGGCGGGCTGCTCGTGCTGCCGGTCGCCGTGATCGTGGAAGGCGCGCCTCCGGCGCTGGACGGCGCGGCGATCGCCGGATTCGCCTACGTCACGGTAATCGCGACCGCACTGGCGTTCGTCGCGTGGTTCGCGGGCCTACGTCACCTCCCGGCCGGAACGGTCGGACTGATCGGGCTGCTCAACCCGGTCACCGGCGTGGTGCTCGGCGCGCTGGTCGCGGGGGAGGCACTGAGCGGGCGGCAGCTGGTGGGACTCGCGATCGTGCTGGCGGGCATCGCGCTCGGTCGGCTGCCGAAGGCCGGTCAGCTGCCGAGGGACTCCAGGAAGCTGCGGGTGGGCGCGAAGAACGTCGAGCCGGTCGCCGCGGTCGAGAAGTCGAGGATGCGGTCGTAACTGCCCTCCGGGTCGCCGACGAACATCCGCTCCAGCATCCGCTCGATCACCCAGAGCGCGCGGGAGTAGCCGATGAAATAGGTGCCGAACTCGCCGTGTCCCGGGCGTCCGAACGGCATGTTGTCCCGCAGGATGTCGTGCTCGACCCCTGCCTCGTCGACGATCGTCGCGAGGGTCTTGTGCGACTTCTGTCCGTGCTCTGCGTCATCCAGCTCGATGTTCTCGACCTTGGTGCGGCCGATCACGCCTTCCTGCGACGGCACGGGCAGCCGGTTCCAGGCGCCCAGGTCGCGCAGGTACTTCTGCACCATGAGCTATACCAAAATGCCTACGTCGGGGAACTCTACAGGCGGCGAGCTTGATCGCACTCACCCTACTGCCACTGACGACGCCCGCTCCCACTCGTTACTTCCTCGCGTGAAATACCACCGCAGCTCCGGGGGAGTGCGGGGGTCTTTCAGTGGTTGGACGGCTGCCTAGGTAATCAGCCCTGGATGAGCGTAACTCCTCCGCCTCCTGTGTCAGAGACAGTAGCGGCGGTGGCCACACCGAGTGCTACCGCACCGACGATGGACAGGCAGAGCGCGACAATCGCAGTGGTGAGCAGTGCTACCGACCGAGGCCGCTGTCGGGCCAATCGCACGGAGACCCAGATCAGAAGGGCGACCGCACCGATCAGTGCTGGCCACACGACGGGGGCTAGCACGCCGACCGCTACGGAGGCGACCAGCAGCCATCGGTCGGTCACGGCGGGGCGCGTTCGCGGCATAGCAGTTGCAGTCATACTAAACGTTCTTCACGCTCGCGCTGGTGAGTCGGGTGCCCTTGTAGATGAGCTGCTGCTGCTTATTGGTGCTGAAGAAGGATCCCTTGAAGGCGAGCGCCATGTTGTATCGGACGGTGCATGAGCCTGAACCGCCGGAGAGGTAGTTGCTCTGGCTGGTGCTGATGTTCCAGACGCCGGCTGCCCCGGTGAACCACCCCGAGCACTCCAGGTTGCGGGTGACGTTGGTGGAGGTTGCTTCGAAGACGTAACGCATATTGAAGGTGCCCGTCGTGATCCCGAAGAGGCTTGCGTTCACCGGGTATGTGGCAGTGTATCGGGGGCTCGATACAGCAGTGTGGATGTGAAGTCCGCTGGCGACGCTCCGTGCCAACGCTCGCCTGCTGGTAGAAACACTGTGATGCGCCGCTGTCGTGATGGAGCTAGCGACCTTGCGTGCAAGCGCCGGTTCTGCGACCGTTTCGCTGCCCGAGGTCAGGGTAGGTGCACCCGTGCTGAATTGCATCAGCGACAGCGGGTCCTCCTCGATCACGTCCGCGACCCGCTCCTGTTCAGCCGCAGGTAGCTGGTCGAACTTCTGGTTGAGGGCGGCATCGGTTGCGTCACTGACGTTCAATGCGTCCACGAAGTCGCTGAACACGGCCTCAGCCGAGTCCGGTGCCTCGTCCGCATTCGCCGCGGTGATCCCGGTTCCGAGAATTAGGCCCAGTGCAATTCGCTTGCCGAAGCCACCTTCGTCAGTCGGTGCATGTGAATCTCCTTCGCTCATCTTTGAACGCGCGAGTTCGCGCGAGCATCCAGGGAAAGACCCTGTTACCCGGATAGACGACGGCGTATATGGGATCGTGACGGGCTGATAGTCGAGCCATTCGGCTATGCCTACAAAAGCACCCCCAATCCACCCAGGTCGGAGGGAACCGTGGGTGCGTCGGGCTGTGTTACCGGATGGATGCGTTGACCGCGGTGGAGCTGAGGTTCGCCGTGGGGAGGGCGATGGAGCCGGGGGCTCTGTGGGCCGGCACTATGGCTCACGCCGTTCAGGGAGTCGCAGCGTCGGCAACGCCGTCAGTCGGCGAGGGACTCCAGGAAGCTGCGGGTGGGCGCGAAGAATGTCGAGCCGGTCGCCGCGGTCGAGAAGTCGAGGATGCGGTCGTAGCTGCCCTCCGGGTCGCCCACGAACATCCGCTCCAGCATCCGCTCGATCACCCAGAGCGCGCGGGAGTACCCGATGAAGTAGGTGCCGAACTCGCCGTGTCCGGGGCGTCCGAACGGCATGTTGTCGCGCAGGATGTCGTGCTCGACCCCCGCCTCGTCGACGATCGTCGCGAGAGTCTTGTGCGACTTCTGGCCGTGCTCGGCGTCGTCCAGCTCGATGTTCTCGACCTTGGTGCGGCCGATCACGCCCTCCTGCGACGGCACAGGCAGACGGTTCCAGGCGCCCAGGTCGTGCAGATACTTCTGCACGACGACGTAGCTGCCGCCCGCGTGATCCGGGTCCTCGTCGCCGACGACGGTCGCCTGCGTCATGTCGCCGCCCGCCGGGTTGGCGGTGCCGTCGACGAAGCCGAGCAGGTCGCGCGCGTCGAAGTAGCGGAATCCGACCACCTCGTCCACGACCTCGACAGCACCGGCGAGGGAGTCGAGGAGCTGGCGCTCCAGCTCGAACGTGAAGTCGCTCCGCTCGGCGCGGATGTGGAACATTAGGTCGCCCGGCGTCGAGACGGCGGTGTGCACCGACCCGGCGATCTCGCGGAACGGGTGCAGCTCGCGCGGGAGCGGCATGTCGGTGAGACGCGGCCAGAGCGCGGCGCCGATCCCGACGTTGCACGAGAGCCGGGCGCCGAGGTCGCGGAATCCGACCGTCTTCACCTGGTCGGTGATGCCGCCGAGCACATCCTTCACGGTGGCGAGCGCCTCCGGCGTGTCGTCGACCGTCACCACCAGGAAGACGGCGGCGCGCGAGAGCGGTGCGTCGACGCTCTGCGGATCGATGGGGACGCGCTGCCAGGGCTGGTCGCCGGTGTTCGCCATGCCGCCATGCTGCCGTATCGGGGCGTCGCGTCGCCACTCGCCGGACGAACGGGCGTGCCGTTCCGCTCCGACCTAGGCTGGAGGGATGAGCCTGCCCTCCATCGACACCGCCGTCACCTATCCCGACGGCGATCTGACCTCCACCGGGACCGTCGTCCTCGTCCAACCGCTGCCGGACGGCCGCTCCGCCGTGGTGCTCGACCGGACGGCTTTCCATCCGATCGACCCGGTGTGGCCGGATCAGCCCGCCGACGCCGGGACGCTGACCGTCGACGGGCGTACCTACGAGGTGGTGGATGCGGTGGTCGGCGCGACCGACGGCACCACCCTGCACGTCGGCGACGCGCCGGTCCGCACCGGAACAGAGGGCTGGGCTTTCGTCGTGTGCCACCTGATCGAGGATGCTGCAGGCATCGAGCCTGGGACCGCCGCTGTCGTCAGCGTCGACCCGGCTCGTCGTCGCGCCCTCTCCGCCGGGCACACCGCCTGCCATCTGGCGTCCCTCGCGCTGAACGACGCGCTCGCCGGCCTGTGGACGAAGGAGGTCGCCGTCGACGGCCGCGGACGCCCGAACTTCGACCAGCTCGGCATCACCAGCTCGCGCATCCTCGAGGGCGGCTCGCTCGACGAGTACCGGATCGGCAAGAGCCTGCGGAAGAAGGGCTTCGCGGCCGCCGACCTCCCGGCGCAGCTGGATGAGGTGACCGCCGCGGCGAATCGCACGCTCGCCAACTGGATCGCGAGCGGCGCCGCCATCTCGATCGTGCGCGAGGGCGCTCGCCAGGGTCTCGGCGACCGGCGCCGCTGGCGTGCCGAGCTGTCCGAGGGGGCGGTCGAGATCCCCTGCGGCGGCACCCACCTGCGGTCTCTCACCGAGCTCACCGGCGCCGACATCGCTCTCGACCTCGCCGACGCCGAGGGTGCCGTCACCCTGACGATGCGCACCACAGCGCACCTCGCCTAACCCCGCGTCGTCCCTCCCGCCATCAGCTCCTGAGTTTTTCGGTCTTTCGTCGCCGAAAACGCGGAAAAACTCAGGAGCTGTCGGTGTGGGTCGTCGGTGGGCGGGGTCGTCAGTGGGAGAGGAACGGGAGGGCGGCAGCGGCGAGGGCGAGGCCGGCGGCGAGTCCCCAGCCGGCGCGCACCAGCTGCGCGCTGCGCACCTCACGCTCGATCGCGCCGAAGCGCTCCGCGGTGTCGCCCGGCGAGGCGACGGCCCGCCAGCTGGCCGGGTCGTCGAACAGGCGGGCCGCTCGCGCGGCGGTCTCCGCATCCAGAGCCGCCGGCCGGCGGGTGAGCCAGCGCACGAGCACCTCGGAGCGCACCACGGCGGTGCGGACGGGCTTGCGGTGGATGCGTACCTCCTTCGCGCCGACGACCACGATCGCCGCGTGGACGGGCGCTTCGATCCCGGCGCGCACCAGCAGGCCTCGGACGCGCGAGGCCTCGAGGTCGGAGTTCCGCAGGTAGGGCTGCTTGACGCCGTTGACCAGCACGGACCGGTCGTAGACCGACACACGTGCGCCGCGATGGTGCTTCGTGTTGATGACGAACACGCCGCCCGGGCCGACGACGAGGTGGTCGACATCCGCCTCCCCTGAGCCGACCGGGACGGCGTGGAACGCACTCCATCCCTTCGGCAGCCGCCCCAGCGTCGCACCGACCTGGCGCTCGCCCAGAGCACCGGCGAACCACGGCTGGGCGTCAGCCGGCAGCGGATCCATCCCGAACGCCCGGGCAAGCGGCGAGCGCGGCGGAGCCGCCTCCTGCAGCCGGACCACCTGCTCCATCACGGCCGTCCCGGGGGCGCGGTCTCGCATCCGCTGTGCACTCATCCGGCCACGCTATCGAGCGCACCGGCGGTGGCCCCAGTCCCCGGTCGGGGACGGATCGACGCGGCTACCCCTGCCCGGGGGTCTCGTGAGTGCGGGGGAGTTCGCTGCTGTCGGGGAGACGCTCCTCCAGGGAGTCGTTGTGCTCCTGCACCGCCTCGAGGCGATCCGTGTCGGTCTTGCCGAGGTCGCTCACGGCGTCGGTGAGCTCGTCGGCGTCGCGGGGTGCTGCGGTGTCATCCGGTCGATCGGTCATGCGGCGCACTGTACCCGCGTCGGTCGCGCCGGCCCACGACCGGCGCCCGGGCCCGGATCGGGGAGCCGCTTGACGATTCGCGGCCGGGACGGGCTAGCATGCGGCACATGAGCCGCATTGAAACCGGGATCGTCTCCTACACGCTGTCCGGCGACTACTACGCGCGCGTCGGCGCCGACTTCGACACCGAGGCGGTGGATGATGCCATCCTGGCCGAGCTGAACAGGCTGCTGCCGCGCGGCGTCGTGGTGGAGCGCTCCGGGCGCGTGCTCGCCGACGAGGATGTCGCCGACGAGGCACGCGCCATCGACTGGGAGGCCCTGCTGCGCAGCATCGACGTGGATCAGATCCTCGCGGAGCACGGGCGCTGAACCCGTGGCAGCGCCCGCGTCAGCGTGAGCGTTTGACGACGTCGTAGGCGGCGAGGGCCGCCCGGCGCGTCTCGGCGAGGTCGACCATGGGCTCGGGGTAGTCGGGAGTGTCCCACTCGGGCACCCAGCGGCGCACGTAGTCGCCGTGCGGGTCGAACTTCTGCCGCTGCAGCTCCGGGTTGAAGATGCGGAAGTACGGCGCGGCGTCCGCGCCGCTGCCGGCGACCCACTGCCAGTTGAAGGCGTTGTTGGCGGGGTCGGCGTCGACCAGGGTGTCCCAGAACCACTGCTCGCCGTGGCGCCAGTCGATCAGCAGGTTCTTGATCAGGAACGACGCGGTCACCATGCGCACCCGGTTGTGCATGACACCGGTTCTCCACAGTTCGCGCATCCCCGCATCCACCAGGGGCACGCCGGTGCGACCCTGTTCCCAGGCCCAAAGCGCAGACGGATGCAAGCGCGGCCACGGGAAGGAGTCGTACTCGCGATGGATGTTCACCGTCGCCAGGTCGGGGTGCTCGAAGAGCGTGTGATAGGCGAACTCGCGCCAGCCGATCTCCGAGAGGAAGGTCGACGCGCTGTGAGCCGTGGCGCCCTGGCGCTTCTCGACGGTGGCGTGCCAGACCTGGTGCGGGCTGAGCTCTCCCCAGCGCAGCCGGGGAGAGAGCCGCGAGGTCGCATCCACACCGGGTACGTCGCGCTGCTCGCGGTAGTCGCCGAGATCGTCGGCGAGAAAGCGCTTCAGTTGCTCGTGCGCCGCCTTTTCGCCCGGTTCCCACGTCTCGCGCAGGCCGCCGGCCCAGTCAGGATGCGTCGGCAGGAACCCGAGGTCGTCGAGTGCGACGGTCTCGAGGGACCGGGGCGCGGTTCCTCCACGCACGTCACGGGGTGCGGGTCCGGGTTTCCGCGGCGCGGGGGCCGCGAGACAGGCCCGCCAGAACGGCGTGTAGACCGAGAACGGGGTGTCCTGCCCGGTCCGGATCGTCCACGGCTCGAAGAGCAGGTTGGCAGCGAAGCTCGTGGCCTCGACGCCCGACGCACGTGCCGCGGTCTTCACCGCTTCGTCGATGCGCCGCTCCGCCCCGCCGTAGCGCCGGTTCCAGAAGATCGCGGACGCGTGTGCCTCGCGCAGCACCGTCTCGATCACGGTCTCGCTCCGCCCGCGCAGCAGGACGAGCCCGGCGCCCAGACGCTCCAGCGACTCGGTCAGCGACGCCAGACTGTGGTGCAGCCACCACCGGCTGGCGGCGCCGGGCGTCCGGAGTTCCGGCGTCTCGTCGTCCCACACGAAGACGCAGAGCACCGGGCTGCCCGTCTGGACGGCCGCGTGCAGAGCCGGGTTGTCCGCGATCCGCAGGTCGTCGCGGAACCAGACGACCGCCGGGCGGTCGCTCACAGGTCGAGGGAGTCGCCGGGCTCCAGCGGGTAGAAGGTGCCGCCGTTCTGCTCGGTCGCCCACGCCAGGCGCCCGTTCGACATGTCCTTGCCCGCCCGAGAGAGCACCATCTCGTGGATGGGGAAAGCGCGCTTCGGCTTCACCGCGAGGACGTAGTCCATGGTCTCGGCGATCTTCATCCAGGGGGCGCCGGCGGGGGCGGCCAGCACATCCACCTCGACGCCCTCCGGAGCCGAGAACGAGTCGCCGCCGTAGTACAGCACATCGTTGATCAGAACGCCGACGTTGTCCACGACGGGGATGCTCTCGTGGATGACCGCGTGGCGTCCGCCGAAGAATCGGAGCGTGAAGGGGCCGACCTCGACGGTGTCGCCCGGGTGGACCACCGTGATGTCGAAGTCCGAAGCGGCCGCGGCCACCCCTTCCGGGCCGAAGATCTTCACGTCGGGGGAGAGGTCGAGAACGCGATTCAGCTGCTCCGGGGTCCAGTGGTCGGGGTGCTCGTGCGTGATGACCACGGCGACGGCGTTCGCGGTGTCGGTGAGGGGAGAGGTGAAGCTGCCCGGGTCGACGAACAGCTTCTGTCCGTCCTGCTCGAGGAGGAGGCCGGCGTGCTCGAACTTGGTGAGTCTCATGGTTCCCAGGAAATACCGGATGGGATGCGCATGCAAGGACGACACGATTGAGGAATATACCCCTAGGGGGTACTGTTGCGGGTGACATGGACGAGAAGAACGAGCACACGACGGTCCACGACCACGGCGAGCACGATCACGGTGCGCACGACCACTCCGGTCACGCTGGGCACGACCACGGCGCGCACGATCACGCCGCGCACGATCACGCCGGGCACGGCCATTCCGGTCATGCGGGCCACGACCCGGCGATCTTCAAGCGGAAGTTCTGGCTGACGCTGGTCTTCACCATCCCGACCCTGGTCTTCTCGCAGGGCCTTCAGGAGATCCTCGGGCTCGACGGGCCGCGCTTCCCGGGCAGCCAGTACATCCCCGCAGTCTTCGGCGTCATCATTTTCTTCTACGGCGGGCTCGTATTCCTGCGCGGCGCCGTGGACGAGCTGAGAGTCAAGAAGCCGGGCATGATGACCCTCATCTCGCTGGCCATCGTGGTCGCCTTCGGCTACAGCGTCGCCGTGACCCTGGGCCTCCCGGGCATGGATTTCTGGTGGGAGCTCGCCACCCTCATCCTGATCATGCTGCTCGGTCACTGGATTGAGATGTCCGCCGTCATGGGCGCACAGGACGCGCTCGGCGAGCTCGCCAAGCTCCTTCCCGACACGGCAGAGCGGCTGCCCGACATCCACGCCGAGCCCATCTCCGTGCCGGTCTCCGAGCTGCGCGTCGGCGAGCTGGTGCGCGTGCGTCCCGGATCGGCCGTGCCCGCCGACGGCGAGATCGTCGATGGCCGCAGCGATCTGGATGAGTCCCTCCTCACCGGGGAGTCGAAGCCGGTGACACGCGGGCCGGGGGAGCAGGTCGTCGCCGGAAGCATCTCCGGGAGCGGGTCGCTCGTCGTCCGGGTCGGGCGCACGGGCGGGGACACCGCGCTCGCCGGCATCATGAAGCTCGTCGCGGACGCCCAGGCCAGCAAGTCGGGCACCCAGGTGCTCGCCGACCGCGCGGCCGCGTGGCTGTTCTACGTCGCGCTCGCCGTCGCCACCGTCACCCTGATCGCGTGGACGCTGCTGCGGCCGGGTGACCCCGCGTTCATTCTCGAGCGGGTCGTCACCGTGCTCATCATCGCGTGCCCGCACGCACTCGGCCTCGCCATCCCGCTGGTCGCCCAGATCTCCACCGCCATCGGCGCCCGCAACGGGCTGCTGATCCGTGACCGCCACGCCATGGAGGACGCCCGCCGCGTCGACGTCGTCCTCTTCGACAAGACCGGGACGCTCACCGAGGGCCGCCAGGGCGTGACCGCAGCGGTCGCCGACGACGGCGATGCCGACGCCCTGCTGGCGCTCGCCGCGTCCGTCGAGGCGCCGGCAGAGCACCCGATCGGCGCCGCCATCGTCCGCGAGGCGCGTCAGCGCGGCGTGACGATCGAGCCGGTGTCCGGGTTCGAGGCCCTCGGGGGACGCGGAGCCGCCGCGACCGTCGACGGCGAGCGGGTCGCCGTCGGTGCGCCCCGGCTGCTGACCGAGGGCGGCCCGACCCCGGGCGACGCGGTCCGCGCGGCCGCCGACCGGGCCTCGGCCGAGGGGCAGACCGTCGTCTACGTCCTGCGCGGCGACCGTGTCGCCGGCATGATCGCGCTCGCCGATGTCGTGCGACCGAAGTCGCGGGAGGCCGTCCGGTCGCTGCGGGATCGCGGTGTCCGGGTCGCCATGCTGACCGGCGACGCGCAGGCCGTGGCCGACGCGGTCGCCGCCCAGCTGGGCATCGACGAGGTGTTCGCCGAGGTCCTTCCTGGGGACAAATCCGGGACGGTGGCCCGGCTCCAGGCGGACGGCTCCCGCGTGGCCATGGTCGGTGACGGCGTCAACGACGCCCCGGCCCTCGCGCAGGCGGACGTCGGGATCGCGATCGGCGCCGGGACGGACGTGGCCATCGAGTCGGCCGGCGTCGTCCTCGCCTCCAGCGACCCGCGCGGCGTCGCGAAGGTGATCACGCTCTCCGCCGCGACCTACCGGAAGATGCTGCAGAACCTCGCGTGGGCGACCGGCTACAACGTGATCGCCCTCCCGCTGGCGGCCGGTGTCGCGATCGGGGTCGGCATCGTGGTGTCGCCGGCGTTCGGAGCAGTGCTCATGTCGCTCTCGACCATCGTCGTCGCGATCAACGCCCAGTTGCTGCGCCGCGTCCGCCTCTGACGGGCGGCCGTCTGCTCCGACGCACCGGCGCCCCGCCTTCGGCAGGCGGGGCGCCGCCTGTGCCATCATCGGGACCGTGACCGCACTCCCGCTGGCCGTGGTCGTCGCGGTCAACCCCATGGCCTCCTTCGGCCACCGCCGCGAGGTCGGCCCGCGAGTCATCGAGCGCCTGCGCGACGCCGGCCTCCGGGTTGTCGCGATGGGGGAGGCGAACATCGAGCTGCTCCGCCGCGAGACCGCCCGCGTGCTGGCGGACGGCGCCGACGCGCTCGTCGTCGTCGGCGGCGACGGGATGGCCAACCTCGGCATCGACCTCGTCGCGAACACGCTCATCCCGCTCGGCATCGTCCCCAGCGGCACCGGTAACGACCTTGCCGACGGCCTCGGCATCCCGATCGACGACACGGAGGCGGCCATCGACGGGCTCCTGGATGCGCTGCAGCGCGAGCCCCGCACGATCGACGCCGGGACGATCCGTCACGGCGAACTGACCACGTGGTTCGGTTGTGTCGTCTCCGCCGGTTTCGACGCGACGGTCAACGAGCGCGCCAACCTGATGTCCCGACCGCGGGGCCGCAGCCGGTACATCATCGCGCTGCTCCGAGAGCTGGCCACGCTGAGGCCGCGACCCTACCGCATCCATGCCGACGGCCGGACGATCGAGGTGGATGCCATGCTCGTCTCGGTCGCCAACAACCGCTCGCTCGGCGGCGGCATGCGCATCGTCCCGGACGCGGACCTCTCCGACGGCCTCCTCGACCTCTTCATCGTCGGGCCGATGTCACGTGTGCGGTTCCTGCGTATGTTCCCGAAGGTCTTCCGTGGCGAGCACACCGGCCTCCCGGAGGTCAGCATCCTCCGTGTCGCGTCGGTGCGGATCGAGGCGGAGGGCGTCATCGCCTACGCCGACGGCGAGCGCATCGGACCGCTCCCGGTGGAGGTCTCGGTCGCCGCCGGCGCGCTTCGCGTGCTCGCCTGAGCGACGCGCCCGGGACGCCGGCCCCGTTTTGGCACCGCACGCCCATCTGTGGCATGATCTTCTAGTTGCCAGACGGCCCCATCGTCTAGCGGCCTAGGACGTCGCCCTCTCACGGCGGTAACGCGGGTTCAAATCCCGCTGGGGTCACCAACAGCCCGTTTCCCTTGATTCACAAGGGAAGCGGGCTTTTTTCTTACCCGACCGCGGACGTCGAATAGCGGGCCTGCGTTGCGTCTGACTCTGATTCGCTGTGGGATGCAGGGTCGGCGCTCGGGTGGCGTCGGCCCTGCATACGGGGAACCACATTTGCTCTGAAGATCACGAGGGTAACCGCCATGACAGCGCAGGCATTGAACGTCGGGGACGAGTTCGGACGGCTCATTGCGGAGGGAAGCATCTCGATGCAAGCCCTCACGGCAATCACCGGTATTGCACCCGCACGCCTGAAAAGTCTCTTGGATCTGGACCTGGGTCTCTCTGCAGCCGCGAACGACTTCTCGGAGGATGAGATTCTGCGCGTCTCCACGCTTGCCGGGCAGCTGACTGTGGGAGCAGAGATCGGCGACTATGAGCGCATCCGTGCGATCGTCGAGACGCTGACGACGCAGTTCGAGCTGACTCACGAGAACATCGCACGCCTCACCCGAATCCGGGTGGAGGACCTGGAAGCGTTTTTCGTTGATCCCGATTCGGTGCCGTGGGAAGCCAAGTTTGCGATGGCCTCGGACGTCAGAGGCGAGACCACGCGCGGGCACAGAGAGCTAGGGGGCTTTGGGATCGGGCTCGCTCTGCGACCAGTCTTTGTCCTTTGGATTCGCTGTCTCGGCCCGGTGTGGGACGGCGTTCCAGAAAATCCGCAGGTCCTTGCCGCCATTCGGCCCGAGCGGCTTCGCCGCCCAGTCCAGGAACTTCTCGCTTCGTTCGCCCACACGGACAGTATGGCGGCCGTCGGCCGCAGAAGGATCCGCTTCGGCAGTATCGAGCAAGATGACCGGAAGTCAGAGCCACAACTGCAACGCTCGTGGGCGACGGCTTCAGCCCAATTCGCTCGACCTGCCAGGCAACCTGGTTTATGCGCGCAATGTGGGCGACTCGACCGCTACCGCAGGTCGACCGCCGGAGGCCTCTGAATCTCGGGGATCCCGATCCGGAGGATGTCGCCAAGCATGTCGTACGCGCGCTGCGGCGGAAGCTCACCGGGGTACTGCGACTCGAACACCGCCTCGGCTTCGTCGATCGAGTCGATGCCGAGGTAGGCGAGGAGCACCGCCACATCATCGTCGTCACGACCTCGTCGCGCCGCCTTCAGCTTCATCGCGAGCAGGCACGGAGGTGTGGCCACCCACACAGAGACCGTGTCTCATGAACCACCTGCCGCAGCCCGACGATGACGTCCTCGCGACTGAGAGAGTTCACGTCACACGCTCCGCAGGGTGGCTTCGGGAATCAACACGCCTCGGCGCAGGAACGCTTCGGGAACTTCGTTTGCGTCTACGTGCGTCACGTAGCGCGAGCCGACGAAGATGGTCGGCTCATCGAGCGTGCGCGCCTCTGCGACCCAGCGCGGAATCGGTGACCGCGTCTCCGACAGGCGGTACTCGGTGATCGCGGCAAGCGCCGCGTCGTACAGGCTGCTGCCGGTCGGCTCGGGAGGAAACGCGGCAAGCACCACGCGATTGACGGCGTCCTCGGCAGCGAGACCATCGTTGTAGGTGAGCCAGTCGCGGAACGCGGCGGCGTCGTCCGACCTCAGGAGTGCACGGCGGATGGCTGCACTCGATTCGAGCGCACCGGGACGGGTCGTCGGGATAGCGGCCAGCCGCGCGTCCGATGCGCGCAGGATGCTGTCGAGCTTGTCGGCGCGCGGGGAGCGGCGGCCGTTCTCGATGACCGACAGGTTGGAGGCGGCCTCGCCGGTTCGCGATGCGACGACCGTCTGCGGGATCCTCCGCGCGCGCCGCACCGATCCGGCGATCTCTGCAATCGACATCTCGCGCCTCCTTATCGTTTTCGATAAGCATAACAGCCGGCGCCTCACACCGTGATGACGCTGACCTGGTCCTTGCCGGCATCCTTCGACCGGTACATCGCCTTGTCGGCGACCCGCAGCAGATCCGGGCCGCTCAGCACGCGCGACGGTCCGGCCGCGTGCACGGTGACGCCGACGCTGGCGGTGATGACACGCTGCCAGCCGTCGTCGTGGAGGGGCTGCTTGACCGCGACACGGATGCGCTCGGCGATCGCGGAGGCACGCTCGTGGTCGGTGTTCTGACAGACGATGATGAACTCGTCGCCGCCGTACCGGCACACCAGGTCGTCGCCGCGGACCGCCGAGACGAGGCGCGCGGCGATCAGCTTCAGCACGGTGTCGCCGGCGGTGTGGTCGAGTTCGTCGTTGACGGACTTGAAGTCGTCCAGGTCCACGAAGATCAGGGCGAGCGGCTCCTGTCGTTCCATCGCCGAGGCGACACTCGCCGTGATGTGGCTGCGGAGAAGCACCCGGTTGGCGAGCCCGGTGAGCGGGTCGTGCAGGGCGATCGCGGCGAGCTGCGCCTGCAACTGGAGGCGCGCGACCGTCTGCGTCGCCTGGCGGCACAGCGAGCCGAGCAGTTCGACGGCGTGCTCATCGAGCTCCGGAGGCCGCGAGAAGTAGCAGGCCAGCGTCCCGATCGAAGCACCCGCGTGGATGAGGGGAGCGGTCAGGAGGGAGTCGAGTCGAGCCGCGCGGAGGGCCGCCGCCACGTCCGGGTGGGCCAGCTCATCCCGGACGGACCAGGTCGCGAGCGCGGGGCCGCCCGCGGGGAGCCCGCCGGGGAGCAGCGCGGCATCCAACGGGACGGTCCCGCCGACCAGGTGCGGTTCGTGGCCGTCGAGGAAGACGGCGGCCGCCATCGCGCCCAGACCCTGCTGCGCGCTCTCCGCCAGCGCCTGCGCGAGCATCTCCACGGTGTCGCTCTCGCCGAAGGCGGTGGTCGCGTTCTGGAGCACGCGGGTGCGCGCCTCCGACCCCTCCGCGATGCGGCGGGCGGCGAGCAGCTGGCGCTCGTAGTCCTGGCGGCGGCTGGCGTCGAAGACGGCGACGTGGATGAGAGGGCCGGCCTCGGCCTCGTCGACCACCGCGTTGACGAGCACGGGCAGAGCGTCGTCGTGGGCCGTACGGAACGACAGGGCGACCTCGCGCACCTCGCCCTGGAGGTGGAGGACCGGGAGGAAGCGGGTCTCGTAGAAGATCCGCGCACCCGGCTCGAGCAGGTCCGTGAGCGCCGCCCCGACGAGGTCGTCGGCCGGGCGACCGGTCCACGCGGCGAAGGTGGCGTTGACGCGCAGGATGCGGCCGCCCTCGGTCAGCGTGACGAGACCGCACGGCGCGCGGTCGTAGAGCGCATCCGCCGCAAGTCCTTCCGACGGGATCTCCTCCGCCGTCATGCCAGCGAGCTCCGGATGGCCGCGGCCAGCTCGTCGGGTCCGGACAGGTTCGGGCAGTGCCCGGTGGCGTCGAGCTGCACGAACACACTGCCGGGGATCTGCGCGTGAACGTAGCGCCCGACCGGCGCGGGCGCGATCGCGTCCTCCGAGCACTGCAGCACGACGGTGGGCACGGTGACGTCGGGAAGGTCGGCACGGTTGTCGGAGAGGAACGTGACGCGGGCGAAGTGCCCGGCGATCGCCGGATCGGTCCGGCAGAAGCTCGCGGTCAGCTCGGCGCCGAGCTCCGGTCGGTCGGGGTTGCCGGCGATGACGGGCGCGATCGCCTCCGACCACCCCAGATAGTTGTCGTCGAGGGTGTCGAGCAGGCCCTCGATGTCGGAGCGGGTGAAACCGCCGACGTAGTCGCCTTCGTCGATGTAGCGCGGCGACGGACCGACGAGCACCAGGCGGCCGAAGCGCTCGGGGGAGCGGTTGGCGGCCAGCACGCCGATCATCGCGCTGACGGAATGGCCGACGAAGACGGCGTCATCGAGGTCCAGCGCCTCGAGGATCTCGAGCACGTCGTCGGCGTAGCCGTGGAGCGAGTCGTATTTCGCCCGGTCATAGGCGCTCACGTCCGAATCGCCCGCGCCGACATGGTCGAACACGATCACGCGGAAGTCGGATTCGAAGTGCGGGAGGACCCGCCGCCACATCTCCTGGCTGCAGCCGAAGCCGTGCGCGAAGACGATCGGGCGTCCGGACGGATCACCGGACTCGCGGACGCTGTTGCGACGTCGGACGTCGACAGCATCGGTCGGTTGCAGCATCCAGGGTCCCATCTTCGGTGTGAGGAACGGCCCCTCTCCGGCGTCAATGGGCCGTCTCCGCATCCCGAGCCTAGCGGGGATCGCGGCCGTTCAGGTGGTACGCGACCCCGGCATCCACTCCTCCGGGTAGTGGTCGCGCACCGCGGTGTTGAAATAGGAGCCCGCCGATTCCGCGTCGCGCAGTTCGCGCCACACCCGTGCGGGTACCAGAAAGTAGCGGTACACCTCACCCGACACGAACTCGACCTCCAGCGTGCGCAGCGCCGCGTCGTAGCCGGCCGTCGCGATCACCGTGCTGTCGAATGCCACCCGCTCCACGTCCGCACCCTACGCCCGGCCGCCGACGGCACTAGGATGTCCGAAGCGAAGGGGAGTATCCCGGACGGCTCGGCGGCAGGTGCGAACCTGTGCCCGGCCGGCGCTGTGCACGTCAGCACGGTCTGCGAAGCAGCGGACCCGGGCACAGCGGCACCAACGAGGTGCAGGAGAGACTTTCGGTGGTTTTTCCGCGCCCTCCGAAAGGTCTCCTGTTGCACACCGCGCTTCCCCTCTGGTTCGAGATCGGCTCCTTCGTCGTCCTCCTGCTGATCCTCGCCTTCGACCTGCTGATCATCTTCAAGAGGCCGCACATCCCGAGCCCGCGCGAGTCCGCGCTCTGGGTCGCCTTCTATGTGGCGCTGGCGCTGATCTTCGCCCTGCTGATGCTGCTGGTGGGGGATGCGGAACACGCCGGGCAGTTCCTCGCCGGGTGGCTGACGGAGTACAGCCTCAGCATCGACAACCTGTTCGTGTTCGTGATCATCATGGGCAGGTTCGCTGTGCCGAGGAAGTACCAGCAGGAAGTCCTGATGGTGGGCATCATCCTGGCGCTGATCTTCCGCGGGGTGTTCATCCTGCTGGGAGCCGGTCTGATCGCCAGCTTCAGCGCGATCTTCTACCTGTTCGGCGCGTTCCTGCTGTGGACGGCGTTCAACCAGGCCTTCGGCAAGCACGACGACGAGGGCGCAGAGGACTCCTGGTTCATCACGTTCGCCCGCAAGCACCTGAAGGTGTCGACCCAGTACAACGGCAACAAGCTCCGCACGGTGGTGGACGGCCGACGGATGTTCACGCCGCTGATCATCGTGTTCATCGCCTTGGGCACCACCGACCTGCTGTTCGCCCTCGACTCCATCCCCGCAATCTTCGGCATCACCCAGAGCCCGTTCATCGTGTTCACGGCGAACGTGTTCGCGCTGATGGGTCTCCGGCAGCTGTACTTCCTCCTCGGGCACCTGCTCGACAAGCTGGTGTACCTCAAGTACGGGATCGCGTTCATCCTCGCCTTCATCGGTGTGAAGCTGGTGTTCCACGCCATGCACGAGAACGAGCTGCCGTTCATCAACGGCGGCGAGCACATTGAGTGGGCGCCCGACATCAGCACCTGGACCTCGCTCCTGGTGATCGTGGGCGCCATGGTTGTCGCTACGATTGCAAGTCTGGTGAAGCTGCGGATGAGCGGCACCAGCGTCGCCGAGGCCATTCACGGTGACGAATCCGACGAGGACGAGGCCGAGGAAACGGTCGTCGACGGCACGCAGGAGGACCCCCGCACATGAGCTCTCTCGTCGGCGTGACCGTCCGCAGCGACACGGGCGCGGTCCGGCACGTCAACGAAGACAGCGCTCTTGCGCAGGATCCGGTGTTCGTCGTCGCCGACGGCATGGGCGGTCACGCGCGCGGCGACCTGGCCAGCCGGACGGCCGTGGAGAGCCTCGCGCGCACCCTGCAGCCTGGCTCGCGGCCGACACCGGACGAGGTGATCCGCGCCATCGACGAGGCGAACGCCGCCGTGCGGTCGCTCTCCGGCGCCGACGAGTCGGGTGCGGCCGTGGCAGGCACCACGCTGGCGGGGATCGTGCGCGTCCGGGTGCCGGAGCTGGCAGCGGAGCAGTGGATGGTCGTCAACGTCGGCGACTCGCGCGTCTACGCGTGGGACGGCCGGCAGCTGCGCCAGCTGACCGTGGACCATTCCGCCGTCCAGGAGCTGGTGGATGCCGGCCTCATCAGCGAGGCGCAGGCCGCGGTGCACCCCGAGCGCAACGTCATCACGCGAGCCCTCGGCGCCGAGGATTTCGTGGACACGGACAGCGAGCTGGTCGCCGAGAGCGGCCGCCAGATTTTCCTCATCTGCTCCGACGGCTTGACGCGCGAGCTCAGCGACCAGCGGATCGCCGAGATCCTCGCGCACGGGCCCTCCGACCCGGCGTCCGCCCTGGTGGACGCGGCGAACGAGGCCGGCGGCCACGACAACATCACCGTGATCGTGGTTGAATCGGTGACCGGGGAGGACGCCACGGCCCCCGTCGACACGCGAGAACGCGCCGACGGCAGCGGCCGGGAGTTCGAAGACACGCAGCCGAGGGAGTAGGTCGTCCGTGTTCGAAGTGCAGCAGGCGGCAGCCGGGGAGTGGGCGGTCGTCGCGGGGGGTGCGCGGGCGCTGCTGGTGGCCGAGACCGACCCCGCGCGGCTGCGAGCGCTCTTCGGGGCGGTCCGCGCGGGCTTCGCCGAGACACTGGATGCGCTCGTCGCCCGGGGGCTGAGCCGTACGCCGTCCTTCGCCCTGCTGGACGCATCCACCGGGCCCGTGCTGCTGGCGGTGCGGGGGACGGCCAGCGCGACCGTCGCCGACGGCGGAGCCGAACGCACGGTGCGGGCCTCCGGGGTCTCGTCGTGGGTCGAGACGCAGCTGACCGACGCGACCGCCGTGACCCTGGGCGCTGCCGCGGGGGAGACGCTCCCGCTCGGGGAGGGCGTCGTGCGGTCCGGCGGCGTCGTCTGGTCCGCCGCGGAGCAGGCCGAGGATGTCGGCGCGACCGTTGCGGCCCCGCCCCGTCGTGAGCGCGAGACCGGACCGGTGGATGCGCTGGCCCTCGACGGCCGCGCGGTCGGCTCAGAATCGGCAGCCACCGGGCAGGTCGATCCCGAGCCGGTGATCGCCGGACCGGCCGTCGAGGCGTTCGAGCCCGCGCCAGCTCCAATTGAGCCCGATCCGCACACACGCGTCCCCGAGGCGACCTTCGCCGACGTCCCGTCCGCCGACGCGGCCCCGGCGCCCGCGCCGCAGTCCGAGGCGCCCGGCTACGACCACCTCTTCGGGGCGACGATGGTGCGGAGTGTCGAGGACGCCGCCGTCCGCCCGGAGGAGGAGGGCGACGCCGCCCCGCCGAAGATCGACCTGCCGGGCTTCATCACGGACTCCTTCCCGCCGGCCGCGGGGCGTCTCGCGGGCGATCACGACGGACTCACCGTCATGAGCGGCGACCTGCCGCAGCGTGCACGACCGACGGAGACCGAGCGGGAGCCTGCGCGCGAGCCCGCGCCGCAGACCTTCGCCGTGCTGCTCTCCGACGGCCGCAGGGAGCCGCTGTCGGCACCGGTCGTCGTCGGCCGTGCGCCGAGCGTCTCGGCCGTCCCCGCCCTCCGCGGCGCCCGTCCGGTCACGCTCACCACCGCCGAGGACGACATCTCGCGCTCCCACGTCGCGGTCGCGGTCGAGGGCGACAGTGTCGTCGTCACCGACCTGCACTCGCGCAACGGCACCATGATCGTGCTGCCGGGCAAGACGCCGCAGAAGCTCCGCAGCGGCGAGCCGACCACCGTCGTCCTCGGAACCGTGATCGACCTCGGCAGCGGGGCGACGCTGACCGTCGAGGCAGCCGGATGAGGCGCATGGCCTCGCAGCCGCCCGAGCTCGACGGCTTCCACTTCATCCGTCTGCTCGGATCCGGTGGGTTCTCGGACGTCTTCCTCTACGAGCAGCAGCTGCCGAAGCGCAGCGTCGCCGTGAAGGTGCTGCTGACGGACGGCGTGGACGAGTCGGCGCGAGCCCGCTTCGTCGCCGAGGCGAACGTGATGGCGCGGCTCTCCGCGCACCCCTACATCGTCACGATCTTCCACGCGGGCGTGGCCGGAGACGACCGCCCCTTCCTCGTCATGGAGTACTGCTCCGGGCCGTCGCTTGCCGACCGCCTGAAGCGCGAGCGGATCGGCGTCGAGGACGCCCTGCGCACCGGCGTTCGGTTGTCGAGCGCGGTCGCGACCGCCCACGCGGCGGGCATCCTGCACCGCGACATCAAGCCCGCGAACGTGCTCACCAACGCGCTCGGCTGGCCGGCACTGACCGACTTCGGCATCGCCTCCGCGCTGGAGGAGCTGCCGGTGCACACGACGACGCTGTCCGAGCTGCGCAGCTCGCCGTCGGACACCGCGACCTCCGGCAGCCGCAGCGTCGGGCTCAGCGTTCCCTGGTCGCCGCCCGAGATGTTCTCGGACGACCCGGACCCGGATGTGCGCAGCGACATCTTCTCGCTCGCCGCGACCGTGCACACCCTCCTCGCCGGGCGGACGCCGTTCGAGGTCCCCGGACGCTCGAACGGCACCCTCGACCTGATGGGCCGCATCGAGCGCGGGATGATCACGCCGCTCGACCGGCCGGATGTGCCGGCGTCGCTGGCCTCCGTCCTGCGACGGGGCATGGCGACCCGCCGCGAGGACCGCTACCAGACCGCCGTCGACTTCGCCCGCGCCCTGCAGCGCGTCGAGCTGGAGCTGGGCCTCGCGCCGACCAGCATCGACGTGCCGAACCTCAGTGTGGGGGATGCGCACCCCGGCCCGTCGCCGGACGGCGGGGAGCAGGAGACCCGGGCGCGGTCGGTGGCCACGATCCGGGCGCAGCAGCCGGCGCCCGCGCCGACTGCGGTCGGCGCGCGGTCTGCCGAGCGACAGGCCGCCCCTGCCGTGCCCGCGGCGCCTGAGCCCGAGGCCACCCGCGTCCGCGGCGTCGTGCCCATCTCCGCACAGCCCCCCGCGCGCTCCGCCACGACCGACGACCACCCGTCGGCCGAGCCGGTGCAGGACCACACCATCCTCCGCTCGCGCCCGGCCGCCGAAGAGGGCGACGGGGCGGCGCGGGACGGCGCGGACGACGCATCCACCCAAGACGCACCGGCCCCTCCGCGCGACCCGCGACGCCGCCTCCTCACCTGGATCGGCGTCGGTGCCGCGGCCGTGGTCGTCCTGGCGGTCGCGGCGGCCATCGTGGCCAACCTCGTCGCCGCTCCTTCTCCATCCACCGGCCCGGGCGCCCAGCCGACCGACGGCGGCAGCATCGCCGTCACCGTCGTCCCGCCGCCGGTGCTGGTCTCCGCCGTCCGCGCCCCGGACGGCGCCAGCGCGACCTTCACGTGGAAGACGGCGGACGCCCAGAAGGACGACCAGTTCACCTGGCAGCAGGAGGGCACGACCAACGGCCCCTCCGTCACGGCCGAGCGGAAGGTCACCCTCACGAACCTCACGCCCGGCGTCCCGGTCTGCATCGACGTCGCGACGGTCCGCGCCGGCCGCACCTCCGAGCAGCTGAAAGCGTGCGCACCGTGACCGCCGCGAAGCCGCTCACGGTCGAGTTCTGCGGCGAGCTCTACAGCGTCGAGCCGGGCAGCGAGTTCGGCATCGGCCGCGAGGCCGAGCTCACCATCGACGACAACCCGTACCTGCACCGCCGCTTCCTCACCGTCGGGCACGACTACGGGATGTGGTGGCTGAGCAACGTGGGCACCCTGCTGACGGCAACGGTCACCGATGCGACCGGCACGATGCAGGCGTGGCTCGCGCCGGGCGCGAAGCTGCCGATCGTGTTCCAGACGATGCACGTCATGTTCAGCGCGGGCGCGACGACGTACGACTTCACCATCTCCAGTGACGAGGACTACTTCAACACCGCGGTCCAGGTGGATGCGGCGGGCGGCTCCACCACGGTCCTGCCGGTCACGCTCACCACCAGCCAGCGCCAGCTGATCGTCGCTCTCGCCGAGGGGGTGCTGACGCAGACCGTTCCCGGCCGCGGCACCATCCCGACCTCCGCCGAGGCCGCCGAGCGCCTGGGCTGGAGCATGACGACCTTCAACCGCAAGCTCGACAACGTCTGCGACAAGCTCGACAAGCTGGGCGTCGCCGGGCTGCGCGGCGGCCGTGGCAAGCTGGCGACGAACCGCCGCGCCCGGCTCGTCGAGTATGCGGTGACGACCCGTCTCGTCGGCGTCGAAGACCTCCCGCTGCTCGACCAGCACGACGACACCAATGCCGACGCCGCACTTGACCGGACGCCGTCCGGGGAGGACGGTGGCACGGACGACTGAGGCGCTTCCCGCGTGGCCCGGCGGGATCGAACCGGCCTGCATGGGGAGTGCTCCCCATACCGGACGCGTCGGGGGGTCGTGTTAGCGTAGACGCGGTTTCCGGCCCGAGGGATTGCAGAGTCTTGGTTTCAGTGAGTGCGTGGTTCCGGCAGCGGAAGACCGCCGCCGTGATCACCGCACTCGCGGTCGTCGCGGGGGTCCCGCTGACGATCGCCGTCCTTCACAAGGGCTTCCCCGTCAACGCGGTCGAGCTCGACACCCGCGACGTCTGGGTCACCAACGGCGAGAAGCTGCTCGGCGGCCGGCTCAATCACCAGATCGACGAGCTGGATGCCGCGGTCACGGGCGCGAGCGCCGATCTGGACGTGCTGCAGGACGGATCCGCGTACTTCCTCACCGACCTCCCGCACGGAACCGTGGACAGGATCGACCCGGCCTTCGTCTCGCTCGGGGGACGCATCCAGGTTCCGGAGGACTCGCAGGTCGGCTACGGCGGGACGACGCTCTCCGTGCTGGCGCCGAACGGCAACCTCTGGGTGCTGGATGCGTCGGGCCGTCTCGACTTCGACAAGACCAAGACGAAGCCGGTCGTGAAGGCAGGAGCCGGCGCGAAGCTCGCCGTCGCGAAGTCGGGCACGACGTTCGTGGTCGCGCCGAAGGGCAAGCGGCTGATCACGGTTGACGGGCCCGGCGCGAAGCCGGAGACCCGCGACTTCGCGGTGCCCGGCGCGTTCCAGGTGAGCGCCGTGGGCGACCAGGCGGTCGTGCTCGACACGCAGCGCAACCGGATGATCACCGGTGGCGGCACGACGGTCGACCTTCCCGCCAAGGGACTCCGGCTCCAGCAGCCCGGGCCCGACGACCGTGCCGCCGTCGTCGCCACGGCGAACAGCCTCCTCAGCGTCCCGCTCGGCGGCGGGACCGTCACCGCGAGCCCGGCCGGCGCGACCTCGAAGGGCGGCGCCGATGCGGTGTCCGCCCCCGTGCGTCTCGGCGCCTGCTCGTACGGCGCGTGGTCCGGCTCCGGCCGCTACCTCTACGCGTGCGACGGCAAGAAGCCGGTCGGCATCGACATCGACCAGCCGGTCGCGGGCGACGACCTCGAGTTCCGGGTCAACCACGGCGTCATCGCGCTGAACAATCTGCGCGACGGCAACGCGTGGGTCGTCTCCTCCAACATGCGGCTCGTGCAGAACTGGGCGCAGCTCAAGCCGAACGACACCACCGTGCAGGGCGAGACCGGCGAGGAGAAGCCGGTCGTGCAGTCCTTCGCCGACACTCTTGCGCAGCGGACCGATCAGAACCGGCCACCCATCGCCGTGAACGACACGTACGGCGTGCGCCCGGGCCGATCCACAGTGCTTCACGTGCTTACGAACGACACGGATCCGGACGGCGACGTCCTGACGATCTCGGACGTGACGGCGATCCCGGTGGATCAGGGCGTGCTGCAGCTCGTCGAGGGCGGCCGCGCCATCCAGTTCACGCCGAAGGACGGCCTGAGCGGCACGATCTCGTTCCGCTACTCGGTCGACGACGGCCGCGGAGGAACGTCGTCCGCTCAGGTGGATGCGACGCTCAAGCAGCCCGCCGTGAACGAGGCTCCCGCATCCACCCGGTCGAGCACCGCCCAGACCGAGGTCGGCCAGTCGGTCACCTACAACGTGCTGAACGACTGGACGGACCCGGACGGTGACGACCTCAGCCTGGTCGCCGCGTCCGCGACCACCGAGGACGACGTGCGGTTCAAGCCCAACGGCGACGTCACCTTCACCAGCAAGACCGGTCAGGCGGGCTCCAAGGAGGTGCGCGTCACCATCTCCGACGGCCGCGCCTCGGCCACGGGCAGCCTGATCGTGACGGTGAAGCCCGCGGGAACGCTCGACCCGGTCGCCGTGACGGACTTCGCCGACGGGTTCACCGGGCGACCGGTGGTGCTGCATCCCCTCGACAACGACCAGTCGCCGTCGGGTGAGCCGCTGTCGCTGGTCGGCGCGGGCCTTGACGGCGGGAGCGGCGCCCAGGTCACGGCCGACAGCTCGCGGGGCACGATCACCGTCCGCAGCAACGCGCCGGGGGAGTACTACCTCGTCTACACGCTCGGGGCGGGGCCCAAGACGACGACGGGGCTCGCGCGCGTCGACATCGCGCCACAGGGTGCGAGCGAGGCTCCGCCGATCGCCGTGACCGACAAGGCCTACGTCCGGCCCGGAGAGCCCACCTCTGTCGCCGTCCTCGAGAACGACGTCTCGCCGTCCGGCCGCGTGCTCGCCGTGCGGTCCGTGTCCGTCGGCAAGGGCGCCGAGGACCTCAACGTGGAAGTGCTCGACAACGCGGTGGTGAAGGTCACGGCTCCGACCGTGCTCACCCAGCAGGTGCAGCTCTCCTATGTCGTCTCGGACGGGATCAACGAGGCGACCGCCGGCATCACCGTCGTCCCCGTCCCTCCGCTCGTGCAGCACCAGCCGCCGGTCGCCGTCGACGATCAGGTGCCGGTCCGAGCGGGCGATGTCGCGACGGTGGCCGTGATGGAGAACGACTACTCGCCCGACAACGCCCCCTTCACCCTCGACACGCAGCTGCGCGACGCAAGCGGTGCCGGCCAAGGCGCGACCGCCTTCGTCAGCGGCGAGTCCGTCCGCTACCAGGCGCCGACGACGCCCGGCCAGTACACCGTGGTCTACGGGATCACCGACAAGTACGGCCAGAAGGCGCAGGCCACCGTGACCTTCGTCGTCGGCGCCCCGGAGAAGGGCTCCGACCGTGCGCCTCAGCCGCAGCCGCTCACCGTGCGTGCCTTCGCCGGCTCGTCCGTGCCGGTGGAGGTTCCGCTCGACGGCATCGACCCGGACGGCGACTCGGTCTCGCTCTCGGGACTCGCGACGCAGCCGACGCTCGGCCGGATCTCCGACTCCACCAGCCGCTCCTTCACCTACGAGGCGTACCCCGACTCGGCCGGGACCGACACGTTCACGTACCAGGTGAAAGACACGTACGGGAAGACGGCGACAGGCACGGTGTCGATCGCCGTCATCCCGCGCCCGAGCCAGGTGCGGCCTCCGATCGCGGTCAACGATCCGGTTCAGGTGAAGCCGGGCCGGACCATCGCGGTGCCCGTACTCGACAACGACTCCGACCCGAACGGGTACGCGATCGCGCTGCAGAAGAAGCTGCTGCAGGTGGACGAGGGTCTCAAGGCGTCCGTGCACGGCAAGATCGTTCTCGTCACGGCTCCGAAGGACGAAGGCTCGTTCGTCGTGCGCTATCAGATCACCAACGGGCAGGGCGGCGTCGCCAGCGCGTTCATCCAGGTCACGGTGACCCCGAACGCCAAGGATGTGCCGCCGACCGCCGTGGACCATGTCCTGGAGCCCGACGAGGTGGCGAACAAGCAGAGCGTCAAGGTGAACGCGCTCCAGGGCGCGACGAACCCGTCCGGACTCGTGGACGACCTGAAGGTCGAGGTCACCGGGCCGAACGCCTCCGCCGCAGACGTCGGCCAGGACGGCGCCATCACCGTGAAGCCCGGCGAGCAGCGGATCGCGATCGCCTACACGCTGACCGACACCGTCACCGGTCTGAAGGGGACCGCGTTCATCGTGGTCCCGCCGAAGGGCGACGCCACGGCCCCGCCGCGCATCAAGGACGGCCTGCCGCAGCAGATCGTGCAGGCCGACGGGTCGAAGAGCTGGAAGCTGTCCGACATCCTCACCGTCCCGTCCGGCCGCGACTACAAGCTCACTGGCGCTTCCGGCGTCAGCGCCACCAACAGCTGGGGTGGATCGTCGTACGGCGACGAGCAGACGCTGACCTTCACGGCGGCGAAGGGATACCGGGGACCGGCGGCGATCACCTTCAAGGTGAACGACGGACGGGAGGCCGGCCAGAGTTCGGACCGCATCACCACGCTGGTCCTTCCGATCACGGTCGGGGAGCCGGACCAGTCCGATGTCGCGCCGACGTTCACCTCGCCCAGCGAGAAGATCGAGCCGGGGGAGGCGCCGCTGTCGGTCGACCTGCGGGCGTCCAGCTTCCACCCGAACCCCGAGATCCTCAACAAGCTGACGTACTCGGGCGGCACGTCGTCCAACCCGAAGATCCAGTCGGCCTTGAGCGGGTCGACGCTGACCCTGTCGGCGCCGCTGGGGGTGCAGGCGGGGGAGACGGCGACGATTGCGGTGACGATCAGCTCGGGGACGCACACGATCTCCGGCACGGTGAACGTGCAGGTGGTGAGTTCGAGCAGGCCGGTCGCCACGCAGAAGAACCCGCCACAGACGGCCGAGGTCAAGCGCGGGGACACCGCGACGGTCACAGGCGCGTCGAGCGACGCCCAGTGGGTCAACCCGTTCCCGGGGCAGCCGCTCACGATCACCGACGCGACAGCGCAGAGCGCTCCGGCCGGCGTGACGGTGACCCACACCGGGTCGTCGATCAGCGTCAGCGCGTCCTCCGGGGCGGCGATCGGCGCCGTGAACGTGGTCTACCACGTCGAGGATGCGACGAAGGACCCGAAGCGCACCGCGTCGGCCATCGGGCAGCTGCGTGTGACCGTCCACGACGTGCCGTCGAAGCCCAGTGCTCCGTCCAATCCGCGCGCGAGCGACGGGAAGGTGACCGTCTCGATCAAGGCGCCGGCGGACAACGGGAAGCCGATCACGCAGTACGAGGTGACGGACGGTGTGGGGCACACGGCGACCACGACGTCCGTCGGCGACGTGACGATCGGCGGGCTCACGAACGGCAAGTCGTACTCGTTCACTGTCCGGGCGCAGAACGCGGACGGATGGAGTGACGAGTCGGCCGGAAGCACGCCGGTCACCCCCTACGGCAATCCGACGAAGGTGGGCGGACTCTCGATCACCAGCAGCGGGAACGCCCCGAGCGACCTGACGATGAGCTGGAACGCCCTCTCCAATCCGAACGGCACGGGCGGTGGGCAGGCGACGTACCACTACCGTCTCAACGGCGGGTCGTGGCAGACGACGACCAGCACGAGTGCCAAGGCGAACAACAAGGGCGCCGGCACGTACTCGTTCGAGATATACGCGTCGAACCCGGGAAACAAGGAGGGGCCGCACGCGACCTCGGGCAGCGTCGAGGTCAAGGATCCGCCGCCGCCGGCTCCGTCGATCGACCTGAAGAAGGGCGACCTCAAGCCTGGATTCGTCCACAGCTACACGTACGACGTGACTCTCCACAACTTCCCGGCCAACCGGACCTTCAGCATGCAGGTGCACTGCAATGGAGGGACGTTGTCGACGCGGTCGATCTCGACCGACGGGAGCGGCTACGGCCACTACCACGGCAACGCCGGAAGCGACATCGAGCCGTGGTGCGGCTATCCGGGAGCGTACGTGGTCGTGAACGGTGAGCAGAGCAGTGTTCAGGACTGGTCCAAGTAAGGAGATGCAGCAGTGGCAGTGACACAGGAGCAGGCGGACTGGTTCGCCGGGGCGTTCACGCAGTTGGTGGCGAACGTCGACAAGGCGATCCTCGGCAAGGAGCACAGCATCCGCCTGGTGATCACGGCCATGCTCTCCGGCGGCCACGTGCTGCTCGAAGACGTGCCGGGTACCGGCAAGACGGTACTCGCCAAGGCGCTCGCCAACACGGTCGAGGGCACGCAACTGCGTATTCAGTTCACCCCCGACCTTCTGCCGTCCGATGTCACCGGCGTGACGATCTACGACCAGTCAAGCGGTCGGTTCGAGTTCCACCCCGGACCGATCTTCGCGTCGGTGGTGCTCGCGGACGAGATCAACCGGGCGAGCCCGAAGACGCAGTCCGCGCTACTGGAGGTGATGGAAGAGGGCGTCGTGACGGTGGATGGCGTCGGCCACCCGGTCGGCGCGCCGTTCATCGTGATCGCGACGCAGAACCCGGTGGAGCAGGCCGGAACGTACTCTCTGCCCGAGGCGCAGCTCGACCGCTTCCTGATCAAGACCTCGCTCGGCTACCCGGATCACGCGACGACCGTCGACCTGCTGCTCGACTCGTCGAACCGCTCCCGCGCGTCGGCCGTGCGGCCGATCATCGCGTCGGACTCGGTCACGACGCTCGCCCAGCTCGCGTCGGAGGTGCACACCGACGCCAGCGTCATGGGGTACCTGAGCGAGATCGTCACCGCGACCCGCGACGACAAGGATGCGGCGCTCGGCGTCAGCATCCGCGGCGCCTTGGCGCTGGCACGTGCGGCGAAGACGTGGGCGATCTCCGCAGGTCGCACCTTCGTGACACCGGACGACATCCGCGATCTCGCCCAGCCGGTGCTCGCTCACCGCGTCATCGTCGACCCGGAGTCGGAGTTCGCGGGAGTGACAGCGGCCGACATCGTCGAGCGGGCCGTCGCTTCGGCCACCCCGCCCGCCTATCGGGCAGCCTGAGCCGCCTCGCCCTCCTCTCTCCGTCCCGATCGACCCAACAGGATTTCGTAACCATGACCACCGACAGCCCCGCTCGCGGACGGCGTCGTCGCACACCCGGCGCCGATCAGGCGCGCATCGCGGCGGAACTCGTCGGCGGAGCGCTCGCGCGTGCGGCCGGCGCGGTGACCTCGCGGGTCGCGCCCCTCGGGCGTGCGGTCGGTCGCCGCATCGCGCCGGTCGTCGGCGTTGTCAGCACCCTCGGCTGGATCGTGCTCGCCAGCGCAGCGGCGTCGATCGTCCTGGCGGTGTGGCTCGGATGGGCGGAATTCGTCTATATCGCGGCCACGCTGCTCGCTGCGTTCGTGATCGCGGCCGCCTTCGTCTTCGGCCGCTCGACGTACCGGGTCGGAATCGAGCTGAACCCGCGCCGCGTGGTCGCCGGCGGCCGGGCTCTCGGACGGCTGACCGTCGCCAACAGCGGATCGCGGCCGGTTCTGCCGACACGCATGGAACTGCCCGTCGGCGAGGGACAGGCCGACTTCACCATCCCACGGCTCGCCCCCGGGGCCGAGACCGAAGAGCTGTTCGCCGTCCCGACCGAGCGGCGGGCACTCATCCTGGCCGGCCCCGCGCTGTCCGTGCGCGGTGACCAGTTGGGACTGCTGCGCCGTACGAACCAGTGGACCGAGCAGATCGAGCTGTTCGTCCACCCGAAGACGGTGCGGCTCGCCGCAACGGCCCGCGGCCTCGTCCGTGACCTCGAGGGGCAGACCACCAAGGTCATCACCGACAGCGACCTCGCGTTCCACGCCCTGCGCACCTACGAGCCGGGCGACGACATTCGCAACGTGCACTGGCGGACGTCCGCACGGACGGGTCAGCTGATGGTCCGGCAGTACCAGGAGACCCGTCGCTCGCAGCTGCTGCTGGCGTTCGACGCCGAGCGCCCGCACTTCGCCTCGGACGACGAGTTCGAGCTCGGCGTCTCGGTCCTCGCCTCAGTCGGGTGCCAGGTGATCCGCGAGGAGACCGAGATCCGCGCCCTGTGGCAGGGCGGACCGATGCGCGTCGAGACGCCGACCGCCCTGCTCGACGACTCCTGCCGCATCCAGTCGGTGGATGGGGCGCACCCCACCCTGCGCGAGTTCCTGCGCCAGGCCACCCTGCGCCTGCCCGCTCCGAGCCTCGCTGTCACCGTTGTCGGCTCGCAGGTCGACGCGGCCGAGCTTCGCGGCGCTTCCGCGCTGTGGTCGACCGACACGGAGACCATCGTGATCCGGGTCGACGAGGCCGCGGAGCCGCGCCTGACCCGGCTCGGGCGCTCGATGCTGATCACCGTCTCCGCCCTGCCCGAGTTGCCGTCCCTGCTGAAGCGAGCCGGTCGATGAGCGCGGCGACGGGCACCGGCTCGGGCCGTCGGCGGGACGCGCGACCCGCCTCCGCGACGACCCCGCTGTTCGACACGCTGCCACGGACGACATGGATCGACGTCGCCGTCCTCACCGGCCTCAGCCTGCTCGCGGTCGCCGGATTCGAGCCGGCGTTCGGGCACTACGCCTTCGCTCAGGCCGCGATCGGCGGCATCGTGGTCGGCGGGGGAGTCGCGCTGCTGGGCCGGCTACTGCGACTGTCGTGGCCGCTGACGACCGTCATCGCGCTGGCCGCCTACTTCCTGTTCGGCACGCCGCTCGCGCTTCCCGGCCAGGCGCTGTACGGGGTCCTGCCGTCGCTCGACAGTCTTTCCGGGCTGGTCATCGGCGCTGTGTTCGGCTGGTCCGACGCGGTGACCCTGCAGGCTCCGCTCGAGGCGCCTCCGTACGTCGCGGTGGTGCCCTACGTCGCCGGGTGGCTGGTCTCCCTGGTGTCCGTCACCCTCGCCGTCCGCTGGCTGCCGCGCGTGCGGCGTCCGTCCTCGGGTCGCGCAGCCGTACTGCTCGCCGGGCCGGCGCTGCTCCTGCTCGCGGCCATCCTGCTCGGTACGCGGGATGCGTTCTTCGCCGGGATACGCGGCGTCCTGTTCGCAGGGGTGGCTCTCGTGTGGCTCGCCTGGCGTCGCGCGCGCTTCGCGCGCGACCGTGTGGAGACCGACTCCGGGGTCCGGCGCAGCCGATTGCTCGGGGGCGCCGCGGTCGTGCTCGGTGCGGTGCTCGTCGGAGCGCTGGCGGGGTCGGTGCTCGCGCCGCCGGCCGCCTCGCGATTCGTCGTGCGCGACGAGATCACGCCGCCATTCGATCCGCTCGACTATCCGAGCCCTCTGGCCGGGTTCCGGAAGTACACGAAAGAACTGCAGAAGACGAAGCTCTTCACCGTCACCGGGCTCAAACAAGGCCAGGTGATCCGGCTCGCCACCATGGACAGCTACGACGGCGTCGTCTGGTCCGTCGCGTCCCCGGGGAGCGACAGCGACGCGTCCGGCGCGTTCGAGCTGCTCGGCAGCACCATCCCGCGGCCACCGCTGTTCACGCCCGGTGCGTCGTCGACCGCCGCCATCGACGTCCTCGGCTACTCGGACGTGTGGCTGCCGACGCTCGGCTACACGAACACGCTCACGTTCGACGCGCACACCGGCCAGGACCCGACATCGACGGTGCGCGTCAACACCGCGACGGGAACGGCGGCTGTCACGAGCGGTGTGCGCAACGGCCTCGCCTATACGGTCGGGGCGACCGCGCAGAAGATCCCGAACGACCGGGCGCTCGCCAAGGTCCCGCCGGCCAAGCTGACACTCCCGTCGGTCACCAACGTCCCCGACGTGGTGTCGGCGAAGGCCGAGGAGTACGCCGGATCCGCCGACACGGCCATCCAGAAGCTGCGCAACATCGAGCGGTCGCTCAAGTCGCTCGGCTACCTCAGCCACGGGCGGGCGTCCGACCCGGTTCCCTCGCGCGCCGGTCAGGGCGCCGACCGCATGACCGACCTGCTGTCCAAGTCGCCGATGGTCGGCGACCAGGAGCAGTACCCGAGCGCGTTCGCGCTCATGGCCCGACGGCTCGGCTACCCGACCCGCGTGGTCATGGGCTTCGCGCCGAAGGTCTCGGGCAGCACCACCACGGTCACCGGCGATGACGTGACCGCCTGGGACGAGGTCGCCTTCGAGGGCGTCGGATGGGTGCCGTTCTTCCCGACGCCGACCAAGACGGATGCGCCGAAGAACCAGACCACGAAGCCGAAGCTCGAGCCGCAGCCGCAGGTCCGGCAGCCGCCGCCCGCCGATCCGCGCGCCGAAGATCTCCTGACGCCCGTCAAAACGAAGGACAACGACCCGAAAGACAAGGCGTCGGCGTTCCGTCTGCCGGTCTGGGCATGGGTGCTGCTCGGGGTCATCGGCATCCCGCTGCTGGCGTACTTCATCCCGCTGCTGATCATCGCCGCACTCAAACGCCGGCGACGGCGCAAGCGCGAGAGCGCCGGGCCGCCCGACCGGCGCGCGGCCGGCGCCTGGGACGAGCTGACCGACGGATACGCCGAGCTGGGGCTCGCCGTCCCGGAGCGTGCTACGCGGCTCCAGGCGGCCGCCGCGCTCGAGGAGCAATCCGCCGCACAGGATCTCCCGGTTCCGGACGGCGGCCTCCGCGACCTGGCCCGGCACGTCGACGCCGCCGTGTTCGACGGCAGCGTCGTCGACGAGGAGCGCGTCCAGCATGCGTGGACGACAGCCGACGACGCCCTCACCCGTGCCACGAAGGCGGCCGGCCCGCTACGCGCCCGGCTCGCGGCCTTCCGCTACCGACGCGCCCGCCGCGCGTGAGGCGGGCGCGCGCCGCAGACCCCTCGACCGGTCGTCCCGTTTCCGTATAGTGGGCGGCATGGACGACCGCGGGTTCATCGTTCCGCCACCTGGCCTCATCCCGTCACGTCCATCCCAGCCGACGCACACACCGGCGCCCTCGGCCGAACGGATCGAGGCGGTCGCTCCCGGCCGGGCCCTTCCGGCCTTCAGCCCGCCGCCCGGACCGAACGGCCCCGCCGCTCCTGTCCGGCCCGTCTGGCGTCTCCTCCTGCCCGGCGGCCGGGTCGTGCCGCTGACCCGAGCCGTGCTCCTGGGCCGCAATCCGTCTCGAGGCGCGCACGCCGGCGATGCCGAGCCGATCGCGCTCGACGACCCGACCTCGACGGTGTCGAAGACCCACGCGCTCCTCGTCGTCGACGGCGACACGCTGACCGTCACCGACCTCTATTCGACCAACGGCGTCGTCGTCGACGGAACCCGCGCCGAGCCGGGAGAACCCGCCGCCGTGCCCGACGGCGCGGAGCTGCTTCTCGGCGACCTGAGCATCCGCGCAGAGCGCTCCTGACAGAGGCCCGCCCGCGATCGGGTGATACCCTGTCACTCGTGTACGCGGGTCTTCTCCTCCTTAGCCGCCGCGGCGAGTCCTAGTCTCAGGCCACTCTCGCCGCGGAGTCCGTCGACGGCTGATCCGTTCACACGCTAAGGAGTTCGTAAGAGCATGAGCAACCCCACCGGGCCACTGACACTGGCCGAGAAGGTCTGGAACGACCACCTGGTCGCCAAGGGCGAGGACGGCTCGCCCGACCTCATCTACATCGACCTGCACCTGGTCCACGAGGTCACCAGCCCGCAGGCCTTCGACGGCCTGCGCATGGCCGGCCGTCCGGTCCGCCGCCCCGACCTCACCATCGCGACAGAAGACCACAACACTCCGACGATCGGCATCGACAAGCCCATCGCCGACCTGACCAGCCGCACCCAGATCGAGACGCTGCGCCGCAACGCCGAGGAGTTCGGCATCCGTCTCCACTCGCTGGGCGACGTCGAGCAGGGCATCGTGCACGTCGTCGGCCCGCAGCTCGGCCTCACCATGCCGGGCATCACCGTCGTCTGCGGCGACTCGCACACCTCCACCCACGGCGCGTTCGGCGCCATGGCGTTCGGCATCGGAACGAGCGAGGTCGAGCACGTGCTCGCCACCCAGACGCTCCCGCTCAAGCCGTTCAAGACCATGGCCATCACCGTCGAGGGCGAGTTGCGCCCCGGGGTGACCGCGAAGGACATCATCCTCGCCGTCATCGCCAAGATCGGCACCGGCGGAGGCCAGGGTTACGTGCTCGAGTACCGCGGCAGCGCCATCCGCTCGCTCTCCATGGAGGGCCGGATGACCATCTGCAACATGTCCATCGAGGCGGGTGCGCGCGCCGGGATGGTCGCCCCCGACGAGACCACGTTCGCCTACCTGAAGGGGCGTCCGCACGCTCCAGAGGGCACCGACTGGGACGAGGCCGTCGCCTATTGGAAGACCCTGCAGACCGATGACGACGCGGTCTTCGACGCCGAGGTCTACCTCGACGCCGACGAGATCGAGCCGTTCGTCACCTGGGGGACCAACCCCGGCCAGGGCGTCTCGCTCAGCCAGCCTGTCCCGGACCCGGCCGCGATCGCCGACCCCAACGCGCGGGCCGCCGCCGAGCGCGCCCTGGAGTACATGGACCTCCAGCCGGGCACCCCGATGAAGAGCATCCCCGTGGATGCGGTCTTCATGGGCTCCTGCACGAACAGCCGGATCGAGGACCTCCGCGCCTTCGCCTCCATCATCAAGGGCAGGAAGAAGGCGGACGGCGTCCGCGTCATGGTCGTCCCCGGCTCGGCGCGCGTCCGCATCGAAGCCGAGGCCGAGGGGATCGACAAGATCGTCGAGGAGTTCGGCGGCGAGTGGCGTTTCGCCGGCTGCTCCATGTGCCTCGGCATGAACCCGGACCAGCTGGCGCCGGGGGAGCGCTGCGCCTCCACCTCCAACCGCAACTTCGAGGGCCGGCAGGGCAAGGGCGGCCGCACGCACCTGGTCTCGCCGCTCGTCGCGGCGGCCACGGCGATCCGCGGAACGCTCTCGAGCCCCTGGGACCTGGAGGCCGAAGGCGGCGACACGCCGCGCGATGGCGGCGCCGGCACGCGAATCGGAGAGAAGGTGGGCGCCTGATGGAGAAGTTCGAGACCGTCACCGGAACCGCCGTCCCGTTCCGGCGCTCCGACGTCGACACCGACCAGATCATCCCTGCGGTGTTCCTCAAGCGTGTCACCAAGACCGGCTTCGAGGACGCCCTGTTCTACGCCTGGCGCCAGGACCCGGACTTCATCCTCAACCGACCGGAGTACCAGGGCGCGACGGTGCTCGTCGCGGGCCCCGATTTCGGCACGGGTTCGTCACGCGAACATGCCGTCTGGGCGCTCCGCGACTTCGGTTTCCGCGTTGTCCTGAGCCCTCGGTTCGCCGACATCTTCCGCGGGAACGCGGGCAAGCAGGGCCTGTTGACCGGCATCATCTCCGAAGAGGACGCCGAGCGGCTGTGGGAGGCGATCGAAGCCCAGCCGGGAATACCGGCGACGGTGGATCTGGTTGCCAAGACTGCGACCGTCGGTGAGGTCCAGGTGTCTTTCGACATCGACGACTACACTCGCTGGCGTTTGCTCGAAGGGCTGGACGACATCGCCCTCACCCTGCGCGACGAGGCGCGAATCTCCGAATACGAATCGGGCCGCGCGAGCTGGCGGCCCACGACCCTCCCGGTGAAACTTTGACATCTCTTCTTCAGGACGCACAGGCAGCAGGAGCACGCGTGGGCCTCAAGGGCGATCGCATCACGATCAACGGCGGACGCCCCCTCGAGGGCCGCATCGAGGTGCGCGGCGCCAAGAACTTCGTCACGAAGGCCATGGTCGCGGCGATCCTCGGCGAGAGCCCGAGCGTGCTCCGCAACGTGCCGGACATCTCCGATGTCCGCGTGGTGCGCGGCCTGCTCGAGGTCCACGGCGTCAAGGTGACCGACGGCGCCGAGGAGGGCGAGCTGCTGCTCGACCCGAGCGCGGTCGAGTCGGCGCACATGGCCGACATCGACGCGCACGCCGGCTCCAGCCGCATCCCGATCCTGTTCTGCGGCCCGCTGCTGCACCGCCTGGGCGAGGCGTTCATCCCCGACCTCGGCGGCTGCCGCATCGGCGACCGGCCGATCGACTATCACCTCGAGGTGCTGCGCAAGTTCGGCGCTGTCGTCGACAAGCTGCCCAGCGGCATCCGCATGACGGCCCCCAACGGCCTGCACGGCGCCAAGCTGGAGCTCCCGTACCCGAGCGTCGGCGCGACGGAGCAGGTGCTCCTGACCGCGGTGCGGGCCGACGGCATCACCGAGCTCAAGGGCGCGGCCATCGAGCCGGAGATCATGGATCTCATCAACGTGCTCCAGAAGATGGGCGCCGTGATCTCGGTCGACACCGACCGCGTGATCCGCATCGAGGGCGTCGACTCGCTCTCCGGTTACACCCACACCTCGCTGTTCGACCGCAACGAGGCCGCGAGCTGGGCTGCGGCCGCGCTCGCGACCGGCGGCGACGTCTTCGTCGGCGGTGCGCGCCAGCCCGAGATGCTCACCTTCCTCAACGTCTTCCGCAAGGTCGGCGGCGCCTTCGAGATCCACGACGACGGCATCCGCTTCTACCACCCGGGCGGCGAGCTCAAGCCGGTCGTCATCGAGACGGACGTGCACCCCGGCTTCATGACGGACTGGCAGCAGCCGCTCGTCGTGGCGCTCACCAAGGCGTCCGGCGTGTCGATCGTCCACGAGACGGTGTACGAGCAGCGTTTCGGCTTCGTCGACGCGCTCATCGACATGGGCGCGAAGATCCAGGTCCACAAGGAGTGCCTCGGCGGCCACCCATGCCGCTTCGGTCAGCGCAACTTCAACCACTCGGCGGTCATCATGGGCCCGGTGGAGCTGAAGGGCGCGGACATCGAGGTTCCGGACCTCCGCGGCGGCTTCAGCCACCTGATCGCGGCCCTGACCGCCGAGGGGCGCTCGACCGTGAGCAACGTCGGAATCATCAGCCGCGGCTACGAGAACTTCATCACGAAGCTGCAGCTGCTCGGGGCCGACTTCGTCCTCGAAGGCTGAACCGGCTCATCCGGCTGGTCCATTCCGTGCGGCATGCTCGGTGCGGGATGCCGGGTCACCGATAATGGGACGGTGCCAGAAACCGCTATGCCCGTGAAGAAGCAGCGCTCGGAGAAGAGCAGACCGTCGGTGTTCTGGGTGCTCGCCGGCCTTGTGGTGCCGATCGGGAGCATGCTCGCGCGGTTCCGGATCGTGGACGGCGACAAGCTGCCGCGGACGGGCGCGTTCATCCTGACCCCCAACCACTACAGCGAGATCGACCCGGTCATGGTCGGCATGGTCGCCTGGAAGCTGGGGCGGCTGCCCCGCTTCCTGGCGAAGGAGAGCCTCTTCCGCGTTCCCGTGGTCGGCTGGTTCCTGCGGCGGTCGGGCCAGGTCCCCGTCTCGCGCGGAGGTAGCGCCCGCGGCTCGGCGCCGCTCGAGGCGGCGCAGAAGATCGCCGACGAGGGACGGATCGTGGTCATCTATCCCGAGGGCTCGCTCAGCCGCGACCCGGACATGTGGCCGATGCGCGGCAAGACCGGGGCTGCCCGGATGGCCCTCGAGCACGACCTCCCGGTGATCCCGCTCGCGCACTGGGGCACCCAGCAGGTGATGGCGCGCTACGCGAAGAAGATCAGCTGGTTCCCGCGCAAGACCATCGACGTCAAGGTGGGCGACCCGGTCGACCTGTCGGCCTTCCGCGGCCGGCCCCTCGATAACGCCACCCTCACCGAGGCGACAGCGGTCATCATGGATGCGATCACCGCTCTGCTCGAAGACCTGCGCGGCGAGAAGGCCCCGGCCGAGCGCTGGGATCCGTCGCAGCACAACCAGAAGGAGACCGGCCGCTTCGATGGCTAAAGCAGTGAAGGCTCCCATCGCGCGTCCCCGCCGCATCGCCGTGCTCGGCGCCGGCAGCTGGGGCACCACGTTCGCGAAGATCCTCGCCGACGGCGGGTCCGACGTCGTGCTCTGGGCGCGTCGGCCGGAGCTCGCCCGCGAGATCAACGAGGTGAAGCGCAACAGCGACTACCTCGAAGGCATCAACCTCCCGCGGAACCTCCGTGCCACCAGCCGCCTCGGCGAGGCGATGAGCGGTGCGGAGCAGGTGTTCGTCTCCATCCCCAGCCAGACGCTCCGGTCGAACCTCGAGGCGATGATCCCGTACCTGGGTCCGGAGACCGTCGTCGTCAGCCTGATGAAGGGCGTCGAGAAGGGCACCGGGCTGCGGATGAGCGAGGTCATCGCCCAGGGCCTCCCGATCGACGTGGAGCGCATCGCGGTGGCGTCCGGCCCGAACCTGGCGCTGGAGATCGCGCGCGAGCAGCCCACGGCGGCCGTCGTGTCGTCGGCCAGCCTGGAGACGGCGCAGGCCGTGGCCATCGCGGCGACCAACCGCTACTTCCGGAGCTTCGTCAACACCGATGTCATCGGCACCGAGTTCGGTGGCGTGCTGAAGAACCTGATCGCCGTCGCGATCGGCATCGTGGACGGCGTCGGCTACGGCGAGAACACGAAGGCGTCGATCATCACGCGCGGCCTGGTCGAGATGACGGACTTCGCCGTTGCCTACGGCGCCCAGGCCGAGACCCTGTCCGGACTCGCCGGCCTCGGCGACCTGATCGCCACGTGCGAGTCGTCGCTGAGCCGCAACAACACGGCGGGCCGGCTGCTCGGCCAGGGCTACGGCTTCCACGACGTCGTGAAGCAGATGAACCAGACGGCGGAGGGTCTCGCCTCCGTCGCGCCGATCCTGCACCTCGCCGAGGCGCGCGGGGTGGAGATGCCGATCGTCCGTCAGGTGAGCCAGGTGCTCGCCGGTACGCTCGATCCGAAAGACATCGCACCGCATCTGACGACGGATTCGGACGAGCCGCAGGGCGAAAGGACAACGGATGACGGACAAGGTCGCGGTCGCGCTTCTCTTTGGGGGTCGCTCAAGCGAGCATTCGATCAGCTGCGCGACGGCGGCGGGCGTCCTTGAGGCGATCGACCGCGACACGTACGACGTCATCCCGATCGGGATCACGCACGACGGCGCCTTCACGCTGCAGCCGGACGACGCATCGCTCTTCGCGCTGAACGCCGAGAAGCTGCCCGAGGTCGAGGACAACGGCTCGCGCATCCTGTGGCCGGACAGCGTCGCAACGCGCGAGCTGACGGTCATCGACCGCGCGGGCGGCCGCTCGTCTCTCGGTGACGTCGACATCGTGTTCCCGATCCTCCACGGCCCGTGGGGAGAGGACGGCACCCTGCAGGGCATGCTCGAGCTCGTCGGCCTTCCGTACGTCGGCAGCGGTGTGCTCGCCAGCGCTCTGGGGATGGACAAGCACTTCACCAAGACCGTGCTGCAGCAGGCCGGCATCCCCGTGGCGCCCTGGGTGACCGTCAGCGCCTACGAGTGGAGCACCGACGCCGAGTCCGTGCGCGAGGCCGCGCGCGGGCTGGGGCTCCCCGCGTTCGTCAAGCCCGCCCGGGCCGGTTCGAGCGTCGGTGTGACGAAGGTGAAGGACTGGTCCGAACTCGACGCCGCGATGGAGATCGCACTGGCCGAGGACGACCGCGTGCTCATCGAGTCGATGGTCACCGGCCGCGAGGTCGAGATCGCCGTCCTCGGCGGCCGGCCCGGCGAGCCTGCGCGAGCATCGGTCGCCGGTGAGATCGTCGTCAGCGGACGCGACTTCTACGACTTCGCAGCGAAGTACCTGGACGCACCGGGCATCGACCTGGTCTGCCCGGCCGACCTCACGGACGCGCAGCTGGCCGAGATGCGCGAACTCGCCATCCGGGGCTTCGACGCCATCGGCGGGGAGGGGCTCGCGCGCGTCGACTTCTTCCTGACCTCCGACGGCTTCGTCATCAACGAAATCAACACCATGCCGGGCTTCACCCCGATCTCGATGTTCCCGCGATGCTGGCAGGAGTCCGGTGTGAGTTATCCCGCGCTGATCGACGAGCTCATCCAGGTCGCCCTCGCGCGCGCCGCCTGAGCGCGAGGTCGCGAACCCGGGCAGCTCAGGGACTCGGCGTCGCGGTCGGGTCGGTGTCGAGCGTGGACAGGCACTTCTGCGTCTGCTTGACGGTGGAGACGGCGCTGGCGAACTCGGGCAGCACCGACGAGTCGGAGACTCCCGAAACGTGGTCGATGATGACCTCCGTCGCCGGCACGCGGCCGAAGGTCTGGTAGACGATCGTCTTCGCGGCCGGGTCCGTCATGAGCACCCAGTCGACACCGTTGACGTTGACGCACGGCTTCGTCGTCGCCCCGATCGGCGGAACGCCGCAGCGCAGGATGACGGCAGCCGGATCGCCCCAGGCGCCGGTCGCCTGCGCATCCGTCTCGCGCTTCGCCTTATCGGCGACCGAGTCGGGCAGGCGCACACTGATCTCGGCGCAACCAGGCGCGTTGCTGTTCGCGGCGGGGTCGAGGGAGACGGTGGGCGCACAGCCCGTGAGGAGCAGGGCGGCGCCTGCGAGCAGGACGGCCGGGAGGGCGCGGCGACGGGACTTCATCGGTTTCAGGCTACCGTTTCAGATCATGGGAATCTCTGGGAGCGACGCGGTCGGCATCACCATCGGGGAGGCGTCGGAGCGGGAGGCGCTCAAGCGCATCTTCCCGCGGCTCCCGGAGTCGAGCGCCACCCTCGTGGGACCGGGTGATGACGCCGCAGTGCTCGCCGCTCCCGACGGGCGCTTCGTGGTGACGACGGACATGATGGTCCACGGCCCGGACTTCCGGCTCGCGTGGTCGGGCCCTGTGGACCTCGGCTGGAAGGCCGCGGCGACGAACCTGTCGGACGTGGCGGCGATGGGCGCCGTCCCGACCGCCTTGGTCGTCGCCATTGCCGCGCCGCCGGAGACTCCGGTGGCGTGGCTGGAGGGCGTCGCCGACGGCTTCCGGCTGGCCTGCTCGGCCCTGGCGCCCGGGTGCGGCGTCGTCGGGGGTGACCTATCGGTCTCGGCGACGCTGACGATCGCAGTGACCGCGTTCGGCGACCTCGGCGGACGTCGCCCAGTGCTCCGCAGCGGCGCCCGTTCCGGGGACGTCGTGGCCGTCTCCGGCGCACTGGGTCAGGCGGCCGCCGGGCTGCGCGTGCTGTTCACGGAGGCGGTGGATGCTGCGGGAGAGCCGGATGCCGCGCGTCTCGCCGCCGTCGTGGCCGCGCATCCCGACACCGTCTCGGCGCAGCTGCGGCCACGTCCGCCGATCGTGGACGGCCCGCTCGCGGCCGACGCCGGTGCGACGGCGATGCTCGACCTGAGCGACGGGCTCGCCCTCGACGCGCGCCGCGTGGCCGACGCCAGCGGGGTCGCGATCGACCTCGACCCCACCACTCTGGGCCCGGACCTCCGCACGGCCCTCACCGGGGGAGAGGACCACGGCCTCCTCGCGACCTTCCCGCCCGGCACCTCCCTCCCCGGCTCGTTCCGCCCGATCGGCACCGTCCGCGACGGCGCGGGCGTCCTCGTCGCAGGCACCCCCTTCGACGAGCGCGGCGGCTGGGACCCCTACCTCGAATGGGACGGCCGCCGCGGCTGACCCCCCTGTTTCCCACCCCCGCCCCCCACCGTCGAGTCCGCAAACTTTGCACACCATCCACCCCCCCCGAGCGCGCAAAGTTTGCGGACTCGACGGTGGGGGGAGCCGCGAGACGGGGTCACGGGCGAGCGGGGGTGATCCAGTGGATGGCGGTCTCGCCGTAGGACTTGCGGCGCACCAGCGCGAGACCGTCGGGGAGGGTGGGGTCCGGCGTGCGGGCGCTCCGCTCGACGCAGACCTCGGCCTCGTCGGCGAGGAGCGGTTCCAGCGCGGTGAGGACCGCGAACAGTTCGGCGTCCGACACCTCGTAGGGCGGGTCGATGAACACGACGTCGAAGGGCCCGCGAGCGCCCCCGAGGTAGGCCTGCACGGACGCTGCCCGCACCTCGATGTCCGGCACCGACTGGCGCGCAGCCCGCGCCGCTGACACGACCGCCGCCGCGTTGCGCTTGCAGACTTGCGCCGCGGCTGCCCCCCTCTCGACCAGCACCACCGAGACGGCGCCGCGGCTGGCGGCCTCGAGCCCCAGCGCACCGGAGCCCGCGTACAGGTCGAGGACGCGTGCTCCGCGCAGTGCGTCGCGCGCATCCAGAGCCGAGAAGATCGCCTCGCGCACCCGGTCGCTGGTGGGGCGCGTACCGCTCTTCGGCACCTGGAGGCTGAGCGAGCCGGCGAATCCGGAGACGATGCGGGTCATGGCCCTCCGAGCCTAGCGTCGGCACGGCGAGTGCCGCCAAGATATGGGGATGGAGGAACGCCTGGAGCAGGCAGAGCTCGACGCCCTGTGGCTCCCCGGTGACCCGATCGCCTCCGCAGAACGGCTGGCCGCCGCTGCCGCCGAACCGGACCGGTCGGAGGTCGTCCGGGCCGAGCTGCAGACCCAGCGCGCCCGTGCGCTCGGGCTGCAGGGACGGATCGAGGAGGCGGAGGCCCTGCTGGAGTCGCTGGAGCCGGCCGCGGGCGTGCTGGAGGTGCGCGTGCTGCTCGAGCGCGGCAGGCTCCGGTCGGCCGCCGGTCGCCCGAGCGAGGCCGTTCCCGTGCTGGAGGCCGCCCTGCGTGCCGCGCGCCGGGACGGCGACGTGTCGCTCGCCGTCGAGTCCGCTCTCGTACTCGCCGACGCGGACCGGCCCCGGGCACTGCAGTGGATCGAGGAGGGTCTCTCCGACCTCGCCGCGACCGGCGACCCCCGCACCCTCCGCTGGGGCGTCGTGCTCCACGACCTGCGCGGCTGGGCGCTGCTGCGGGACGGGGATGCGGCCGCGGCTCTCGTCTCGTTCGAGGATGCGGTGGAGTACGCCGAGGCGTACGGCACCCTCGACCAGCAGTTCGCCGCGCAGTGGGCGTACGGTCGCTGCCTCCGCGAGCTGGGCCGCACGAGCGCGGCGCGCGAGATCCAGCGTCGCCTCGCCTCGGAGCGTCCCGGCGAACCGGCCGTCGCGTCGGAGCTGGCGGAACTGGACGCGCAGGATGCCCCGGCCGGCCAGCCCCACGACACACCCCCCGACGACGGAATGCCGGAGGGGAAGCATACGATCGAGTCATGACCTCCGTCCCCGCCCCGGCCGACTCCGGGTCCGCCGACGCGGGCACCGTCGGCCTCGACACCCGGCTGACCGGCGTCCTCGGCGGCCGCACGGCCTCGGCGTTCGAGAAGGCCTTCGGGATGCGCACGGTCGCCGATCTGCTCAGTCACTTCCCTCGGCGCTACGCGAAGCGCGGCGAGCTGACGGCGCTCGCGAACCTGCCGCTGGACGAGAACGTGACGATCATCGCCGAGGTGCTGCGCGTGCAGGAGCGCCCGATGCGTGCGAGGCGCGGCAGCATCCTCGAGGTGAAGATCTCGGACGGAGAGGGCATCCTGACCCTCACCTTCTTCAACCAGGCGTGGCGTTCCCGCGAGCTCCTGCCGGGCGTGCGCGGGATCTTCGCCGGCAAGGTGTCGGCGTACCGCGGCGCCTTGCAGCTAGCGCATCCCGACTATGAACTGTTCGAGCCGGATGCGGAGAATGCGGTGATCCCGGGCAGCACGGCCGCGAAGGAGTGGGCGCAGACGCCCATCCCGATCTACCCCGCGACGGGGACGGTGGCGAGCTGGCAGGTGCAGAAGGCCGTCGCTCTGGCGCTTGATGCCCTCGGGCCGGTGCCCGACCCCGTGCCGGATGCGATCGTCGCCGAGCGCGGCCTGGTGCCGTACCGCGATGCGCTCGAAGGCATCCACCGGCCGCAGAAGGACGCGCAGTGGCAGCGCGCCCGCGACACGCTGCGGTTCCAGGAGGCGTTCGTTCTCCAGGCCGCGCTGCTGCAGCAGCGTGCAGCGTCTCGGGAGGCCGCCGCGACACCGCGCGTGCCCGTTCCCGGCGGGCTCCTCGAACGGTTCGACGCGGCGCTGCCCTTCTCTCTCACGGGCGACCAGGATGTGGTGGGCGGCGAGATCGCACGCGACCTGGCCGGCACGGCGGCGATGCACCGGCTGGTGCAGGGCGAGGTCGGCTCCGGCAAGACGCTCGTCGCCCTCCGCGCCATGCTCGCCGTCGCCGACTCCGGCGGCCAGTCGGCGCTGCTCGCTCCGACCGAGGTGCTCGCCGCGCAGCACCTGAGGTCGATCGCCGCGATGCTCGGCCCGGACCTCTCGGCGCAGCTCATGCCGACCCTCCTCACCGGCCAGCTCTCCACCGCCGAGCGGAAGCGCGCGCTCCTGCGGACGGTGTCCGGGCAGGCGCGCATCGTCGTGGGAACGCACGCGCTCCTCGGCGACGCGGTCACCTTCTTCGACCTGGGGCTGGTCGTCGTCGACGAGCAGCACCGCTTCGGCGTCGAGCAGCGGGAGGCGCTGCGGGCGAAGGGCGGCACCCCGCCGCACGTGCTGGTCCTCACCGCCACGCCCATCCCGCGCACGGTCGCGATGACCGTCTTCGGCGACCTGGACGTGTCGACGATCGCGCAGCTCCCCGCCGGCCGGCAGGGCATCGAGAGCTTCGTGGTGCCGCTGGCCGATCGTCCCGGATGGGAGCGCCGGATCTGGGAGCGCGCATCGGAGGAGATCGCGAAGGGCCGCCAGGTGTTCGTCGTCTGCCCGGCGATCTCGGGCAAGGACGCCGAGGACGATGGCGAGGAGCCGGAGCCGGAGGAGCCGGAGGGCGACGGCGCGCCGCCCCGGCCGATCGCGAACGTGGAGGCCGTCGCCGCGCAGGTGCGCGCTGATCCGCTCTTCGCCGGCTCGCGGATCGGGGTGCTGCACGGCCGCCTTCCGTCTGATGAGAAGGACGAGGTCATGCGCGCGTTCGCGGGCGGCGACATCGACCTGCTGATCGCCACGACGGTCATCGAAGTCGGGGTCAACGTGCCGAACGCCTCGGCCATGGTCGTGATGGATGCGGACCGCTTCGGCGTCTCGCAACTCCACCAGCTGCGCGGGCGCGTCGGCCGCGGCGACATCCCGGGCCTCTGCCTGCTGGTCACCTCGGCCGAGCAGGGGAGCCTGGCCCGCGAGCGGGTGGAGGCCGTCGCCGCGACGCTCGACGGCTTCGAGCTGGCCAACATCGACCTGGAGCTGCGCCGCGAGGGCGATGTGCTCGGCAGCCGTCAGTCGGGCGGACGCTCGTCGCTCCGGCTGCTGCGGGTCGCGACGGACGGCGAGCTGATCTCGGAGGCGAGGGTCGCCGCCGAGGAGACGCTCGAAGCGGATCCGTCGCTCGTCGCGCATCCCGCTCTCGCCGCGGCGCTGGCCCGGCGGCTCGACGAGAGCGAGCGCGCGTTCCTCGGCAAATCCTGAGTCGCACGGACGAAACCCGTTGGTAACGGATTCACAACGAAATGCCGGGAACCGCGGGATAGTCTGGAGGTCTATGAACAGGATCGCCGTTGTCCCTGGATCGTTCGACCCGGTTACCCTCGGGCACCTCGATGTGATCGAGCGTGCAGCCGGTCTGTGGGACGAGGTCCACGTCGTGGTGGTCCACAATCCGGACAAGTCGGCGCTGCTGCCCATCGCGCAGCGGGTGGCTCTGCTGGAGCGGTCGATCGAGGATGCCGGCATCGTCGGCAACATCGTCATCGCCTCCTGGTCCATGGGCCTGCTCGTGGACTACTGCACCGATGTCGGCGCTCACGTGCTGGTGAAGGGCATCCGCTCGCAGGTGGATGTGGCGTACGAGACGCCGATGGCCATCGTGAACCGCCACCTGGCCGACGTCGAGACCGTCTTCCTGCTGCCGAACCCGGCGAACGCCCACGTCTCCAGTTCGCTGGTGCGCCAGGTGTCCGCGCTCGGCGGCGACGTGAGCCCGTACGTGCCGCCGGCCGTGCACGAATACCTCCAAGACACCTAGCCGGGGGAGTCATGAACAGTTACGCGACGCGCCAGCCCACCGAATCCTCCGTCGCGCCCGAGGAGGAGCCGGGGGATGCCACCCGCATGGACCTCGACGAGCTGAGGCGCGCCGCGGAACAGATCACCGCCAACGTGGAGTCCGTCATCGACGGCAAGCACGAGGCCGTGCAGACCGCGCTGGTGGTGCTGCTGGCCGAGGGGCATCTGCTGATCGAGGACGTCCCGGGCGTCGGCAAGACCATGCTGGCGAAGTCGCTGGCGAAGTCGGTCGACTGCACGGTCAGCCGCATCCAGTTCACGCCGGACCTCCTGCCGAGCGACGTCACCGGTGTCTCCGTCTACAACCAGGCGGAGCGCCGGTTCGAGTTCAAGCCGGGCGCGATCTTCGCGAACATCGTCATCGGCGACGAGATCAACCGGGCGAGCCCGAAGACGCAGTCCGCCCTCCTGGAGTGCATGGAGGAGCGCCAGGTCACGGTCGACGGCTCGACCTATCCACTCGCCGCCCCGTTCATCGTGGTCGCCACGCAGAACCCGGTCGAGATGGAGGGCACGTACGCCCTGCCGGAGGCGCAGCGCGACCGTTTCATGGCCCGGATCGCCATGGGGTACCCGGACGAGGGCTCGGAGCTCGCCATGTTGACGACACGCGACACGTCGAGTCCGCTGTCGCGCATCCGCCCGGTGGTCACCTCCGACGAGCTGCGCGCGATGATGGTGACGGCCCGGGCGGTGTTCGCCTCGACGCCGGTCAAGCAGTACGCGGTCGACCTGGTGCGGGCCACGCGCGAGGACCGCGACCTGCGGCTCGGCGCGAGCCCGCGCGCCACGCTCCAACTGATCCGCGCGGCGAAGGCGATGGCGGCTCTCGCCGGCCGCGACTTCGTCCTCCCCGACGATGTGGATGCACTGGCCGTGCCGGTGCTCGGCCACCGGCTCCTGCCGACCAGCCGGGCGCTCGGACACCACCACGAGAGCGCCCCGGTGATCGCCGACATCGTCCGGCGGATCGTCGCGTCGACGCCGGTGCCGGTCGGTTCCGGCTCGTCCGTCGGCTCAGGCGCATCGGGCGCCACGGGACGCTGACATGCCCCCGGGCGGCCGTTCCTCCTCGCCGCTGAAGCGGCCGCGCCCGACCGCCCGCGGCTGGACGCTCGGCGCCGTGGGTGTGCTGGCGCTCGTCGCGTCCGCCGTCTTCGGGCGCACGGACGTGCTGTTCGTCGGCGTGTTCCTGACCGTGCTGCCCCTGGCGGCCATGATCTCGGTGACCGTGGACCGTCCGCGCCTGACCGTCACCCGCAGCTTCCACCCCGACGTCGTCGCGGTGGGGGAGAAGGCCACGATCGTCACGACCGCGCGCAATCAGGCGCCGCGTCCGAGCCCGGCCGCGCGCTGGCGTGAATCGGCTCCTGCGGCGGTCGGCGTGCAGGATTCCGCGCCGTTCCCGAGGCTCGGCGCGCACCAGGCCGATAGCGTGCTCGGCCGCGACACGGTCGTGCTCCGACAGGACGTCGTGCCGCAGCGCCGGGGCGCGCATCCCATCGGCCCGCTGGTGGTGAGCCGCACGGACCCGTTCGGGATCGCCTACGCCGAGTACGCGATCGGGCAGCCACGCCAGCTGCTGGTCACGCCCCGCGTCGTCCCGCTGTCGCGCGGCGAGCTGGATGTCGCCCACAGCGAGGGCACGGAGCACGAGCTGCTGCGCCACAGCATCCCGAGCGCCGATGAGTTGATCGCCCGGGAGTACCGGCCGGGCGACCCTCTGCGGCGCGTGCACTGGCGGGCCACCGCCCGGCACGACCAGCTGATGGTGCGGCAGGAGGAGCAGCGCAGCAACCCCGAGGCGTGGATGCTGATGGACACGCGTCCGCTGCCCGCCCACGCCGAGGCGGCGGCTGACGAGTTCGAGACGCTGGTGGACCTGGTCGCATCCATCGGCGTGCACCTGCTGGACGAGGGATTCGCGGTGAGCGTCGTCGAGACGGGGGACCGCCAGCTATCGGGGCGGAGCGGTGCCGGACGCACGGGCACGATGGGGGCGACGACGGCGACCTACGACGTCGGGAGCGCCGACCGCATGCTGTTGGCCGACCTGGCGGCGGTCGAGACCAGCGTCACGGCCAGGGACGACGCCGTCGCCGAGCTCGGTGCGGGTCTGCGGAGGGCCGGGCGCCCGGTCCCGGTGTTCGCCGTGCTGGCCGGCTCGCCGCCCGCGGAGCTCGGCGCACTCGCAGCGCTCCGGTCGATGGGCGACCCCGCCGTCGCATTCGTCGGCGCCTCCCTGCCGGCCGAGACGGCCGAAGTGCTCGCCGACGCCGGATGGCTCTGCGTGACTTTCGCCGCGGGAGACGACCCCGCGCAGTGCTGGCAGCGCGCCCTGCGGAGACAGCGGGCGGGGGTGGTGGCGCGTGGCGACTGAGTCCGTCGCGTTCCCCGTCGCTCGCGTCGGCGTGCGGCGCCGGGTCGGCTATTGGCGCATCACTGGCGCTCTCGTGCTGCAGGTGGTGGCGCTGAGCTACGCGCTCTCCGGGCTCATCCAGGGCTTCGGCTGGTGGTTCGCGCTCGTGGCGACCGCCTCGCTGGTGCTCGTCACCGGCGCGGGGCTCCGCAGCCTCGGCGTCCCGAAGGGCGTCGTGCCCGTGCTGCTGCTGGTGGAGTCCGCGGCGATCATGACGGCGGCGTTCGGCCGGGGGTCGGGCCTGCTCGGCGTCATCCCCACGCCGACGACCGTGACGAACTGGCTGCAGTACCTCCAGCAGGCGATGCTGTCCATCTATCAGCAGGGCACTCCGGCGGAGGCGCTCCCCGAGTTCCTGTTCCTCGTCGTCGGCGGCGGATGCCTGCTCGCGCTCATTCTCGACACGTTCGCGGTGGCTATCCGGACGCCGGCGTTCACCGCCGTGGGCATCGCCGCGGTGCTCGTCGTGCCGGGCGCGCTGCTCGGCGACGGGCTCGACCCCCTGGCCCTGGCCGCATCGGCGGCGGCGTACCTGTGGCTGCTGCGCTGCGACGTGCGCAGCAGGCGCCCGGGCACACCGCGCCCGGGAGCCGCGTTGTCGGTCGGCGCCTCGGCGGTGACCATCGCGGTCGTCCTCGCCGGGACGGCGCCGGGCTTCGACCAGGGTGGTGCGACGTCCTTCACCGCCGGGGGAATCTCCATCGGCGGTACGGTCACGCCGCTCGTCGACCTCGGCAAGGACCTCCGCCGCCCTGCCGCGGTGCGCGCCCTCACCTACACGACGACGGCGGCGAACGGGCAGTACCTCAAGCTGGCCTCCCTCGACCAGTTCACCGGATCCGTGTGGAAGCATCGGGAGCGCGACACCAACCGGCTGAGCGACGGCGCCAAGATCGGACCGGTCGCCGGGCTCTCGGAGACGGTCAAGACGACGAAGATCACGACCACGGTCGCGATCGACAACATGACGAGCCGCTGGCTGCCGACTCCGGCGCCCGTCCAGTCCGTGAAGGGGTTGAGCGGGACCTGGTCGTGGGACCCGGACGACCTCACGATCGGCGGCATCAACTCGACGACGCAGGGGCAGAAGTACACCGCGACCAGCCTCCTGCTGCAGCCCACAGCCGATCAGCTGAAAGCGGCGGGCGGGTTCGTGCCGGTGGAGGTCCAGCGCGACCTCTTCCTGTCGCCCAACCTGCCGTCGATCATCGAGGATTCCGCGCTCACCGCGACGAAGGATGCGATCACCGAGTACGACAAGGCGGTCGCGCTGCAGGACTACTTCCGCGACAACAGCTTCGTGTACTCCACCCAGACTCCGCTCAAGCAGGGATACGACGGCGACGGCGCGCGGGTGATCGCGAAATTCCTCGAGACCAAGAGCGGGTACTGCGTGCACTTCGCCTCGGCGATGGCGCTGATGGCCCGCACCCTGGGCATCCCGTCGCGTGTCGCGGAGGGCTACCTGCCCGGCGCGACGAGCGGAGGGACGGCCACCAATCCGGGCGAGTACACGGTGACGAGCGACGACCTGCACGCCTGGCCCGAGTTGTACTTCGCCGGCGTGGGCTGGGTGCCGTTCGAGCCGACGGTCGGCCGAGGGACGGTCCCGGACTACACCCGGCCGCAGACCGACCCCGCCGCGGCGCCCCCGAGCTCTGCCGCCACCTCCAGTTCCGCACCGCGGGCGCTCGTGCCGACCGACCCCGCCAACCCGGCCGGATCGGCCACCTTCACCCCGACCTCGGGAGCCCAGCCGCTCGCGACCGGGATCGGCGTCGCCCTCCTCGTGGTCGGCGTCCTGCTCATCCCCGCGGTGTGGCGCAGGATGCGACGGCGCAGACGGCTGCGCGAGCTCAGCGACGAGTGGGGCGGTGCCTCCCTCGTCTGGGACGAGCTGCGCGACACCGTGCGCGACCTCGGCTGGACGGCACCGCCGACCGAGACGCCGCGCGTGTTCGCCGGTCGGGTCGCCGCGGCGGTGGGCGGAACGCCCGCGGAGGATGCGGTCTTCCGGCTGCTCGGCGAGCTCGAACGCGACGCCTACGGACCGCCGAGCCGTCGCTGGGCGGGCGGCCTCTCCGACGACCTCGAGTCCGTACTGTCCGCGCTGGAGGAGCAGGCCGGGCCGATGCTGCGGACGAAGGCACTGCTCATTCCTGTGTCCTTGCTGCCAGCGGGCTGGCCTTCCGCCGTCCGTCCCCGTGGAGCGGCGTAAAATAGTCGCTCGTGACCACCAAGAACTCGCCGTACACCGTCAATGTGTACGACCTCATCCGCCGCCCAGGCACGATGCGCGAACAGCGCATCACCATCCCTGTGGCGGAGAAACTCGGCGAGGGCCTGATCAGCGTCCCAGAGGGCGGGACCATCGATCTCGACCTCCGACTGGAGTCGATGCACGAGGGGATTCTCGCGACGGGCGACGCCCAGACGACGGCCATCGGCGTGTGCGGCCGGTGCCTGATCGACATCGAGCAGCCTGTCCAAGTCGATTTCCAAGAACTTTTCGCGTATTCTTCTGACGAAGCTTTCGATCATGAGGTTCACGACGACCACGTGGATCTTGAACCTCTGATCAGGGATGCGGTAGTGCTGGCACTGCCGTTCCAGCCGGTGTGCCGGCCGGACTGCCCGGGTCTCGACCCCGAGACCGGGGAGAGGCTGGCGGATGTACCGGACCGCGAGCCGTCGCAGATCATCGATCCGCGCTGGTCTGCGCTTGCGGCCTTCCAGGCTTCCGACACCGATGAACCCCGACCGAACACAGAGAAGAGATAGTCATGGCCGTCCCGAAGCGGAAGCAGTCGCGCGCCAACACCCACGCCCGTCGTTCGCAGTGGAAGGCTGAGGTCCCCACGCTCGTCAAGACGATCGAGAACGGCAAGGTCACCTACAGCCTCCCGCACCGCGCGAAGGTCGTCGAGGACTCTGCGGGCACCGCCCTCTTCCTCGAGTACAAGGGCCGCAAGGTCGCCGACGTCTGATCGTCGCTGACGATCGGTGAACGCTGTGGTCGGAGAGAATACTGACCGCACCGCACTTCTGGAGAAGCTCGGGGTCGACATCGACCCCGAGCTTCTCGAGCTTGCGCTGACCCATCGCTCGTACGCGTACGAGCACGGCGGCATCCCCAACAACGAGCGCCTCGAGTTCCTCGGCGACTCGATCCTGGGGCAGGCCGTGACGGTCAAGCTGTTCCGCGAGAATCCTCATCTCGATGAGGGCGAGCTCGCCAAGCGGCGTGCCAGTCTGGTGAGTTCTGTCGCGCTGGCCGAGGTCGCGCGCGGCATCGGGCTGGGGGAGTACCTCCGACTCGGACGCGGCGAGAACCAGAGCGGCGGCCGCGAGAAGGCGTCCATCCTCGCCGACACCGTCGAGGCGCTGATCGGCGCCACCTACCTGGATGCCGGAGGCGATGCCGCGACGGCGCTCGTGCTGCGGTTGATCGAGCCGCTGCTCGATGACCCGGACCGCTTCGGCGCCGCCATGGACCCGAAGACCAGCCTGCAGGAGGTCGCCGCCCACCGCGGCGCCGGACTGCCGGTCTACACGGTGACCAACTCCGGACCCGACCACTCCAAGACGTTCCACGCCACCGTCGAGGTGGGGGGTCTCGTCACGGCCACCGGCGAGGGCACGAGCAAGAAGCAGGCCGAGATGGCCGCTGCGCTGAGCGCGTGGACGGAACTGACGAGACGACGTGCCCGAGCTTCCCGAGGTTGAGGTCGTCCGCGCGGGTCTTGCACCCGCGGTCACCGGCGCGACCATCCTCGGCGTGGAGGTCTTCGAGCCGCGGTCGCTGAAGCGCCACGATCCGGTTGCCGGCGCTTTCGAGACGCTGCTCACCGGACGGGTGATGGAGCAGCCGGTCCGGCGCGGCAAGTTCCTGTGGATCCCTCTCGCCGGCGTCCCGCGACGCGCCATCGTGGCCCACCTCGGGATGAGCGGCCAGATCCTTCTGCGCGAGCCCGGGACCGACGAGGCAGGACTGCTCCGCATCCGGCTGCACGTCGAACATCCTCTGCACGGCGAGCTGTGGGTGCACTTCGTCGACCAGCGGATCTTCGGTTCGATGGCGGTCGACTCCCTCGTCGCCACGGCGGACGGCGCGCCGGGTGGTCTGGGCACCGATGAGGCGCTCGTGCCGACGCAGGTGACCCACATCGCCCGCGACCCGCTCGATCCCGCCTTCGACGACGCCGGTTTCGCCGCTGCGCTCGCCCGCAAGAACACGGGCATCAAACGCGCGCTGCTCGATCAGACGCTGGTCAGCGGCATCGGCAACATCTACGCGGACGAGGCGCTGTGGGCCGCGCGCATCCACTACGCCCAGCCGGCGAACTCGCTCAGTCGCGCGAAGGTGCGGACGCTGCTCGCGGAGGTGCGCCACGTGCTCGAGAAGGCCCTCGCCGAGGGCGGCACCAGCTTCGATGCCCAGTACGTCAACGTGAACGGCGCTTCGGGGTACTTCTCGCACAGCCTCAACGCCTACGGCCGTCAGGGTCAGCCGTGCCCGCGCTGCGGCACGCTGATCGTGCGCGAGCAGTTCATGAACCGCGGCTCCCACTTCTGCCCGCACTGCCAGCGGCTGCGGCGGTCCCCGTCCATGCCTGCTGCCGCGACCTGACCGCCGGAGCCCCCGCTCCGATCCCTCCGTCGAAGCGGAAACCGGAGGTGTTTCCGCGCGACGCGCCGAGACGGCATGGAGAACGGAGGTAACCGGCGCCCGTTCGCCCGTGAACGCCTCCGTTCGCGCAGGGCCGCCGATCAGCCGAGGGTCTTCTGCCAGTGCCCGGTGAGCGCGTGGGGCCGGAAGCCGAAAGCGCGGTTGATGGCCAGCATCGGGTCGTTCTCGTCGGCGTTCCAGGTGAGGATGCGGCGGATGTGCGGAGCGCGCCGGCCGAGTTCCTGGATGTTCCGCAGCTTCACGGCGGTGCCGAGCCGGTGACCGCGGTGCGCGCGTGCCACGAGTGTGTCGTACTGCTCGGCCTTCGTGCCGTCGGCCGGGACCGCGAGCTCGGTGTACGCCGCGATCTCGCCGGTCGCCACGTGGACCGCGGCGGTCACGAGCAGCGGCTCACCGCGGGCGACGAGTGTGCGCTCCTGCGACCGCACCCGCTCGCCGTCCCAGTCCTCCGGGTCGACGGCGATGCCGCTCTGCGGGATGTCAGTCGACATCCGGGCCTTCATCGCTGCGAATCGCTCCAGCAGGTCGTCCGGGGCGGCCCCCCACCACGACACGAGGCGGAAGCCGTTCAGCGTCATGGTGAGTCCGGCCTCGCGCTCCGGCGGGAGCGGCAGGTGCAGCTCGCTCGACCGCTCGATCTGACCCAGCTGGAACCCGTGGCGCAGGGCGAAGCGCACATCCCGTGACGTCGCGGGCAGGCCGGCCGCGCCCGCGGGCGCTCGCACGAAACGGTCGGCTCCCTCCAGAGTGCGGACGGGGTGCTCCGTGTACGTCGAGATGATCCGGCGGCCGCCTTCCGCGGCGAGCTCCTCGCCCTTCTCGAGCAGCGCAGAGCCGATTCCTCGGCCGCGGAGCGCAGGGACGACATCGACCAGCAGCGACACGGTCTCCGAGTCCTCATCCAGCGGGAAGATCGCCTCGACACGGCCGACGATCGCGCCCTCCTCGATCGCCACGAAGACGATCCGCTCGACGTAGTCCTGCTCCCGGTACGCGGCCAGTGCCTGCTCGGCGGTCTCGACGAAGTCGTCGTCGCCCCACAGATCGACGACGATGCCATTGAGGATACCCACCAGCTCCTCGAACGCGGCCGAATCGGAGGTGCCGAGTTCGTCGGGGATCTCCAGCCGGGTCACACGCATCCGATCGGACACCTCCTCGAGCCGTTCAACGCCGAAGGATCAGCCTACCCAGGCCCGCGGCGCGGTGTGAAGGATCCCGCACGGTTTGGTTTCGATCGTGTAAATCTGCGTTCCGATCGTGGTTGCAAAACGTTGCGAGCCCTGTATTCTCAGCACACATATTCGTGGCACGAACCGGCGAAAACGGCGAGTTCGTGACGGATTAACGTCGAGAGGCAGAAGATGCTACGGAAGAAAGTCACCATCGGTGCGGCTGTTGCAGCGTCAGTCGCACTGTTCCTCGCGGGATGTGCGAACCAGCCGTCCACGGGAGGATCCACCAACGGCAACTCGTCGAAGGTCGACATCCCGGCGATCACGTCGGTCGATGTCCCCAAGGACGCAGTGCTCCCCGCGGGCGACGGAAAGGCCACCTGTCCTGCTGGCCTGACCATCGGCTACGTGGGTGCGGAGACGGGCCCGAACGCCCAGCTCGGTATCAACATCTACAACGGCATTCAGTTGGCCATCGACCAGCACAACCAGGCCAACAAGGGATGCCAGGTCGGCTTCAAGAAGTTCGACACCGAGGGCGACCCGAACAAGGCCACCGGCCCGGTCACCCAGGCCGTGAACGAGTCGGACATCGTCGGCGTCGTCGGCCTCCCGTTCTCGGGTGAGTCGAAGGCCACCGGCAACATCTTCGAGCAGCAGGGCCTCGTCCACATCACGCCGTCGGCCACCAACCCGGGCCTGACGCAGAACGGGTGGAAGACCTTCTTCCGCGGCCTCGGCAACGACGCCGTGCAGGGTCCCGCCGCCGCCAAGTTCCTCACGGACAAGCTGGAGGCCAAGAAGGTCTACCTGGTCCAGGACGACTCCGACTACGGCATCGGCCTGGGCACCCAGACCTCGAAGGCACTCGGCGACGCGCTCGTCGGCACCGACAAGGTGACCACCGGCCAGAAGGACTTCTCCGCGGTGATCTCCAAGATCATCAACGCGAAGCCCGACGCGGTCTACTACGCCGGCTACTATGCGGAGGGTGCTCCGTTCGACCAGCAGCTGGTCAACAAGGGCTACAAGGGCACGTTCGTGGCCCCGGACGGTGTGAAGGACGACCAGTTCATCAAGCTGGCCGGTGACGCCTCCGGCAACGCGTACTTCACCTGCCCCTGCATCCCGGGCGAGCTGATCCCCGACTTCGAGTCCGCCTACAAGAAGCTCGCGAGCGCCGAGCCGGGCACCTACTCGATCGAGGGATACGACGCGGCCACCGTCCTCCTCGCCGGCATCGACAAGGGCAAGACGACCCGCGCCGACCTGCTGTCGTGGGTCAAGGACTACGACGCCGACGGCCTGAGCAAGCACTACAAGTGGGACTCCACCGGTGAGCTCCAGGCGCCGGCCGTCTACGGCTACAAGGTCGAGAACGGCAAGATCGTGCCGATCGGCACCATCGGCTGAGGCGACACCTGAAGGGTGCCGCGGGACACGACGGCCCGCGGCACCCTCGTTTTTCGACTACGCTCGCTTTGCTCGCCGGATCGACGGAGATCCGGCACTGAACCCTGGATGCTCGAATGCTCGAAACCCTCCTCCTTCATCCCGCCCTCGACAGCTCCTGGATCAATTTCGACGTCAACGCACTGGTCCAGAATTTCTGGAGCGCAACGTTCGACGGGCTCACCTTCGGCGCGGTCTACGGTCTCATCGCCGTCGGCTACACGCTGGTCTACGGTGTGCTGAACCTGATCAACTTCGCCCACTCCGAGGTCTTCATCGTCGGCGCCTACGGCGTCGTCGTGACCCTCACGACGCTCGGTTTCGGTCCGAGCGCGCCGAATCTGAGCGCCGGCGCCATCATCGGGGACCTCATCCTGGCGCTCATCGTCGGCGTGCTGGCCTCGGCCGTCACGGCATGGCTCCTGGAACGCGTCGCTTACCGGCCGCTGCGAAAACGCAACGCCCCACGCCTGGTGTTCCTCATCACGGCCATCGGCGCCTCGTTCGCGATCCAGTACGGGATCTTCCTGATCCGTGGCGCGAACGCCGAGCCTTCGGTGACCATGTTCATCCCGCAGCCCATCTTCGATGTGTTCGGGACGATCGTGAACAGCCAGCAGCTGATCATCGTCATCGCGTCGGTGATCCTCATGATCGCGACCGACTGGTTCATCCGGCGCACTCGCACCGGCCGCGGCATCCGCGCGGTCGCGCAGGACCCGGACACCGCGACGCTGATGGGCGTCAACAAGGAGCGGATCATCCAGATCACCTTCATCACCGGCGGTATCCTCGCCGGCGCCGCGGCGCTGTTCTACGTGATGCTGGTCCCCTCCGGCGTGATCTACAACGGCGGCTTCATCCTCGGCGTCAAGGCGTTCGCGGCGGCTGTCCTCGGCGGCATCGGCAACGTCCGCGGCGCGCTGCTCGGCGGTCTGCTGCTGGGCGTCATCGGCAACTACGGGCAGATCCTGCTCGGTGACTCGCAGTGGACGGACGTCGTGGCCTTCGTGGTCCTCGTCCTGGTGCTGCTCATCAAGCCGAGCGGCATTCTCGGCACCTCGCTTGGAAGGAGCCGCGCATGAGCATGTCAGAAGGACCCAGGGTCCTGCCCGATGCTCGCGAAGAGCAGGCCGTCGACGCTCTCGAAGCGTCCCGCGGCAAGCGCAGCACCGGCCCGTTCGGTCAGCTCCGCGACCGCTGGAACAACCTGCCGCGCGCTGTGCAGTGGGCGTGGCTTCTCATCGTCGTCGCGCTCGCGTACGCCCTGCCGTACCTGAACTTCTTCCCGCTCTCGACGGCCCCCGGCAACGACTGGGCGCTGGCCTGCTTCTCGATGGCGGTCTACGCGCTCATCGCGATCGGCCTGAACGTCGTGGTCGGTTATGCCGGCCTGCTCGACCTCGGCTACGTCGCGTTCTTCGCGGTCGGGTCCTACACGGCAGCGATGCTGACCAGCCCCGATTCGCCGTTCGTGAAGATCCCGTACCTCTGGACGATCCCGGTCGCCATCGCGGTGACCATGACGTTCGGCATCATCCTCGGCGTCCCGACGCTCCGCCTCCGCGGCGACTACCTGGCGATCGTGACGCTCGGCTTCGGTGAGATCGTCCGCATCCTCGCCACGATCATTCCGGCGATGAAGGGTCAGGTCGGCTTCCAGAACGTCGGCCACCCGCCCGGGGAGAACGCCGACGGCATCCCGATATTCTCCAACTCCAACGGCGTGCCGTGGTACTGGCTGACGATCACCGTCATCATCGTGATCCTGCTGCTGGTCGGCAACCTGGAGCGCAGCCGCGTCGGCCGCGCCTGGGTCGCGATCCGCGAGGACGAGGACGCGGCGGAGATCATGGGCGTCCCGACCTTCAAGTACAAGGTGTGGGCGTTCGCGATCGGCGCCGGCGTCGGCGGCCTCTCGGGTGCGCTGTTCGCCGGGCAGGTCGGCTTCGTGAACAACCAGAAGTTCGACGTGCAGACCTCGATCCTGTTCCTGGCGGCGGTCGTCCTCGGCGGCGCCGGCAACAAGGTCGGCGCCATGCTCGGTGGTGCGATCGTGGCGTACATCCCGCTGCGGTTCACCGTCATCGCCGACTACAAGTACCTGATCTTCGGCATCGCGCTCGTGCTCATCATGATCTTCCGCTCGCAGGGACTGTTCCCGGCGCGGCAGAAGCTGCTCGCCTACGGCAGACACGCGTACCGCCGGGTGGCGGACGCCGCGAAGGGTCGCCCCGGCCCGCGGACCGGGGCCACTCCGGCGGTCGACAGCGGAGCACTGGATGCCGATGGCAGCGCGAAGGGAGGCGCACGATGACGGACGCACGGAATACGGCTCCGGAGGAGGAGCCGGCCCTCGGCGTGAACGAGGACGAGCTGGAGGCCGCGGGCATCGACCTGGAGGTCGCCGAGGCCGCAGCGCCCGACCGCGAAATCGCGGTCGAGGTGGGCGAGAACATCGTCGAGGTGCGCAACCTGACGGTAAAGTTCGGCGGCCTCACCGCTCTCGACGATGTCACCTTCGACATCCGCCGCGGCGAGATCCTCGGTCTCATCGGCCCGAACGGCGCAGGTAAGACGACCTGCTTCAACGCCATGACGGGCGTCTACAAGCCGACCAGCGGCGACGTGCTGCTGGAGGGCCAGACGATCAAGGGGCGCAAGCAGCATCAGATCACCCGCCTCGGCCTGTCCCGGACGTTCCAGAACATCCGGCTGTTCGGTGAGATGACGGCGCTGGAGAACGTCGTGGTCGGCCTGGACGCGCGGCACCGCACGTCGGTTCCCGGCGCGCTGCTCCGCCTGCCGCGGCACACGCGCGAGGAGAAGTCGTCGATCGAGCGCGGCATGGCCCTGCTCGAGTTCGTCGGCATCGCCGACCAGGCGGGCTCGCTGTCCCGGTCGCTGCCGTACGGCTACCAGCGCCGGCTGGAGATCGCCCGCGCGCTCGCGACCGACCCGAAGGTGCTGTGCCTCGACGAGCCGGCCGCCGGCTTCAACCCGGCGGAGAAGGAGGAGCTCATGGAGCTCATCCGCACCATCCGGGCCGACGGGTACACCGTTCTGCTGATCGAACACGACATGAAGCTGGTCATGGGAGTGACCGACCGTATCGTCGTGCTGGAATTCGGACGCAAGATCGCCGACGACACTCCGGAGGCCATCCGGAACGACCCGCGCGTGATCGCCGCCTACCTCGGGGAGCCCGAAGATGACGTTGCTTGAGCTGAAGAACATCAGTGTTTCGTACGGCCGTATCGAGGCCATCCACGACATGTCCTTCTCCGTGGAGGAGGGCGAGATCGTCAGCCTGATCGGTGCGAACGGCGCCGGCAAGTCGACGACCATGAAGACGATCTCGGGCATCCTGAACCCGTCGAAGGGGTCCATCCTCTTCGACGGCGAGGACATCACCAAGATGAAGGCGCACATCCGCGTCGTCCGGGGCATCTCGCAGGCGCCGGAGGGCCGGGGAATCTTCCCGGGCATGACGGTCATGGAGAACCTCGACATGGGCGCGTTCGGGCGCAAGGACCGCTCCAAGATGGGCGAGGACTTCGACCGGGTGTTCGCGCTGTTCCCGCGACTCGCCGAGCGGAAGACGCAGGTGGGCGGCACGATGTCGGGCGGCGAGCAGCAGATGCTCGCCATCGGACGCGCGCTGATGTCGAACCCGCGGCTCCTGCTGCTGGACGAGCCGTCGATGGGTCTCGCGCCGCAGTTCATCCGGCAGATCTTCTCGATCGTGACGGAGATCAACAAGCAGGGCACGACGGTCCTGCTGGTGGAGCAGAACGCCAACCAGGCGCTGGCCCGCGCGAATCGCGGCTTCGTGCTGGAGACCGGCGTGATCACCCGCGCGGGCACCGGCAAGGAGCTCCTCGCCGACCCCGCCATCAAGGAGGCCTACCTGGGCGTCGCCTGACCCCGCCTCCCACCCACCGTCGAGTACGCGAAAACTGCACGCCGTCCACCCGGATGGTGTGCAGTTTTCGTGTACTCGGCAGGGGAGTAGTGCGGCGCTCCGGCGCGGCGGCGGCGTGAACGTCCGGTAAATTCGCCTGCGTGTACTTGAAGAGTCTGACGCTCAAGGGCTTCAAGTCGTTCGCGCAGCCGACGACGTTCGCCTTCGAGCCGGGCGTCACCTGCGTCGTCGGCCCCAACGGGTCCGGCAAGTCGAACGTGGTCGACGCGCTCGCCTGGGTGATGGGCGAGCAGGGCGCCAAGACGCTTCGCGGCGGCAAGATGGAGGACGTCATCTTCGCCGGCACGGCGACGCGCGGTCCGCTCGGCCGCGCCGAGGTGCAGCTCACCATCGACAACGCCGACGGCGCGCTGCCGATCGAGTACTCCGAGGTGACCATCTCGCGCACGCTGTTCCGCAACGGCGGCAGCGAGTACGCGATCAACGGGCAGTCGTGCCGGCTGCTGGATGTGCAGGAGCTGCTGAGCGACTCCGGTCTCGGCCGCGAGATGCACGTGATCGTCGGCCAGGGTCAGCTCGACGCCGTGCTGCACGCCAGCCCCGAGGACCGCCGCGGCTTCATCGAGGAGGCGGCCGGCATCCTGAAGCACCGCCGCCGCAAGGAGAAGACCCTCCGCAAGCTCGAGGCGATGCAGACCAACCTGACCCGCCTGAGCGACCTGGCCGGCGAGGTGCGCCGACAGCTGAAGCCGCTGGGGCACCAGGCGGAGATCGCACGCGAGGCGCAGTCCATCGCCGCCATTGTGCGGGATGCGCGAGCGCGGCTGCTCGCCGACGAGGTCGTCACGTTGCGCCGCACCCTCGACGACCACGGCCGCACCGAGTCGGAGCGCCACAGCGAGCAGATCGTGCTGCAGGAGCAGCTGGAGCAGAAGCAGCTGCGCCGCACGCGCCTGGAGCAGGCGCTGGTGGGGGACGCGGTGGATGCGGCCCGCAGCACCGCCTTCGCCCTGGTGTCCGTGCAGGAGCGCCTGCGCGGGCTGTTCACCCTCGCCAACCAGCGGGTCGCGCTGCTCGGCACCCAGGGCGACGCGCCGGACGCGAACCCGAGCGTGACCCCGCAGAACGTGCAGGACGCCCGCGACGAGGTCGAGCGCCTGCGCGGCGTCGTCGTCGACGCCGAGGCCGCCTGGACGGCGGCGCAGGCGGCGACGCGCAGCGCCCGGTCGCGCCTGGACGCGGTCGACGAGGAGATCGCTGCGCAGAGCGCTCTGGTCTCACGCCACGACCTGGAGATCTCGAAGCTCAACGGCCAGGCCGATGCCGCCGCACAGCGTCTCGCCGCGGTGCGCGGCGAGGTGCTTCGTCAGCAGAACGCGCTGGATGCCGCGACCGAGCGCCGCGAGCGCGCCCGCGCCGAGTTCGCCGCCCGGGAGGCCGAAGCCGCGACCGCGGACGTCGGAGAGGGCGACCTCGACGAGGCGTACGAGCTGGCGCAGGCGACGGTGTTCGAGGCGGAGGGCGAGATCGAGCGGCTGCGCGAGGAGCTGCACACCCTGGAGCGCGAGCGGGACGCCCTCGCCGCCCGGGTCAGCGCCCTCTCGCTCGCGCTGGACCAGAAGGACGGATCGTCGGCTCTCGTCGCCGCGCGCCTGCCCGGCGTGCGCGGGCTGGTGGCCGAGCACATCCGCGTCCATCCCGGGTACGAGGCCGCCATCGCCGCGGCTCTCGGCACCCTCGCCGATGCGGTGCTCGCCGACGATCGGGATGCTGCCGTCGCCGCGGTGACGCACGCGGCCGCCGACGACCTCGGCCGGGTCGAGGTCGTCATCGCCGACGCGCCCGCCGCCGACGTCGACCTCGGCGGCGTCGCCGGCGTCGTCCCGGCCACCAGTGTGGTGGATGCCCCCGACGGCGTCCGCGGCATCCTCGCGTTCACGGCCATCGCCGACGACCTGGACTCCGCGCGGCGTGCCTTCGAGGCGTTCGGCGGCCGGGGGACCGGCGGCCCGATCACGATCATCACCACGACCGGCGACGTCCTCACCGAGCACGTGCTGCGGGGCGGCTCGGGCGCGAAGCAGAGCCGCATCGAACTCATCGCCGACCGTGACGCCGCCCAGGAGCGGCTCACCGAGGTCACCTCGCTGATCGACCGGGCGAAGTTCGCCCTCGCTGAGCAGCGCGGCGTGCTGCAGGTCGCCAAAGAGCAGTCGCAGGCCGCGCTCGCGACCCTGCGGGAGTTCGACGCGAAGCTCGCGGCGCAGACGGAGCAGGTCAACCGGCTCAAGGTCCAGCTGGAGGCCTCCCAGGCCGAGTTCGACCGCCTCAGCCGGGCGCTCGAGCAGGCGGGCGAGCGGGTCGCCGAGGCCGAGCAGGCAGCGGAGAAGGCGAAGGCGGAGCTGGAGGCCGCGCGGTCGCGTCCGCGCCCCATCCTCGACGTCAGCGCCCGCGACGCCCTCTCCACCGAGTTGGATGCGGCCCGCGAAGCCGAGGTCGAGGCGCGCCTGGCGGTCGAGACCGCCAAGGAGCGCGTCCGCGCCGAGCAGGCCCGCGGGGAAGCGCTCGTCCGGCGGATGGAGGCCGAGCGTGCCGCCGCCGAGGAGGCCGCCCGGCGCGCGGTCATCCGCCGTCGCCAGCTGGACGCGGCCCAGAGCGTCATCGGCGCCCTCCCAGCCGTCCTGGCCTCCGTCGACCGGTCCGTCGCCCAGGCGCGGCTGGAGCTCGCCACCGCGGAGGCCGAGCGCGCGAGCCGCAACGAGGAGCTCGCGACGCTTCGTCGCGACGAGAACGCGGTGCGGGAGCGCCTGCAGGCCATCACGGAGTCGGTGCACGGCCTGGAACTCCAGATCTACGAGAAGAAGCTGCACCTGTCGAGCCTGCTGGAGCGGGCGGGCAGCGAGCTGGGCCTTGTCGAGGACGTGCTGGTCGCCGAGTACGGGCCGGAGGTGCCGGTGCCGGTCGACCGCGCGCGCGACGAGGAACGCGAGCCCGTCGCCGAGGTCGAGACCGTCCCGTTCTCGCGCGAGCAGCAGCAGAAGCGGCTGGCCGCGGCGGAGCGCAAGCTGTCGCAGCTGGGCCGCGTCAACCCGCTCGCGCTCGAGGAGTTCGCCGCGCTCGAGCAGCGCCACAAGTTCCTCACCGAGCAGCTGACCGACCTCACGAACACCCGCAAGGACCTTTTGACGATCATCGAGGACATCGACGAGCGGATGCAGACCATCTTCGAGTCCGCGTTCGCCGACACGGAAGAGGCCTTCACGAAGGTCTTCCCGATCCTCTTCCCGGGCGGCCAGGGCAGCATCAGCCTGACGAATCCGGACGATCTGCTGACGACCGGCATCGAGGTCTCGGTGAAGCCCGCAGGCAAGAAGATCGAGCGGCTCTCGCTGCTCTCCGGCGGCGAGCGATCGCTGGCGGCGGTCGCGCTGCTGATCGCGATCTTCAAGGCGCGGCCGAGCCCGTTCTACATCATGGACGAGGTGGAGGCGGCGCTCGACGACGCCAACCTCGGCCGCCTGCTCACGATCTTCGAAGACCTCCGCGAGAGCAGCCAGCTGATCGTCATCACGCACCAGAAGCGCACCATGGAGATCGCGGACGCCCTGTACGGCGTCTCGATGCGCCAGGACGGCGTCTCGGCGGTCGTGGGGCAGCGCGTGGCGCAGGAGAAGGCGAGCTAGGAGGCGCGCAGGCGGCGAGCAGGCGCGCTCAGGGCTCGATCGCGGCGAGCTTGTCGTCGAGCCCCGCCAGGAGTTCCTCCGCCCTCAGATCGCATTCGGCGGCGAGCAGCGCGATCCCGGCGACGGCCGACGCGCTGAACACCCGTTCGTCAGCCTTCTCGCGGAGGTGGCGCGCCAGGAGCACCAGATCGCGGTGGTCGCCGAGCGCATCCTGCACTGCTTCCGCCGCTGCGGCGATACGCACCGCCTCCCGGCCGAGGTCGTCGACGACGGCCTCGGCCGCGTAGCGCAGGCGCCGTGCCGCCTTCCGCGTCTCGTGCCGCTGCTCCAGCGTCTGGCCGGAGCGCTTCCTCACGCGCCGCGCGGCTTTCGCGAGCCCCTTCCTGACCACGCGCCGCGGGTGCTTCCGTCCCGGCTTCGCCAGCGGGGGATCGGCGGCGAACGCCTGCAGGTCGGCGAGGAGGGTCCGGTGCGCCCGACCGTGCAGGTGCTGCAGCAGCCCCTCCAGCGCCCGATCGTGCTCGGCGCGGGCCTCCGCTGCCAGCGCCTCCACCGCGTCCACCAGCTCGGGCGTCGACTCGGCGCCCAGCAGTCCGTCGAGGTCGCGCGCCCGCACCTCGGCGTCGCGCACCCGGCCGAGCCGCTCTCCGAGCCGCTTCAGGCGCGCACGCATCGCCCGCTGCTGCTCCCGGTCGAACGCCGAACGGTACACGCTCAGGATGCTGCGCAGCCGCCGCAGGCGCGTCCGCGCCTGATGTACCGCATCCTCTCCGCCGGTCTCGATCGCCACCAGCTGCTCGGCCAGTTCCGCCGAGACCCCCACGAGCGCGTACATGAGCACACCGTACAACCGCGGCTAGTCTGAGTGTCATGGCTGACCGCACCCCCTGGTCTCTGTCGGGCGCCCTCCGTGGGCTGTTCGCCAAGAAGACCATCGACGACGACACCTGGGACGACCTCGAGACGGCGCTCATCACGGCCGACTTCGGTCCGGATGTGACCGAGGCGGTCATCGACGACCTGCGCGCGAAGGTGGAGCGGTATCACACGACCGATCCGGCCGACCTGCAGCGGATGCTGCGCGAGACGATGGAGGAGCGGCTCTCGAAGCTCGACACCACGCTGAAGCTGAGCGACCGCCCGGCGATCGTGCTGGTCGTCGGTGTCAACGGCGTCGGCAAGACGACCACCATCGGCAAGTTCGCGAAGTTCCTCCGCACGTACGACCGCTCGGTGGTCGTCGGCGCGGCCGACACCTTCCGAGCCGCCGCCGTCGAGCAGCTGGCGACCTGGGCCGAGCGCGCGGGTGCCGAGATCGTCCGGCCGCAGCAGCAGGGGCAGGACCCGGCCTCCGTGGCCTTCCAGACCGTCGAGAAGGCCAAGCGCGACGGAACCGAGATCGTCATCATCGACACCGCCGGGCGCCTGCAGACCAAGGGCGGCCTCATGGACGAGCTCTCCAAGATCAAGCGCGTCGTCGAGAAGCAGGCTCCGATCGCCGAAGTCCTCCTGGTGCTCGACGCGACGACCGGGCAGAACGGGCTGGCGCAGGCGGAGGCCTTCCTGGAGCACGCAGGCGTGACCGGGCTGGTGCTCACGAAGCTTGACGGCTCCGCGAAGGGCGGCTTCGTGCTCGCCGTGCAGGAGCGCACCGGCATCCCGATCAAGCTCGTGGGGCAGGGCGAGGGGATCAACGACCTGACCGGCTTCACGCCGCACGTCTTCGCACAGCAGCTGGTCGGATAGGGAGGCGCGTCATGGCGATCGAGCACGATTTCTTCGGCCTCATCGACGAGACGGCCAGTGGTGGGCTCGCCTGGGACGACACAGTCGAGCTGGGCGACCAGACCGTCGAGGTGGAGCTCCTGGCCGACGACGAGAGCGCGGTGCCGGAGTTCGCCCTCGACTCTGCTGCTGCGCTCATCCAGGCGCTGGAGGGCTTCGACGCGCGGGCCCGGGATGCGCTGGTCGCCGAGCTGAGCTCGCGGCAGTCCGCCACCTCCAGCTACATCGACGAGCACGTCGACAAGCTGGGGGACAGCCTGGTCGATCTGCTGGTCTACAACTCGGGCGACATCGCCATCGACGTGCTGCGCTCCCTGCAGCTGATGAGCGTGGTCATCCAGGCGGACCACTCGGATGAGGACGAGGTGTTCGCGACGTTCGACTACTCCATCTCCCCGGACGAGTCGGATGCGCTGCTCACCGTCGCCTTCGACGTGCGGGGCGACGTGGTCTCGGTCGAGACGTCGGGCGACTGACTGACGCTCACGGCGCTTAGCCAACGTCGCCCGATAAGATATACGGATCATGGCTACTTTCGGCACGCTGTCCGACCGTCTTGCGGACACCTTCAAGAACCTTCGCACCAAGGGCAAGCTGTCGCCGGCGGACGTCGACGGCACCGTGCGCGAGATCCGTCGCGCCCTGCTCGACGCCGACGTGGCGCTCCCGGTGGTCAAGGACTTCACCGCGAAGGTGCGCGAGCGCGCGCTGAGCGACGAGGTCAACAAGGCTCTCAACCCGGCCCAGCAGGTCGTGCAGATCGTCAACGAGGAGCTCGTCGCCATCCTGGGCGGCCAGCAGCGCCGGCTGCAGTTCGCGAAGCGGCCTCCGACGGTCATCATGCTCGCGGGCCTCCAGGGAGCCGGTAAGACGACTCTCGCGGGCAAGCTGGGCAAGTGGCTGGTGAAGGACGGGCACACCCCGCTCCTGGTCGCCGCCGACCTCCAGCGCCCGAACGCCGTCACCCAACTCCAGATCGTCGGCGAGCAGGCCGGCGTCCCGGTGTTCGCGCCGGAGCCCGGCAATGGCGTCGGCAACCCAGTGCGCGTCGCGAAGGACGCGCTGAAGTTCGCCGAGACCAAGCAGTACGACACGGTCGTCATCGACACCGCCGGCCGTCTCGGCGTCGACGCGGAGCTGATGAAGCAGGCCGCCGACATCCGGAAGGCGACGAACCCCGACGAGGTGCTGTTCGTCATCGACGCCATGATCGGTCAGGATGCCGTCGCGACCGCCAAGGCCTTCCAGGACGGTGTCGACTTCACCGGCGTCGTGCTCTCCAAGCTCGACGGTGACGCCCGAGGCGGGGCCGCACTCTCGGTCGCGTCGGTCACCGGCCGACCGATCATCTTCGCCTCCACCGGCGAGAACCTCGACGACTTCGAGCCGTTCCACCCGGACCGCATGGCGTCGCGCATCCTCGACCTCGGCGACATCCTCACCCTCATCGAGCAGGCCCAGCAGGCCTTCGACGAGGAGGAGGCGCGCAAGGTCGCCGAGAAGTTCGCGACCGACAGCTTCACCCTCGACGACTTCCTCAAGCAGATGCAGCAGCTGCGCAACATGGGGTCGATCAAGAAGATGATGGGGATGCTGCCCGGCGCCGGCCAGATGAAGCAGCAGCTCGACCAGTTCGACGAGCGCGAGATCGTGCGGACCGAGGCCATCATCCAGTCGATGACGAAGGCCGAGCGCACCAACCCGAAGCTGCTCAACGGCTCTCGTCGCCTGCGCATCGCGAAGGGTTCCGGCACCACCGTCACCGAGGTCAACCAGCTGGTCAGCCGGTTCGAGCAGGCGGCGAAGATGATGAAGACCGTCGCCAAGGGCGGCGTGCCCAACGTCCCCGGTATGGGCCCCATCCCCGGCGCCTCGTACGCCGGGCGCAAGCAGCAGAAGAACAAGAAGAAGGGCTCCCGTTCGGGCAACCCGGCCAAGCGCGCGGCGGAGAACGCCGCGCTGGCCTCCGGCGTCAAGGCGGCCGGCACGCCGAGCGGCAGCGGGTTCGGGCTGGGCGGTGGCGCCGCGGCGCCGCAGGCAGCACCGGCCGGCGGGCCGTCCGAGGAGGAGCTGGCCGCTCTGCAGAAGTTCCTGGGTCGCTGACCCGGGGCTCGCTGCGCGCTACAGCGCCAGGTTGAGCGGCTGCAGCTTCGACTCGATGGTCTGCGCCACGACCTTCTGACCGGCCGCGTTCGGGTGGATGCCGTCCGCCTGGAGCAGCTCCGGGTGCCCGACGAGCGGGAAGCCGATGTCGAGCCAGGTGCCGTCGACGCCGCGCACCGCGTCCCCGACGATGTCGTCGACGCGGGTCATAGTCGCGGGCGGCTGGTCGGAGCCCCAGATACCGGTGATGCCGACGATCGTCGCGTCCGGGAAGCGCTCGCGCAGCTCCCGCAGCATTCGGTCGGCGTTCGCGGTGACAGCGGCCGGGTCCTGCTCGCGGTCGTTGCGGGTGGCGGCGAGGAGGATCACCTGCGGGTGGAGGCGGAGCGCCGCATCCACTTGCTGACGGTAGGTCGTGCCGTTCCAGCCCGGCTTGACGAAGCCGGACCCGGACACCGCGAGGTCCGTCAGCTGCCAGCCGTGCGCCTCGGAGACGAGCGCGGGCCAGGCCTGATCGGCCGTCACGCCCTTGCCGAAGGCGATCGAATCGCCGATCGCAACGGCGTCGACGATGCCCGACGCCTCCCGTCCGGCGCTGCCGGCGGCGGGGGCGGCGACGGCGGTCGCCTGCGCGGCGACAGGGTGGGCGGTCGGGGCGGACGCGCAGCCGGCGAGGGCGAGCAGCGCCACCGTCAGGGCCGCGGGCGCGAGCAGAGGGAGCCGAGTGCTGAGCGGGCGCGAGCGGCGTCGGGTGAGGGTGCGCACGGGTGCGAGGCTAGACGGTCCAAGCTGCGAGAACGCTGTGTCTCACTTCTCGGCGTGTCGACTCGGTGGTAGCCCGCCTTGGTCACCCCAGGACACGACGGCGCGAGATCGCCGTCGCGATGGTCGACGCCAGCAGCCGCTGACCCTCCACCGTCGGGTGGACATGGTCCGAGAGCACGAGGTCGGGACGATCGGCGAACGGCTGGCCCACTTCGATCCACGACCCGCCGACCCCGAGGACGGCGGCCTTCACGGTGGACGAGATGAGCGCCACCTGGGCCGGCGCAGCGTCCGATCCCCAGATCGCGCCGACGCCGATGATGCGCGCCTCGGGAAGGGCGCTGCGCAGGCGCTCCAGCGCCGCGGTGGCGGCTGTGCGAAGCGAGGCGGTCGAAGCGAACAGGTCGTTGCGCGTCGCTGCGACGATCACCACGTCCGGTCGCAGCCGGATCGTCGCACTGACCTGATCGTCGAAGGTGTGCGTGTTGAGGCCCTTGACCGTGAAGCCGGCGGCGCTCTCGCCGAAATCGGTGAGCGTCCATCCCAGTCGATCGGCTACCAGGAGCGGCCATGCGTCCTCGGCGGGCACGCCGTTGCCGATCGCGATCGAGTCGCCGATGGCCACAGCCGTCACCGGCGCGGGAGTGGACGTGGGTGAGGTGGTCGGCGTCTCCGTTCGCGAGGCGGACTGAGCCGATGCCACGCAGCCGAGCAGCGACGCGGCGACCAGGGAGGCGGCGAGGAGGGCGAGGAGAGAACGTCGGGCCGTCACGCGTTACAGGATAAGCAGGCGGGCTTGGAAGGCTCTCACAGGCTCAGCTTCGCGGCGACGACCGCTGCGATCGCCTGCTGGCCGGGGAGGGTGGGATGCTCATCATCGTCCTGCACGAGCCCGGCTTTGCCGCGGTAGGGCTGCCCGAGGTCGAGCCACGTGCCGCCGGCGTCGAGAACCGCCTGTCGCAGCGCCGTGTCGCCCGCGGCGAGCTCCTCGTCGCTCGCCTGACCGCTGAGCGCGTTGAATCCGGCGATGCGGGCGTCCGGCAAGGCCGCGGCGAGACGGTCGACGGTCGAGCGCATGGCCGTGCTCAGCTGGTCGGGGTCGGTACCGAGGTCGTTGTCGGATGCGCCGATGAGGACGAGATCCGGCTGGGCGGCGATCGCCGCATCCACCTGGGCGGAGAAGTCATGACCGTCGGATCCCTCGGCGACGAAGCCGGCGCCGGGCACGCTGAGGTTGTCCAGCCGCCAGCCGTGGTCGGAGGCGATGAGGGCCGGCCAGGCCTCGGAGGGGTCGAGCCCGAGACCCGACTCGATCGAGTCCCCGATCACCGCGACGTGCTCTGCGCTTGTGGCGGACGATGTCGCCGGCTGCTTGCCCAGAGCGGCGTTGGAGGCCGCATTCGCCGAGGCGCATCCCGAGAGGGCGGTCAGCGCCAGGAGGGCGGCCGTCATGGCGGTGGCCGCTGCCGCGAGGGGGCGTCGGGCGAGCATGACCACACCGTACGCCCGGAGGCTATGGATGGTCTTTGCCGGATCCGTGGATCGGCTCGGGGTCTCTTCGCCGAACGATCAGCGGGCGAGGCCGTTGCGCAGCTCGTGCGTCAGCGAGCTGACGACGGCCTGCAGGCTCCCGCCGTTCTGCTCCGCGACGGCGAGCTGCCGTTGGTAGCTGGCGCCGGTGTCCAGGATGGTGAGGACCGTCGCCAGCTCGTCGACGCATCCCAGCCGCTCGGCTTCCGGCTGCAGGTCGTCCACCAGCTCGCGCAGGGAATCCGAGACGAGCCGCTCGCTGCCGTCCGGCGCCTGGATGATCTCGGCGTCGAGGCCGTAGCGGGCGGCACGCCACTTGTTCTCGCGGACGAACCAGGGCTGCAGGGTCACCGGCTCGACGCCCGCGTCGAGCTGTCCCGACATCCGATCCGTCAGGCAGTGGATCAGCGCGGAGACGGCGCCGACCTCGTCGGGCGTCGACAGCCCGTCGCAGGCGCGCATCTCGACCGTTCCCCACTTCGGCGACGGGCGGATGTCCCAGCGCACCTCGGAGTGATCCTCCACGACGCCCGTCGTGACCAGGTCCTCGACATAGGCCTCGTAGTTGGCCCAGGTGCCGAACTGCCAGGGCAGCCCGGCGGTGGGCAGCTGCTGGAACATGAGCGCGCGGTTCGAGGCGTACCCCGTGCGAGCTCCCGCCCAGAACGGGCTGGACGCGCTGAGCGCCTGCAGGTGCGGGTAGTACGTGAGCAGACCGTTGACGATCGGCAGGGCCTTGTCGACCGAGTCGATGCCGACGTGCACGTGCACGCCCCAGATCATCATCTGCCGCCCCCACCACTGGGTGCGGTCGAGCAGCCGGTCGTACCGCTCGTTCGGCGTCACCTTCTGGTCGAACCACTGGGCGAAGGGATGCGTCCCCGCGCACATCAGCTCGACGCCGAGCGGGTCGGTGACACCCCGGACCAGGCCGATGAGCTCCTGCAGGTCGGTGATCGCCGCCGGCACCGTGCGGTGCACCCGGCTGACCAGCTCCACCGTGTTCATCAGCAGCTCATGGGTGATCTGGGGATGCTCCTGGCCGTCGGGCGTGCCCAGTTCACGCAGCACGTCGTCGGCGATCTGGACCAGGTCGCCCGTCGAGCCGTCGACGAGGGCGATCTCCCACTCGATGCCGACAGTGGAGCGCTCGGACTCCGAGAAATCGATCTGCATGCGGTCGTTCCATCCGTCCGATTGTTCAAAGCAGCGCAGTATCTGACAGAATAGCTAGTTGAGTTCGACGTACCCGACCCTCTATCCGGTGCGGCGGACGAACATAGACCTCCTGCCGCGTGTGCCCCCACGCCCACGGCAGTCAGTTCGATACAACTCATCCACTCACACAGGAGAATCGTGGCTGTCAAAATCCGTCTGAAGCGCCTGGGCAAGATCCGCGCTCCGTACTACCGCATCGTCGTCGCCGACTCGCGCACCAAGCGCGATGGTCGCGTGATCGAGGAGATCGGTCTGTACCACCCGACCGAGGAGCCCTCGCGCATCGAGGTCGACTCCGAGCGTGCGCAGTACTGGCTCGGCGTCGGTGCCCAGCCGACCGAGCAGGTCACCGCGCTGCTCAAGCTCACCGGCGACTGGGGTCGCTTCAAGGGCGACAAGAACGCCGTGAGCACCGTCAAGGTCGCCGAGGGCAAGGCCGAGTTCGTCGCCGACGAGAAGAAGAAGCCGGTCCTCAAGCCCAAGGCCGAGAAGCCCGCCGAGGTGGCCGCCGAGGCCGAGGCCGTCGTCGAGGCCGAGGTCGAGCGCGAGGAGGCCGCCGAGGCCAACGTCGTCGCCGAGGCCGAGGCCATCGCCGACGACGCGTCCGACGAGAAGGCCTGACGTCTTGCTCGCACCCGCGCTCACGCACCTGGTCAAGGGGATCGTCGATCACCCTGACGACGTCCACGTCGTGGCCAAGAGCTCTCCGCGTGGCGAGGTCCTCGAGGTTCGTGTGAACCCCGAGGACCTCGGCCGGGTGATCGGCCGCTCCGGCCGCACGGCGAAGGCTCTCCGCACGCTCGTTGCCGCGCTGGCCGACGGCCGGCGCGTCCGTGTCGACGTCGTCGACGACTGAGGTGGCGGACCACAAACTGCCTCGCAAGGAGGTCGCCCCCCGGCCCGGTCAGACCGAGCTGCGCGTCGGGCGCCTCACGAAGGCGCACGGCCTCAAGGGCGCCATCAAGCTGGAGCTCTACACGGACGAACCGGAGAAGCGGTTCGTCCCGGGTGCGGTGTTCACCCTGCAGGTGCCCACCGCATCCAAGTGGCACGGCAAGACGCTCGAACTCCGTGAGCTGCGCTGGTACAACGGCCACCCGGTCGGGTTCTTCGCCGGCGTCGACGACCGCTCGGAGGCCGAGACCCTGATCAAGGCGATCCTCTGGGTCAGCCAGGACGCCGCGCAGCTGCCCGACGAGGAGGACGCCTGGTACGACCACCAGCTGGTCGGGCTCGACGCGGTGCGCGACGGCGTGACGGTCGGACGCGTGGCTCGTGTCGACCACCTTCCCGCGCAGGACCTGCTCGCCATCGCCACGGCCGGCGGCGAAGTGCTCGTGCCGTTCGTGAAGGCCATCGTGCCGGAGGTCGACATCGCCGCAGGCACCGTGACGCTCACGCCGCCCGCGGGGCTCTTCGAGGAGCTGCCGGACGACGAGCCGGAGACGGAGTCGAAGGGCGACGTCGAGCCGGAGGCGGATTCCGAAGGCGAACCCGCCGGGCCTACGTCCGACGACTGATCCACGACCTCGAGGAGGGCGAACCGAACGGGTCGCCCTCTTCCTTTTGCCGCCGGGTCGTGGACAGAATGCGGCATGACCGCGTACGTGATCGACGCTCCCGCAGCCGTCCGGCTGGCCGAGTCCGGGTGGAGCGGACCGGAGGCACTGCTGGCACCGACGCTGCTGCGGTCGCAGACCTTGTCGCTCCTGCACGCGGACGTGCGCTCAGGACGGCGTGAACCGGCGGACGCCCGGACACTGCTCGCGGCCGTCGACCGGCTCCCCGTGCGGTTGCTCGGCGACCGTGTGCTGCGGCGAAACGCCTGGCTCATGGCGGACGAGCTGGGCTGGGCGCAGACCGAGGCCGCGGAGTACGTCGCGCTGACCCGGCTTCACGGCGATGCGCTGGTGAGCGGCGAACCGCAGATCTATGCGGGCGCTGACGCGCTCGTCCGGATCGTGCCGGTCACCGACGTGATCGGCTGAGCGTCAGGAGACGATAGCGAGACCGCGCCCGCGCAGCGAGCGGGCGTCGGCACCTAGAGCGGCCACCAGGCGGTCATGGGTGCCGACGACGTGCTCGTGGATGCGAGCGGCGGCCTCGTCCGCCCGTCGAGCGGCGACCAGGGCGAGGATCTCCCGGTGCTCGCTCGTGGCGTCCTCGTCGCGGGCGACCAGCCACCGCGCGCGGGCGAGGCGGGTCATGGCGTCGGCGACCGCGTCCGCGAAGAACGGGTTGCCGGAGAGCGCGGCGAGTCGGACGTGGAACTCGGTCCCGGTCCGCACGGCGCTGTCGGGGGAGTGGTCCTCCGCCCACCCGTCCAGGTGCTCGTGCAGAGCGGCGATCGCGGCGTCCGTGGCGCGAGCGCAGCTGAGCCGTACGGCGGCTGACTCCACCGCATCCCGGAACTCGCTCAGGCGGGCGATCTCGCCGAGGTCGATCGGTGAGACCTGCCAGCCACGCCCATCGCGGCCCACGAGCCCCTCCGATTCCAGCCGCATGAGCGCGGACCGCAGGGGAGTGCGGGACGCGCCGAGGTCCCCCTCGAGACCGCGCTCGGTGAGGCGCGAACCTGGGACGCGGTCGAGGTCGAGAATCTCGGCACGGAGGCGGTCGTAGACGCGGGAGGCCTCGGCGACGGGTAGCGGCTCGGACAACGGGGCTCCTTTGGTATACCGGCGTGGTATACCGCTAGGGTATACCCATGTTCGCCCGAACCGTGCGTCGTCCCCGCCCATGGCTCATGCTGGCCTTCGGCGTTCTCGCCCAGGCGAGCTCGACCGTCTTCGTGTCGACGCCGGCGTTCCTCATCCCTCTGCTGCACACCGAGCGCGGGCTGAGCCTGGCGCAGGCGGGGCTGCTCGCGTCTGCTCCCACTCTGGGCCTCGTGCTCACGTTGATCGCCTGGGGGGCGCTGAGCGACCGGATCGGTGAGCGCTGGGTGATCGCGTCGGGACTCGCCCTCACCGCCCTGGCGGCCGTTGCCGCCATGTTCGTCGACTCATACGTCGCGCTCGGCGCGCTGTTCCTGGTCGGAGGGATGGCGTCCGCCAGCCCCAACGCGGCGAGCGGGCGCGTTGTCATCGGCTGGTTCCCGAAAGAGCGGCGCGGGCTGGCGATGGGCATCCGCCAGATGTGCCAGCCGCTCGGCGTGGCGATCGCCGCGGTCAGCGTTCCGCTGCTCGCGGCGTCCGGGGGCATCGCCGCAGCGCTGATCGTGCCGGCCGTCCTCTGCGGTGTGTCCGCGGTGCTCTGCGCGGTCGGGATCGTCGATCCGCCGCGGCCGCCGCGGAAGGCCGCCGCGGGGGAGGATGCGCATCCCCAGGCCGTGTGGCGGCCGTACCGGGAGACGTCGCTGCTGTGGCGCATCCACGCGGTCTCCATGCTGCTCGTCGTGCCGCAGTTCACGGTCTCCACCTTCGGGCTCGTGTGGCTCGTGTCGCAGCTGCACTTCTCGTCGCTCGCCGCGGGCATCGTCATCGGGCTCAGCCAGTTCGCCGGTGCCATCGGCCGTATCGGCGTCGGGGTGCTCAGTGACCGGGTCGGCAGCCACCTGCGGCCGCTGCGGTGGGTCAGCGTGTGCGCCGTCGCGGTCATGCTGCTGATGGCGGCGGCGTCCGCCCTCGGCTCCGTCGCGGCCGCCGTCATCCTCATCGTCGCGGCGATCGTCACTGTCGCCGACAACGGCCTGGCCTACACGTCGGTCGCCGAGATCGCGGGGCCCTTCTGGTCGGGCCGTGCGCTCGGGGCTCAGAACACCGGTCAGTTCCTCGCCGCATCGGTCGTCGGACCGGCCGTCGGGGCGCTGATCGGCTGGGTCGGGTACCCGATCGCGTTCGCGGTCGTCGCCCTGTGTCCTGCGGTGGCGACCCCGCTCGTCCCGCGAGACCGCGAGCTGGCGGTCGTCCCGGCTTGACGGCGGCGCCCTTCTAGACTTTCCCCATGCGCATCGACATCGTCACGATCTTCCCGACCTTCTTCGATGTGCTCGACATCTCCCTGCTCGGCAAGGCGCGGCAGTCCGGCCTCATCGAGCTCGGCGTCCACGACCTGCGCGACCACACGCACGACCGCCACCGGACGGTCGATGACACCCCGTACGGCGGGGGAGCCGGCATGGTCATGAAGCCGGAGCCGTGGGGCGAGGCGCTCGACGGCATCCTGGATGGCGCCTCTGACCCCGTCGTCATCTTCCCGTCGCCCGCCGGGGAGGTCTTCACCCAGTCGATCGCGCGCGAGCTGGCGCAGGAGCAGCACCTGGTGTTCGGCTGCGGGCGCTACGAGGGGATCGACCAGCGCGTCTTCGACGACACCGCGGCTCGCGCGCGGGTGCGGCTGATGAGCATCGGCGACTACGTGCTCAACGGCGGCGAGGTCGCGACGATGGCGATGATCGAGGCGGTCGGCCGGCTCATCCCCGGCGTCGTGGGCAACCCCGAGAGCCTCGTCGAGGAGTCGCACGAAGACGGACTGCTCGAGTACCCCAGCTACACGAAGCCCGCCGTCTGGCGCGGCCGGGAGGTTCCTCCCGTGCTGCTCTCCGGCAATCACGGGGCCGTCGACGCGTGGCGTCGCGAGCAGCAGCTCGAGCGCACGCGCGCCGTCCGCCCCGACCTCCTCGCGTGAGCCTCCTGCCGCACCCTCCCAGCCAACAACTCCTGAGTTTTTCCGCTCCCATCGGTGATTCGGAGCGAAAAACTCAGGAGCTGTTCGCTGGGGTCAGGGGGCGGTGAGGATGAGAGGGCCGTCGTCGGTGATGGCGACCGTGTGCTCGGAGTGCGCGCCGCGGGATCCGTCGGCGCTGCGGAGCGTCCAGCCGTCTCGGTCGGTGTAGATCTCGTCCGTCGTCTCCAGGAACCACGGTTCGATCGCGATGACGAGTCCCGGGCGCAGGGGATAGCCGCGCCCGGCGCGTCCGTCGTTCGAGATGTGCGGGTCGCCGTGCATCGTCCGGCCGACGCCGTGGCCGCCGAACTGCGTGTTGATCGAGTAGCCCTCCGCGTGTGCGACGGCGGCGATGGCCGCGGAGATGTCTCCGATCCGTCCGCCCGGCTGCGCCGCCTCGATGCCCGCCGTCAGCGCGCGACGGGTCGTGTCGATGAGGCGGAGGTCCTCGTCGCGCGGAGTGCCCACGACCAGGCTGACGGCCGAGTCGGCGACCCAGCCGTCGACGCTCGCCGCGAAATCGAGGGTCAGGAGGTCGCCGTCCTGCAGGCGGTAGTCGTGCGGGAGGCCGTGCAGCACGGCATCGTTGACCGAGGTGCAGATCACCTTCCCGAACGGGCTGGCACCGAACGACGGGTGGTAGTCGATGTAGCAGGACTCGGCGCCGCGGCGACGGATGAGGTCGTGCGCGAGCGCATCCAGCTCCAGCAGGTTCACGCCGACGTGGGCCGCCGCCGCCGTCTGCGCGAGCACATCGGCGACGAACTTCCCGGCCGGTCGCATCTGCTCGATCTCGGAGGGCGTCCTCAGTTCGATCACGGTGGCTCCTCTCGGTTTCCTGCCCACCAGTCTCGCAGGTCGGCATCCGGGAAACGCGCAGCCGCAGCACAGCCGGCCGCGGCTACGCTGGGCGCGTGATCATCCGCAAGGCGTTCTACTGGTGGCTCTTCCCGTCCGCCGTGGTGCTCCCCGCATGGCTGCTGGTCGGCTGGGCCGCCTTCAGCCAGGGGAGCGGCTGGTCGTTCCTCGGCCTCCTGCTGCTCTGTCCCATCCTCTTCGTCGCCATGCTCGTCGTCGGCGCGATCGTGATGGCCCGCCGCAGCGTTCGCGACAGCCACGCGGTCTCCTGGTACGACGTCGGCCTGTTCGGTGCCTGGCACCTGGCGATCATCGCGTTCGGCTTCTTCCCGGCCGGGGTGACGGGCTGGCTCGCCGTGCTCGGCATCCTGCTGTTCGTAGCGATCTTCTGGGTCGTGCTGTGGGAGCTCCTCAGGGAGACCCGGGCGCGTGTCGCCATGACCTTCGAGGCGTACCAGCGTGCCGCGCAGCCGCGCGAGGTGCCGCCTCCGCCTGGCGAGTCGGTCGACGGCGGCGAGTACATCGTCATCGAGGAGCGGCGCGAGCGCGACTGACGGCTCGCGCGCGAGGAGTGTCGTCTCGGCATCCGATTCGACGCGCTTTGGCAAACGGGTGTCCCGCATGGCAGAATTGACCCTTGTGCCGCGGCCAGGCTCTGCCACGGGGGAGCCAGCACTTCTCGCGGACACCCACTTACCGAACCCAGACGGCCGACACTCCTGATCGGAGCCGGCCCCGAGTCCGTTCCCGACCTGTGGCGGGTACAGAGAGCGAACACCCATGCACATCCTCGACCAGCTCGACGCCGCGTCCCTCAAGCAGGACATCCCCGAGTTCCGCGCCGGCGACACCGTCAAGGTGCACGTGAACATCATCGAGGGCAACCGCTCTCGCGTCCAGGTCTTCCAGGGCGTCGTCATCGGCCGCTCCGGCGAGGGCGTCCGCGAGACCTTCACGGTCCGCAAGATCAGCTTCCAGGTCGGTGTCGAGCGCACCTTCCCGGTCCACTCCCCGGTCATCGACAAGATCGAGGTCGTCACCCGCGGTGACGTTCGTCGCGCGAAGCTCTACTACCTGCGCGAGCTCCGCGGCAAGAAGGCGAAGATCAAGGAGAAGCGCGAGAACTGATCTCCGCGCCTCAACGCGTCCAGAACCCCCGATCCTCTGCGGATCGGGGGTTCTGTCGTTCAGGGCCGACCGGCCGCGTCGTGTACGGACGGCTCTCGCCGATGAGTGACAATGGATGCGAGGCTTCCCGCAGATCGAGAGGGCGGAGGACGAGGAACGCATGATGACCCCGGTGTCGCCGTCTCTGCGATTCGAGAAGGCCCTCTATCGCGAGGGAGTGACCTCCATCGTCGCCGTCGACGAGGTCGGTCGCGGAGCGCTCGCCGGCCCTGTCGCGGTCGGGATGGTCGTCATCGATACGGCGGTGAAGCGCATCCCGCCGGGACTGCGCGACTCCAAGCTGCTGCCGGAACCCGTGCGGGAATCGCTCGAGCCGCTGTGCCGCAAGTGGGCCATGCATCACGCGGTCGGTCTGGCGACAGCAGAAGAGGTCGACTCGCTCGGGATCATGCGCTGCCTGGGACTCGCGGGGGCGCGAGCCCTTGCGCATCTGGAGGAACAGGGCGCCGTCGTGCATGACAGCACCCTCATCCTCGACGGCAACTACGACTACCTGAACCCCGCGCTCATGCGGCCCGCAAAGGTGGTCACTCGCATCAAGGCCGACCGGGACTGCGCGTCCGTCGCCGCAGCATCCGTCATCGCCAAGGTGCATCGTGACCGGATGATGATCGCGCACGACTCGGAGTATCCGGGCTACGGCTGGGCGAGCAACAAGGGGTACTCGACCCCGGAGCACTTCGCCGCGATCGCAGAGTTGGGCCCGAGTGCTCTGCACCGGATGACGTGGCTGAAGCAGCCCGCGCTGATCGACATCCCGGAGTGAGCGGGGTCGTTGGTTTCGTCGGTTCATCCACAGCGTGACCGCCACCGACGCGCGAGTCGGCCGAGCGGCATAGACTTGACGGACGATGGATGAAGACGAGTTCGACGACTACGACCGCGAGGTCGAGTTGGCTTTGTATCGCGAGTACCGGGACGTCGTCTCGCAGTTCAAGTATGTGATCGAGACGGAACGCCGTTTCTATCTGGCGAACGAGGTGGAGTTCGTGCGCCGCGATACGGAGCACGACTTCTACTTCGAGCTGACGATGAACGACGTCTGGGTGTGGGATGTGTACCGGGCCGACCGCTTCGTCAAGTCTGTGCGCGTTCTGACATTCAAGGATGTCAACATCGAGGAGCTCTCCTCCAAGGAGTTCGAGCTGCCCAAGGAGCTTGCGCTCGACGAGTGAACGTCGTGCTTTCGTGAGCGGCTGAGCGTTCACGCTCGACCTGTTCACAGGCTCCATTCCTCGCGGTCTTTCCACAGATCCGTCCTCTCCGCTCCGCCGATCGGCCCACCAGCCGAGGCTGGATGCGGAGGTTGACATGGCTGAGAAAGACGAATTGGGCCGTCGCGGCGAGCAGGTCGCTGCCGAGTGGCTGCAGGAGAACGGGTACACCCTCATCGACCGCAACTGGCGGTGCCCGTCGGGGGAGCTCGACCTGGTACTGCGGCGCGGCACCACGATGGTGTTCGCGGAGGTGAAGACGCGGTCGTCGCTGACGTTCGGGCACCCGTTCGAAGCGATCACATCGCGGAAAGCTGCTCGCTTGCGGCGTCTCGCCGCCGCGTGGTGCCGTGAACGGGAGCCCGGGGCCGTCGCGGTGCGAATCGACGCGGTCGCCGTCACCGACGCGTGGAGCGACCGACCGGTCGTCGAGCACCTGACCGGGATCGCCTGATGGCGCTGGCACGCACGTTCGCCATCGCCCTCGACGGTTTGCGCGGCCACGTCGTCGAGGTGGAGGCGGATATCTCGGCCGGTCTCCCGGCTTTCGTCCTCATCGGGCTGCCCGACACGGCGCTGGGGGAGTCGCGCAAACGGGTCGGGGCCGCCGCCGTCAACGCGGGCTGCTCCCTGTCGCAGAAGAAGCTCACGGTCAACCTGTCGCCGGCCGCGCTGCCGAAGCAGGGGTCCGGTTTCGATCTCGCCATCGCGATCGCGGCGCTGTCGGCGGCGGGAGTTGTACCCCCGGCCTCCGCGGCGCGTGCCGTCCATCTGGGCGAACTCGGGCTGGACGGGCGGCTGCGTCCGGTGGCGGGAGTGCTGCCCGCGGTCCTGGCGGCTCGCGAAGCCGGGTTCGATCGGGTGCTCGTCCCCGCAGGCAACCTCGACGAGGCGTGCCTGGTCGAGGGCATCGAAGTGACAGGAGTGACGGGGCTGCGCGCCGCGGCGATCGTGCACGGCGCCGAGCTCGACCCGGCGGACGAGGATCCGGTCCTCCCAGCAGTGTCCGAGCACCGCGCAGCACCGGAGCCGGATATGTCCGAGGTCTCGGGCAACGGCGAAGCGGTCGAGGCTCTGGTCGCCGCTGCAGCGGGCGGCCATCATCTGGCCATGGTCGGACCGCCGGGTGCGGGCAAGACCATGCTCGCCCGGCGCCTGCCGTCATTGCTGCCCGACCTCGACGGTGCCGAGGCGTTGGAGGCCACATGCATCCGTTCGCTCACCGGTCTGGGCGTCGGAGCCGAGCTTGTGCGGAGGCCGCCGTTCAAAGCGCCGCACCATACGGCATCGGCCGTCTCGCTCGTCGGCGGCGGCAGCGGACGCATCACCCCCGGCGCGATCGTCCGGGCCACTCACGGTGTGCTGTTCCTGGACGAGGCGGCGGAGTTCCCGCCATCCGTGCTCGACGCGCTCCGGCAGCCACTCGAAAACGGGAGCATCACCATCCATCGCGCGAGCGGTGCGGCGTCGTTTCCGGCGCGGTTCCAGCTCGTGCTCGCCTCGAACCCGTGTCCGTGCGGGCACTATGGTTCGGCGGAAGCGGAGTGCACGTGCTCGCCGATGGCACGCAGACGCTACCTCGCTCGGATGTCCGGGCCGCTGATGGATCGTGTGGACATCCGTCTCACCGTGCGGCGATTGGGGCTGGCGGCCCTTCATGCGGCGTCCGACGTCCATCCGCCCGGTTGGACCAGCAGCGAGCTCCGAGCGCGCGTCGAGACGGCTCGGGCCAGTGCGGTCGAGCGGCTGCGCGGAACAGGCTGGGTGCGCAACGCCGACGTGGCCGGCAGCTGGCTGCGATCGGGCGAGCGCCGGCTCGGTGCATCTGCGATCGCGCCACTGGATCGGGCGCTGGAGCGCGGCGGCATCACGATGCGCGGCTACGACCGAACACTGCGCCTCGCGTGGACCCTCGCCGACCTCGACGGCGCTGGGTCGCCGGACGTCGACCACGTCGGCCGGGCGCTGTTTCTCCGGCGCGGGATCAGCGCATGAGCGCCCAGTGCGAAGGGTGTGCGGTGGCGCAGCATACCGGGGATGCCGGAAGGGACGGGGGAGTTGCCGGGGGACCGCTGACCGACGCGGCACGCACCGATGTGCCGTCGGCGCCCGGCAACGGACACCGCCCCGCATCGGTCATCCCGGGCCTGTCCGACAGCGAGGTGAGGCACCTGGTGGCAGGGGTCTCGGGCGGTTCGCTGGATCGCGGAGCAGGGACGTCCCAGCTGAACGCCGAACGGTTCGCGCGAGCCGCATTGACGACGGCAATCGAACCCGGAGACCTGGAAGCTGGGCGCCTGGTGGGTGCGTTGGGCGCGGTCGGGCTGCTCCGAGCCATCGTGGAAGGCCACGAAGCGGAGGAGGTGCTGCGCCTCGCGCGCCACGCCGATGCCCTCAGGCGGCCTTCCGTGGAGGAGTCGATGCGGTCGGCGGGACGAGCGGGCGAGCAGTTCGGGCACCGGTTCGAGACAGACGAGGGTCGGGCAACCGCGGGCACCGCTGCTTTGACGATCGAGAGCTTCCCGCCGGAGCGCCCACCCGTCGACGCACGGGGGGTCCGGCGGGTCGCCGAGTGCCTCGGACGTTGGAGGTCGCGGCTCTCCCTGGAGGAGTCATGCCGGGCTCTCGAGCGGGCGGCACGGCTCGGCGCGGTCCTGGTGACCCCCGACACGGAACTGTGGCCGGAGGGCTTCGCGTCGCTCGAGGACGGAGAGCCGCTTGCGCTGTGGATCCGTGGCGATCCTCAGCGACTGGCGCTGCTGACTCGTTCGGTGGCTCTCGTGGGCGCCCGCGCCTCGACCGACTACGGGGAACACGTGGCGATGGAAGCCGCCGCCGGACTGGCCGGACGCGGCTTCGCCGTCGTGTCCGGAGGTGCGTACGGAATCGACGCGGCGGCCCACCGAGCGACGCTGGCGAGCGGTGGGCTGACCGTCGCCTTTCTCGCCGGAGGGGTCGACCGTCTCTACCCGGCAGGGAACAATGACCTGCTGCGTCGCGTCGCCCGGGAGGGTGTACTCGCCGCCGAACTTCCTCCGGGCAACGCGCCGACCCGGTGGCGGTTCCTGATGCGCAATCGTCTGATCGCCGCTGCGGCGAGCGCGACGGTCGTGATAGAGGCGGGGCGACGGTCCGGCTCCCTCAACACCGCGGGCCACGCTGCCCAGCTCGGGCGACCGCTCGGGGCGGTTCCCGGGAGCATCCTCTCGCCGGCGTCGGCAGGGTGTCACCGTCTCATCCGGGAGTATGCGGCCATCTGCGTCACGTCGGCCGAAGAGATGGCGGAGCTCGCAGACCCGCTGGGAACCGGCCCGACGGACGAGCCAGGGGCGGCTGCGGCCGACGCCGCGATGGTGTCGTCTGACGGCGGAGATGCGGAGGGGGCGGTCCTGTCCGCACTGTCATCGGCACGCGGTGCCAGCGCGGACGAGATCGCGGCGCGGTCGGCTCTGCCGTTCACGACGGTCGCCGCGATCCTCGGCCGGCTCGATCTCGCGGGACGCGCCAGGGAAAGCGGTGGAGGCTGGACACTCAGCGAACGGAGGCACGCGTGAAGCGCGCCGATGGGCGCAGTGGTGCCGGGCTTCGGCGGACGTCGTCTCGCAGAGGGCGCGTCGCTGCCGTCGGCGGAGAGCGTCCGGCGTCAAGCTGAGGAGGTGATTCTGGATGCGGCCATCGAGCAGTACGAGCGGCACCTGCGGGTGGAGCGCGGGTACTCGCCGCAGACGATCCGCGCCTACCGGTCGGACCTGGGGGCGCTCGCCGCCTTTGCGGCGGAGCGGGGGGTCTGGTCCCCGGAAGGCTTGACGCTCGACCTCTACCGCGACTGGCTCTGGGAGGGGTCGAAGCGGGGTCTCGCGAAGTCGACGCTCGCGAGGCGGGCGGCGTCGGTCCGCGGCTTCAGTGCCTGGGTGACCCGACAAGCCGAAACGCCCGGAAAGGCCGGCTCGACCGGTGGGGCGCTCGGTGGACGCGTTGCACCGGATAGTTCTGCCGGGGCAGGCGACGGGATCGGGGGTCCGTCCGCGGCAAGCAGCGAGCCCGCAGGGACGGCTCGGGATCACGCGGCTGTGGACCCGGCAGCGTCGGCTCCAGGTCGCGCGGCCCTGGATCCGGAAGCGGCTGGGACCGCCGCCGGACATGCGGTCGTAGACCCGGCCGCGCGGCTGCGGTCGCCGAAGGCGGACAAGACGCTTCCGAGAGTGATCACGCGGGAGCAGATGGACGAAATCCTCGAGGGGCTCGCCGCGCGGGCGGCGGACGGCGACCCCGGGTCGCTCCGCGATGTGGCGGTGATCGAGCTGCTGTACGCGGCCGGCATCCGAGTGTCGGAGCTCACCGGGCTCGACATCGACGATGTCGACCTCGACCGTCTCACTGTCCGCGTGGTCGGCAAGGGATCCAAGGAACGGGTGGTGCCGTTCGGGGTGCCGGCGCTGCGCGCCATCCGTGCCTGGCTCTCGGGCGGACGTCCGCGGCTCGCAGGCGCCGGGTCGGGACCGGCGCTGTTCCTCGGTGCGCGGGGCGCGCGTCTGGGCAGCCGCGCCGTCTACGAGCTGGTCGCGGGGCTGCTCGCCGATGTGCCAGGGCGAGGGCCTTCCGGGCCCCACGCCCTCCGTCACACGGCCGCGACGCACCTGCTCGACGGCGGGGCAGACCTGCGGGCCGTGCAGGAACTGCTCGGCCACGCCAGCCTCGGGACCACCCAGATCTACACCCACGTCTCGACAGAACGGCTGAAAGAGGCCTACCGCATCGCCCACCCGCGTGCGTGAGCCACGCTGCCTAAGCCACCGGTTCTGAGCCATCGCGCCTGAGCCAACGCGCCTGAGCCAACGTGCCCGAGCCATCGTGCCCGAGCCATCGTGCCCGAGCCACGGGGCTGGGACCACCGCGCTTGGACCGTCCCGCCTGAGGGTGCCGCACCCGCGACCAGCGGTGGCTCACCCGCGGCCGAGCGGCAGAAGGATGGCGGGCGGCACCCGCCCGAAGAACAGCATCGGCGACACGTACTCTCCGTCCACGCGGACACCCACGTGGATGCACGCCGTGCCGCAATGCCCGCCCGACGCCACGACCCCGATGACCGCCCCACGGGCGACGGCCGAGCCCACCGGGAGGACCGACGACACCGGTTCGACGCTCGACAGCACTCCGCCCCCGTGGTCGAGCGTCACCACCGGGCGGTCCACGACCATTCCCGCGAAGCGCACTGTCGCGGTCTCCGGTGCGACGACCGGCGTCCCCGACACCGCCGTCACGTCGATGCCGCGGTGCCCCGCGGCGTACCGCGTCGGAGGTGCCGCATAGGGCGCGCTGACGGCAGGAGCTGCGACCGGCCACATCCAGCGCGCACCCTGGTCCGCGGCCGATGGCCGGTCACGCTCGGTCTCGTCGGCGTCGGCGTCGGCGTCGGCGTCGACGCCGACGTCGACGGCCTGCGGGCGCGATGCCGGCGAGGGAGCGACAACCGCAGCGGCGGGGGCCGCAGCAGCCGAACCGACGGGTAAGGCGGTCACCAGCGGCCCCAACCCGGCCAGGGCACGCCACACCGCTCGCCGGCGCCGGAGCTCCGGCCGCAGCCGTGCCCACGCGCGGACCACCCGCTCACGCAATCGCATCCGTTCCGCCTTTCGTCGCGTCCTTCCACTACCCTCCGCCTCGCCGCCACCGGGCGCCCACCCGCGCTCAGAAGCGGTGGACAACTCGGCACGCAACCCGTCTGTGGACACGCCCATGGCCGACGGTTCTCCCCGGCGCATTCGCGGCGTACCGTGAGTTTCGCCCTCGCCGCCCCCCGACCGGGAGCCGCGAACGGTGGGCGACACAACCGAAAAAGGGATGACATGACTGAAGAGAGCAGGAACGCAGCCGCCACGAGCGACGAGAACGCACCACGGCCCACGGCGGCGATGCGGAGGAAAGTCACCGGACTGGCGATCGCAGCGGCGGTCGGCGGGTTCCTGTTCGGTTTCGACTCGTCGGTCATCAACGGCGCCGTCGACTCCATCCAGAAGAGCTTCGCGCTGAACGCCTTCGTCACCGGGTTCATCGTCGCCATCGCCCTGCTCGGCTGCGCGGTCGGCGCCTTCATCGCCGGTCGCCTCGCCGACCGCTGGGGGCGCCTCAAAGTGATGCTGCTCGGCGCCGTCCTCTTCCTCGCCAGCTCTATCGGGGCCGGCCTCGCGTTCTCCGCCTGGGACCTCGGGTTCTGGCGGGTCATCGGCGGTCTCGGCATCGGTATCGCGTCCGTCGTCGCGCCCGCCTACATCGCCGAGATCTCGCCCCGGCAGTCCCGCGGACGCCTCGCCTCTCTGCAGCAGCTGGCCATCACCATCGGTATCTTCGTGGCGCTGCTCTCCGATGCCCTCCTGGCCGGCGTGGCCGGGTCCGCCTCTCAGCAGCTCTGGTTCGGTCTCGAGGCATGGCGCTGGATGTTCCTGGTCGGCGTGATCCCGTCCGTCGTCTACGGCATCCTCGCCCTGACGCTGCCCGAGTCGCCCCGCTTCCTGCTCGCCAACGGCCGCCATGACGAGGCACGGGAGATCTTCACCACGCTCGTGCCCGAAGAGGACATCGACCGTCAGATCGGCGACATCGAGCGAGCGATCCAAGAGGACAAGGAAGGCGCGAAGGCCACTCTCGCCGGCAACCGGTTAGGCCTCAAGCCGATCGTCTGGATCGGCATCATCCTGTCCGTCTTCCAGCAGTTCGTCGGCATCAACGTGATCTTCTACTACTCGACGACGCTGTGGAAGGCGGTCGGCTTCACCGAGAGCAACTCGCTGCTCATCACTGTCATCACGTCGGTCACGAACGTCGTCGTGACGATCATCGCCATCGTGCTCGTCGACCGCGTCGGCCGCCGCCCCATCCTGCTGACCGGCTCGGTCGGCATGGCCCTGTCGCTGGGTGTCATGGCGCTCTCCTTCGCCTTCGCGGTCAAGGTCGACGGCGCCGTCTCGCTCCCGAACCCGTGGGGCCCGATCGCGCTGATCGCCGCGAACATCTTCGTCATCTGCTTCGGCGCGTCGTGGGGCCCGCTGGTCTGGGTGCTGCTCGGCGAGATCTTCCCGACCAAGATCCGCGGGAAGGCGCTCGGCGTCGCTGCAGCCGCGCAGTGGATCGCCAACTTCCTGGTGACGGTGTCCTTCCCGCCCATGGCAGACTTCTCGCTGCCCTTCACGTACGGCATGTACGCGATCTTCGCAGCCCTCTCGTTCTTCTTCGTCTTCTTCAAGATCCCCGAGACGAACGGGATGGCACTGGAGCACGCCGAGACCCTCTTCCGCGAAGCCGGGGGCAAGCGCCGGGGCGTCCAGGTGCGCTCCAGCGGAGACTCCGCCTGACCCCCGCTTCCTGCTAGGATGTCTGAAGCACTCCGCTCGTCGGAGTGACTACGCGTGCCCGTAGATCCTCGCGAGAGGCGCCTTTCACCGGGCGGGGCGCGCATCCACCGGTCTCCCACTCCACTCGACGGCCTCGCCGTGCGGGCGGTGGGATGCGGATGCGCGCGGGGCACCAGGAGTGGCGGCCGCCGGCCGTCGCAGACAACCGCAACCAAAGGAGAAACGGCAATGGCCGTCGTCACCATGCGCCAGCTGCTCGACAGCGGCGTCCACTTCGGACACCAGACCCGTCGCTGGAACCCGAAGATGAAGCGCTTCATCCTCACCGAGCGCTCGGGCAGCTACATCATCGACCTGCAGCAGTCCCTCGCGTACATCGACAAGACGTACGATTTCGTCCGCGAGACCGTCGCCCACGGCGGCACCATCCTCTTCGTCGGCACCAAGAAGCAGGCCCAGCAGGCGATCGCCGAGCAGGCGACCCGCGTCGGCCAGCCGTACGTGAACCAGCGCTGGCTGGGCGGTCTGCTGACCAACTTCTCGACCGTGTCCAAGCGCCTCGCCCGCATGAAGGAGCTCGAGGAGCTCGACTTCGAGGGCACCACCAGCGGCTTCACCAAGAAGGAGCTGCTGATCAAGAAGCGCGAGCTGGACAAGCTCCACAAGTCGCTGGGCGGCATCCGCAACCTCAGCAAGACGCCGAGCGCGCTCTGGGTGGTCGACACCAAGAAGGAGCACCTCGCGATCGACGAGGCCAAGAAGCTGGGCATCCCGGTCATCGGCATCCTCGACACGAACTGCGACCCGGACGAGGTCCAGTACCCGATCCCGGGCAACGACGACGCCATCCGCTCCGTCACCCTGCTGACCCGCATCGTCGCCGACGCCGCGGCCGAGGGCCTCATCCAGCGTCACCAGAAGCCCGAGGAGGGCGCCGAGCCGGCCGAGCCGCTCGCCGAGTGGGAGCAGGAGCTCCTGCAGCAGTCCTCCGAAGAGGTGCAGTCGAGCGCCGAGACCACCAAGGCCGCTGACGCGGACCTGGCGGCCGCCAAGGCCGACTCCGCCGAGGTCATCGCCGAGGGCGAGGCGGACGCCGTCGAGGCTGACGCCGTCGTGGCCGCCGAGGCCGACGCCGCCGAGGCCGAGTCGACCGTCGAGACCGACGCACCCGCGGACGCCGAGTCCAAGTAACCCGCGTCAACCAGAAGTCTTCGAGAAAAAGAAGGTTCCAGTCAGAACATGGCAAACATCAGCATCGCCGACATCAAGGCTCTCCGTGAGCAGCTCGGCACCGGCATGGTCGACACCAAGAAGGCCCTCGAGGAGGCCGGTGGCGACATCGAGAAGGCCACCGAGATCCTGCGCCTGAAGGGCGCGAAGGGCAACGCGAAGCGTGCCGACCGCTCCACCAGCGAGGGCCTCGTCGTCGCCAAGGAGAACGGCAACGGCACCGCCACCATGATCGAGCTCGCGTGCGAGACCGACTTCGTGGCGAAGGGCGACAAGTTCATCGCCCTGTCCGAGAAGGTTCTCGACGCGGCCGCGGCCGCCGGCGCCACTACTGTGGAGGAGGCCCTCGCAGCCCCCGCCGGCAGCCAGACCGTCGCCGAGCTCATCGGTGACGAGGCCGCCATCCTCGGCGAGAAGGTGGAGCTCCGCCGCATCGCCGTCGTGAACGGCGAGCACTTCGCGATCTACCTGCACAAGACCTCCAAGGACCTGCCGCCGCAGGTCGGTGTCGTCCTCGGTTACACCGGTGACGACGCGGAGACCGCTCGCAGCATCGCGCAGCACATCTCGTTCGCGAACCCGACCTACCTCAACCGCGAGGACGTCCCGGCCGAAGAGGTCGAGAACGAGCGTCGTATCGTCGAGGAGATCTCGCGCAACGAGGGCAAGCCGGAGGCCGCGCTCCCGAAGATCATCGAGGGTCGCCTCGGCGCTTACTTCAAGCAGGTCGCCCTGCTCGAGCAGGAGTACGCCCGCGACAACAAGCTGACCATCACCCAGGTGGTGAAGGATGCGGGCCTGACCATCACCGGTTTCGCCCGGTTCAAGGTCGGCGCGTAACAGGTCATGAAGGAGTCCGGATCGTGAACACGATCCGGACTCCTTTTCTGTGCGCGGGAGGATGTCCCTCTCCCGCGAGCACCCACTAGCTTTAACCAGAACCACGCACGGAAGGACGCTATTCACGCATGTCGGCAGCCACCCAGAGACATCCTTCACAGCGACGCAGGGTCCTTCTCAAACTCTCCGGCGAAGCGTTCGGCGGCGGACAGCTGGGCGTCAACCCGGATATCGTCAGCAGCATCGCGCGTGAGATCGCGCAGGCCGCACAGGACGTGGAGATCGCCATCGTCGTCGGCGGAGGCAACTTCTTCCGCGGAGCCGAGCTCTCGCAGCGCGGTATGGACCGCGGCCGTGCCGACTACATGGGCATGCTCGGGACGGTCATGAATTCGCTCGCACTCCAGGACTTCCTGGAGCAGGCGGGCGCGGAGACGCGCGTCCAGTCGGCGATCTCGATGACCCAGGTCGCCGAGCCGTACATTCCGCGCCGGGCGGAGCGGCACCTCGAGAAGGGTCGGGTGGTGATCTTCGGCGCCGGCGCCGGGCTCCCGTACTTCTCGACCGATACGGTCGCCGCGCAGCGCGCGCTCGAGATCAGCGCCGACGTCGTGCTCGTCGCCAAGAACGGCGTCGACGGCATGTACGACGACGACCCTCGCACGAACCCCGATGCGCGCAAGATCGACCAGATCAGCCACCAGGAGGCGCTGCAGCAGAACCTGAAGGCGGTCGACTCGACGGCCCTCAGCCTCTGCATGGACAACGGGATGCCGATGCGCATCTTCGGGATCGAGCCGGCCGGCAACGTCACGGCCGCTCTTCTCGGTGCCGAGATCGGCACTCTCCTCGGCTGAACGCCGCGGGCGGGTCTTCGAGCGTCGCCGCCGGTCCGGCACCGGCGGCGACGTGACCGCGCAATAGACTAGACACCGACCCACCGATCTGAAGGAGAAACCGTGATCGCGGATGTGATTTCCGATGCCCGTCAGCGCATGAGCAAGACCGTGGACGCGGCGAGGGAGGACTTCGGCACCGTGAGCGCGGGCCGGGCCAACCCGGCACTGTTCCAGAAGGTGCTGGTCGACTACTACGGGTCGCCGACGCCGCTCGCGCAGTTGGCCGGCCTCCAGAACCCCGAGGCCCGCGTCCTGCTGGTCACGCCGTACGACAAGTCGGCGCTCAAGGACATCGAGAAGGCCATCGTCAACATGCCCAACCTCTCGGCCAACGTCGGCAACGACGGCGAGATCGTCCGGGTCACCCTGCCCGAGCTCACCGAGGACCGTCGCAAGGAGTTCGTCAAGATCGTCCGAGGCAAGGGCGAGGACGCCAAGGTCGCGCTGCGCAACATCCGTCGTCGGTCGAAGGACGACCTGGATGCGCTGAAGGGCGAGGTCGGCGACGACGAGCTGGCCCGCGCCGAGAAGGAGCTCGAGGCGATCACGCGCACCCACGTCGACGCGGTCGACGACGCCCTGAAGCGCAAGGAAGCCGAACTCCTCGAGGTCTAGCCGATGACCGACGAGAGCAGCCCCGGGGCGCCGACGCAGGGGGCGCCGACGCCGGGAGCGCCGCTGCCGGGAGCGCCGACGCCGGGAGCACCGCTGCCGGGAGCACCGCTGCCTCCCGACGCGCCCGAACTGCACGGTCGCAAGGGCAAGGCACGCTCGCGGGAGGAGTTCCGCGCCCAGGTGCAGGCCACCCGCGCCGACTTCGAGCGTCAGGTGCAGGCCCGCAAGGCGCAGCTCGACGCCACGAACGAACGGATCGCCGAGCGCACGGGCCGCAACCTGATCCTCGCGATCGTGATCGGCCTCGCCGTCGGCGCGCTCGTCCTGGTCAGCCTGATCTTCATCAAGGAGCTCTTCCTGGTGTTCGGGATGGCGATGGCCGGGTTCGCCAGCTTCGAGCTGGCGCAGGCGTTCCGCGGGGCGGGACGCCGCGTGCCGCGCATCCCGACCGTGATCGCCGCGGTCGGCATCGTCCCGGCGACGTTCTTCCTGCACGCGGGGGGCATGCTCGTCGCCCTCTCCGCCGGGATCCTGCTGGTCGTCGTCTGGCGGCTGGTGGAGGAGCTGGTCGTGCCCGCCTCCCGGCGCAGCGCAGGCGCACTCGGCCGAGACCTGCTGTGGGCGGTCTTCGCCCAGTTGTACGTGACACTGCTGGCCAGCTTCGTCATCCTGCTCCTGGCGGAGCCGGGCGGCGAGTGGTGGGTGCTCGCGTTCCTCATCCTCGTCGTCTCGGTCGACACCGGCGCCTACGTGAGCGGTCTGTCGTGGGGCAAGCACCCGATGGCGCCGACCATCAGCCCGAAGAAGACGTGGGAGGGCTTCGCCGGCGCTGCCGCCGCGGCCGTCATCGCGGGTGTTCTGCTCTCGGTGTTCATGCTGGGCGAGGTCTGGTGGTTCGGCATCGTCTTCGGTGTCGTCCTGCTGCTGACCGCCACCGCGGGCGACCTCGCCGAGTCGCTCATCAAGCGCGATCTGGGCATCAAGGACATGAGCTCGTGGCTGCCCGGTCACGGCGGTTTCCTCGACCGGCTCGACTCGATCCTGCCGTCGGCGGCGGCCACCTACGTCCTGTTCCTCATCTTCCGATGACAGAATGGGGGAGTGAGCACCTTCCCCCGCAGCCCGAAGTCCAAGCCGGGCTATGACGTCGAACAGGTGGATGAGTTCCTCAAGCTGGCACGCCGGGCGTACGACGCCGACGAGGATGCGCCCTCGCTGACGGCCGCCGACATCCGTCACGCGGCGTTCTCGATGGCCAAGGGCGGCTATTCGACCACGCACGTCGATGCGGCGCTGGAGCGCCTGGAGGACGCGTTCGCGGCCCGCGAGCGCGAGGCTGTCCGCAGCCGGCAGGGTGACGCCTCGTGGTTCGAGGAGGCGCGCACGACCGCCCAGGTCGTGCTGAACCGCCTCGACCGTCCGCTCGGGCACCGGTTCGACCGCGTCAGCTTCCTCACGCTCGGCTACAACCGCAACGACGTCGACCGGTTCGCGAACCGGCTGGTGCGGTATTTCCAGGACGGCCGTCCGATGAGCGTCGAGGAGGTCCGGACGGTCACGTTCCGCGAGCAGCGCGGCGGATACCGGGAGGTCCAGGTCGATCTCCTGCTCGACAGTGTCACGGACGTCATGCTGGCGGTTCGCTGAGTGCGGGCGTCGATTCTTGGATCTGAGCCCGATCTCCGTTATCGTTCTGTGATCGTGGGTAGACGAGCAGCAGCAGCAGAGATCGTGCCGCTGACTCCGGCCAACCCGGTCGGCGTCGCGTTCAAGCGATCCCGGCGACCGCACATCCGGTCGCGAGCGGCCCTTCTGGGGTTCGCGTTCACCGCCGCCGTGGGTTTCGCGCTGGTGAACGTGGTCGATCCGTTCTCGGGCACGACCACCACGCCGGCCTACGCTGAATCGCTGCAGGAGATCCCCACCACTCAGCGCTACGACGGCGCTCCCACGCAGAATCTGACGGCTCCGGATGCGGCGGGTCAGACCATCACGCGCGACGCGGTCACGGTCAAGGAGAAGCCGAAGCCCACTCCGACGCCGACCCCGACGCCGACGCCGTCGGCCAAGAAGTCGTCGTCCGGCGGCGGGTCGGCCCCGACCGCGCCCATCCCGAGTGCGGGCACGGCCAAGGACATCGGCTACCAGATGATGCAGGCGCGCGGCTGGGGCGACGATCAGTGGGGCTGCCTCGACACCCTGTGGAGCCACGAATCCGGCTGGCGCGTCAACGCGTCGAATCCGAGCGGCGCGTACGGCATCCCGCAGGCGCTCCCCGGCAGCAAGATGGGGCCGGGCTGGGAGACCGACGCGTCGGTGCAGATCAACTGGGGCCTCGGCTACATCGCCGGCCGCTACGGCACGCCGTGCGGCGCCTGGGGCGTGTGGCAGAGCCAGGGCTGGTACTGATCCCGGCTCACGCCGAGCACCCTGACCCGGGGTCGACCGTGACCAGCACCCACGACCTCCGCGCCTAAACTGGTCCCATGCCGCGTTCCAACCGTCCCCGAGGCCGTCAGGGCGGCCGGAAGGACGACGAGCCGGACGGCCTGGAGCGACTGCTCTCCGGATGGCGACGCACCGAGGTGCGCCGTGGCGTCGAGTGGAACGTCCAGCCGGTCTCGGCCGCGCAGGCACAGAAGAGCTACCGGTGCCCGGGCTGCGGGCGCGACATCGCGCCGGGCGTCGCCCACCTGGTCGCGTGGCGCGCCGACGGTGTGCTGGGGGATGCGGCCGACCTGGCCGCGAGACGGCACTGGCACGAGTCCTGCTGGAGGATCGCATGACGACCGAGAACGTGACCGCGCAGAGCACGAGCGGCGAGCCCGTCGAGATCCGCGGCGGGGTCGAACTGCCCGCGCGTCGTGAGGACATCGAGCTGCACACCGCCGACGGCCTCACGCTGGTCGGCGAACTGGCAACCCCCGTCGACCGCGAGCCGGTGGCCACGCTCGTGACGCTCCATCCGCTCCCGACGGCCGGCGGCTTCATGGACTCGCACATCCTCCGCAAGGCGGCCGCCCGGTTGCCCGCCCTGGCCGACGTCGCCGTGCTGCGGTTCAACACGCGCGGCACGTCCTCGCCGCGCGGTCGCAGCCAGGGCAGCTTCGAGCACGGTGTCGGCGAGCGATTCGACGTCGAGGCGGCGATGGCGTTCGTCACCGAGCGCGGGCTCCCGCATCCCTGGCTCCTCGGCTGGTCGTTCGGCACGGAGCTCGCCCTCATGTACGGGCGCGAGTTCCCCGTCGACGGGGTCATCCTGCTGTCTCCGCCGTTGCATCGGGCGAAGCCGGAGCATCTCGCTGCGTGGTCGGGGGACCATCGCCCGATCGTGGCGCTCATCCCGGAGCTCGACGACTTCCTGCGTCCGGCCGAGGCTGCCGAGCGGTTCCGTCCGCTGCCGCAGATCGAGCTGGTGGACGTCGTGGGCGGGAAGCACCTCTGGGTGGGGGAGAACCAGACCCGGCGCGTTCTCACCGAGATCGTGCAGCGCATCAACCCCGGTGCTCTGCCGCTGCCGACCGAATGGCCGCCGCCCGCATCCTAGGCGGTCGTTGCGTCAGAGCTCGTTCTGACGCGGGATGACGACCTGCTTGACGATCAGCAGGATGGCCGCCGCGAACGGGATCGCGACGAGCGCTCCGAGGATGCCGAGCAGCGTGCCGCCGGCGAGGGCGGCGACGACGACGAGGGCGCCGGGAACTGAGACCGCGCGGTTCATGATGCGCGGGCTGAGCACGTACGCCTCCACCTGCATGTAGATCAGGTAGTAGATCGCCGCGGCGATTGCGGTCGGCGTTCCGGACAGGAAGCAGACCGCGACGATGATGACGGAACCGGTGATCGTTCCGACCAGCGGGATCAACGAGAAGAAGAACGCGATCGACGCGAGCAGGATGGGGAACTTCGCGCCGATCACCGTCAGGAAGATCGCGCTCAGGATGCCGTTGACAAGGGCCAGCAGGACCTGCCCCATGACGTACTTGCCGACGGAGTCCGTGATCTGGTCGCCCAGGTCGGCGAACCGGGCCCGGCGGGAGGCAGGCACGAGCTGGTACGCGGAGCGTTTGATCGCGGGCAGCGAAGCCGTGAAGTAGATGGTCAGGATGACGACGATGATGACGCCGAACACGCCCTGCACGATTCCGACACCGGTCTGCAGCACCTTCGACGTGATGTCCGGCAGGTTCTTCTGCAGCCACTCGGTGACGGCGTCGATGTTCTGCTGGTTGACGATGCCGGGGAATTGATGCTGGAGGCTGAGGAACCACTTCTCGGCGTCGCCGTTGTTCACCCAGGTGATGGTGTTCTGGACGAGCTGGGTGGCCTGGCTGATCGCGACCGGGACGATCGCCCAGATCAGGCCGATGAAGGCGCCGATGATGACCACGAGCGCGACGACCAGCGCCAGCCAGCGCGGGAATTTGCGGCGCTCGAGGAACGAGATCAGCGGCTCGATGCCGAGCGCCAGGAACAGCGCGGCGCCGATGTACGTGATGATCGTCGCGAGGCTGGTGATCGCACTGAGGATGAGGATCCCGAGCCCGACTCCGAGGGCGCCGATGAGGCCGAGGCGGAACGGGTTCTGGATCTTCATAAGTCCCCCTGGGTCAGTCGCGGTCGGCAGTCACACTTTCGGCCTGCTGAAGGACGCCGCGCAGGTTCTCGAAGTACCCGGCCACAGCCTCGCGCTCAATCCTAATCTGGGCGAGGCGCTCTTCCGCGTCCGCCACGAGGCGTTGTGTGCGCTCCTCCGTCTCCTCGAGCAGAGCCGCCGCCCGCTCCTCGGCGTCCTGGATGACCTGCGTGGCGGTCTCCTCGGCCTTCTTCCTGGCCTCGGTGACGGTGCGACGGGCCTCCGCCTCGAACGCTTCGGCTTCGGAACGGGCCTGGGCGGTGCGCTTGACGGCGTCCGCCAGCTGCACGTTCGCCTCGTCGAGGTATTTCTGCGTCTGGGCGACGGCCTCCTGGTGCCGCGTGAGGTACTCCTTCTCGGCCTCGTCGCGGCGCGCCTTCAGCTCGACGTCCAGGTCGATGCGGGCCTGCGCGATCTCGCGCGTGCGCGCATCCAGTTCCTCCAGGGTGGAGGTGCGCAGCTGCGTCAGCTCGTTGTCGAGTGCGGCGCGGGCGTTCGCCGCCTCCTGCTCGAACTCGGCCGTGCGCTGAGCGATCTCCGCCTCGAGCGCCGTGCGGGCCTCGGCGGTCTCACGGGCGACCTCGGCGCGGGCTTCCGCGGTCTCCTTCTCGAGGGCGACCCTCGTCTGCTGGGCCTCGTCGGCAAGGGCGACGCGGGTGCGCTCCGCGTCGCGCTCGAGCTCCAGCCGCTGCTGCTCGCGCTGGTCGGCGAGCTCGTTCGCGGTCGCCTCACGCTGGTCGGCGAGCTCCCGTGTCGTCCGGCGCACGTCCTCCGCGAGGCGGGTGCGTGTCTCTTCGGTCTCGGCCGCGAGCGCGGACGTCGTCTGCTCGGTCTCGGCGGCGAGGGCCTTCTTCGTCTGCTCGACCTCGGCGGCGAGTGCGGCCTTCGTGGTGGTGACCTCGGTCTCGAGGGCCGATTTCGTCTGCTCGACCTCAGCGGCGAGCGCCTTCGTGGTCTGGTCGACCTCTGCCGCGAGCTCGGTCCTGGTCCGCTCCACCTCGTCCGCCAGGGCGGACTTCGTGGCGGTGACCTCGGTCTCGAGGGCCGATTTCGTCTGCTCGACCTCGGCGGCGAGTGCGGCCTTGGTCGTGGTGACCTCGGTCTCGAGGGCCGATTTCGTCTGCTCGACCTCGGCGGCGAGGGCGGAGGTGGTCGACTGGACCTCCGCGGCCAGGCGGGCGCGCTCGGCGGTGAGCTCGGCCTCGACGGAGCTCCGCTCGCGAGCGATCTCGTCGGCGAGCGAGGTGCGTGCGGCATCCACTTCGGAGGCAAGCTGCGCCCGCAGTTCGGCGGCCTCGGCATCGAGCTCGCGGCGCTGACGGTCGGCCTCCGCGGCCAGGCGGGCGCGCGTGCTGTCGACCTCGGCAGCCAGTTCGCTCGCCGTCTGCTCGCGGTCGGCGGCCAGCTGGGCGGCTGTCGCGGTCCGGTCTGCCTCCAGCCGTGCCCGCGTCTCCGTCGTCTCCTTCTCCAGGGTGGTGCGGGTCTGGAGAGTGTCGTCGGCGAGCTGCTTGGTGGTCCGCTCGACCTCTTCTGCGAGGGTGGATCGGGTCGTGGTGACCTCGTTCTCGAGCGCGGCGCGAGTGGAGGTCACCTCGTTCTCGAGCGCCGAGCGGGTGGTGGTGACCTCGGTCTCGAGCTCCGACTTCGTCCGCGTGACCTCTTCGGTGAGGGCGGAACGCGTGCGGGTGACCTCGTCGGCCAGTTCGGCCTTCGTGCGGTCGACCTCCTCCTTCAGTGCGCTCCGGGCGGCGGTCACCTCGGCGTCGAGGGCCGAACGCGTCTGCTCGGCCTCGGCCGCCAGGGCGGCCCGGGTCTGAGCCACCTCCGCTGCGAGCGCCTTCTTCGTCTGCTCGACCTCCGTGGCCAGAGCGAGGCGCGTCGTCTTGTCCTCGTTCTCGAGGTCGGCGCGGGTCTGCGCGGCCTCCGCGGCGAGGAAGGAGCGCTGCTCCTCGACCTCGGCGGCCAGGTCGGCGCGCGCCTGGGCGGCCTCGGCGGCCAATGCGTTGCGGGTCTCGGCCTCCTCGGCCGCGAGCCGGTCGGCGGTCTCGGCCACCCGCTTGTCGAGGTCGAGACGGATCTGCGCGGCCTCGCGCTCGAACGCGGCGCGGTCGTCGGCGAGGGCGTTCTCGAGCTCCGCCTTCCGGGCGGCGATGGTGCGGTCGAGTTCGGCCGCCTCCGCGCGCGCCGCCTCGGCCTCGCGGGACGCGACCGCCTTGAGCTCCGCCGCCTCCCGGTCGGCCTCGGCACGGACGGCCGCCGCCTCGCGCTTGCTGGTGGCGCGCAGCTCGGCGGCCTCCGTCGCGACGGCGCCGCGGATGGCCGCTGCCTCGCGCATGGCGTCGTTGAGCAGGGTCTCCTTGTCGGAGCGGGTCTTGGCGAGCAGCTCGCCGGACTCGATCTGCGCGTCCTCCAGCAGCGTCGTTGCGCGGGCCTGGGCGTCGGCCAGGATGCGCTCGGCCTGCGCCGCCGCTGCCTTCTTGACCTTCTCGATCTCGGCGGCGACGCCGGCGCGCAGCTTCTCGGCGTCGATGTCGGCCTGGGCGATGAGGCGGGTGGACTGCTCCTCCGCGACGCGCAGCGTGTTCTCGAGCTTGGTGCCGAGGCCCGAGTAGGTGGGGCTGCCGACCTCCTCGATCTCCGCGTTGAGGTCTTCGATGCGCGCCTGCAGCCGCTTGATCTCCTTCGCCGACTCCGCGGACTGCGTGTTCGACTTGATGAGCTCGCGCCGGAGCTCCTGCAGAGCCTTGTCGACCTCGTCCTTGTCGTAGCCGCGGAAGACCTGCGTGAAGTTGGATTCGTCGGTGGCCACTGTTGTTACTCCTGAGGGGATTCGGGTCGACCCGCTGCGCGCGCGCCGGGTCGATCCTACAATTCGCGGGTCTACGCCCGCACGGGGGGCTGCGTGAGCGTCCAGACAAGGGTTAGCTGCCTTTCAGGCACGTCCGGTATCGTCGTGTGACTGTGCCCGCCCCCCGAACTTCGGCACACGAGGAGTCCTGTTTGCGTTTCGTACTCGCCATCGTCGCGTTCGTCGTCGCCGCGGTCATGATCGTGGCCGGCATCGCGCAGCGCACCGTCTTCGCTCCGCCGACCCACATCGAGGCCGGCACCTCCGTCTCCGGCGACCCGCGGTACGTGGTCGTCGACGGGTCGGTGCTGAACGCGCACCCGGGCCAGCAGACGCTGACCGTCACGGGCGCCCCCGACAGCGCGAAGCAGGTCGTGGCTTACGGCCGTACAGCGGACGTGAAGGCCTGGCTCGACGACCAGAAGTACGTGGAGGTGGGCTACCGCACCTCCACCGGCAAGCTGACCACGAAGAACGTGACGCCGAAGGCGGCCGACACGAAGGACGACGGCGCGAAGGGTGACGAGGGTGCGGCATCCGGCTCGACCGCGACGCCGGCTCCCGCGGCCACACCGTCTCCGTCCGCGTCCGCCGGGGCCGCATCCGGGTCGACGAGCGGTGCCGCCGCAACGACCGCCGGACCCAACCCGGCAGGCTCCGACCTGTGGCTCGAGGAGTTCGACGGCCAGGCCGCCCAGGTCACCCGCATGAACATCCCCGACGACGTCAGCGTCATCGTCGCCTCCGACGGCACGAAGGCCGCGCCGTCGCGCGTCACCGTCACCTGGCCGGTTGACTCGAGCACGCCGTGGGCCTTCCCGCTGATCATCGGCGGCATCGTCCTGCTCATCATCGGCATCGCCCTCTACCTCTGGGGCCTCTACACGCACCGCCGCTCGCGCGGCCCCCGCCGGAAGAGCGGACCGAAGATGCCCAAGCTGCCCAAGGCCCCCAAGTACAAGCCCACTGCCATGATCGAGACCACCCCGCGCGGCCGCCGCTCGACCCGCCGCGCCCGCGTCATCATCCCCGCCGCCCTCGCCGGAGTCCTCGCGCTGACGGGCTGCACCACAGGTACGGACGCCGCGACGACGCCGACGAAGACCGCGACGCCGCTCGCCACAGAGGCGCCGGATGCCAAGGACCAGCTGCCTCCCGCCGTCACAGTGCCCCAGCTGGAGCGCATCGTGAAGCGCGTCTCCGAGTCCGCCGCGCAGGCCGACGCGAAGGCCAGCCCCGATCTCGCGAAGGAGCGCTTCACCGGACCCGCCCTGCAGCTCCGCGAGGCCAACTACGCCATCCGCGCCAAGAAGGCCGACGAGCCGGCGCTGCCCGCCATCCCGGCCAGCCCGATCGTCCTGTCGCTCCCGCAGGCCACCGACGCCTGGCCGCGCACCGTCGCGGCCGTGATCGAGACGCCGAAGGACGCCAAGGGCACTGCTCAGGCGCCGATCGCGATCACGATGGTGCAGGAGACCCCGCGCGACAACTATCAGGTCGAGTACGCCGTCTCGCTCGAGCCCAAGGCGAAGGTTCCGAACCTCGCCCCGGCGAGCATCGGCTCCGCCGTCGTCCCGCCGGACTCCAAGCTCCTGGCCCTTCCGCCGCAGAAGGTGGCCGCCGCTTACGGCGACATCCTGATGAACGGGGACAAGAGCCAGTACGCGAGCCTGTTCAGCGCGGAGGGCGACACCCTGCGCACTCAGGTCGGCACCGAGTGGAAGGCGAAGCAGAAGGCCATCGTCCCCGCCACCGCCTCGCTCGAGTTCACGAGCCAGCCGGGCACGGGGACGGACGTGGCGATGGCCACAAATGACTCCGGTGCGATCGTCTGGACCGACCTGCAGGAGTCGCAGGTGCTCAAGGTGGTCGAGGCAGGGGCCGAGGTAAGCGCAGGCGCGACGGCTGCCGCGCTGACCGGCGTCGCCTCGTCGAAGACGGGCATCGAGTCCACCTTCGGCTACCAGCTGGCGTTCTACGTGCCGCCCGCGGGCTCCAACGCGAAGATCACGCTGCTCGGCTTCTCCCAGGGCATGATCTCCGCCAAGCAGCTCTGACCCATCCACCGTCGAGTACACGAAAACTGCACGCTCTCTTCCGGATGAGCGTGCAGTTTTTGCGTACTCGACGGGGGTGCGGAAGGTGCTGGGAGGCGCGAGGGCGGCGGGGACGCGAGTATCCTTGATACCCGTGCTGTTACGCGACGCGCGCACGCATCTGGAGGAACAATGAGCAACGTCCCGCCGCCGCCCACCAACCTGCGCGGAGCTGTCGATCTGAGCTCCCTGGTCAACCGGCCCCCGGCCGGCGAGGCCCCGGCCGGGCAGCCGCCCGCGGGTGCGATCACCCTTCCGAGCCTCTACTTCGAGGGGACGGACGCGAACTTCAACGACTTCATCGACCTATCGATGCGGGTGCCGGTCGTCGTCGACCTCGGCACCGAGCGGTCCGACCAGTGGAAGCAGTTCACCGCCGTCCTCGACCGCGTGATCGCCGGCTTCACCGGGCGTCTGGTGCTGGTGAAGGTGGATGTCGACGCCAACCCGCAGCTGGCGCAGGCGTTCCAGGCCCAGTCCGTGCCCGCGGTCGCCGCGCTCGTGGCCGGACGCCCCGTCCAGCTCTTCGTCGGTGCCCTGCCGGAGTCGCAGATCGCGGACGTGTTCGAGCAGCTTCTGCAGCTCGCCGCGCAGAACGGCGTGACCGACACCGTGACCGTCGAGGGCGGCGCGGCCCCCGACGCCGATGCTGCGGCGGCGGAGCCTGCACCGGAGCCGCCGCTCCCTCCGCTGCACGCCGAGGCGTACGACGCGATCGAGCGGGGCGACTACGATGGCGCGATCCGCGCATACAAGACCGCGATCGCGCAGGACCCGCGCGACACCCTTGCGGTGGCCGGCCTCGCGCAGGTGAGCCTCCTGGCGCGCCTGAGCGGGCACACGGCCGACGAACTCCGCTCGGCCGGGGCTCAGGCGCCCGACGACGTGGATGCGCAGCTCGGCGTGGCCGACCTCGATATCTCGGGCGGCCACATCGACGACGCCTTCGACCGCCTGCTCACGCTCTTCCCGAAACTCGACGCGGGCGGCAAGGAGACCGTGCGCACGCGCATCCTCGAGTATTTCGAGATCGTCGGCGTCGACGACCCGCGTGTCGGCAAGGCGAGGGCTAGGCTGGCGTCGCTGCTGTACTGAGCCCGTCCCCACCGGGCAGCGGACGGCGGCCCATCGTCGTGCCGGCGATCTCCGGCAGTCGAAGCTGAGGGAGTGACCCCGCATGTCCCGTGTGCTCGTCATCGGAGGCACCGGCCTGGCCGGACGCGCCGTGACCGCCGAAGCCGTCGAACGCGGCCACGAGGTGGTCGTCGCCGCCCGCCGCGTCCCGGACGACGACTCCGAGCAGTTCGTCCTCGGCGCCACCTACGTCACGGCGGACATCGTGACCGGCGACGGGCTCGAGGAGGCGGTCGACCGCGTCGACGTCCTGATCGACGCCAGCAACGCGGTCGGCAAGCGGGCGGCCCACGTCTTCGCCACCGGAGCGCAGAACCTCCTGCACACGGCCGCCCGCTTCGGCGTGCAGCGTGCCGTGCTGCTCTCGGTCGTCGGCGCCGATCGCTCGTCGTACGCCTACTACCGCGCGAAGGCCGCACAGGAGCGCGCCTACCTCGAGTCGCCGCTCGACACCCGGGTGGTGCGCGCGACGCAGTTCCACGACTTCGTCACCGCGATCTTCGACCGGGGGAGGCCGCTGGGCGCCATCCTGTCGCCCTCCGGCGTGCGGTTCCAGCCCATCGCGGTGACCGACGTCGCCCGCGTGCTCGTCGACGTCGCCGAGGGCGCGGGGGAGCCCGACAGCGTGATCAACATCGGCGGGCCCCGGGTGGAGTCGGCCCGCGACCTCGCCGAGCAGCGCAAGCGGGCCAGCGGGAGCCGCCGCTACATCCTGCCCGTCCGGCTGGGCGGGCCGCTCGGGACGACCTGGCGCGCCGGACGCAACCTGGCGCCGGAGCACGCCGTCGACGGCGTCGGCTACGGCACCTGGCTCGGGACCGGCGCCTGACGGCGGCCGACCGCAGGCCCGGCTAGCGGCGCGGCTTCAGCCAGAGGGCGCCGAGCGGCGGAAGCGTGAGCACCGCCGACGCCGGCCGACCCATCCACGGCTCGTCGAGCGCCGTCACCGAACCGAGGTTGCCGACCCCCGAGCCGCCGTACGCCTCCGCATCCGTGTTGAGCAGTTCCTCCCACTCGCCCGCGAACGGCAGCCCGACACGGTAGCCGCTGTGCGGCGCGCCGGAGAAGTTGAACAGCATCACGATCGGGTCGCCGCCGCGGTCCTTCCGGAGGAACGCGATGACGTTCCCCTGGGCATCCGACCCGTCGATCCACTCGAAACCGGCCGGCTCGTTGTCGAGCGCCCACAGCTGCGGGTTCTCACGGTAGAGGGCGTTGAGCTGGGCGACGAGGTTCCAGAGACCCTGATGCGCCGGCTGGTCGAGGATCCACCAGTCGAGCCCGCGCTCCTCGCTCCACTCCGACGGTTGGCCGAACTCCTGGCCCATGAACAGCAGCTGCTTGCCGGGATGCGCCCACATGTAGGCGAGGAACGCGCGCACGTTAGCCAGCTGCTGCCAGTGGTCGCCGGGCATCTTGGTGAGCAGGGAGCCCTTGCCGTGCACGACCTCGTCGTGGCTGATCGGCAACAGGAAGTTCTCGCTCCAGGCGTAGACGAACGAGAAGGTGATCTCGCTGTGGTGGTAGCTGCGGTACATCGGGTCCTCGTGAATGTACTGCAGCGAGTCGTGCATCCAGCCCATGTTCCACTTCAGCCCGAAGCCGAGGCCGCCGGAGGAGGTCGGCGCGGTCACGCCGGGGTAGCTCGTCGACTCCTCGGCGATCATGACCGTTCCGGGGTTGCGCTTGTACGCGGTCGCGGTGACCTCCTGCAGGAAGCCGATCGCCTCCAGGTTCTCGCGGCCGCCGTGGATGTTCGGCACCCACTCGCCCTCGGCACGCGAGTAGTCGAGGTACAGCATGGAGGCGACGGCGTCGACACGCAGGCCGTCGACGTGGAACTCCTCCAGCCAGTACAAAGCGTTCGCGACCAGGAAGTTTCGCACCTGCGAGTTGCCGTAGTCGAAGATGTAGGTGCCCCAGTCCTTGTGCTCGCCGCGGCGCGGGTCGGCGTGCTCGTAGAGCGGCTGGCCGTCGAAGCGGGCGAGCGCCCAGTCGTCTTTGGGGAAGTGCCCGGGCACCCAGTCGAGGATGACGCCGATGCCCGCCTGGTGCAGCCGGTCGATGAGGTACTTCAGGTCGTCGGGGGAGCCGAACCGGCTCGTCGGCGCGTAGTAGCCGGTGACCTGGTAGCCCCACGACCCGCCGAAGGGATGCTCGGCGAGCGGCAGGAACTCGACGTGGGTGTACCCGAGGGCTCCGACGTAGTCGATCAGCTGGTCGGCCGCCTCCCGGTAGCCGAGCCCGGGCCGCCACGACGCGAAGTGCAGCTCGTAGACGCTCATCGGGCCCGCGTGCGGGTCCGTCTCGGCGCGGCCGCGCACCCACTCGTCGTCCGCCCACTCGTGGCGGCTGACGGTGATGCGGGAGGCGGTCGCGGGAGGGGTCTCGGCGAACTGGGCCATCGGGTCGACCTTGCGGACCCAGCGCCCGTCCTGCGCCAGCAGGTCGAACTTGTAGATCTCGCCCTCGCCGAGGCCGGGGACGAACAGCTCCCACACGCCGGAGGCGCCCATGTTGCGCATGGAGTGGAGGGTGCCGTCCCAGCCGTTGAAGTCGCCGACCACGCGGACGGCGCGCGCGTGCGGCGCCCAGACGGTGAACGCCGTCCCGACGACGCCGCCGAGGTCGCGCACATGCGCGCCCAGCGCCGTCCAGAGCGTCTCGTGCCTGCCTTCGCCGATCAGGTGCAGGTCGAGCTGGCCGATGGTCGGCAGGAAGCGGTACGGGTCGTCCGCGGTCCAGGTGCTCCCGTCCTCGTAACGCGCCTCGATCAGGTACGCACCGGGGCCGACGATGTCGACGCCCTGCCAGATGCCGTGGCCGATGTGCGCCAGCTCGATGTGGGCGCCGTTCGGCAGCACGGCGAAGACCTCGGTGGCGAGCGGGCGGAGCGCACGGATGACCGTGATCGGGTCGGCGACGCCCGGCGCGGCGACCTGGTGCTGGCCGAGGATCGTGTGCGGGTCGTGGTGGCTGCCCGCGGCGACGGTCGCGAGCAGGGTGTCGTCGAGAGTGGGCAGGTCGACGGCGGCGGCACCTTCGGGGATCGGGGACATGGTTCTACTCCTCAGGTTGTCGGTCGGCGGTCAGAGCGGCCGGACGGCCAGGATGTGCACGGGCTCGGTGAATGCGTCCAGGCGCACGTAGTCGTCGGCGCCCCAGGTCCAGCGCTGGCCGGTCACCCGGTCCTTCACCTCGAACTGGGAGCCGAGCGGGAGGCCGAGCGCGGTCACGTCGAGGTGCACGATCGTCTCGCGCACCGAGTGCGGGTCGACGTTGGCGACCACGATCACCGCATCCGGCTTGCCCGTGCGGGTGAACTTGCCGTCGAGGTACTTCGAGTAGACGAGGATGCTGTCGTCCTCGCTGTAGTGGAGGTGCAGGTTGCGCAGCTGCCGCAGCGCCGGGTGCTCGCTGCGCGCCCGGTTCAGCATCGTCAGGTAGCCCGCGAGTGAGCGGCCCTGCGCCTGCGCCCTGGCGTAGTCGCGCGGTCGGTACTCGTACTTCTCGTTGTCGATGTACTCCTCGGCGCCGGGACGTGCGACGTTCTCGTACAACTCGTAGCCGGAGTAGACGCCCCACGTGGGAGCGGCGGTCGCGGCGATGGCGGCGCGCACCTTGAAGGCGGCCGGCCCGCCGAACTGCAGGTACTCGGTGAGGATGTCCGGCGTGTTCACGAACAGGTTCGGCCGCAGATAGTCAGCGGTCTCGTGCGCGAGCGAGTGGAGGAACTCCTCCAGCTCCTCCTTCGTGTTGCGCCAGGTGAAGTACGTGTACGACTGCTGGAATCCGGCCTTCGCCAGGGTGCGGAGGAGCGCCGGACGGGTGAATGCCTCGGCGAGGAACACCACATCCGGGTCGGTCGCGTTGACCGTGTGGATGAGCCACTCCCAGAAGTGCAGCGGCTTGGTGTGCGGGTTGTCGACGCGGAAAATACGGACGCCGAGAGACATCCAGTGCCGCACGATGCGCAGCACCTCCTGCCGCAGCCCCTCGTAGTCGTTGTCGAAGTTGATCGGGTAGATGTCCTGGTACTTCTTCGGCGGGTTCTCGGCGTATGCGATGGTCCCGTCGGGGAGGGTCGTGAACCACTCGGGGTGCTCGGTCACCCAGGGGTGGTCGGGCGACGCCTGCAAGGCGAGGTCGAGCGCGACCTCGAGGCCGGCCTGCTTCGCCTTGCCGAGGAAGAAGACGAAGTCCTTCTCGGTCCCGAGATCCGGGTGGATGGCGTCGTGGCCGCCCTCCGCGCTGCCGATCGCCCAGGGCGAGCCGGGGTCGTTCTCGCCGGCGTCGAGCGTGTTGTTCGGGCCCTTGCGGAACGTGCGGCCGATGGGATGGATCGGCGGCAGGTAGACGACATCGAAGCCCATCGCCGCGACCTCGGGGAGGCGCTTCGCCGCGGTGCGGAACGTGCCCGACTTCCAGGAGCCGTCGGGCAGCTGCTTGGCACCTTCGGAGCGCGGGAAGAACTCGTACCAGCTGCCGACCCCGGCGCGCGTCCGCTCCACCTGGATGGCGCGCGTGGCCGAGAGGGTGGGCAGGCTGACGACCGGGCGCTCGGTGAGCACCTGCTGGATGCGCTCGTCGACGGCGGCGGCGAAGCGCTCATCCACTGGCCGCTTGGTGTCCGCGACGACCTTGGCCGCCTCGGAGAGGTGCCTCCGCTCGGCGGTGCTGCGGCGCTTGTCCTTGGAAGCGGTGACCAGCAGGTCGTGGCCCATCGTCAGCATCAACTCGACGTCGATCCCCGCCGGGACCTTCACCTCGGCGTTGTGGTGCCAGGTGGCGTACTCGTCGGCGTACGCCTGCACGCGATAGCGCCAGAGACCGGTCTGGTCGAGCTGCACCTCGACCTCCCACCGGTCGGTGCCGGCGGTCAGCGGGCGCATGTGGTGCTCGGTCTGCTGCCCGGCGGGGTCGAGCAGGATGAGGTCGACGCCGATCTTGTCGTGCCCCTCGCGGAACGCCGTCGCGCGGAACGGGATGACCTCCCCGCTGAACGCCGTCGCCGCCCACAGGCCCTCGTCCACCTGGGGGGAGAGCTCGAGGATGGGGATACGGCCGAGCAAGGGCTCGTACGGGCCCGGTTCCGGGGCGCTGGGGGCCGCCTCTGTCGCGGCGGCTGATGACCTGGTCGCTGCGTTCTTCACCACGCACCCGACCGTACACTCATTAACCCGCCCGTCATGCGGCTCGTTTACAGTGGACCGAGTGAAGGCCATCCGAAGATTCACCGTCCGCGCCGTCCTCCCCGAGAACCTCTCAGCACTGGAGGAGATCGCAGGCAACCTCCGCTGGTCCTGGCACGAGCCCACCAAGGAGCTGTTCGCCCGCATCTCGCCCGAGCTGTGGCAGCAGGTGAGGCATGATCCCATCGCCCTCCTCGGCGCCGTCGAGCCGTCGCGGCTCGCCGCGCTCGCCGCCGATCAGGGCTACGTCGACTGGGCGAACCACATCCGCGACGACCTGCGCGCGTACATCCACGACCCGCGCTGGTACCAGTCGCTCGGCGATGCCGCGCCGCAGACCATCGCCTACTTCTCGCCCGAGTTCGGCATCGCCGCGACCCTGCCGCAGTACTCCGGCGGTCTCGGCATCCTCGCCGGCGACCACCTCAAGGCGGCCAGCGACCTCGGCGTGCCGCTCGTCGCCGCCGGGCTGTTCTACCGCTCCGGCTACTTCTCGCAGGCGATCACGCCGGACGGCTGGCAGCTGGAGAGCTACCCCGTGCTCGACCCGGACGGACTGCCGCTCAGCGTCCTCCGCAACCCGGACGGCACGCCCGTCCAGATCTCCCTCGCGCTGCCGGACGGCGTGCTGCACGCCCGCGTCTGGCAGGCGGCAGTGGGCCGCGTGAAGCTGCTGCTGCTCGACACCGACATCCCCGACAACGAGGAGCGCCTCCGCTCGGTCACCGACCGTCTGTACGGCGGCGGCGGCGAGCACCGGCTGCTGCAGGAGCTCCTCCTCGGCATCGGCGGCGTCCGCGCCGTGAAGGCGTGGACGGAGCTGACCGGCGCACCCGAGGCGGAGGTGTTCCACACCAATGAGGGGCACGCCGGCTTCCTCGGCCTGGAGCGCATCTCCGATCTGATCGGCGAGGGGCTCACCTTCGACCAGGCGTTGCAGGTCGTGCGGGCAGGGACCGTGTTCACGACGCACACGCCCGTCCCCGCCGGCATCGACCGGTTCGACAAGACGCTGATCCAGCGGTACTTCTCCACATCCCTCCTCCCGGGAGTCAGCGCCGACCAGGTGCTGCCGCTCGGCGCGGAGGACTACCCGGGCGGCTCGCCCGACGTGTTCAACATGGCGGTCATGGGCCTGCGCCTCGGCCAGCACGCGAACGGCGTCTCCAAGCTCCACGGCGACGTCTCCCGACATATGTTCAACGGCCTCTACCCGGGATTCGACCCGCAGGAGGTGCCGATCGACTCGGTCACCAACGGCGTCCACGCGCCCACCTGGACCGACCCGATGCTGCGCGCCCTCGCGCTCGAGCGCCTCGGCACCGAGGACACGACGCACGCCGACTGGGGCAACGCGTCGGCCGTCGGCGACGCCGACCTGTGGGGCGTCCGCAACCGGATGCGCGAGCAGCTGGTGCAGGACGCGCGGCGCCGCCTCATGGCGGCGTGGGAGGACCAGAACCCGGGCGGCATCGCGCCGGCGTGGATGAGCGACCTGCTCGATCCGAACGTCCTCACCATCGGCTTCGCACGGCGTGTGCCGACCTACAAGCGGCTCACGCTGATGCTGCACGACCCGGACCGGCTGCGCCGCATCCTCACCGACCCCGAGCGGCCCGTGCAGTTCGTCATCGCCGGCAAGTCACATCCCGCTGACGATGAGGGCAAGCGCCTCATCCAGAAGCTCGTGCAGTTCGCGTCGGAGGCGGACATCCGCCAGCGCATGGTGTTCCTGCCGGACTACGACATCGGGATGGCGCAGCTGCTCTATCCCGGAACCGATGTCTGGCTGAACAACCCGCTGCGACCCCTGGAGGCGTGCGGGACCTCGGGCATGAAGGCGGCCCTCAACGGCGCGCTCAACCTGTCGATCCTCGACGGCTGGTGGAACGAGTTCTACGACGGCGAGAACGGCTGGGCCATTCCGTCGGCGGATGCGGCAGGGGACGGCGCCGAGCGCGACGCGCTCGAGGCCGAGGCGATGTACGACCTGATCGAGCATCAGATCGCGCCGCGCTTCTACGAGCGCGACGGCGACGGCGTCCCGACCGCGTGGGTCTCGCGCATCCGCCACACGCTCGCCACGCTGTCGTCGCCGCTGTCGGCCGAGCGCATGGTGCGCGAGTACGTCGAGCGGCTCTACCTGCCGGCCTCGGACTACGAGAACCGGCTGAGCGAGAACGACTACGCCGAGGCGCGGTCGCTCGCCACCTGGAAGCAGCGCGTCGAGACCGCATGGCCCGGCGTCGCGGTGACGCACGTGGACGCGGGCGGAGTGGATGCGGTGCCGCAGGTCGGCGACGAGCTGCACGTACGGGCACTGGTCCAGCTGAACGGGCTCTCGCCGGACGACGTCGAGGTGCAGGTCGTCTACGGCCGCAGCCAGGAGGGCGACGAGCTCACCGACGTGCACCGGCAGGCGCTGACGGTCGACAACGGCGTGCCGGGCACGCACGACGCGTCGGTCGCGCACGAGTTCGTCGGCACGGTCCGCCTGGGCTGGGCGGGATCCTTCGGCTACACGGTCCGCGTGGTGCCGGTGAACGACCTGCTGCTCACCCCCGCCGAGCTCGGTCTCGTGACCACCGCCTCCTGACCCGAGCCAACAGCTCCTGAGTTTTTCGGCCCACGAACGGCGTGTCGGGGCTAAAAACTCAGGAGCTGATGGCGGGTCAGCGGGTCAGGCGGACGGCGAGGACGGTGGCGTCGCCGGCGGGATGTGTCATGGTCGCACCGTCGCGGGTGAAGCCGTTCCGGCGGTAGAAGGCCTCGGCTCGGCCATTGCCGTCCATCACCCAGAGGTACGCGGGTGCGTCGCCGATCGCGGCGTCGAGCAGCAGCTGGCCGGCGCCCGAGCCGTAGGCGCTCGCCAGCAGATAGATGCCCTCGAGCTCGCGGTCGCGCGGTGCGTCGTCGTCGCGTCCCGAACCCGCGGTCGCCCAGCCCACGATCGTGCCGTCGCGTTCGGCGACGAATGCGTCCGTCTCGCCGCGCTCGAGGATTCCGGCCCAGCCGGCGGCGCGGCGATCGACGTCGAGGGAGGCCAAAAACTCGGCCGGCATGTGTCCGGCGTACGCCTCGCGCCACGCGGTGACGTGTACCTCCGCGATGCCGCGCGCGTCGTCGACGGTCGCCCGCCGCACTGTCACTGCGGTCATTTCGTGATCGCTCCGAAAGTCCCGCCGGTCGCCCGCAGGAGGTCGTCGGGGGAGAGCTCCACGTCGAAGCCGCGCTTGCCGCCGGAGACGAAGACGGTGTCGAACAGCTGCGCCGTCTCATCCACCACCGTGGTGTGCCGCGTCTTCTGACCGATCGGGCTGATCCCGCCGACCACATAGCCGGTGCGGCGCTCGGCGACGGCCGGATCGGCCATGGTCGCCCGCTTCGCGCCGACCGCGGCGGCGAGCGCCTTGAGGTCGAGCATCCCCGTCACCGGGACGACGCCGACGACGAGTCCGAGATCCGTGTCGGCCAGCAGTGTCTTGAAGACGCGGTCCGGCTCGACGCCCAGCGCCTCCGCTGCCTCCAGCCCGAACGAGGGCGCGGCCGGGTCGTGCTCGTACGGATGCGCGGTGAAGGGGATGTCCGCAGCGGTCAGCGCGACCGTCGCCGGGGTTCCCGCCGGCGCCTTCTGCCGGGCCATCAGACGCGCGGTCCGTTCGCCCGGTACAGCTGCATCGACGTGCCTCCGACGAGTCGCGTGTCGCCGGGGGCGAACTCGGTCGCGTCCTCGGGGATCGGGACCTCGGTCGCCGAGTCCCACAGCAGTTGGTACGAAGTGACGCCGGGGGCCGCAGGGAGCGACACCTCCACGTCGTCCTCCACACCGTGCACGATGAGCAGGATGCGGTTGAACTCCTCCTTGTCGGGCGTCGACGCCGCGAGGTACTGCAGCGTGCGGTTCTCGGGGGAGTTCCAGTCCTCGTCGTCCATGCGCTGACCTGTCGCGTCGTACCAGTCCATGTGGCTGGCGTTCGGCGTGGTCTGCCCATCGACGGCGTACCGGCTCGGGCGGAGCGCCGGGTTCTCGCGCCGCAGCTGCAGGAGCCGCTTCGTCGTGTCGTAAAGCTCCCCCTGCTCGCGAGTACGCAGCCAGCTCAGCCAGGTGAGCTCGCTGTCCTGGCAGTACGCGTTGTTGTTTCCGCGCTGACTGCGTCCGTACTCGTCGCCCGCGGTGATCATCGGGACGCCGGCGGAGAGAAGCAGGGTGCCGAGCAGGTTCCTGATCGCCTTGCCGCGCATGAGCAGGATGGCCTCATCCGTCGTCGGGCCCTCCACGCCGTGATTGAACGACCGGTTGTTGTCGGTTCCGTCGCGGTTGTTCTCGCCGTTGCCGAGGTTGTGCTTGACGTCGTACGCGGTGAGGTCGGCCATGGTGAAGCCGTCGTGCGCGGTGACGAAGTTCACCGAGGCGAGCGGTCCGCGCTCGGGCGAGAAGGTGTTGGAGGAGCCGGCCAGCCGGGTGGCGAAACCGCCGATGCCGACCGGCGCCTGCCCGTTGCGGCGGGCCTCGGCGATGTCGGCGAGCCAGAAGTTGCGCACGCGATCGCGGTAGCGGTCGTTCCACTCGGACCAGCCGGCGTGGTCGTCGGACGGGCCCGGGAAGTTTCCGGTCTGCCAACCGCCGAGGCCCACATCCCACGGCTCGGCGATCAGCTTGACGCCCTGGAGCGCCGGATCGGCGGCCGCGGCGACGAGCAGTGGATGATCGCGATGGAAGGATGCGTCGGCGCCGCGCCCGAGCGTCGCCGCCAGGTCGAACCGGAACCCGTCGATCTGCATCTCGTTCGCCCAGTAGCGGAGCGAGTCGAGCACGAGCCGCTGCGGGACGGGGTTGCCGAAGTCGACCGTGTTTCCGCATCCCGTCACGTCGATGTACGCGCCGGTCTCGTCGTGCCGGTAGTAGGTCGCGTTGTCGATGCCGCGGAAGCTGGTGCGCGGACCGCCCATGCCCTCTTCGGCGGTGTGGTTGTAGACGACGTCGAGGATCACCTCGATGCCGGCCAGATGCAGCAGCTTGACCATGCCTTTGAACTCGGCGAGCACGGCCTCCGGGCCGGCCGCCTGCGCCGCGCGCGACGCGTACGGGCCGTGCGGCGTGAAGAAGTTCAGCGTGTTGTAGCCCCAGTAGTTGGTGAGGCCCTCCTGCTGCAGGCGCTGCTCCGAGACGAAGGCCTGAACCGGCAGGAGCTCGACCGCGGTGACGCCCAGATCCTTCAGGTAGGCGATGGTCGACTCGTGCGCCAGCCCCGCGAAGCTGCCGCGCAGCTCCTCCGGCACCGACGGATTCAGCCGGCTGATGCCCTTCACGTGCGCCTCGTAGATCACGGTGTGGTCGAGCGGGGTGCCGGGCTTGCGTGCATCCCCCCAGTCGAAGCCGTCGGCGACGACGACGGAGCGCCAACCGTCGGAACTGACATGCAGGAGGCCGCGCGCGTACGGGTCGATGAGGAGCGCTTCGGGATCGAACAGGTTGCCGGGCGCCTGCGGGCCCGACACGCGGACGGCGTACCGGCTGCCGACGGTGAGCGAGCGCGAGCGGCCTACCCAGACGTCGTTCGCATCCCGGGTCATCGGCACGGTCTTGACCAGCCAATCCGGGTCGTGCTCGTCGAACAGGCACAGCTCCATGGCATCCGCGTTGGCCGAGAAGACCCTCAGCTCACCCCCGTGCGGCCCGACACGGACGCCCAGGTTGCGCAGGGGATCGGTCGAGGTCATGCGATCTAGAGTAGTGACACACGCCTGGATACTTCGGAGGGCACCGTGCCGGTCTACCTCGACCACGCCGCCACCACGCCGATGCGCCCGGAGGCGATCGCCGCCTACACCGAGGCCATGGGCGTCGTCGGCAACCCGTCCAGCATCCACAGCCAGGGGCAGCAGGCCAGGCGGATGCTGGAGGAGGCCCGCGAGACCGTCGCAGCCACCCTCGGCGCCGACCCGATCGAGGTGGTGTTCACCTCCGGCGGCACGGAGGCGATCAACCTCGCGATCAAGGGCATGTTCTGGGCCAGGAACGACGGGGCGCGCCGGCCCCGCATCCTGGCGCCGGGGGGCGAGCACCACGCGACGGTCGACACCGTCGAGTGGCTGGAGCGCGCCGAGGGAGCCGAAATCTCGTGGCTTCCCCTCGACGGTGACGGCCGCATCCTCATGCCGGAGCGGATCGCCGGAGACGACGCTGCTCTGCTGACCTTCCTGGCGGTCAACAACGAGGTCGGGACGATTCAGCCCGTGTCGGCGCTCGCCGCGGTCGCGCGCGCTGCGGGGGTTCCGGTGCATGTGGATGCGGTGGCCGCCTACGGGCACGTGCCGATCGACTTCGCGGGGCTCGGGGTGGATGCGCTCAGCGTCTCCGCGCACAAGATCGGCGGGCCGGTGGGGATCGGCGCGCTCGTGCTGAGCCGCGCATCCACCGTCGTCCCGCTGATCCACGGCGGCGGCCAGCAGCGGCAGGTGCGCAGCGGGACTCAGGACGTCGCCGCGGCCGTGTCGTTCGCGACCGCCGCTCGGCTGGCGGAGGTGGAGCGCGAGGCCGAGACGGCGCGGCTCTCCGCGCTGCGCGACCGCCTCATCGCGGGGGTGCGAGCAGCGGTGCCGGAGGCCGTGCTCAGCGGGCCCGAGCCCTCGTCGGGGGAGCGTGTCGCCTCGAACGCGCACTTCACCTTCCCCGGTGCGCAGGGCGACTCGCTGCTGTTCCTGCTCGATCTCGCGGGCGTCTCCGTGTCGACCGGCTCGGCGTGCCAGGCGGGCATCCCGGAGCCGTCGCACGTGCTGCTCGCGATGGGACGCGACGAGACGGAGGCGCGCAGCGCCCTGCGGTTCACGCTGGGGCGCGGCTCGACGGACGCGGATGTGGATGCGCTGCTCGCGGCGCTGCCGGGCGCGTACGCGCAGGCATCCCGCGCGGGACTCGCGGAGCGTGCGCCGCGCCTCGGCCGCTAGCGTCGCAGGATTCACCGCGCAGATTCGTGCCGAATGTGCGCTTTCGCGCCGTCAAAGCGCACATTCGGCACGAATGTCGGCGCGCGGTGGGTGGCGGGTAGAATCGGCGGGTGAAAGTTCTGGCGGCGATGAGCGGTGGTGTCGACTCCGCGGTGGCGGCGGCGCGCGCCGTCGAAGCGGGGCACGACGTGGTCGGAGTGCATCTGGCGCTGAGTCGGATGCCCGGCACGCTGCGCACCGGAAGCCGCGGCTGCTGCACGATCGAGGACTCGATGGATGCGCAGCGTGCCGCGAACATCATCGGCATCCCGTACTACGTCTGGGACTTCTCGGAGCGCTTCAAGCTCGACGTTGTCGACGACTTCATCGCCGAGTACTCGGCGGGTCGGACGCCCAACCCCTGCATGCGCTGCAACGAGCGCATCAAGTTCGCGGCACTCCTCGAGAAGGCGCTCGACCTCGGCTTCGATGCGGTCTGCACCGGCCACTATGCGGCCATCGTCACCGACGAGCACGGCAACCGCGAGCTGCACCGCGCGAGCGCGTGGGCGAAGGACCAGTCCTACGTCCTGGGCGTGCTGACCGCCGAGCAGCTCGCGCACGCGATGTTCCCCCTCGGCGCGACCCCGTCGAAGGCGGAGGTGCGGGCGGAGGCCGCCGCGCGCGGGCTGAGCGTCGCGAACAAGCCGGACTCGCACGACATCTGCTTCATCCCCGACGGCGACACCCGCGGCTGGCTGGCCGAGCGCGTCGGCACCGCGACCGGCGACATCGTCGACCGCGAGGGCAACCGACTCGGCACGCACGAAGGAGCGCACGCCTACACGGTCGGCCAGCGGAAGGGCCTCAACGTCGGCTACCCGTCTCCGGACGGCCGCCCGCGGTTCGTCCTGGAGGTGCGGCCGAAGGAGAACACGGTCGTCGTCGGGCCGCGTGAGGCGCTCGACATCGCCGAGATCGCCGGGTCGCGCTACACCTGGGCGGGGATGCCGCCCGCCGACCCGTCCACGCCGTTCGCCTGCGAGGTGCAGATCCGCGCGCACGCCGACCCGGTGCCCGCTGTCGCGTCCGTCACCGGCGGCGAGCTCCTCATCCGGCCGGACGTGCCCCTGAACGGCGTCGCCCCCGGCCAGACCGCCGTGGTCTACGTCGGCACCCGCGTCCTCGGCCAGACCACGATCGACCGCACCGTCTCCGCCGTCCCCGCCTGACCGTCCGCCCGCCGTCGAGTCCGCAGACTTTGGACGCTGCGACGGCGTTTCGCGTGCAAAGTTCGCGGACTCGACGGTGGGCGGAAGCCGGTGAGAGCGGAGGCCGCGGCGTCGGGGGTCGCGAATAAGCTTGGGGGGTGGCGATCGAGACGACGACCGACGACCAGCTCGCGGAAGCGCGAGCCGAGGCGCAGCAGCTGACGACACGCATCCTGGAGCTCCGGGATGCGTACTACGAGCGCGACACGGTGCTCGTCAGCGACGAGGAGTACGACCGCATGATGCGGCGGCTGGAGGAGCTCGAGCGGCTCCATCCGGAACTCCAGTCGCAGGACAGCCCCACGCAGACCGTCGGCGGCCGCGCCCAGACGACGCTGTTCGCGCCGGTGCAGCACGCCGAGCGGATGCTCAGCCTCGACAACGTCTTCTCGCTGGAGGAGTTCGAGGCGTGGGCTGCGAAGGTCGAGCGTGACGCCGGCCGGCGCGTCGACTACCTGTGCGAGCTCAAGATCGACGGCCTGGCGATCAACCTGCGCTACGAGAACGGCGTGCTCGTCACGGCGGCCACGCGCGGCGACGGCGTCGTCGGCGAGGACGTGACCGAGAACATCCGCTGGATCCCGGCGATCCCGGCTCGCCTCGCCACCGGTGACCCGCCGGCGCTGGTGGAGGTGCGCGGCGAGGTGTTCTTCCCCGTCGCCGAGTTCGAAGAACTCAACGCGCATCAGCAGGAGGCCGGCGAGCGTGTGTTCGCCAACGCCCGCAACGCGGCGAGCGGGTCGCTCCGGCAGAAGGCCGAGGGCAAGAACCCCGCGCAGCTGGAGCTCATGCGCAACCGCCTGCGTCGCCTCCACATGCTCGTCCATGGCATCGGCGCCTGGAACAACCCGCCCGTCGACGCGCAGTCGAAGGTGTACGACCTGCTGAAGGGTTGGGGTCTCCCGACCTCCACGCACTACAAGGTCGTCGACGACGTGAAGAAGGTCGACGAGTTCATCGAGTACTACGGCCAGCATCGCGGCGCGGTCGAGCACGAGATCGACGGCATCGTCATCAAGGTGGATGAGCTTGCGCTGCACGACGAATTGGGCGCCACCAGCCGTGCGCCCCGCTGGGCCATCGCGTACAAGTACCCGCCGGAGCAGGTGAACACCAAGCTGCTCGACATCGTCGTCAGCGTCGGTCGCACCGGCCGGGCCACGCCGTTCGCCGTCATGGAGAAGGTGCGTGTCGCCGGCTCGGAGGTGCGCCAGGCCACCCTGCACAACCAGGAGGTCGTCAAGGCGAAGGGCGTCCTCATCGGCGACACGGTCGTGCTGCGCAAGGCGGGGGATGTGATTCCCGAGGTCCTCGGCCCGGTGGTCGAACTGCGCGACGGCACCGAGCGCGAGTTCGTCATGCCCGAGAACTGCCCCGAGTGCGGCACCCGCCTTGCGCCCGCCAAGGAGGGCGACATCGACCTGCGCTGCCCCAACGCCGAGTTCTGCCCAGCGCAGGTTCGCGGTCGCGTCGAGCACATCGGCTCGCGTGGCGCCCTCGACATCGAGGCGCTCGGCGAGGTCGCGGCTGCGGCGCTGACCCAGCCGCGTTTCCCCGCGGAGCCGCCGCTTCCGACCGAGGCGGGCCTGTTCGGGCTGACCCTCGCCGACCTGTTCCCGATCGAGGTCGTGGTGCGGGATTCGGAGACCGGGCTGCCGAAACTGACCGATGCGGGGGAGGAGAAGGTAGACACTCCGTTCCGCCGTCGCAGGCAGAAGAAGGACGGCCCGTTCGACGCGTCCGCGGCAGAGTTCTTCGGTGACGAACTGTATGTCCCGTCCAAGAACGCCGTGGAGCTCCTCGCCAATTTGGCGGCGGCCCGCGAGAAGCCGCTCTGGCGCATCCTGGTCGCCCTGAACATCCGCCACGTCGGCCCCGTCGCCGCCCGCGCGCTCGCGAACCACTTCGGATCGCTCGACGCGATCCGGTCCGCTTCGCGCGACGAACTGGCCGCGGTGGATGGCGTCGGCGGCATCATCGCGGACGCCGTCCTCGCCTGGTTCGAGGTCGAGTGGCACCGCGAGATCGTTGAGAGATGGGCTGCGGACGGCGTGCAGTTCAGCACACCCGGCCACCCCGGCCCCGGCCGTGCGGATGACGCAGGCGGCGTGCTCGCGGGTCTCACGATCGTGGCAACCGGGTCGCTCGAGGGCTTCACCCGGGAGGGAGCGCAGGAGGCGATCATCGCCGCCGGCGGCAAGGCGGCATCCAGCGTCTCGAAGAAGACCGATTTCGTCGCCGCGGGGCCCGGCGCGGGGTCCAAACTCGCCAAGGCGGAGGAGCTCGGCGTGCGCATCATCGACGCCGCCCAGTTCAAGACGCTGGTCGAGGAAGGGCCCGCAGCGCTCGAAATGTGACGATTTCGGTCCTCCTTCTCGCGGACAGGAGAGAAATTCTCCCCCTGAATCGGGGGTAGAACGGCTCGCCGTCGGCCACCCGTTCATGGGTAGAGTCGAGATGTGCGCTCCCCCCGGACGCACACGCAAAAGGGCTTAGCTCGCTCGCTCTCGGAGGGACCCGGACGGAGTGCTGGTCGGCTTTGCAGCTGTTCTCACTGTTACCTCGGCGGTCTCCGGACTGACTGGGGTTTCCGTGCTGCCCGCAGAAACCCCGGCGGCGCCCGTCTCGGCGGTCTCGTACGCGGCGGTCCCGGCCCTGGACACCTCGGCTTCGGGCCCCGTCTCCGACGTCCCCGCCGGGCCTGCGGCCCGCTCCGCGTCGACTGCGCTCCTCGGCGCCGTCGCCAGCGTCGACGCCTCGGCCCTGCCGTCCTTCCTCGACGCCAACCGCGCGAAGCTCGACGCGCTCCTCCTCGACGCCCCGGCCGCGGTGGATGTGAGCCGCCTCTGGAACCTGATCGACCCCGACAAGCAGAAGGCGCTTATCCAGGCTGCACCGCACGTCGTCGGCAACCTGGAGGGCGTCCCGTACGACGTCCGGGGCCGCGCGAACACCCTCGACCTCAAGCAGACCATCGCCAGCGTCACCAAGACGCTCAAGACGGAGCACGGGCGCGCGGAGCGGGTGGCGCTGCAGCGGCAGCTCGACACGTTGCACAACGTCTCGACCGCGCTCTCGAAGCACGATGGAGTCAAGCGGACGCTGGTGACCCTCGACCCGTCCGCCGATGCGAAGGCCGCGATCGTCGTCGGAGACATCCGCACGGCGAAATACGTGAGCGTCCTGGTGCCCGGCATGTACATGTCCGTCGGGGAGCAGATCGAGGCGTGGGCGAAGGTGGCTCAGGAGCAGTACGACCTGCAGACCGGTTTCCTGCGCCGCGTCCTGGGCCCGCGCGGCAACGGGGGAGCGCCGGGCGTCGCCGTCGTCGCGTGGATCGGGTACCAGACGCCGGTGCTCACCAACATCGGCGGGACGGCTCTGGCGGAGCAGGGCGCCGACAGCCTGGAACGCACGCTGGAGGGCATCCGGGCTCTGCGCGGCGCCGACCAGCCGTACCTCAGCGTGTTCGCGCACTCGTACGGGTCGACGGCCGCCCTGATGGCGCTCGAACGGCACACCGTCACGGTGGATGCGCTGGCGCTGATGGGATCGCCGGGAAGCGCCGCGCAGTCGGTCGCCGGACTCGCGGTGAGCAACGGGAACGTGTTCGTCGGCGAGGCCCCGATGGATCCGATCGTCAACAGCGCCTTCTTCGGCAGTGACCCCGGCTCGCCGGGGTACGGCGCGAAGCCGATGGGGGTGGGCGGCGCCGTCGACCCGTTGACGCATGCGTCGCTGGCCGGGTCGACCGGTCACAACGAGTACTTCACCGCGGGGACCGAGTGCATGCGCAACCTGTCGATGATCGGCATCGACCGCGGCGACTTGGTGATCAGCGGGACGACGCCGAGTGGGTCGGACGCGAGCACTGCGGCGTCCTCGCGCTGAGCGCATCCTGAGCCTCCGGCCCGATGTCGGCGACGGACCACATAATGGATGGGATGGCACCGGACGACGACCCTCCCCCCGAACGACGGGGATCGAGCCGCCGCGCGTTCCTGAAGGGCGCGGGCCTCGTGGCTGCGGGCGCGGTCGCCGGCGGGGCAGCGGGCGGTGCGGCAGGCGCGAGTCTGGGTGCGGCTGCCGGGCGCACCGCTCCGACGGCGGACGAGTCCGGTGAGGAGTACCCGCCGCTTCCGCCGCGGGGCGACGGTCCCGGGTTCGACCACCTGGTCGTGCTGATGTACGAGAACCGCTCGTTCGACAACCTTCTCGGGCACCTCTACGACGAGGAGACCCTGCCGAAGGGCGAACGGTTCGAGGGGCTGGCGTTCGGCGACTACAGCAACCCGGACCCGGCGGGTGGCCCGGACATCCCCGCGCACATCTACCAGGGCACGACCGACTTCGTGATGCGCCAGCCGTCGCCCGACCCCGGTGAGGTCTATCCGCACGTCAACACGCAGCTGTACGACGTCGTCGACCCGCCGTCGAACGCCGACGCGCGCGTGCGCGAGATGCAGCCGCCCTACAACGCCCCGCCTCCGGGAGCGCGACCGGGAATGCGCGGTTTCGTGCGCGACTACCAGGGCGTGCTTCGCAAGGACACCGGCCGCGAGCCCGCTGTGGACGACTACCGCCGCGTGATGGGCGGTTTCTCGCCCGACATGCTCCCCGTCTTTTCGACCCTGGCGCGCCAGTTCGCGGTCTACGACGACTGGCATTGCGCCGTTCCCTCGCAGACGTTCTGCAATCGCTCGTTCTTCAACGCGTCCACGTCGCACGGCTACGTCGACAACGGCGGTGCCGAAGGGCTCCGCAAGTGGTTCGACCCGAAGAACGACGCGCCGACCATCTTCAACCGGTTGGAGGAGGCGGGCCGCAGCTGGCGGGTCTACTTCGACGACCGCCAGCTGATCTCCCTGACCGGATTCATCCACGCGCCGGTGCTGGAGCCGTACTGGAAGACGCACTTCCGGACGATGTCGCAGTTCTACGCGGATGTGGCCGAGGGAACGCTGCCGGACTACGCCTTCGTGGAGCCGCGCCTGCTCTACGACCACAACGACATGCACCCACCGGGCGGTCCGATGACCGGGGAGGACGTCGATGGCGAGGTCGTCGTCGGGGGCGCGATCTCCGACGTGCGCGCGGGCGACCTGCTGCTACACAAGGTCTATTCCGCCATCCGTTCGGCGCGCAGCGCGAAGGGCTCCAACGCGCTCAACACGCTGCTGCTCGTGACCTTCGACGAGCACGGCGGCACCTACGACCACGTCCCGCCGGGTCCGGCGACCCCGCCCGACGACAGCGGGCCGGGCGAGAACGGCTTCGGCTTCGACCGCCTCGGGGTCCGGGTGCCGGCCATCGCGATCTCGGCGTACACGGCGCGGAACACGATCATTCACGACGAGATGCACCATTCGGCGGTTGTCGCGACGCTGTGCAAGAAGTTCGGGATGAAGCACCTCACCGAGCGCGATCGCGGCGCCAGGACGATCGACAACGCGATCAACCGGACGACCCCGCGGCAGCCGGGCACGTGGCCCGACACGCATCCTCAGTACCTCCCGGCGAACCCGGAGTCCGACGCACCGGCGCCGGAGGATGAGGACCGCCCGCTCAGCCCGCCCGGCATCGGCCTCGTCGGCCTGCTGATGGCGCGCTACGGCGTGCCCGGCGCGACGGTGCCGCGCACGTACAAGGAGGCGTACCAAGCGGTCAACGGGCTGGGGCGCGGGCTGTTCGGCTCGCCCTAGAATCGATAGGGCGGGCCGCGACGCGAGCTCCCGTCACCCCACCACCGAATCCACGGAGACGCACCCTTGTCTGAAACCAGCGCAAGCGAGATCAGCGCAGAGCAGGTCGCCCACCTGGCGAACCTCGCCAGGATCGACCTCAGCCCGGAAGAGCTCGAGAGCCTCACGAAGGAGCTCGGCCAGATCGTCGAGTCCGTCGCGAAAGTCCAGGAGGTGGCCGGGCCCGACGTCCCTGCGACCAGCCACCCGCTCCCGCTCACCAATGTGTTCCGGAAGGACGAGGTCCGGCCGTCGCTGACCGTGGAGCAGGCGCTGTCCGGTGCTCCGGAGCGCGAGGGCGACCGCTTCAAGGTGCCCACCATCCTGGACGAGGAGTAGGACGACATGACCGACCTGATCAGGCTCTCCGCCTCCGCCCTCGCCGAAAAGCTCGCCGCGGGCGAGGTCTCCTCCGTCGAGGCCGTCCGCGCCCACCTCGACCGCATCGAGTCCGTCGATGCGGACGTGCACGCGTTCCTCCACGTCGCCGGTGAGAAGGCCATCCGCACGGCCGCCGAGATCGACGGCCGCCGCGCGGCGGGCGACCCGCTCGGCCCGCTCGCGGGTGTCCCCATCGCCATCAAAGACGTCCTGGCGACAGAGGACATGCCCTCGACCTCCGGCTCGAAGATCCTCGAGGGCTGGATCCCGCCCTACGACGCCACCGTCGTCCGCCGGCTGCGTGAGGCCGACCTCGTGCCCCTCGGCAAGACGAACATGGACGAGTTCGCCATGGGCTCCTCGACGGAGCACTCGGCGTACGGCCCGACCCGCAACCCGTGGGATCTGGAGCGCATCCCCGGTGGATCGGGTGGAGGCTCGGCCGCGGCCGTCTCCGCCTTCGAGGCCCCGCTCGCGCTCGGCTCCGACACCGGAGGCTCGATCCGGCAGCCCGCCGCGGTCACCGGTTCGGTCGGCGTGAAGCCCACGTACGGCGGCGTCAGCCGCTACGGCGCGATCGCCCTCGCGAGCTCGCTCGACCAGGTGGGCCCGGTGTCCCGCAGTGTGCTCGACGCGGGCCTGCTTCACGATGTGATCGCCGGGCACGACCCGCTCGACTCCACCTCGCTCGCCGACACCTGGCCGTCGATGGCCGACGCCGCCCGCGCCGGACATAGGGAGGGCGCCCTGAAGGGCGTCCGTGTCGGCGTCATCCGCGAGATCGCCGGCGACGGCTTCCAGGCCGGTGTCAAGCAGCGCTTCGATGAGGCGCTCGCCCTGCTCGAGTCCGCCGGCGCCGAGATCGTCGAGGTCAGCGCACCGAGCTTCGAGTACGCGGTCTCGGCCTACTACCTGATCCTCCCCGCGGAGGCGTCGAGCAACCTGGCGCGCTTCGACTCGGTGCGCTTCGGGCTGCGGGTCAACCCCGCCGACCCGCCGGTGACCGTCGAGCGCGTCATGGCGGCGACCCGCGACGCCGGCTTCGGCCCGGAGGTCAAGCGGCGCATCATCCTGGGCACCTACGCCCTGAGCGCCGGATACTACGACGCCTACTACGGCAGCGCGCAGAAGGTGCGCACGCTCATCCAGCGCGACTTCTCCGCCGCCTTCGAGAAGGTGGATGTGCTGGTCAGCCCGAGCGCGCCGACCACGGCTTTCAAGCTGGGCGAGAAGATCGACGACCCGATGGCGATGTACCTGAACGACATCACCACCATTCCGGCCAACCTTGCCGGCGTTCCGGGCATGGGCCTCCCGATCGGCCTGGCGCCGGAGGACGGCCTGCCGGTCGGCCTGCAGCTGATGGCGCCTGCCCGCGCCGACGCGCGCCTCTACACGTTCGGGGCGGCGCTCGAGCAGCTGCTCGAGCAGAAGTGGGGCGGCACGCTGCTCAGCCAGGCGCCGGATCTGAGCGCCACCGAGATGTTCGCGAGCGAAGAGGGAGCCGTCTGATGGCGAACGCCACTGCCCACACAGCGGAGCTGATGGACTACGAGAAGGCGCTCGAACTGTTCGAGCCCGTCCTCGGCTTCGAGGTCCACGTCGAGCTCAACACCAAGACCAAGATGTTCTGCGGCTGCGCCAACGAGTTCGGCTCGGGCGCCAACACGAACACCTGCCCGACCTGCCTCGGGCTCCCCGGCGGTATGCCGCAGGTGAACGAGAAGGCCATCGAGTCGAGCATTCGGCTCGGCCTCGCCCTCGGCTGCGACATCGCCGAGTCGAGCCGGTTCGCGCGGAAGAACTACTTCTACCCGGACCTGGCCAAGAACTTCCAGACCTCGCAGTACGACGAGCCGATCGCGCACGACGGGTCGATCACCATCGAGCTGGAGAACGGCCGCGAGCTGACGATCGAGATCGAACGCGCGCACATGGAGGAGGATGCGGGCAAGCTGACCCACGTCGGCGGCGCGACCGGCCGCATCCAGGGCGCCGACTACTCTCTAGTCGACTTCAACCGCGGCGGCGTGCCGCTGGTCGAGATCGTCACCAAGATCATCGAGGGCGCCGAGGCCGACGCGCCGGAGGTCGGGCGCACGTACGTGCGCGCCATCCGCGACATCGTGAAGGCGCTCGGTGTCTCGAACGCCCGCATGGAGGAGGGGAACGTGCGCTGCGACGCCAACGTCTCCCTGCGCCGTCGCGGAACGACCGAGCTCGGTACGCGTACCGAGACGAAGAACGTGAACTCGCTGCGCTCCATCGAGCGCGCGGTCCGCTACGAGATCCAGCGCCAGGCCGCGATCCTCGAGGCGGGCGGCACCATCGTGCAGGAGACGCGCCACTGGCACGAGGACTCCGGCACGACGAGCGCCGGCCGCCCCAAGTCCGACGCCGACGACTACCGCTACTTCCCGGAGCCCGACCTCGTGCCGGTCGCCCCGGCCCGCGAGTGGATCGAAGAGCTCCGCGGCACGCTCCCGGAGCAGCCGTCGCTGCGCCGCAAGCGCCTGACGGCCGAGTGGGGCTTCACTGCCCTCGAGTTCCAGGACGTCGCCAACGCCGACCTGCTCGACGAGGTCGAGGCCACGATCGCCGCCGGCGCCGACCCGGCCGCCGCCCGCAAGTGGTGGACCGGCGAGATCGCCCGTCTCGCGAACGCGCACAACGTCCCGGCGGGAACGCTGGTCAGCCCGCAGAACGTCGCCGAACTGGCCGCCCTGATCGAGGCCGGGACGCTGACGGACCGCCTGGCGCGTCAGGTGCTCGAGGGCGTCATCGCGGGGGAGGGGCGGCCCCAGGAGGTCGTCGACGCCCGCGGGCTCGCGGTGGTCTCCGACGACGGCGCGCTCATCGCGGCCATCGACGAGGCACTGGCGTCGCAGCCGGATGTGCTCGCGAAGATCCGCGACGGCAAGGTGCAGGCGGCCGGTGCCGTCATCGGCGCCGTCATGAAGGCGATGCGCGGCCAGGCGGATGCGGCACGCGTGCGCGAGCTGGTGCTCGAGCGCGCGAGCGCAACGGAGTAATCAGCCCTGTGGGCGGCATCCTCGTCGAACGGGTGACGGCGGAGAGTGCGGAGGCCGACGCCGCCGCACTCTCAGCCGTGCTCGCCGAGACGGTGGCGGCCGGTGCGAGCGTCGGCTGGATCGTGCCGCCGTCCCCCGACGAGGCGACCGCGTGGTGGCGCGCGCTGTTCGCGGATGCGGGAGCCACGACCTGGGTCGCCCGCGAGCCGGACGGGCGCGCCGTCGGCACGATCACGATGCTGCGTTCCCCGAAGCCGAACGGTTCTCACCGCGGGGAGGTCGTCAAGCTCATGGTGCATCCCGCCGCCCGCGGTCGCGGCGTCGCTCCGGCACTGATGGCGGCGCTCGAACGGCACGCGGAGCAGACCGGGCTCACCCTCCTCGTGCTCGACACGGAGACCGGCAGCCTGGCGGAGACGCTGTACCGCCGGTGGGGCTGGAATGCGGCCGGCAGCATCCCGGACTTCGCCGTCAGCCCGTCCGGAGCGCTCGGCGGCACGACGATCATGTACAAGCGTGTGGGCCAGGCGACCCCGGCTCCGGAGCTGTTTGCGGACTCCCAGGCGGCGCGTGCAGAGTAGGCGCATGGGCGTCTTCACTCTCGGCGGACTGACCTCCGCACCGGCCTCCTCCCGCACCGACCTGCTCGCTCCGGCGACCCTCGAGGCGCTCGAGACGCTCGGCTGGCTGGATGAGGTGGGCATCGTCGAGATCGACCCCGACGTGTCCGACACGGCCGCGACGCGCGACCAGTTCGGGCTGGATGCCGCCGACCTCGCCAACTGCGTGGTGGTCGCGGGCAAGCGCGAGGGTGTGGAGCGGATCGCCGCGTGCGTCGTCCTGTCGACCACCCGGGCGGATGTCAACAACACCGTCAAGCGCTTCCTGGACGTGCGCAAGGCGTCCTTCCTGCCGATGGACCGCGCCGTGGAGCTGACCGGCATGGAGTATGGCGGGATCACCCCGATCGGCCTGCCCTCCGGTTGGCCGGTGCTCGTCGACGCACGCGTGATCGACGACGGCGTCGTGATCATCGGGTCCGGCGTCCGCCGCTCCAAGATCCTCCTCCCCGGCCGTCTGCTCGGCGAGCTGCCCGACGCGCAGGTCATCGACGGTCTCGGCCTCGAGATCCCGGGATGAGCGTGGCCGCATGACCGGAGCCGCCGTCGAACGGGTGCTCGCACCCGTGCGCTCGCGTCTGATCGAGACCCTGGCCGGGCGATCGGACGAGGTGCCCGCGTGGATCCTGCGGCTCGAGGATGGCGAGGATGAGGGCTTCTTCGGTCCTAACAGCGCCGCCTGGGTCGTACACGGCGGCATGCCGACGCTCGTCGCCGGTGTGCGTGCCCTGCTGCTGCAAGCCCTGCACCCGGGCGCGCTGGCCGGAGTGCGCGACTTCTCCCGCTACCGGGAGGACCCGCTCGGCCGGCTGGCGGGGACCATTCAATGGATCCATACCGTCACCTTCGGCAGCCGCGGTCAGGCCATCGCGGGTTCCGAGATGGTGCGGTCCCTCCACCGCCGGGTCACCGGCACCTACGTCGACGGGCACGGCGTCGAGCGGCCGTACTCTGCCAACGACCCCGACCTCGCCCGCTGGGTCCACCTCGCTTTCACCGACGCGTTCCTGACGGCGCACGAGCACTGGGGCAGTCCCATCCCGGGCGGAGCGGACGGCTACGTGGCCGAGTGGGCGACGGCGGCGGAGCTCATGGGGGTGCCGGACGCTCCGCGCTCCGCGGCGGCGCTCCGGGCCGAGATCGGCGCGATCACCGACGCGGGAGAGCTGCGCGGCGGTCCGGAGGTCGAGGAGATCGTGCGGTTCATCCGCCGGGCTCCGCTCCGCCGCACGCTGCGACCGTCGTACCGCATCGTGTTCCGTGCCGCCGTGTCCACGCTCGAACCGCGGCACCGCGACCTCCTCGGGCTGCCGACCACGGCGGCCGAGCGCATGCTTCCGCTCCACGGCGCGACGTCCGCGGTGCTCGCCGGGGCCCGCACCCTTCTCGGCCCGCAGCCGCAGGCGGAGCTGGCGGCACGGCGACGGCTCGCCCGGCTCGGCGCCGCCTGACCCGCGCCGCCTGACCCGCGCCGCCTGACCCGCGCCGCCTGACCCGCGGGCGCCGCGCGTGCGAGGATGACGGCATGAGCGACGCCGGCGCCGACCAGACGCAGACCCAGACCCAGACCGAGACGCAGACCCGCACCCGAACCGTCCACTGGGAGGACCCGGCTCCGGGCGTCGCGCGGATGCCCTCCATGACCGGGCTCGAGTACCTCCGTTCGATGCTGCGCGGCGAGCTGCCGCCGCCTCCCATCACCGAGCTGATGCGGATGACGCTGGTTGAAGCCGACCCCGGCACCGCAACGTTCGTGTGCGAGCCGGACGAGTCGCACTACAACCCCATCGGGACGGTGCACGGCGGATTCGTGTGCACCGTGCTCGATTCCGCCCTCGGCTGCGCGGTTCAGACGACTCTGCCGCAGGGCCAGGGCTACACATCCATCCAGATCACCGTCAACTACCTGCGTCCGGTGCACGCGGGGACCGGCCCGCTGACCTGCACCGCGACCGTGACGAAGCCGGGCAACCGCGTCGCCTTCGCCGACGGAGTCATCACGGATGCCGCGGGCAAGACGGTCGCGACGGCGACCGGTTCGCTGCTGGTGTTCCCGATCGGCGGCTGACGCCCGACCGCGCTGCTACTTCGCCTGTGCGGCGAGCAGCTGATCGCGCACCTTGCGCCGGATGACCTTGCCGACGATGGAGCGCGGCAGCTCGTCCACCTGCACGACGTGCTTCGGGACCTTGTACGGGGTCAGGCAGTCGCGGCCGAATGCGCGGATGGCCTCCTCGTCGAAGGAGGCGCCGGGCTCCATCACGACGGCGGCGACCACGTCTTCGCCGCCGCGGCGGTGGGGGAGTCCGACCACAGCGATGTCGGCGACGCCCGGGAAGGAGCGCAGGGCGTCCTCCACCTCGGTCGGCGACACGTTGAAGCCGCCGGTGACGATGAGCTCCTTGATGCGGTCGACGATGCGGACGAAGCCGTCCTCATCCATCGTCACGATGTCGCCGGTGCGGAACCAGCCGTCGTCGGAGAACACCTTGGCGGTCTCGTCGGGCTTCCGCCAGTAGCCCGAGAACACCTGCGGACCCCGGGCGAGCAGCTCGCCCGCCTCGCCGAACGGGCGGTCGACCGACGGGTCGTCCGGGTCGGCCACGCGCAGCTCCGTGCCCGGCAGCGGCAGGCCGACCGTGCCCTCGCGACGGGTCGCGCCCACCGGGTTCGCCATCAGCACCGGCGAGCACTCGGAGAGGCCGTAGCCCTCGACGAGATAGCCGCCGGTCTCGTGCTCCCAGAGGTCGACGATGCCCTGCGGCAGGCTCATGGCTCCCGAGATCGCGATCTGGATGCCGGAGAGCGACACCTTGCGCTTCTCGGCCGCCTGCACCAGCCGCTCGTAGATCGGAGGGACAGCGGGCAGGAAGGTCGCCGGGTGCTTCTTCACCACATCCAGCACCAGATCGGGGTCGAACTTCGGGAACAGCACCAGCCGCGCTCCCATGCTCATCGCGAAGGTGAGGCAGAGGGTCAGCCCGTAGGCGTGGAAGAGGGGGAGGACCGCGTAGACGACCGACGTGCCGCGCTCGATGGTCGGCACCCAGGCCCGGGACTGCGCGGCATTCACGTTCAGGTTGCCGTGACTGAGCATGGCGCCCTTCGGTGTGCCGGTGGTGCCGGAGGTGTACTGGATGAGGGCCAGGTCGTCACGCTCGGGACGCGGGGAGGACTTCGCGATCCGGCGGGAGGCGACCAGCGAATCCCACGAGATGGTTCCGGACACTTTTGCGGTCAGCTGCTCGCGGGCCTTGCGCGCAGCCGGGACGGGGAGCCGCAGAGCGAGCCGCTTCGACGCGGGCATCGCGCGGGTGAGGTCGACGGAGATGATCGTGGTCACGCCGAGGTCGGCGGGGAGGTCCTGCACGGTCGCGGCGACCTTGTCCCAGACGATGGCGACGGTCGCGCCGTGATCCTCGAACTGGTGGCGGAGCTCGCGCGGCGTGTACAGCGGGTTGTGTTCGACGACCACGGCGCCGAGACGCAGGACGGCGTAGAAGGCCGCGACGTGCTGAGGACAGTTCGGAAGCACGAGCGCGACGCGGTCGCCCTTCGAGACGCCGAGCTTCCGCAGGCCCTCGGCGGCGCGCGCGATCTGGTCGCCCAGCTCGGCGTACGTGGTGGTCGAGCCGAAGAACTCCAGGGCGACGTGCTTGCCGTAGGTCTTCACCGACTCGTCGATGAGGTGGGAGAGGGACCCGGCGGGCACCTCCACGTCGGCCGGGACGCCCGGCGCATAGCCGGCGATCCAGGGCTTGGTGCTGTACGGGAGGTGCTCGGCGCCCGCGGTCGCGGCTCCGTCGCTCGTCGCGCTGTCGGTGGTCACGGCGGCAAGCCTACGCGGACGCGACCTGCGCCCGCACGGCGTCCTCGATCGGGGTGTCGCCGCCGATGACCTCCCACTGCCGGCCGATCGCCGCGGGCTCATCGAGCACGACGGCGATGAGGGTGGCGACGTCCTCGCGGGCGATGCTGCCGCGCTGAACGCTGTCGCCGAGCGTGATCCGTCCGGTGCCCTCGTCGGTGGTGAGGCCGCCCGGGCGCAGGATGGTCCAGTCGAGCCCGGAGGCGCGGAGCGCCGTGTCGGCGTCGCGCTTGGCGTCGACGTACGCCTTCCACACCGGGTCGGCGTCGTCGACGGGAGCGTCGACGCCCCAGGCCGAGACCTGCACGAACCGGCGGATGCCCGCCTTCGCTGCCGCCTCCTGCGACTTCACCGAGCCGCCGTAGTCGACGGTGCGCTTCCGCTCGATGCCCGAGCCGGCTCCGGCCCCGGCGGTGAAGACGACCGCGTCGCAGCCGCGGATCGCCTCGGCGAGGGCGTCGGCGTCCGCCTGCTCGATGTCGACCAGCGCCCCGAGACCGCCGAGGCGGTAGACATCTTCGGCGTGCTCGTCGTTGCGGACGACGCCGACGAAGTCGTCACCGCGGTCGTAGAGCACCCGCATGAGCTGCTGGGCGACTTTTCCGTGGGCTCCGATGATCGCGACTCGAGTCATGACCCCATCCTTCCACCGTGCGTCGGCGGGACGCGACACGCGTCCGCCTGGCGCGAACGCTCTCGGCGTTCCGGCCGGGCTCTGTTACGGTCGAGTCCATGACCGCCCTGCTCGAGCTCCTCGGACGCGCCTTCGCGTCCGCGCTCGGGATGCTCGGCGGCGGCAGCCCCGCCGGAGTCGTCGCGCTGGCCGGTGTGGCCGGCGCTCTCGGTCTCGTCGCTGTGGTGGCCGCGGCGGCCCTGCGGTCGGTGGCGGCTCTGGCCGCCTCCCTGCGGGTGCGCTCCGCGTGGTCCCGGCCGATCCTGCCCGTCGCGGGATGGCTCGCCGAGAGCCAGTCCGCTCCGGACGCCGACGGCCGGCCGCGGCCCAGAGCGCCCGGCGCCTCCCTGCCGGTCGCGTAGCCGCATCCCCGTATCCCGCCACCGGGCGGACGGCGGCGCCGCGCGACCAGACGCGTCCGCATCCGTCCGAATCGCAGGGATCACACCATCATGGACTTCTTCTCCTGGCCGCCCATCGCGGCCCTTCTCGACGGGGCGTACGGCCTCGTCACCGCCCTCTCCGCCGCCGTCGAGCCGATTGCCGGAACCGCTGCCGGCCTCGTCGCCGTCGTCATGCTGACGCTCCTCGTCCGCGTCGTCCTCATCCCCGTCGGCGTCAGCCAGGTGCGCGCCGAGTACAGCCGGCGGCGGATCGCTCCGCGCCTCGCCGAGCTGCAGCGCCGCCACAAGGGCGACCGCGAGACCCTCGCCCAGAAGACGATGGAGCTGTACCGCGAGGAGCAGGTGTCGCCGTTCTCCGGAATGCTGCCGCTGCTCGCGCAGATCCCCGTCGTGACGCTGCTGTACGCCGTTTTCACGCATCCCACCATCGCCGGGCACGCCAACGCGCTGCTCGGGGAGCACGCCTTCGGCGCACCGCTCGGCACCAGCTTCGTCGGGCTCACCGGCGCCGGGGCCGGGGTCTGGCCGGCGATCCTCGTCTATTTCGGCGTCCTCGCGTTGATCGCCATCGTGACGACGATCTCGCGGCGGGTGCTGACGCTGCCGCAGCCGGAAGGCTCGACAGCGCCGGTCGGGATGCTGCGCGCGCTGTCGTTCCTGCCCTACGTGACGGTGGTGTTCGCCGCGTTCGTCCCGCTCGCGGCCGCCGTCTACATCCTCACGTCGACGACGTGGACGGTCGCCGAGCGGTGGACGCTGCGCCGGCTCCTCGATCCGGCGCGCCGTGCCGGGGGATCGACGCGGCCGACCACGTCGCACTGAGGAAGGCCCTGACGGACAGCGCAGAGCCGGTACTGAGCGGTCGCACAGCCCCGGGGTGGCACGATGGACGGCATGTGGAGACGCGCATCCGGTGATCGATCGGCGACGGGCGGGGGTCCCGATGTGACGGGACGTGGGCCCGGGCTGGGCGTCGGCGTCCAGGTCTACGTGCGCGAGCATGATCCCGCGTCCTCGGACGACTGGATCGGCGAGCCGACGGGCGTGATCATCGCGCCGGGCGATCGCGGGCTGCGCAACGTCTACGGACCCCAGGACGGGCTGACGACGTGGACGGTGTCGTTCTTCGAGCCGCAGCACCGCCGCGACGGACGCGGACCGTACGAGACCGCGATCATCCCGGCGTCGCTGCTGGTGGCCGAGGAGCCGTACGACCGCTGATGCTCCGCATCCGCGTCGCCGCTGAACCGGTTCGGCAACCCACTACCTCCCGGCGCGCCGCGAACCTACAATGTCGGCATGTTCGTCGAGGGCACCCTTCGATGGCAGGTCACGGAGGACTGCCCGTGGGACCTGCTCGTCGCCCTCGCCGTGCGTGAGCTCGCCGGCCTGCACGGCCGGGTCGAGCCCGCGCTTCCGCGACTCGAGCCTGCGGTGGTCCCTGTGCTGCATTCCGGGCGGACGGAGGCGGTGGACGGGCGCGGTGCGTCGGGGCCGCTGCCGACCACCCGGCCGGCTCCGCTCATCCATCCCGCTCGTCCGGCGGGCAGGCCGGCCGCCCCCACCACTGACCCGGATGCTGCGCGGGAGGACGGCACCGAGGCCCTGGCGCGCCAGTGGGAGGCGTGGTTCGAGGTGGCGGCGGACCGGCACCGCCGCCTGACGGCGCCGCTGTTACGGCCCCCGCACTTCGAGGCGTTCGACCGGGTGATCGAACTGCAGGATGCCGTGATCGCCCACTACGACGCGGCCGCCGGGTGGGCGACCGCGCGGCACGCCGAGTACCTGGAGGAGAGCGCGAAGCACCACGCCCGCCGCGCCGCCGACATCGTGGACGTCGTGCGCGAGAGGGAGCACGAGCTCCGGCGTCAGGCCGGGTACTTCCGGCTCGACATCGACGTGCTGCCGCTCGCCGAGAAGGGCACCTGGATCGTCGGTCCGCACACCGTGGTGGTCAGTGCGTCGCTGCGCAACGACTCCGTCGCCTTCCGCGACTGGCTGCGCCCGCTGGTGGCCGCCCTCGTCTGACGCCCGAGCGGCGGATCAGGCGGGGCGCTTGGCGGGGGATGCGGTGAGCGCCGGATCCGTCTCTGCGACGTCGCCGACGGCCTCGTCGATGCGCGCCATGATGTCGCCCGAGAGCCGCACCCCCGCAGCCGCGGCGTTCGACCGCACCTGCTCCGGGCGCGACGCGCCGACGATCGCGCCGGACACGTTCTGGTTCTGAAGCACCCACGCCACGGCGAGCTGCGCCATGGTGATCCCCAGCTCGTCCGCGATGGGCTGGAGCCCCTGCACCGCGGTCAGCACCTCGTCGCGCATGAATCCGCGGATGGCGTCCGCGCCGCCCTTCTCGTCGGCCGCGCGGCTGCCCACCGGCGCCTGCTGTCCCGGCGTGTACTTTCCGGTGAGAACACCCTGGGCGACGGGCGACCAGACGATCTGCGAGATCCCGAGCTCGCCCGATGTCGGCACGACCTGCTTCTCGATGACGCGCCACAGCATCGAGTACTGCGGCTGGTTCGAGATGAGCTGGATGTTCAGCTCCTTCGCCAGCGCGTGTCCGGCCCGCAGCTGGTCGGCCGTCCACTCGCTGACGCCGATGTAGAGGGCCTTGCCGGCGCGGACGACGTCGGCGAAGGCCTGCATGGTCTCTTCGAGCGGCGTCTCGTGGTCGTACCGGTGCGCCTGGTACAGGTCGACGTAGTCGGTGCCGAGGCGCTGCAGAGACCCGTCGATCGACTCGAGGATGTGCTTGCGCGAGAGGCCGACGTCGTTGTGACCCTTCGGGCCGGTCGGCCAGTACACCTTGGTGAAGATCTCGAGGGAGGCGCGGCGCTGGTTCCTGAGAGCGTCGCCCAGCACCTGCTCCGCGACGGTGTTGGCGTAGGCGTCCGCCGTGTCGAACGTGGTGATGCCCGCGTCGAGCGCGGCGTGCACGCACTCCGTCGCCGTGTCGTTCTCGACCTGGGAGCCGTGGGTGAGCCAGTTGCCGTAGATGATCTCGGAGATCTTGAGTCCGCTGTTGCCGAGGTACCTGAATTCCATGCCCCCAACGTACGTCGCCGAGTTCGCGAAGTGCACGTCGTGGTCGCTATTCGCCGGTTTTAGCCGCCGCGACGTGCACTTCGGCGGAGGAGGGTCCCGCGTGTCGGCGGCGGGTGAGAAGCTGGAGTCGTGGGACGAGCGGATGGCAGCCAGCGGCAGGTGAGCGCGGCCGACGTCGACGACTCCGAGTCCGCCATCCTGCATGTCGATATGGATGCGTTCTTCGCGTCCGTCGAGCTGCTGGAGCGCCCGGACGCCCGCGGCAAGCCCGCGATCGTCGGGCACGCGGGCGGCCGTGGGGTCGTGACGAGCGCGACGTATGAGGCGCGGCGGTACGGCGTGCGCAGCGCCATGCCCATGTCGCAGGCGCTCCGGCTGTGTCCGAACGCGATCATCCTCCCGCCCCACTACGACCGGTACACCGAGTACTCGGCGAAGGTGATGGACATCTTCCGTGAGGTCACGCCGCTGGTGGAGCCGCTCAGCATCGACGAGGCGTTCCTCGACGTGTCGGGCGCCCGCCGCTTGCTCGGGTCGCCGCGCCGCATCGCCGAGCTGATCCGGTCGCGGGTGCAGGAGGAGACCGGGCTGACCTGCTCGGTCGGGGTCGCTGCGACGAAGTTCATGGCGAAACTCGCCTCCGGCCGCGCCAAGCCGGACGGCCTGCTGGTCATCCCGCGCTCGGAGACGCTCGCGTTCCTCCGCCCGCTCCCGGTGGGCGCGCTGTGGGGTGTCGGGGCGAGCACGCAGGCGTCGCTGGAGAGGATGGGGCTGCTCACGGTCGCCGACCTCGCGGACGCCCCGCTGCACGTGCTCCAGAAGGCCGTCGGCGATGCGAGCGGACGCAAGCTCCACGAACTCGCCAACGGCCGGGACGACCGCCGCATCGTCACCGAGTCGCGTGAGAAGAGCATCGGCCACGAGAACACCTTCGGTACCGATGTCGGCGACCTCGACGTCCTCCGCCGCGAGTTCCTGCGCTTATCGGGCCGGGTCGGTGAGCGGCTCCGCAAGCACGCCATGATCGCTCGCACCGTGTCGATCAAGGTGCGATTCTCCGACTTTCGCACCATCACGCGGTCGCGCACGCTGGCGGAGCCGACCAACGTCGGACGCCGCCTGTTCGAGGAGGCGTGGGATGTGTTCGGCGCCCTGAACCTCGACATCCGGGAGACGCCGCTGCGGCTCATCGGCGTCCGCGCGGAGCAGCTGCTCGACGCGGGCGGCGACGCGGTCGCCCTCTGGGATCCGGACGAGGAGTGGCGCGAGACCGAGCGCACCCTCGACGCGGTGAGCGCGCGGTTCGGCCGGGGGATGATCGGACCGGCCTCACTGGTGCGTCGCGCGCGCGACGCCGACCAGGAGGAGCGCGACGGTCGCAATCCGAAGTACGTGAGCGACTGAACGGGTCTGGCCGCGTCGGGTGCCGGGCGTTACGGTTGGCTGCATGACGAACATCTCGCTCAAGCTCGCGGAGACCCTCAGCGCCTCCGGCATCAAGTCGGTCTACGGCGAGCCCGTCGTCGTCGACGGGACCACCATCGTGCCGGTGGCGGCCGTCCAGTTCGGGTTCGGCGCGGGAGTCGTGGGCGAGGGCGGCGAGGACGCCCCCGGCGGCGGTGGCGGCGGAGGATGGGCCGTGCCCTTCGGTGCGTACGTCTCTGACGAGACCGGGGTCCGGTTCCGCCCGAACCTCATCACGCTCCTGGCCGTCGGCATCCCCTTCGTCTGGGTGGTTGGGCACGCCTGGTCGCGGGTGATCCGCGCGCTCAAGAAGTAGCGGCGCCCCAGACGTAACACCGCGCCGCCCTCAGCGGACTAGTATTGGGGGCGAACACGGGAGTCCGGTGAGCCGGGCTGAGAGGAGACTTCTCCAAGTCTCGACCGTCGAACCTGATCTGGGTCATGCCAGCGCAGGGAGGCCATCTCACATCCCGTGCCCTGTTTCGCTGAATGAAAGGGCACGTCCAGTGCATGCAACTCTTCTCTCCACGTCCACCGGCGCGCGTTCGCGCGTCTTCCGCTGGCGCGTCGTCGACATCGTCGTCGCCAGCGTCGTCGCCGTCGCGTCCGGCGTCGTCTTCTGGGTCTGGGGCATCGTCCAGAACCCGATCTCAGAGCCCGTGGGAGCCCTCCTCCCAGGGTTCCAGGGCATCCTGAACGGCCCGTGGCTGTTCGCCGGGGTGCTCGTCGCCCTGATCGTGCGCAAGCCTGGTGCCGCCCTGTTCGGCGAGGTCGTCGCCGCGACCGTCTCGGCGCTGATCGGCACGCAGTGGGGATTCGCGACCCTGCTCTCCGGCGTCGTTCAGGGACTCGGCGCCGAGATCGTCTTCGCGCTGTTCCTCTACGCGAACTGGCGCCTGGTGCCCGCCCTCCTGGCCGGCGCCGGTGCCGGGATCGCCGAGTCGATCCTCGACCTCCTGTACTGGTACCCCGGGTCGAAGCCCGAGTTCGCGATCACGTACGCGATCACCACGACGATCTCGGGCATCGTGGTCGCGGGCCTCGGCTCGTGGCTGCTGGTCCGCGCCCTCGCGAAGACGGGGGCGCTCAGCCGCTTCGCCGCGGGCCGCGAGACGCGGACGGCGTCGCGGGCCTGACGGCCGTGGAGTCGGGACTGGCCGGTCCTGCTGCCGTCCGGGTCGACGGCTGGGGCTGGCGTTACGCCGGACGGGACGCCTGGGCGGCGCGCGGCGTCGATCTGTGCATCGAGCCGGGGGAGCGCGTGCTGCTGCTCGGCGCGTCCGGCGCGGGCAAGAGCACGCTGCTCGCGGGCCTGGCCGGTGTGCTCGGCGGGGATGACGACGGCGAGGCCGAAGGGTCGCTGACCGTCGGCGGCCGACCGCCTGCGTCGGCGCGGGGGACGGCGGGACTGCTGCTGCAGGATCCGGACGCCCAGGTCATCCTCGCTCGCGTCGGCGACGATGTGGCGTTCGCGTGCGAGAACCTCGGAGTGCCGCGCGACGAGCTGTGGGGCCGCGTTCGGCGGGCACTGAGCGACGTCGGTCTCGACGTGCCGCTCGACCGGTCGACGAGCCAGCTCTCCGGCGGGCAGAAGCAACGGTTGGCCCTAGCAGGGTTGCTCGCCATGCAGCCGGGTCTGCTGCTGCTCGACGAGCCGACCGCGAACCTCGACCCCGACGGGGTGCTGGAGGTTCGGGATGCGGTTCGCTCGGCCGTCGACGCCACCGGCGCCACCCTGGTCGTCGTCGAGCACCGCGTGGCGGTGTGGCGCGACCTGGTGACGCGCGTCGTGGTGCTCGGAGCCGACGGCGGTGTGCTGGCCGACGGCGAACCCGGCAAGGTCCTCGCCGATACGGCGGGCGAGCTGCGGCGCGCCGGCGTGTGGCTGCCTGGCACGCCGGTGCCACGCTCGCCGTCCGTCGCCGAGGGCGCCCCGCTGCTGACGGCTCGGTCGCTGGTGTTCGGCCGGGGACCTGCGGTGACGCGGGGCCGGAAGCGCGGCCGTCCGCCGGTCGGTGTCCCGGTCGGCCGTCCGGTCGACGTAGACGTCCGCGAGGGCACGGCGCTGGCGCTGACCGGCGCGAACGGTGCGGGCAAATCGACCCTCGCGCTGACCCTGGGCGGGCTGCTGCCACCGCTCGGCGGTGCGCTCGTCGCAGAGCCGGCGCTGGCGGCCGGAGCATCCACCGACCCGGCGGCCTGGCGCTCCCGCGAGTTGCTGACCCGGATCGGCAGCGTCTTCCAGAACCCCGAGCACCAGTTCATCGCCTCCACCGTGCGAGAGGAGCTGGCTGCAGGACCCCGAGCCCTGCGGCTGGCGGCCGACGACGTCGAGAGCCGGGTGGACGAGCTGCTCGACGGCCTCGCGCTGACCGACCTGGCCGGCGCGAACCCGTTCACGCTGTCCGGCGGTCAGAAGCGGCGGCTGTCGGTCGGCACCGCGCTTGCGACCCGGCCACGCCTCCTGGTGCTGGACGAGCCCACCTTCGGTCAGGACGCGCGCACCTGGGACGGCCTCGTGCGGATGATCGCCGAGCTGCGCCGGGACGGTCACGCCATCGTCGCGGCGACGCACGACGCCGAGTTCATCGAGGCCGTCGGTGCCGCCGCGCTCCGTCTCGACGTCGCGGCGGTGCGGGCATGACCCTGCTGCAGCCGCTGCGCACAGGGCCGCTCGCGACGCTCAATCCTGTCGCGAAGCTGGGCGCGGCGCTCATCGTCACGGTCGCCCTGCTCCTGTCGATCGACCCGGTCTCGGCCGGCGTCGCCCTGGGGCTGGAGCTCGTCCTGCTGACGCTCGCGCGCATCCCGCTCCGCTCCGTCATCGTGCGGACCGCCCCGGTGTGGATCGCGGCCCCGCTCGCCGGACTCACGACCGTGCTCTACGGGCAGACGTCCGGCACCGTCTACGTGCAGTGGTGGGCGGTCGAGATCAGCGACGGCTCGATCGCCCTGGGCGTGGCGACCGCCCTGCGCGTGCTCGCCATCGGCCTGCCCGCCGTGCTGCTGTTCGTCACGATCGACCCGACCGACCTGGCGGATGGATTGGCGCAGCTGGTGCGCCTGCCCGCGCGTTTCGTAATCGGCGGGCTCGCTGCCCTGCGTCTGGTCGGACTGTTCGCGGAGGACTGGCGCGCCCTCACCCTGGCGCGCCGCGCACGCGGCGTCGCGGAGTCGGGCGCATTCCGGCGCTTCCTCGGGCAGTCGTTCGCCCTGTTCGTGCTGTCGCTGCGCCGCGGGACGAAACTGGCGACGGCGATGGAGGCGCGCGGCTTCGGCGCGCCCGGAACGCGCACGTGGGCGCGCCCCTCCGTCTTCCGCGGGCGCGATTGGGCCGCCCTGGTCGTCGCGGCGCTGGTCGCCGGGCTCGCGATCGCGGCGGCCGTCGCAGCGGGGAGCTGGAATGCACCGCTCAGCTGACGACCCGATTGGCCTGCTCCGCTCAGCCGTCGCACGGGCAGTCGCCCGCGCGACGAGCGCCGCGCGGACCCCGATCGTCCTGATCGATGGACCGAGCGGCGCCGGCAAGAGCACGCTCGCCGACCTCCTCATCGCGCGCTGGCCGGCGGAGGGGCGCCCGCGGCTCGTGCGCATGGACGACCTGTACCCGGGATGGGACGGTCTCGATGCGGGCAGCGAGGCTCTCGGCCGCGATCTGCTCGAGCCGCTCCGTGCGATCGACGCGGGCAGCTGGCAGCGCTGGGACTGGGCGGGCCATCATCCGGCCGGGGTCGAGCTGGTGGCCGGCGGCGAGCCGCTCGTGGTCGAGGGATGCGGAACGCTCTCGCGCCGGAACGCCGCCCGTGCTGACCTGACCGTCTGGCTGGAAGCGGACGACGCCCTGCGCAAAGAGCGTGCACTCGCGCGTGACGGTGAGACGTTCGCAGCGGAGTGGGACCGCTGGCAGGCGCAGTTCGAACGGTTCGTCGCCCGCGAGCATCCACGCGTCTCGGCGGATCTCGTCCTGGACGTGACGGGACTCGACCTGCCGGGTGGGATCACCGATGCGCGATCGGGTACTACGGTGGAGTCATGACCGACGCACGACAGGACCCCGAATACATCGTCGAGTACGCCGACGGCCCGCTCGCCGGGCAGACCGACCGCCGCTTCCTGGTGGACGGCAAGGTGGATGAGCGCATCGGCGTGATCGCCGCCGTCGAGGGCCTGGAGTCGACGTTCTGGTACGTCGCGGGCGAAGAGCGCGACGTCGAGGGTCAGAAGCTGGTGTCGTACCGCTTCGATGCTCCGGACTCCGACCCGGTGGAGGCCGACAAGGAAGACGAGTCGATCTTCGGGAACGGCGCCTGACCTGCCGCTGATTCCCGTGGGCTACGCCGGCCGTCCTGGCTAAGCCCAACCCAGTTCGTGCAGGCGCTCGTCGTCGATGCCGTAGTAGTGCGCGATCTCGTGCACGAGCGTGATGTGGATTTCGTCGCGCAGTTCGTCCTCGTCGGCGCTGATCGCGAGGAGCGGTTCGCGGTAGAGCACGATGCGGTCCGGCATCTCGCCGAACCCGTACGTGTCGCGCTCGGTGAGGGCCACACCCTCGTACAGGCCGAGCAGGTCGAGGGAGCCGTCCTCCGGGCGGTCCTCGACGACGAATACGACGTTGTCCAGCCCGTCGACCATCTCGTCGGGCAGCTGGTCGAGTTCGTCCGTGACGATCGCCTCGAAGGCGTCCTGGTCGAGGTCGAGCGTCACGCGCGGCTCACCACGCCTCGGCGACCGCGGCGTGCAGGTCGAGCAGCCCGGCCGTGCGCTCGCTCGGGCCGCGGCCGAATCCGCACTCCGTCGCGACACCGAAGCGCGGCTGCGCGGTCGCGGCCGCCTGCGCCCGGCGGCGGGCACCTTGCACGCCGTCCTCGTGATGCAGCAGCCCGAGGTACAGCTCGGTCTCGGCAGGAACCACGACATCGGCGAGCGGGGCGAAGTACGCCTCGTCGTCCCGCTCGATCGGCACCGGGAGGTGCACCCAGGTGACGGGGCGCGGAGCGGCGTCGAGGATGCCGCGGAGCACCGCGGCGAGGCGCCCGGCGTCGGTGGGCTGCACGAAGTGCTGCTCCTCGACATCGCCGTAGCAGAGGTGGTAGCCGAGTTGCACGTCGACGGGAACCGCGGCAGCCTGCCGGACGGCGCGCTCGACGACGCCGGCGAGCACGTCCTCGCCGAACCACGACGGCATCCGCCCTTCGAGCAGCGCGAACTCGACGGCGGTGTCCCACTGGATCGCGAGATCCTCGTGCGGGATGCCGTCGAGGATGCGCTGCAACTCGCCGAAGAGTGCCCGCTCGTAGGCGGGTTCGACGGCGGCGCGGTCCTCCGGCACGATGAACGGCCCGACCACGCCGGCGGGTGTCGGCAGAGACACCTGGAAGCGCACGCCCTGCGGGATGACGCCGTCCTCGCGGAGGCTGCGGAACACGGCGTACGAGTCGAGAGCCGCGTCCGCGTAGCCGAGGTCGGGGAAGACGAGGTCGCCGGCCGACACGCCGTCGTCGAGACGGAACGGACGGGGATCGAACACGCCGCGCAGCAGCGGCGCGTCTCCGGGGATGCGCGAGAGGCCGCTCATCGTGTCGAGGCGGCCGGTCTGGAACTGCACCCAGTAGAAGCGCTCGCCCACCTCGCCGTCCGGGATGCGGCGCATCCGGTCGCCGAGATGGGCGTTCACGGTGCGGAAGACCGTTTCGGCATCGGGCAGGTTGACGCTGCCGACGAGATGGGCTCCGCGGATAGCGGGGGAGGTGGGGGCGTGCTCGGTGCTCACTCGCGCGAGTCTACCGGCGGCCGCCGCCCGCCTCCCCGGCTCTCAGGTCAGTACCAGTTGACGGCCTCGGAGTGGCCCCACGCGGCGCACGGCGTCCCGTACCCGCGGGCGATGTAGTCGAGTCCCCACTTGATCTGGGTGGTGGCGTTGGTCGCCCAGTCGGTGCCGAAGGACGCCATCTTGCTGCCCGGGAGGGCCTGCGGGATGCCGGTCGCACCGCTGCCGGGGTTGGAGGCCTGGTAGTTCCACTGCGACTCGCGCTGCCACAGCTGCGAAAGGCACTGGAACTGGTCGGCGCCCCAGCCGTACTGGCTGGCGGCGAGGCTCGCGGCGGTCGCCTTGGCGCCCGCCGGAGTGTTCGCGTTGGCGAGGGCCGCGGCAGCGGCAGCGGCGGCCTCGGCTGCGCGGCGGTCGGCCTCGGCGCCGGCGGCGGCCAGGGCGTCGGACGCGGCCTGGGTCGCCACGATGCTGTCGCGGAGGGTGTCCTCGTCGAGCTTGGTGTAGCCGCTCAGACCGGCGATCGCGGTCTTCGCTGCCGACGCGTCGGCCTTGGCCTGGTTCGCGTTGACGGTGGCCTCTGCGCCGGTCAGCGTGGTCTTCGCCTGGCGCTCGAGGCGGTCGCGCACGATCGAGTCGTACACGGAGAGCTGTTCGTGACGCATCCCCGTGGCCTCGGAGAGCTCTTGCGTCTTCCGCTCGCTCTCCTGCTGCTGGGCCATCGCGGGGGCGAGGAGGCTGGCGCTGACCAGCACGGCGGCGGCACCGGAGACGATGCGGCCGAAGGGGATGGGACTGTTCTTGACGGTGGTACGGAGAGAACTCAGCATGCTTTTCCTGGATCGGGCTTCCCCGCCTGACGCGTGGCGACGCCGTGGGCGTCCATGCGACCGGACCGTGTGATTTCGGGTGGTCCTGCGGGCTGACTGCCGCGCGGCACGCGCGGAAGCGCCTGGTGGACCCGTGGTCCGGAAGGCGCGGCATGCGGCGCGGGTGTGCCGGGCGTGGGAAGGGCTGCGTGTCCAGGGCGACGCCGGGGGACGTCTCAGGTTGGGGGCCTTGAGGGTTTGGGGCCTGGATACGCGCCTGCGCGGCACGGACGGCTTTCACTGCCGTCGACCATCGACCCTAGGCGCTGTTTCTGGACGGTTCGGGCATAGAGCCTGGCAAAGTCGTGTACGCGTCAACGACCTGTCGGCGAGTCGGTGGTGGCCTCCGAGTGCTCCTCGGCCTCCACCTCCGCCTCCGCCGCGTCCATGCGCCGGTCGGTCACCCAGAGCATCGGGATGAGCTGCAGCACGACCAGCATCCCCATCACGAGGAAGACCCAGCGCACGCCGAACAGCTGACCGATGAGGCCGCCGGCGAGCGCGCCCAGCGGCATTGTGCCCCACGCGAGCAGTCGGTATGCACTGTTGACCCGCCCGAGGAGGCGGGTGGGGGTGACGCGCTGGCGTAGCGAGACGGTGATCACGTTCCAGATCGAGACGGTGACGCCGCCGATCAGCATCCCCGCCGCGATGATGAAGGGATTCGTGGTGAAGAAGGGCGTTGCGACCGTGAAGAGGGAGCCGACGATGGTCAACGCGAGTCCGCGCGCTCGCCCGACCAGCCGTTCCGCGGGCTCCGCGAGGAAGGTGCCGAGCACGCTCCCGACGGCCGACGCCGTCAGCAGCAGGCCGTATCCCGGGTCGGTCAGTTTCATGGCCGACTGCGGGCCGACGGCGAACAGCACGAAGACGGTGTAGACGGCTGAGGCGGCGAAGTTGAAGACGCCCACCATGATCGCGAGCGTGCGCAGCAGCGTGCTGCCGCGGAGGAAGCGGAGGCCCTCGGCGATGTCGGCGCGGATGGTCGTGCGCTCGAGGCGATCGGCCCGGTACCGCCCGCGGACGAGCAGCAGCATCCCGATCGCGGCCAGCCAGAGCAGCACCGGCGCGCCGAACGCGAGGGCGACACCGGTCGCCACCAGGAAGCCGCCGAGCGGAGGGCCGACGAACTCGTTCGCGGTCAGTTCCACCGCGTAGAGGCGCCCGTTCGCCCGGGAGAGGCGGTCGCGCGGGACGAGCTGCGGAAGGATCGACTGCGACGACGTGTCGTAGACGGTCTCGGCGACACCGATGCAGATCGCCGCGGCATAAAGCATCCAGATCGACCCGATGCCGGTCAGGGTGACGACCGTCAGGAAGGCGAGGAAGAGGGCGCGGGCCGCGTTCGCGACGAGCATGAGGCGGCGGCGGTCCAGCCGGTCCGCGAGCGCTCCGGCCGTCAGGGCGAACAGCAGCCAGGGGAGGGTGAACGCGAAGGAGAGACCTGCGATGAGCGCCGGGGAGTCGGTGTAGCGGATGGCGACGAGCGGCAGCGCGACCTTCATCACGCCGTCGGCGAGGTTGGAGAGGCCTGCCGACGTCCACAGCTTCCAGTACCGTGCGCCGAGTCCGTTCGCGGTCATACCGGCAAGCGTTGCATAAGGATTGAGAAAACTCAATCGATAGATGAAACCCCAATCCGCGCTAGAGTCGGAGCGTGACCGACGAACGCAGCACTGACGCAGGGCCCGACGCCAAGCGTCGGCCCGCGACGCCGCAGGAGCTCAAGGCTCTGTCGCATCCCCTGCGTGTCCGCATCGTGCGGCTCTGCGGCGACCGCGAGCTCACCAACAAGCAACTGGCCGACCGCTTGGGCGTTGACCCGGGCACGGTGTACTACCACGTGCGCCAGCTGGTCGACGCGGGGTTCCTGGAGCCGGCGGAGGTGCGGACGGGGGAGACGGGCGCCCTCGAGAAGCCGTACCGCTCCACCGGGCGGACCTGGTGGCTGTCCGTCCCTCTGGAGGATCTCGACCTGAGCGACGGCTTCGCGCCGGTGGATGCGTTCCAGCAGGAGCTCGCCGAGGCCGGTCCGGCGTCGATCGCCACGTACGCGCGTTTCTCCCTACACCTCTCGCCGGAGGACGTCGCCGAACTCGACCGCCGCATCGTCGCCGTCATCGACGAGTACGTGGAGACCGACGCCGAGCGGCGGCACCTGCCCGCGCACGGCGGGCTGTTCCTGCTGCACAGGGTGACGAGCGGTGACTGAGACGCAACGGGGCCTGCCTCCACCAATCCGTGCCTGCTCGCGGCGGTGAGCGCCCTTTCCGCTACCTTCCCTGCAGCTGCGGGAAGAGCTCGGCGAGCAGGTGCTGAGCTGCTTCCGTGCCCTCCTTCCCGGTGAGCGGCTGCGTCGGGTCGAGCGACGGCACCTCCAGGCCCATTCCCCGGCCGAGCGCGTACACCCCTCCCAGGAGCGCCTTCCCCAGCCCACCCATGGGCGCATCCAGCGGAACGAACGACGCAGGGCGGGCCGGGCCGGGCCGGGCCGCGACATCGGGCCAGTCATCCTGCGGGCGAGGGCGGGGCGACGTGAAGATGTCTCCGAAACTGCGTGCGCTCGCGTCGCGAGCGGTCAGCGGCGAGCCGAGATTCCACCGCTCGCGCATCGTGGCGATGACCGACGTGGCCCGGAATTCCTCTGACACCACTGTGCGTTCCGGCACCCACGCGGAGATCGCCAGTGCGGGGATCCTCACCCCCGAGCGGTCGAAGGCGAAGCCCATCTGCCCGGCTGCGGACGCGGCGGTCGGGGGCACGGCGGGCGGCGGGGGCACGTGGTCGTAGGTGCCGCCGTGCTCATCGAAGGTGACCACCAGGGTGGTGTTGAGGTGATTGGAGCCGTTCGCCGTGGACGAGCGGATCGCATGGTAGATCCGCGCGAGAAGGTCCTCCCCGGCGATGATCGAGGACGGCGGGTCGGCGAGGATGTGGTCGGGTTCGACGCCTTGGGCTCGGGCGACGGCTTCGAACAGGTCGCCGAACGGCGGGTGCATGTCATTGTGCGCCGTGCCGATGATCTGCGGCTCGATGAACGAGTACGTCGGCAGGTTCCCCTTCTCGGCATCTTCGAAGAACTGCGCCGTTGACAGGAAGTGGGTCGCGAACTTCGGCCGCAGGCGGGCCGCATGGATGATCCCCGTCAGGGAGGCGTGGCAGGGCGGATCGCAGTACACCCTCCACGTCAGCCCTGCGGCGTCCAGCCGGTCGAAGAGCGTCTCGGCGGGATTGTGGACCGGGAAGGCGTCGACAGGCGGGAAGTTGATCACATGGCCGGAGGAGGTGCCCGCGTGGAAGAACGACCGGTTCGGGAACGTGCACGAGGGAACCTCGCAGAACCAATGGTCGAATGTCGCGAATCCTCGGGCGATCGTCGACATCACCGGCATCTGCTCGGGGGTGTATCCGGTCATGATCTGTGCGTACTCATCGACCGATGGCATGCGGCCGTTCTCGAACAGCAGCATGCTTGCGTAGTCGGACACGAATCCACTCATCGTCGGCATGCGCCCGCTGGCGGGGAGGTTGAAAGATCCGCGCGGCTCAGAGTGTCCGACGTTGGCCTCATCGAGGATGCCGAACAGCTGCGTGTTGACGTGGTGGAACTCCTCGCCGGGATCGGGCGCCGGCGTATTCATGTCTGTGGCCACGCCGTAGGGGACCGGTCCGTGTCCGGCATCCGGCAGCCATTCCGGTACCGGATTCATCAGGTCCTTCCCCAGCACCCCTTCGAAGGCGGGCACTTCGCCGGGTTCATAGAGTCGGCCGAGCAGGTTGTCGAACGAGCGGTTCTCGAACATGACCACGACCACGTGGTCGAGTGCGTTCTCCGGGCCTTGGCGTGTCATGTGCGCCCCTCCGTCGTCTCCGTGGGTGGCGGTCACCGACCCGAGCTGATGCGCACGAGCGTAATGAGCAGTCGCGCCGAGCGAGAGACAGTTAGTGACACGGTTCCGGACCAGAGGTCAGAGCGACGAAGAAGGCCAGCTGTCAGCGTCATCGAAGGGACGCTCACAGCTGGCCTACCTTGGGGTGAGTAACGGGGCTTGAACCCGCGACCTCCTGGACCACAACCAGGCGCTCTACCAACTGAGCTATACCCACCACGGCGCCTCGCCGATCACGCGGACCGACCGAAGCAACTCATCGATTCTAGTACATGCGGGGAGCCCATTTTTCCACCACGCCCGCGGCCAGGGCCTGGGTGTCCTCCGTGGTGGGCCCGGGCGGGGCGACGAACGCGGCCGAGCGGTAGTAGTCCAGCTCGCGGATCGACTCGAGGATGTCGGCGAGCGCCCGGTGGCCGCCGTTCTTCTCCGGGGCGTTGAAGTAGATGCGCGGGAACCAGCGGCGAGCGAGCTCCTTGATCGAGGACACATCCACGTTGCGGTAGTGCAGGTGGTTGTCGAGCCGCGGCATGTACTTGGCGATGAACATGCGGTCGGTGCCGATCGTGTTGCCGGCTAGCGGGGCCGTCCGAGCGGTCGGCGCGAACTTCAGCACGTACTCGAGCACCTCGTACTCGGCCTCGGCGAGGCTCTTGCCGTTCGGGATCTCCTCGATCAGGCCCGAGGTGGTGTGCATCTGCCGGACGAAGTCGCCCATGTTCTCGAGCGCGGAGTCGTCGGGCTTGATGACGATGCTGAGACCGGGGTCGAGCACGTTCAGTTCGAAGTCGGTGATGACCACCGCGATCTCGACGAGCTCATCGACCTCCAGGTCGAGGCCGGTCATCTCGCAGTCGATCCAGACCAGTCGATCCGAGGAAGTAGCCATAACAGGAGTCTAATGCTGGCCCCCGACAGGGCCGGACAGACCGACAGGGCCGGACAGACCGACAGGCCCGGACAGCGCCCCGAACTCGACTCGCTGCGGCACCGGGAGCTTCGGTCCCATCCCGTCGCCGGTCGACACATGCCGCACCCGCCGGGCGATCCACGGGATGGCGTACACCCGCAGCCAGGTCCGGAACGGCACCGAGTCGGGCGGCACCGGCGCCGTCGCCTCCGCCGCGACCGTCGTCTCCGGCCCGCTGACCTCGGCGTACGGCACGCCCAGCGCGTGGGCCGCCTGCGCGGCGAGCAGCCGGTGCCCGCGCGTGCTCAGGTGCACCCGGTCGGACGCCCACATCGCCGGGTCGCGGAACTCGCGGACGCCCCACACGTCGAGCACGATCGCGCGCTGATCCCGTGCGATGCTCCAGATGTTGGCGTTGAAGACGGCCGCCCGCCCTCGGAACGGCTTGAGGAAGAATGCGAACTGCGGGTCGAAGATGTTGGCGAGCAGGACCGTCGCGCCCGCGGCACGGAGGTCGCGGATGCCGGCCTCGAGGCGGGTGGCGAGCGCGTCCGGGTCCGCCGCAGGGCTCATCAGGTCGTTCCCGCCGATCATGACGGAGACGAGGTCGGGCCGGAGGTCGACGGCGTGCGGGATCTGCCCATCCACCACGTCGGCGATGCGGCGGCCGCGCACGGCCAGGTTGGCGAACTCCAGGGAAGCGCCGGCGAGCCGGGCGTCGCCGTTGAGGATGCCGGCCAGGCGGTCGGCCCAGCCGAGGTATGCGTCCGCCTGCCCGGGGGCGCGGTCGCAGAGGCCCTCGGTGAGCGAGTCACCGAGGGCGACGTAGCGCGTGAAGGTCGTTCGGCTCACGGGACGATTGTGGGTCGTGCAGGGGGCAGTCGTCTCGCGACCGCGGCGAGCGGGAGACGATCGTCGCGCTGATTTTCCCGGCCGTACACTGAGGTGGTGGATACGACACCGGCCGTTGACCCGGCGGACACCGGAGCGGCGCAGCTGACGCTGTACACCTCCGCCTTCTGTGAGCCGTGCATGCAGACTCGCGCGGTGCTGGCAGAGGCGGTCAGGGTCGCGCCGCGGATTGCGGTGACCGAACTGGATGTCGCAGCGAACCTGGAACGCGCGGAGCGCGACGGCATTCGCTCGACCCCGACGGTGATCGTCGCGTCGCCTGGCGGCGATGAGGTGTTCCGCGCGGAGGGCGTGCCCACCCTCGCCCAGGTGCTCGCGGCCGCAGGCCGCGCCCTCTGACGGCTGCTCCTGGTGC
>NZ_JBIBYW010000001.1:164344-1063223 GCF_043083605.1 Leifsonia sp. NPDC014704 | reverse complement strand
GGTGCCCCCGGCAGGAATCGAACCTGCGACCAAGGGATGAGAAGCACCGCGAGATTTGCTCTGGTGCCCCCGGCAGGAATCGAACCTGCGACCAAGGGATGAGAAGCACCGCGAGATTTGCTCTGGTGCCCCCGGCAGGAATCGAACCTGCGACCAAGAGATGAGAAGCACCGCGAGATTTGCTCTGGTGCCCCCGGCAGGAATCGAACCTGCGACCAAGAGATTAGAAGGCTCCTGCTCTATCCGCTGAGCTACGGGGGCGTCGAGTCCACGATACCGGAGCGGCTCGCCGCCTCCGCGTCAGAGCGTCTGGCCGGTCTTCCCCGCGCGGTTCACGATCGCGATGACGGGACGCCGGCCGCGGAGGCCGAAGCGGAGCCGGAGGCTGGCCTGCCGGGCGATGAGCACGGCGACGACGGCGGCGGCCGCGGCGGGGACGAGCCCCGAGATAGCCATGGCGATGTGCGGGCCGACCTGCTCCACGATCCACCCCATCAGCGGTCCGCCGAGGGCCTGCCCGCCGAGCAGCACGAGGATGTAGAGGGAGATGACGCGTCCGCGGATCTGCACGTTCGACGACATCTGCACGAGCGAGTTCGCCGCCGTGATGAAGAGCAGGTTCCCGACACCGATCGCGACCAGCAGCACCCCGAACGCCAGCTCGCCGGGCGCGAACCCGGCCAGCGCCTGCACGACGCCGAGGGCTGCTGCGGTGCCGACGACCATCGACAGCCGGACGCTGGTGCGGCGCGTCGAGGCGAGCGCCCCGGTGAGCGCGCCGGCGGCGACGAGCGCGTTGAACATCCCGTAGCCCTGCGCGCCCACGTGGTAGACGTCGTTCGCGTAGGCGGCGAGGAACACCGGCATGTTGAAGGCGAAGACGGCGATCACTGCGACCATGATCACGGTCCAGAAGATCACCGGCTTGCGGCGCACGTACCGCATCCCCTCGGCCAGCTGCCCCTTGCCGCGGGGAGCCGGCGGGGATGCGTGCAGCTCCGACCGCCTCAGCGTCGCCACCGCGAACACCACGGCCAGGCACGCGACGGCGTTGATCGCGAACGACCACCCGCCGCCGACCGCGGTGATGAGGATGCCGCCGATGGCCGGCCCGATCAGCCCGCCGAGCTGGAAGATCGACGAGTTGAGGCTGATCGCGTTGCGCAGGTATCGGGGGCCGACGAGCTCGTTGACGAACACCTGGCGCGCCGGGTTGTCGACCACCGTGACCAGACCAAGGGTGAACGAGATCGCGTACACGTGCCAGACCTCGATCGCGCCGGTGAGCGTGAGCACCGCGAGGAGCGCTGCCAGCGCGGCAGCGCACGACTGCGTGATGACGAGCAGCCGCTGCTTCGAGTACCGGTCGGCGATGACGCCGCCCCAGAGGCCGAACAGGAGCATGGGGGTGAACTGCATGAACACGGTGACCCCGACCGCGGCGACGCTTCCGGAGAGCTGGAGCACCAGCCAGTCCATGGCGATGCGCTGCATCCACACCGCCGTGTTGGCGACCAGGTTGCTCGCGGCGAACCGGCGGTAGTTCGGCACCCGCAGCGAGGCGAACGTCTCGCGCCACGGCGGCCGGGCGGAGAGGACCGGCATGGGTCCGGTGGGCGGGGCCGCTGCGGGGGAGTGCGCCACGTGCGTGTTACCTCGATGTCGTCGCTGGTTCCGTATGAAGTCTCCCTTCGACACTACGCAATCCGGACTATTCTTGGAGCCGATCACGGCTATAAGTCCCATTGGCTTTTCGAATGGATGCGAATGTTCGACCCTGTCCTGCTGCAGACCTTCCTCGCCGTCGCCGATACGCGGAGCTTCACTAAGGCCGCCGGTCGGCTGGGCATCAGCCAGCCGACCGTCAGCCAGCACATCCGCAAACTGGAGCAGGCGGCGAAGCGCCAGCTGATCGCCCGCGACACGCGTGTGGTGCGGCTGACGGACAACGGGGATGCGATGGCCGGCTTCGCCCGCACGATTCTGGCCGCACACGCCGAGGCGGACAGCTACTTCAGCGGGTCGGCGATGCGCGGCCGCCTTCGCTTCGGCGCGGCCGACGATCTCGCGATCACGACGCTCCCGCGCATCCTGCGCCACTTCCGCCAGCAGAACCCGCAGATCAATCTTGAGCTGACGGTCGATCAGTCCGGCCCGCTGCACCGCAAGCTCAAAGCAGGCCAGCTCGACCTGATCTTCATCAAGCAGACGCCCGGCACGACGGAGGGCGCGGTGGTGGCGACCGACGAGCTGGTGTGGATGGGGCAGGAGAAGACCGTGCTCGATCCGGACGGCCCCGTCCCGCTCATCTCGTACCAGGGGCCGAGCCTCAGCCGTCAGGTCGCGATCGACGCCCTGGAGGCGGCGGGCCGCACCTGGCGGATCACCTGCAACACCCGTGAAGTGAACGGCGTGCTCGCGGCGGTACGTGCGGGGATCGGCGTCGCCGTCTTCCCGCGGTCGCTCATCCCCACGGATCTCATCAAGGTGACCAACCGCTTCGGGCTGCCGGAGCTCGGACACGTCGACTTCACGCTGCTGTCCAACCCGTCCGCGGCGCGGGAGCCGGTGGATGCGCTGACCACCGCGATCCTGGCCCGCGCCGTCAGCCGCGTGGCCTGATCCCGCTCAGCCTTCGATCGGCACGGCGTCCGGATCGGCCGGCCGAACGCCGCCGTCGGACGACTTCCGGCGGAGGGTCAGCGCGATCAGCGGGAAGAGCAGCACGGAGAGCATCCCCGCTCCGACCAGGGCCGTCGCGGTGCCGACCTGCAGGTCGTGCTCGCGCACACCGATCGCGGTCACCGCGACGATGATCGGCAGCCCGGTCGCGCTGAACAGCGTGAGCGCAGCCCGGTCGCGGAACGTCGAGCCCGGCGGAGCCAGGAACGACGCCGGGACGCCGCGCAGGAGCAGCAGCAGGACGAGGAAGATCGGCAGCAGAATCAGTGCCCGCGGGTCTCCGAGCAACGCCTTCAGGTCGAAGCCGATGCCCGTGTTGATGAAGAACACCGGCACCAGCACGCCGAAGGCGACGGCCTCGAGCTTGCTCTCGATGTGATGGGCGTCCTCCGGCTTCGCCCCGGAGAGCAGGATGCGGCAGAGCACTCCCGCGGCGAACGCACCGAGCAGCATGTCGAGACCGAGCGCGATGCTCAGCCCGACGAGAGCCGCGATCACGCACACCACGAACCGCACGGCGAACTGGCCGCTGGTGTGCAGCGTCGCCCGGACGAGCCGGTGGAAACGCTCGTGGCCTCCGCGCGAGGCGATCCAGATCCCGGCTCCGGCGATCACGGCGAAGCCGATCAGCACGAGGGCGGCGGCCAGGGGTTTCCGGCCGCTGAGGAACAGCGAGATCGCGAGCAGCGGGCCGAACTCGCCGACGGCGCCGATCGCGGTGACGACCCGGCCGAACGGCGTGTGCATCTCCCCGGCGTCGCGCAACACGGGCATCAGGGTGCCGAGGGCCGTCGAGGTGAGAGCGATGCCGACATAGACGCCGGGCACAATGGAGCCCGCGATGAGGGTGGCCAGCACGATCGCGAACACCAGGGAGAACAGCCAGCCCAGGGATGCTCGACGCAGCGGCCGCCCGGCGATGGCCGGAAAGTCGATCTCGTTGCCCGCCATGAAGAACAGGAAGGCGAGGCCGAAGTTGGCGATCGCATCCAGACCGGCCGTCTCCGGCACCCAGCCGAGGACGCTGGGGCCGATGATCAGACCGAGGACGATCTCGAACACGACGAGCGGGATCTTGACGAACCGCCCGACCGCGGTGGTGAGAAGGGCGGCCAGGACGCCGAGCAGGGGGACGAGCACGACGCTCGAGACGGCGGGTTCCATGGGCGCATGGTAGCGACCGCCGCGGCGTCCGCGGCAGACCGTTCGTGGGGGAGGGATGCGTTCACACGGGCGAAACCGGACGGGGATAATGTGGCGTCATGCGCGAACTTCAGGCACAGATCATCGAAGAGCTGCACGTCCGTCCGGAGATCGACCCGGCCGCCGAGGTCGAGCGACGCGTCGGCTTCCTGGTGGACTACCTCCGGTCGACGGGTGCGGCCGGTTTCGTCCTCGGAATCAGCGGCGGCCAGGACTCGAGCCTCGCCGGCCGGCTCGCCCAGCTGGCGGTCGAGCGACTCGCCGCGGAGGGGACGGACGCCGACTTCGTCGCGGTCCGTCTGCCGTACGCCGTGCAGCGGGATGAGGAGGACGCGCAGCTGGCGCTGTCCTTCATCCAGCCGAAGAGCTCGGTCGTGTTCAACATCCAGCGCGGCACCGACGGCGTCGAGGACGAGTACGCGGATGCTCTCGGGGAGCCGATGACCGACTTCGTGAAGGGAAATGTGAAAGCACGGATCCGCATGGTCGCGCAGTACGCGATCGCCGGCCAGCGCGGTCTCCTCGTCATCGGTACGGACCACGCGGCTGAGGCGGTGACCGGGTTCTTCACCAAGTACGGCGACGGCGGCACGGACATCCTCCCGCTCAGCGGCCTCACCAAGCGGCAGGGGAAGCAGCTGCTCGCGCACCTGGGGGCACCGGCCCGGCTGTACGAGAAGGCGCCGACGGCAGACCTGCTCGACCTCAACCCGGGCCAGACCGACGAGGACAACCTCGGGCTGACGTACGTCGACATCGACGACTTCCTGGAGGGGAAGAACGTGTCGGACGAGGTCGCGGAGGCACTGGAGGCGCGGTACCGGTCGACGGAGCACAAGCGGCAGCCCCCGGCGAGCATGTTCGACTCGTGGTGGGGCGAGGGCGCGTACAGCCGCTGAACGTCGAAGCAACGACGAAGGGCGCCGGCGTGATGTCGGCGCCCTTCGTGTCGGGTGGAGTGGATGCCGCCGGAGCGGCGGTCGTCAGACGGGCTGGCCCAGTCGCGTGGTCGGCGCGGTGTCCTGCGGCTGCGCGCCGGCCGCGGCGGCCTGCACGAACGGGTTCGTCTCGGCCGTGTCGTCCTGCGCGGGCGCAGCGGCCGGAGCGGCTGTGGTCGCCGGCGCGGCGTACTGGTCGTGGTGCTGCTGCGCAACCCACGCGTCCTGCTGCGCGATCAGCGACCGCTCGGTGTCGGTGTTCTCGAACCGCCACCGCTCGAGGTCGCTCTGGAAGATGCGGCGGGCGCGGCGCGGGTTGTTCTGCCACTCGAGCAGGCGGTCGCGGAATTCCGCGATCGCCGGGTCGAGCTGGTAGCCGAAGGTGGCCGAAGCCCGCTTCATCTCGGCGAGCTGGTGGCCCGCCCAGGTCGCCGCCAGGCCCGCGGTCTTGATCGGGAGCAGCCGGACCATGATGTCGGCCTGGCCGACGGCGCGATCGGACAGCACCTGCTCGGCCGGGGTGAGGGAGTTCCAGACGGAGGCCTCGGTCGCAGCATCCACGAGGGCGGCGATCGCGGACGCCTTCTGCTGGCGGTCGGTGCGGGAGAGGAGACCCTTGAGGGCGCCCCGGGCGATCCACGCGGAGATCAGGCCGGAGACGATCACGGCGACCGCGAGGACCGCCGCGTAGAAGAGCGCCGGGCGCGCGGCCGGCGACGTGAGCCAATCGACGAAGTCATTCCACCACTGCATGCCGTGATGGTAGCCGCGGTTGTCCACCTGGCCGCGGACCCTCCGCGTCGTGTCGTCAAACGGGCGCACGGCGTCTCTGCGCGCGGCTTCGCGGGCGCGGCAGAATGGAGACGACGATCGAAAGGGGACCCCATGCAGACCTTCGTGCTGGCAGGCGGATGCTTCTGGTGCTTGGATGCCGTGTACCGCGTGCTCCGCGGCGTGCACGATGTCGTGTCCGGCTACACCGGCGGGACCGCCGTCGACCCCACCTACGAAGAGGTGTGCACGGGTCGCACCGGGCACGCGGAGGCGGTGGCGGTGACGTTCGACCCCGAGGTCATCCCGCCGAGCGTCATCCTCGACGTGTTCTTCACGTTGCACGATCCGCGGCAGCTGAACCGGCAGGGCAACGACATCGGCACCCAGTACCGTTCGGCGATGTTCTACGACAGCGAGCATCAGCGCGAGCTGTTCGAGGGCGCGCGCGACCGCGCCGCCGAGTACTGGGATGGCGGGATCGTGACCACCATCGAGCCGCTCGGGCCGTTCTACCGCGCCGAGGAGTACCACCAGGACTTCTTCGCGAAGAACCCGGGCCAGGGCTACTGTCTCGCCGTCGCCCTGCCGAAGGTGAACAAGATCCGCGCGTCGTACGCGGACTACGTGGCGGCCTGAATCCGTCCACCTCTTCCGGACTGGGCCGGTTCTCCACAGATCCTCCGCCCGCGGCTCGTGACGCCCACGGAACGGCGAGGCTGGGGTTGTGCCCGCCGCAGGAGCGGGCGCAGAGAAGAGGAGAACATGTCCGATACCGTTGCGGTCCGCGGCTTCGTCGCCACCGAGCCCCGTCACCTCGTCACCGAAGGCGGGCTGCCGATCACGAGCTTCCGGCTCGTCACCACGCACCGCCGCTACAACCGCCAGGCGTCTTCGTGGGAAGACGGCGGCAGCAACTGGTACACCGTGAGCGCCTTCCGGCGTCTCGCGCTGGGAATAGCGGAGTCCGTCACCAAGGGTGACCCGGTGCTGGTCGCCGGGCGACTGTGCCTGCGCGAGTGGTCGGGTGAGAAGCAGGGCATGACGGTCGAGATCGAGGCGGAGTCCATCGGACATGACCTCACCTGGGGGCGATCACGGTTCACGCGGGCGGTCGCACCGGATACCGACGGTGATCCCGCACCAGCACCTCCCGAGGGAATCCCAGCGGCGGCACCCTAAGATGCCGGATATGCCGTCTTCCGTGGTCCGCCGGACCGGTTCGCCCGTTGCTTCAGCTCTCACCCTGGTGGCCGGACTGACCGTGGCTCTCGTTCTCGCCGGGTGCACCGCATCCACGCCGAGAGCGTCTGCGACGCCCACCGCGACGCCGGTGGCGACGAGCACGGCCACACCGACGCCGGCTGGTCTGGTGCCGGGCGGGACGGCCCAGGAGAATCTCGCCTACTTCGACACGGTGAACCACGCGACGCTCGCGGCGAACCCGAACGCCTTGGGTCGCGACTTCATCGACGCGCTCGTCAAGGCCGGTTTCGCCAAGGCCGACATGCAGGTGACCGTCGACACGACGACCATCGGGCTGAAGGCGAACTCGATCCAGTTCTCGGTGCGGATGGGCGACAGCTGCCTGATCGGCCAGAACGGCGCCGACGCGGGCGGCTACTCCAGCATGGTGACCCCCGTGCTGTCCACCGGGAACTGCCTCATCGGGCAGACCCGTCCGATCGACTGGTAGGGCCGGAGCCGCCCGGGAGGCGGCGCAGGGCCGGTATCCTCGAATACGGCAGTAAGCCGACGACAGGGAGTTGAAGAAGAAGAGTGGCCGAATACATTTACTCGATGGTGCGCGCCCGCAAGGCGGTCGGCGACAAGGTGATCCTCGACGATGTCACGATGGCGTTCCTGCCGGGAGCGAAGATCGGCGTCGTGGGTCCCAACGGCGCCGGTAAGTCCACCATCCTGAAGATCATGGCCGGTCTGGACACACCCTCCAACGGCGACGCGAAGCTGAGCCCCGGCTACACCGTCGGCATCCTCATGCAGGAGCCGGAGCTCGACGAGAACAAGACCGTGCTCGAGAACGTCCAGGAGGGCGTCGGCGAGATCAAGGAGAAGGTCGACCGCTTCAACGAGATTTCCGGACTCCTCGCCGACCCGGACGCCGACTTCGACACGCTCCTCGCCGAGATGGGCACGTTGCAGGAGCAGATCGACGCCGCCGACGCGTGGGACCTCGACTCCCAGCTCGACCAGGCGATGGATGCGCTCCGCTGCCCGCCGGGGGACTGGCCGGTCCACACGCTCTCCGGTGGTGAGAAGCGCCGCGTGGCGCTCTGCAAGCTGCTGCTGCAGAAGCCCGACCTCCTGCTCCTCGACGAGCCCACCAACCACCTCGACGCCGAGAGCGTGCTCTGGCTCGAGCAGCACCTGGCGAAGTACCACGGCGCCGTTCTCGCCGTGACCCACGACCGGTATTTCCTCGACCACGTGGCCGAGTGGATCGCCGAGGTCGACCGCGGTCACCTGTACCCGTACGAGGGCAACTACTCGACCTACCTGGAGAAGAAGCGCGAGCGCCTCGAGATCCAGGGCAAGAAGGACGCGAAGCTGGCCAAGCGCCTCTCCGAGGAGCTCGACTGGGTGCGCAGCAACGCCAAGGGGCGCCAGGCCAAGTCGAAGGCCCGTCTGGCCCGCTACGAGGAGATGGCGGCCGAGGCGGAGCGCACGAGGAAGCTCGACTTCGAGGAGATCCAGATCCCGCCGGGGCCGCGCCTCGGTCAGGTCGTCATCGACGCGAAGAACCTCGAGAAGGGCTTCGGCGACCGCAAGCTCATCGACGGCCTCACCTTCACGCTTCCCCGGAACGGCATCGTCGGCGTCATCGGCCCGAACGGTGTCGGCAAGACGACGCTGTTCAAGACGATCGTCGGCCTCGAGCCGCTCGACGGGGGCGACCTGAAGGTCGGCGAGACCGTGCACATCTCGTACGTCGACCAGACCCGCGGCGGGATCGATCCCAACAAGAACGTCTGGGAGGTCGTGTCCGACGGGCTCGACTACATCCAGGTCGGCAAGACCGAGGTGCCGTCGCGCGCCTACGTCTCCACTTTCGGCTTCAAGGGGCCGGACCAGCAGAAGAAGGCCGGCGTGCTCTCCGGTGGTGAGCGCAACCGCCTGAACCTCGCCCTCACCCTGAAGCAGGGCGGCAACCTGCTGCTCCTCGACGAGCCGACCAACGACCTGGATGTCGAGACGCTGTCCAGCCTGGAGAACGCTCTGCTCGAGTTCCCCGGCTGTGCGGTCGTCATCACCCACGACCGGTGGTTCCTCGACCGGATCGCGACCCACATCCTCGCCTACGAGGGCACCGAGGAGAACCCGGCCGACTGGTACTGGTTCGAGGGAAACTTCGAGGCGTACGAGGAGAACAAGGTCGAGCGTCTGGGCCCCGACGCCGCGAAGCCCCACCGCTCCGCGTACCGCAAGCTCACGCGCGACTGAGACGGCCGGTCATGCGACTGCACGTCCCGATCAAGCTCCGCTGGAGCGACCTCGACGCCTACGGCCACGTGAACAACGCCGAGATGCTGCGCCTTTTGGAGGAGGCGCGCATCGAGGCGTTCTGGGCGACCGACGACTCCGGCGGCGACACGAGCGGCGTGGCGGGAAGCGGTGAGGCCGTCGGCGGGTCGACCGCGGTCCTCGACGGCCGTCCGGGAGCGGATACCCTGACACTGATCGCGCGGCAGGAGATCGAGTACCTGGCGCCCATCCCGTACCTCCGCCAACCGCTCGACGTGCAGCTCTGGCTGGGCCGCCTCGGCGGCGCGAGCCTCGAAGTCTGCTACGAGGTCTGGTCGCCGGAGGGCACGGAGCCGAAGACGCTGTTCACGCGCGCGGCCACCACGATCGTGCTCGTCGACGCGACCACGCAACGGCCGCGCCGGATCAACGAGCGCGAGCGGGACGCCTGGACGCCGTACCTCGACGAGCCCGTGGCGTTCGCCAAGCGGTCCTAGACGATGCCCCGGTCTTCGCTCACGGGGCGGGAGCCGGCGTCGGGCTGCTCTGCACCGGGTCCGGGCTGAACGAGTTCTCCCACACCGCGCGCGAGCCCGCCTCGCCGATCAGGATCACCTCGACGACCGTTCCGACGGCCAGCACGGCCGCGAGTACCGTCAGCACGATGATCGCGACCCGGCGCACCGTCACGCTCGGCCGGCGTGACGAGTCCGGCCGGTCGAAGAAGAAGAACCACGCCCACTGTACGACGGTGAAGACGAACAGCGCGATCACCCACGGCAGCAGACCATGGCCGAGCGCAGCGTGCTGCTGGATCAGCGGGGTGGCCGGCAGCCGCGCCTGCAGCCACTCCCCGGCCTCCACGACCACGGGAACCAAGATCAGGTCCGCCAGCGCCAGCAGCGGCACCACGATCCCGAGCCGCCGGCGTGCGGCCGGCCAGATCGGCACCAGCAGGGCGGCGATCGCCGTCAGCGGCACCAGCACGACGACGAAGTGGACCAGCAGGACGTGCAGCGGCAGTCCGTTGACCTCCACGGCGCGCCCTACGCGGTGACGGTGACGGAGTCGCCCGACACGGTCGCCTTCAGCTTCGGCAGCGGTTCGCGCGCAGGGCCGTTGAGCACATCGCCCGTCGTCGCGTCGAACTTCGAGCCGTGGCACGGGCAGTCGAACTCCTTGCCCTGCGGCGCGACCGTGCATCCCTGGTGCGTGCACACGGCGCTGAACGCCACCACTTGACCAGCGGTCGGCTGCGAGACCACGATGGGCTTGCCCGCGAGCGTCGCAGACACGGCGCCGCCGACCGGGATGGACGCGAGCGAGACCTCGGCCGTGCCGCCGCCTCCCGAGGACGAACCGTCGTCTCCCGAGCCGGATCCGCCACCGTTCGAGTCCTGTCCGCCGCCGGGCGTGCAGGCGGCGAGCAGGACCGCGCCGGCGGAAGCCCCGCCGATCGTGACGAGGGTGCGGCGGGTGAGCGGTGCGTGGTCGTTCATGCGGATTCCTCCCGTTCGGCGGATGCGTCTTCTACGGTTATCACGAGACGGTCGCGCGGTCGGTTCAACCGTTCCGCATGAACCTTTCCGTCGGCTGCATCGTGTACGAGGTGGAGGTGAACATGCCGGAGGAGGACGCCCGCCTGCTGCGCGAGCTGCACGACCAGCACGCGCAAGCCGTCTGGCGGTACGTCGTGCACCTCACCGGCGACCGTGCGATGGCCGACGACGTGGTGCAGGAGACGCTGCTGCGCGCCTGGCGGAAGCCCTCCGTGCTGGATCAATCCCAACAGTCGGCGCGCACCTGGCTCTTCACCGTGGCCCGCAATCTCGTCATCGACGGCCGCCGCAGCGCCGCCCACCGGCACGAGTTCGGCACGGACACGCTGCCCGAGCATCCCGCACCGGACAGCGAGGCGGACGCCGTCCTCGACGCCTGGCTGGTGTCGGATGCGCTGGCCGAGCTGTCCGTCGAGCACCGCGCGGTCATCGTGCACGCCTACTACGGTGGACGCTCGATCGCCGAGATCGCGCGCGAGCTCGACATCCCGGAGGGCACGGTCAAGTCGCGCCTCCACTACGGCCTGCGAGCCCTGCGGCTCGCACTTCAGGAGAGAGGGGTGACGGAACGATGACCACGCACGACGAGTTCGCCACCTGGGACGCCGCGTACGTGCTCGGCGCGCTCTCACCGACGGAGCGCCGCGCCTTCGAGGCGCACCTGCGCGAATGCGACCGGTGCTCGGAAGCGGTGGCAGAGCTGGCGGGGATGCCCGGCATCCTGAGCCGCGTCCCGCGCGAGCAGGCGGCAGCGCTCCTGGAGGATCCCCTGCCCGCGCCGAGCGCGACTGACCGGCCCGACTCCGAGGGACCGTCGTCCGACGTGCTCCCGTCGCTGCTGCACCGGGCACGCCGGCGCCGCATCCGCTCCCGCTGGCTGGTGGCGGGGCTGTCCGCCGCTGCTGCCGCGATCGTGGTGGGATTCGCCGCCTTCGCCCTGCCCGCGATCCTGCAGCCCGCATCCACGCCCACTGCAGCAGTGGTCATGAAGCAGGTCGAACCGAGCCCGCTCACCGCCGACCTCCGGCTGACCGCCGAACCGTGGGGCACCCGCATCGATTCCGACTGCCGCTACGCCCACCTCGGGGGCGACGACGGCGACCGAGCGTGGACCTACGCGATGGTCGTCACCGACCGCTCGGGCACACAGCACGAGATCTCGACCTGGACGGCGGAGGCGGGAACGGTTGCAACGCCTGTCGCGACGACGAGCATCCCGATCGCGGACATCGCCTCGGTAGACATCCGCGCAGCGGGCGGGACGGTGCTGCTGCGCAGCACGTTCGACTAGGGGCGGCGTCGGCGGCGGCCGGTCGGCCCGCTCAGTCCTCGGTGCGCGGGAGCCGGATGGTGGCCTCCTGCGCGACGCTCGCCACCAGGCGTCCATCGCGCGTGAAGATACGCCCCTCCGCCAACCCGCGCCCGCCGCCGGCGGTCGGCGACTCCTGCACGTACAGCAGCCACTCGTCGACCCGGGCCGGCCGGTGCCACCACATCGCGTGGTCGAGGCTCGCGGCCTTGAGCCCCGGGGTGGCCCAGGCGATGCCGTGCCGCCGCATGATCGACTCCATGATCGTGTAGTCGCTCGCGTAGGCGAGTGCGGCCTGGTGCAGCCGGGGATCGTCGGGCATGTCCCCGATGGTGCGGAACCAGACCGCCTGATGCGCGACCCGGTCGCCCTCGACCGAGAGGTAGACCGGCGAGGTGACGTGCCGCATGTCGAACGGGCGCTGGCTCGCCCAGTACTGCGCGACGGGATGGCGCACGTCCTCCAGCGACGAGGCGGTCGATGGCAGGCTCTCCGGGTCCGGGAGCCCATCGGGCATCGCGTCCTGGTGCTCGATGCCCTCATCCTCGGTCTGGTACGAGGCGATCATCGACAGGATGGGGAGCCCGTTTTGGTACGCCTGCGTGCGGCGCCGCGAGAAGGACCGGCCGTCGTGGATGCGGTCCACGGAGAACGTGATCGGGAAGTTCACGTCACCTGGACGCAGGAAGTATCCGTGCATCGAGTGGATGCTGCGGTCGTCCTCGACCGTCCGGGTGGCCGCAATGATGGACTGCGCGAGCACCTGGCCGCCGAACACGCGGCCCAGCGGCATCCACTGCGATGGGCCCGTGAAGATGTCCTCACTGGTGCGTGCGCCGGTGTCGGTCAGATCGAGCGCGGTCAGTAGGGAAGCCAGGGGCTCGGTCACGGTGCCTCCAAGTCGGTGGTGTGTTGGTAGTTTAGACATCCGATGAGCCAGTCGTTTTCTCTAGTCGATCTCCTCGCCGTCGCCGATCTGCAGACCTATCTGTCGCGGGCGGCCCGTGTCGAGGAGGGCTCCGTGCGCCTGATCGCCGGATCGGGGGTGCTGGCCGTCTACACGGCGATCCTGTATCCGCGGGGACTGATGGATGAGACGCCGACCGTGCTGGGCCTGCGGACCTTCGCGACGGGTGCGGATGTGGAGTTCGACGTCGTCGTTCCCATCCGCTCGCTGCTCGACCGGGTGGCGCGCGTGCGCGAGAGCGCAGAGGCCGCCGAGGCTGAGGGCACCGGCGCCGAGGGCACGACCGCCCCGATCGAGGTCCGCCTGCCGCTCGAGGTGTCGACCGTGACGTGGGCGGGCATCTCGCCGCCGCGGGGAGGCTGGCAGAAGGTCGGCGAGACATCGTCCGCCCTGCTGCAGTCGACCGCGAAGACGGGCGTCGCCGAGGTCGCAGAGGCCGTGCCGACCGGCACAGGTGAGCAGCTGGTGCAGCGCGTCCGCGCCGAGGTGTGGGGCCGTCCGATCGACGACCTGGAGTACATCCCCGCGGGCGCCGCATTCGCCGCGGACAGCCTCGGCTTCGTCGGCGACGACGACGACACCGTCACCATCCATGAGACGGGCCGCTGGACGCGCCTCACCACGCGCCGCGGTCACACCCTCGTCCGCCGCCAGGCCTGGACCCTCCGCCGCTGACAAGCCAACAGCTCCTGAGTTTTTCGCACGAAAGCGACGTTGAATCGCGAAAAAGTCAGGAGCTATTGGCGTGAGAAGCGCGGATCGAGGGTCGGTCAGGCGCGGGCGGCGGCGCGGCCGGCCTGCCGGCCCGAGAAGAGGCAACCGCCGAGGAACGTGCCCTCCAGGGCGCGGTAGCCGTGCATCCCTCCGCCGCCGAAGCCGCTCGCCTCACCGACCGCGTAGAGGCCCGGAACCACCGAGCCATCGGCCGACAGCACCCGCCCGTCGAGGTCCGTCTCGATCCCGCCGAGGCTCTTCCGGGTCAGGATGTGCAGCTTCACCGCGATCAGAGGTCCCGCCGCCGGGTCGAGCAGCTTGTGCGGCGTTGCGACGCGGATCAGCTTGTCGCCGCGGTACCGGCGCGCCGCCCGGATCGCGGCGAGCTGCAGGTCCTTGCCGAACTCGTTGTCCAGCTGGCGGTCGCGCTCGCGAACGTGCCGTGCGACCAGCTCCGTGTCGAGCGGGACGTCCGCGATGCGCTGCATCCCGGCGAGCAGCTCGTCGAGCGTGTCGGCGACCACGAAGTCGGCGCCTTTCTCCTTGAACGCCTCCACCGGCCCGGGTGCGCCCGGAGCGACGCGTTTGGCGAGCAGCCGCACGTCCTTGCCGGTCAGGTCGGGGTTCTGCTCGCTGCCGGAGAGCGCGAACTCCTTCTCGATGATCTTCTGGGTCAGCACGAACCAGCTGTAGTCCGAACCCGTCCGCCGCAGGTGCTCCAGGGTTCCGAGCGTGTCGAATCCCGGATACAGCGGCGACGGCAGCCGGTCGCCGTGCGCATCCAGCCACAGGGATGATGGACCGGGGAGGATGCGGATGCCGTGCCGCTCCCACACCGGATCCCAGTTCTGGATGCCCTCGGTGTAGTGCCACATCCGGTCGCCGTTGATGAGGTGCGCGCCCGCAGTCTCGGCGATCCCCAGCATGCGGCCGTCGACGTGGGCGGGCACGCCGGAGAGCATGGATGCGGGAGGTTCGCCCAGCCGCGCGGGCCAGGCGGCGCGGACGAGGTCGTGATTTCCGCCGATCCCGCCGGAGGCGACGATGACGACCGGCGCCCGGAGCTCGAAGTCGCCGACGACGTCCCGGTTGCTGGGTGCCCCGCGGCCGGCGGTGTCCGGTGCGAGCACCGCGCCGCGCACGCCGGTGACCCGGCCGTCCTCGACGATCAGCTCGTCCACCCGGTGCCGGTTGCGGATCGCCGCGCGTCCGTTCGCCGCCGCTGACTGCACCCGCCGCGCGAAGGGCTCGACGACGCCCGGACCGGTGCCCCACGTGATGTGGAACCGGGGGACCGAGTTGCCGTGACCGCCGGCCCTTCCGTCGCCGCGCTCCGCCCATCCCACGACGGGGAAGAAGCGCATGCCCTTCTCGTGCAGCCAGGCCCGCTTCTCACCGGCCGCGAACTGCAGGTACGCCTCCGCCCACTGCCGCGGCCAGTGATCCTCGTCGCGGTCGAAGCCGGCGGTGCCGAACCAGTCGTCGCGGGCGAGCGCGAGGGAGTCGTGCACGCCCATCCTGCGCTGTTCGGGGGAGTCGATGAGGAAGAGTCCGCCGAACGACCACCAGGCCTGCCCGCCGAACGAGGCAGACGGTTCCTGCTCCACAATGGTGACCCGGCGCCCCGCGTCCAGCAGTTCGGATGCGGCGACCAGGCCCGCAAGGCCCGCGCCGACGACGATCGCGTCGGGTTCGTAGGTCATCCGTGTCTCCTTCGGCACCGGGATGGCGGGAGGAGCGCTACTCCTCGAATGTGTTGACCATAGCGAACGCGGCCCGCTCCAGGTAATTCCAGAGCGTCTCCTCCTGCAGCGGTGGGAGGTCGAGCTCGCCGACCGCGGTACGCATGTGGGTCAGCCAGCGGTCACGGGCGTCCGGGTTCACCTTGAAGGGGTTGTGCCGCATCCGGAGGCGCGGGTGTCCGCGCTGCTCGCTGTACGTCGTCGGACCGCCCCAGTACTGCTCCAGGAACAGCGTCAGCCGCTCCTTCGCCGGTCCGAGATCCTCCTCGGGGTACATCGGACGCAGCACCGGGTCGCCGGCGACGTCGCGGTAGAACGCGTCCACCAGCCGAACGAACGTCTGGTGTCCGCCGATCTGGTCGTAGAAGCTCGGCTGAGGACCGACGGGAATGCTCATCGGGCGGGTCCGTCCGTGTCGGGGCGGGCGTCGGGCGCGGTGCCGGCGTCGGGCTTCGCCGCCTTTTCGCCCGCCGCCTTCCGCACGGACGCTCCGCCTTCGACCGCCGGCGTGATCCGGATCGCGCCCGGGTCGGCCACCCGTCCGCCGCCCGCCGCCTGCTGCCGCTTCGCCGCCGCGCGCGCCTTGCGTCCCTTCAGCGGCGGCTCCGGCGTCACGGCCTGGCTCGGCCGGGTGCGCGGCGGCTTCGCTCCCATGACGCTCGCGGCGCTGTCGAATCCGCTCAGCACGACGGCAGAGAGCGACGGGAGCTTCACATCCATCTCATCCAGGGCCTGCTTGAGGCGGAGGCGCAGCTCGCGCGAGACGTCGTCCTTCGCGGTGGTGCGGGTCTTCAGCACGATGCGGATGACGATCGCGTCGGCCGAGATCGACTCGATTCCCCACAGCTCCGGCTTCTCGAGGATGCGCGAGCGCCACTTGGTGCTGGTCGCGAGCGCCGTCGCGGTCTCCAGCATCTTCGCTTCGACCGCCTCGACGTCCGCCTCGTAGGGCACGGCGAGGTCGATGATCACCCGTGCCCAGCCCTGCGACATGTTGCCGACGCGGAGGATCTCGCCGTTGCGGACGAACCACAGGGTCCCGTTGACGTCGCGCACCTGGGTGACGCGGATGCCGACCGCCTCGACGACGCCGGTCGCGGAGCCGAGGTCGACGACGTCGCCGACACCGAGCTGGTCCTCCATGACCATGAACAGGCCGTTGAGCACGTCCTTGACGATGTTCTGCGCGCCGAAACCGAGGCCGGCGCCGATCGCGGCGGTGAGGAGGGCGAACGATCCGAGCACGTCGGGCACGAAGACGTTGAGGATGAGGATGATCGCGATGATGCCGATCGTCACGTTGACGATGTTGGTCAGCACCGAGCCGAGCGTCCGGGTGCGCTGCACGACGCGGACGGCGGCGAGGGGCGAGGCCACGAGCGCCTGCGTGTCGCTGACGTTCTGGCCCTTCTTGACGCCGCTGACGATCCGGGCGACGACCTTGCGGATGACGACGCGCAGGATCCAGCTGAGGAGCAACGCCCCACCGACGATGCAGGCGGCGCTGACGAGTTTCCAGCCGGCGTCGACCGCCCACAGCCCGAGGTTGGTCCAGAAGTCTGATTTCACGATTCCCATACCCGGTCGAGCCTAGCGAGCCGCGCCTTGGCGGTCGCTGGAATCGGAGGCGGGTCGGGTCATCGCTCCAGCAGCCCGTGCTCGTACGCGAAGATCACCGCGTGCACGCGGTCGCGCAGCTGCAGCTTCGAGAGCACGCGGCCGACGTGGGTCTTCACCGTCGACTCGGTCAAATAGAACCGCGCGCCGATCTCGCCGTTGCTGAGGCCCTCGCCGATCGCGAGGAGGATCTCGCGCTCGCGCGGGGTGAGGGCGGCAGCCGGGTCGTGCCCGGTCTGGTTCGGCGAAGATCCCGACGGGAGCCGGCCGGCGAACATCTCCAGCATCGCCCGGGTCACCCGGCCGGAGATGGCTGCGTCACCCGCCGCCACCGCGCGCACGGCGCCGATCAGCTCGTCGGGGCGCGCATCCTTGAGCAGGAATCCGCTCGCGCCCGCCCGCAGGCCTCCGAACGCGTACTCGTCGAGGTCGAAGGTGGTCAGGATGATGATCCGCGCTCCGGGGTCGGTCTCAACGATGCGCCGGGTCGCCTCGATGCCGTCGAGCACAGGCATCCGGACATCCATGAGCACCACATCCGGACGCACCTGTGCGGTGAGCCGGACGGCTTCGGCGCCGTCGGCCGCCTCGCCGACGACGGCGAGGTCTGGTTCGGCCTCCAGCACCATCCGGAAGCCCATGCGGACCAGCTGCTGATCGTCGACCAGCAGGATGCGGATGGGGGCGTCGGTCACGGGTTCTCCTTCGGGTTCTTCGGTGCGGGTGCCGCCGCTGCTGCCGGGACGTGGCCGGGAGGCGGGGGAGGCGGAGGTGGCGCCGCCGAGGCAGCGGTCGTCGTAGCCGCGGGCGCCGTCGTGCGCACCGCGTCGAACACGGCCCGAACGCGCCAGCCGCCGCCGGGCCGAGGCCCCGCCTCCAGCGTCCCGCCATACAGTCCGACCCGTTCGCGCAGGCCGATCAGCCCGCGCCCGGAGCCCTGCCCGGGGGAGGGATGCAGCGCAGCGTCGTCGTCGATCGTCACGATCACGGTCCCCGGCTGGAAGACGATGACGACGCGCACGGCCGTCGCGGTCGGGGCGTAGCGGAGCGCGTTCGTCAGACCCTCCTGCACGACGCGGAAGATAGTGAGCTGCTGTCCGATGTCCTCCGGGGGCACTCCGGTGACCGTGATCCGCACCGGCAGACCGGCGGCACGGAACGTCTCGACCAGTTCGGCGAGCTCGCCGACGCCCGGTTGCGGTTCCCGTGCCGCGGTGCCGTCCTCGCCGTCGCGGAGCACCCCGAGCAGGCGGCGCATGTCGGCCAGAGCGCCGCGCCCTGTCTCGGCGACGAGCCGCATGGCTTGCGCCGACCGCTCCGCCTGCTCCGTCCGCTCGGACTCCGGACGATCGGATGCCGCATCCACCATTCGGGCGGAGCCGTCCGCCAGCGTGATCATCACCGTGAGGCTGTGCGAGACGATGTCGTGCATCTCGCGCGCGATCCGGCTCCGCTCGGCCGCCGCCGCGATCTCGGCCTGCTGGTCGCGCTCGCGGGCGAGCTGACGCGCGCGGTCGATGAGGGCGTTGAGGTAGCGACGGCGGTTTCCGACGTTGCTGCCGATGAGCACGGAGACGACACTGAACGACAGCACCAGGATGCCCGACGGGATCGCCGCCGTCTCGAGCGGCGTGAACACCTTCGCCTGGGTGAGGATCACCTGCACGATGAGGGTGGAGACCGTGACGGCCGAGGTCACCGCGAACGCCACCCACGCCGAGCGGATGGAGCGGTAGACCGCGAGCGCGTACAGCGCGAACAGAGTGGGCACCACATCCATGTCGCGGCCGAGGAAGACGCTGGTACCGAGCAGCACGGTCGCGATCGCGAAGACGACCGCGGGCTGCTGGCGACGCGCCAGCAGGGCAGCGCCGGCCACGGCCGACAGGACGAGGTGGATGAGTTCCTGCGGTGTCGGGTGGACGGCCGAGACTACGAGGGCACCGACGACCGCGGGGATGAGGTAGAACGCCGCGACGAAGATGTCGACGGCCAGGGGATGCGCTGCCAGGAAACGACGCACGACCCCGGGCGGTCTCGGCAGTTCGAGTCCGCCCGGGGTCTGCGTGGTGGTCGCCTCCGAGGTCACGACGAGGGTCAGGCGTCCCTGCGCTGCAGCAGCACCGAACCGGCGATGAAGGCGACGGCCGCCCAGACGAGCACGGTCGCGACGTTCGCCCAGGGCTCGAGGGTACCGTTGCCGACGCCGGCGAGGCCCTGTCCGGCGTTGCTGATCAGGTAGTGCTGCGCGTCGGCGACCCACTCGGTGCGGGTGAGGCCGCTGATGAGGCTGGCGATGATCGGCAGCACGAGCAGTACGCCGAGGGCACCGGCGATGCCGCCGGCCGTCGACTTGAGGATGGCGCCGACGCCGAGCGCGAAGACGGCGACGAGACCGAGGTACGCTCCGGCGCCGAGGATCGCCCACAACGTGTCGGAAGAGAGCAGATCGCCCTCGTATCCCTTGCTGTTGAGGAGCGGGACGGCGACTGCCCAGGACGCGGCCGACGACACGAGGCCGACGACGAAGGCGACGACGAACAGCACGAGCGTCTTCGCCGCGAACACCGGGAAGCGGCGCGGAACCGCGGTGAACGACGAGCGGATCTGGCCCGTCGAGAACTCCCCGCTGATCACGAGGACGCCGAGCACGGCGATCACCAGGGAGGCGAACGTCAGACCGGCGGTCGCGGCCGTGGTCGCGAATGCGGCGCTCTGCGCCTCGATGGCAGCGCGCTGACCCGCCGGCACCTGGCCGACCAGCACCGATTTCTCGGGGATGGTGACCGCGACGAGAGCGGCGATGCCGACCACGAGCACGACGGCGCTGATGAGCGTCCAGAAGGTCGACCGGAGGGTGCGGAGCTTGATCCACTCCGACCGGATCACGCGCGGGAAGCTGAGCCGGCCGAGCGAGGTGTGCGGGTGCCCGACCGGGGTGGCGGGGTGTGTGGCGGTGCTCATCGGCTGACCTCCGTGCGGTACTCGACGTCGTCCTGGGTGAGCTCGAGGTAGGCCTCCTCGAGCGAGGCGCTGATCGGGGTCAGCTCGTGGAGCACGATCCCGTCGCGCGCAGCGGTCTCGCCGATCTGGGCGGCGGTGAGGCCGGTGATCTCGAGCAGCTGCGCCTCGACGCCGGTGATGGCGACGTCCGCGCCGGCGACGGCTCGCGCGAGCTGCTCCGGCTGCGGCGTCCGCACGCGGACCGCGTGGCGTGTAGCGGCGGCGAGGATGCTGTCCACTGGGGCGTCCGCGAGCACGCGTCCGCGACCCAGCACCACGATGTGGTCGGCGGTCTGCGCCATCTCGCTCATCAGGTGCGACGAGAGGAAGATCGTGCGGCCTTGGGACGCGAGGTGCCGGGCGAACTGGCGCACCCACAGCACGCCCTCGGGGTCGAGTCCGTTCACCGGCTCGTCGAGGATGAGCGTCGCCGGATCGCCGAGCATGGCGGCGGCGATGCCGAGCCGCTGCCCCATTCCGAGCGAGAAGCCTCCGACGCGCTTGCTGGCGACCGACTCGAGACCGGTCATGCCGATCACCTCGTGGACGCGGGACTTCGGGATGCCGTGGGTCGCCGCCAGCGACAGCAGGTGCGCGTAGGCGGTGCGGCCGGTGTGGATGGCCTTGGCGTCGAGCAGGGCGCCCACTTCGGTGAGCGGCGACCGGAACTCGGCGTACCGCTTGCCGTTGATGAGCGCCTGGCCGCGGGTCGGGCGGTCGAGCCCCATGATCATGCGCATGGTGGTCGACTTGCCTGCGCCGTTCGGGCCGAGGAAGCCTGTCACTTTGCCGGGCTGGATGGTCACGGAGATGTCGTCGACGGCGGTCTTCGCGCCGAAGCGTTTGGTGAGGTGATCGAGCTGGATCATGTCTCCGAGACTAGGGGTGACGGGTCCACGCCGTCATCGTCCCGCGGTACGACGACGGGTCGGCCGTGGGCACGGCACGAGGGGCCCCACCGCGGTGAGGCCCCTCGTCTGCGTCGTTGGATGCGACGCGATGGTCAGTGCGCGCCCGTCACTGCGCGTCCCGCTTCTGAGCCGCGAGAGCGCGCTCCACACCGGCGAGGTTCTCCACCACCATGCGGCGCAGCGCCGCCGGCTCCGGGTTGGCGTCGAGCCAGGCCCGGGTCGCGTCGCGCAGGGCCTCGTTCGCCAGCGGCGCCGGGTACATGCCCTCGACCAGGTACTCCGCGATCTTGTACGTGCGCGAGGTCCAGATCTGCTGCAGCGCGGCGAAGTACGGCTCGACGAACTGGGCGAGCACGCTCTTGTCCTTCGCACGCTGGAAGCCGATGCCGGTGTACCGGACGATCGTATTCGGCAGGCTGTCGGAGCCGAACACCGAGTCCCAGGCCGCCTGCTTGCCCTCCAGGGTCGGGATGCTGGCCCGGGCCTGCGCGGCGAACTGGCCGCCGTTCGCGGTGTTGTCGGCGGCCAGGGCCGCGTCGATCTCGGGGTTGCCCGCCGCGCCGCCCGCGACGAGCGCGATCAGCAGCTCCCACGACAGGTCGGTGTCGATCGTCAGGCCCTCGAGCGTCACGGAGCCGTCGCGCAACGCGGCGACCGTCTCCAGCTGCTCGTCGGTGGACGCGAGCGCCGCGAAGAACTTCACGAACTGGAACTGCGCGTCACTTCCGGCCTCTGCGCCCTTCGCCAGCTCCCACAGCGCGGACGCCGCATCCTGAGCCGTCTGCTTCTGACGCTCGGGGGCGACGTAGGCGGTGGCGGCGAGCACCAGCTGGTTGAGCGTGGTGCGGATGGTCGTCGACTCGGTCTCGGACGCGATGTTGCCGAGCACCAGGCGCACGTAGTCGCTCGCACTCGTCTCGGCGTCGCGGGTCGCATCCCACACCGCACCCCAGACGAGCGAGCGGGCGAGCGGGCTCTCGATGTCGGAGAGGTGCTCGATGGCGACCTTCAGCGACTCCTCGTCGAGGCGGATCTTCGCGTAGGCGAGGTCGTCGTCGTTGATGAGCACGAGGTCGGGGCGGCGGGTGCCGACGAGGTCGGCGACCTCGGTGCGCTCGCCGTCGACGTCGAGCTCGAAGCGCTCGTCGCGAACCAACTTGCCGTCGCTGAGGTTGTACAGGCCGATCGCGAGGCGGTGCGGGCGGATGGTCGGGTAGTCGGCGGCCGCCGACTGCAGCACGGCGAAGGACGTGATCGTGCCGTCCGCATCCACCGTCAGTTCGGGGCGGAGCGTGTTGACGCCGGCGGTCTCGAGCCACTTCTCCGACCAGTCGGTGAGGTCGCGGCCGCTGGTGGCCTCCAGCTCGACCAGGAGGTCCTTGAGTTCCGTGTTGCCGTGCGCGTGCTTCTTGAAGTACTGCGCGACACCGGCGAGGAAGTCGTCCTGACCGACCCATGCCACGAGCTGCTTCAGGACGGAGGCGCCCTTCGCGTAGGTGATGCCGTCGAAGTTGACCTGCACATCCTCCAGGTCGTTGATCGTCGCGACGATCGGGTGCGTCGAGGGCAGCTGGTCCTGGCGGTACGCCCAGCTCTTCTCCATGGCGGCGAAGGTCGTCCACGCCTCGGTCCACTCCGTTGCCTCTGCCGTGGCGAGGGTCGAGGCGTACTCGGCGAACGACTCGTTCAGCCAGAGGTCGTTCCACCATTTCATGGTCACCAGGTCGCCGAACCACATGTGCGCCAGCTCGTGGAGGATCGTCACGACGCGGCGCTCCTTGATGGCGTCGGCGACCTTCGAGCGGAAGACGTACGTCTCGGTGAAGGTGACGGCTCCGGCGTTCTCCATCGCGCCCGCGTTGAACTCGGGGACGAAGAGCTGGTCGTACTTCTCGAAGGGGTACGCGTAGTCGAAGCGCTCCTCGTAGAAGGCGAAGCCCTCGCGCGTCTTGTCGAAGATGTAGTCGGCGTCGAGGTACTCGGCGAGGCTCTTGCGCGTGTAGACGCCGAGCGGGATGGTGCGGCCGTCGCGGCTGGTCAGCTCGCTGTGCACCGACTCGTACGGGCCGGCGATCAGCGCGGTGATGTAGGAGGAGATGACCGGGGTGGGTGCGAACGACCAGACCTTCGTGCCGTCGCCCGCATCCTGCGGCTCGCGGGTGGGGGAGTTGCTCACGACGGCCCAGTGCGCCGGGGCGGTGACCGTGAAGGTGAACTGCGCCTTCAGATCCGGCTGCTCGAACACCGCGAACATGCGCCGCGAGTCCGGGACCTCGAACTGGCTGTAGAGGTACACCTCGCCGTCGACCGGGTCGACGAAGCGGTGAAGGCCCTCACCGGTGTTGGTGTAGATCGCGTCGGCGACCACGGTCAGCTCGTTCTCCTCCTGGAGGCCGTCGAGCTGGATGCGCACCCCGTCGCTCACGGTCGCCGGGTCGAGCTCCGCGCCGTTCAGCGTCACACTGTGCACCGTCCGCGTGATCGCGTCGATGAAGGTCGACGCACCCGCGGTGGCCGAGAACCGCACCGTCGTGGTGCTGAGGAACGTCTCCGGACCCGTCGTCAGGTCGAGGCTGACGTCGTAGCTGTGGGTGCGGACGAGCGACGCGCGCTCCTGGGCTTCGATGCGGGTGAGGTTTTCTCCGGGCAACGCTGACTCCTTCGAGGGGATCGGACGGGTGGATCGTGTCCACCCGTCCACCTTAGCCACCGGTTCCGACGCCGTCGGTGGCCGTCCCTAGACTGTGGATATGCGCATCCACATCGCCACCGATCACGCCGGACTCGACTTCAGCAGGCACCTGCAGGAGCATCTGACCGCTGCCGGTCACGAAGTGATCGACCACGGCCCTGTCGAGTACGACCCCATCGACGACTACCCGGCGTTCTGCATCAACGCCGCCGCTGCGGTCGTGCGCGACCAGCAGGCCGGTGTGGAGGCGCTCGGCGTGGTGTTCGGGGGCTCCGGCAACGGCGAGCAGATCGCCGCCAACAAGGTCCGTGGCGCCCGCGCCGCCCTGGTCTGGAGCGAGTCCACCGCGCTGCTCGCCCGCCAACACAACGACGCCAACGTCATCGCGATCGGCGCCCGCCAGCACACCGTCGAAGAGGCCACCGGCTTCATCGACGCCTTCATCGCCGAGCCCTTCTCGTTCGAGGAGCGCCACGTCCGCCGTATCGCCCAGTTGGCGGAGTACGAGGCCACCGGCGACATCGCGGGCAAGCACGTGGACCGCTGATGCCCGAGGGTCACTCCGTCCATCGCATCGCCCGCCAGTTCGCGGTCAACTTCGTCGGCCACCGGGTCTCCGTCTCGTCGCCGCAGGGGCGGTTCGCGGCGGATGCGACACGAATCGACGGCCACGTGATGACCGATGCGAAGGCGGTCGGCAAGCAGATGTTCCTGGAGTTCGACAACGACCTCTGGCTGCGCGTGCACCTCGGCCTGTACGGCGCGTGGGACTTCGCGGGCGACATCAGTATCGACCCGACCATCGCGAGCGCGAACGGCCGGATGGGGCAGACGAACCAGCGGGGCACCGACCTCGAGCCCGTCCTGGACAGCGCTGGCGAGAACTCCCTCCACTCCATCGGCGCGCCCCGGCGCACCCGGCTGCGCATGGCCGAGTCCGAGAAGGTGGAGGCCGAGATCACCTCCTTCCCGCCGGAGCCGATCGGCCAGGTGCGCGTGCGGCTGCTGACCGACAGCGCGGTGGCCGACCTGCGCGGGCCGACGGCCTGCGAGGTGCTCGACCCGGCGCAGGTGGATGCGGTGATCGCGAAGCTCGGGCCCGATCCCCAGGTCGACGACAGCCAAGAGGCCGAGGACCGCTTCGTCTCGATCGTTCGCCGCAAGCCGACCGCGATCGCGCTGCTGCTGATGGACCAGAGCGTGGTCAGCGGCATCGGCAACGTCTACCGCGCCGAACTGCTGTTCCGCGCCAGGCAGAACCCGCACACGCCGGGCAAGCAGGTGCCGGAGGAGACGGTGCGGGCGCTGTGGCGCGACTGGGTGCACCTGCTCCGCATCGGCGTGGAGACCGGCCAGATGATGACGATGGACGACCTCGACGAGCAGTCCTACCGCAAGGCGATGGCGAACCGCGACGACCGCCACTGGGTCTACAAGCGCGAGGGACTGCCGTGCCGGGTCTGCGGCACGAACATCCTCATGGAGGAGCTGGGCGGCCGCAAGCTGTACTGGTGCCCCGTGAACCAGGCGTAGGAGGACCCCGTGCGACAGAATCCGAGCTTCACCCTGACCGACCGGGCCGAACTGAAGCGGCTGGTGCGCGAGAACCCGTGGGCCACCTTCGTGAGCAACACGTCCGCCGGGCTGGTCGCCTCCCACTATCCGGTGATCCTCGACGAGTCGCGGGAAGAGCTCACGCTGCTCAGCCATGTCGGCCGCCCCGATGAGCAGCTGCACGAACTGGGGGAGCACGAGCTGCTCGTGATCGTGCAGGGGCCGCACGGCTACATCTCGTCCGGCTGGTACGACGAGAAGCCCGCGGTTCCCACCTGGAACTTCATCGCCGCTCACTTCTCGGGCGTTCCTGAGCTTCTCGGCGACGAGGAGAACCTCGACGTGCTGGCCCGGCTGGTGGACCACTTCGAGGACGAGCTGCCGGAGCCGCGCCGCATGCGCGGCACCCTGGAGGATGCGGCCTACGCCGAGCGCATCGTCTCGGGCACCGTCGGCCTGCGGCTGACGCCGACGCGCGTGGTCGCCAAGCAGAAGATGAGCCAGAACCGCCCGGACCACATCGTCGACGCGATCATGGACGAGCTCGGCGGCGACGGCCCGTACGCCAGCGCCGGCCTGCTGCGCGAGATGCGTCTCGTGCACGACCGGCGCCGCGCCGCACGATGACGGTGCTGCTTGCCGGCGCGCGGCTTCCCGGGCGCGACGAGCTGATGGATGTGGTGCTCGATGGCGGGCGGATCGCGTCTGTCTCACCGGCTGGTTCGGCGGGCGGCGGTGACCGGGCGGGGGAGCGCATCCCGCTCGACGGTCGTTGGCTCGTGCCGGGGCTGTGGGATCAGCACGTGCACTTCACGCAGTGGGCGCAGACCGCGCGCCGTTTGGATGTGTCCCGCGCGGGGTCGGCCGCCGAGGCCGCGGCGCTGGTGCGGTCACGGGCGTCGTCGGCGGGGGCGGCGGCAGCGTCGGCGGGGGCGGCGGCAGCGTCGGCGGCGGATGCGGCGGACGACGTGCTCGTCGGCTTCGGCTTCCACGACGCGCTCTGGCCGGACCTACCGACGCGCGAGCTGCTCGATGCCGCCGCGGGCGACCGCCCGGTCGTACTGATCGCGGGCGACCTGCACTGCTCCTGGCTGAACTCGGCCGCCGCCGCACGATTCGCGCCCGGCACGTCGGACGCCGTGCTGCGGGAGGACGCGAGTTTCGCCGTGACCAGCCTCCTCACCGCCGCCGACGACGCGACGCTCGACCGCTGGGCGGCCGACGCGGCCCGGGTCGCCGCGACCCGTGGCGTGGTCGGCATCGTCGACCTGGAGTACGGCTGGAACCTCGACGTCTGGCGGCGCCGCATCGCGGGCGGCGCATCCGGCTCCTCCGATCTCCGTGTCGAGTTCGGCATCTACGGCGAGCACCTGGAACGCGCGGCCGAGCTGGGCCTGCGCACCGGCCATGTGGTGGATGACACGGCCGGCCTGCTCACGGTCGGCCCGTTCAAGGTGATCTCCGACGGCTCGCTGAACACCCGCACGGCGCTGTGCACGCACGCCTATCCCGACGGCGACCACGGCGTGGCGAACCTGACCCCGGACGAACTGGTCGAGCGGATGCGGTTCGCGGTCGACCACGGCCTCGTCCCCGCCGTCCACGCCATCGGCGACGAGGCGAACCGCCGCGCGCTGGACGCCTTCCAAGCCGTCGGCTCGGGCGGCCGGATCGAGCACGCCCAGCTGATCGACGTCGCCGACATCCCGCGCTTCGCGCGCCTCGGCGTGACTGCGAGCGTCCAGCCCGAGCACGCGATGGACGACCGCGACGTCGCCGACCGCCTCTGGTCCGACCGCGCCGACCGGGCTTTCCCTCTCGACGAGCTGCACGCCGCCGGCGCCCACCTCGCCTTCGGCTCCGACGCCCCGGTCGCGCCCCTCGACCCCTGGGCGGCGATCGCCTCGGCCGTCGGTCGCTCCCGCGACGGCCGCGACCCGTGGCATCCCGAGCAGTCCCTGTCTCCGGACGCTGCCCTCGCCGCCTCCGTCCGCTCGATCGTCGCCCCGGACCACCCGGCCGACCTCGCGGTGCTCGACCGCGACCCGCTCACCGCGTCCCCTGCCGACCTCCGCACGATGCCGGTCGCCGCCACCTTCGTCGCCGGCCGCGCGACCCACGACACCCTGCGCTGACCCCGCCCCGCCGGCACATTCAGCACGAATGTGCGGTTTGCGCCCGCCAAAGCGCACATTCGGCACGAATCTGGTGTCCTCGCCCTCCAGAAGCGGCCGACATTCGGCACCCAACGTCGGACATCTTCGCCGAATCGTTCCGTATCTCCATCCGGGCCGCGGTGCGTCGGAGATTTCGCGGCACTTTACCGACGCTGGCAGGGCTGCGGCGTTGCGTCGGGGATGTGCCGCCCAACGTCGGAGACCGGCGCCAAGTCGTTCCGTATCTCCATCCGGGCCGCGGTGCGTCGGAGATTTCGCGGCACTTTACCGACGCTGGCAGGGCTGCGGCGTTGCGTCGGAGACGTGCCGCCCAGCGTCCGAAACGGCAGGCGCCCTGGCGCCCGGCAGGTTCGGCCAACCACTCCATCCCGGCGTCCGGGGCCCGGACGACGAAGGGCCGCCCGCATCCGCGGACGACCCCTTCGACGAAACGGCGGCTGCTACTCGCTGATGTGCGCGAACAGGAACCAGCGGTCCTTGTCGAGGCCGCGGGCGATCTCGATCGCGACGTCCTGGCTGGTCTGGTCGAGCTCCGCAAGCTCGCGCACGGCGGTGTTCACCCCGGCGAGGGCCGCGTCGAGCTGCGCGATGACCTCGGCGATGGTCTCGTTGGAGGGGCGGAAGCCGGCGGTGAGCTCGCCGGTGGTGGTCTTGGCGGCGACGGTGCCGAGGCGCGCGTCGACAGGGAGGCCGAGGGCGACAATGCGCTCCGCGGCGAGGTCGGCCCATTCCTGAGCGTGGTCGACGATGGTATCGAGAAGCTCGTGGACGCCGATGAAGTTGGCTCCGCGTACGTGCCAGTGCGCCTGCTTGCCGTTGACGACGATGGCGGTCAGGTCGATGACGACGGGGGTGAGGAACTGGGCGACTCCGGCTGCGACGTCCGGGTTCGAGACACTCTGGGTTGCGGCGATGTCCGTCATGATTGGCGTCCTTTCTTCTGCCTGCGATAACGCTACTCAGGCCCGCGAATTCCGCAACGAAGCGAAGGCTGCGCTTAGTTAGCCTGCCCTCTCATCCACGCGTCTCGGGTTAACCCCCGTACGGGTTCGGCGGCGCCCGGGATGGGGTGCTGAGCCGTGTGCGACGAGGCTCGAACCATGACATCCACACCGCCGCCGAAGCTCCGCCGCCCGCGCGCATCGCTCCTCGCGCTCGGCCTCACGGTCGCCCTCGCGGTGACGTCGGCCGCGACGCTGGCGGCGTGCGGCGGGCTCGGCGCGGGAACCATCGACACGGCCGGAAAGGTCGACTTCGACACGCCACTGCCCGTCCCGGCTCTCGCCTTCCCGACCGTCGAACCCGACGGCTCCAAGACCTTCGAGCTCGACGCCCGCGCCGGTACGACCGAGTTCCTTCCGGGCAAGAAGACGACGACGTGGGGCTTCGACGGCTCCTACCTCGGCCCCACGCTGGTCGCCGACCGCGGCGACGAGGTGGGCGTGCGCGTCACCAACCACCTCACCGAGGAGACCAGCGTCCACTGGCATGGGATGCACCTCCCCGCCCGGATGGACGGCGGCCCGCACCAGATGGTGTCGCCGGGCGAAGTATGGGAGCCTCACTGGCGCATCGACCAGCCTGCCGCGACCCTCTGGTACCACCCGCACCTGCACGGGCGGACCGAGCAGCACGTCCAGCTCGGGATGGCGGGGATGTTCCTCCTCCGCGACCCGCAGGAGGCGGCGCTCGCTCTCCCGCGCACGTACGGGGTCGACGACCTGCCGGTGATCGTGCAGGACAAGCGCTTCGGCTCCCACGGGCAGTTCACCGACTCCACCTCGGGGTTCATCGGGCCGATCGGCGACACCCTGGTCGTGAACGGCGCCATCGGGCCCTACGCCGAGGTGACCACCGACCGCGTCCGCCTGCGTCTCCTCAACGCTTCCGCCGCGCGCACCTACGACTTCGGCTTCTCGGATCGGCGGACCGTGCAGCTCATCGCGAGCGACGGCGGGCTGCTCCCGGCCCCGGTGGCTCTCGACCACATCCGGCTCTCACCGGGCGAGCGGGCCGAGATCGTCGTCGCCGTGCAGCCGGGGGAGCGCGCCGTACTGCGGTCGTTCCCACCAGACCTGGGGCTCGACGGTCCGCTGCCGGGCATGAATGCGGGCACCGACACCCTCGACGTGCTGCAGCTCCGCGCCGCCGCGTCCCTCGAGCACCGCCCCGATGTGCCGGCCGTCCTGGCGCCTGTCGAGCCGCTACCGAAACCGCAGGTCACACGCACCTTCCGTCTCGACGGCCACGAGATCAACGGCCGGAAGATGGAGTCCGGTCGCATCGACGAGACGGTCACGGTTGACACGGCGGAGGAGTGGGTCGTCACCAACACGATGGATCTGCCGCACAGCTTCCACGTCCACGACGTCCAGTTCCGCATCGCGTCGATCGGCGGCGCACCGCCGCCGCCCGAGCTCGCCGGCTGGAAGGACACCGTTTACCTGCCTCCGCAGACCGAGTTCCGGTTGCTGCTGCAGTTCGCCGACTACACCGACCCCGACGCCCCGTACATGTACCACTGCCACCTCCTCGCCCACGAGGACGCCGGAATGATGGGCCAGTTCGTCGTGGTCCGCCCCGGCGAGCACGCGGGCGTCGTTCCGGAAGACACCACCGCTCCGCACGGCGGAAGCGGCCCACGAAAGGACACCAGCCATGACCACTGAAACGGTCACCGGGCAGCCCGGCGCCGCGCGACCTTCTGCCACGCTGGATGCCGTGACACCATCCCAGCCCCATCCCGCCCGCGCGAACTACGGCTCGCTGTGGCGCGGCGTGCCGCGCGAGCTCGGCTTCCTGCTCCTGACCATGCCGATCGCGATCGTCGGGCTGTCGGTGCTGATGTCGCTGTTCTGGACCGGCGTCGGCACGATCGTGATCTATGTCGGCTTCTTCATCATCGTCGCCGCCTTCTACACCGCTCGCGGGTTCGGCCTGGTCGAGATCACGCGACTGGACTGGGCGGGCCGGCCCTCCATCCCGCGCCCGGTCTGGGAGAAGCCGGGCACCCCGCGCACGTTCCTCCGCTCGGTGTTCGGACCGTTCGCGAACGGCCACTACTGGCTGTATCTGCTGCACGGGATGCTCATCAACCCGATCGTCAGCATCGTCTCGTGGACGTTGACCATCGTCTGGGCGTCCGTCGCGCTGGGCGGGCTGACCGGGTGGATCTGGGAACCGTTCATCCCGCAGGGCGACCGCGACTTCTTCCTCTCCCAGACGGTGGTGGATGCGGTGTTCCGCACCACATCGACGTTCGACCCGACTGTGGGCGACCGCATCCTGTACCTGATCGCCGGCATCCTCTTCGCCGCGACCCTGCCGTTCGTGACGCGCGGTCTGACGCTGCTGCACGAGGCGGTGGCGCGCGGCCTGCTCGGCCGGTGGCCGTCGGAGGAGCTGCAGCAGGAGGTGGCCGACCTGTCCGCCTCCCGCGGCGCGGCTGTCGCGGCGGAGGATCAGGCGCTGCGCCGGCTGGAGCGCGACCTGCACGACGGCCCGCAGCAGCGTCTCATCCGGCTGCAGATGGACATCGCCGCCGCCGAGCGCAAGCTCACCGACGACCCGGAGGCCGCCGCGACGCTGCTCGCCGAGGCGCGGCAGCAGGCGGGCGACACCCTGGAGGAGCTGCGGGCCCTGTCGCGCGGTTTCGCCCCGCCGATCCTGCAGGACCGCGGCTTGGTCGCCGCCGCCGAGTCGCTCGCCGCGCGCAGCCCCATCCCGGTCACCGTGGAGTCGTCGCTGCCGCCGGGGGAGCGCTTCAGCCCCGAGATCGAGCGGAACGCCTACTACGTACTCGCGGAACTCGCGGCGAACCTGGCCAAGCATTCCGGCGCGCAGGCCGGCCGTCTCTTCTTGGAGCGATCGGTGGATGCGTCGGGCGCCGCCTGGCTGAGCGTCTGGCTGACCGACAACGGCCGCGGGGGAGCCTCCCTCGTCGAGGGTCACGGCCTGCGCGGACTGGAGGAGCGCGTGCGCGGCCTGCGCGGCGAGCTCGTCGTGGACAGCCCCGAGGGCGGCCCCACCCGCATCGGTGCGCGCATTCCGCTCGCCTGAGTGCGGGCCGTGCCCGGCCCATCCAGTTGACGCAACACGCCGTCCGCCACCCTGGCGCGACGGCGTGTCGCGTCAACCCGGTGCCTCGGGCCCGGCGCTCTAGGCTGAGTGGGTGCCGAGCGAATCCGTCCCCCTGCGTGTCGTCGTCGCGGATGACTCCGTCCTGCTGCGCGAGGGCCTCATCCGGCTGTTCGATGAGGCGGGCTTCGACACCGTCGGCGCGTTCGGCGACGCGGACACCCTGCTGGAGGCGGTGCCCGACCTGATGCCGGACGTCGCCGTACTCGACGTGCGCATGCCGCCGACCTTCCGCGACGAGGGCGTGCGGGCTGCGCTGCGCATCCGCCGCGAGCATCCGGCGATCGCTGTCCTGTTGTTGTCGCAGTACGTCGAGGGCACCTACGCGCAGGAGTTGCTCGCCGGCGGCGAAGGCGGCACGGGCTACCTGCTGAAGGACCGCATCGCCTCCCTCGATGAGCTGCGGGATGCGGTCACCCGGGTCGCCGCGGGCGGCACGGTGCTCGACCCGCAGGTGGTCCGCGAACTGCTGACCCGGCGCACCGACCCGCTGGAGCGCCTGACCCCGCGCGAGCGGGAGGTGATGGAGCTGATGGCCGAGGGCCGCACGAACGCCGCGATCGCCGCCCGCATGGTCGTCGGCGTCGGTGCGGTGGAGAAGAACGTCACCTCCATCTTCCAGAAGCTGGGCCTGGAGGACTCCGGCGACGACCACCGCCGGGTGCTGGCGGTACTGGCCTTCCTGCAGCGCTGAGGTGTTGGATGGCCGCATGGCTGGATTCGACGACATCACCAAGAAGGCGCAGGAGTTCCTGAACGACCCGAAGGTCAAGGACGCGCTCAACTCCGAGCAGGCGGAAGGGGTCAGCGACAAGCTCCTCGACGGCGTCGCGGGCGCCGCGAAGAAGGTCACGGGCGGCAAGTTCGACGACAAGATCGAGGGCGCGCGCGACGAGGCCGACAAGCACGTCGGCAACGAATAGCGGTCACTCGGTCGGCCGCAGCAGCCGATGGGCGCGGAACGCCTTCTTGTACGTGCGCATGCCCCACAGCAGAGACAGCACGACGACCGCTACCCCGACCAGGCACCCGAGAACGGCCGCGACGACGGGATGTGCGCCGAGCGCCCACGACGCCCCGCCGACGAGCAGACCGACGACGATCGCCTCCACGATGGTGATGATCATCATGGAGCTGCCGAGCACCGGACTCGGCCCGCGCGGATAGAAGAAGTGGTAGGTGATCCGCGCCCCGACCTCGTCGTCGTGCGCGGACGCCATCAGATACTGCTCCAGTCCCGGGTCGAGCTCCACGTACGCCGCCCGCAGCCGATTCATGGCGACGACGTACATGAGGTCCTCGCTGGCCGTGTTGAACGCCCGCACCTCCGTGACCAGCCCGAGCAGCGCGAGCGCGAACAGCACCCCGAGCGCCGCCACCCCGAACCACCCGCGGAACCCGCTCGCCTGTCCGATGAACCCGAGCGTCACAAGCCCGGCGGACACCAACGTCAGAAAGATCGCGATCCGCGTCAGCACCTCGCTCTGCGTCGTGCTTCGCGACGCCAGCAGCCCCCAGTGCTCGGTCGCGAGCAGCTGCGCGCGCAGGCTGCGCTGCGCGGGCGTGAGCCCGTCGTCGGGCGGGGGAGTCGCCGTCATGACGGCATTCTGCCGCGGGATGCGAGGATGCGGCACCAGCGGATGTGGAGGCGCTTTCGCGCGAGATGGAGGGGATGACGGGAATCGAACCCGCGTAATCAGTTTGGAAGACTGAGGCTCTACCATTGAGCTACATCCCCGGCGCCGCAGGTGCGGCACGGTGGCCGCCCGATTCTTCGCGGCGGCCGACGACCATCGTAGTACACGCGCGGGGGAGCACGTGTGCAGTAGACTTGCCCAGGTCTTTCGCACCGCTTCAAGCCGGGGCGTAGCTCAGCTTGGCTAGAGCGCCCGCTTTGGGAGCGGGAGGTCGCAGGTTCGAATCCTGTCGCCCCGACGAGGACCTCGTTCCTTGCGAGAAGACCATCGTTCGATCATTCAGGAGAACCCAGACATCGTGAAGACCACGGTCGAGAAGCTCAGCCCCACCCGGACCAAGCTCACCATCTCGGTGACGCCGGAGGAGCTGCAGCCTTCCATCAAGCACGCGTACGAGCACATCGCCGAGCAGGTGACCATCCCCGGTTTCCGCAAGGGCAAGGTGCCGCCGCCCATCATCGACCAGCGGGTCGGCAAGGCCGCCGTCCTGGAGCACGCGGTCAACGAGGGTCTCGACGGGTTCTACCGTCAGGCGATCGAGGAGAACGACGTGCGTCCCCTCGGCCGCCCGGAGGCCGACATCACCGAGTGGCCGAACGAGTCCGACTTCTCGGGCGACCTGCTGCTCACCATCGAGGTGGATGTCCGCCCCGAGGTGAAGCTGCCCGACTTCGACGACATCACCATCACGGTCGACGCGGCCGAGGTGGGCGTGGATGACGTGGAGGAGGAGCTGGACCGGCTCCGCAGCCGCTTCGGCACCCTCGTCACGGTCGACCGTCCCGCCAAGACCGGTGACTTCGCGCAGATCGACCTGGTCGCCGTGATCGGCGGCGAGGAGGTCGACACCGCCGCGAACATCTCGTACGAGATCGGCTCCGGCGAGCTCATTGACGGCATCGACGAGGCGCTCGACACGCTGACCGCCGGCGAGACCACCACGTTCGAGGCGCCGCTCATGGGCGGCGACCACGAGGGTGAGAACGCGCAGATCACCGTCACGCTGAACGCCGTCAAGGAGCGCGAGCTCCCCGAGGCCGACGACGACTTCGCCCAGATCGCCTCCGAGTTCGACACCATCGGCGAGCTGCGCCAGAGCCTGCGCACGCAGGTCGAGCGCGCCAAGGTGTTCGGCCAGGGCACGGCCGCCCGCGACCAGCTGGTCGACAAGCTCCTCGAGCTGGTCGAGATCCCGGTCCCGGAGCAGCTGGTCGAGGACGAGGTCCACCGCCACCTGGAGCAGGAGAACCGCCTCGAGGACGACGTCCACCGCGCCGAGGTGAAGGAGTCCAGCGAGAAGACCTTCAAGACGCAGATCCTCCTCGACGAGGTCGCGCAGGAGAACGACGTCAAGGTCAGCCAGGACGAGCTCACCCAGTACCTCGTGCAGGGTGCCGCGCAGTACGGCATGGACCCGAACGAGTTCGTGAAGATCCTCAGCGAGAACGGGCAGATCCCGTCGATGGTCGGCGAGGTCGCCCGCAACAAGGCGCTCGCGATCGTCCTCGGCAAGGTGAAGGTCGTCGACACGAACGGCAACCCGGTCGACCTGGCCGAGTTCACCGCCATCGCGGAAGACGCCGACACCGACGACACCGCCGCTGCGGACGAGGCAGCCACCGACGAGGCCCCCGCCGCAGAGGAGAAGCCGAAGAAGCGCTCCACCAAGAAGAAGGCCGACTAGGCCCCATTCATCTAGTTGACACGACACGCCGTCTCGTACTGTTGCGAGACGGCGTGTTGTGTCATGTAGGCGAAGGAGAACGGGATGGACGACTGGCGACAGCGGGTGGATGCGGTCTGGGCCGACGCGGACGACTCGCGCGAGCAGGCCACCCTCGACGCGATCGACGCCCTCGTTGCCGAACGCCCCGCGAACGACCCGGAGGCGCTGTTCGAGGCGGCCAGCGGCCGTGACTTCGCCGGCCGCGAAGCCGACGCCGAGCCCTTCTACCGCGCCGCGCTCGCGCACGGCCTCACCGAGCCGTACCGGGGGCAGGCGATCGTGCAGCTGGCGAGCACCCTCCGCAATCTCGACCGTCCGGCCGAAGCACTCAGCCTGTTGCGCGACTTCCTCGGCGCAGAGCCCGAACATCCCCTCGCCGACGCGGCCCGCGCGTTCGCCGCGCTGTGCCTCTTCGACGACGGGATGCGCGCCGACGCGCTCCGCGAGGCGCTCGGCGCACTCGCCCCGCACCTGCCCCGGTACGGCCGCGCGGTGACCGCCTACGCGGCTGCCCTCGACGACGACTGACCCCCACATCCGCTCCGCGGCGCGCGGCTCTCTCTGCCGAGGGCGAACAGCGCCGAAATGCGCTCGGCGCTCCGATAGATTCGACACCAAGCGACAAAGGAAACGGAGCGAACATGGCCGATATGGGTATCCAGCCCAGTGTTTTCGACAGACTTCTCAAGGACCGGATCATCTGGCTCGGTTCGGAGGTCCGGGACGAGAACGCGAACGAGATCGCCGCGAAGCTGCTGCTCCTGGCCGCGGAGGACCCCAAGCGGGACATCTACCTCTACATCAACTCCCCGGGTGGCTCGATCACCGCGGGCATGGCCATCTACGACACGATGCAGTTCGTCCCGAACGACATCGTCACCGTCGGTATCGGAATGGCCGCGTCGATGGGGCAGCTGCTCCTCACCGCAGGCACCAAGGGCAAGCGCTACATCACCCCGAACGCGCGCGTTCTGCTGCACCAGCCGCACGGCGGCTTCGGCGGAACGGCGAGCGACATCCAGACACAGGCTCAGCTCATCATCGACATGAAGAACCGCCTCGCGCAGATCACCGCAGAGGCGACGGGCAAGTCGGTCGAGCAGATCAACGCCGACGGCGACCGCGACCGCTGGTTCACCGCCCAGGAGGCGCTGGAGTACGGCTTCGTCGACCACATCCGGGAGTCGGCCCTCGACGTCTCGGGCGGCGGCGGAACCGAGCCGGAGTCCGAGTAGGCCGCTGGAAAAGGATAAGGACAACAGAATGAACACCCCCATGCTCGGCGGTCAGGCCTTCAGCGGCGTTCAGGCGCCCGGTGCCCGCTACATCCTCCCCAGCTTCGAGGAGCGCACGGCGTACGGCTACAAGCGCCAGGACCCGTACGCGAAGCTCTTCGAGGACCGCATCATCTTCCTCGGTGTGCAGGTGGACGACGCGTCCGCCGACGACATCATGGCCCAGCTCCTCGTGCTCGAGAGCCAGGACCCTGACCGTGACATCGTCATGTACATCAACTCGCCCGGTGGCTCGTTCACCGCGATGACGGCGATCTACGACACGATGCAGTACATCCGTCCGCAGATCCAGACCGTCGTGCTCGGCCAGGCCGCCTCGGCCGCCGCCGTGCTGACGGCCGCCGGAACCCCCGGCAAGCGTCTCGCGCTGCCGAACGCCCGCATCCTCATCCACCAGCCCGCCGTCGGCGAGGCCGGTCAGGGGCAGGCGTCCGACATCGAGATCCAGGCCAACGAGATCATGCGCATGCGCACCTGGCTGGAGGAGACGCTGTCGAAGCACTCCAACCGCTCGGTGGAGCAGGTCAACAAGGACATCGACCGCGACAAGATCCTGTCGGCGGCCGAGGCCCTCGAGTACGGCCTGATCGACCAGGTGCTCACCAGCCGCAAGTCGCTTCCGGCGCTGGTCAAGTAACCAGCCGCACCCGCAACGGGGTGGTCGTCCGCACGGACGGCCACCCCGTTCGCGTGTCCGGGAGGCCATCTGCTGTGAGCAGAACCGCCGCGTGAACGAAAACGGCCGTGCTGCGCACCATTGTCGTCCGCACGGGTTAGGCTCGTCAGAACAGACCCGAAGAAGGAGGGGAGAGGGATGGCACGCATCGGGGAAAGCGCCGATCTGCTCAAGTGTTCCTTCTGTGGCAAGAGCCAGAAGCAGGTTCAGCAGCTCATCGCCGGTCCTGGCGTGTACATCTGCGACGAGTGCGTCGAGCTCTGCAACGAGATCATCGAGGAGCGGCTCGCCGAGGCGGGTGAGGAGGCGTCGAGCGAGTTCGACCTTCCGAAGCCCAAGGAGATCTTCGGGTTCCTGGAGGAGTACGTCATCGGCCAGGAGCAGGCCAAGCGCGCTCTGGCCGTCGCGGTGTACAACCACTACAAGCGCGTCCGCGCTCGGCAGAGCCTCACGGCCGCCGACACGATGGACGACGTCGAGATCGCGAAGTCGAACATCCTGCTGATCGGCCCCACCGGCTGCGGCAAGACGTACCTCGCCCAGACGCTGGCCCGGCGCCTCAACGTGCCGTTCGCCGTCGCCGACGCCACCGCCCTCACCGAAGCCGGCTACGTCGGAGAAGACGTCGAGAACATCCTCCTCAAGCTCATCCAGGCCGCCGACTACGACGTCAAGCGGGCCGAGACGGGCATCATCTACATCGACGAGGTCGACAAGATCGCCCGCAAGGCCGAGAACCCGTCGATCACGCGCGACGTCTCCGGCGAGGGCGTGCAGCAGGCGCTGCTGAAGATCCTCGAGGGCACGGTCGCCTCGGTCCCGCCTCAGGGCGGCCGCAAGCACCCGCACCAGGAGTTCATCCAGATCGACACGACGAACGTCCTGTTCATCGTGGCCGGCGCTTTCGCCGGGCTGGAGGAGATCATCTCCTCGCGTGCGGGCAAGAAGGGCATCGGTTTCGGCGCCCCGCTGCACTCCAAGGGCGACGACATCAACCTCTTCAGCGAGGTGCTGCCGGAAGACCTGCACAAGTTCGGTCTCATCCCCGAGTTCATCGGCCGCCTCCCGGTCGTGACGACGGTGACGCCGCTCGACCAGGATGCTCTCATGCAGATCCTGACCGAGCCGAAGAACGCCCTGGTGCGCCAGTACCAGCGCATGTTCGAGCTCGACGGCGTTCAGCTGGAGTTCGACCACGCAGCGCTCGAGGCGATCGCCGATCTCGCGGTTCTCCGCAAGACCGGCGCCCGCGGACTCCGCGCCATCATGGAGGAGGTGCTCGGCCCGATCATGTTCGAGGTGCCGTCCAGCTCCGAAGTGGCGCGTGTTGTCGTGACGAAGGAGGCGGTGCTCGAGAACGCGGCGCCGACTATCGTCCCGCACCGCCCGCGGCGCGAGGAGAAGTCGGCGTAAGCACCGGCTGCTTGATCAGCATCTCCGGCGCCTTCGTCACCAGCAGCCACGCGGGCAGCACGGCGAGGCACAGGATCGGCAAGATGAGCAGGTTCTGCGTGACCGCGACGCCGATGAAGATCGCGATCCAGCCGTCGCGAGCGATCGCCAGCGTCAGCCCGAGTACACCCGCGGCGACGGCGATCTGCAGCGGCACGGCGGGCACCAGGGCGTTCGCGAGCGTCCCGACGGCCGCGCCGATGAACACGGCAGGGAAGATGCGACCGCCCCGGAACCCGGCTCCGGCGGCCACCAGCAGCGCAGCCAGCTTGACCACGAGGATGAGCGCCAGCTGTCCGGCGGTGTAGTCACCCCGCGAGGTGACCAGCTGGTTCATCTGCGTCAGCCCCTTGAAGAGCGTGACGGGGCCGCCCAGCGCGCCCAAACCACCCAGCACCGCGCCGCCGATCAGCGTCATCAGCAGCGGATGACGAAGAGCGTGGAAGCCGCGGTGGATCAGCGGGAACAGGTACACCCCGACGAGCCCCACCGCGGTGGCGAGCACCGCGATGATGAGTGCCGCCAGCACGTCCCACCCGGTGATCGTCGTGTACGCGGGCATCGGGATGGCGAAATGCGGATGCGCCAAGAAGGTCATCGTCAGCGAGCCGGCCGCCGCCGAGACCAGCGGCAGGAACAGCTTGTCCCAGAGCGCGCCGCCGCCCTTCACCGCCGCGACCATCCCGGTGAACACCAGGGCCGCAGCGACCGGCGTGCCGAACAGGGCCCCGATGGTGCCGGATGCGGCCATCATCAGCACCAGCTGCACTGGCACGGCCTTCCAGAGGCGGCCGACGAGCGCGACCATCAGGCTGATGTTGATCGCGATGATCGGGTTCTCCGGCCCCAGGCTGACACCGCCGGCGAGGCCCAGGATGGCGGCCAGCGCCAGCGACGGCACCACCGCGGGGCGCAGGGGAGGAGCAACGAGTTCCGTCGTCGCCGAGTCCGGGCCCGCGTGCCCGGGAACCAGCCAGACCGTCAGCCCCACCGCGGCACCGGTCACGGTGAGGACGGCGAAGATCCACCACCCCGACGACGGGTCGATCCCGAGGGCTTTCGGGAGGTTCGTCCACACGCCATCTTCGATCAGGCCGGCCAGTGACTCGATCGCCCACAGGGCGAGAGCGCTGAACACGCCGACGACGACGGCCGGGATGCTGAGGAGGACGAGTTGGCGGACGGACGGCGCTGCGAGTTCCGGCTGCGTGGCTGTCATGGCCACCCCCTCTCGACTGGGCTCAGCGCTCGAATGGGCTCGGCGCTCGACTGGGCTCAGCACTCGACTGGGCTCAGCGCTCGAATGGGCTCAGCGTAGAGGGTGGCCGGTGAGGCGGGCTAGGCTCAGTTGTCCAGCCCGCGGCGCTTCAGCAACGGGTCGATCTCGGCATCGCGGCCACGGAAATCGCGGTACGCGTCGAGCGGGTCCTTCGACCCGCCGACGCCCAGCAGCCGCGACCGGAACCGGTCGCCGTTCGCACGCGTGAGGCCGCCGTTCTCGCGGAACCACTCCACCGTGTCGGCGTCGAGTACCTCGCTCCAGATGTAGGAGTAGTACCCGGCGTCGTAGCCGCCCGAGAACGTGTGGGCGAAGTAGGTGCTGGCGTACCTCGGCGGGACGGCCGGGTTGTCGAGCCCGACGTCCGCGAGCGCGCGCGACTCGAACGCCGTGACGTCGTCGACCGTGTCGTCGGCGGTGATCCGGTGCCAGGCCTGGTCGAGCAGCGCGGCCCCCAGGTACTCGCTGGTCGCGAAGCCCTCGTTGAAGCCCTCGGCAGCGTGGAGCTTGTCGACCAGCTCCTGCGGCATCCGCTCGCCCGTCTGGAAGTGAACGGCGTAGTTCTCGAGCACCTCGGGCCACAGCATCCACATCTCGTTGACCTGGCTCGGGAACTCGACGAAGTCGCGGAACACGTTCGTGCCGGCGAACCGCGGATAGGTCACCCGCGCGAAGAGGCCGTGCAGCGCGTGCCCGAACTCATGGAAGAGGGTGTTCGTCTCGTCGTAAGTCAGCAGCGTCGGCTCCCCGGCGGCCGGCTTCGGCACGTTGAGGTTGTTCACGACGACTGTGGGGGTGTCGAGCAGGGCGGACTGCGAGATGAGGGGATTCATCCACGCGCCGCCGCGCTTCGAGTCACGCGTATAGAGGTCCAGGATGTACAGGCCGAGCTCGGAGCCGTCCTCGTTGCGGGCCTCGAACACGCGGGCGTCGGGGTGGTAGGCGACGAGGTCGGGACGCTCGGTGAAGCTGATGCCGTAGAGCCGGTTCGCCGCGTAGAAGACGCCGTCGCGCAGCACGCGCTCCGCCTCGAAGTAGGGGCGCATCGCGGCGAAGTCGACGTCGAACTTCTCGGCGCGCACCTTGCCGGTGAGGTAGGCCCAGTCCCAGGCCTCCACGGTCTCGTCGTCGCCGAGCTGGCGCTGCAGGTCCGCCTGCTCGGCACGGGCGTTGCGCGCGGCCGGCGGTGCCAGGCGGCCGAGCATGTCGGCGACGGCCTCGGGCGTGCGGGCGGTCTGGTCGGCGGTGACGTAGGCGGCGTGCGTGTCGAAGCCGAGCAGGCGTGCGCGTTCGGCACGCAGGCGAGTGATCTCCAGCACCAGGTCGCGGTTGTCGTTGTCGCCGCCGCGGATGCCGCGGGCGCGGGATGCGGCCATGATCCGCTCCCGGCTCTCGCGCCGGGTGAGGTCGGCCAGCCACGGGTGGCCGGTGGGCAGGACGAGGGTGACCACGAACTTGCCCTCCAGCCCGCGCTCGGCGGCGGCCTGCGCTGCGGCGGACAGCTCGCCCTCGCCGAGGCCGTCGAGCTCCTCGGCGCTGTCGAAGACGACCGCGAGGTTGTTGGTGTCGGCGAGCAGGTTCTTCTCGAAGCGTGTGGTCAAGGTCGAGAGCCGCTGGTTGTACTCGCGCAGGCGCTCCTTGTCGGCGTCGTCGAGGCCGGCGCCCGCGAGGGTGAACTCGGTGTAGTAGCGCTCGACGAGGTAGCGCGACTCCGGGTCGAGGCCGAGCTCGTCGAGCTGCTCGTGGAGGGAGGCGATGCGCGCGTAGAGGGCGGGGTTCAGCCGGATCGCGTCCTGGTGGGCGGCCAGGCGCGGTGCCATCTCCTCCTCCAGGGCGTTCGTGAAGTCGGTGCTGTCGCTGGAGCTCTTGTTGAAGAAGACCTCCGCGACGCGCAGGAGCGTCTGGCCGGATCGCTCGAGCGGAAGCATCGTGTTCTCGAAGGTCGCGGGCTCGTCAGTGGCGACGATCGCGTCGATCTCGGCCAGCTGCTCCTCGAAACCGCGTTCGAACGCGGGCCGGTAGTGCTCATCCCGGATCTCGGCGAACGGCGGCAGCTGGTAGGGGAGGGTGGTGGGGGTGAGGAAGGGATTCGCGGTCTCGGCCATTGCTCCAGCCTAGACAACGGCCGCTCCCCGACAAAGAAATGATTGCAAAGAGTAAATTGCAAAGAAGTGCTTGCAAAGAAGTCTTTGCACTTGTATTCTTGACGCATGGCGAACGAAGAGCAGCGCGAGCAGACCGAACCCGGCGGTGTCGTAGGCGGCGCCTCCCGCTACGAGGAGGCGCTCGGCATGGCGGCGCTGCGTGCGCTGGCGCATCCCCTCCGCGTCGAGCTCATGAACGAGCTGTCCGACTTCGGCCCGGCGACCGCGAGCATGCTCGCCGAGCGTCTGGGGGAGTCGAGCGGCGCAACCAGCTACCACCTCCGTCAGCTCGCGAAGCACGACATCATATTCGAGGACACCGAGCGCGGTTCCGGCCGGGAGCGCTGGTGGCGCATGGCCCCCGGCGGTGTGACCATCGGCTCCGCCGAGACGCTGGCGACGCCGGCCGGCCGCGAGGCAAGCGAACTGATCTCACTCGGCTGGCAGCAGAACAACGAACGCCGCCTCGCTGCGTTCCTGCGTCGCGGCCTCGACACCTTCGGGTTCGAATGGATGGAGTCGAGCACCCTGTCGACGTCGCATCAGGAACTCACGCGCGAGCAGCTGGCCGAGTTCGGCCGCGAGTACTACGTGCTGCAGGAGCGCCTCCGCGAGAAGTGGAAGGCCGAGAACACGGAGGTCGAGAAGGCCGGAGGCGAGGTCGCCGACCGCAAGCGGGTCCAGATCCAGTTCAACGCGTTCCCGCTGGTGGAGCAGGAGGACCGCTGATGTCCGCATCCGCATCCGCTGCCACGGCCGCATCGCCGGCGCGCACGCCCCTCGGCGCCGGGTTCAGCCGGTTGTGGACCGCCGCGATCGCCAGCAACCTGGCCGACGGTCTCGGCCGCACGGCCGTCCCGCTGATCGCCACGACGCTGACGCGCGACCCGGCCCTGATCGCGGGCGTGAGTGCCGTGGCGTTCCTGCCGTGGCTGCTGTTCGGCATCCCTGCGGGCATGCTGCTCGACCGTGTCGACCGGCGCGTCGCCATGGCGGCGGCCAACTCGCTGCGATTCGCCGTCGCTGCCGTGCTCGCCATCCTGATCACCACCGACGCCCTCACGATCTGGCTGCTGTACGCGTGCGTGCTGGCGTTCGGGCTGGGGGAGACCGTCTTCGACAACGCGACGTCGACCGTCGTCCCCGCACTCGTCTCGCGCGACCAGCTGGATCGAGCGAACGGGCGGATGCAGTCGGCCGAGATCACCATCCAGAACTTCATCGCCACTCCGGTCGCGGGCTTCCTGTTCGCCGTGGCGATCGTCTTGCCGATCTGGCTCACCGGCGCCGGCTTCCTGGTCGCGGGGATGCTGGCCCTGAGCATCCCGGCGGCCGCCGCCCACGCGGCGCACCGCGGGGAGGCGGGAACGGCCGAGCCGCGGCCGACGCTCTCGGCGGTCGTCGGCTTCCTGTGGCAGCAGCGGTTCCTGCGCTGGATGATCCTGCTCACCTCGACCACGGCATCCGCTCTGGCGTTCGCTCAGGGGAGCGTCGTGCTCCTGCTGCTGCAGACATTCTCCGTGCCGGCCGCCCTGGTCGGCGTGGTCACCGCGGCCGTCGGAGTGGGGGCGCTCATCGGCGCGCTGGTCTCGAGCCGTTTCGTCGAGCGGTTCGGCCGCGGCCGCGTGATGTTCTGGGCGATCCTCGTCAGCGGGGTCGGCATCCTCGGCGTCGGCATCACCGCCAACGTATTCATCGCGATCGCCGCCTACGCGGTGGGCGCCTTCGGGGTCGCCGTCTGGAACGTCCCGTGGGGCGCGCTCCGCCAGGCGATCATCCCGAACGCCATGCTCGGGCGCGCACTCGGCATCGTCCGCACGCTCGGCTGGGGCCTGACCCCCATCGCCACCGTCCTGGGCGGCTTCGTCGCCCGCATCGACCTCCGGCTGCCGTTCGTCATCGGCGGCGGCGTGGTGGTCGTCCTGACGCTCGTCGCGTCGCGCCTGATCCTGTCGGCGTCCGCCCAGACCCCGGCCCACGAACCCGTCCCGGAAGGACAACCCTCATGACCACCGTCCTGGTCGCGCCGTACCGCCCGTTCACCCACCGCGTCGCCCTGCGGGTCGGCACCGCCCTCACCGCGTGGGGCGCCCGTCCGCTGCCCCGCGGGCTCCGCCACGCCGACCGCGTTGCGCTCATCGAGCGTACGCGCGACGCGGCCGCACACACGCTGCCGCAGCTGCCGCGCTGAACTGCCTCGCTGAGTGCAAGTGCGCTGACCGCCCGGGTCAGGCCTCGTCGTAGTCGGACGCGTCGGCCTCGATCGTCTGCGTGATCGTGGCCGAGTCCTCCTGGGCGTTGTAACGGATCTCGGTGCCGTCGTCGAGCGTGACGACCGGCTTGCCCTCCAGCCAGGTGAGCGTCCAGCTCCAGCCGGTCGTCTCCACATCGGTGGCGACGAGCTCCTCCTCGACGGTCTGGACGGCGTATGCCACGACCTCCGGCAGGGAGGCGGGAGGCTGCTCGCCGACCGCCCAGCGCGTTCCGAGCTGCATCAGGCGCGTCCCGCCTCGACGCGGGCGGACGCCAGGTCGATCTCGTACGTCACCCAGGACGTCCGGCTCGCGATCTGGTCGTAGAGCTTCTGTGCCGCCGAGTTGTCCTGCGCGGTGATCCACTGCACGACACCGAGCCCGCGCTCCTCGGCGAGGGACCGGGCCTTCTGAATGAGCGCACCGCCGACGCCCTTGCCGCGCTCCTCCTCGACGACGAACAGGTCGTCGAGGAACAGTCCGCGGTCGCCCTCGAGCGGACGGGCGAACTCGCGCACGTGGGCGAGCCCGACGATGCGGTCGCCGTCGACGGCGACGTAGCCGTCCTCCTCGTGGTCGTCGGCGGTGAGCCACGACCACAGGACCAGGGCCTTCTGGTCCGTCAGCTGGGTGTCGTAGAACTCGGCGTACTGGGCGTACACATCGAGCCAGGCGAAGAAATCGCCGTCCTTGACCGGTCGAACCTCGATCGACATGGATTCCTCCGTTCGCGTTTCGCGCCCGGTCGCGAGACCGGTGCGTGTACCGACCATATAACGGTCACGTTCAGGGGACGAGGTCGTAGGTGACCCACTTGGTCTTCTCAGCGAACCTGTCGTAGAGGCGCCGAGCGGTCTCGTTGTCCTTCGCCGTGATCCACCGGACGACCGACAGGCCGCGGTCCTTGGCGCTCGCGCGCAGGGCCTCCAGCAGGGCGGAGCCGGCTCCGGCGCCGCGGGCGTCGGGGCTCACGAACAGGTCGTCGAGGTACAGGCCCTTGCTGCCGTCGAGGGGGCGGACGAACTCGCGCACATGCGCCAGGCCGATCGGCGTGTCCTCCTCGTCGACGGCGAAGTACGCCTCCAGCTCGTTGTCCGGGTCCGAGATCCAGCTCCACACGAGCAGGGCCTTCTCGTCGGTGATGGGGCGCTCGTAGAACTCGCCGTAGCCTGCGTAGAGGTCGAGCCAGGTGAAGAACTCGTTGTCTCGTACGCGCCGGACGGTCGCGGTCATCGTTCCTCCTCGCTCGGGGCTGCGGCGAGCAGGATATCGGTCACCTGCAGCTCGTCGGCGGAGGCGAACCGCAGGTCGGCGATTCTGCCGACAGAGCGGAGGTCGCCCGCAGCGGATTCGACGGCAGCGATCTCGACGGCCGGGCCGGCGATGACGGCCGAGTCGACCGGCGTGCGCTGGGACGCCTTGGCGGCCGTCTTGGCACCGCGGATGCCGGTCAGGGCGCGACCGACGATGGCGAGGACCTCACGGTCCGCGCTCCAGTCGAGCGCGACCTCCCGGGCCTCGGGCCACGGCGCCACGTGCACCGAGCCCTCCTCGGACCAGCTCCACGCCTCTTCCGCCGCGAAGGGCAGCACGGGGGCGAACAGCCGGAGGAACGCGGAGAGCGCGACGCGCAGGGCGACGACGGCGGAGGCCTGCTCCTCACCGGCCTCCCCGTAGGCGCGCTCCTTCACGAGCTCCAGGTAGTCGTCGCAGAAGGTCCAGAAGAACGGCTCCACGATCTCCAGCGCCCGGGAGTGCTCGTAGTTCTCGAGCGCGGCTGTCGCGTCCGCCACGACCCCGGCGAGGTTCTGCAGCATGCTGCGGTCGAGCGGGCTCGTCACCCGGTCGAGCTCGAGCGAGGCGGGCGCGTCGAAGCCGAGGATGAACTTCGCCGCGTTGAGCAGCTTGATCGCCAGCCGGCGGCCGATTTTGATCTGCGTCGGGTTCTGCGGGTCGAACGCCGCGTCGGTGCCGAGCTTGCTCGACGCCGCCCAGTACCGCACCGCGTCGGAGCCGTGCTTCTCGAGGATGTCGGCGGGCGTCACCACGTTGCCTTTCGACTTTGACATCTTCTTGCGGTCGGGGTCGACGATGAAGCCGGAGAGGGCGGCGTTGCGCCACGGAGCCACGTCCGCCTCCAGCTTCGCCCGCAGCAGGGTCGAGAACAGCCAGGTGCGGATGATGTCCTGCCCCTGGGGCCGCAGGTCGAACGGGAAGACGGCGTCGAACAGCTCCGGATCGCGCATCCACCCGCCCGCCAGCTGCGGAGTGAGCGAGGAGGTCATCCACGTGTCCATCACGTCGTGCTCGCCGACGAAGCCGTCGGCCTGACCGCGCTGCGCCTCGTCGAAGCCGGGCGCGGTGTCGGACGACGGGTCGACCGGCAGCATCTCCTCCGTTGGGAGGATCGGCTCGTCGAAGAGCGGGTTGCCGTCCGCATCGAGCGGGTACCAGACCGGGATCGGCACACCGAAGAACCGCTGGCGCGAGATCAGCCAGTCGCCGGTGAGGCCGTTGACCCAGTTCTCGTAGCGGACGCGCATGAAGTCGGGGTGCCAGTCGATCTCGCGACCCAGTTCGATGAGCCGGGCGCGCAGCTCCTCGTCGCGGGCGCCGTTCTTCACGTACCACTGGCGGGTGGAGACGATCTCGAGCGGCTTGTCGCCCTTCTCGAAGAACTTCACCGGGTGCTGGATGGGCTTGGGATCGCCCTCCAGGTCTCCGGACGCGCGCAGCAGCTCGACGACCGCCTGCTTGGCCGAGAACACCGTCTTGCCGGCCAGCTGGGCGTAGGCCTCCTTGCCGGCCTCCGACGTGATCGCCGCGGGCGGCTCGGGGAGGATGCGACCGTCGAAGCCGATGATCGCCCGGTTCGGGAGATCGAGTTCGCGCCACCAGGTGACGTCGGTGACATCGCCGAAAGTGCAGATCATGGCGATGCCCGATCCCTTGTCCGGCTGGGCGAGGTGGTGGGCGACGACCGGGACCTCGACGTCGAACAGCGGAGTGCGGACGGTGGTGCCGAACAGCGGCTTGTATCGCTCGTCGTCGGGATGCGCCACCAGCGCCACACAGGCGGGAAGGAGTTCCGGGCGGGTGGTCTCGATGTAGACCGGGCCGTCGGCGCCGTGGAAGGCGACGCGGTGGTAGGCGCTCGGCTGCTCGCGGTCCTCCAGCTCGGCCTGCGCGACGGCGGTGCGGAAGGTGATGTCCCACAGGGTCGGCGCCTGCGCCTGGTACGCCTCACCGCGCTCGATGTTGCGGAGGAAGGCCAGCTGGGAGGTGCGGATCGAGTCGCGCCCGATGGTGCGGTAGGTCTGCGACCAGTCCACCGAGAGGCCGAGGGTGCGCCAGAGCGCCTCGAACTGCTTCTCGTCCTCTTCGGTCAGCCGCTCGCACAGCTCGATGAAGTTGCGGCGCGAGATCGGCTTCTGGTCGGCCGCCTTGGTGCTCTTGTTGTCGCCGCCCTCGAAGGGCGGCGTGAAGTCCGGCTCGTAGGGGAGCGACGGGTCGCAGCGCACGCCGTAGTAGTTCTGAACGCGGCGCTCGGTGGGCAGGCCGTTGTCGTCCCATCCCATCGGGTAGAAGACCGTGCGGCCGCGCATGCGCTGGAAGCGTGCGATCACGTCGGTGTGCGTGTAGCTGAAGACGTGGCCGATGTGCAGCGACCCAGAGGCCGTCGGCGGCGGCGTGTCGATCGAGTAGACGCCGTCGCGGCCGGCGGCGAGAGCGCCATCGCGGTCGAACTCGAACGTGCCGTCCTGCTGCCAGCGGTCACCCCACTTCGACTCGAGACCTTCCAGTGCGGGCTTGTCCGGTACGCGAGGGGCGGGCGTGTTCTCGCTCATAGAGGTCCTCCGAGTCGATATGTGCGGCACCGTGTCCACGGGGTGCCTGAGTGTGGGATCCCCTCCAGAGTACCGAACCTCGGGTACGAACGCGTCAGACCTCGTCGATGATGGGCTTCCGCCGAGCCGCGAGAAGGGCCGCGACGAGGGTGATCAGCGACATGACGGCGAGCACGATGCCGGGGTGCCACCAGGCGTTGCCGGTGGCCTTGCCGAAGACCAGCGTGAGCGCCGGGACGAACGACGTGAGCAGCGCCGCGAGGCTGTACGCGACCGACAGCCCGCTGTAGCGCACCTCGCTCGGGAAGAGGTCCGACATGAGCCCGCCGAGGCCCGCCCACGACAGGGTGGGCAGGATGCCGCCGATGATCATGCTGCCGACGAGGATCGCGAACGACGCGGACTGCAGCAGGAAGTACATCGGGAAGGCGACGATCAGCGTTCCGACCGCGCCGATGGCGACGACCTTCGCCGAGCCGATCCGGGTCGCCCAGAGGCCGAACAGCGGGATGGTGACCAGCTGAAGCAGACCGCCGATGGTCGTGGCGACCAGCAGGTCCTGGTACTTGAAGCCCAGCACCGAGGTGCCGTAGTCGACCATGTAGGTGTTCATCAGCGAGTAGGAGCCGATGCCGAGCACCGCAGCGCCGATCCCGATGACGAAGCCCGAAGGCGCCTTGCGGAAGACGTCGATCACCGGGAAGCGGTCGCGCGTTCCCGTCTCGAGCAGCTTGCGGAACACCGGCGTCTCGTCGATCGACCACCGCAGGTAGAGCGACACGAGCAACAGTGGGAACGCCGTCAGGAAGGGGATGCGCCATCCCCAGGCGGCGATGTCCGCGGTCGACATGCTGAGGGTGAGGACGATGAACACCACCGCGCTCAGGATGGAGCCCACGGGCGAGCCCAACTGGGGGAGAGCCGCGTAGAAGCCGCGACGCTTCGGGTTGGCGTACTCGGTGGCCAGCAGGATGGAGCCGCCCCATTCGCCGCCGACCGAGAAGCCCTGCAGCAGGCGCAGCAGCACGATCGCGATCGCCCCGAACCAGCCGGCCGCCGCGTATGTCGGGAGCAGTCCGACCAGGCCGGTGCTCAATCCCATGATGAGGATGGTGATGAGCAGGGTCGGGCGGCGTCCGATCCGGTCGCCCAGGTTGCCGAACACGACAGCGCCGATCGGGCGGATGACGAAGCCGGCGGCGATGGCGAGGAACGCGGCCAGTGCTCCACCGAAGGCACCGAGGGGCGCGAAGAAGAGGGGGCCGACGAAGAAGGCCGCGAAGTACGCATAGAGGTAGAAGTCGTACGACTCGAGCGCCGTGCCGACGAACGAGGCGATGGTGACGCGGCGTGCGGTGCCGGGGGTGATGCCCGGGCGATCGGTCTCGCTGCGGACGGGGCTGGTGGTGGTTGTCACGGGTGTCCTTCAGAACGGATTAATATGTGGACCGGGTCCAATAATGGCACGAGAAGGGAACGCGAGATGGCTCTGCAGCATTCCCCGCGTTCGTCCAGCTCCGGTCGGCCCCGCTCCTCATCCCGCGAAATGCTGGCCGAGGCGGCCGCCGAACTCTTCCTCGAGCAGACCTACACGGGAACCACGGTCGACGACATCGCGCGGCGCGCCGGCGTCAGCCGGGCCACCTTCTTCAACTACTTCGGGTCAAAGAGCGACCTGCTGTGGCTGGAGGTCGACGAGGCGCTCGCCGCATTCGACACGACGCTCGCGTCCGTGCCGGCCGAGCTGGCGCCGATGGAGGCGGTGCTCGACGCGGTCACGCGCCTCGCCGACACCTTCGGCCCGGGCCGCCTGCCGCTCGCCGTGACCCAGGTGGACCTGATGGGCACCGATGCGGAGCTGCAGGCCTCCGCCCTCCCACGGTTCCTCGCGCTCGTGCGCAGCCTCCAGGCGTTCATCGCGGGCCGGGCGACGCTCGGCGGCGACGCGCTGCTCCCGCGCGCGGCAGCCACTGCGGTCGTGGGAGCCGCCGTCTCGGCGGCAACAGCGTGGGCGCGCGCCGGCGTCCGCCGCGGGGCCCTCACCCCGCTCGTCCGGACGGCCGTCGCTCCGGTCTGCCGCGGCTACGCCTCCGCGCTCTGAGGTGCTCGGCCCCTCGCGACGCACTTCGTCGCGAAGTGCACGTAGTTGCGGTCTCGGGCGGCGTGTCGACCGCCACAGGCTGCACTTCACGGAAAGCCGGACGCGGAGGGGCGTGGAGCGGATAAGATGGAGGGCACAGGCATAGATCCGGGTATCGCCGGGGAGCTTTCGGAAGAACGGCGGCCGCGCGAGCGGCGCTCAGTAGAACCGAACGGGGCCGGCCCGTCATAGCCGAAGAATGAGAGGCCCTTTCCGCCACCGGCGGCGGGTGGGGCAAGCGGGGTGGTACCGCGACGGGCGCGCGAGCGTCCGGCGTCCTCGTCCAGCACGAGAACCTGCCAGGAGTGAGATGCCGTACCCCAAGTCCGCGCCGGACTCGCCTGACGACGGCGAGCAGCGCCCCGAAGTCACGCCGAGCCCCGTCTTCCCGGAGATCGAGACCGACGTCCTGAAGTTCTGGGACAAGGACGGGACCTTCCGCGCCTCCATCGAGAACCGCGCCGACGCCGAGGAGTGGGTCTTCTACGACGGCCCGCCGTTCGCCAACGGCCTCCCGCACTACGGCCACCTGCTGACCGGGTACGCGAAGGATGTCTTCCCGCGCTTCCAGACGATGCGCGGCAAGAAGGTGGAGCGCCGCTTCGGCTGGGACACGCACGGCCTGCCCGCCGAGCTCGAGGCCGAGCGGCAGCTGGGCATCACCGACAAGAGCCAGATCGAGGAGATGGGCCTCGCCGCGTTCAACCAGGCGGCGAAGGATTCGGTGCTCCGGTACACCCGCGAATGGCGCGAGTACGTCACCCGTCAGGCGCGCTGGGTCGACTTCGACAACGACTACAAGACGCTCGACACCACGTACATGGAGTCGGTGATCTGGGCGTTCAAGCAGCTGCACGAGATGGGTCTCGCCTACGAGGGCTACCGCGTGCTGCCGTACTGCTGGCGCGACCAGACCCCACTGTCCAACCACGAGCTGCGGATGGACGACGACGTCTACAAGATGCGTCAGGACCAGACCGTGACGGTCACATTCCCGCTGGTCGGCGAGAAGGCCGAGGTGCTCGGGCTCACCGGCGTGCGGGCGCTCGCCTGGACGACGACGCCGTGGACGCTGCCCACCAACTTCGCGCTCGCGGTCGGTCCCGACATCGAGTACGCCGTGCTGCCCTCCGGACCGAACGGCGCCGCCGACTCGTACGGCGACCCGGACCAGGAGGTGCTGAGCGGCCGCTACCTGCTGGCGAAGGATCTCGTCGGCAACTACGCAAAGGATCTCGGCTACGAGTCGCCCGCCGACGCGGTGGCCGCGATCACCGGCACACTGCGCGGTTCCGAGCTCGAAGATGTGGAGTACGACCGGCTCTGGGACTACTACGCCGACACCGAGAAGTGGGGCACGCAGAACGCGTGGCGCATCCTCGTCGACGCCTACGTGACGGTCGAGGACGGCACCGGCATCGTGCACCAGGCGCCTGCCTACGGCGAGGACGACCACCGGGTCACGGAGAAGGCCGGCATCCCGGTCATCATCTCGGTGGACGACGGCGGACGCTTCCTCTCCGACGTGCCCGATGTCGCCGGCCTGCAGGTGTTCGACGCGAACAAGCCGCTGACCCGTCTGCTCAAGGAGCAGGGCCGGCTGCTGCGCCAGGCGAGCTACGAGCACTCGTACCCGCACTGCTGGCGCTGCCGCAATCCCCTCATCTACAAGGCGGTGTCGAGCTGGTTCGTGCGCGTCACCGACTTCCGCGACCGGATGGGCGAGCTCAACCAGGAGATCACCTGGGTTCCCGAAAACGTCAAGGACGGCCAGTTCGGCAAGTGGCTCGCCGGTGCCCGCGACTGGTCGGTGTCGCGCAACCGCTACTTCGGGTCGCCCATCCCGGTGTGGAAGAGCGACGACCCCGCCTACCCGCGGGTCGACGTCTACGGGTCGCTCGAGGAGCTGGAGCGCGACTTCGGCCGCCTGCCGCTGAACGCCGCGGGAGAGCCGGATCTGCACCGCCCGTTCATCGACGAGCTCACGCGCCCGAACCCGGACGACCCGACCGGCCGATCCACCATGCGCCGCATCCCGGATGTGCTCGATGTGTGGTTCGACTCCGGATCGATGCCGTTCGCCCAGGTGCACTACCCGTTCGAGAACCGCGACTGGTTCGACAGCCACAACCCGGCCGACTTCATCGTCGAGTACATCGGGCAGACGCGCGGCTGGTTCTACCTGCTGCACACCCTCGCGACGGCGCTGTTCGACCGCCCGGCCTTCAAGAACGTCATCAGCCACGGCATCGTGCTCGGCAGTGACGGGCAGAAGATGTCGAAGTCGCTCCGCAACTACCCGGACGTCAACGAGGTCTTCGACCGCGACGGCTCCGACGCGATGCGCTGGTTCCTGATGTCGAGCCCCGTGCTGCGCGGCGGCAACCTGGTGGTCACCGAGGAGGGCATCCGCGAGGGCGTCCGTCAGGTGCTGCTGCCGCTGTGGAACACCTGGTACTTCTTCTCTCTGTACGCCAACGCGAGCGGGTACGAGGCGAAGCGCTCGACCGCGTCCACCGATGTGCTCGACCGCTACCTCCTCGCCAAGACGCGCGACCTGGTGGAGGCCGTGACCGCCGACCTGGAGGCCCTGGACTCGACCCTCGCCGCCGCGAAGCTGCGTGACTTCGCCGACGTGCTCACCAACTGGTACGTGCGCCGGTCGCGCGACCGGTTCTGGGAGGGCGTCGGCGAGGATGGCAGCGGTACCGAGGCGTTCGACACTCTCTACACCGTGCTCGAGACCGTGACCCGCGTCGCCGCGCCCCTCCTGCCGCTCATCAGCGAGCGCATCTGGAAGGACCTCACCGGCGGCCGCAGCGTCCACCTCACCGACTGGCCGGCGGCCGCCGAGTTCCCGGCGGACGACGCCCTGGTGGATGCGATGGACCGCATCCGCGCCATCAGCTCCACCGCGCTGTCGCTGCGCAAGCAGGCCGGCAAGCGCGTCCGGCTGCCGCTGGCCTCGCTCACCGTCGTAGCGCACGACGCCGCCGCGCTGGCCCCGTTCGAGGGCATCCTGCGCGACGAGCTCAACGTGAAGGCGGTCGAGCTGGTCGAGCTGCAGGACGACAGCGCTGCGCACTACGGCATCACGAGCAAGCTGACCGTGAACGCCCGCGCGGCCGGTCCGCGACTCGGCAAGCAGGTGCAGCAGGTCATCCAGGCCGCCCGGGCCGGTGACTGGACGGAGACCGACGGTGTGGTCACCGTCGGCGGCGTCGAGCTGGTCGAGGGGGAGTACGACCTCGTGCTCGAGACCGCGGCCGACGGCGACGGGAGCTCGGCGCTGGCGCTGCTCGCCGGCGGCGGGTTCGTCCTGCTCGACACCGCGACCACCCCGGAGCTCGAGGCGGAGGGACTCGCACGCGACATCATCCGCGCTGTGCAGGACACCCGGAAGGCGGCCGGACTCGACGTCAGCGACCGGATCCGGCTCGCCCTGACGTTCGAGCACGAGGACGACGCGCGCGCGCTCGACCTCGCCGGCGACGTCGACATCGCGACCGAGACGCTGGCCCTGGCGGTGCAGGTGTCGGCCGCGGGAGCATCGACACGGGAGGAGCCCGCGTACGAGCAGCAGTTCGGCGCCGGGCAGTTCGCTAACGCCGGGGCGTTCACCGTCGGCGTCACCAAGCTGAACGAGGAGGAGTCGTGACCGACGAGGACGACTACCGCGACCGCGCCGAGGCCGTCTACCAGGCGCTGCTCGCCCGGGTCGGCGAGGGAGCGCCCGAGCGGCGGCTCGACGCCACCCGCCGTGCGGTGGAGCTGCTGGGCGACCCGCAGCGCGCGTACCCGATCATCCACGTCACCGGCACCAACGGGAAGACGTCCACCAGCCGCATCGCCGAGAGCTTGCTGCGGGCCTACGGGCTGCGCACCGGACTGCTCACGAGTCCGCACCTCGTGCGCTTCAACGAGCGCATCGTCATCGACGGCGAGCCGATCGAGGACGAGGCGCTCGTGCGGAACTGGGAGGACATCAGCCCGTACCTGGAGATCGTGGATGCGGAGCTGACCGAGTCGGGCAAGGCGCCGCTGACGTTCTTCGAGGCGCTGACGGCCCTGGCCTTCGCCGCGTTCGCCGACGCACCCGTCGACGTCGCGGTGATCGAGGTCGGCATGGGCGGCGAGTGGGACTCTACGAACGTCGGAGACGGCCAGGTGGCCGTATTCACCCCGATCGCCCTCGACCACACGAAGGCGCTCGGCGACACCGTCGAGGAGATCGCGCGCACCAAGTCGGGGATCGTGAAGCCGTCGGCCGACCTCGTGTCCTCCGCGCAGACTCCCGAGGCCGACCGGGTGCTGCGGGATGCCGCGCTGCTCACCGAGTCGACCTTCGCCGAGCAGCCGGGCGACTTCGATGTCGCATCGACCCGCGTCGCCGTCGGCGGACAGCTGGTGACCGTCCGCGGGCGTGCAGCCACCTATGAGGACGTCTTCCTCCCGCTCTACGGAGACCACCAGGCGCAGAACGCGGCCGTCGCCGTGGCAGCGGTCGAGACGTTCCTGGGGCGCGGTACCCAGCCGCTCAATCCCGCGCTCGTCGAGGAGGGGTTTGCCACGGCCACGTCCCCCGGCCGCCTGCAACTGATCGGTATCGAGCCGAGCATCCTCGTCGACGCCGCGCACAATCCCGCGGGCGCTGAGGTGCTCGCCGAAGCCCTGCGCACGTACTTCGACTTCGACGAGATCACCTTCGTCGTCGGCATCCTGGGCGACAAGGATGCGCGCGGCGTCATCCGAGCGCTCGCGCCGGTCGCCACGCAGTTCTTCGTCACGCGTCCCGACTCGGAGCGGGCGCGGGAGGCGGAGGACCTCGGCGACCTGGTGCGCGAGGAGGTGGGCGACGAGGCGACCATCGTCTACTCGGACCCCATCGACGCGCTCGAGTCCGCCCGCGACTGGGCGGGCGAGGAGGGCCGCCGCGCGGTGGTCGTGGCCGGCAGCATCGTGCTGGTCGGCCAGGCCATGGCGTACGCCGAGGAGCAGGAGTGGAAGAAGGCGGCGACGTGACCGACGCCGGATCCGCGGGCGACGCGCCCGAGCAGCAGCCCCCGCGAGGCGGGCGAGCCGGGCGCCCGCGCCGTCAGCGATCGCTCCGCGAGCTCCTCGGGTCGATCGTCCTCGGCTTCGAGCTGCTCGTGGTCTTCCTCGGCGCGCTGGTGCTGTTCGGCCTGGGCTCGCTGCCCGCCGCCGTCGCCCTCGGCGGAGGAGCCGCCCTGATCGTCCTGATGATCGTCGCGATCGGGCTGCTGCGGAACACCGTCGGCATCGTGCTCGGCTGGATCGTCCAGGTCGTCATCGTCGCGGCCGGCCTCCTCGTCCCCGCCTTCTTCATCGTCGGCGCGATCTTCACCGCCATGTGGGCGTACTGCATGATCGCCGCCGCACGCATCGACCGAAACAACCGGGCCGCGGCTTCCGCGGCCGACAATGGAACGGAGAACCCATGACCAGTGCCGTCGAAGAGACCCTCGTCCTCATCAAGCCGGATGGAGTGGCCCGCGGGCTGACCGGTGAGATCCTGCGCCGGATCGAGGCGAAGGGCTATTCGCTCGTCGACCTGCGGATGCTGCAGGCCGACCGCGAACTGCTCGCGCAGCACTACGCCGAGCACGAGGGCAAGCCGTTCTACGAGCCGCTGGTCGAGTTCATGGAGTCGGGCCCGATCGTGGCCATCCGCCTCGCGGGCAACCGCGTGATCGAGGGCTTCCGCTCCCTCGCCGGCGCCACCGACCCGACGACCGCGCTCCCGGGCACCATCCGCGGCGACCTCGCCCGCGACTGGGGCCTCAAGGTGCAGCAGAACCTCGTGCACGGCTCCGACTCGCCCGAGTCGGCGCAGCGCGAACTCGGCCTCTGGTTCGGCTGAGCCGACACGCTGCACGAAAGGGAGGCATCCCCGGCCGGCTGAGCCGCGGACGCCTCCCTTTCGCGCATCCACCGGTGTGTCGCGCCGGAAGACCTCCGTTTCCCGCCGCCTTCTCTTGCGCGCGGAAAGGGAGGCGCATCGGTCAGGCGCGCTGGGGAAGCGCAGCGAACGGAGGGATTTTCCGAGAAGGAGTGCCCGGAATGCCTCCGTTTCTCGCGCTGCTTCCCACGAAGCAGACGAGGAGGTGACGCGCCGCCGCCGGTCGGAGAGCGTCCGGACGGAGAGTAGGCGGTCCGGCGGTCCGGCGGTCCGGCCAAGCGGACCGATCAGGCGATCAGATCAGACGAAGGCGCGGTGGATCCAGTCGAGCTGGATCTGAGCCAGGATCGCGACGATCGCGTAGCAGACGATGGTGATCAGCGGCACCCAGCCGTACAGCGTGCGGAACACGCGACGCGCGCGCTCCGGGACGGGGATGTTGCCCTCCTTGAGGTTGTAGAGGGTCACCGCCCAGAAGGTCGGGATGGTCACGAGCCAGGTCACCATGCACCAGGGGCACAGCACGTTGAGCACGGTGATGGACTGCGTGATCAGGAAGATGACGAGCACCAGCGCGAGCAGCACGCCCACGTTGAACGCGATCCAGTACCAGCGGGCGAAACGCCCACGGTTCGCCAGGAGGCCGGCGCCGACGGCGATCGTGGCCGTCCAGCCGCCGAGCCCGAGGAGCGGGTTCGGGAAGCCGAGCAGCGATCCCTGCCAGGAGTTCAGATTCTTGGCGCAACCGACCAGCACCGAGAAGTTGCAGGAGAGCTGCGCGTTCGGATCTTCCAGGAGGTGGAACTTGTCCACGGTGAGCATGAACGCCGCCCATACTCCGATGAGTCCGGCGATGATCAGGAAGACGGCGAGAGCGGTCGGGCGGCGGTAGGAAACCTCGGCGGGGCTGTCTGGCACCCTCGGATTATGGCATGACGCCTGCGTGTCGTCCTGGGAGGAGACTCGGGTGGACCCGCGCCCGTGCGATAATCGTTGCAGCAGTCGTCCCGGCCGAGGCCGGGAGCACCGACAGAAGGCTTGAGGGCGCCCTGAGCGTCCGTGAAAAATGCCGGCCGTGGCCGGTGGAGAACATGAGCCGGATGCAGGCCGCGCCACGAGCCCGGCGGTATCCGAACAGGATTGAGGGAGGCGCCGCTCGCGCCGCCTCCCGACGGAGAGACCCGGTGAGCGGGCAACCGCCACCGGTCGAGGAGTGCACCAGCGATGGTGGATAACGAAAATATCGACAACACGGACAACAACGAGACGGAGACGGGAGGACGGAAGCGCAAGGGGCTCTTCGGCGCACGACGCGTCGTGAGGAAGCCCTTCCAGGCCGCACAGGCCGATGCGTTCCCGCCTTCCTCCGGACAGGGTGAGGCCGAGCAGGTCGCTGTGACGCAGGCGCCTGCCGAGCAGACGCCTGCCGAGCCCGAAGCGGCACCGGGCGCCACCGTCGAGGAGACGGCGCCCGCCTCTGCCGCGGAGGGCGGACAGCCCCCGGCGGGCCTCGAGCCCCCGGCGCTCCCCGACAAGCACGGCGAGACGGAGGCACCGGTCGTCGGCGCCGCCGCGCCCGGCCTGCCCCCGACGACCCTGCTCTTCCAGGCGCCGGACGTCCTGCCGCTCCCGCCGCTCCCCGAGGCCGACGAGGAGCCGGTCGGCGGTGTCCGCCGTCGGTCCCGCCGCCGCGCGGGCGAGTCGCGCGACAACGCCAACGACCCGGCCAACACCGTCGTCAAGGTGCGCACGCCGCGCGAGCCCGAGCTCATCACCGAGCCGCAGAAGGTCAAGGGCTCCACGCGTCTCGAGGCGAAGAAGCAGCGCCGCCGCGACGGTCGTGACGCCGGCCGGCGCCGCCCGGTCATCACCGAGGCCGAGTTCCTGGCCCGCCGCGAGTCCGTCGACCGTCAGATGATCGTCCGCTCGAAGGGCGGCCGCATCCAGATCGGCGTTCTCGAGGACAAGGTGCTCGTCGAGCACTACGTCGCCCGTTCGCAGGAGGCGTCGCTCATCGGCAACGTCTACCTCGGCCGCGTGCAGAACGTGCTCCCCAGCATGGAGGCCGCGTTCGTCGACATCGGCCGTGGCCGCAACGCCGTCCTGTACTCGGGTGAGGTGGACTGGGATGCGGTCGAGACCGGCAACCAGCCGCGCCGCATCGAGTTGGCCCTGAAGCCCGGCGACCGTGTGCTCGTCCAGGTCACCAAGGACCCGGTCGGTCACAAGGGCGCGCGTCTCACCAGCCAGATCTCGCTTCCCGGCCGCTACCTCGTGTACGTGCCGGGCGGTTCCATGAACGGCATCAGCCGCAAGCTCCCGGACACCGAGCGCTCGCGCCTCAAGAAGATCCTGAAGGAGGTGCTGCCCGAGAACGCGGGCGTGATCGTGCGCACCGCCGCCGAGGGAGCGACCGAGGAGCAGCTCACCCTCGACGTCACGCGCCTGACCTCGCAGTGGGAGGACATCAGCACGCGCGTCGAGACGCAGCAGGCGCCCGCGCTTCTTCACAGCGAGCCCGACCTCCTGATCAAGATCATCCGCGACGTCTTCAACGAGGACTTCCAGAAGCTCGTCATCGCCGGAGACGACGCGCGCCAGACGATCGAGAACTACCTCCGCCAGGTCGCCCCCGACCTGCTCGACCGTGTCGAGCCGTACACGGGGGAGCGCGACGCGTTCGACGAGTTCCGCATCACGGAGCAGATCGAGAAGGCGCTGGAGCGCAAGGTGTGGCTCCCGTCGGGCGGTTCGCTCGTCATCGACCGCACCGAGGCCATGACCGTCGTGGACGTGAACACCGGCAAGTTCGTCGGCTCGGGCGGCAACCTCGAGGAGACGGTCACCAAGAACAACCTGGAGGCGGCCGAGGAGATCGTCCGTCAACTGCGGCTTCGCGACATCGGCGGCATCATCGTCGTCGACTTCATCGACATGGTCCTGGAGTCGAACCGCGACCTGGTGCTCCGCCGCCTGGTGGAGTGCCTGAGCCGCGACCGGACGAAGCACCAGGTCGCCGAGGTCACCTCGCTCGGTCTCGTGCAGATGACCCGCAAGAAGCTCGGCCTGGGCCTGCTGGAGACCTTCAGCGAGGCGTGCGAGGTCTGCGCCGGCCGCGGTGTCATCGTGCACCACGACCCGGTCGTGAAGCACCGCCAGCCGCAGCAGCCGCAGAACGAGCGTCGCCGCGGTCGCGGCGGCAGCACCGGCGGCAGCGGCAACGGCGGATCGAACGGCAACGGCAACGGAAACGGCGGCAACGGCGGCGGTGGCCACAACGGCACGCACGCCATCACCGACGACGCCAAGAACGCGCTGGCCAAGATCGCCGCGTCGACCATCCACCACGACGAGGAGGCGAAGGCGCACGAGAGCGCCGCGTCGGCCGAGGTCGAGGAGATCAGCGTCACCGAGGTGACGCTGACCGAGGTCACCGCCACGAAGAAGCGCCGCCGTAAGGGCAAGGGCGGTGCCGATCGGCAGCAGGCCGAGGTCACGCCGCCCGAGGACGCGGCCAGCGAGCCCACGTCGGAGCAGTCGGCCGAGGTTCCGGCGGAGGCCGGGCCGGAGGCCGCGGCGTCCGAGCCGGCGGCCGAGCCGATCCTCCCGCTCCTCGACCTCCCGGAGCCGGCGGAGGTGCGCCCGCCCGCGCCGCGCCCGTCGCCCGAAGAGGCCGAGCTCCTGCTCGACTCCGTGCTCGATGCGCTGCCTGCGCCGAAGGAGCCGGGTCAGGGTCGCAACCGGAGCCGGCGTGCGAGCACGGCGGTCATCGCCGGCGGCGAGCTGGCGCCGAAGGGCGAGTAGCCTCCACCACCGGACTGGAGCGACCGGGACGCCGTCAGTGCCGGCGGCGGACCCGGTCGCGCGCCCGCACCCGCAACCCGCTGGCGATGAGCCGCGACACGAGCTCCTTGCCGGAGACGGGATGCGCTCCGGCCGCCACCAGTTCGTCGTAGCGCCGGTCGGGCACGTCGTAATGGTCGATGTCGAAGGCGCGGCGCTGGATGCCGTTGGCCTCGGCGAAGGCGTGCAGCTCGTCGAGCGACGCGTCGCTGACCAGATGCGACCACAACATGCCGTGGGCCGGCCATGCCGGGGGATCGATCAGGACCGTCATAGAATGATTCTAGGAACCGGTTCCGCTGTCGGAGCCGAACGGTCCCGAAGCCGGAACGGTGTCGCCACCGTGACGACGGTCGCTGAATTGACGGCCTGTCGGGCGTCGGGTAAAGTTGACCGTTGGTGTGTGCCGGGTGTGACCCGCGCAGCCATCATGGTTTTCTGAGAGCAGCCGGGAGCATGTCGCTACCGGCGGGACTCGCCAGTGACTTCCAAACAGTTGAAGAAGCAGGACCAGGTCCGCGGCAGCGCCGGGAACTGTTCCCCGACGAAAAGGTACGTGAAAGTGGTTTACGCAGTTGTGCGCGCCGGTGGCCGGCAGGAGAAGGTCGAGGTCGGCACCATCGTGACGATGGACCGCATCAAGGCCGACAAGGACGGCAAGGTCGAGCTCGCGCCGGTGCTGCTGGTCGACGGTGACAAGATCACCTCCGACGCCAAGTCCCTCGCGAAGGTCACCGTGACCGCCGAGGTCCTCGGCGACCTCCGCGGCCCGAAGATCGTCATCCAGAAGTTCAAGAACAAGACCGGCTACAAGAAGCGCCAGGGCCACCGTCAGGAGCTCACGCGCGTCAAGATCACCGGCATCAAGTAGCCGACGGCTCTCGAGGAGAAGACACCATGGCACACAAAAAGGGAGCGAGCTCCACTCGCAACGGCCGCGACTCCAACGCGCAGCGCCTCGGCGTGAAGCGCTTCGGCGGCCAGACCGTCAACGCGGGCGAGATCCTGGTCCGTCAGCGCGGCACCCACTTCCACCCCGGCGTGAACGTCGGCCGTGGCGGTGACGACACGCTGTTCGCCCTCGCCGCCGGCGCGGTCGAGTTCGGCACCAAGGGCGGCCGCAAGGTCGTCAACATCGTGGCGGCCGAGGCCTGAGCCTCGACCACGAGCACCACTCTTCCGGATGGGCGGGCTTCGGCCCGCCCATCCGCCGTTTCAGCACCACAATCAGTAGGAGAGCACCATGGCGACGTTCGTTGATCGCGTGACGTTGCACTTGCGCGCCGGCAACGGCGGCAACGGGTGCGTCTCGGTCCGGCGCGAGAAGTTCAAGCCGCTGGCCGGACCCGACGGCGGGAACGGCGGCAACGGCGGCGACATCGTCCTCGTCGCCGACCCGCAGGTGACCACGCTGCTCGGCTACCATCGCCACCCGCACCGTTCGAGCGAGAACGGCGGCTTCGGCATGGGCGACCACCGCAGCGGCCACACCGGCGAGACCCTCGAACTGCCCGTTCCGGTCGGCACGGTCGTCAAGAGCGCCGACGGCGACGAGCTCGTCGATCTGTCGGAGCCCGGCATGCGCTTCGTCGCCGCTCCCGGCGGCGTCGGCGGCCTCGGCAACGCCGCGCTGGCGAACCCGAAGCGCAAGGCGCCGGGCTTCGCTCTGCTGGGCACCCCGGGGTGGGAGGGCGACGTCCAACTCGAGCTGAAGACCGTCGCCGACATCGCCCTCGTCGGGTACCCCTCGGCGGGCAAGTCGAGCCTCATCGCCGCCATGTCGGCGGCGAAGCCGAAGATCGCCGACTACCCGTTCACCACCCTCCACCCGAATCTCGGCGTCGTGCAGGCCGGCGATGTCCGCTACACCGTCGCCGACGTCCCCGGTCTCATCGAGGGTGCGAGCGAGGGACGCGGGCTGGGCCTGGAGTTCCTCCGTCACGTCGAGCGCTGCTCGGCCCTCCTGCACGTGCTCGACTGCGCGACGCTGGAGCCCGGTCGCGACCCGTTGAGCGACTTGGACGTCATCCTCGGCGAGCTGGCCGCCTATCCGGTGCCGGAAGGCCAGACGCCGCTGCTCGAGCGCCCGCAGCTGATCGCCCTCAACAAAATCGACGTCCCGGACGCCCGCGAGCTCGCCGACTTCGTCCGCCCGGAGCTCGAGCAGCGCGGCTACCGCGTCTTCGAGATCTCGACGGTCAGCCACGAGGGGCTGCGCCCGCTGTCCTTCGCCCTGGCCGAGATCGTGGAGCAGGCGCGCGCCGAGCAGGCCGCTCTGGAGCAGGCACGACCCCGCATCGTCATCCGCCCGAAGGCCGTCGACGACTCCGGTTTCGTCGTCAAGGTCGAGGGTGGCACGGACGGCCCGGTGTACCGCATCCTGGGCGCGAAGCCGGAGCGTTGGGTCGCCCAGACCGACTTCGCCAACGACGAGGCCGTCGGCTTCCTGGCGGACCGCCTCGCGAAGCTCGGCGTCGAGGACCAGCTGGTCCGTGCGGGCGCCGTCGCCGGATCCACCGTCGTCATCGGCCGTGACAACGGCGTGGTGTTCGACTGGGAGCCCACGCTCACCTCCACCGCGGAGCTCATCACCTCGCCCCGCGGAAGCGACGTGCGCCTCGACACGAATGCGCGTCCGACCCGCGCTCAGCGCCGCGACGACTACTTCGATCGGATGGACGCGAAGGCGGAGGCCCGCGAGCAGCTCCTGCGGGAGCGCGAGGCGGGGCTGTGGCAGGACGACGGCTACGACGACAACGTGGTGCGCAGCGCGGCTGACGGCAGCCGTGGAGACGAGGAGACCGCAGAGGAATGACCATCGACGACCGCAGCCAGATCCCCTCCGCCCGACGCATCGTCGTCAAGGTGGGCTCGTCGTCCATCAGCGGCGAGAACGCGGGTCAGATCGTGCCGCTGGTCGACGCCCTCGCCGAGGCTCATGGCCGCGGCACGCAGGTCATCCTGGTCTCGTCCGGCGCCATCGCGACCGGCACGCCGTTCCTGTCGCTCTCCGAGCGCCCCACCGACCTCGCGACCCAGCAGGCGGCCGCCGCGGTCGGTCAGACGGTGCTCATCTACCGCTACCAGGACAGCTTCGACCGCTACGACATCGTCGCGGGTCAGGTGCTCCTGACCGCGGGCGACATGGAGAACCCGACGCACCGCAGCAACGCGAAGCGCGCGATGGAGCGGCTGCTCGATCTCCGCATCCTGCCGATCGTGAACGAGAACGACACCGTCGCGACGCACGAGATCCGGTTCGGCGACAATGACCGTCTGGCAGCGCTGGTGGCGCTGCTGGTCGACGCCGACGTCCTGGTGCTGCTCTCCGATGTGGATGCGCTCTACACGCGTCCGCCGCACGAGCCCGGCGCCGAGCGCATCGAGGTCGTCGGCTGGGACGACGAGCTGGAGGGCGTCGAGATCGGATCGACCGGTCTCTCCGGCGTCGGCAGCGGGGGAGCGGTGACGAAGGTGTCGGCCGCCCGCCAGGCGGCCGAGCGCGGTACCGCCGTCGTGCTCACCGCGACGTCGCTGGTGTCGCAGGCGCTGCGGGGCGAGCACGTCGGGACGTGGTTCGCGCCGGCACCCGACACGGATACATCCGACGCTTCCGTCCACAGGTCCGGGCTTTCCACCGGTTCGACCGCGGCCGTCACCTCCGACGCCGCGGCGTCCTAGAATCGACGCATGTCCTCGCTGACCGGTGCGCTGCCCACGGCCGCGCTCTCCCTGCACGAACGGCTCGCCGCCGCCAAGACCGCGTCGCGCGATCTGGCGATCGCCGACACCGATCGGAAGAACCGCGCGCTGCGCGCGATCGCCGACGGTGTGCTCTCCTCGTCGGCCGACATCCTCTCCGCCAACGAGCTCGACCTGGCCAACGGCCGTGAGAACGGCCTCTCCACCGGCCTGCTCGACCGGCTGACGCTGAGCCCGTCGCGTCTCCAGGGCCTCGCCGACGCCGTCCTCGAGATCGTCGGCCTGACCGACCCGGTCGGCCAGGCGGTGCGGGGCAGCTCGCTGCCGAACGGCGTGAAGATCTCGCAGGTGCGCGTTCCCTTCGGCGTCGTCGGCGCGATCTACGAGGCCCGGCCCAACGTCACGATCGACATCGCCGCGCTCGCGATCAAGAGCGGCAACGCCGCGGTGCTGCGCGGCGGCAGCGCGGCTATCGAGACCAACCGCGTGCTCGTGCAGGTGATCCAGCAGGCGCTGGCGAGCGCCGGACTTCCGTCCGATGCCGTGCAGACGATCGACGACTTCGGTCGCGACGGTGCGGCAGAGCTGATGACGGCGCGCGGATTCGTCGACGTGCTCATCCCGCGGGGGAGCGCCGACCTGATCCAGGCCGTCGTGACGCAGTCGACCGTCCCGGTGATCGAGACCGGCGCGGGCGTCGTGCACGTGGTGCTCGACGAGTCGGCCCGAGAGGACTGGGCCGTCGACATCGTCCGCAACGCCAAGGTCCAGCGGCCGAGCGTGTGCAACGCCGTCGAGACGCTGCTCGTGCACAGCGCCGCTGCCGAGCGGTTACTGCCCCCGGTGCTCTCCGCGCTGCGCACCGAGGGCGTCACCATCCACGCCGACGACCGCGCCTTGCCCTTCGCCCCGGACGCGGTGCCCGTGACGGAGGATGACTACGCCACCGAGCACATGAGCCTCGACATCTCCGTGAAAGTGGTCGACGACCTCGACGAGGCGATCGAGCACATCCGCCGATACTCGACCCAGCACACGGAGTCGATCATCACGAACGACCTGCAGAACGCGGAGCGCTTCCTGGCCGAGGTCGACTCCGCGGTTGTGATGGTGAACGCCTCGACGCGTTTCACCGACGGCGGCGAGTTCGGATTCGGCGCCGAGGTCGGCATCTCGACGCAAAAGCTGCACGCACGCGGGCCGATGGGACTTCCGGAGCTCACCAGCACCAAGTGGATCGTCCGCGGGTCCGGCCAGGTCCGGGCGTGACCGACCGCTAGACTTGACGGCGGGCCGAAGGCCCCGAGAAAGGATCACGCACGATGTCATTCCTGACGACCGTCCTCGCCGAGGCGGAGACCCACGTCGAACTGCCGATGCCCACCTGGGCCTTCGGTGCTATCGCCATCGTCCTCTTCATCGCCCTCGCCTTCGTCGCCTGGAGCTTCAAGGATGTCGCCAACCGGCACAGCCACCGCTCCGCCCCCGACGCCGCCGCCCACGCGGGCGCTCCGGGCGCCACGCACCACGGCACCGGCCACCCGACCCAGGGGCACTGAGCCGATCCGGGCATGGAGCTGAAGGAGACGGGCCGGCCGCGGATCGGTGTGATGGGCGGCACTTTCGACCCCATCCACCACGGCCACCTGGTCGCCGCCAGTGAAGTGGCCCAGTCTTTCGACCTCGACGAAGTGATCTTCGTCCCGACCGGTCAGCCCTGGCAGAAGGGCGCGGTCACGGAACCTGAGCACCGGTACCTGATGACCGTCATCGCGACAGCATCCAACCCGCAGTTCACGGTCAGTAGGGTCGACATCGACCGCGAGGGCCCCACCTACACGATCGACACCCTGCGTGACCTCCACGAGGAGCGGCCGGACGCCGAGCTGTTCTTCATCACCGGCGCCGACGCCATCGCCCAGATCCTCAGCTGGCGCGACGTCGCGGAGCTCTGGGAGCTCGCCCACTTCGTGGCTGTGAGTCGCCCGGGACATGACTTGAGTATTTCTGGATTGCCGGAGCAAGACGTAAGCTTGTTGGAAGTTCCGGCCCTGGCGATCTCGTCGACCGATTGCCGGAGCCGGGTGAGCAGGGGATTCCCGGTGTGGTACCTGGTACCGGACGGGGTTGTTCAATACATCTCCAAACACCATCTGTATCGGAGCGTGGCATGACATCGTGGCCTGAACAGCCGCCAACAGGCCAGCCGCAGACGCGGCGACAGGCGAGGGAGTTCGAGCGCTCCGCCTCCCGACGTGCCGGAACCGCCGAGCCGACCCCCGGTGGGCAGATCCCCGAGATGACCACCACGGTGCCGCCGCGCGCGCCCGAGACGGACGAGGCCGCGGCTGACGCGGCGCCGTCGGCGGAGAAGCCGCAGGCCGAGTCGCGAGACGCCGAGAAGGCGCAGGCCAAGCCGAAGCGGGCCGAGTCGCAGCCGGCCGAGTCGCAGCCGTCCGCGCCCGCCGCGAAGGCCGAGCAGGCGCCGGTCCAGCCGGAGCGCCCGGCCATTCCGGCCAGCGCGTTCGCCGAGCCCGGCGTCTCGTCGCCGTCACGCGACACCTTCGACCTGTTCCGTCAGGGTCCCGACACCACACAGCCCGAGCCCGTGACTCAGCCGATGGCCATCCTTCAGCCGACCACGCCGCCCGCCGCGCCCGCGTCCGGCACCCCCGGTCCGTCCGCCCCGCCGGCACCGGCGAACGCCGGGCCGGAGCGCACGCTGACGCGCCGCGAGCTCCGAGCGATGCTGCAGGCGCAGGAGGCGAACGCCCAGGCCAATCACGCGCCCGCTGCGGGCGAGCAGGTCTTCCCGGTGTCCTTCACGTCCGCTCCCGAGGAGTCCGGCTCGTCGGCCCCCGAGCCCGCAGCTGCAGCTCCCGCCGCCGATCCCATTGCGGCGGACCCGGCGACGCCCGCGCCGACCAGCGAGAAGTCGGCCTGGCCGTTCGCACCGCTCACTCCGTCGTCGGCGCCGGCCGCATCCCGCTCGGGCCAGTCGGAGACCACGGTCACCCAAAGCTCCACGTCCCCCTTCGCCGCCTTCGGGAGCGCCGCGCCCCAGGTGGCCGACACCGCTGCGGAGGCTCCGGCCTCGCCTGTGGCGGAGCGTCCGGCCGCCGCTACAGCCGCCCCGGAGAAAAGCGAGGACCCCGACGAGACCGCCGCGCAGGAGCGCCGGCCGTTCACCCCGCCGACCGGGCACTGGTCGACGGCCGCCGAGCTCGACGACCAGAACCAGCCGATCATCTCGCGGAACGTCGCCCAGTCGACCGCCGCGACCACCACCAACGCGCTCATCCTGCCCGTCATCCCGCAGCCGGACACCCGCGCGCCTCTGACGAGCACGGGGGAGATCCTGGTCACCGGCTCGATCGACCTTCCGCGCGGGATGGGAGCCACCGGCGCCCACCCCGACCGCATCGACTCGTCCGACCTCGACCGTCTGCTCGACGGCGAGGAGAACGAGTTCAACACCTCGGAGGTGCAGCCGGTCCGCGCGTCGCGCGCCATCAGCACCCACACCTCCACCCGGGGCGTCATCGCCCCGCCGAAGAAGCGCGGCAATACGCTGCCGGTGATCCTCATGGTCACCGCCGGCGTCCTGGCCGTGAGCGTCACCGCGCTGCTCGTGGCCGCCTATGTGCTGAAGGTGTTCTGATCATCCGCACCTGCGCCACTCTTCTCGCACCGACCGCGACCCCACGACCGGAGGACCTTCCGTGACCGCATCCGAGCACGCCCGGGAGATCCTGCAGGTGGCTGCCGCCGCCGCCGACTCGAAGGGCGGACAGGATCTCGTGGCCCTCGACGTGTCGGGCCCGCTGCCGCTGACGGACGCCTTCCTGCTGGTCAGCGGACGGGTCGAGCGCAACGTCGTCGCCATCGCCTCCGAGGTGGAGGACCGCCTCAACGAGGCCGGTGTGAAGACGCTGCGCCGTGAGGGCAAGGGGGAGGGCCGCTGGGTGCTCCTCGACTTCGGCGACCTCGTCGTGCACGTCTTCCACGAAGAGGACCGCATGTACTACGCGCTCGAGCGCCTCTGGAAGGACTGCCCGACGATCCCGATCGAGCTGCCCGTCCACGAGAACGCCGAGTAGAGCGCCGCAGCCGGCTCCCAGCGTTCTGTCGGGTTCACCTGAGAGCCCTCTCAAGAAGGGTCGCTTGGATGGGCACATGAAGTGTCCCAACGACAACGCGACCCTGGTCATGAGCGAGCGCCACGGCATCGAAATCGACTACTGCCCGGAATGCCGGGGAGTCTGGCTCGATCGCGGCGAGCTCGACAAGATCATCGACCGCGCCGGGACCTCGGCTCCGGCCACGCCCGGCCCGCAGGCCGCCGCGCAGCCGATGCCGCCGCAGTACGCTGCTCCGCAGCCGTACGCGGAGCCGCAGTACCGTGAGCCTCGATACGGTGACCAGCGCTACGGTGACCCCCGCTACGACCAGCAGGGCCAGCGCCCGTACAAGAAGAAGAAGGAGAACTGGCTCAGCGAGTTGTTCGACTGATACGAGCGGCGCTCAGTTTTTTCTGGCGGGCGCGATGTAGTAGTCTGAATGAGTTGTTCCGGGAGGTCCGAAAGACCCGAACGGTACACACTCTGGGTCTGTGGCGCAGCTGGTAGCGCACCTGCATGGCATGCAGGGGGTCAGGGGTTCGAGTCCCCTCAGATCCACCAGAGATGACAGAAGGCCGGCCCGAAAGGGCCGGCCTTCTGCGTTTCCCGGTCAGTGTCTCTCCGTCGGTGGTCAGTCGCCCTTCACGTTCACCAGCTGGTGCAGCGTGTGGCGGATCTCGACGAGCTCGGCCGCGTCGGTCATCACCTGGTCGATCGGCTTGTAGGCCTGCGGGATCTCGTCGAGGAACGCCTCCGTGTCACGGAACTCGATCCCGGTCATCGCCTCACGCAGCTCCTCGATGGTGAACCGCTTACGCGCGGCCGTCCGCGAGAACTGGCGCCCGGCGCCGTGCGGCGACGAGTGCAGCGCGAGCGGGTTGCCGAGCCCGGAGACCACGTACGACGCTGTCCCCATCGAACCGGGGATGAGTCCCGCCTGGCCGACGCGCGCCGAGATGGCGCCCTTCCGCGACACCCAGACGTCCTTGCCGAAGTGGTTCTCCTTCTGCGTGAAGTTGTGGTGGCAGTTGATGCGCTCCGACTCGATCACGTCCACGCCGAACCACTCCGACGTCTGACGCACCACGCGGTCCATCATCTCCTCACGGTTCAGCAGCGCGAACTGCTGAGCCCATCGCAGCTGCGCGATGTACTCGTCGAACTCCGGCGTGCCCTCGACCAGGTAGGCGAGGTCCTTGTCGGGGAGTTCGATCCACCACTTCTCCATCAGCGCCTGCGCGACCTTGATGTGATGCCCGGCGATCCGGTTGCCGACACCGCGGGAACCCGAGTGCAGGAACAGCCACACCACGTCCTCTTCGTCGAGACTGACCTCGATGAAGTGGTTGCCGGAGCCCAGCGACCCCAGCTGACGCTCCCAGTCGCGCAGGTGCGTCGACGGGTCGAAACCGGACTGCTCGGCCAGCTCTGTCAGCTCCTGGATGCGCGGCTCCGCTGTCGCCACGATCTTCCGGTTGCGGGCACCGGCGGAGAGCGGGATGGCGCGCTCGATCTGCGTGCGCAGCTCCGAGAGCGGAGCGGAGGAGGCCGCCACGTCGTCGCGCGTGAACTGCGTCCGCACGGCGATCATCCCGCATCCGATGTCCACGCCGACGGCCGCGGGCATGACGGCGCCGAGGGTCGGGATGACCGACCCGACCGTGGCGCCGAGACCCAGGTGGGCGTCCGGCATGAGGGCGAGGTGCGGGTGGATGAACGGCATCCGCGAGGTGGTGACCGCCTGCTCGCGCGTGGAGTCCTCCAGCAGGGAGGCCCAGCTCAGCAGGCGGTTCGAGATTCTTTCCATGATCCTTTCGTTTCTCATCGGGGTGCGGCCGGGACGGCCGTTCCCCGCAGAGATGCGAAGGAGGAGGTCACCCCCGGACCTCGAACGGCGGGGCTGTACACCGGAAGGTGCGGTGCTACAGACCCCGCGGGCGCTCGAGCGCGCGGAAGGTGCGCTGTTCGCGCTTCGGGTACTGCATGCTGAGCATCCCGGTGTCCTTCCGTTCGGCGTTCTTCAGCGTGGGCTGCCCGCGCCGATCGGCGCAGGATTCACGACTATACATGCCACCAGTGATTCTGGGAAGTACAGTCTCTTCCATGGAGACTCGGATCGCCGGCCCCGCCGACGCGGACGCCATCACGACCACGATCGCCCTGGCTTTCCGCGACGACCCGGTGTGGGGCCCGGCTCTGGCGGCCCCGGATGGCGGGACCGCTCACCTGGAGCGGTTCTGGAGGTACTTCGTGGAAGGTGCGATCGGCCACCGCACGGTGTCCGTGCAGGAGGGCCCGTCGGGCGAGGCGGCGACGGTCGCCGTCTGGCTGCCACCGGGGGTGGACGAGCTCACCGACGAGCAGGAGGCGGAGGTCGACGCCCTGATGGAGCGCACGCTCGCGCCCGAGCGCTTCGAGGCGTACCAGCGGCTGTGGCAGCGCTTCGACGAGACGCACCCGCACGGCGAACCGCACATGTACCTCAGCCTGCTGGCCACGCACCCGGCTCATCGCGGGCGCGGAATCGGTCAGCGCATGCTTGCCGAAGATCTTGCGCTGTTCGACGCCAAGGGCCTTCCGGCGTATCTCGAGTCGACGAATCCGGCCAACGACCACCGCTACGAACGCGCCGGATTCCGGGCGGTCGGCGGTTTCACATCCATCGTCGACGGGGCCGCCGTCACCACGATGTGGCGGGATGCGCGGGACCCGGCGGACGGAGTCTGAGCCTCAGAGCAGGCGGCGTTCCTCCTGCTCCAGACGCTCCTTCTCGGCGTCCTTCGCCTCCTGCTCCTTCTGGATCTCTTCTTCGCGCGGGGTCTTGTTCGTCATGAGGCGAGCGTAGCCTCATTGCGGGTCGGGGTAGGAGTCGTTGTGCGTCGGGCCGAGGCTGGACTAGTCTCCCGCACGGACGGGAGTCGTCGATGGCAGCGGAGATCCCAGAAACACCTCGCCCTGTGGCCTTCGCCGGCGGGGTGCTCGACCGCTACCGCCATGTCTGCGCGTTCGTGAACGGTCGCGCGGAGGCCGACGCCGTGCTCGATCCCTTCCTGCGGGACGGAGTGGATGCGGGTGACCGCCTCCTGTACCTGGTGGACACCGCTACGCCGGGCGCTCCGCTCCGCCGTCTCCGCCGCCTGGGCTACGACGCCGGTTCGCTGCTCGAAGGCGGGCGTTGCGAGGTCCGGACGTGGGCCGAGACCTACCTGCGCACGGGGGCGTTCGACCAGGGCGACATGCTGGACCAGCTGGATGCGATGCTCGGCACCGCGGCCAGGCCGCGCATCCGGCTTCTCGCCGACATGGGGTGGGCGGCCGATCGCGACGGGGTCGCGGACGACCTGATCGAGTTCGAGGCGCGCGCCAACTTCCTGCACGCGCGACACGAGCATGTCGTCATCTGCGCCTACGACACCTCTCGCTTCGACGGCGCGTTCATCATCGACATCCTGCGGACGCATCCGATGGTCTTGATCGGCGGCCTGTTGCAGGAGAACCCGTTCTTTGTGCCTCCGGAGGACTTCCTGGAGGAGCGGGCTGCGCGTGGTTGACGAGCCGGAACGCCAGCCTGCAGCGGTCGCCGCCGACGACCGGCGATGGATGCGCGACCTGGGGGCGATGCTCGCTCTCCCGTCGCTGTGGGTGGATCACAGTCCCGCCGAGATCGCGGACGGCCTGCTGAGCGTGCTGGTCGGCGTGTTGCGGCTGGAGGCGGCCTTCTTGCGGTTCGAGGTCCCCGACGGCCAGGAGCGGCTCGAGTCCTGGCGTCCGTCCGGTCCGCCGGCGCCGGACTCCCTGGTGGAGGCGCTGCGCTCGGGCCGCGCATTCCCGGCCCCCGGCGGCGCGGAACCGAATTCGACCGGTTTCGCGACGGCTGCGGTCCGGACGGCCGAGGTCGGAGCGGCGACGAGCGGGCGCATCACCCGGGCCGCCGCGCTCACCCTCGCGCTGCCGTGGGAGTCGGCACGCGTGCTCGTGGCGGCATCCCGAGCCGACTTCCCGACCGAGCGGGAGACGCACCTCCTGCGGGTCGCGACCGGACAGGCCGCGATCGCCCTCCACACCTCACGGCGACTGGCGACCGAGCAGAGCGCCCGCCGTGCGGCGGAGCTGGCTCTGGACACACAGACTCGTGCCCTCCATGCGCTTCTCGACGACCTGGCGCCAGCGCTGTCGGAGGCGACGCGCCGGGTCCGCCAGGCGGCGAAGGAGGTGGGCGATCCGGATGTGCCCGTCGGTGCGGCAGGGACGCATGCTCTTTCGGCGCAGCGTTCGGAGGAGCCCCGGGTGGTCGCGCTTCGCAGCTCGCCCCTCGACCCCGATCAACCGGTGGGCGGGACGGCCGACGGCACGGTTCCGCTCGACGAGACGCTGACCCGCCGTGAGCTGGAGGTGCTCGGCCTCCTGGCGCAGGGGCTGAGCAACAAGGAGATCGCGGGCGTGATGTGGGTGAGCGATCGGACGGTGGAACGCCATATCACCAGCCTGTACCGCAAGATCGGGGTCGGCCGCCGCAGCGAGGCGACGGCGTTCGCGCTCCGGTACGGTGTCGTCTGAGGCCGACGGACTGAGCGCGGGCGAGGCGAGCGCGGATCACCCGAAGGTGAAGCAGTACGCCTCCAGCCCCGCGCGGTCGAACTCCAGCTGCAGCACCGCATCCTGCACGCGCCCCGGCTGACGGATCAGCTGGAAGGTGTCCTGGCGGTCGACCACGCCGCGGCCGTCCGCATCCACATCCGTGCCGTGGGCGTCGCCCGGCGGTCGACCGTCGAGCAGTACCCGGAACGGGATGCTGCTGCCGGCCGGCGTCGGCCCCATCACGAGATTCGCATCCCGCGCGTGGAAGGCGAACGCGACGCTGCCGCCACCCTCGTCGAGCACCGCCGCGTGCCGCGCGTGCGTCCACCGGCCCGTCAGATCCCAGCCGTTCAGCGGCAGCGCGCGGGTGCCGTCGTAGGACTCGCTCCGGTCGTAGCGCTCGGCGGACTCGGAGAGGAAGCCGCTGCTCTCGCCGTAGCCGAGGTAGGTCTCGGGCGAGCGGAGGTCGCGCCAGTCCGCCGCCACCTCCAGTCCGCGCGGCTCGACCATGACGAGGTTCGGATCCAGGTCGCGGGCGCCCGCGGCCATCAGCAGCCGCTGGATCATCATCTCCGTGCGCTCGTACTCGCCCTCGCCGAAGTGGTGGAACCGCAGCCGACTGTCGGCATCGGCCAGGTAGACGGCCGGCCAGTAGTGGTTGGCGAAGTCGTCCCAGACGCCGTAGTCGTCATCCACCGCGACCGCGTACTCGACACCGAGCGCGCGGGTGCGCTCGATCACGTTCGCCCGGTCGTGCTCGAAGCCGAACTCGGGCGTGTGGACGCCGATCACGGTGAGCCCGTCGGCAGCGTATTTCTCGTGCCAGGCGCGCAGGTACGGGAGGGTGCGGAGCCAGTTGACACAGGTGTAGGTCCAGAAGCCCACGAGGACGACCCGGCCGCGCAGTCCCTCTGGGGTGAGCGGCTCCGAGTTGAGCCAACCGGTGGCGCGGGCGAACGAGGGGAGGCGGCCCTCGTCGGGGAGCGGCTCCTCATCGCCCGCGAGGCGGTGCGCGATGGTGCGGAACAGACCGCGCGCGCGGTCGTCGTCAGCCGACACGGTCGTGCTCCGTTCCGGCGACGGTCGCATCGGCCATCCGCGCGACGTCGAGGACGGCGTCTGCGAACGCGCGCGGCGCCTCCTGCGCCAGGTTGTGCCCGATCCCGCCGGTGATGAGCCGGTGCTCGTAGGGCCCGGTGAAGCGGTCGCGGTAGGCGGCCGGGTCGAGGTGGAAGGCGCCGTTCGCGTCGCCCTCCAGCGTGATCGCGGGGACCGGGATCACCGGACGGGCGGCGATGCGGGCCTCCACCTCGTCGAGACGGGGGTCGCCGTGGGCGAGCCCCAGCCTCCACCGGTAGTTGTGGATGACGATGTCGACGTGATCGGGATTCGCGAACGCCGGTCTGCTGCGCTCGAAGGTGGCGTCGTCGAAGTCCCATCGCGGTGACGCCGTGCGCCAGATCAGCCGCGCGAACTCGTCGCGGTAGCGGTCGTAGCCGGCTCGGCCGCGCTCGGTCGCGAAGTAGAACTGGTACCACCAGGTCAGCTCGTCCACCGGGTGGAGCGGGTTCGCGTTGGAAGCCTGGCCGGCGACGAGGTAGCCGCTTGCCGTCACCTGACCGATCACGCGCTCCGGCCACAGGGCGGCGAGGATGTTCGTCGTCCGGGCGCCCCAGTCGCAGCCGCCGATCAGCGCCCGCTCGATGCCCAGCGTATCCAGCAGGGCGATCGCATCGGCGGCGAGCGCGGCCGGCTGACCGCTCCGCAGGGAGCCGGGGTCGCGGAACGTCGTCGTGCCGTAGCCGCGGAGGAACGGCACGACGACGCGGAAGCCGGCGCCCGCGAGTGCGGGCACCACGCCATCGAAACTGTGGATGTCGTACGGCCAGCCGTGGAGCAGGAGCACCGGTGGGCCGTCGGCCGGCCCCGTGTCGGTGTATCCGACGTTCAGCTCGCCGGCGTCCACCTGCCGCACCGCGTCCATCCCATCGGTTTCGGATGTCCCGTCGATTCCAGCCATGCTCGCGCTCCCGTCGTCTGATCCGATCCTGCCCCCGACGGTGCTCAGCGCAGAGACCGGAATGTGGCGCGCAGCTCCTGCGAGAACAGCTCCGGCTGCTCCCACGCGGCGAAGTGGCCGCCGCGGTCGAGACGGTTGAAGTGGATGAGGTTCGGGTACGCGGCGGTCGCCCAGCTCCGCGGTGCGGCATAGATCTCATCCGGGAACACGCTGACGCCGACCGGGAGGGTGACGCCCTTCGGAGCGAAGAACGCGAGCTTGCTCTCCCAATAGAGCCGCGCGGACGAGACCGCGGTGTTGGTCAGCCAGTACAGCGTGATGTTGTCGAGGATGTCGTCGCGCGTCAGTCCCTCCGAGCCGCCGGCGAAGACGCGGGCGATGAGGTCGTAGCTGCGGGCGTCGTGGTCGAGCATCCACGCGGCCAGCCCGACGGGGGAGTCGGCGATCCCGTACAGGGTCTGCGGGCGGTTGCCCATCTCCTGCGCGTAGGCAAGACCGTGGGCGTAGAAGAACGCGAGCTGGTCCCACGCTCCGCGCTCCTCGGGGTCGAGGTCGGCGGGCGGCTGCTCGTGCGCATCCAACGCCTCCTGGATCGCGGGCGGGATGGTCGCCGCCATGTTGGTGTGGATGCCGATGAGCCCGGGAGGGGCGAGCAGGGCCAGCTGCTCGGTGACGGCGTTTCCCCAGTCGCCGCCCTGGGCGACGTACCGGTCGTAGCCGAGCCGCCGCATCAGCTCCGCCCACGCCCGGGCGATGCGGATCGGGTCCCAGCCGGTCGCGTCGGGCTTGCCCGAGAAGCCGTGGCCGGGAAGGGACGGGATGACGAGATCGAAGGCGTCGGAGGCGTCGGCTCCGTCGGAGGTCGGGTCGGTGAGCGGGCCGATGATCTTCAGCTGCTCGATGACGGAGCCCGGCCAGCCGTGCGTGACGATCATCGGGAGGGCGTCCGGGTGCGGCGACCGGATGTGCAGGAAGTGGATGTCGAGGCCGTCGATCTCCGTCACGAACTGCGGGATCTCGGCCAGCCGCGCCTCGACCGCGCGCCAGTCGTGCTGGTCGGCCCAGTATTCGGCCAGGGCGCGCACGACGTCGAGCTGAACGCCCTGCGAGCTGTCGTCGACCGTCTCGCGCTCGGGCCAGCGCGTCGCGCGGATCCTGCGCCGGAGGTCGTCGAGCTCCTCGTCGGTGGCGGTGTAGGTGAACGGGCGGATGTCCTCCGCGCTAGCGCTGTCGGCGTCCTGGCGGTGTTCGGCGATGGTCATGGCTGCTCCTCGGATGTTCGGTGGTCCCGGTCTCGGCGGTGCCCGCTGTCCCGGCGGTGTGCGCTGTATTCGGCGGTCGAGCGGCCGTCGCGAGTCGATGGTGACGCCGGGCGGTCGCCGGCGGCATCGGGGAGAACCGTCAAGGGGGCGGGCGCACCGCGGCAGGGTGGCGGGAACCCCTCACCGCTCGCAAGCGTGTGAACGTCCTCATCACGCGTGCGCGCCTCGCAGCGGGCGGAAAGGGATGGTCGCTAGGATTTCCAGCAACGTCCGCCGAACCGAGGGATGCCGATGACCGATCTGCCGCGACGGCATCAGCGCGCCCGGGGACCGGAGGGCGTCCGTCACGGTCGGCTGCCGCGGCGGCGCGCCGGGATCGCGGCGCTCAAACTCCTCGCGGGAGCGCTCGTGGTCGCGTTCGTCAGCATCGGCTCGGTCGCCGGCTACGCCGTGTGGGACGTCGCGCACTCGATCAAGACCGGCGTGCACCTTCAGGCGCTGCCGGGCCAGACGCCCATCCCGCAGGACATCCCGAACGTGGGAGCGATGCCGGGCGGAGTCAACCTGCTCCTCGCCGGCACCGACAGCCGCAGCGATCTGGGCGGCATCTACAACAGCGAGGACGAACAGGACGCCAGCAGCGGCGCGGGCAACAACGACGTCACGATGCTGCTGCACATCGCCCAGGACCACAAGAGCATGATGGTCGTCAGCTTCCCGCGCGACTTGATGGTGCCCATCCCGGACTGCCCGGATCCGAAGGGCGGGACGATCGACGGCAGCTCGTACGCGCAGTTCAACACGGCACTGTCCCGCGGCGGCCTCAACTGCGTGGTGGCGACGGTGTCGAACATGACCGGCCTGAGCATCCCGTTCGCCGCGGTGATCAACTTCAACGGGGTCAGCGCCATGTCGGACGCGGTCGGCGGCGTCACCGTCTGCCTCGCCTCGCCCGTCACCGACGACTACACCAACCCCCCGCTCGACCTCCCCGCCGGCGAGAACACGATCGTCGGGGATGTGGCGCTCTCGTTCCTGCGCAGCCGCCACGGGGTGGGCGACGGCAGCGACCTCGGCCGCATCTCCAACCAGCAGGTCTTCCTGTCGGCCCTCGCCCGCAAGGTCGTGGACGGCGGGGTGCTCTCGAACCCCGTGCAGCTCTATGCGCTGGCGAAGGCGGCCGTGAACAACATCACGCCGTCGGACACCCTGACGAACCCCACGACCCTGGTGCAGATCGCGCTGGCGCTCAAGGACACGGGCCTGCAGAACATGGTGTTCGTGCAGTACCCGGCGGTGACCGACCCGGACAACCCGAACCGCGTGGTGCCGCAGGAGTCGGCGGCGGATGCGCTCAACGAAGCCCTCGTCAACGATCAGCCGGTGAAGCTGACCGGCTCGACCGGCCGAGCCGCCGAAGACCCGACCGCGACCGCGTCACCGGCGCCGGAACCGGGCGGGGAACCGTCGCCCGCGGCGCCGGCCGCTCCGGCGACGCCCGCCGCGCCCGGGACGCCCGGGACCACGGACCCGTCCGCCGGGGGAGCGGTCGAGCTGCCGTCGACCATCACCGGCCAGACGGCTGCGCAGCAGACCTGCACGAAGGGCAACAACTAGCCGGGTCTCGTGCGCGGAACGGAGGGGATCCGCGCTCCGGGGGCGCGCATCCACCTCCGTTCGTGGCGAAACGCCGGGGCGTCGGTTGGTATCTCCTCCGTTCGTCGAGCGCGCCGCCGCGTGACGGATAGGGAGGAATTCGACGGGCCGGGACGGCGTGTCTGCGCGAAACGGAGGGTATGGGGCGGCGAGCGGCCGCACCCACCTCCGGTTCTGGCGCGGGGCGATCGGCCGATGTTGCCTCGATCCCCGCGACCACGTTGAATGAGTCCATGACCAACGTGCGGATCGAGCGGATGTCGTCGCTCCAGCTGAGAGTGCTCGTCATCGCGATCCTCGCGAGCTTCGTCGCCTTCCTCGACGGCGCCGTCATCAACGTCGCCCTTCCGGCCATCTCGAAGGAGCTCGGCGGCGGGCTCCCGCTGCAGCAGTGGGTGGTCGACGGCTACCTCGTCACGCTCGGCTCGCTCATCCTCATCGCCGGGTCGCTGTCCGACGTGTTCGGCCGCAAGCGCGTGCTCTACGCGGGACTGATCGGCTTCGGCATCACGTCGCTGATGTGTGCGTTCGCGCCGACCGGGGTGTTCCTCGTGATCGCCCGGGCGCTGCAGGGCGTGGCCGGGGCACTGTTGGTGCCCAGCTCGCTCGCGATCATCATCTCCCGCTTCGACGGCCCGGCCCAGGCGAAGGCGATCGGCCGCTGGACGGCGTGGACCGGCGTCGCGATGATCGCCGGGCCGGTGGTCGGCGGCATCTTCGTCGACACGCTCTCCTGGCGGTGGGTGTTCGTCATCAATGTGATCCCGATCGCGATCACGCTGATCCTCATGATGGCCCTGAAGGGCGAGGACAAGGGGATGGGCGGCCGCGTCGACTACGCGGGCGCGATCCTCGGGTCGGTGGGTCTCGCCGGGACCGTGTTCGCCCTGATCGAGCAGGGGACGTACGGCTGGGGGAACCCCCGCGTCTGGATCCCGCTCGTCGTCGGCATCCTCAGCCTGGTGGCGTTCTTCATCGTGGAGACGCGGGTGAAGCAGCCGATGCTGCCGCTCGGCCTGTTCAGCGTCCACAACTTCTGGGTCGGCAACGTCTCCACGTTCTTCGTCTACGGCGCGCTGTCGTTCGGCCCGCTCATCGTCACGCTGTACCTGCAGCAGGTGGCCGGATTCTCGGCGATCGCGGCCGGGTTCGTGTTCATCCCGTCGACGCTGTGCATGCTGCTGCTCTCGGGGCTGTTCGGCGGTCTCGCCGGCCGCTACGGGCCGCGGCTCTTCATGGCGGTCGGTCCGATGATCGCCTCCGCGGGCTTCCTCTGGCTGCTGATGATGGGGACCGACGTCGACTACTGGACGACCCTGCTGCCCGCGGTCCTGCTGTTCGGAGTCGGCCTGTCGATCACGGTCGCGCCGCTGACGAGCGCGATCCTGGGTGCCATCCACCCGGAGCAGGCGGGTATCGCGTCGGCCGTGAACAACGCCGTGTCGCGTATCGCGGGACTGCTCGCGGTCGCCGCCGCGGGCATGATCATCGGCGGCACGCTCGACACCGAGGGACTCCACCGCGCCATGATCGCCGCGGCCGCACTGCTGCTCGTCGGCGGCGTGGTGTCGGCCATCGGCATCCGCAACAAGGCGCCGGTCGCCGACAGGATTCAGACCGTGACCGACTGACCGGTCAGCGCGAGCATGGCGACGTCCACGATGGCGCACGTCATGATCAGCTGCATGAGGAGGCGCGTCGGGGTCCGCCGGAACAGCAGGACGATGCCCGTCACGGTCGCGGCGAGTCCGATGACCAGCCCGACGATGAGGAGCGGGCGGACAGGGAGGCCCGGGCCGAACGTGATGAGCAGCGTCGCGATCGCGAGCGCCGCGAAGGCGAGCAGGCCGCTGAGCCGCGCGCCCAGCCGATGCGGGAGCCCGCTGATGCCGGTGCGCGCGTCGTCCTCGAGATCCGGGAGCACGTTGGTGACATGCGCGGCGACGCCGAGCAGCGCGCCGGCGGCGAAGACCCACCACTGCGGCAGGGCGGGCTCCTCCTGGCCCAGAGTGGCGATGGCGGGCAGCACGCCGAAGGCGACGGCGAACGGGACGAACGAGTAGACGGTCGCCTTGAGGCCCAGGTTGTACGCCCAGCCGCCGGCGATGGCGATCAGGTGCGCGACCAGCGCCCCCGGCCCGAGTGGGATCGTCAGCAGGATCGCCGCGGCCAGCGCCACGAAGGCGGCGGCGCGGACGGTGGCGACCGACACGTCTCCGCGTGCGGCCGGCTTGTCGCTGCGCTCCACCGCCCGGTCGCGGGCAGCATCCAGCCAGTCGTTGCACCATCCGATCGAGAGCTGGCCGAAGAGCACGGCCAGCGCGAGGACCAGCAGCCGGCCGGGCGGATAGCCGAGGCCGACACCGAGCAACGTGGCGATCACGGTGACGACCACCGTCGGCCCTGGATGACTGGCGAGCAGGAGGGAGAGCACCTTCTTCGCCATGCCGTCATCGTATCCCGAGGCTGCGCTGCGAACTACTTGCGTCGATTTGCAAAGACTTGCGTACACTATGGTCATGTCGAAACGACTCGCCGAAGTAGCGCGCAAAGTCGGTGTCAGCGAGGCCACCGTCAGCCGCGTCCTCAACGACAAGCCGGGGGTATCCGAGGCCACGCGGCAGGCGGTGCTGACCGCCCTCGACGTGCTCGGATACGAGCGACCGACCAAGCTGCGCGGAGAGCGCGCGCGGCTCGTCGGGCTCGTCCTCCCCGAGCTGCAGAACCCGATCTTCCCCGCCTTCGCCGAGATCATCGGGGGAGCGCTGGCGCAAAACGGCTACACGCCGGTGCTCTGCACGCAGACCGCCGGCGGCATCTCGGAGGCCGACTACGTCGAGCTCCTGCTGCAGCAGCAGGTCTCCGGCGTGGTCTTCGTCGGCGGCGCCTATGCCCAGCAGGGTGCGGACCACAGCCACTACGGCCGGCTGACCGACCTGCACCTCCCGACCGTGCTCGTCAACGCACCCGTCGACTCTCTGGGATTCGCCACGGTGTCGTGCGATGACACGGTCGCCACGACTCAGGCACTGACGCACCTGCGGTCGCTCGGCCATGAGCGGATCGGGTTGCTGCTGGGGCCGCGCGACCACATCCCGTCGCAGCGCAAGCTCGCGGCGGCCCGCCAGGTGACGACGGAATGGGGCGACGAGCTGGATGAGTCGCTCGTCGTGCACTCGCTCTACTCCCTCGAGGCGGGTCAGGCGGCCGCGTCCCGCCTGCTGGCCGCCGGCGTCACGGCGATCGTGTGTGCGAGCGACCCGATGGCGCTCGGGGCGATCCGCGCGGTGCGCCGCGCCGGCCTCTCGGTGCCCCGCGACGTCTCCGTCGTCGGCTATGACGACTCGGCGCTCATGAACTGCACCGAGCCCCCGCTGACGACGATCCGGCAGCCGATCGAGCCGATGGGACGCACGATCATCGAGCTCCTGCTCCGCCAGATCTCGAGCGATTCGGCGATTCGGGACGAGCTGTTCTTCGAGCCGGAATTGGTGGTGCGCGGGTCCACCGGACCCGCTCCGCACACCGGCTGAGGACGCAAGCGCGCGCAAAAGTGCGCAAACCAATTACGTATTGTTGAGTTCTTGCGTCATTCTGTCGTACTAGCTACATTTCGGTGTACGACGACGGCGCCGCGGTGTCCGTCGCGACGACAGACGACCGAAGGACTCAGCGTGGATCTCACCGTGATGGACGGCGGTACCGCCGCACCCGTCGCCGCTCCGCAGCCGGCGCGCGCCGGCACCACGGCGCGTGCCGCATCCACACCGCCGTCCGACGACGCGCAGTGGTGGCGCAGCGCGGTGATCTATCAGATCTACCCGCGCAGCTTCGCCGACGGGAACGGGGACGGCGTCGGCGACCTCGCCGGCGTGCGGCAACACCTGCCGTACCTCGCCGACCTCGGCGTCGACGCGCTGTGGTTCACACCCTGGTACGACTCGCCCCTCGCCGACGGCGGCTACGACGTCGCGGACTACCGTCGCATCCACCCGGCCTTCGGCGACCTGGCGGAAGCCGAGGCGCTGATCGGCGAGGCGCTGGACCTCGGCATCCGCACCATCATCGACATCGTGCCGAACCACGTCTCCGACCGGCACCGCTGGTTCCAGGAGGCCCTCGCCGCCGGCCCGGGATCGCCCGAGCGCGATCGCTTCTGGTTCCGGCCCGGCCGCGGTGACGACGGCTCGCAGATGCCGACGTCGTGGCCGTCGAACTTCTCCGGAGACACCTGGACGCGCACGACGAACCCCGACGGGACGCCCGGCGAGTGGTACCTGCACCTGTTCAGCCCGCAGCAGCCGGACCTCAACTGGGACCACCCGGATGTGCGGCGCGAGCACGAGGACATCCTGCGGTTCTGGTTCGACCGCGGCGTCGCCGGAGTGCGCATCGACTCGGCCGCGCTGCTCGTCAAGGACCCGGCGCTGCCGGAGGTGCCCGAGCATCCCGGGGCGGGGGAGCACCCCAACCAGGACCGCGACGAGCTCCACGACATCTATCGCGGCTGGCGCGCCCTCGCCGACGGGTATCCGGGAACCCGCGTGCTGGTGGGCGAGATCTGGCTGCCCGACATCGAGCGGTTCGCGCTGTACCTGCGACCGGACGAGCTGCACACCGCGTTCAACTTCGACTTCCTGGCGCGCCCCTGGGATGCGGCGGAGCTGCGCGCATCCATCGACGAGACGCTCGCGGCGCACGCGCCGGTCGGCGCTCCGAGCACGTGGGTGCTCTCGAACCACGACGTCACCCGAGCGGTGACGCGGTACGGACGCGAGGACTCGTCGTTCGCCTTCGCCACCAAGCGCAAGGGCACCCCGACCGACCTCGCCCTCGGGACGCGCCGGGCACGAGCCGCGGCGCTCCTCACGGCAGCACTGCCCGGTTCGCTGTACATCTACCAGGGCGACGAGCTGGGGCTGCCGGAGGTCGAAGACCTCCCCGACGAGCTCCGCGAGGATCCGATGCACGAGCGCTCCGGCGGCGTCGACCCCGGCCGGGACGGCTGCCGCGTCCCGCTCCCGTGGCGGGGGACCCAAGCGCCGTTCGGCTTCAGCCCCGAGGGCGCCGACGCCGATCCGTGGCTTCCGCAGCCGGCCGGCTGGGCCGCGCTCACCGTGCAGGCGCAGCAGAGCGACCCCGCCTCAATGCTGTGGCTCTACCGGCAGGCGCTCCGCATCCGCCGCGCAGAGCCCGGCCTCGGCGACGGACCGCTGACCTGGCTGGATGCGCCGGACGGTGTGCTCGCGTTCGCCCGCGGCGCCGCCTTCGCGAACGTCACCAACCTCTCCGCCGCCCCGGTCGACCTCCCGGAGCACCAGGCCATCCTCCTCAGCAGCCGTCCGCTCGTCGACGGCAAGCTGCCACCCGACTCGACGGTCTGGCTGCGGACGCAGCACCGGCCGGCGGGACACCTCACCACCTGAACGCACCATCCACGCACTGCACCATCACTCGAAAGGGTCCAGACAATGAAGTCATCACTCAGGATCACGGCGGTCGCCGCGGTCACCCTCGCCGGAGCGGGGCTCCTGGCCGGATGCTCGTCATCCGGCGGCGACTCCGTCGACGGGAAAATCCACATCACCGTCGCCAGCCTCATCCCGGGCAGCGACAAGGCCGCATTCACGGCCTTCGACGACCGGGTCAAGGAGTTCGAGAAGGCCAACCCGAACATCGACATCACGTCCGAGGAGTACCAGTGGACGGGTCCGACCTTCGCGACCCAGCTCGCCGGCGGCACCCTCCCGGACGTCTTCAATGTTCCGTTCACGGACTCCCAGTCGCTGCTGCAGGCCGGACAGCTCGCCGACATCACCGCGGAGGTGAAGAAGCTGCCGTACGCGGACAAGTTCAACGAGAACGTGCTCGCGGTGGCGAAGTCCGGCGACAAGATCTACGGCATCCCGTACGGCCCGTACGCCATGGGACTGTCGTACAACCGCGAGATCTTCCGAAAGGCCGGGCTCGACCCGGACAAGCCGCCGACGACCTGGGACGAGGTCCGTTCGGCCGCCAAGACCATCTCCGAGAAGGTCCCGGGTGTCGCCGGCTACATGCAGATGACGCAAGGGAACACCGGCGGATGGGAGCTGACGACGACCGTGTACGCGCGCGGCGGCCGGATGGAGACCACCGACGGCGGGAAGACGAAGGTCACCACGGACAACCCGGTCACCAAAGAGGCGCTGCAGTGGCTGCACGACCTCCGCTGGGAGGACAACTCCGTCGGCAGCAACTTCCTGCTCGACTGGAGCGGCATCAACCAGGCGTTCGGCGCCGGGCAGATCGCCATGTACCCGTCGGGATCCGATGTGCTCACCTCGCTGGTGCAGCAGAACAACGTCGACCCGGCCAACTGTGGACTGACGATGCTGCCGATCGACTCGTCGAACAGTGACGCCGGCGTCCTCGTCGGCGGCAACGTCGCGGCCGTCAGCCCGAAGTCGTCGCAGGCCCAGAAGGAGGCCGCGGTGAAGTGGATCGACTTCTACTACATGCAGAAGCTGCTCGACAAGGACCAGGCGATCGCCGACGCAAAGGTGCTCGTGAAGTCGAACCAGCCGGTCGGCGTTCCCACGCTGCCCGTCTTCGACAAGGCCACCTACGACCAGAACATGGAGTGGATCAAGGGCGAGATCAACGTGCCGCAGCAGAACGTGGCGCCGTTCACCGACAAGATCTTCGACGCGACCCTGGTCCCGGAGCCGAACAAGCACACGCAGGAGCTGTACGGCGCCCTCGACTCGGTCGTCCAGGCCGTGCTGACGGACAAGAACGCGGACATCGACAAGCTGCTCAGCAAGGTTGACAGCGACATCCAGAAGCTCGTGGACGCCGACAAGTAGCCGACGCGGCGCCTTCGAGCACACAGCACACCGGCCGGCGGGATGCAGCGCATCCCGCCGGCCCCGGCCACGGGAGAACCCGATGACAGCGATCGACCGAACGCGCGCCCGCCCGCGGCGCACCCCAGCGACCTGGGTCCGCGGCGGCGGACTGAGCAGCCTGCTCTTCCTGCTGCCGATGCTCCTGATCTTCGGCGTCTTCTCCTGGTGGCCCATCGTGCGAAGCGTCGTGATGAGCTTCCAGCACACCAACCTGGTGAGCGCGCCCACCTGGGTCGGGTGGGACAACTTCGTGCAGGTGGTGAACGATCCGCTGTTCTGGACCGCGGTCGGCAACACCGCGTGGTTCGCCTTCCTCGCACTGCTGCTCGGGTACCCCATCCCGCTGATCGCCGCGGTGCTGATGAGCGAGGTGAAGCGCGCGAAAGGGCTCTACAGCGCGCTCGCGTACCTGCCCGTGGTCGTGCCGCCGGTGGTGGCGGTGCTGCTGTGGAAGTTCTTCTACGACGCCCGCCCGGACGGCGTGTTCAACACCATCCTCGGATGGGTCGGGATCCCGCCGCAGCCGTGGATCCAGTCGGCGACGCAGGCGATGCCGTCGCTGGTCGTCGAGGCGACCTGGGCCGCGGCGGGCGGAACGATCATCATCTACCTGGCCGCGATCACCGGAGTGGCGCCCGAGCTGTACGACGCTGCCGAGGTCGACGGCGCGGGCATCTGGCGCAAGATCTGGCACGTCACGCTGCCGCAGCTGCGCAGCGTCCTGCTGATCACGCTCATCCTGCAGATCATCGGGACGGCGCAGGTGTTCCTCGAGCCGTTCCTGTTCACCGGGGGAGGTCCGGTCGACTCGACCGTCACCATCCTGCTGCTCATCTACCGGTACGCGTTCCAGAACTCGCTCGGCGGCGACTACGGCGCCGCCACCGCGCTCAGCCTGATGCTGGCGGCGTTCCTCGCCGTGCTGTCCCTCGTGTACTTCCGCCTCACCAAGTCCTGGAGCCAGAATTGACGACCTCGACCGAGCTGCCGCGCGAGGCGGCGGCCAACGCGCAGGAGCTCCTCGCCCCGGCTCCCCAGGAACCGACGAGACATCCGCGCGCCCGGCGCCGCGGGCTCGAGGAGGCGGGCGACCGCGGCATCCTCTCGATCTCCGACCGGCGGAAGCCCGGGGTGCGGTGGAGCGCGCGCGTCATCCACGGGGCTCTGCTCGTCGTCCTCGTGATCGTCGGCCTCGGGCCGCTGCTCTGGCTCGCCAAGTCGGCCATCACGCCGACGGAGGACACCCTCCGCACGCCGATGGCGCTGTTCCCGAACGGGGTGGACTGGGCGAACCTGTCGACCGCGTGGTCGACGGTCCATATCGACGTGCAGTTCATGAACACGATCTGGGTCGCCGCCGGATCGTGGGCGGCGCAGATCCTGGTGGCGACGACCGCGGGGTACGCCCTGAGCGTGCTCCGGCCGAAGTACGGGAGGGTGCTGTACGGCCTCATCCTGACGACGCTGTTCGTGCCGTCGGTGGTGCTGCTCGTGCCGCTGTACCTGACCATCCTGAACCCGCCGCTGCTCGGCCAGTCGCTCATCAACACGTTCTGGGCGGTCTGGCTGCCGGCCGGCGCCAGTGCCTTCAACGTCGTGCTGGTCAAGCGGTTCTTCGACAACCTGCCGCGCGAGATCTTCGAGGCGGCGCGGACCGACGGCGCCGGACCTTTCCGGCTGTTCTGGTCGATCGTGCTGCCGATGTCGAAGCCGATCCTCGGCGTGGTGTCCGTGTTCGCGATCATCGCGGCGTGGAAGGACTACCTGTGGCCGTTGCTCGTGCTGCGCGACCCGGCCATCCAACCGCTGTCGGTGCGGCTGCCCACCCTGCAGGCGGCGATCCAGTTGGATGTGTACCTCGCCGCCCTGGCGATCTCTACGCTCATCCCGATCGCGCTGTTCCTGGTGTTCCAGGGCCTGTTCCTGCGGAGCGCAGGGCTCGGCGGCGCCGTGAAGGGATGAGACGGCTGGGTTAGCATCGAGGGATGCGCGCAGCCCGACGTCGGACGGCCGCGGTGGTCGCCGTGGCGCTCTCGGCGACCCTGCTGTCCGGGGTGCTGACCGGATGCGTCGGCCCGGCGCCGGCCCGCACGGCGGGCGGGACACGCACCGCTGCGGCTGCGCCCACTCCCTCGCCCACGCCGACGGTCGACGCGGTCGAGGCGTACGCCCGGCAGCGGCTCGCGAACATGACCCTGCGGCAGAAGGTCGCCAGCCTGTTCATGCTGCACACACCCGGCACCGACCCGGCGGCACTGCGCGGGTACGTCGACCGGTACGGCGTCGGCGGCATGATCCTGATGGGCGACAACATCCCGGCGACTCCTGCCGAGCTCGCCGCGCAGACGGCGGCCATGTCCGCATCCGACCCCGGCCTCCCTCCGCTGATCGGTGTGGACGAGGAGGGCGGCGACGTCACGCGTCTCGGCTGGGACGACCAGCCGGGCGCCGACACCCTGCGGAGTCAGGACCCGGCGGCGACGCGCGACGCCTTCGCCCGGCGCGCGACGCTCCTGAAGCAGGCCGGGATCTCGGTGAACTTCGGGACAGTCGCCGACGTCACCGCCGACCCGGCCTCCTTCATCGCCGACCGCGTGCTCGGCACGGACCCTGGCGCGGCGGCCGCCCGTGTCACCGCCTCGGTCACGGGAGAGCGCGGAACGGTACTGAGCACGCTCAAGCACTTCCCCGGACACGGCGAGAGCGAGGCCGACTCGCACCACGCCGTACCGTCGACCGCCGTCAGCAAGCAGGACTGGTCGACGCGTGACGCCCCGCCGTTCCAGGCGGGCATCTCCGCTGGTGCCGAACTGGTCATGTTCGGGCACCTCGCCTACACGCAGGTGGATGCGGCGCCGGCGTCGCTCTCCGCGGCCTGGCACCGCATCCTGACCGATGAGCTCGGTTTCCGCGGCGCGAGCATCACCGACGACCTGCGGATGCTGCAGGACACGGGGCTGCCGCAATACCAGGACCCGGGGGAGAACGCGGTGCAGGCGATCGCGGCGGGGAACACCATGGTGCTCGACGTGCTGCCGGCCGGAGGCGATCCGGATGCGCTCATCGATGCCGTCGTGGCGGCGGTGCAGCAGAGCCGCATCCCGGTCGCGCAGATCGACGCGGACGCGCTGAAGCTGCTGGAGCTGCGCCGGTCGCTGTCCGCCGAAGAGTGACGCGTCAACTTTTTTGCGAATCGCGGAATAGTCCGGGAGTCCATGCGCTTGCATGTATTCGACGCGGGGCGGATGGGCCGCCCGGCGCGCGACTTCTAGGAGACACCGTGACCATCGAGATCCCCGGCTACAAGGCAGGCACCTGGACCATCGACCCCACCCACAGCGAGGTCGGCTTCAGCATCCGTCACCTGATGATCAGCAAGGTGAAGGGCGTCTTCGAGAACTTCGACGCCACCTTCGTGACCGCCGAGAACCCGCTCGAGTCGAAGGTCACCGCGAAGGCCGACGTCGCCTCCATCAACACCAAGGACAAGAACCGCGACGCGCACCTCCGCACCGGCGACTTCTTCCTCGCCGAGGAGCACCCGACGATCGACTTCGTCTCGACCGGCGTGCGCCACGAGAACGGCGAGTTCCTCGTCGACGGCGACCTCACCATCAAGGGCGTCACCAAGCCCGTCACCTTCGAGTTCGACTTCGGCGGCTTCGGCCAGGACCCGTACGGCAACTACAAGGCCGGCGCGACCGCGAAGACCAAGATCAACCGTGAGGACTTCGGCCTCACGTACAACGCCGCGCTCGAGACCGGCGGCATGCTGCTCGGCGACGAGGTGACCATCACCCTCGAGCTCCAGGCCGTCCTCGCCGCCTGACCCTGCGCCCTTCTCCCAGCGCCCCTCCGCCCACCGTCGAGTACGCACTTTTTGCACACGCCACGCCGCGCGTGCGTGCAAAGTTTGCGGACTCGACGGTGGGCGGACGCGCTTAAGCGGAGGGGTCAGTGGCCGAGCAGGGGCGCCAGGGTTCGCGCGATGACGGAGGCGCGGCGGGTGACCGACTCTTCCAGGTCGGCGGACTCCATCGCGACGAGGCCGGCGTTGGCCCCGGCGAACCGCAGCGGCTCCGGCTCCCACCGCGGTGAGCGGTGCCCGACCCACGGCAGCATCGTCAGGTCGGAGCGGGCTCCGGTGAGCAGGTCCGCCAGCGTGCGGCCGGCGAGGTTGGTGGTGCTCAGCCCGTCGCCGACGTAACCGCCCGCCCAGGCCTCGCGCGCATCCCGGTCATAGCCGACGCTCGCATGCCAGTCCCGCGGAACGCCGAGCGGTCCGCCCCAGTGGTGCGTGATGCGAGCGCCCGCGGCGTCCGGGAAGAGGTCGTAGAGCGTGTGGATGAGGTGGTCACGCACCCGCGGCGACCGGTCGTATCCCGGCCGGATGGCGCTCCCCAGGTGGTACCGCGCCCCGCGGCCTCCGAACGCGAACCGGTTGTCGGCGGTCCGCTGCCCGTAGACGATGAGGTTCCGGAAGTCGGTGAACGTCTGCCCGTGTTCGATGCCGATGCGCTCCCACGTCGCGTCGGGCAGCGGCTCGGTGGCGATCATCAGCGAGTAGAGCGGGAGGATGCGGCGACCCACCTGCGGAAGCTGCGAGCCGTAGCCCTCGGTCGCGTTGACCACGGTCCCGGCCCGGACCGTGCGCTCAGAACCGCCGGAGCGCACCCGCACCGTCCCGGCGTCCCACGACAGCACCTCCGTGCCCTCCGCGATGGTCGCTCCCCGCCGCTCGACGACCCGGGCGAGACCGCGCACCAGCTTCGCCGGGTGGATGCGCGCGCACGCCGGCGTGTACGTCGCGGCCAGCGCATCCCGCACCCCGAACCGCGAGCGCACGGTCTCGGTGCCCCACAGCGCCACACGATCGACGCCGTAGCGTTCCGACTCCTCGAACTCGGCGCGCGCGGCCGCGACCTGCGGTTTCGACCGGGCGAACGTCACCGTGCCGCCGCGGGCGAAGTCGATGTCGACGCCCTCTGCTTCGGCGATCCGGCCGACCTCGTCGACGGTGTCGACCATCGCCTGGCGCATTCCCACGGCAGCGTCCCGGCCGTATCGCGCCTCGAGCTTCGACGCCGACCACGGGAACAGCGACGAGCACCACCCGCCGTTGCGGCCGGACGCACCGAAACCGGCGACCTCCTTCTCCAGCAGCAGGATGCGCAGAGACGGGTCGCGCTCCTGGAGGTAGTAGGCGGTCCAGAGGCCGGTCAGGCCGGCACCGACAATGGCGACATCCACATCGGCATCGGCGTCGAGGCCGGGCCGGGGACGGAAGCCGTCCTCGTCGGCAGCGATGGAGTCGAACCAGAAGCCGACCGTGCGGTAGTCCATTGCGCTCCTTCTCGTTAAGGCGCGAATCCGGGACCGCGTGAGCAGTCCCGGATTCGTCCTTTGGGGGTCTTACAGGTGGTTCGAGGCCTCCGTCAGCACCGATTCCAGGATCTGGCGGATCTCGACGAACTCGCTCGGACCGATGGTGAGCGGCGGGGCGAGCTGCACCACGGGGTCTCCACGGTCGTCGGCGCGGCAGTACAGGCCGGCGTCGAACAGGGCCTTCGACAGGAACCCGCGGAGCAGACGCTCCGACTCGTCGTCGTTGAAGGTCTCCTTGGTGTTCTTGTCCTTCACCAGCTCGATGCCGAAGAAGTAGCCGGCGCCGCGGACATCGCCGACGATCGGCAGGTCGAGGAGCTTCTCGAGTTCGGCGCGGAACAGCGGGGAGTTCTCACGCACCCGCTCGTTGAGCTGCTCCTCCTCGAAGATGTCGAGGTTCTCCAGTGCCACCGCGGCCGAGACCGGGTGACCGCCGAAGGTGTAGCCGTGGTAGAACGACGTGTTGCCGTGCTTGAAGGGCTCGTAGATGCGGTCGCTGATGATCGTCGCGCCGATGGGGGAGTACCCGCTGGTCATGCCCTTCGCGCAGGTGATCATGTCCGGCACGTAGCCGTATTCGTCGCACGCGAACATGTGCCCGATGCGGCCGAACGCGCAGATGACTTCGTCGCTGACCATGAGGACGTCGTACTTGTCGCAGATCTCACGGACGCGCTGGAAGTATCCGGGAGGCGGCGGGAAGCATCCACCCGAGTTCTGCACCGGCTCGAGGAAGATGGCCGCGACGGTGTCGGGACCCTCGAACTGGATCATCTCCTCGATGCGGTTCGCCGCCCAGACGCCGAAGGCCTCGATGTCGTCGGTCGGCGCGCCCATCTCGCCCGCACGGTAGAAGTTGGTGTTCGGGACGCGGAACCCGCCGGGGGTGAGCGGCTCGAACATCTCCTTCATGGCCGGGATGCCGGTGATCGCCAGGGCGCCCTGCGGGGTGCCGTGGTAGGCGACGGCGCGCGACAGCACCTTGTGCTTGGTCGGCTTGCCCTGCAGCTTCCAGTAGTACTTGGCCAGCTTGAACGCGGTCTCGACCGCCTCGCCGCCGCCGGTGGAGAAGAAGACGCGGTTGAGGTCGCCCGGCGCGTAGGAGGCGAGCCGGTCGGCCAGCTCGATCGCGTTCGGGTGGGCGTACGACCAGATCGGGAAGAACGCGAGCTGCTCGGCCTGCTTCGCCGCCGTCTCGGCGAGGCGCTTGCGGCCGTGGCCCGCGTTCACCACGAAGAGTCCGGACAGCCCGTCGATGTACTGCTTGCCGTGCGAGTCCCAGATGTGGTGCCCCTCGCCGCGCGTGATGATCGGGACGCCGTGGCCCTCTTCCATCACCGACTGGCGGGCGAAGTGCATCCAGAGGTGGTCGCGCGCCTTCGCCTGCAGCGCCGCCTCCTCGGCCGCGATCGGCTCGCCGAACGTTTCTACGGTTGTCGTCATGGTTATCGCGTTCCCCAGTTGTAGAACTGTTTGTGGAGTTTCAGATACACGAACGTCTCGGTGGAGAGCACGCCCTCCAGCGTTCGGATCTCGGAGTTGAGCATCGTGATGAGGTCGAGGTCGTTCTCGCACACCACCTCGGCGAGGATGTCGAAGGTGCCGGCTGTCAGCACCACGTAGTCCACCGCCGGCATGGCCGCCAGCTTGTCGGCCACCGCACGCGTGTCGCCCGTGCAGCGCACGCCGATCATCGCCTGACGGTAGAAGCCGAGCTGCATGGGGTCGGTCACGGCCACGATCTGCATCACGCCCGACTCGGTCAGCTTCTGCACACGCTGGCGCACCGCCGCCTCGCTGAGACCGACGGCCTTGCCGATCTCCGCGTACGACTTGCGGCCGTCCGCCTGCAGTTGCTCGATGATCGCCTTGGAGACGTCGTCGATGACCGCAGCCTTCTGGCCGTTCGCTGCCCGAGGGGTACTCATGGAGCGATTCTGTCAGTGGATTGGATGTCTGGCAAGCGATTCCGCACGAATTTGCCCGTTTCGCTGACGAAATCAGTAGGCTGACCGCCATGACTGCTACCGACTCACCCGTACGGGAACTGCGGAACTTCGTCGACGGCCGCTCCGTGGAGGCACGCGGCACGGACAGCATCCCGCTGATCGACCCGGCGACGGAAGAGGTCTACGCCACGGCGCCCGTGTCCACCGAGGCGGATGTCGCCGACGCGTACGCCGCCGCCGAGCGCGCCTTCCGGACGTGGGGGCAGACTACGCCGGCCGAACGCCAGCTCGCGCTGTTCCGGATCGCCGACGCGATGGAGGCGCGTGCGGAGGAGTTCGCGGACGCCGAGTCGCAGGACACCGGCAAGCCGCGCGCCACGCTCGTGGAGGACGAGATCCTGCTGTCGGTGGACCAGATCCGCTTCTTCGCCGGCGCCGCGCGCAACCTCGAGGGGCGGTCGGCGGGGGAGTACATGCCCGACCACACCTCGTTCATCCGGCGCGAGCCGATCGGCGTCGTCGGTCAGGTGACGCCCTGGAACTACCCGCTGAACATGGCGGTGTGGAAGTTCGCCCCGGCGCTGGCCGCGGGCAACACGACCGTGCTCAAGCCGTCCGACACCACACCGCTGTCGACGCTGCTGCTGGCCGAGGTCGCCGCCGAGTTCCTGCCGGCGGGCGTGCTCAACGTGGTGCTCGGCGACCGGACGACCGGCGCGGCCATGACCGCGCATCCCATCCCGCAGCTGATCTCGATCACCGGGTCCGTGCGGGCCGGGATGGAGGTGGCGCGCGCGGCGTCCTTCGACCTCAAGCGGGTGCACCTCGAGCTCGGCGGCAAGGCGCCCGTGATCGTGTTCAACGACGCCGACATCGAGAAGGCGGTCGCCGGCATCGTGGCGGCCGGCTACTTCAACGCAGGTCAGGACTGCACGGCCGCGACGCGCCTGCTCGTGCAGGACGGCATCCACGACGAGTTCGTCGCCGCGCTGGCGCAGTACGCCCGCGAGAACGCGCGCACCGGCGCGCCGCGGGAGGACGGCATCCTCTACGGTCCGCTGAACAACGCGAACCAGCTGGCGCAGGTGTCGGGATTCGTCGACCGGCTCCCGGACCACGCCCGCGTCGAGCTGGGCGGCAACCGCCAGGGCGATCGCGGCTACTTCTGGGAGGCCACCATCGTGTCGGGCCTGCGGCAGGACGACGAGGCCGTGCAGAACGAGATCTTCGGCCCGGTGCAGACGGTGCAGCGGTTCGCGGACGAGGCGGAGGCCCTGGCGAACGCCAACGGCGTGAAGTACGGGCTCGCGTCGTCGGTCTGGACGAAGGACCACGGCCGCGCGATGCGGTTCGCGAAGGGGCTCGACTTCGGCTGCGTGTGGGTCAACACGCACATCCCGATCGTCGCCGAGATGCCGCACGGCGGGTTCAAGCACTCCGGTTACGGGAAGGACCTGTCGGCGTACGGCTTCGAGGACTACACGCGCATCAAGCACGTCATGTCGTACATCGGCGAGTAGGCCGGCCGCCCAGCCAACAGCTCCGGACTTTTTCGCCCCCGCCGCGGCGTGTCGGGCGGAAAAAGTCCGGAGCTGTCGGCGTGGGCGGCGGGTCAGGAGTCCCGGCGGGCGATGCGGAGGGGGTTGCCGTCGCGGAGTTCGGCCGGGAGGGCGCCCTGCGGGGCGTCCTGGTAGGCGATGGGCGTCAGCCAGCGGCGGAGGGAGGTCGCGCCCACCGAGGTGTGGATGCTCCCGGTCGTGGACGGCCAGCCGCCACCGTGGTGCTGCGCCCACCCGATGGCGACGCCGGTCGGCCAGCCGTCGAAGAGGAGGCGGCCCGCGACAGCGGTGAGGGAGGCCGCCAGGGCGCTGACGTCCTCGTCCGTCCCGCGGTGGATGGTCGCGGTGAGCGACGGCTCCAGTGCTGCGATCAGCGCCGGCAGCTGGGATTCGTCGTAGCGGACCAGCACGGTGACCGGGCCGAAGCACTCGGCGAGGAAGGGTGCGGGGTCGGCCAGGAAGGTGTCGGCGTCCATGAGGACGACGGTCGGCGCGGAGGCGCCGCCCGCGGCCTCCCCGCGTAGCACCTCGACGGACGGGTGGGCGGCGAACGCGGCCACGCCGTCGGCGAAGGCCTCCGTCATCGCCGGGGTCAGCTGACGGCTCGACGGGGCGTGGCCGAGAGCGTTCCGCACAGCGTCCTCGACGCCGCCGCCGGACGCAACGAAGACGAGTCCCGGTTTGGTGCAGTACTGACCCGCGTCGCGGGTGAAGGAGGCGACCAGGCCCGTCCCGATGGCATCGGCTCGCTCCGTCGCGGCGGCCCGCGTCACGACGACCGGGTTGATGCTGCCGAGCTCCCCGTAGAACGGGATCGGGTCGGGACGCGAGACGGCGAGGTCGAACAGAGCCCGCCCGCCCCGGGTCGAACCGGTGAACCCGGCCGCGCGCATGAGCGGGTGGCGGACCAGGTCGGTGCCCGCGTCCATCCCCTCGACGAGCGCGAACCAGCCGGGTGGGAGGATGCGCGCCGCGAGAGCAGCCGTCCGGCGGGAGAGCAGCGGGTGACCCGGGTGCGCCTTGACGATCACCGGGCAGCCGGCCGCCAGCGCAGACGCGGTGTCGTTGCCGAGCACCGAGAACGCGAACGGGAAGTTCGACGCCGCGTACACCGCGACCGGGCCCAGCGGCCGTAGGATGCGGCGGAGGTCCGGGCGGGGCGGGATGAGCGACGGGTCGGGCGATTCGACCACCGCCTCCAGGTACGCGCCCTCGCGGATCACCCCGGCGAAGAACCGCAGCTGCGCCGCCGTGCGCGTGACCTCTCCGTCGAGCCGTGCGACAGAGAGGTGTGTCTCCTCGTTGCCGAGGCGGACGAGCTCCGCCCGGTCGTCGTCGAGGGCTGCGGCGAGGGCTTCCAGCCAGCCGGCGCGCTCCTCGCGGGTCGTGGGAGTGGATGCGGCACGGGCCGCCGCGATCGCCGCATCGGCCACGGCGGTCTCGAGTGCGGCCGCACTGGCGCTCACGCGAAAGCCGCCAGCCCGGTCAGCGCCCGGCCCAGGACGAGCGTGTGGATCTCGTCCGTGCCCTCGTAGGTGCGCACCGACTCCAGGTTGGCCATGTGCCGCATGACCGGGAAGGCGCTCGTGATGCCGTCGCCGCCGAGAATGGTGCGCGCCTCGCGCGCGATCGCCAGCGCCTCGCGCACGCTGTTCAGCTTGCCGACGCTGATCTGCGTCGGGGTGAGCCGCCCCGACTCCTTCAGCCGACCCAGATGCAGCGCCAGCAGCATCCCCTTCTCGTACTCGACGAGCATGTTCGCCAGCTTCTCCTGGATCAGCTGGGTCGCGCCGATCGGGCGTCCGAACACCTCACGCGTCGTCGCGCGCTCGATCGACACCTCGAGGCAGTCGCGGGCGGCACCCATCGCGCCCCATACGATGCCGTAACGCGCCTCGTTGAGACACGAGAACGGACCGGAGAGGCCGCGCGCGCCGGGGAGGAGCGCCGACGACGGGAGGCGGACCTCATCCAGCACCACGTCGCACTGCACCGAGGCGCGCATCGAGAGCTTTCCGTCGATCGCGGTCGCGGAGAACCCCGGGGTCGAGGTCGGCACCACGAAGCCGCGGACACCGTCGTCCGTGGCCGCCCAGACGACGGCGACATCGGCGAGAGCGGCCAGCCCGATCCAGCGCTTGGCGCCGCTGAGCACCCAGTCGTCGCCGTCGCGACGGGCCGTCGTACGCATGGCCGCCGGGTCGCTCCCGCCCTCCGGCTCGGTCAACGCGAAGCAGCCGATGCGCTCGCCGCGGGCCATCGGCGGGAGCCACTCGGCCTTCTGCTCGTCGGAGCCGAACTTCGAGATCGCACTCATCGCCAGGGAGCCCTGCACCGAGACGAACGTGCGCCAGCCGCTGTCGGCGGCCTCCAGCTCGTGGCAGACCAGACCGTAGCTGACCGCGCCGGCGCCCGCGCATCCCTCGTCCTTCAGGTGCATGCCGAGCACGCCGAGCGCACCGAGCTCTGCGACCAGCTCGCGGCGGAAGTGCTTGTCCTCGAAGTCCTGCTCGATGACCGGGCGGATGCGCTCGGTCGCGAACGCGCGCGCACGGTCGCGCCAGCCGCGCTCCTCGTCGCTGAGCAGGTGGTCGATGCTGAACGCCTCGTCGAGGGTTGTCGTCACGGTCGGTCCTTTCGCCGGTCCATCAGGTGGTGCAGGTGATTCGGTAATGCAGGTTTGTCTGGCGCGCTCAGCGCTCGTCCGCCCAGCGTCCCTCGTGCGCGCCGAGCGGCGGAGGCGGGGTGCGGTGGACGGCCGGAGCGGTGTCCAGCCGGATGGGCGTCGCCGGCTGACGCGAGGTGCGCCCGGTCTCGGGGTCGACGCTCGTCACGACCGGTTCGAGGCCGAGCGACTCGGCGAATGCGAACGCCTCGCCGATGTCATTCACGAGCCCGGCCGGAACGCGGGCACGGGTGAACGCGTCCACCCAGTCGGCGGCAGTCCGGGAGGCCAGCAGTGGTTCGATGACACCGCGGAGGGCGTCGCGGTTGCGCACGCGGGCCTCGTTGGTGGCGAAACGCTCGTCACCGGAGAGATCAGGGTGGCCGAGGGCGCCGGCGAACGCGCCGAATTGCCGGTCGTTGCCGACAGCCACGACGAGTTCGCGGTCCGCTGCACGGAACAGCTCGTACGGCGCGATGCTCGGGTGAGCGTTGCCGAGCCGTGCGGGGGAGCGGCCGGTCGCGAGGGTGCCGGATGCCTGGTTGGTGAGGGCGGCGAGCAGAGACCCGAGCAGGTCCACATCCACCCGGGAGCCGCGCCCGGTCGCGTCGCGCTGGCGGAGGGCGAGCAGGATGCCGGAGAACGCGTTGAGGCCGGTCAGCACATCCACCAGGGCGACGCCGACCTTGCTCGGTTCGCCCTCGGGCGCTCCGGTGATGCTCATCAGCCCGCCGACCGCCTGCACGAGCAGGTCGTAGCCGGGGAGGGCCGCGCCCGCTTCTCGACCGAAACCGGTGATCGAGCAGAACACCAGCCGCGGGTTCGTTTCGCGCAGGGACTGTTCATCGAGGCCGAAGCGCTCCATGACGCCGGGGCGGAAGTTCTCGACCACGACGTCGGCCGTGCTCGCCAGGCGCCGGGCCGTCGCGACCCCGTCGGGGGTGGAGAGGTCGCAGACGACCGAGCGCTTGTTGCGGTTGACCGAGCCGAAGTAGGTGGACTGGCCCGCATCGTCGACCGGAGGACGCCAGGCGCGGGTGTCATCGCCGCCGGGGCTCTCGATCTTGATCACATCGGCGCCGAAGTCGGCCAGCATCATGGTGGCGTACGGCCCGGCGAGTACGCGCGAGAAGTCGGCCACGCGGACCCCGCGCAGCACGCCCGCATCCGGCTTTTCCGAGAGAGGGCCGCGCTCGTCGGCCATGCTCGCTCCTTCGCTCGACACGAATTCATCCTATAGCGAATGATTCGATCACGTTATCGTGGACGGGTGACCACAGCGACGCGCGAAGCAGCACGCACCGGCCGTGCGGCGCCCGGCGCGCGCGACGCCGTGTTCGCCCAGCTCGACGACGCCGGACGCGCGGAACAGGTGGCCCGGAGGCTGACGGACGCCATCCTGCTCGGGGTGCTGGAAGCCGGCGAGCGGCTTCCCAGCGAGGCCGAGCTGGCGCGCCGCTTCGGCGTGGCGCTCGTGACGGCGCGGGAGGGGCTCGGGATGCTCCGGCAGGCCGGGCTCGTCGAGACGCGGCGCGGGCGCGACGGCGGCAGTTTCGTCGTGCACCGCGGAGAGGCCGACGACGCCCTGCTCGCGGCGCGGCTGCGCGGGCTCTCGCAGGTCGAGCTGACCGACCTGGCGGTGTACGTGACGACGATCGCCGCCGGGTGCGCCGACCGCGCCGCCGAGCGTTCGACGCCTGCCGACGATGACCGGCTGGGCGCCTGGGTGGCGGCGGCGGACTTCTCCGACGCGGCCGAGGCTCGGCGCAATGCCGGCGGTTTCCTCCTGGAGCTCGCCGTGCTCAGCCAGTCCGCGCGACTGGTGCGGGAGCAGCTGCGGCTGCAGGCGGAGTTCGGCCCGTTGCTGTGGCTCGGGATGCGCGACCCGGCTTTGCGTGCGGCCACCGAATCCGCCGCTCGGGAGGTCGTGGAGGCAGTCGCTTCGCGTGAGGCCTCGACCGCCCGGGCACGGCTGAGCGGGCTGTTGGACGAGGTGGCCCGGTGGCTGCTCGCGGCGAAGGCGCGGATCGAGCGCGGAGGGACGATCGATGGCTGAACCGACCACGGAGGCCGCGGTGGAGGCCCTTGCCGCGGCCGCGCGCGTCTCGGACCTGTTCGCGCGCATCCACGACACCCTCGGCGGCTGGCGGGAGGCGATCCTCGCCGCCGAGCCGTCGGGTGCGTCCGCCCTCGACGATCGGATCGCGGCGCTGGTGCTGCCGGCCCTCGGCGAGGACGACCCGCTGTTCATCGGCGCCGGCTTCGTCGCCGCGCCGGAGCTGACCGGCGGCTCCGACGTCCGGTTCTGCTGGTGGCTCGGCCCCCTCGACGAGAACCCGGTGTTCGGCGCGACGCGGGTGCCGTCGAAGCTCGACCTCGCCGCGCGCTCGTACTCGGAGTACCTGCGCGACTTCCGGTCGCTGGAGTGGTACAGCGTCCCGCAGTCGACCCACCGCACGCACATCACCGGTCCGTACGTCGACCACCTGTGCGCATGCGACTACATCGTCACGGTGACGTCGCCGGTCGAGCGAGACGGCCGGATGCTCGGCGTCGTCGGCGTGGATGTGTACGTCAAGCGTCTCGAGCGGGTGCTGCTCCCGGCCATGCTCGGGAGCGACCGGCCGCTGGCGCTCGTCAACGAGCACGGCCGCGTGACGGTGTCGACGGATCCGGCCGTGCCGGCCGGGACGGTCATCCCCGTCGGCCCCGATGCGGAGGAGTGCGCGGGGACGACGTTCCGGCTCGTGGAGACCGGGGGAGTCTGAGCGGGGCCCGGGCGCATCAGCCTGCAGGCGTTGTGCCGCCGGGCTACACTCGCAACGACCGCGCACACGCGCGACCCGGCCGGCGACAGGCCCGGGACCAGACGACCAGGAGGAGCCGACGATGACTGGCGGCTTCATCCGGTACGCGCCGACGGCCGGTGCGTCGCGGTGGCTGCTCGTGGCGGGTCGCCGGTTCGTCGCCGCCGTCGAGAGCACGGTCTCCGATGGGATCGTCGACGCCGTCTACTGGCTGGCGGATTCCGACCTGGCGACCATCGAGTCCGTCGTCGGAGCCTTCCCGCTCGCCGGGCCGGACAGCGTCCGCTCGTTCGCCGTCGCGGAGATCGCCGAGCCCAACGCCGCGGGCGAGGTCACCGTGACGGCGGTGGTGCGCGGGTCGGCGGCCGTCGACGTCTTCTCAGTCGGCGGTGCGCGCCGGTTCTCGTCCGGGGGAGTCCAGCCGTGGGTGCTGGCCGAGTTCCGCACGGTGACGGGCCTGGTGCTGCAGGGCGACGACGCACCGACCGGGCCGGTCGCCCGGCTCTCGATCGGCTCGCTGCCACTCCGCGTCGGCGTGACCGACGGCGAACTCCTGACCTGGACGCTGCAGCCGATCGAGCGCGCCGAGCGCAGCCGTGAGGCCCCGGCCGCAGCCGAGGCGGTGACCGGTCCGGCGGCCGAAGAGACGATCATCCGGTCCCGCAATCAGAGCTCCAGCCTGTTCGGCGGCGCGGGAGGCGCGGAAGCCGGTGTCGGTGACGCCGGTGCGGCGTCCGAGGTCGTGCCGCCCGCGGCGCATCCCGCCGCGCACGAGCTGCCCGGTGCCGTCGACATCGACGAACCCGCGCCGTCCTCGCCCGGTCCTGTGGTGCTCGCTCCGGCTTGCGACACGCCGGTCGCGCCCGCTGGGCCGCTGACGATCCGCGCGGACGAGGTGTTCCCGCCGACCGAGCCGGTGGTGCTCCCGCCGCCCCCTGCGACCTTCGCCGCGCGCCTCCCGTCGGGGGACACGATCCCGCTCGACGTGCCCGTCCTGATCGGCCGCCGGCCGGCCCCGCAGCGTGTCGACTCGGGCGTGGAGCCGCGTCTCGCCACCGTCCCATCGCCTACCCAGGAGGTGTCGTCGACGCACGTCCGCATCGAGCAGTCGGGGGACGCGGTCGTCGTCACCGACCTCCGCTCGACGAACGGGACGGTGGTGACCGGACCCACCGGTGCGCGGCGGCTGCGGCCGGGCGAGTCGTCCGTGGTGCTCGCCGGAGCGAGGGTGGAGATCGGCGACGGTAATATCATCGAGATCACCGCCCGCAGAGACGAAGGACGCGAGTGACCCAGATCGGTCGCAGCAGCAGACGCCATACCGTGGCTGTCCCCGGCGATCCCGACGCCCGCATCAGCCTCTCCTGGGCCGCCCTCAGCGATACCGGATACCGCCGCAGCGTGAACGAGGACAGCCTCCTCGCGCGGTCCCCGATCTTCGCCGTCGCCGACGGTATGGGCGGCCACACGGCGGGAGATTTCGCCAGCACGGCGGTGGTCACGCGTCTCGCCGAGAAGGTGAAGGCCGACTTCGTCGGAGAACTCGCACTCACCGAGGCGCTCCGCGCGGCGGTCGACGACATGACCCGCGGAGTGGGCCAGACCGACCTCGGAACGGGCACGACGGTCACCGGCATCGCCCTCACGCTGGCAGACGGCAACCCGTACTGGCTGGTGTTCAACATCGGCGATTCCCGCGTCTACAGCTACCGCGACGGGACGCTGGAGCAGCTCACCGTCGACCACTCGATCGTGCAGGAGCTGCTGGACGCGGGCGCCATCACCCCGGCGGAGGCCGAGGTGCACCCGCACAGCAACGTCATCACGCGCGCGGTCGGCTTCAACGAGGACCCGGTCCCCGACTACTTCCTGCTGCCGATCGTCGCCGGCTCCCGGCTGCTGGTGTGCTCGGACGGCCTGACGAAGGAGCTCACCGAGCACGGCATCCGCTACTTCCTCGGCGAGGGCTCCTCTCCGCTCGACGCAGCGCAACAGCTGATGGATGCGGCACTCGGCAACGGCGGGCGCGACAACGTGACCGTCGTGGTCGTCGACGTGCTGGCGACCCCGGAGTCCGGAGCGCACCGCGAGGGCGTCTCCCGCAGGGCCGCGCGCCGCCACTGATTCTGCCCCCCGACTTGGGGGTAATCGAGTTGTCCCCAGTGCGGGTCCGGGCCGGTCGTCGGCGGGATCCGGCTGCCTACAATTGTCAGACGCCTCGCACCGGCGAAGGCGTGATCGACGAACGGGAGGAGCCGATGGCCCGGCGTTTGCCGTCCCAGCCGCCGAATCTCCCCGGTTTCTCCTACGTCCGGGTGCTGGGTTCCGGCGGCTTCGCCGACGTCTTCCTGTACGAGCAGAACATGCCGCGTCGTCAGGTGGCGGTCAAGGTGATGCTCGCCGAAGTGGTCACCAGCCAGGTCAAGCAGATGTTCCAGGCCGAGGCCAACCTGATGGCGCAGCTCAGCACGCATCCCTCGATCCTCACCGTCTATCAGGCCAGCGTCTCCTCCGACGGGCGGCCCTACCTGGTCATGGAGCTCTGCTCCGCGGCGATCGGCCAGCGCTACCGCACCGAGCCCCTGTCGGTGCCGGAGGCGCTCAGCACCGGCGTGCGCATCGCCAGCGCGGTCGAGACCGCCCACCGCGCCGGAGTGCTGCACCGCGACATCAAGCCGTCGAACATCCTGAGCACGGCGTACGGGCACCCGGTGCTGAGCGACTTCGGCATCGCGGCCACGCTGAGCGAGGCCGACGTCACCGAGGCGATCGGCCTCTCCATCCCGTGGTCGGCGCCCGAGGTGCTGCTCGACGAGACGAGCGGGACGATCGCGAGCGAAGTCTGGTCGCTCGGCGCGACCCTGTACTCGCTGCTCGCCGGGCGTTCGCCGTTCGAGGTGCCCGGCAAGGAGAACACGTCCGCCGAGCTCATCCAGCGCATCACCAAGAGTCGACCGCTCCCGATCGGGCGGGCGGATGTCCCGCCGCGCCTCGAACAGGTGCTGATGCGTGCGATGTCTCGCCGCCCGTCGCAGCGTCAGCGGAGCGCGCTGGAGTTCATCCGCGAGCTGCAGGCGGTGGAGAGCGAGCTCGGGCTGCCGCAGACGCCCATCGAGGTCGCGATGGATGACTGGGCCCTGGCGACGGCCGGCGATCCGGAGGACCGGACCCGCGTGAAGGGCGTCGTTGCCGTCGACCCGGGCGCGCGCCGCCGCCGACGCCGGGCGGCACCTGCCTCCGCGACGGTCACGCGCGCGCCGACCCGGACCGTCGTCCGCGAGAGCGGGAGCGCTCAGACGCCGCAGCAGGCAGCCCCGTCGAAGACCTCGCGCGCGCTCGTGCTCTCGCTCGTCGCGTGCGCGGTGCTCGTCGTCGTGCTCGCCGTGACGGCCTCGATCGTGCTCGTTCGTGCCGGGGCCAGCGACGACATCCCGACCGTCCGCGACCTCAGCGGCCGGGTGACCGGCAGCACCATCGTGTTCACCTGGACCGATCCAGGGCTCCAGGAGGGCGACACGTACCAGGTCACGGTCGACGACCAGCCGCCCAGCAGCCAGCACGCGACCGAGTTCCGCGTTGATGCGAAGTCGGGCCAGACCGTCTGCGTCACGGTCACGGTGAACCGCGACGGCAAGACCGGGACGCCGAGCGGGCAGAAGTGCGTCGAAGGGACGGGCGGGACGTGACCCGCCTCGGCGCCATCGGCTCGTGGCTCGCCGCGCACAAGTCCATCGCGGCGACAGCCGTGAGCGGGACGGCGGTGGCCGCTCTGGTGACGACGCTCGCCGTCGTCTCGGGCGGCTACAGCGCGCAGCACCTGCGGCTCGATGACGCCTCGGTCTGGGTCGCGAGCGACGCCAAGAAGTCGCTCGGGCGGGCGAACACCGAGATCGACAAGCTCAACTCGGTGGTGGCCGGCACGGGGGAGGCGCTCGACGTCGTCCAGGACGGTACCGACGTGCTCCTGCTCGACCGGGAGGCGAACACGGTCGCGGTGGTCGACCCGGCCACCGCGGAGGCCGGCAAGTCCGTCGCGCTCCCGCCGCGTGCGCCGCAGGTGTCGCTCGCCGGCGGCCACGTCGCTCTATTGTCCCAGACGACCGGCCAGCTGTGGCTCACCGGGGTCGACCAGCTGGAGGACTTCAACTCCGGCTCGGCGGCCACGATCGACCTCGGCGGCCGCGCGGTGTCGGCGATGGACCCGTCCGGCGTGCTGTTCGCGTACCAGCCGGCCACCCGTGCCCTGGTGCGTGTCGCCCTCGACGGCGCCGAGCCGTCCACGACGACCGAGACGCTGCGCACGCGGGGCGATGGAGCCGATGTCTCGCTCACCTCGGTGGGCGGTCACTGGGCGCTGCTCGACCCGTCGGCCCGCACGCTGTCGATGGAGGGCCGGACGGTCAGCCTCGCAGCCCTCCTTCCCGAGGGCGACGATCCGGTGCTGCAGCAGCCGTCGGCCGACGGGGACGCCGTATTCATCGCTTCCACCGCCGGACTCATCCGGGTGCCGCTCGACAACGGGTCGGCGAGCCGCGTGCTCGCCCGGCAGTCGGCCGCGCCGGCCGCGCCGGTCGCGGTCGACGGCTGTACCTACGCCGCCTGGAACGACGGGACGGCCTGGCGGTCGTGCTCGGCGAACGGCTCGGGCGAGAGGTCGACGCTGAAGGATGTGCCGTCGGGCGCCGTGCTCGGATTCCGCGTGAACGGCGACCGCGTCGTCCTGAACGACGGCCGCTCCGGTGTCTCCTGGGCGGTGCAGAGCGGAAACGCCCGCATCGACAACTGGGACGAGCTGGTGTCGAAGAAGACCACGCAGGAGCTCGTCAACCAGACCAAGCAGGATGACGCCCCGCAGTACGAGAAGCAGGAGCAGCCTCCCGTCGCCGTCGCCGATTCCTTCGGTGCCCGGCCAGGACGCGTGACGCCGCTGCCGGTGCTCCTCAACGATTACGACCCCAACGGCGACGTGCTGACGATCGACTCGTTCACCGCGGTGCCGGCGAACCAGGGCACGATCGAGCTCACCAACGCCGATCAGCAGCTCCAGCTCTCGCTTCCCGACACGGCCACCGGGACGATCGCCTTCGACTACACGATCTCGGACGGCCGCGGCGGGACGGCGAGTGCGCACGTGACCGTGGCGGTGCGGACGTCCGCCGAGAACAGCCCTCCGGTCTGTGTGCGCAACGCGAAGGCCGTGGTGCAGTCCGGCGGTCGTGTGTCGGCTCCCGTGCTGGGCGACTGCTACGACCCCGACGGCGACTCCTTCTACCTCGCCGGCGCTTCCGTCCCCGCTCCGGACACCGTGACCTTCACCCCGCAGGGCCAGGTCGCCTACTCCGACCACGGCGACGGCGAGGGGGTCAAGGATGTCGCCCTCACCCTCTCGGACGGGCGCGCGGAGGCCGCCGGCCTGCTCGCCGTGACCGTGCGCGCGCCGGGCCAGGTGCCGATCATCGCGGACCCCTTCGCCGTCGTGGCCTACCAGGGGCAGGAGGTGACGGTCGCACCGCTCGACCATGTGCGCGGCGGCAACGGCACGGTGCGCCTGAGCACCGTCCCGACCAAGGCGGATGCGACGATCACGCCGGATTACCAGGGCGGCACCTTCCGCTTCGAGTCCGATCAGGCCGGGACGCACAACATCGAGTACTCGGTCACCGACGGCATCGTGACGGCGACCGGCGTCGTCCGAGTCGAGGTGAAAGCGCCACCCGGGGCGAAAACCGCACCGATCGCGGTGCCGCACACCGCATTCATCCGCGAGCAGTCGACGCAGGACGTCGATGTCCTCGCCACCGACATCGACCCGTCCGGCGGCGTGCTGCTCGTCACCGGGGTGACGGAGCCGGAGGCCGCGAGCGGCGTCCGCGTGCAGGTGCTGCAGCAGCGCACCCTGCGCGTCACGCTGAGCCGACCGCTCGAGGGCCCCGTGGACTTCCACTACCGGCTCAGCAACGGCCTGGCCGACACGGTCGGCACCGTCACCGTCGTGCAGCTGCCGCCGCTGACCGTGCACCAGCCGCCGATCGCTGCGCCCGACAGCGTCTCCGTCCGGGTGAACGACGTGGTCGACATCCCGGTGCTCGCCAACGACGTGCAGCCCGACGGTGACAAGCTCACCCTCGACCCGACGCTGGCGACGCCGCTTCCGAGCGGCGCCGGACTGCTGTTCGCCAGCGGCGACCACCTGCGGTACCTCGCTCCGGCCAAGCCCGGCAACTACACCGCGGCGTACAAGGTCTACGGCGCCGACGGCCAGTGGGCGACTGCCGAAGTGACGATCGCCGTGCGCGAGCGCGACGCCGCCACCAACAATCCGCCGGTGCCCAAGACCGTCACCGCCCGTGTGCTCGCCGGCGACACGGTCCGCATCACCGTCCCGCTCTCCGGGATCGACCCCGACGGCGACTCGGTGCAGTTCATCGGGCAGGAGACGAACCCGCAGAAGGGCGCCGTGATCGCCTCCGGGCCCGATTGGATGGACTTCCAGGCCGGAGACTACGCGGCGGGCACCGACACCTTCACCTACGCGGTGGTCGACGCGCTCGGCGCCCGCGCCACCGGGACGGTCCGGGTCGGCATCGCGGCCCGGGTGGAGGGCGCGCGCAACCCGATCGCGGTCGAGGACGACGTGACGGCCCGGCCGGGCCGGACGCTCTCGGTGCAGGTGCTCGCCAACGACAGCGACCCCGACGGCAGCCCGCTCAGCGTCACGGCGGTGACCTCGCTCGACGGCAAGGCGAAGGCGAAGATCAGCGGCGATGTGGTGACCGTCACCGCGCCCCAGACCGAGGGCGCCTACGGCTTCCTCTACACGATCCAGAACGAGCGCGGGGGAACCAGCCAGGCGTTCCTGCGGCTCACCGTCGATACGAAGGCGCCGCCCGCGCGTCCCGTCGTGTCCGACACGACCCTGGGTCTCTCGGACATTCTCGGCAAGGACCGGGTGGATGTGAACGTGCTGGCCAACGTCTTCTTCGCCGACGGGCCGGTGTCCAGCCTGAAGCTGTCGCTCGTGCCCGGGTACACCAGCGATGCGCAGGTCACCTCGTCGAAGCGCATCCGGATCGCCATCGGGGCGAAGAGCCAGATCGTGCCCTTCCGGGTGGCGAACCCGGAAGACGAGGACGTCGTCGCCTACGGGTTCGTGCGGGTGCCCGGCTACAACGACGCCCTGCCGCAGCTGAAGCGGGGTGCGCCCAAGCTGACGGTGGTGAGCGAGAAGACCCTGACCATCCACCTCAACGACTACATCGTGGCCGTTGGCGACCGGAAGGTGCGGCTGACCGACGCCGCGACCGTCCGTGCGACCCACGCGAACGGAGACGACCTGGTCGCTGGAAGCGACACCCTCCAGTTCACGTCGTCGCCACGGTACTTCGGGCCGGCGTCCATCTCGTTCCAGGTGACGGACGGCACCAGCGCGACCGACCCGGACGGCAACGTCGCGACGATCGTGCTCCCGATCGAGGTGACGCCGCGCGAGAACCAGCCGCCGGTGTTCACCGGGGCGCTCATCGACTTCGAGCCGGGGCAGACGAAGACGATCGACCTGACCAAGGTGACCAAGTACCCGTACGCCAAGGACGTCGGCGAGCTGGTGTACTCCATCCAGGATCCGCGACCCGCCGGAGTCTCGGCGTCGCTGAACGGGCAGAAGCTGACGGTGACCGTCGCCGCCGACGCCGAGAAGGGCACACGTCCGTCCCTCTCCATCGGGGTGAAGGATGCCGTGAACGCCGGGCAGGCCGGGCGCATCGACATCTCGGTCGTGCCTTCGACGCGTCCGCTCGCGAGTCCGCAACCCGACCGCGTGATCGCGCCGCGCGGGCAGACGTCGACGGTGGATGTGCTGGCCAACGACGGCGCGACCAACCCGTTCCCCGGCAAGCCGCTGCGGGTCGTGGCCGTTCGCGGTCTCGGCGCCGGGCTGCCGGACGGAGTGACCATCACGCCGAGCGCCGACAACGCGGAGCTCCAGATCACCGTCTCGCAGACCGCGGCGCCTGCGGACACCACGCTGCAGTACGAGGTCGCCGACGCGACCGGAGACCCGGATCGGTATGTCTGGGGCACGGTGACGGTCTCGGTGCAGGACCGCCCCGCCCCGGTATCGAACGTCCAGGTCGGTGCCATCGCCGACCGCAGCCTCACGCTCTCGTGGATCCCCGGCGCCTTCAACAACTCGCCGATCACCGGATTCGAGGTGACGATGGCGTCGGCGTCGACCGGCGCGGTGCTGTCCACCACGCCGTGCGCGACGACGACCTGCGCTATCACGACGCCGGGCAACGGGCCGTCCAACTCCGTCACCCTCAGCGTGCGGGCGAAGAACGCGCTCGGACTCTCTGATCCGACGACGTACGCCGAACCCGTGTGGTCCGACGTGATCCCGAACGCCCCGGCCGCCCTCTCGTCGACGCCTCTCGATCAGGGCCTCCGGGTCACCTGGGCGAAGCCGGCCGACGCTCCGGGGGCGAGCCCGATCACCTCGTACGTGGTGTCGGTGGGCGGCGTGACGAAGGCCCTGCAGGTCATGGGCACGGACCCGGTCGGCACCCGCTACGCGCTGAACGTGACCGACCTGGGCATCGCGAACGGCGCGGCGATCGGCTTCACCGTCGCGTCGCGCAACGAGTTCTATCAGGGCCGGACGACGTGGAACCAGAGCCAGGGGAGCGGCGTGCCCGCCGGGGCGCCGACGACGACGACGACCGCGCCTGTCGCCACCCCGAGCACGACCGACGGCACGAGCGCCACGCTCAGCTGGTCGAACGTCTTCGGCGACAACGGCACCGCGATCACCGCCTACTACGTCGCCGTCTTCCAGGGCGGCAACCCCACGTCGTGCCGGGTCGACGGCGTCGAGGACGGCCAGCCCACCCTCAGCACCGCGGGCCTCACCCGCGTCCAGGGCGGCAGCACCACCTTCGACGGGCTGAACCCGAACCGCACCTACAACTTCATCGTCTACGCCTACAACGGCCAGGGCTGCACGCCCGCCGCGATCGTTAGTGCGACCCCGCGCCAGGCGCCGGGCGATGTCAGCCAGATCGATGTTAACGGGCGGGTGCAGAACGGAGACACCGTCGACTTCGGCGTCTCCATCTCGTACCGCGCGGGCGGCGGGTCCAACCCGGTGTTCGACTACCAGCTGCTCGGCCCAGGCGACGCCGTCGTGGACTCGGGTCAGCTCGCCGGCACTTCGGGCATCCTCACCGGTTCCAACGGCGGTCACTACGGCGTCCCCTTGAAAGTGAAGATCATCCGCGTCTGCGAGAGCTACGCAGACAGCGCGCCGCTCTGCTCCAACCAGACAGCGACGCAGGATCTCGGAGTCGCGGTGAGCCTCGCCATCGGTGGCGGGCGCTACGACCGCACCAGCCGCACGTTCACATGGACAAGCTGGCCGACCGGGCAGTACGACGCGGTCACGTACAGCTGCGACGGGACGACGCAGCTGCCCATGCCGGCGACGGGACAGACGGCGTCCTGCACACCACCCGAGGGCGATCCGACGCCGACCCTGGTCATCCGGGTCGTCAGCGGGTCCGACACGTACAGCCAGGCATACCCGGAATCGAGTCTGCAATGAGTGGAGGACGCCATACTGATGGGATGTGCCGCTCCCGGCGGCTCGCATCCCCTTCCCAGCGGCCCGATCGGCCGCGCCCCGAACCAAAAGAGGCCGGAGCATGACGATGACCCCCGAGCAGGCAACCTGGTTCTCCGGAGTCTTCGATCGTCTCGTCGGGAACATCGACCGGGTGCTGCTGGGAAAGACCCACGTGATCCGGCTGGCCCTGACCGCGCTGTTCAGCGAGGGCCACCTGCTGCTGGAAGACTTCCCGGGTACCGGCAAGACCTCCCTCGCCCGCGCCATCGCCGAGAGCGTGCGCGGGACGACCAACCGCGTCCAGTTCACCCCCGACCTGCTCCCGGGCGACATCACCGGCGTCAACATCTACGACCAGCGGAGCGGCGCCTTCGAGTTCCACCGCGGCCCGGTCTTCGCGAACATCGTGCTCGCCGACGAGATCAACCGCGCCAGCCCGAAGACGCAGTCCGCACTCCTGGAGGTGATGGAGGAGCAGCAGGTCACCGTCGACGGCGTCCGGCACTCCGTCGGCGCACCGTTCATGGTGATCGCCACCCAGAACCCGATCGAGCAGGCCGGCACCTACCGGCTGCCGGAGGCCCAGCTCGACCGCTTCCTGATGAAGGCGTCGATCGGCTACCCCGACCACGAGGCGACCCTGCGCATCCTCGAAGGGTCCGAGCGGCGCGCGCACGAGGTCGTCGTGCCGGAGGTCATCTCCGCCTCCACGGTCGTCGAGATGGCCACGATGGCGCGAGGCGTCCACGTCGACCCGACGATCAACGACTACGTCTCGCGGCTGGTCGAAGCCAGCCGCACGGCCGACGAGATCCGGCTCGGCGTGAGCGTGCGCGGAGCGCTCGCCCTGCTGCGCGCGGCGAAGACCATGGCGGCCGCATCGGGCCGGTACTACGTCACGCCGGATGACGTGAAGGCCCTCGCCGAGCCCGTGCTCGCCCACCGGCTCGTGCTCGACCCCGAAGCGGAGTTCGAGGGCGTCAGCGCGTCCAGCCTCATCGGCCAGCTGCTCATCGAGACCCCGCCGCCGAGCGATCGGGCCGCCGTGTGACCACCGTCACCCGTTCGCAGACCGAGCTCACCAACGCGCGCGCCCGCATCGTCGGCGAACGCGATGGTTTCCTGGCCGACGCGATCGTGTGGGTCGTCCGCACGTCGGCGACGGCCGGACGCGCGGTCGCGACCCTCGCCCGGCGGATCAGCGCGGTGGTCACCGCGCTCGGCTGGTCGATGCTGCTGCTGGCTGTTCTCGCGCTGACGGCGGGCTACGTCTTCGGCTGGGTGGAGGCGGTGGTCGCGGGATGGACGGCGCTGGCGCTGCTCGTCGTCGCCTCCGGCTACCTGATCGGCCGCACGGCGTACGACGTCGGGCTCTCGCTCCCGGCGAACCGGGTCGTCGTGGGCGATCGGGCGCCCGGCGAGGTCGCGGTGCGCAACACCCTGCGCCGCGGGCTCCCCGGTGTCCGTGTCGAGGTGCCCGTCGGACTGGGACTCGCCGAGTTCGCCGCGCCGCCGCTCGCGTCGGGCGAGGAGCACACCGACGTGTTCGTCGTGCCGACCACCCGGCGCGGGATCGTGCCGATCGGCCCGGTGCGAACGGTCCGTGCCGACCCGATCGGGATGCTCCGTCGCGAGGTCGTCTGGGCCGACTCCCTCGACCTGTTCGTGCATCCACGCACCATCGCCATCCCGAGTATGAGCACAGGCTTCGTACGCGACCTCGAGGGGTCGCCGACCCGCGATCTCACGGCCAGCGACATCGCCTTCCACGCGCTCCGCGAGTACGTCCCCGGTGACGAGCGCCGCTACATCCACTGGAAGTCGACCGCCAAGACCGGCAGCTACATGGTGCGCCAGTTCGAGGAGACCCGGCGGAGCCACCTCCTCGTCGCGCTGAGCCTGTCGGCGGCCGACTACGCCACCGAGGAGGAGTTCGAGCTCGCTGTCAGCGTCACCGGTTCGCTCGGCGTCCGCGCCATGCAGGACTCGCGGACCGTCTCGGTCGTCGCCAGCGCGGAGACACCGGACTTCGCGAAGCGGATGGTGTTCAGCGCCCGGCAACTCAGCACGGTCAATCGCGGGCGGCTCCTCGACGACCTGTCCGGGGTGGACACCGCTGAGTCCGCACTCCGGCTCCCGGAGCTTGCGCAGGTGGCCTCCGACGGCTCCGCGGGCATCTCGATCGCCTTCCTGATCTGCGGTTCCACGCCGTCGGCGGCGCAGCTGCGGGCGGCCGCCGGACACTTCCCGCTCGGCGTCGATGTCGTCGCGATCGTCTGCGACGAGGGCGCGGTGCCGTCGATGCGCCGGGTCGCCGACCTCAGCGTGCTCACCATCGGCTACCTGGAGGACCTCCAGCGCAGCCTGGCGAAGAGGCTGGCGCTCTGATGCCGGCCCGCCGCTCCGCCGCCGTCCTGATCGACGTCCTCTTCGCGCTCGTCGCCGTCATGCTGGGCGCCTGGTCCTTCTGGCCCGTCTACCAGTCGCCCGAGTTCATCCTGATGCTGGCCGTGACGTTGCTGGCGGGAGCCGCGGTGGCGGCGGTGGGATGGGCGTTCCGCCTCTCGAGCATCGCCGTGGCCGGACTGATCGCAGTCGTCTACCTGGGGCTCGGCGTCCAAGTCGCGGTCCCGTCCGAGGCGACCGCCGGGGGGCTGCTGCCGACCGGTCCGGGATTCGTCGACCTGGTGCAGGGAACGTGGCTCAGCTGGAAGCAGCTGGTGACCATCAGCATCCCGGTCGGGTCGTATCAGGCGCTGCTGGTTCCCGCGTTCCTGCTGGCGCTGGTGGCCACCGTCCTGACCGTGACCATCGCCCTGCGGTCGTCGCGACCGGAACTCGCGGCGCTCCCGCCTGCGCTGCTGTTCGTCGCCGGGATCGTGCTCGGATCCTCGGTGTCGTCGCTGCCGCTGCCTCTGCTGTTCGCACTGTTCGTCGTGCTGCTCTCCTGGCTGATCCGTTTCCGGCTCCAGCGGCGCGCCGCATCCATCCGATCGTTGCGGGAGCAGAGCGGGCTGCTGGTCGAGTCCCGGAGCGAGCGGCGATCGACCGCCCTGCTGACCACCGCGGGTGCGACCGTGATGCTCATCACCGCGGCCGCCGCGGGCATCGCGGCGGCGGCGTTCATCCCGCCGGCCGGCGCACGGCAGGTCGCGCGGACCGCGGTGGAGCAGCCCTTCGACCCGCGCGAGTATCCGAGCCCGCTGAGCGGCTTCCGCTCCTACTTCGAGCCGGACCGCGCGGATCAGGCCATGCTGACCGTGACGGGTCTCCCGGCCGACCGGCGGCTGCGGATCGCGACCCTCGACACGTACGACGGCGTCACCTATGCGGTCGGGAGCGGTGACGAGACCAGCGCATCCGGTTCGTTCACCCGCGTCCCGTACCGCATCGACCAGGGCGCGACGAAGGGCAAGCGCACGACGACGAGTGTCGTCGTGCGGGACTACCGCGGGCCGTGGCTCCCGGGCAGCGGCCAGCTGGAGCAGGTCCGGTTCAGCGGCGATGACGCGCAACGCCTCGCCGGCGCGTTCTTCTACAACGACGTGACCGGGACGGGAGCGGTGACCACCGCGCTGCGAAGCGGCGACACCTACACCGAGGAGACGGTCGTCAAGCCGCAGCTGACGGCGGACCAGCTCGAGAAGGTCGAGCCGGGGACCGACTCCGTGCCGCGGCCGCGGGTCATCCCCGACGAGCTCGCCTCCGTGCTGCAGAAGTACACCGCGGGGGTCGACGGCGCGGGCGCCAAGCTCGCGGCGGCCCTGCGCGGACTCGCGCAGGACGGCTACATCAGCCACGGCGTGGGCCCGAAGGAGCCAGCAAGCCGGTCGGGTCACGGCGCGGACAGGATCACGGAGCTTCTGACCGACGTGCCCATGCTCGGCGACCAGGAGCAGTACGCGGTCACCGCCGCGCTCATGGCCCGCCAGCTCGGGTTCCCGGCGCGGGTCGTCGTCGGGTTCGTGGCGCCGAAGGACGCGACCGGCTCCAACGTGACCTTCGTGGGATCGGACATCTCCGCCTGGATCGAAGTGCAGACCACCTCCGGCTGGGTGACCGTCGATCCGACCCCGCCGCTTCGCCCCGTCCCGCCGAAGCAGCCCGATCAGCCCACGCAGATCTCGCGGCCGCAGACCAACGTTCAGCCGCCGATCGACGAGAACCCGCAGCGCAACGACGAACCGCCGCAGGCGCAGGTCGACCCGTCCAACCAGCCGCAGCCGAATCCGGTGCTGGAGACGCTGCTGGCCGTGCTGATGGTCGTCGGCTGGACGCTGCTCATCCTCGCGCTGGTCGCGTCACCATTCCTCGCCGTGCTCGCGGCCAAGTGGCGACGCAGGGCGCTGCGCCGATCGGCGCCGACGGCGCGCGAGCGCATCGTCGGCGGGTGGCGCGAATTCGCCGACGCGGCCGTCGACCACGGCTACGAACCGCCGCCGGCCGCGACGCGTGTGGAGTTCGCGGACACCATCGGCGGATCGCGCGCGAACGCGCTCGCGAAGGTCGCAGACCGGGCGACGTTCAGCGGCGTCGCGCCGACGCCTGCAGAGGCCGAGACGGTCTGGAAGGCGGTCGACGAGCTCCGCTCGCAGCTCGCGAAGCGCGACACGCGCTGGAAGCGGCTGCTGGCGGCCGTCTCGCTGCGATCGCTCGGCTACCGTGGAAGACGGAACGCGAAGGGACGGGAACGATGAACTGTCGGGTGTGCGGAGCGGAGCTGGCCGAAGGCACGCTGTTCTGCCCGCTGTGCGGCAGCTCGGTCACCTCGTCGCGGGTGCGCGCCCCCGAGCTCGCTGATCCGCGGCCGTCCGACACGTCGATCATCTCCGACCGCCTCGCCGAGTCGCGGCCGTCGCCCGCGGTCGCCGGACGCTTCCCGGAGGACGTCCTGCTGGATGAGGACGGCCTCCCGCCGACCCAGGCCATGACGATCGTGCCCGTGGAGGAGGCGCCTCCCCCGCACAAGAAGGCCCAGCGGGCGTACACGCTCAGCTTCTCGACCGGCGATGTCGTGGAGGTGTCCGGCTCCGGCCTCATCGGCCGCCGCCCCATCACGCAGCCGGGGGAGCACGTCGACCAGCTCGTGGTCGTCTCGGACCCCGGTCGCAGCGTCTCGAAGACTCACCTCGAGTTCGGGCTCGAGGGCGACGAACTGTGGATCTGCGATCGCTACTCCGGCAACGGCACCGTCGCGCATCCCCTCGGCGGCGTGGCCCGCCAGTGCGAGGCCGGCCGCCGCTACCGGGTCACGCGCGGCACCCGCGTCGAGATCGGCGACCACTGGTTCGACGTTTCCTGACCCTCGTGTCGCCCTGACCCAAGCCAACAGCTCCGGAGTTTTTCACCCCGACACGCGGTCCGCGGCGGGAAAAACTCCGGAGCTGTTGGCGAGGGAACGTACTTTGCGTCAGGCGAGGGCGTCGGCGACGGGGAGGGAGTCGAGGCCGTGCGCCGAGGCGACGCCCTCGTTCGTGAGGCGACCGTCGTGGACGTTGAGGCCGAGCGCGAGGGATGCGTCCGCACGCAGCGCCTCCTGCCAGCCGCGGTTCGCGATCGCCCGGGCGTAGGGGAGCGTCGCATTCGTCAGCGCATACGTGGAGGTGTGGGGGACCGCACCCGGCATGTTGGCGACGCAGTAGAACAGCGACTGGTGCACCGTGAACGTGGGGTCCGCGTGCGTGGTGGGGTGCGAGTCCTCGAAGCAGCCGCCCTGGTCGACCGCGATGTCGACGAGCACGCTGCCCGCCTTCATGCGCGACACCATCTCGTTGGTGACCAGCTTCGGCGCCTTGGCACCGGGCACCAGCACCGAGCCGATCACGAGGTCGGAGGCGACGACGGCCTTGTCGATCTCGAAGCTGTTCGACGCGATCGTCTTGATCCGGCCCGCGTAGAGGGCGTCGAGCTCGCGGAGTCGCTGGATGTTGGTGTCGAGCACCGTGACCTCCGCACCCAGGCCGACGGCTACCGAAATGGCGTTCGTGCCGGCCACGCCGCCACCGAGGACGGTCACGACGGCCGGGTGCGTGCCCGGGACGCCGGGGACGAGCAGCCCGGGGCCGCCGTTCGGCTTCAGCATGGTGTTGGCTCCGACGATGGGCGCGAGGCGTCCGGCGACCTCGCTCATCGGGGCGAGCAGCGGCAGCGCGCGCGTCGGCAGCTGCACCGTCTCGTAGGCGATGGCGGTGACTCCGCCGTCGATCAGCGCACGGGTCAGGGCTTCGTCCGCCGCGAGGTGAAGGTACGTGAAGAGCACGAGTCCCGGCCGGAAGTAGCCGTACTCGCTCTCGATCGGCTCCTTGACCTTGAGGATGAGGTCGCCGGAAGCCCAGGTGGCGGCGGCGTCCGGCAGGATGGTCGCGCCGGCTCCGGCGTACAGCTCGTCCGGGATCGACGACCCGACGCCTGCACCGGTCTCGACGAAGACCTCGTGACCGGCGCCGACCAGGTCGTGGACACCGGCGGGCGTGATCGCCACCCGGAACTCGTTGTTCTTGATCTCGCGGGGGATCGCGACCTTCATGGGGCTCCTTCGACACTTCGACGTGGTGGTTCGCTCTCACCATAGCGGGGTTCACGGAGGATTTCGACTGAATTCTGGATGAAGCGGTGCTGATTTCGCGGACGGATGGCGTTCACGCAGACGGTTTCCGCAGCGGTGGGGGGCCTTGCCGACGGCTCGGAACATCCGGCTGTCGCGGCAGAACACTCCGTCTGCGGTTTCCCGGGCGATTCGACCGATCCGACACGGATTTCGTAAAGATTGTGTTTCCGAATGGACGATCCGGCCCTTTTCTGATGCGGATCGCGACGGTTGTGTGTCAGGATCGGGTCCACCGCGACGGCACATCGGTGTGCCGCCGAAGCGCCGTCGCCCGTGGTCCGTGTTCGATCCCCCAAGGAGCACTCCAGTGAAACCGAGCAACCTTCCGCAAGACCCGATGATCCGCCAGCTCGTGCAGTCGGCCCGTGCGTCGCAGCTCACACGACGCGGGCTCCTCGCCGGTGCGGGAGCCGGTGCGACGGCCCTGGCCCTCGCCGCCTGCTCCACGGGCGGAGCGAACAGCAAGCCGACCGCGGCGAAGGACGAGTCGGCGAGCGACAAGTCCCTCACCTGGGCGAACTGGCAGGCCTACCTCGACCAGGACGACGCGGGCAAGTACCCGACCCTCGAGGCGTTCGAGAAGCAGAGCGGCCTCACGGTCAAGTACGACGTGGCTGTCGACGACAACAACACGTACTACGCGAAGGTGAAGGACCAGCTCGCTCTCGGCAAGGACATCGGCGCCGACACCGTCTGTCTCACCGACTGGATGATCGCCCGCTGGATCCGTCTCGGCTACGTCCAGTCGTTCGATGAGTCCGCGATCCCGAACAAGAAGAACCTGGTGGCTAACCTCCAGGACGTCGACTTCGACCCGGGCCGCAAGAAGTCCCTCCCGTGGCAGAGCGGCTTCGCCGGCATCTGCTGGAACAAGGAGAAGCTCCCCGCCGGCCTCAAGTCCATCGACGATCTCTGGAAGCCGGAGCTCAAGGGCAAGGTGGGCGTGCTCAGCGAGATGCGCGACACCATGGGCCTCATCCTGATGCAGCAGGGCGTCGACATCTCCAAGGACTTCAGCGACGCGGAGTTCGAGAAGGGGATCGACACCATCACCAAGCAGGTGAGCAACGGCCAGATCCGCAACATCAAGGGCAACTCGTACCTCAACGACCTCAAGTCGGGCGATACTCTCGCCGCGATCTGCTGGTCGGGCGACATCACCCAGCTGAACGCCGAGGCCGGCGACAACTGGCAGTTCGCCATCCCCGAGGCCGGCGGGACCCTGTGGAGCGACAACTTCGTGATCCCGATCGGGTCGTCGCAGAAGGCGAACGCCGAGAAGCTGATCGACTACTACTACGAGCCGGAGGTGGCGGCCGAGGTGGCCGCCTGGGTGAACTACATCACCCCGGTCGAGGGCGCCAAGGAAGCGGCCACGAAGATCGACCCGGAGCTCGCGGACAACCAGCTGATCTTCCCCGACGAGGAGACGCTGTCGAAGGTGAAGATCTTCCGGTCGCTCACCCCCGCCGAAGAGCAGAAGTACCAGGCGGCGTTCCAGAAAGTGATCCTGGGGGCCTGATGGCGAAAGGAGTTTTCGCCGAGTCCGGCGCCGACCTGCGCCTGGAGGGCATCACGAAGAGGTTCCCGGGCTTCACCGCCATCGAGGAGCTCGACCTCACCATCCCCGCCGGCTCGTTCTTCGCACTGCTCGGGCCGAGTGGATGCGGCAAGACGACGACCCTGCGCCTGGTCGCCGGACTCGAGGAGCCGACCGAGGGACGCATCCTCATCGGCGGTCAGGATGTGACGAGCACCAAGCCGTTCCAGCGCCCGGTGAACACGGTGTTCCAGAGTTACGCGCTGTTCCCGCACATGACGATCCTCGAGAACGTCGCGTTCGGGCTGCGGCGCCGCCGCATCGGCGACCCGGTGGCCAAGGCGCACGAGGCCCTGCGGCTGGTGGAGCTCGACCACCTCGCCTCCCGTCGCCCCGCGCAGCTGTCCGGCGGCCAGCAGCAGCGCGTCGCCCTGGCCCGCGCGGTGGTGAACCGTCCGGCGCTGCTCCTCCTCGACGAACCCCTCGGCGCGCTCGACCTGAAGCTCCGCCGGCAGATGCAGCTCGAGCTCAAGTCGATCCAGACCGAGGTCGGTCTGACCTTCGTGCACGTCACGCACGACCAGGAGGAGGCCATGACCATGGCCGACACGGTCGCGGTGATGAACAAGGGCCGCATCGAGCAGATGGGGTCGCCCGAGATCCTGTACGAGCTCCCGGCGACCGTGTTCGTCGCGAACTTCCTGGGGCAGTCCAACCTGTTCGCGGGTCCGGTGCAGGAGTCCGGCGGCGAGACGATCGGCGTCGACGTCGGCGGGGAGCGCATCCAGGTTCCCCGGTCGCGTGCGCAGCGCACCAGCGGGTACGTCACGGTCGGCGTCCGCCCGGAGAAGCTGACGCTGCACGAGACGCCGGAGACCATCCAATCCGGCACCAACCGCCTCGGGCCCGGACGAGTCACGGACGTCTCGTTCAGCGGCGTGAGCACGCAGTACCTGGTCGACATCCCGGCCCTCGGGACGATCGTGGTGTTCGCTCAGAACACGACCAGCGGCCCGGTCGCCGCCCTGGGCGCCGAGGTCTGGGTGGCGTGGGATGCCGGGCACACGTTCGTGCTCGCCGACGAGCCGCCCGCTGACGGCCGGTTCTCCGACGACGCCGACACGCAGGCGATCGCGGCGCAGGCGCGTGAGCGGATGCTGACGGAGCTGGAGGAGGCGTAGATGGCCCTCGCCGCGTTCACGGGGGCGCAGCCGACGAAGGACCAGGAGCCGGCCGTCCGCCGCAAGAGCAGCATCGCGCTCGTCCTGCTCCTCCCCGGTGTGCTCTACCTCGTCCTGTTCTTCCTCACGCCGCTGATCTCCCTGATCATCACCTCATTCCAGTCGCCGGTGCTCGACGGCGACATCGGGCAGTACCAGACGGCGTTCCAGTGGAGCAACTACACCGACTCCCTCGCCGAGTACTGGCCGCAGGTGCTTCGGTCGTTCGTGTACGCGCTGATCGCGACCGCGGCGGCGCTGCTGATCAGCTACCCGTTGGCGTACTTCATCGGCGTGAAGATGCGCGGCCGTCCCGTGGTGCAGAACCTGCTGATGACCCTCGTCATCGCGCCGTTCTTCATCAGCTTCCTGCTGCGGACGCTCGCCTGGAAGGCCATCCTGAGCGACGACGGCTGGATCGCCAGCTCCCTCAAGGCGGTCTCGATCCTCCCGCCGGATGCGCACATCACCGGCACCCCGTTCTCGGTGATCTTCGGTCTGACCTACAACTTCATCCCGTTCATGTGCCTCCCGCTGTACTCGACGCTGGAGCGGCTCGACATCCGGCTGCTCGAGGCCGGGCAGGACCTCTACGCGAGCCCGTGGACGACGTTTCGCAAGGTGACCGTGCCGCTGTCGATGCCGGGCATCGTCTCCGGGACGCTGCTCACGTTCATCCCGGCGGCCGGCGACTACATCAACGCATCGCAGGACTTCCTCGGCGCCGCGGACACCTCGATGATCGGAAACGTCATCGAGAGCAACTTCCTGGTGCTGCAGAACTATCCGACGGCGGCGGCGATGTCCGTCGTCCTGATGGCCGTCATCCTGGTGATCGTCGGCGTGTACGTGCGACGGAGTGGGACGGAGGAGCTGCTGTGACCACGATGGCGACACCCACCGACACGAGCACCCCGCCCAGTGCCACCAAGGGCCGCCGACGCTACAAGGGGATCGGGCTCGGCGTCTACGCGTTCCTCGCGCTCGCCTTCCTGCTCATCCCGATCATCTACACGTTCGTGTTCTCGTTCAACGACGCGATCAAGAACAACATCGCGTGGCGCGGGTTCACGCTCCGCAACTGGACGAACGTGTGCGACGCGGCGGGGATCTGCGACGCGTTCATGGCGAGCATCATCATCGGCATCATCTCGACCGTCGTCGCCACGGTGCTCGGCACGATGATCGCGATCGCCCTGATGCGCTACCGGTTCCGCTTCCGTTCGCAGACCAGCCTCCTGCTGTTCCTCCCGATGGCGAGCCCGGAGGTCGTGCTCGGCGCCGGACTAGCCGCGCAGTTCCTGAGCCTCGGCGTCAACAAGGGCTTCATGACGATCATCATCGCGCACGTGATGTTCTGCATCAGCTTCGTCGTGGTGACGGTGAAGGCGCGCGTCGCGTCGCTCGACCCGGCGCTGGAGGAGGCGGGGCGCGACCTGTACGGGTCGCCGAATGCCGTGTTCTGGCGGATCACGTTCCCACTGCTGCTCCCGGGCATCGCGTCGGCGGCGCTGCTGTCGTTCTCGCTGAGCTTCGACGACTTCATCATCACGAACTTCAACGCGGGCGCTGTGACGACGTTCCCGATGTACATCTACATCGCGGCTTCTCGTGGCATCCCGGCACAGGCGAATGTGATCGCCAGCGCCGTCTTCATCCTGACGATCCTCGTGGTGCTGATCTCGCAGCTGACCGCCGCCGCCCGAGCCAAGCGCCTAGCCCGCCAATAGCCGCGACCCAAGCCAACAGCTCCTGAGTTTTTCGCCTCCTAACCCGCGTGTCGGGCGGAAAAACTCAGGAGCTGTTGGCGTGGGCGTCAGGCGTAGGAGGCGCGGATGGAGCCGACGGGCTCGCCCCGGCCGAGGACGGCGAGGTCGAGCTTCGGGGCGACGCGGTCGACGTCCTCATGCGAGAGCGCGCCGGTGTCGGCGAGCAGCCGCAGGGCGACGATGGATGCGGCCCGCAGGCTGCCGTCGAGCACCTTCAGCGTCACGGTCGTCCCGTCGGGGGCGGCCATCACCATGACGCCCTCGGCTCCGCCCTTCGCGAAGACGCCGAGCTCGTCGATGACGACCGTGTTCGCGCGTCCCGGTCCGTCGATCGCCCAGCCGTCCGCGAGCACCGCGTTCTTGAGCAGCGCCGCGTTGCGGAACAGGGCGAACGGGGAGCCGTCCGACGCGGTCGCAATGCGCTGGATGCCGCGGGCGAGCGCCAGCAACGACATGGCGTGCACCGGAGCCCCGCATCCATCGATCCCGGTCGCGACGACCTTCTCTCCGGTGAACCGCTCGACGGTGTCGCGGATGTGCTGCTGGATGGGATGCTGCGGGTCGAGGTAGCTCTCGGTCGGCCAACCGTTCACCCGGCACGCGAGCAGCATCGCGGCGTGCTTGCCGGAGCAGTTCATGTACAGCGGGTGCTTGTGCTCCCCGGCGCGGACCAGCTCGTCGCGGGCGGCGGTGTCGAGCGGCCAGTCGGCCGGGCAGCGGAGCGCGTCCTCGGTGAGCTGCGCCTGTGCGAGCAGTTTGCGCACCACGGACAGGTGCGCAGGGGTGCCCGCGTGGCTGGCGGTGGCGAGCACGGCGCTCGCGCCCTCGAGCGGGACGCCCGCACCCATGACGGCGACCGCCTGGAACGGCTTCATGCTCGAGCGCGGGAACACCGGCTGGTCGGGAGCGCCGAGGGTGCGGACGACGTCGCCTTCCGGTCCGAGCACGATCGCCGATCCGGCGTGCCGCGACTCGACGAATCCGCTGCGCTCGACGACGGCGAGCTCGGCGGCCTCAGCGGTGCTGAAGACCGCCGGCGTTCCCGCGTGCGGCTCGGCGCTCACAGCGCGGCGATGGCGTCGTCGATCACCGACACGGCGTCGGCGATGAGCTCGTCGGAGACGGCGAGGCTGGGCAGGAAGCGGAGGACGTTGCCCCAGGTTCCGGCGTTGAGGAACAGGATGCCCTGCTGCGCCGCCGCCTGGATGATCGCGTTGACGGCCTCGGGGTTGGGCTCCTTGGTCGTCTGCGCGGTGCCGGGCTTGACGAGCTCCACGGCGATCATCGCGCCGATGCCGCGGACGTCGCCGATGATGTCGTACTTCTGCTGCAGCTTCTCGAGCGCCGGCTTGAGCGCGTTCTCGATACGACGGCCCTCGGCGAGGAGGTCGTTGCGCTCGATGGTCTCGAAGACGGCGACGGCGGCGGCGGCGGCGACGGGGTTGCCGCCGAATGTTCCGCCGAGCCCGCCCGGCTGCGCGGAGTCCATGATCTCGGCACGGCCGGTGACGGCTGCGAGCGGCAGACCGCCGGCGATGCCCTTCGCGCTGAGGACAAGGTCAGGGACGACGCCGAAGTGCTCGCTGGCGTAGAAGGCGCCGGTGCGCGCCATGCCGCTCTGGATCTCGTCCGCGATGAACACGACGCCGTTGGCGGCGCACCACTCCTGCAGGGCGGCGAGGTAGCCGTCGGCGGGGACGATGAAGCCGCCCTCGCCCTGGATCGGCTCGGCGACGAGGCAGGCCAGGTCGGACGCGCCGACGACCTTCTCCAGGTACGCGATGGTGCGTGCGGCCGCCTCGGCGCCGCTGAGGCCGTCGCGGTAGGGGTACGAGTTCGGCGCGTGGTACACGTCGCCGGCGAACGGACCGAAGCCGGTCGCGTACGGCATGGCCTTGTAGTTCATGGCCATCGTGAGGTTGGTGCGTCCGTGGTAGGCGTGGTCGAGCACCGCGACGGCGCGACGGCCGGTGAACTTGCGCGCGATCTTCACGCCGTTCTCGACGGCCTCGGCGCCGGAGTTGACCAGCACGGTCTTCTTCGCGTGGTCGCCGGGGGTGTGCTCGGCGAGGAGCTCGGCCACGCGCACGTACTCCTCGTACGGCGTGATCGTGAACAGCGTGTGGATGACATCCTGCAACTGCCCCGCCGCGGCCTCCACGACCGCGGTCTCGGTGTGGCCGACGGTGGTGACCCCGATGCCGGCGCCGAAGTCGACGAACTGGTTGCCGTCCACATCCACGAGAATGGCGCCGTTGGCGCGCGCGATGTAGATCGGCAGGGCCGAGGAGACGCCGGTCGGCACGACGGCCAGGCGTCGCTCGTGCAGTTCCTGCGACTTGGGGCCGGGTACGGCCGTGACGATGCGGCGTTCTTGTGGAACGGAGAAGACGGGCGCGGGGGTGCTCACGGTGTCAGTCATGGTCATTCGAGTCTAGCGGCGGTGCGAGAATCGGAGCATGAAGCTCGAGCACGCGTACGCGATCGACCTGCAGTGGACCGGCAACCGCGGGACGGGCACCAGCGGTTACAAGGACTACGGGCGCGACCACGTCGTGAGCGCCGAGGGCAAGCTCCCGATCGAGGGGTCGGCGGACCGCGTGTTCTTCGGCGACCGCGACCGCTGGAACCCGGAGGAGCTGCTCCTTTCGGCGCTCGCGCAGTGCCACATGCTGAGCTATCTCGCCGAAGCGGCGGGCGCCGGAGTCGTCGTCGTGGGCTACACCGACGCCGCGACGGGCACCATGCAGCAGACGGGAAACGGCGGCGGACACTTCACCGAGGTGACGCTGCACCCGCGGGTGACGATCGCCGATCCCGCTCAGGCCGAGCTGGCCGCGTCCCTGCACCGCCCCGCCTCCGAGAAGTGCTTCATCGCCGCGAGCGTGAACTTCCCCGTGCACCACGTCCCCGAAACCCTCACCCTCGCCTGACTCCGATCCTGCTCTCCAGCTCCGCCGTCGAGAGCCCCACCGTCGAGTCCGCAAACTGTGCACACGACACGCGGGTGTGCCGTGCGAAATATGCGGACTCGACGGCGGGGGGTGAGGGGAGCGACGGAAGGGACGGGGAGGGTCAGGCGCGGCCGAAGCGCGGAGCGGCGGAGGGCGCCGGGACGGACGGGGCCGGCGTGACGGACTGCGGCGGCTCGGCGGCCGCCCAGCGCTGGATCGCGGCGCGCCAGCGGTCGTCGCGCGTGAGCGGCGGCGGCTGTACGACGCCCGAGTCGCGCTGCGCCCGCAGCAGGGCCTCCTCGCGCTGGCGTTCGGCGAGTTCGGAGACGGAGATGGACCAGAAGAACAGCGGATGCATGATAACCACCTATCTGCGTTGACAGGTTACAGGCTACCGTAACTCTCTATTGAGTTACAATGGTTACATGCGTACGAATGCTCCCGAGCTCGGAGCCGACCTGCTGGTCGACTTCCTCAACACGCTCGACGTGGAGGACGACATCGACCAGCTGGCCGACGACGAGGGTCACCGCCGCTGGGCGTCCGAGCACGGCCTCGAACCGGGGGACCGCGCGACCACCCAGCAGGCTCGGGATGCACTCCGCGCGATCGTCGACGGAGACTCATCCCCTGCGGCACTTCCGGCTCTCGCGCTTCCCGTCGATGTCGCGCCGGGCGCGGTGGGACTGAGCCCCCGCACCGCGGCGGACGCGGCCGTCGCCAGCGCTCTGGTCCTCAGCATCCAGGGCAAGCTCGGCCGCGTGAAGCTCTGCGGGGGAGAGGACTGCCGTTGGGCGTTTTACGACGCGTCCAGGAACGGCTCCCGGCAGTGGTGCAGCATGGAGGTGTGCGGCAACCGCCAGAAAGCACGCACGTACCGCTCGAAGGAGCGCGACGGCTCCTGACCGTCGCTACAGCCGCTCAGGACGCAGCGCCCGCTTGACCCGCTCGACCGTGCTCGCGGGCGGCGCCTCGTTGTAGGCGTTGGCGAGCTCCTGCCCGGTCAGCTCGTGGATGGCCGCCATGATCGCATCCGTCGCCTGACGTCGTGCCCGCCCGGACTCCGCCGGACCGAAGTGCGACACGTCGATGGGCGTGCCGAAGGTCACGGTGATGCGGTGCGGCTTGGGGAATCGGGCCCCGACCGGCTGCATCTGGTCGGTGCCGATCAGCCCGACCGGGACGACGACGGCGCCCGTGGTCAGGGCCAGCCAGCCGATCCCGGTGCGGCCGCGGTACAGCCGGCCGTCGAGCGACCGGGTGCCCTCGGGATAGAGCGCGAACGCCGCACCCGTGTCGATGATCTTGCGGGACTGGTCGAGCGCCTCCTGGGCGGCCGCACCGGCGCCGCGCTTCACGCCGACGGCGCCGATCGCCGTGAAGAAGGCGCGGGAGACGCGTCCCTTCAGTCCGGTGCCCTCGAAGTAGCTGGACTTCGCCAGGAACTGCACGCGCCGCGGAGCCGTCATCGGGATGACGACCGAGTCGATGAACGAGAGGTGGTTGCTGGCGAGGATCACCGGTCCCTGCTTGGGGACGTTGCGCTTGCCGATCACGCGCGGCCGGTAGACCAGCTTCAGCAGCGGCGCCATCAGGACGCGGCCGAGGAAGTACAGTGCGCCGGGCCTCTTCACCTCGGCGGCACCATCGTCGGGCTCGTCGATGCTCACCTATCGAGATTAAGCGCGGTCGTATGCCGACGACGGCATGCGGTCGTGTGCGGGCGCTGCGGCATCCCGCTCACGGCTCGAGCGGGTTCTTCTCGGGACAGCCGAAGCCGGCGGTGTACACCAGGCAGGCCTCGACGATGCCGGTGTAGCGCACGGCCAGGGGGCTTCCGAACCACGCCGTGTAGATGCGCGAGAAGTTGAGGTTGCCGTAGGCGGCGCACGCCCCGCCGTCGCCGCCGAACGACGTCTTCAGCGTCTGCGCGTTCGGCTGGTACGGCGTGTAGTTGTACAGGTTCGCGGTGGCCTGGTTCAGGATGTTCACGCTGCTCGCGCCGCACGTCGCATCCGGGTGGTACTGGATGCGATTGCCGCCGACCTTGTACCGCCAGTCGCCGGGGTGCACCGTGTACTCCCGGAACTGCCACGCCGCCCGGTAGACCTGGTTGAAGAACCCGAAGTAGCGGGCGTCGCACTCGGCGGTGTCGGGGCAGGCGTACCCGGTGGCCTTCTGGTAGCCGGATGCGCTGGGCGCAGTGAGCAGCGACTGCTCCTTCTGCAGCAGCACGAGGAGCACGCGGGGGCTGATCGTGCAGGCCTTCGCGACCCGCGCGATGATGCTGCTGGCCCGCTCGTTCGAGCGCGCAGGCATCGCCGTGCACCGGTCCTTCGAGGCCTTCTGCGCGGGCGCATCCATCCGGAAGTCCGCAAGGCACGGCGAGTCGTCCTTCGGGCGGCAGGTGCGGTCGTCGAGGAACGACTGGATCTGTCCGGCCGTCATGGCGTCCGGGTTGTAGAAGCTGTCATCGCTGATGATGTAGCCGGGATAGAACGGCGTCGGCGGCTCGGCGACCGCTGCGGTGGGCACGAGCGCGAGTGCCGCCGCCGCAGCGGACGCCGCGGCGATCAGACGCAGGCGAGGGAGCCGCAACGCTTGTTCCTAGCGCGAGGTGGAGAGGATGTCGATGACGAAGACGATCGTGTCGGTGCCCGTGATGTCGCCGTTTCCCGCGGCACCGTAGCCGTCGGCGGGCGGGATCACCGCGAGCACCTGGGAGCCGACCTTCTGGCCCTCGAGCGCCTTCGTGAAGCCGGCGATCACTCCCGTGGTCTGGAACGAGGTGGGTTCTCCGCGGCTCCAGCTGGAGTCGAACATCTGGCCGTTGCGCCACAGGACGCCCTTGTACTGCACGGAGACCGTGTCGCCCTTCTGCACCGTCTCTCCGTCGCCCTCCTTGAGGAGGGCGATTTTCGTCTCCTTCGGCGGGTCGGACTTCGGGATGGTGATGCTCGGCTCGCCGGTCTTGGCGTTCAGCTTGACCGTGGGGAGGCCCGGGGTCGGCGCCACGGGCTTGCCGGTCGCGCGCGTGGCGGGCGCGGGCGGGACGCTGCGGACGTCGGTGACGATGACGACCGGGTCCTTCTGCTTGACCCCCAGCTGTCCGTATGCCTGGCCGAAGGCCCCCTCTGCGGTGGTGGTGAGCACTGCGCGGGATCCGACCGGGAGGCATTCAGCTGCCCGCACGAAGCCGGGCAGGAACGCCTTCTCGTCGATTTTCGCGGTCACGGGTGCGCTCGTGCCGTAGCCCTCGGACGGTGCGATCGGCTTGCCCGTCGTGCCGTTGTACGCGGCGAGGCCCAGTCCGACGGTCTGGCCGGCCGTGGTCTTCTCACCCTTCCCGGTGATGACCACGGTGCGCTCGGTGTCCGTGACCTTCAGAGGCGTCGAGAACTCGACCTTCGGGTCCGCCCCGAACTCGCCGCTCACTTTCACCGACTTCGACGTCGCCCCCGACTTCACGTTCTGACAGGCGTTCGCCGCCGGGGTCGCGCTCGAGGTCGGTTCGGACGAGCTGCTGCATGCCGCGAGTCCGGCGACGAGGAGGGCCGCGGTCGCGGACGCGGTCAGGGCCTTGAGAGAGGTACGCACGGTCGTCCATCCTGCCCTATCCGCCTCCGCCGTACCTGACAGCAGGTCATGGGTCCGCTGGATGCGCCACCTACGATGGAGGACATGACCCGCGAATTCTCCGTGCCCCAGTCCCGCCATCTCGTCACCGAGCTGCCCGGCCCGCGGTCGGTCGAACTGCAGCAGCGCCGGGTCGCCGCGGTGAGTCGTGGGGCAGGCACGCTCGCCAACATCTACATGGAGTCCGGCTCCGGCGCGATCCTGGTGGACGTCGACGGCAACCGGCTCATCGACCTCGGCTGCGGTATCGGCGTGACGACGATCGGCCACGCGCATCCCGCTATCGCTGCTGCCGCCGCCGAGCAGGCCGCGAAGCTGACCCACACGCTCTTCACCGTGACGCCGTACGAGAACTACGTCGCTGTCGCCGAGAAGCTGGCCGAGATCACGCCCGGGGACTTCGAGAAGCACAGCATCCTCGTCAACTCGGGCGCGGAGGCGGTCGAGAACGCCGTGAAGATCGCCCGCAAGTACACCGGCCGTCGTGCCATCGCGACCCTCGACCACGCCTTCCACGGCCGCACGAACCTGACCATGGCGATGACGTATCGCCCCTGGCCGGAGCGCGCGGGGATGGGGCCGTTCCCCGGCGAGATCTACAGCCTCCCGATCAGCTACCCCTTCCGCGACCCCGAGGGGATGACGGGCGAGGAGGCCGCGGAGCGCACGATCGACTACGTCCGCACCCACATCGGTGCGACCGAGCTGGCCGCCCTGTTCGTCGAGCCGATCCAGGGCGACGGCGGCATCATCATCCCGGCGCCCGGCTACTTCGCCCGCCTGGCCGAGTTCTGTGCCGAGAACGGCATCGTCTTCGTCGCGGACGAGATCCAGGCCGGAATCGGCCGCACCGGCACGTGGTACTCGATCGAGCACCACGGCGTCGTGCCCGACCTGGTCACCAGCGCCAAAGGCATCGCGGGCGGCTTCCCGCTGGCTGCCGTCACCGGCCGCGCCGAGATCATGGATGCGGTCCAGCCCGGCGGAATCGGCGGCACCTTCGGCGGCAACCCGGTGTCCACCGCTGCAGCCCTCGCGGTGTTCCAGGCGTTCGAGGACGAGGACCTCCTTGGTGAGGCCCGCCGCGTCGAGAAGGCGCTGTGGGCGCGGATCGGCGACTGGGCCGAGCGCTTCCCCGTCGTCGGCGAGGTGCGCGGGAAGGGCGCGATGTTCGGCATCGAGCTCGTCGTCCCCGGAACGAAGAAGCCCAACCCGGAGGCCCTCACCTCGGTGCTCGGCCACGCGACCCGCAACGGCGTGATCCCGCTCGACGCGGGCAGCTGGGACAGCGTGCTGCGTCTGCTCCCGTCGGTCGTCATCAGCGAGGAGCTCATCGACGACGCCGCGACGGTGCTCGAGGAGGCGCTCGGCCGCCTCGGCTGAGTTCGCAGGACGTCTCCGCTCGTCTCGACGCCGGGGAGGATATCCGCGCGCCGAGCGCCCGCGGAACCTCCGTTCGGGGCATTCGCGCGGAGTGTCGCGCGTCCCAACCTCCCTTCCGCCCGCCGTCGGGCGCGGCGACGCTCGGCGGCGTCGCCCTCTGGCGATGGACGAAAAGGGAGGCGGATTGGCGTGACACGCCGGTCGCGTGCGAAGAACGGAGGAGTTCGAGTCGTGGCGGGGGCGTGCATCCTCCGTTCGCACGAGCGGCGGCCCGACGGATGCGGCACACGCCGCCGCGACGTCGCGTGCGTACGATGTCCCTCGTGCGCAGAGTCATCATCCTCGGGTCCACCGGTTCGATCGGGACGCAGGCGCTCGACGTCGTCGCGGCCAACCCGGACCGGTTCCGAGTCGTCGGGCTGAGCGCCGGGCGCAACGCGGAGGAACTCGCGGCGCAGGCGGAGCGGTTCGGCGTGGTCGACACCGCCCTGGGCGCCGATGACTCCGAGCTGCTGGTGCGCTCGGTGGAGGCGGATGTCGTCCTGAACGGCATCACCGGCTCCGTCGGGCTCGGGCCGACCCTCGCGGCGCTGGAGGTCGGCGCGATGCTGGCGCTCGCCAATAAGGAGTCGCTGATCGTCGGCGGGGGACTGGTGAAGCGCGCGGCAGCGCCCGGCCAGATCGTCCCGGTCGACTCCGAGCACTCCGCCATCGCGCAGGCGCTGCGTTCCGGCACGCGCGAGGAAGTGCGGCGGCTCGTGCTCACGGCGTCCGGCGGCCCGTTCCGGGGACGGTCGCGCGACTCGCTGCGCGACGTCACTCCGCAGCAGGCGCTCGCGCATCCCACCTGGGACATGGGACTCGTGGTCACCACGAACTCCTCGACGCTCGTCAACAAGGGCCTCGAAGTGATCGAGGCGCATCTGCTGTTCGACGTGCCCTACGACCGGATCGACGTGACGGTGCACCCGCAGTCCGTCATCCACTCGATGGTGGAGTTCGTCGACGGCTCGACGATCGCGCAGGCGTCGCCGCCCGACATGCGCCTCCCCATCTCGCTCGGGCTCGGCTGGCCCGACCGGGTGCCCGACGTCGGCGCGCCGCTCGACTGGACCGCGGCGCACACCTGGACGTTCGAGCCGCTCGACGACGACGTCTTCCCCGCCGTATCGCTGGCGAAGCGTGTCGGACTGCAGGGCGGGACGTATCCCGCCGTGTTCAACGCAGCGAACGAGCAGGCGGTCGCCGCATTCCACGCCGGCGCGATCGGCTACCTCGACATCCTCGGCACGGTGGAGCGGGTCGTGGACGCGCACGTGCCCTCCGGCGAGCTGACGCGCGAGTCCCTCGTCGAAGCGGAGGGATGGGCGCGCCGCAAGGCCGACCAGCTCATCGACCGGAGATAATCGATCGACCGCACGTCGTCTCCGGGGGGAATTTATGCGCAGGGTGGCCACGCTCATCGTCAGTATCGCCGTCCTGCTGAGCACGGCGGCGTGCGCCGGAGCGCCGGGTTCCGGCTCGACCGCGACGGGCAGCCCCGCCGCCTCCACCGCAGGTTCGACGGCGCCGACGGTGGAGCCGATCACCGCCATCGTCGTCCTTGCCGACGGCGTTCGCTTCCAGGCGGGCGCGACGGTGCGTGAGACGGTCGCCTACGACGCCCCCGCCGACGTGGCCCTCGCCGCCATCGCCGACGCGCTGGGAGCGCAGAGCGGCTCGGAGGAGCACGAGGCCACGAACCACAGCGCTGCCAGCACGGAATACCGGTTCGGCGACGGAGTGGCGGTCTTCGAGCCCCACTACGGCGCGGGCGTGACGACAGACGCGACGATCCGGCCCGTGTGGTGGATCGCGGTCGAGACGGCGGAGGTCGGGAACGTGCGCATCAGCGCCGAGGGCGGAGTCGCCGTCGGCTCGTCGGTCGACGCCATCGCCGGCTGGAACGACCCCGACCGGATGGGGACCTCCACTACGAGTGCGGGCACGCAGGCCGAACTGCTCGTCGTCGCCGCTCCCGGCTCGCAGCTCGTCCCCACGGCCTCGGCCGCAGCCTATGGCGTGCTCGCCATCGCCGACCCGTATCCCGGCCCGATCACGATGCTGGTCGCGCCGTCACAACACGGAGGCGCCTGAGCGGTCAGAGGCGCCGGAGCGGACATAGCGGTCACCGAGGCGCCTCGCGGCCACTTCCAAGGCGCACCCCAGTACCCTGAACCCGTGGATTCCGTGCTCCTGTTCGCGCTGGGCGTCGTCATCATCCTGATCGGCGTCGCTCTGTCGATCGCTCTGCACGAGATCGGCCACCTCGTTCCGGCCAAGCTGTTCGGCGTCAAGGTGACGCAGTACATGATCGGCTTCGGTAAGACGCTGTTCTCGTTCCGTCGCGGCGAGACGGAGTACGGCGTGAAGGCCATCCCGCTCGGCGGCTACATCTCGATGATCGGGATGTTCCCTCCGGGCAAGGAGGGCGGCCGTGGCCGCAATGCGACCACCGGGTTCATGCAGCAGATGGTCCAGGATGCGCGCGTCGCGAGCTCGGAGACTGTCGCCGTCGGCGAGGAGGAGCGCACCTTCTACCGGCTGCCGGTCTGGAAGCGCATCGTCATCATGTTCGGCGGTCCGTTCATGAACCTCGTGATCGGCGTCGTGCTGTTCGGCGTGCTGCTGATGGGGTTCGGCGCGCCGCAGAGCTCGACGACGCTCGCGACCGTCAGCCAGTGCGTGCTGCCCGCGGGGAGCACCGCCAAGACGTGCCCGGACGACGCACCGCAAGGCCCGGCGGCGGCCGCCGGACTGAAGCCCGGCGACACGATCGTCAGCATCGACGGCCAGAAGATCAGCAGCTGGGACCAGTCCACGGCGATCATCCGCGAGTCGGCGGGCCGCACCCTCACCGTCGTGCTCAGCCGCGATGGCGAGGAGCGGACCGTCCAGCTGACGCCGGTCGTCAACAAGGTGGCCAAGACGGATGCGAACGGCGCCGTCGTGAAGGACGCCGCGGGCGGCATCGAGACGCTGACCGTGGGGTTCGTCGGCATCGGCCCGGTGGCGAAGCTCGTGCCGCAGCCGATCACGGCCGTGCTCCCGGCGGTCGGAGCGCAGACCGGCGCCGTCTTCAACGTCTTCCTCCATCTGCCGCAGCGCATGGTCGACGTCTGGAACGCCGCCTTCGGCTCCGCCGAGCGCGACCCGAACGGCCCCATCAGCGTGGTCGGGATCGGCCGGGCGGCGGGCGAGCTGACGGCCCTGGACGGCGTCCCCGTGGTCGACAAGGTCTACACGATGATCGGGATGCTGGCGTCGCTGAACATCGCGCTGTTCGTCTTCAACCTGGTGCCGCTGCTGCCGCTCGACGGCGGTCACATCGCCGGAGCGCTCTGGGAGGGTCTGCGGCGCACGTTCGCGAAGATCTTCCGCCGCCGCGATCCCGGACCGGTGGACATGGCGAAGCTCATGCCGCTCACCTTCGCGGTCGTCATCGTGCTCGGCGGGATGAGCGTCCTGCTGATGTACGCGGACATCGTGAAGCCCGTGAACCTCTTCGGCTGACGTCCAGCCCCCTCCCACCGTGCCGCGTAGGATTGAGCCCGTGGCAGCAATCAATCTGGGGATGCCCAAGGTCCCCGAAACCCTCGCACCCCGTCGCAAGTCCCGCCAGATCCGCGTCGGCAAAGTCCTGGTCGGCGGCGACGCCCCGATCAGCGTCCAGTCGATGACCACGACGCCGACGACCAACATCAACGCCACGCTGCAGCAGATCGCCGAGCTCACGGCGTCCGGCTGCGACATCGTACGCGTCGCGGTTCCGAGCCGCGACGACGCCGAGGCGCTGCCGATCATCGCCAAGAAGAGCCAGATCCCGGTCATCGCCGACATCCACTTCCAGCCGAACTACGTGTACGCGGCCATCGACGCCGGGTGCGCGGCGGTCCGGGTGAACCCGGGCAACATCCGCAAGTTCGACGACCAGGTGGGAGAGATCGCCCGCCGCGCGAAGGCCGCGGACGTCTCGCTGCGCATCGGCGTGAACGCCGGGTCGCTCGACCGCCGCCTGCTCGAGAAGTACGGAAAGGCGACCCCCGAGGCGCTCGTCGAGTCGGCCGTCTGGGAGGCGAGCCTGTTCGAAGAGCACGACTTCCACGACTTCAAGATCTCGGTCAAGCACAACGACCCGATCGTCATGGTGAAGGCGTACCGGATGCTCGCCGAGCGCGGCGACTGGCCCCTGCACCTGGGTGTCACCGAGGCCGGCCCGGCGTTCCAGGGCACCATCAAGTCGGCGACCGCGTTCGGCATCCTGCTCGGCGAGGGCATCGGCGACACGATCCGCGTCTCGCTCTCGGCGCCTCCGGCCGAGGAGGTCAAGGTGGGCCTGCAGATCCTCCAGTCGCTCAACCTCCGCGAGCGGAAGCTCGAGATCGTGTCGTGCCCCAGCTGCGGTCGCGCCCAGGTCGATGTCTACTCGCTCGCCGACAGCGTCACCGAGGGTCTGCAGGGCATGAGCGTTCCGCTCCGCGTCGCCGTCATGGGCTGCGTCGTGAACGGTCCGGGCGAGGCCCGCGAGGCCGACCTCGGCGTCGCCAGCGGCAACGGCAAGGGCCAGATCTTCGTCAAGGGCGAGGTCATCAAGACCGTCCCCGAGTCGGAGATCGTCGCGACGCTCATCGCCGAGGCGAACCGTCTCGCCGAGGAGATGGAGGACCGCCCATCGGGCGAGCCCACCGTCAGCGTCGGCGCGCACTGACCTCTGCCGGCCGGTTGCCCGTCAACCGGCGGGCGTAGCGTCCGGCTCTTCACGGTCGGACGTGTCCGGGACCGGCTGTGCCGCATCCACCGGCTCGAAGTGGATGCGGCCGCTCGGGATGTCTGCGGCGACCACCCGCAGACGTACGCGGTCACCGGGCTGTACGCCGTCCCAGCGCGCGACGGACGCGGTGACGGCCGGGTCGTCGAGCTGCACGAGCACGGTGCCGTTTCGGACGGCGAGCACGGTGGTGTCGAGCACCGCTCCGATGCGTGAGCTGAGGAGGGCCGCCTCCACGCGATCCACGGCCCCCGCGTCGAGTTGTGCTGCGAGCCGGTTCGAGGCACCCATGACCGACGGCAGCTCGCCGAGCGACGACCGCGCCCAGTCGGGCACCGGCCGCCCGGCGCACAACGCCTCGCAGACGACGAGGCCCCAGCGGTCGACGAGCCGGCGCAGCGGTGCCGTGACATGGGCGTACGGGGCGGCGATCGCCGACTGCTGCGGGTCGGCCGGTGGCTCGCCGTCGAGGACGACATAGCCCGCTCCGCGGAACAGGGCCGTCGCGGCCTGAAGCACGGCGGCCGCGTGCGGCTGCGCCCGGTCGAGCGAGCGCAGGTACTCGCCGTACGGAACGCCCTCCGCCCACGGCTGCCCGAGGGCGATCGTCTGGGCGCGGAACGCGGCGAACGCCTCGGGCGACGGCGCGGGCATCGTGCGCAGGATGCCGACCCGGCCCTCCAGCATCAGCGCAGCCGCCGCCATCCCGGTCAGCAGCGAGAGCTGGGCGTTCCACTCCTCGACCGGGAGCGTGGCGCGTCGCTGGAGGGTGTAGGCGCCGTCGCGGAAGACGATCTCCTCGTCCGGCGTGTTGAGGCTCGCTCCGCCGCGCTCCCGCTCGCACGCGATGCGGAGCGGCCCGACCTCGCTGAGCAGCGCCAGCTCCTCCGGTGCCGAGCCGTCGTCGATGGCAGCCTGCGCCTCTTCGTAGCTCCACTGGCGGCGCGACCGGATGCGGGCGCGCGACACGTGCGCCGAGACCTCGTGACCGCTCCCATCGAGGGCGATGTCCCAGACGTACGCGCCGCGCACGACATCCGGGAGCAGCGACCCGGCGTCCTCGCCGATCGCCGCCGGGTGCAGCGGCACCCGTCCGTCCGGCGCGTACAGGGTCTGACCGCGGCGACGCGCCTCGGCATCCACCTCGCCGTCCGGCCGCACCAGGGCCGGCACGTCGGCGATCGCGTAGAGCACGCGGAATCCATCGGCAGTGCGGGCGAGGTGGAGCGCCTGGTCGAGGTCGGTCGATCCGGCCGGATCGATGGTGAGGAACGGCACGTCGGTGAGGTCGGCCTCCGGGAGGGGGTGCGCGGCGGCGACAGAGCGAGCCTCGGCCTCGACCGGCGCGGGGAAGCCGTCCGGGAGGCCGAGCTCGTGCCGGAAGGCCGCGAGCGAGGCGGCGAGGGGAGCGGCGGAGGCGGAATCGACGACGCGGGTCCGGCGGTCGGGCATGCCCCCACCGTAGTCTCCACGCGCGTGCGGGCTATCGCGTGCCCTCTAACATGGAACGGTGCCTACACGCTTGAGCAACTACTTCCTCCGCACCCTCCGAGAAGACCCCTCCGACGCCGAGGTCACCAGCCACCGCCTGCTGGTCCGCGCCGGGTACATCCGCCGCCAGGCGCCGGGGATCTTCGCGTGGCTGCCGCTGGGGTTGCGCGTGAAGGAGAAGATCGAGCGGATCATCCGCGAGGAGATGGCTGCCGCGGGGGCGCACGAGGTGCACTTCCCCGCGCTGCTGCCCCGTGAGCCTTACGAGGCCACCGGCCGCTGGGAGGAGTACGGCGACGGCATCTTCCGGCTCAAAGACCGGAAGGACGCCGACTACCTGCTGGCTCCGACCCACGAAGAGGTCTTCACGCTGCTGGTGAAGGACCTCTATTCGTCCTACAAGGACCTCCCGCTCACGATCTTCCAGATCCAGGACAAGTACCGCGACGAGGCACGTCCGCGGGCCGGCCTCCTGCGCGGGCGCGAGTTCACGATGAAGGACGCCTACTCGTTCGACTACACCGACGCGGGCCTCGACACGAGTTACATGGCGCAGCGCGACGCCTACGAGCGCATCTTCACGCGGCTCGGGCTCTCGTACGTCATCGTCCAGGCGGATGCCGGGGCGATGGGAGGCTCGCGGTCGGAGGAGTTCCTGCACCCGACCGTTGTCGGAGAAGACACGTTCGTGCGCTCGCCCGGCGGCTACTCGGCGAATGTCGAGGCGTTCACCACGCTCGCGCCGCCCGCGCGTTCGTACGAGAAGCTGACGCCGCAGGAGGTGCTGGACACCCCCGGGACGCCGACCATCCAGTCGCTGGTCGAGCTCGCCAACGAGAAGCACCCGCGGCCCGACGGCCGTTCGTGGACGGCCGCCGACACCCTGAAGAACGTTGTGCTCGCGCTGACGCACCTCGACGGCACGCGCGACCTGGTGGTCGTCGGACTGCCCGGCGACCGCGAGGTCGACATGAAGCGCGCGGAGGTGGCCTTCGCGCCCGCCGAGGTCGAGGCCGCGACGGACGAGGACTTCGCCAAGCACCCCGGCCTCGTGAAGGGGTACATCGGACCGTGGTCCCCTGAGGGGCCCGTGCTCGGCGAGGAGTCGGCGACCGGCATCCGCTACGTCGTCGATCCGCGCGTGGTCGACGGCTCCGGCTGGATCACGGGTGCGAACATCGAGGGCAAGCACGTCTTCGGTCTCGTCGCGGGCCGCGACTTCGGCTGGGACGGCGTCGTCGAGGCCGCCGAGGTCAAGGCGGGCGATCCCGCACCGGACGGATCCGGGCCGGTCGAGCTCGCCCGCGGCATGGAGATCGGCCACGTCTTCCAGCTCGGCCGCAAGTACGCGGAGGCCCTCGGGCTCAAAGTGCTCGACGAGAACGGCAAGCTCGTCACCGTCACCATGGGCTCCTACGGCATCGGCGTGACGCGCATCCTCGCGATCATCGCGGAGGAGAACAACGACGACCGCGGTCTCGTCTGGCCGGAGTCGGTCTCGCCGTTCGACGTGCACGTGGTGGCGGCCGGACGTGAGCAGGTCGCCTATGACGTGGCGGAGGAGGTCGTCGCCCAGCTGGAGGATGCCCGCCTCGATGTGCTCTACGACGACCGCCCCAAGGTCTCGCCCGGTGTGAAGTTCGGCGACGCCGAGCTGATCGGCATCCCGCGCGTCCTCGTCGTCGGCCGCGGCGCCGCCGACGGCGAGGTCGAGTTGTGGGACCGCCGCAACGGCGACCGCCGCACGTTGCCCATCGCGGAGGCCGTGGCGGAGCTCACGGCGTAGCCGGCGAGGAGCTCAGCCGGTCGACGCGTCGTCGCCGGCGATCTCCACGTGGATGCGGCGGAGATCCTCCACCAGGGAGCCGATCAGCACCCAGTGCCGCGGGTCGGGCGTCGCGACCGTCAGGGGAGCGGTGAGCGCCGGGATGCCGGCCGTCTCCGTCCCCGGCTCGACGATGGGTTCGTCGGGGTCGCGCGCCAGCAGCCGGAGGTCGTGGGCAGCGCGATCGAGCTCGTCGGCGATCGCGTGGATGGTCGGCTCGCCCGCGAGGCTGTCGTCGTAGTGGTCGTGGTAGGCCCGCGTCATCCCGAGCGTGCGGTTGATCAACGGTCGCAGCCGGTCGGAGAGCTCCTGGTCGTGCTGCAGGAAGACGCGATGCTTCCGCTGCCGCGGGTTCAGCGACAGGCTCTCGTCGGCCGCGGTCAACGCCGCCTGTGCCTTGGTCTCCATCGGGCGGAGCAGCCGCGCCTCGATGAGCAGCGCATCCAGCTCGCCACGGGTGTGCTTCGTGGTCAGGGCGTCCGCCAAGCGCTCGAGAGTCGAGGCGGTCTCGCGGCCCAGGGCCATCACGGCCTGACGCGCGGGCGCCGTCAGCACCGGCGGCACGATGGCCACGTTGACGACGACGCCGATGACGGCGCCGATCACCGTCTCCACGATGCGGGCGAGCGCGTACTCCGGGTCGGATGCGCCGATCGCCAGCACCAGCATCGCCGTGATCGGCACCTGGTTCGCCGTCCCCGGCGTCAGGCGCAGCGCCCAGGCCAGGAGGACCGACACGACGACCGCGAGCAGCACGATCCAGCTGTTCGTCCCGAAGGCCAGGCCGATCAGGTAGGCGATCACGACGCCGACGATCACGCCGATGGAGCGCTCGATCGCGCGCCCGACGGACTGGTTGACGCTCGGCTGCACGACCAGCAGCGCAGCGATGGTCGCGAAGATCGGCAGCTCGCCGTGCACGAAGATGCTCGCCACCGCCCAGGCCAAGATCATGGCGACGGCGGTCTTCACCACCTGCAGGAACGGCGCGCGGGTCGAGGTGCGGATGGTGGCGGGAATCGCGATCCCCGCCGGGAGCCGGCTTCCGGATGATCTGGTGCGTGCCACCCCTCAACGCTACCCGGCGGCGTACGACGCGTACGCGCGTGCAGACCGCTGGAGATGGGCCTCGCGAGCGGCGCTCAGCGCGGCGAACGGCAGGGGGGTGACACGGCCGCCTTCGCGACGCCAGGTCCCGACGACCCGTCCTCCGGCCACGATGATCGGCTGGAAGATGCCGTTGTTGCCCGGCACGATCAGCTCCCAGTGGTCGTCGTCGAGGATGGGCGAGCGGTCCTGGTAGCCGAGCAGGTACTCGTCGAAGCCGGGCAGCAGGTGCACGGCATCCCTCTCGCCGCGGGTCGGGGGAGTGGACGCTGCGCGGTCGGCCAGCTCGGCGGTCAGCAGGTATTCCACCCCGTCGACCTCGAGGGTCGTCAGGGCATCCCCCAGCACCGCACGCGCCGTCTTGGCGCCCGCGACCGTCCCCTTCGTCCACCACACGAAGTCCTTCACCGTCGCCGGACCGTGGCCCTGGAGGTAGCGGAGGAGGAACTGCGCGATGGCTTCGTCGGGTTCGAGCGCGGGAGGTGCCGGCGCCCACTCGTCGAGCAGCACCAGCGCCTGCGTCGGGTTCCCGTTGCCGGCGCGGACGACGGGACCCCAGCACAGCAGCCCGGTCTGAGCGAGGTAGTAGATGAGGTGGTAGCCGCGCTGGCCCGCGGTCGCGATGCCCGCGTCCTCCCACAGCTGCATCGCCTCGGCTCGACCGATACTCCTGCCGCCCGTCAACGCCCCGGTGACGACGTCGGCCGCTCGGGCGAAGTCGGCTGCGGTCAGGTCGAGCTGCTGCTGACGCCGCGCGAGACCGGCCACCATGCGGTCCATGGTGACCGAGAGCATCCAGCACAGGTCTTCCGGTGGCACGAAGTGCAGCGTCCCGCGCATGGGCCACGACCGGATGACGGTGCCGGCATCGAGCGCGGCCAGCACGTCACTCTGGGTCGCGCCGGTGGTCCGGAGCGCGAGCGCCCAACAGCCCGCGGCGAAGTCCTGACCCTGGAGGGCCAGCATGCGCCGTGCGACGGAGCTCACGTCCGGCTCGCGCGGACCGTCGATCGCGTGGGCGAGCCGGCGGAGGCGGAGCAGGTCGGAGCGGCTGGCAGGCATGGCAGTCAGCTTGCCAGGCACCGCCGACGCGCGCATCCCGGGCGGGGCGCACCGCGGCGAGCAGGCCGGGCCGGGACGGCTAACGCAGGAGGCCGAGCTCGGTCAGCTGCTCGCTGAGGCCGGCGCCGTCCGGCGCGTACACCCACGGCGTGCCGGACAACTCCGCGTGCTTGTCTGCTTTGGAGCGGCCACCGGCGAGCACCGCCTCGCCGCTGGAGAGCTGCCGGATGGCGACAGCGGCGACGTTCTCCGGATGCTCGGTCGTGAAGTCACCGTAGAGGTCCTCGTCGTGCTGGCCGTCGTCGCCGATGAGCAGCCACTTGAGCCCCGGGAACTCCTCTGCCAGACGATCGAGGCTCGTCCGCTTGTGCTCGCGACCGCTGCGGAACCAGCGGTCGTGCGTCGGGCCCCAGTCCGTCAGGAGCAGCGGACCGGCGGGGAAGAGGTTGCGGTTCAGGAACCGGGTGAGGGTCGGCGCGACGTTCCAGGCCCCCGTCGAGAGGTAGATGACGGGCGCGCCCGGGTGGGATGCGGAAAGCCGCTCCAGGAGGACCGCCATGCCCGGCGTGGGAACGCGCGCGTGCTCGTCCAGCACGAAGGTGTTCCACGCTGCGAGCAGGGGGCGGGGGAGTGCCGTCACCATCACCGTGTCGTCGACATCGGAGATGATGCCGAAGGTCGCCTTCGGGTCGACGATGAACACCGGGGCCTCGAACACGCGCGCCGACTCGGAGGTCGAGAGTTTGATCGTGTGCCAGCCCGGTGCGAGCTGTACGGGGACCACCGTGTCGATGACCCCGCCGCGATCGGTGACGACCTCGTGCCGGTCGCCCTCGATCTCGACCGTCACCGTCGTCTCCGCCAGAGGCACGCTGATGAACGACCTCCAGCCGCGGACCGACTCCTCGCGCTTGCGGTGCAGCCGCTCGGCGCGGCTTCCGGGCCGCGGGTCCTTGGCGAGGACGACGCGGCCGAGGATACGCACCCAGCTGGGCGAGCCGTAGCCGGTGTACGGGACCACAGTCGCGAGGAATCCGCGCTTGCGGGCGCGTCGAGCACGGAACTCGTGGAACGCGTCCTCGATGCGCGCGGCACGGTGCATGATCGGCTCGACCGCGGCGCCGCGACGGGCGACGGAGTCGCCGGAGACGTGCTCGGGGCGCGATTCGGGGGAGGGCATCTGAGTCATTTTCTCATGGAGTGAACGTGCACACGAATGCATCCCCCAGATCTGGGGGACATTTCTGCGGCGCGTCGAAGGGTATTCCCCAGCGGAAGTGAGGTTTCCCCGAATATGATCCCGGTAGTGCGACGGTGATCCCGTCGCCGGGCTGGGGACCCGCACCACCACCTTGTTCGAGAGAAAGAAGGAGCCGCCCTCGTGCCCATCAACGATCTGGTCGCCGGTCAGAACACCGTCGGAGCGCCGCTCGTGCGCACGGAACCGATCCAGGAGCGCAGCGCAGCGCGCATCGACGCCCTCCTGGACGCCGCCGCCGAAGTGGTCGACGAGATCGGCTTCGATCGGCTCACCACCGCGATGGTGGCCGAACGCGCCGGCGCGTCCATCGGGACCGTGTACCGCTATTTCCCTGACCGCATCGTCCTGCTGCAGGCGCTGCGCGACCGCGCGCTGCTGCGGTACCGCCGCTCGGTCGTCGAGGCGATCGACGCCCAGTCGCCCGAGCACTGGTGGAACGCCGTGGAGTGCGCGATCGACGCGTTCGTCGACATGTTCCGCACCGAGAGCGGCTTCCGCATCATCCGCTTCTCGGGCGCCGAGCGCGCGGGCGCGGGCGATGAGGACGTCGCCCAGGACACCGGGTTCGCCAACCAGTTCGCGCAGATCCTCGCCGACGAGTACGGGCTGCCGGCCGGAGAAGATCTGGCGTTCCGCCTCCAGGTCGTCGTCGAGATCATGGACTCCCTGATCACGCGCGCTTTCGTGGAAGACCCGAACGGCGACGAGCGCTACATCGCCGAGGCCAGGACGGTCGCCCGCGAGTACCTGGAGCGTCGGTTCGGCCCCGAGTCCTGACTCCGTAGCGGTTCTGCTGGATTCCCGTCCGGCGGGAATGTCGGTGGTCGGTGGCAAGTTGCCATCCACACCGGCGCGCGTTCCGAACAAGGAACGAACGCGCCGGACGGCCGTGACACCGACAGAAGGGGGGCCGGCAGTGCGACCGACCCTGAATGCCACAATTCGACGCATTCCATTGCGCAATCGGCCAGACGCTGTTTGGCTGGGTGGGATGGCCGCACCAGCTTCCGCATCCCGCGACACGGATATCGCAGCGCCCCCGGCGACGGGAGCCCGCTCGTGATCGAGTTCCGTGATGTCACGAAGCGTTTCCCGGACGGGACGTTGGCCGTCGACGACTTCTCGCTGGTGATCCCGTCGCGCAAGATCACCGTCCTCGTCGGTTCGTCCGGCAGCGGCAAGACGACGATCCTCCGCATGATCAACCGGATGGTCGATCCGACCTCCGGGCAGATCGAGATCGACGGCGAGGATGTGCTCTCGCTCAAGCCCGTCGCCCTGCGTCGCTCGATCGGCTACGTGATGCAGAACTCCGGGCTGCTGCCGCACCGCAAGGTCGTCGACAACATCGCCACCGTCCCGCTGCTCAAGGGCGTGAAGAAGAAGGATGCCCGGGAGCGCGCACTCGAGCTGATGGACACCGTGGGGCTCGAGCGTTCGCTCGCCGACCGGTACCCGAGTCAGCTGTCCGGTGGTCAGCAGCAGCGCGTCGGCGTCGCCCGCGGCCTCGCGGTCGACCCGAACATCCTGCTGATGGACGAGCCGTTCGGCGCCGTCGACCCGATCGTCCGCGACGATCTGCAGAACGAGCTGCTCCGGCTGCAGCGCGATCTCGACAAGACGGTCGTGTTCGTCACCCACGACATCGACGAGGCCTTCAAGCTCGGCGACCAGGTCGTCATCTTCCGGAAGGGCGGCATCGTCGCGCAGAAGGGGACGCCCGCCGAGATCTTGGCCGACCCGGCCGACGAGTTCGTCGCGTCTTTCGTCGGCGCCGACCGCGGACGCCGGGCACTCCACGTCGAGGAGACAGCGACCGGTTCGGTGCTCGTCGACAGCGACGGCCGTGCAGCGGGCGTCCTTTCCGGCTCGCCGCGTGGCGCAGCCGTTCCCTCCGAGGCAAAGGCCGCGACCGTCTCGGTCGCGGGTGCTCCGGCGCAGGGTGAGGACGCGTCGTGAGCTTCTTGTGGTCGAATCTCGGCCAGGTCTGGAATCTCACGGTCACCCACGTGTGGCTCGCCGCGCTCCCGATCGTCATCGGGTTCGTGGTGTCGCTGCCCATCGGCTGGGTCGCGAACCGCTTTCGCTGGAGCCGCGGCGTGCTGCTGACGATCGGCGGCATCCTCTACACGATCCCGTCGCTTCCGCTCTTCTTCGCGATGCCCGCGCTGATCGGCACCCAGATCCTGTCGCCGCTCAACGTCGTGGTGGCGCTGAGCATCTACGCGCTCGCGCTGATGGTGCGCACGACCGCCGACGCGCTGGGCTCTGTGCCCGGTGACGTGCTGCAGTCGGCGACCGCCGTCGGGTTCTCGGCCTGGCGCCGCTTCTGGTCCGTCGAGCTCCCGCTGGCCGGTCCGGTACTGCTCGCGGGCCTCCGGGTGGTGTCGGTCAGCACGGTCAGCCTCGTGAGCGTCGGAGCGCTTCTGGGCGTCCCGAACCTCGGCTACCTGTTCACGGACGGCCTCAACCGTTCGTACACTGAGGAGGTCCTGGTCGGCATCATCCTCATCATGGTGGTGGCGCTCGTCTTCGACTTGATCCTCGTGGGACTCGGGCGCGTGCTGCTGCCCTGGACCCGATCCAGCCGGCGAGCCGGCCGCCTCAGCAGGCGGGCGGCGATGAGGGCGGTGACCGGCGCGTGACCGACATCCTCGCCGCCTTCGGGTGGATCGGCGACCCGGCCAACTGGGCCGGACCGAGCGGCATTCCCGCGCGCCTGGGCGAGCACATCGTCTACTCGCTGCTCACCCTGCTGCTCGCGGCGATCATCGCCCTGCCGATCGGTTTCGCGATCGGTCACTCCGGCCGTTTCCGCGGGCTCGCGGTGGGCGTATCGGGTGCGCTGCGCGCGCTTCCGACGCTGGGCCTGGTCATCTACCTGGCGCTGCTGACGACCAACCTGACCATCGTCCCTCCGCTGATCGCGCTGACGATCCTCGCGATCCCGCCGATCCTGGCCGGCGCGTACTCCGGCCTCGAATCGGTCGACCGCGCCCCCATCGACGCCGCCCGCGCGATCGGGATGACCGGCTGGCAGGTGTTCACGAAGGTCGAGCTGCCGCTGTCCCTGCCGCTCGTGATCGGCGGCATCCGCTCCGGCGGACTGCAGGTGATCGCCACCTGGACCGTTGCGGCCATCCTGCCGGTCGGCGGCCTCGGCCGATTCCTGTTCGACGGCATCGCGGTGCAGAACTATCCGGAGATCCTGGGCGGCTCCATCATCGTGGTCGTCCTCGCCCTCGTCTCGGACGGCCTGTTCGCCATCGTCCAGCGTCTTGTCGTGCCCCGCGGCGTCACCGCCGGTCGCGTCCGCGACAGCGCCGAAGGGGGCCGCTCCACCGCCCGCCCGGTGCCGGAAGGCGCCCCCACGACCTGAACCCGTCCTGTCCCACCCAGCACACCAGCCTCCCGACCGGGAGCACCCAAGAGAAGAGAAGATCATGTTCGCATCGAAGAAGAGCCGCCTCGCGGCCGGCGTTCTCGCCGCCGGGGCGCTGCTCGCCCTCAGCGCCTGCTCCTCCGGGGGCGGCGCGTTCAGCAGCGACTCCGCCTCGTCCTCCAGTGACACCGTCACGGTCGGCTCGGCCGCGTTCGGCGAGTCCGAGATCCTCATGCAGATCTACGGCCAGGCGCTCGAGGCCAACGGCGTCAAGGTCGCGTACAAGCCGAGCATCGGCCAGCGCGACGTCTACCTGAAGGCTCTGCAGGACGGCTCCATCGACCTCATCCCCGAGTACAGCGGCAACCTGCTCCAGTTCTACGACAAGAACAGCACCGCGACCTCGAGCGACGACGTCTATGCCGGCCTCAACGACGCCCTGCCGAAGGGCTTCGAGGTGCTCGACCAGTCCGAGGCCCAGGACGCCGACTCGTACAACGTCACCAAGGAGTTCTCCGAGAAGTGGGACGTGAAGAGCCTTGACGACCTCAAGAAGGTCACCGACCCGCTGACCGTCGGCGCGAACCCCGAGTTCCAGACCCGCCCCTACGGTATCCCCGGGCTGAAGTCGGCGTACGGCGTCACCGCGACGCTCAAGCCGATCAGTGACTCCGGCGGACCGCTGACCGTCGCCGCCCTCAAGAACGGTGACGTCCAGCTGGCCGACATCTACACGACGACGCCGGCCATCAAGGACAACGGGTTCGTCACCCTGAAGGACCCGAAGAACCTGATCGCCGCGCAGAACATCGTGCCGCTGATCAACAGCAAGAAGGCGTCCGACAAGGTCAAGGACGTGCTGAACAAGGTGTCGAAGGAACTCACCACCGAGGATCTCATCGACATGAACGGCGAGAACCAGGGGTCGAGCAAGACCCAGCCGGACGCCGTCGCCAAGAAGTGGCTCCAGGACCACCCGATCAAGTAACGGTTCGGTCGGCTCCATCAAGCGGCGGCTCGGGTTCCCGGGCCGCCGCTTCCATGTGCCGGCTCTCGCGCTTGCCGAGCACCTTCTTGACCACGAACACCGCGATGATGAACATTGCGATGACGGCGACGAAGGCGTATCCCGCCCAGTGCAGCTCTCGCGACAGCTCGCGGTAGCCTCCCGCGGCGGCCGAGCCGACGCTCACGTAGGCGAACGCCCAGAGCACGCAGGCAGGAGCCGTCCAGGCCATGAAGGTCCGGTAGCGCATCGGGCTCATCCCCACCGTGAGCGGGATGAGCGAGTGCAGCACCGGGAGGAACCGCGACAGGAACACGGCGATCCCGCCGCGGCGCGCCAGGTACGCTTCGGCGCGATCGAAGTTGCGCGTGCCGACGCGACGGCCGAGCCGGCTGGTGCGGATGCGCGGGCCGAACCAGCGACCGAGCGCGAACCCCAGCGACTCGCCGCAGAGCGCACCCACGATGACGACGGCGACCAGCGCGACGTACTCGACCGGGTTCGCCACGCCGGTGCTGGCGACCAGCACGATCGTGTCGCCCGGGACGATGAGCCCGATCAGGATGGACGTCTCGAGCAGGATGCCGAGCCCGGCCAGCAGCGTCCGGAGCACCGGGTCGACGCTCTGTACGAGGTCGAGCACCCAGGTCAGCGCGTCGTTCATGTCGTCCCTCCGGGCAGCGGCATAGCCGAAGCGTAGCGGCGCGGCCTGACCCGTTGCTGGATCGAGCGGATGCGCTCAGCTGACGAGCACGACCACCGGCGGCACGACGACGAGCAGCACCGTGGCCACCACCACGGTCGCTCGCAGCACGGGACCGACGGTCCGGCGGCCGTCGGCAAGGCGCTCCTCGCGGGCGACGAGGGCGGCGCGCCGCTGCTCCGGCGTCCGACGGTCCTTCGGAGCCCCGAGCACGGCGCCCGCGTGCCCCGTCTCGTCGACGAGCCGGATCGCCCCCGCGAGCACGCGGTCCCCCGCCTCGTGGCGAGCGGTGTCGTCGGCGAGCATCTCCAGGAGCAACGCGACGGCGTCCTGCGCCCGGGTGGCGATGGGGAACCAGGGGAGGGCGCGCTTCCAGGAGCGGAACGCATCCAGCAGCAGGTGGTGCTTCTGCCGCAGATGGGCGCGCTCGTGGGCGACCACCGCATCCAGCTGGTCGGGGGAGAGCAGCGCGATCATGCCCTCGGAGAGCACGGTGACGCTGCGCGCGCCCGGCAGGCAGTACGCGGCGGGCGCGGGATGGTCGATCACGCGGGTGGTCGGTGCGTCCGGCAGGGGAGAGGAGAGCAGTCTCAGCAGCTCCATGTGCCGGTGGCGCTGGTTGCGGCTGCGCACCGAGGTGAGTGCGAGGTTCAGGAGGAGGTGGGCTGTCAGCAGCACGGCCGCGCTCAGCAGAAACGCGTTGAGGAGGCTGGCGTCGGGCGGCAAGGGGCCGTGGAACAGCGAGGCAGCCGCTCCACCGATGCGCGACCACAGGTTGTCGCCGAACGGCTGCAGCCCGGCCAGTAGCAGCGAGCCGATCATCGAGATGCCTCCCGCGAGGGCGATCGACTGCCAGAGGGCGACGGCCAGCACGGGGGCGGCGGAGGGCCACTTGGCGCGCGCGAGCAGCAGCGGCACGGGCCACGCGAGCGCTATGGCGAGCGCGCCCAGGAAGATCGCGCCGGTGAGCCCGGCGGCGGGGTCGCTGCTCACACGCTGCGGGCGTCGAGCAGGCGGCGCAGCACCTCGGCTTCGGACTCGTCGACCGAGCCGACGAAGTAGGCGAGCGCCTCGGTGCGGTCAGAGGACGACTCCAGCACTTCGCGCATCAGATCGGCGACGTGACCGGCGCGCGAGAGGGCCGCGTAGTACAGGTGCGGTCGGGCGTCGCGATCGCGGCCGACGAACCCCTTGGCCTCGAGGCGGGAGAGGACGGTGAGGATCGTCGTGAGCGCCGGTGCCTTTCCGGTGTCGCGGGCCGCCGCCAGCTTGTCGCGTAGCTCGCCCGCGGTGATGGGGGCGTCGCCGTCCCACAGGGCGTCCATGACAGCCCGTTCGAGTTCTCCGAGATTGGCCACGAATCCAGAGTAGCGCGATCAGGCTGAGAATGTTCTACAGTTCGTAGAAGTTCGGTTCTACAATGTGTAGAAGAAGAGGCGAAGGGAACGCACGTGAACGAAATGCTGGACCCGCTCCTGCTATCCCGGTGGCAGTTCGGGCTCACCACGATCTACCATTTCCTGTTCGTGCCCCTGACGATCGGCCTGGTCACCTGCACCGCGATCTTCCAGACGGCCTGGTACCGCACAGGGAAGCCGCACTACCTGCAGCTGACCCACTTCTTCGGCAAGATCTTCCTCATCAACTTCGCGATGGGCGTGGTGACCGGCATCGTGCAGGAGTTCCAGTTCGGCATGAACTGGTCGGACTACTCGCGCTTCGTCGGCGACATCTTCGGCGCGCCGCTCGCCCTGGAGGGGCTGCTCGCCTTCTTCCTGGAGGCGACGTTCATCGGGCTGTGGATCTTCGGGTGGGACCGCCTCCCGAAAGGACTGCACCTGGCGACCATCTGGATCGTGTCGGTGGGCAGCATCCTCTCGGCGTACTTCATCCTCGCGGCGAACGCTTTCATGCAGAACCCGGTCGGCTATCACCTGAACGCTGCAAAGGGCCGGGCGGAGCTCACGGATCTCTGGGCCGTGCTCACGAACAAGGTCGCCGTCGCCGCCTTCCCGCACACGATCTTCGGCTGCTTCATGGTCTCGGCCGGCCTGATCATCGCCGTCGCCGCGTGGCATCTCTCGCGCAACAACCACCTCGAGACGATGCGGCCAGCGCTCACGTTCGGTCTCTGGCTGATGGTCGGCGCCGGGATCGGCACGGTCCTGAGCGGCGACCAGCTGGGTCTCGCGATGGTCGAGACGCAGCCGATGAAGATGGCCGCCGCGGAAGCCCTCTACAAGACCTCGACCGGTGCCGACGCCTCCTTCTCCATCTTCACCCTCGGCACCCCGGACGGCGTGCACGAACTGTTCTCGATCCGCGTGCCGTACCTGCTGTCGTTCCTGTCGACGCACAGTCTCAAGGGCACGGTGGAGGGCATCAACGACCTGCAGGCGCAGTACACGCAGCTCTACGGCCCCGGCGACTACACGCCGACCATCTGGATCACCTACTGGGCGTTCCGCTGGATGATCGGGCTCGGGATGCTCCACGTCGCCATCGCCGTGGTCGGACTGTGGTTGACCCGTAAGGGCCGCACACCAACTCGCGCCTGGCAGTGGAAGATCGCGATCTGGGCCATGCCGCTCTCGCTGTTGGCGATGATCGTCGGCTGGGTCTTCACCGAGATGGGGCGGCAGCCGTGGATCGTGTTCAGCCTCATGAAGACGGCCGACGGCGTCTCGCCCGGGACGACGGGACTCGAAGTGCTGATCTCGCTCGTCGCCTTCACCGCCATCTACGGCACCCTCGCGGTCGTCGAGTTCATGCTCATCAAGCGCGCCGCCCAGAAGGGGCCCGAGCCGATCGAGAAGCACCTCGACGACGCCGGCGAGCCCATCCCCGTCGCCACGGTCTACTAGGAGGAGCACGACAATGGATCTCGCAGTTCTCTGGTTCGGCATCGTCGCCTTCTTCTTCGTGGGGTACTTCGTGCTCGACGGCTTCGACTTCGGAGTGGGGATGGCGCTGCCGTTCCTCGGCCGCGACGACGTCGACCGCCGCGTGATGATCAACACGATCGGCCCGGTCTGGGACCTCAACGAGACGTGGGTCATCGTGGGAGGCGCAGCGCTCTTCGCCGCCTTTCCCGAGTGGTACGCCACCCTGTTCAGCGGCTTCTACCTGGCGCTGCTGCTCATCCTGCTCGCCCTGATCGTGCGCGGCGTGTCGTTCGAGTACCGGCATCAGCGCGCCGGCGCCCGGTGGAAGAAGTGGTTCGACGGGATGATCATCGTCGGCTCCGCGGTCCCCGCGTTCCTCTGGGGCGTCGCCTTCGCGAACATCGTGCAGGGCGTCGCACTCGACGCCAACCACGACTACACCGGGACGCTGTTCGACCTCCTGAACGGCTACGCCATCGTCGGCGGCTTGACGACCCTCCTGCTGTTCTTCACCCACGGCGTCGTCTTCATCTCGCTGAAGACGGATGGCGACCTCCGCGTCCGGGCACGGCGGCTCGCCGCGCGTTCGGGGGTTGTGGCCATCGTTGTCGCGGCGGTGTTCCTCGCCTGGACGGCGATCTCGCACTTCTCGCCGGTGTTCCTCGCGCTCGCGATCTTCGCGGCGGTTGCGCTGGTCGCCTCCTGGATCGCCAACCTGCGCGGTGCCGAGGGATGGTCGTTCGGGTTCATGGCGGCCACCATCGCCCTTGCCGTCGTGTCGTTGTTCGCTGCGCTGTTCCCCGACGTGATGCCCTCGTCGCCGAACCCGGAGAACAGCCTCACCATCGCGAACGCGTCCAGCTCGCAGACCACGCTGACGATCATGACGTGGGTCGCGGCGATCTTCCTTCCGCTGATCCTCGTCTACCAGGGCTTCACCTATTGGATCTTCCGCAAGCGGGTGACGCGGGACCACATCCCGCAGGATGCTCCCGAGCCCGGCGGCGCGGACGACGCCCAGCAGCCCGTGACGGCCTGACGTGCGCCCGCTCGACCCCCGACTCCTGCGGTACGCCTCGGCGACCCGCGGCACCCTCGCCGCGGGAGCCGGGCTCGCGGTGCTGCAGACCGCATCCATCATCGCCTCAGCGTGGCTGCTGACGGATGTCGTGGTGCGTGCGATCGCCGGGGAGCCGCTCGCGAGTCTCGGCCCGACGGTCGGCCTGCTCGGTCTCGTCGTGGTCGTGCGCGCGGGTCTGCTGTGGGCGGTCGAGTCGGTGTCGTCCCGCGGCGGAGCGCGCGTCGTCGGGCAGCTGCGGGAGCGGCTGGTCGCGGCGGTCGGAGGGCTCGGTCCGGGATGGGTCGCCCGCCGGAGCACCGCCGACGTCACGCTCGTCGCCGGTCACGGCATGGACGCGCTGGACGGCTACTTCGCTAAGTACCTGCCGCAGCTGATCGGCACCGCCATCGCGACACCCCTTCTGGTGCTGACGATCGGCTGGCGCGACCTCACCAGCGGGATCATCCTCGTGATCACGCTCCCGCTCATCCCGGTGTTCATGGTTCTGGTCGGCTGGGCGACCCAGGCGGCCCAGAAGCAGCAGTGGCGGGCGCTCTCCACCCTCTCGAGCGGGTTCCTGGATGTGGTCGCGGGGCTCTCGACGCTGAAGCTGTTCGGGCGGCAGCACCGCCAGGAGGCGCGGATCCGCCAGGTGAGCGAGCAGTATCGCGTTCACACCATGCGGGTGCTGCGCATGTCGTTCCTCTCCGGGTTCGTGCTGGAACTGGCCGCGAGCCTGTCCGTCGCGGTGATCGCCGTGACGATCGGCCTGCGCCTGCTCGGCGGCTCGCTCGACCTCTCGGTCGGACTGTTCGTGCTGCTGCTCGCGCCCGAGGCGTTCCTCCCGCTGCGCAACGTGGGCGCGAGCTACCACGCGGCCGCGGAGGGCATCGAGGCCGCGTCGAACGCGTTCGAGGTGATCGAGGCGGCGGAGAGCGTGGACGTCGTGACGCCGCGTGCCGATGCCGCCGCCGGCACCGGATTGGCATTCGAGGATGTACGGATCGCATATGACGGACGCGCGGTCGTCGACGGTTTCACCGCTGCGGTGCCGCCGGGGACGTTCGCGGTGCTCCGGGCGCCGAGCGGGGCAGGCAAGTCGAGCCTGGTGAGCGCGGTGCTGGGCTTCACCGCGTCCGAGGGCCGCATCCACGCGGGCGGCCGGACCGACGCGGTCGGGCGGCGCGAGGCGATCGCGTGGGCCGGCCAGCGGCCCGGGCTGCTCGCAGGCAGCATCGCGTCGAACGTCGCACTGGGCGACGAGGGCTCCGCACTCGACAGGGACGCACGCGTCGCCGCGGCGTTGCGGGATGCTGCGGCCGCCGAGCTCGACCCGACGCTGGAGCTCGGCCCGGGCGGATCCGGGCTGTCCGGCGGCCAGGCCCAGCGGGTCGCGGTCGCACGGGCGCTGTACCGCCTGCGGTCGCGTCGGTGCCCCGTGTTGATCCTGGACGAGCCGACCTCGGCGCTCGACGCGGACACCGAGGCGCGCCTACTGCGTGCGGTGCGGCGTGCGGCGGACGACGGCACGGCGGTGCTCGTGGTGAGTCACCGGCCGGCGGTGGCGGAGTCGGCGGATGTGGTGCTCACGCTGCCTGTGCGCGACGCGTCGGCCGCGGCCGCAGCGAGCACGCAGTCCGAGGAGAGCGAGGTGTCCGGTGTCCGCTGAGACGATGGCGCGAGACTCGCGCATGCAGGGTGCTGCGGATCCCGTGGAGGTGCGCCGCATTCTGCGCCTGGCCATCCCCTCCCCGGGCCGGCTGTGGGCCGCCATCGGGTTCGGGTTCCTGAGCGGGGGAAGCGCCGTCGCGCTGCTGGGCGTCTCGGCGTGGTTGATCACGCGGGCCTCGGAGCAGCCCGCGCTGATGTACCTGTCGGCGGCTGTCGTCGGGGTCCGGGCGTTCGCCCTCGGACGCGCGTTCTTCCGCTATCTGGAGCGGTTGGCCGGTCACGACGCGGCTTTCCGGCAGCTCGGGACGGTGCGCTCGCGCCTCTACGCGCGACTGGAGCCGCTCGCGCCGGACGGACTGCGCGGTGTGCGCTCGGGCGACCTGCTGGCGCGGCTGGCGGACGACGTGGACGAGCTCCAGAACCTCGCGCTGCGCGTGATCCAGCCGCTGGTGAGCGCGGGGCTGGTCGCCGTCGGCAGCATCGTCGCCGCGTTCCTGATCCTGCCGCCAGCAGGCGTCGCGCTGCTGGTCACGCTGGCGGTGGCCCTGGTCGCGGGGATGCTGGTGAACCGGTGGGTCGCGGGAGCCGCGGAGCGTCGCATCGCGCCGCTCCGGGCCGAGCTCGACGATGCCCTGCACGACCTGGTCGCGAACCTCGATGTCCTGACCGCCTACGGGGCGCTTCCCGCGGCGCAGGAGCGCGTGCGCGCGGCCGGCGAGCGGCTGACGGCGGCGTCGCGCACGCGGGCGGTGGGTCTCGGCCTGACCGCGGGCGTGGTGTCGCTCCTCGCGGGCGCGGCGACCGTCCTCGGGCTCTCGGGCGGCATCCCCGCGGTGATCGACGGCTCGCTCGGCGCGCCGGGACTCGCCGTCGTGGCTCTGCTCCCGCTCGCGGTGTTCGAGGTCTTCGGCACCGTCCCGCTGGCGTTCGGCGCCTGGCGGCGAGTGCGGGCGAGCGCGGAGCGGATCGCGTCGGCGGCGCCGATCGAGGTGCCGGACGGAGTCCCGGTGGATGCGCCGGACGCCCGGCCCCTTGGCGTGAACCGCGCCGGTGGGGCCCCGGAGGTGCTGCTCGACGGCGTGTCGGCGCACTGGCCGGACGACGATCACGACGTGTTGCGCGAGCTCGACCTGCGGCTGCGGCCGGGGGAGCGCGTGCTGCTCACGGGCCCGACCGGTGCAGGCAAGACGGCACTCGCCCACGTGCTGACGCGGCTCATCGACCACAGCGGGGACTACTCCATCGACGGTGTTCCGGCCCGCGACCTGCGCCAGGACGACGTGCGACGCGTGATCGGGCTGGTCGAGCAGCGGCCCTACCTGTTCGACTCCGACCTGCGACAGAATCTGCTGTTCGCACGCGACACGGCGACAGACGACGAGCTGCTGGCTGCGCTCGACCGGGTGGGACTGCGCGACTGGGCTCTCGCCCGCGGCGGGCTGTCCGAGCCGGTCGGCGAGCGCGGCGCCCTGGTGTCGGGCGGTCAGGCCCAGCGGATCGCGCTCGCCCGCGCGCTGCTCGCCGACTTCCCGGTGCTCGTGGTCGACGAGCCCACCGCGAACGTCGACAGCGCGGTCGCCGATGCGATCGTGCGGGATGTGCTGCGGACCGCGGCGGAGGACGGCCGGACGGTGCTCCTCATCTCGCACACGGACGTTCCGACCGAGCTGGTGGATCGGGTGGTGCGGCTGGAGGACGGCGCGCTGGTCGGCTAGCGGGGTCGTTGCCGGGCCGAGCGGCTCAGGGCAGCGGGTCAGGCAACGGTCGCGCCAGCGCGGCGAACCGCGCACGCCACGCGTCGGTCCGCGCGGGATCATGCGCGAGAGCCGGTCCGCCCACCCACGCGGTGACGGCGCGGATACCGTGCAGCGCGTTCACGGCCCAGAGCACGGCGCCCTCCAGCTCGGAGGGCCGGACGGCCACATCCTCGACCGGCACGCCGAGCGCCGCGGCCACACCTCGTACCGTGCGCGCGGCGACGCTGTCGACCCGGGGGAGCGAGAACGGCGGTGCGTAGAGCGCATCGCCGCGCCACCAGAGCAGTGCGGTCGTCGTGCCGTCCGACACGCGGCCGTGGTCGAGGATGATCGCCTCCTGCGCCCCGCGCCGCTGCACCCGCTGACGGAGAGCGCTGAGCCGATCGAGGTCCGGCCCCTTCAGGTGCGGGACGACGCGCGGGTCGGCGTCGGCGGTCGCGACCACCAGTTCGGAGGTCAGTTCCGGCGCCGTCCGCAGCCGGAACCGCAGGCGCAGGGCGTCGCGCGCACGCACGAGCTCCAGCCGCGGAAACCAGTCGCCCTCACGCGGCAGCGAGCCGATCGCGGCATCCCAGAACGTCTCCACCTCGGCGCGGTCGGCGAAGCCCTGCTCGCGGACGGTCTCGGCGAACCGGCTGCGGTGCAGTCCGAGCGCCAGGACGCGGCCGTCGCGGACCAGGAACGAGTCGGCGGCGAGCAGCTCGGTCTCCGTCACCTCGCAGTCGTCGCGCACGCGGAGCTCACCGCCCGCCCAGTCGGCGAGGGAGCTGACCGGTCCGGTGCTGCGCGTGTCCACTCGCCTAGGCTAGTCCGGTGCTCACCCCGCTCCGCGTGCAGCCGCTCGACACCTGGGTCGACCCGGCCGACGCGTTCGCGACGCTGTTCGGCGGCGGCGGGGGCGGAGTGGATGGGGTCTGGCTCGACAGCGGGCCCGAGGCGCTCAGCGGGCGGTCCTTCATCGGGACGGGCCGTGTGCGGATGACCGCCTCCGTTGCCGACGGCACGGTCACCGTCGGCGGCGTGACGCGGCCGGGAGGCGTGCTGGATGCGCTGCGCTCCGACCTGGGGCTGCAGCGCGACGAGCGGGCCGAGCGTCTCGCCGCTCCGATCGGCTGGTGGGGCCGTATCGGTTATGAGGCCGGTGCCTCGGCAGCCGGTGCGCCGGTCGCGGTGCCGGAGCACGGCCGCACGACCGACGCATCCCTGCTGTTCGTCGACCGCGTGGTCGCCTTCGACCACACCGACCGGACGATCGAGATCGTCGCCCCGGATGACGCCGACGGAGCGGCCTGGATCGACACGACCGTGCGCGCGCTGGCGAACGCCGCCGGTGCCGCCGACGCCTACCTGGCTGCGCATCCCCTCCCGTCGGCTGCCGCACTCTGGCGCCACGACGACGACGCCTACCTCGCCGCGATCGAGGCGTGCCAGGACGCGATCCGCGCCGGCGACGCCTACCAGCTCTGCCTCACCAACCGCATCACGGCGAGCAGCACGGCCGACCCGCTCGCCGTGCACCTGCGCCTCCGCCGGGCGAGTCCGGCGCCGTTCGGCGGCTTCGTCCGGATCGGCGAGCAGACGCTCGTCAGCTCGTCGCCGGAGGAGTTCCTGCGCGTCGGCGCGGGCCGCGTCCGCACGCGCCCGATAAAGGGCACGCGGCCGCGCGGAGCCACCGTCGCCGCCGATGTCGAAATGCGCGCGGAGCTGGAGGCGAGCGAGAAGGAACGCGCCGAGAACGTGATGATCGTCGACCTGATGCGCAACGACCTCGGTCGGGTGTGCGAGGTCGGCTCCGTCGAGGTCAGCCACCTGCTGGCGGTGGAGAGCTACGCGCAGGTCCACCAGCTGGTCTCGACGGTCGAGGGCCGGCTCCGCCCCGGACTCGGCGCGGTGGATGCGGTGGCGGCGTGCTTCCCGGCCGGCTCGATGACCGGGGCACCCAAGCTGAGCGCCATGCGCATCCTGAACCGGCTGGAGGGCGGCCCGCGCGGGGCGTTCGCCGGATGCTTCGGCTATCTGGGCGTGGACGGAAGCGCGCACCTCGCGATGGTGATCCGCAGCATCCACTTCAGCGGCGACGACGTCGTGATCGGCGCGGGAGGCGGCATCACCGCGCTCTCGGTCCCTGCGGAGGAGCTGGCGGAGGTGCGCGTGAAGGCGGCCGCGCTGCTGGCGGCGGCCGGACTGAGCGGCGGGAGCACGCGCTCGGCGAACTGAGGGCGCGCTGGGAACGGACTGGACGTCGCCGACGTTTAGTAGTCTGGAGTACCGGGCGCGCGCCGCCCGTCCTCTTCCGTGCCGCCAGAAATCCCGACGCGGCACGACGGAACCGAGATTGAGAGTCACGTGGCACACGAGCACGACGCAGCCGGCACCACGGCAGCGAGCACCCCCCAGCAGACCGGTCGCGCCCACGATGAGCGCGCCGCCTACGATTTCGCCGCCATCCAGGACAAGTGGCTCCCCGTCTGGGAAGAGCTGCGGCCGTTCGCGACCGACGACCCCGCCGACAGCCGCCCGCGCAAGTACATCCTCGACATGTTCCCGTACCCGTCCGGCGACCTGCACATGGGTCACGCCGAGGCGTACGCCCTGGGTGACGTGATCGCGCGCTACTGGCGCCAGCAGGGCTTCAACGTGCTGCATCCCATCGGCTGGGACTCTTTCGGTCTGCCCGCCGAGAACGCCGCCATCAAGCGCGGACTCGACCCGGCCGGCTGGACCAACGACAACATCGCGCAGCAGAAGGCGAGCATGCGCCGCTACGCGCCCAGCTTCGACTGGGACCGCGTGCTGCAGACCTCCGACCCGGCGTACTACCGCTGGAACCAGTGGCTGTTCCTGAAGCTGTACGAGAAGGGCCTGGCGTACCGCAAGGCGAGCCAGGTCAACTGGTGCCCGTTCGACCAGACGGTTCTGGCGAACGAGCAGGTCGTCGGCGGCCGCTGTGAGCGGTGCGACAACCTGGTCACCAAGAAGAAGCTGACCCAGTGGTACTTCCGGATCACGGACTACGCCGACCGCCTCCTGGACGACCTGAACCAGCTGGAGGGCGCCTGGCCGTCCAAGGTCATCTCGATGCAGCGCAACTGGATCGGGCGCTCCACGGGTGCGGACGTCACGTTCCGCATCGAGGGCCGCGACGAGCCGGTGACGGTGTACACGACGCGCCCGGACACGCTGTACGGCGTGACCTTCATGGTGGTCGCGCCCGACTCCGACCTGGCCACCGAGCTGGTCGAGGGCGCGCGTCCCGAGGTGCGCAAGCGCTTCGACGACTACCTGGAGGTCGTGCGCGGCACCACCGAGATGGACCGCCTGAGCACGGAGCGCGAGAAGACCGGCGTCTTCCTGGAGCGTCACGCGATCAACCCGCTGACCGGGGAGCGCATCCCGATCTGGGCCGCCGACTACGTGCTGAGCGACTACGGTCACGGCGCGATCATGGCCGTGCCCGCGCACGACCAGCGCGACCTCGACTTCGCGCGCGCCTTCGACCTGCCCGTTCGGGTCGTCGTCGACACCACGCAGCCCGTCACCGGCGCCATCCCGGTCATCCACACGGACCCGGAGACCGGGGAGCCGATCCTGCCGGAGGAGGCGGCGCTCGAGAACCCGTCCGAGACGGGTGTCGCGCTGACCGGCGAGGGGCGTCTGATCAACTCGGGGCCGTTCGACGGGCTGAGCAAGTCCAACGCGATCCGTCGCGTGACGGAGGCGCTGCAGGCGTCGAACCTGGGCGCACCGGCGAAGAACTTCCGCCTGCGCGACTGGCTGATCTCGCGACAGCGCTACTGGGGCACGCCCATCCCGATCATCCACTGTGAGCAGTGCGGCGAGGTGCCCGTGCCCGAGTCCGAGCTGCCCGTGCTGTTGCCGCCGGCCGAGGGACTCGACCTGCAGCCGAAGGGCACCAGCCCGCTGGGCGGGGCAACCGACTGGGTCAACGTCTCCTGCCCGAACTGCGGCGGACCGGCCACGCGCGACACGGACACGATGGACACGTTCGTGGACAGCTCCTGGTACTTCCTGCGGTTCCTGTCGGCGAACGACGACACCCAGGCGTTCGACCCGCGCGAGGCGGAGAAGTGGGCGCCGGTCGACCAGTACGTCGGCGGCGTGACCCACGCCATCCTGCACCTGCTGTACGCGCGCTTCATCACGAAGGTGCTGTTCGACCTGGGCTACATCAGCTTCACGGAGCCGTTCACGGCGCTGCTGAACCAGGGCCTGGTGCTGATGGACGGCTCGGCGATGTCGAAGTCGCGCGGCAACCTGGTCAAGCTCTCCGAGCAGCTGGACGAGCACGGTGTGGATGCGGTGCGCCTGACGATGGCGTTCGCCGGCCCGCCGGAGGACGACATCGACTGGGCGGACGTCTCGCCGTCGGGGAGCGCGAAGTTCCTGGCACGTGCCTGGCGGATCGCGGACGACGTCACCAGCGCGCCCGACGTGGTCTGGAAGACGGGCGACCCGGCGCTGCGCCGCGTCACCCACCGCTTCCTCGCCGACGCGCCCGGACTGGTCGAGTCGTTCAAGTTCAACGTGGTCGTCGCCCGGCTGATGGAGCTGGTCAACGCCACGCGTAAGACGATCGACTCCGGGCCCGGTGCGGGCGACGCCGCCGTCCGCGAGGCTGCCGAGGTCATCGCGATGGCGCTGAACCTGTTCTCCCCGTACACCGCGGAGGACATGTGGGCGAAGCTCGGCTACGAGCCGTCGGTGGCGCTGGCGCAGTGGCGCAAGCCCGACCCGACCCTGCTCATCGAGGAGTCGGTGACCACGGTGGTGCAGGTGGACGGCAAGGTGCGCGACCGCCTGGAGGTCTCGCCGAAGATCGCGTCGGACGAGCTCGAGGCTCTGGCGCGCGGCTCCGAGGCCGTGGTGCGCTCGGTCGGCGACCGCGAGATCGTCAACGTGATCGTGCGCGCACCGCGACTGGTCAACATCGCGACGAAGCCGCGCGGCTGAGCACAGCGCCCGTTTGAGTGCAGCGCCCGCCTGAGCGGGCACGTCGTCGGAAGCGCCGGGTTGTTCACAGCCCGGCGCTTCTGTCGTCTGTCCACGGATGCGGTGGTGATCGGGATCCGCGCCTGCGGTGCTTCGTAGCGTGAGGGCATGCGACACCGTGCCGAGCCCTCAGCCGTCGGGTCCGGCATGCCCGAGCGGTCCGGTTCTGAGCCGGGGTCGGACGTCGGTGCCGAGGGCTCGAAGCCGACGGATACGGCCACTGGTCCCGGTGCGCGACGCGTTCGTGTCGGTGTGGGCGCGGCGATCGTGCTGGCGATCGTCGCGGCCGTCGTTGCCGTGCTGGTGTCGGCCACGGCACAGCAGGGGACGTCGGTCGACCTCGGTGCGACGGACCCACCGTCCGCCGACGCGAGCGGCGGAGCGTCCTCCGGCACTCCAGCCGGTGGTGGGCGGCTGCTCCTGCATATCACCGGCGCGGTGCGGGAGCCGGGGCTCGTCGACCTCCCCGCGGGGTCTCGGGTGGTGGATGCGGTCGCCGCCGCCGGGGGAGCAGCGGACGATGCCGACATCGCCGCGATCAATCTCGCTCGGCCTGTCGCCGACGGAGAGCAGCTGGTGGTGCCGCGGATCGGTGACCCGCCGCCTGTGGGTGGGGCGGCGTCCAGTGGGTCGTCCGCCGCGACCGGCGGTGCAGCAGGCGCGACGGGTGCGCCGGTGAATCTCAACACGGCGACGCCGGCGGAGTTGGAGACGCTGCCGCGGATCGGCCCGACGCTCGCCCAGCGGATCGCCGATTGGCGAGCATCGAACGGTCGGTTCGGCGCCGTCACCGACCTCTTGAAGGTCTCCGGGATCGGTCAGAAGCTCTTCGACGGTCTCAAGGATCGGGTGGTCGTCTGATGCCCGACCTGCGTCTTGCGCTGCCCGCCTGCGCGCTCTGGGTCGCCGTCGCCGCGCTGATCGGCGTGCCGGACGCTGCGTGGGCTGTGGCGGTGGCGTCCGGCGCGGGCGCCGGAGCCGCCCTGGCGTGGTGCGTAGGCGCGGCGGTGTTTAGTCGCCGCGGGCCGGCGATGCGCACGTCACGTCCGGTATTGCCGGTCGTTGCAGTCGTGCTCGTCGCTATTGCAGTCGGGTCCGTTGCGGTCGCAGTGCGGGCGGCGGCCCGCGAGTCACCGGGACTCGAAACTGCGGTGGAACGATCAGAGACCGTTTCCCTCCTGGTGCGTGTCGAGCGGTCACCACAACGGATCGCCCCGGGATTCGACGGCGGCGCACGCTGGAGCCTGCGCGGCCGGACCGAGGGTGGAGGGGCGTCTGTCCCGGTGTCGGTGCTGTTCGGCGCGAGCAAGGAGGATGCCCGCGCCTGCGCGTTCGGAGCCGTCGTCCGCGTCCACGGCACGGTGCAGCGGGAGGATCCCGGTGAGCCGACGACGTACACGGTCAGCGCGCGCGATGACGTGGCCGTGGCCGCTGCTCCGCCCCCGTGGCTCGGCTGGGCGGCGTCCGCGCGCGAGACCTTCGCGCGAGCCGCGGCGTCGACACCGGGTGACGGCGGCGCGCTGCTCCCCGGACTCGCGATCGGTGACGAGACCGCTGTGTCGGTCGACCTCGACGAGGCGATGAAGGCGGCATCGCTCAGCCACCTCACGGCCGTCTCGGGTGCCAACTGCGCTCTCGTCATCGCCCTGGTCTTCGGCCTCGCACGTCTGGCGGGGCTCGGACGCCGCTCGCGCATCCTGGCAGCCGCCGCAGCCTTGGCGGCCTTCGTGGCGCTGGTCGGACCGGGAGCGAGCGTCATCCGGGCGGCTGTCATGGCGGCGGTGCTGCTGATCGGCTTGGCGCGCGGCCGGCCTGCGGACGGCATTCCTGCCCTCGCTCTCGCGATGGTCGTTCTGTTGGTCCACGATCCCTGGCTGGCGCGCGACTATGGCTTCGTGCTGTCGGTACTCGCCACGGCCGGGCTGCTGGTCCTCGCGGGACCGTTAAGCCGACTCTTCACCCGCTGGATGCCGCAGTCGCTGGCCATCGCGGTAGCGGTCCCCACGGCCGCCCAGCTCGCCTGCCAGCCGGTGCTGCTGCTGCTCGCGCCGACGCTGCCGTTGTACGGCGTGCCGGCGAACCTGCTCGCCGAGCCGGCGGCACCCGTGGCCACGATGCTCGGCTGCATCGCGTGCGCGTTGCTTCCGCTGGCGCCAGGGCTCGGTCAGGCGGTGATCTGGATAGCGTGGCTGCCATCTGCCTGGATCGCCCAGGTCGCGGTGTTCACGAGCCGGCTTCCTGGTGTCGCGGCGCCGTGGGCGCCGGGGATGGTCGGAGTGCTGTTGAGTGCGGCGGTCCTCGTCGCGGTCGCTGTGATCGTCCTCGGGCGGAACTCCTCGCACGTCGTCTCGATCGTCGCCGTCGTCGCCCTGTGCGGGGGAGCGGTGGTCTACCTCGCGACGCTGGGCGGTGGGCTGGTCGGGCGCGCGCTCGCACTTCCGTCCGATTGGCAGCTCGCCGCCTGCGACGTCGGCCAGGGAGACGCCCTGTTGATCCGAGACGCCGACGCCGTCGCCATGATCGACGTCGGGCGTGAGCCGGGGCCCGCGGCGGCATGCCTCGACCGTCTGGGCATCACCCGGATCGACCTCCTCGTGCTGAGCCACTTCGACGCCGACCACGTCGGCGGGCTGTCCGCTGTGGCCGGTCGCGTCGAGCACGCGATCGTTCAGCGCCCGGTGCGCGACGCCGACGAGCGTACGCTCGCGATCCTCCGGGCCGCGGGAGTGCCGACCGAACACGGTTACGCAGGACTGTCGGGACGGCTGGGAGGCGTGAGCTGGCGAGTGCTCTGGCCGCCGCCGCAGCCCACGGGCGGCCAGCAGGACACAGGCAATGCGGGCAGCATCACGCTGGAGACCGACGGCCGCGGCCTCCGTGCGCTGTTCCTGGGCGACGTGGGCGAGGAAGCGCAGGATGCACTGATCGCCGCCGACGGGGTGCGCCCGGTGGATGTCGTGAAGGTGGCCCATCACGGGTCCGCCGACCAGAGTGCGGACTTCTACGGTCGGGTGCACGCCAGGCTGGGGCTGGTGTCGGTGGGCGTCCGCAACGGCTACGGGCATCCCACGGCGTCGGCGCTCCGGATGCTGGCGGACAGCGGAACGGCCGTCGGTCGCACCGACGAGCAGGGGATGCTTCTGGTTTCGCCGTCGCCGCCGGGCGGCACCGGTCCGACGATGCGGCTCTGGAGCGAGCGCACGCCGGACGGCACTGACAGTGGCCGCCCGTATCCTGGATACGGACGAGGAGGAATGTGGCCACCCGAAGCAGCAGCAGAACCGGTGCGGGCAAGACGCGCGCCGCCGCGAGCGCGATCCCGCAGCTTCCCTGGAATCAGGTGCGCGCCGCGCCGATCGTCCTCGTCACCGGATCCGAGGGCTTCCTCGCCGATCGGGCCGTCCGCACGCTTCGTGACGCGCTCAAGGCCGAAGATCCCAGCCTCGAGATCAGCGACCTCCACGCAGGCGACTATGCCCCCGGCGAGCTGCTCACGCTCGCGAGCCCCTCCCTGTTCGGCGAGCCACGACTGATCCGCGTGGAGGCCGTCGAGAAGCTCAACGACGCCTTCCTCTCGGACATGCTCGCCTACCTCGAAGAGCCGGCCGACGGCACCGTGGTGACCCTCCGCCACGGTGGAGGCGTTCGAGGCAAGAAGCTGCTCGACGCGATCCGCTCCGGCAGCGGAATCGAGATCGTCTGCACGGAACTCAAGAAGGACGCCGAGAAGTACGACTTCGCCCAGGCCGAGTTCGCAGCCGCCGGGCGCAAGGTGACCCCCGGTGCATTGCGGGCGATCACGTCGGCGTTCTCCGACGACCTCGCCGAACTGGCCGCCGCCTGCCAGCAGCTGCTGTCCGACTCGTCCGAGCAGATCACCGAAGCCACCGTCGACAAGTACTACGGCGGTCGCGTCGAGACGAACGCCTTCCAGGTCGCCGATGCCGCGATCGCCGGCCGGCACGGTGAGGCTCTCGTCACCATGAGGCACGCCCTCGCATCGGGCGCAGATCCCGTCCCGATGGTGGCCGCTTTCGCCAGCAAGATCCGCACCATGGCCAAGATCTCCGGCGCGCGCGGCGGCTCGGGCCAGCTCGCGCAGCAGTTCGGCCTGGCGCCGTGGCAGGTCGACCGCGCACGACGCGATCTGGCGGGCTGGACGGAGGAGGGGCTCGGTCGGTGCATCGAACTGCTCGCCGAGACGGATGCCAACGTCAAGGGCGGCGGCCGCGATCCGGTGTTCGCGCTCGAGCGGATGATCCGCGTCATCAGCGCGCGCGGCCGCGGCTGACAACACGGTCGCGCACCTCTGAGGCTCAGGCGCGCCCTTCACAGACGCGCCTGAGCCACGGTCGCGCGACCCAGAAACGCAGAGAGCCCCCGCCCGGACCGAAGTCCAGGAGGGGGCTCTCTCGCGGCGCGGGACAGGTCCCGCTGGCGGTCGTCGCTTAGAGCGCTGCGACCTGCTTGGCGATGGCCGACTTGCGGTTCGCCGCCTGGTTCTTGTGGATGACGCCCTTGCTGGCCGCCTTGTCGATCTTCTTGGCGGCGACGCGCAGCGCCGCGGTCGCCTTCTCCTTGTCGCCCGACGTGACGGCCTCACGGGTGGCGCGGATGGCGGTCTTGAGCTCGCTCTTGACGGCCTTGTTGCGCTCCTGAGCCTTCTTGTTGGTGCGGTTGCGCTTGATCTGCGACTTGATGTTTGCCACGAATGGTCACTTTCGTTCTGGATGAGTTAGGGATGTGCCGCTCAGCGGAGAGGGCGCCTTGCGGCGTTTCGTGCGGACACATCCACACGCAAGCCAACAAACAACATTACCAGCGCAGACCGCCCAGCGGCAAAACGGTGCGGATCGAGGTCAGACGCGAGCGGGCGCGTACGACCCGACCAGCAGCTCTTCGAGCAGGCTCGGACCGTTCGGCTCCCAGCCCAGGTCGATGCGCGGACGGGTTCCGCGCGCCTGCTGGTCGAGCAGCAGCGCATCGGCGAGCGCCTCACCCAGGCGGCCGCGCGACTCGTCGACCGACTCGGCGGCGACCCCGCCGGCGATTCCGGCCGCCTGAGCGGCGGCCTCGCCGAGCTCCCGGACGGTCGGGTTCTGCCCGCCCGCCCCGATGTACGTCGCACCGGCCGCGCCCTGCTCGAGCGCGAGCACGTAGAGGGCGGCGAGGTCGTCGACGTGCACCGTGGCCCAGTGCTGCGATCCGTCGCCGATGAGCCGGAGCGCGGGCACCGTGCCGGACCCGCGGGGCCCATCCACGATGACATTGGCGAGACCTGTGCCGTGGCCGTAGACGATCGACGGGACGACGAGGGTGGCCCGCACGCCCTCGGCCTCGCGGACGAGCTTCTCGGCCGAGGCGCGCCACGCCGTGAGCGCCGGCGGCTGCGCGGGCGACTCCTCCGTGATGTCGTCGTTGTCGCCGTACGTCCAGATCCCTCCGGTGTGCACGAACGGCTTGCCGGTGCCCGCGAGCCCGGCGAGGACGGCCGGCACGAGCACCGCGTCGACGTCCTTCGACGACGCCAGGTGGATCACGCCGTCGCTCTCGCGCGCCGCGCCCTCCACGAGCGCAGCGTCGGCCGCATCGCCGACGAGGGGAGTCGCGCCCGCCGCGCGAACGGCTTCCGCCTTCTGGTCGTCGCGGACGAGCGCGGTGACGCTGTGGCCCTCGTCGAGGAGCCGGGGGAGGACAGAGGATCCGATGAAGCCGGTCGCGCCGGTGAGCAGGATGTTCATATCGTCCACAACACGACCGTCCCGCGAACATTCCCCAGGTCCGCGGTGCGGGGATGCCCGGCGCAGGGGCGCGCGTAGGCTCGTTCCATGACCACCTCCAGCATCGCCATCGTCAACGGTTACGTCGTCCCCGTCTCCCAGGAGCCGATCGAGAACGGCGTCGTCCTCGTCACGGACGGGGTCATCGAAGCGGTCGGAAGCGCTGACGACGTGTCTGTGCCGGAGGGCGCGACGGTGGTGGATGCGGCGGGCAAGTGGGTTCTGCCCGGGTTCATCGAGTCGCACGGACACGTGGGCATCCACGAAGAGGCGAACGGCCCCGCGGGTGACGACACCAACGAGATGACCACGCCGAACACCGCAGCGGTTCGCGCCATCGACGCCATCAACATCGACGATGAGGGCTTCCGGGACGCCCTGTCCGGCGGCGTGACCTCGGTGGTCGTGAAGCCCGGTTCCGGCAATCCGATCGGCGGTCAGACCGTCGCGATCAAGACCTGGGGCGGCCGGATCATCGACGAGCAGGTGATCCACGAGGCGGTGAGCGTGAAGTCGGCGCTCGGCGAGAACCCGAAGCGCGTCTACGGCGCGAAGAACACCACCCCGAGCACGCGGCTCGGTGTCGCGATGATCATTCGCGAGGCGTTCATCGCCGCCCAGAACTACCGGGTGCAGCGCGAGAACGCCGAGCTCGAGGGCAAGCCGTTCGAGCGAGACCTGGCCAAGGAGACCCTGGCGCGCGTGCTCGACGGCGAACTCGCCTGGGATCAGCACACCCACCGCCACGACGACATCGCGACGGCGCTGCGCCTCGCCGACGAGTTCGGCTACCGCCTGGTGGTCAACCACGGCACTGAGGCCCACAAGATCGCCGACGTGCTGGCCGAGCGCGACATCCCGGTCATCTTCGGTCCGATGTTCACCTCGCGATCCAAGGTCGAGCTGCGCGACCGCGCGATCGCCAACCTGGCGACCCTGGCCAAGGCGGGAGTCCGCGTCGCGATCACCACGGACCACCCGGTCGTCCCGATCAACTTCCTCGTGTACCAGGCGGCCCTCGCGGTGAAGGACGGCCTGCCGCGCCAGACGGCGCTCGAGGCGCTGACGGTCAACCCGGCCGCCTTCCTCCGCCTCGACGACCGCGTCGGCTCGCTCACGCCGGGTCTCGACGGCGACGTCGTCGTCTGGTCGGGCGACCCGCTCGACGTGAACTCGCGCGCCGAGCGTGTGTACATCAGCGGCGCCGAGGTCTACCGGTTCGAGGACGGCCGCGGTCACGTGGTGGAGCGCTCCGAGCGCTTCGCCTGAGGACGCGGCCCGCCTGGCGTCCTGTCAGCGGTGCGTCCGGTGGCCGGACGTTCATGGGAGAATGGCCGGACGATGTCACCACGAGCTCTTCAGGCCCTCGAGCCCGCCGCGACCGACCCGGCCTCCATCCGCAATTTCTGCATCATCGCGCACATCGACCACGGCAAGTCGACCCTGGCCGACCGGATGCTGCAGATCACCGGCGTGGTGTCCGACCGGGATATGCGCGCCCAGTACCTCGACCGCATGGACATCGAGCGTGAGCGCGGCATCACGATCAAGAGCCAGGCCGTGCGCATGCCGTGGCAGGTCGACGGCGACACGTTTGCGCTCAACATGATCGACACCCCGGGGCACGTCGACTTCACGTACGAGGTCTCCCGGTCCCTCGCCGCGTGCGAGGGCGCCATCCTGCTCGTCGACGCCGCCCAGGGCATCGAGGCACAGACGCTCGCCAACCTGTACCTGGCGCTGGAGAACGACCTCACCATCGTCCCCGTGCTCAACAAGATCGACCTGCCCGCGGCCGACCCGGACAAGTACGCGCAGGAGCTGGCGAGCCTCATCGGCGGGAAGCCGGAGGACGTGCTGCGTGTGTCCGGCAAGACCGGGATGGGCGTCGAAGCCCTCCTCGACCGCGTCGTCGCCGAGATCCCGGCCCCGGTGGGCAACGCCGACGCCCCGGCCCGCGCGATGATCTTCGACTCCGTCTACGACAGCTACCGCGGCGTCGTGACCTACGTCCGCATGGTCGACGGCAAGCTGCAGCCGCGCGAGCGCATTCAGATGATGTCCACCCGCGCCACCCACGAGATCCTCGAGATCGGCGTGTCCGCTCCCGAGCCCACCCCGTCGAAGGGTCTCGGCGTCGGCGAGGTCGGCTACCTGATCACCGGCGTGAAGGACGTCCGCCAGTCGAAGGTCGGTGACACGATCACGACCGCCTCGAAGCCCGCCACCGACGCGCTCCCCGGCTACACCGAGCCGAAGCCCATGGTCTTCTCGGGCCTCTACCCGATCGACGGCAGCGACTACCCGGAGCTGCGCGAGGCCCTCGACAAGCTGAAGCTGTCCGATGCTGCGCTCGTCTACGAGCCGGAGACCTCGGTCGCGCTCGGTTTCGGCTTCCGCTGCGGCTTCCTCGGCCTCCTGCACCTGGAGATCATCACCGAGCGGCTGTCGCGTGAGTTCGGCCTCGACCTCATCACCACCGCCCCGAGCGTGATCTACGAGGTCACGACCGAGGACAAGAAGACCGTTACCGTGACCAACCCGAGCGAGTTCCCTGGCGGCAAGATCGAGAAGGTCGAGGAGCCGGTCGTCAAGGCCGCCATCCTCGCGCCGAAGGACTACGTCGGCGTCATCATGGAGCTCTGCCAGAGCCGGCGCGGCTCCCTGCTCGGCATGGAGTACCTCGGTGAGGACCGCGTCGAGATCCGCTACACGATGCCCCTTGGCGAGATCGTCTTCGACTTCTTCGACCAGCTGAAGTCGAAGACCGCCGGCTACGCCTCCCTCGACTACGAGCCGTTCGGCGAGCAGGAGTCCGACCTCGTCAAGGTCGACATCCTGCTGCAGGGAGAGACGGTGGATGCGTTCAGCGCCATCGTGCACCGCGACAAGGCCTACGCCTACGGCACGATGATGGCGTCCCGCCTGCGCGAGCTCATCCCGCGCCAGCAGTTCGAGGTCCCCATCCAGGCCGCCATCGGTGCCCGCATCATCGCGCGCGAGAACATCCGCGCGATGCGCAAGGACGTCCTGGCCAAGTGCTACGGCGGTGACATCACCCGCAAGCGCAAGCTCCTCGAGAAGCAGAAGGAGGGCAAGAAGCGCATGAAGATGGTGGGCCGCGTCGAGGTCCCTCAGGAAGCCTTCATCGCGGCGCTCTCCGGCGACACGGAGAAGAAGGACAAGAAGTAGCCGTCTGCACCGGCCTGCCTGCGAACCCCCGTTTCGCGAACCCGCTCGACATGGCGGATGATGAATATATGCGCCGCTCGACGTTCACCGACCAACCCGTCACGTACGGGGCGGTCGGCGGCACCCAGGCGGCCGATCTGCTGTACTACCCGCCGAAGGGCTACAAGCCGCTGGAGCGCAGCATCCGGCTCGGCAGCGGGGACGAGCGGTTCGAGACCGCGGCGACCGCGCTTATGGCGTGGGGCGTTCAGAAGGGCAGCGGCATCCAGGTGACGGATGTGCACGAGGGAACCGGCGTTCAGTACGAGGGCGTCGAGTTCGGCCCGGACGGCACGCCTGTCCGCATGCGCGAGAACCGCACGGAGGAGGACGTGTTCGCCGACGACGGCACCCCGTTCGTCCGCAACGGCATGACCGCCGTGCTGAAGATCCCGTTCGGCCCGTTCCGGGTGTCCGCGCCGATCCGTGTCGTCTACGTTGTCGACGAGCCGCACCGCCGCGGGTTCGCCTACGGGACGCTGCACGGGCATCCCGAGAGCGGCGAGGAGCTCTTCCTGGTCGAGCAGCGCGATGACGGCACCGTCTGGTTCGTGCTGCGCGCGCTGTCGCGGCCCTCCAACGCGTTCTACCGCCTGGTCGCTCCGGTGCTGGCGATGGTCCAGCGCCGCTACACCGCGAAGTACCTGCGCGCGCTCCACCCCGTCCGGTCCGCCTGATGCCGAGCGTCCTCCCGATCGGCGACCCCGCGCCGGCCGACGGCCTGCTGCCCGCGACCGCCGCCGATGGCGCGCACGAGCGCGACTTCGGCGTCTACCTTCACGTGCCGTTCTGCCGGGTGCGCTGCGGCTACTGCGACTTCAACACGTACACGGCGACCGAGCTGCGCGGCGTCTCGCAGTCCGATTACGCCGGTCACGCCGTGCGCGAGGTCGCATTCGCCGGCGAGGCCCTGCGCGCGAGCGGTGTGCCCGACCGCACGGTGTCGACGGTGTTCTTCGGCGGCGGGACGCCGACACTGCTTCCGCCCGGCGACCTCGCCGCGATGCTCGGCGCCGTGCGCGACGCGTGGGGTCTCGCCGACGGCGCCGAGGTCACCACCGAGGCGAATCCGGACTCCGTGGATGCGGATGACCTGCAGCGACTCGCCGACGCGGGCTTCACCCGGGTGTCGTTCGGGATGCAGTCCGCCGTCCCGCACGTGCTGGAGACGCTGGAGCGCACGCACGACCCCGCTCGCATCCCGCTGGTGGTCGGCTGGGCGCGGGAGGCCGGCCTGCAGGTCAGCCTCGACCTGATCTACGGGACGCCGGGGGAGTCGCTCGACGACTGGTCGCGCAGCCTCGACACCGCCCTCGCCTGCGAGCCGGATCATCTGTCCGCGTATGCGCTGATCGTCGAGCAGGGCACGAAGCTGGCGCGCCAGATCCGGTCAGGACAGGTGCCGGAGCCCGACGACGACCTCGAAGCCGACATGTACGAGCTGGCGGACACGCGCCTCTCCGACGCCGGCTACGAATGGTACGAGGTCAGCAACTGGGCGACCGACGCATCCCATCGGTCCCGCCACAATCTCGCCTACTGGCTCGGGCACGACTGGTGGGGTGTCGGACCCGGGGCGCACAGCCATGTCGGCGGCGTCCGCTGGTGGAACGTCAAGCACCCCGCGGCCTACGCACAGCGCGTGCTGGCGGGGGAGTCGCCCGCCGCAGGCCGGGAGACGCTCGACGCCGAGACCCGGCGGGTGGAGCGGGTGCTGCTGCTCTCGCGCATCCGCGACGGGCTGGGCACGGCAGAACTGGGCGAGGCAGGACGGCACGAGGTGCCCGGTCTGATCGCCGATGGCCTGGTAGACGGACGAGCCGCCCTCCGCGGATCGATCGTTCTGACCCTGCGGGGGCGGCTCCTGGCCGACGCGGTGGTGCGGCGGCTGCTGGCGGACGAGGCCGCCTGAGGTGCGTCGCGTCTAGCTGACGAACCGGATGGCGATCGGGTACGTGTAGTACTCGCCCTGGTTGGCCTTCACGGCCGCGATGATGCTGAACACGATGTTGAGCACCCAGGCGGCGAGGATCACGAAGATCCCGATGAAGACGATCGAGAGCAGGCCGCCGACGACGTACGCGATGAAGATGGTGATCTGGAAGTTCAGCGCCGTGGCGGTGTGGGCGCGGACGAACGGCCCGCGGTCCTTCAGCACCAGGTAGCCGATGAGCGCGGGGATCCAGTTGAACAGGATGCCGCCGATCTGGACGAGCGTCGCCCAGAGCTTCTCGTCGGCGGGGCTGAGCTGCTGCGCGCCGCCTCCGTAAGGCTGCTGTGGTGGCGGCGGCGGGGGTGTCGCGGACATGGCGCGGTTCTCCTCAAGAGCTGGGGATGGACGTGTTCGGCCCCCAGCCTAGGGCGCGGGGGCGCAGGCTGAAAAGAGCCTGAACGCGCCGACGCCCGGCTGGGGGCCGAGTGCTGCCTGGCGGGAGCTACTTGATGAAGCGGAAGTTCACCGGGTAGCGGTAGGTGCCTCCGCTGTTCACGCGGACGAAGCCGAGGATCGAGAACACCAGGTTGACGATGTACAGCGCCCACGGGATGAGCAGACCGAACAGCAGGTAACCGATCCCGTAGGTGAAGCTGCCGATGATCACACCGATGATCTGCGAGGCGACCCAGGCGAGGATCCAGGTGATCTGCCAGTTGAGCGCCTCCTTGGCCTCCTGGTTGGTGAGGCGGCCGCGGTCCTTGAAGACGAGCCAGATGATCAGCGACGGGAGGATCCAGAGGATGCCGCCGAGGTGGGCGAACGCGGCCCACTGCTTGTCCTGCGCGGCGTCGAGCGGAGCGGCGGGTGCGGCCGCGTACGGCTGCTGCCCGGCGGGCTGGCCGTACGGCTGCTGGGGAGGGACGTTGGAGTAGGGCTGCTGGGGCGGAACGCCGCCGGGCTGCTGCGGGGGGACCCCACCCGCAGGGTCGGTCGGCTGGTTCGGGTCGGTCATTCGGCGGAACCCTTTCGTGATCGGCTGCAACGGTGCGTCGAACCGGTGAGCATACGGTACTGCGGCCTGTCACAGGCAGCAATCATCCTCGCCGCGTTTCGACGCGGTAGGATTGGCACTCAGGAAGAGCGAGTGCTAAACGGTCGACGGGAGGCGGAGATGGTCTCGGAACGCAGCCTCGAAGTGTTGCGCGTCATCGTCCAGGACTACGTGGCGTCGCGCGAGCCGGTCGGCTCGAAGAGCATCGTCGAGCGCCACTCCTTCGGAGTGTCCGCCGCGACGATCCGCAACGACATGGCGCTGCTGGAGGAAGAGGAGCTGATCGCGGCTCCGCACACGTCCTCCGGGCGTGTCCCCACCGACAAGGGCTACCGGCTGTTCGTCGACCATCTGGCCGAGATGCGGCCGCTCACCTCGGCTCAGCGCACCGCGATCGAGACGTTCCTCGGCCAGTCGGTCGACCTCGACGATGTGCTCTCGCGCACCGTCCGGCTGCTCTCCCAGCTGACCAATCAGGTCGCGCTGGTGCAGTATCCATCGGTCGCGCGGTCGCGCATCCGCCACATCGAGCTGGTCGCCCTCGCGCCGCATCGGCTGCTGAGCGTGCTCATCACCGATTCCGGCGCAGTCGAGCAGCGCGTGATCGAGCTGGCGGCTGACGTGAGCGATGAGGATGTGGCAGAGATCCGCGGCGCGATCAACGGTGCGGCAGCGGGGCTGATGCTGGCGGAGGCCGCCACGCGGCTGCGCGAACTGCCGGATGCCCTCACCGAGCGCACACGCGCCCTGGTGGAGCCCGTGGCGAGCGCTCTGCTCGACCAGATCGCCGCCAACCGCCAGGAGAAGCTGGTCATGGCCGGGGCGGCGAACCTGGTGCGGACCGAACTCGACTTCCCCGGAACGATCACCCCGGTCCTCGAGGCGATCGAGGAGCAGGTCGTCCTGCTCCGGCTGTTCGACGAGATGGCCACCGACCAGCACGGCGTCGCCGTCAGCATCGGCCGCGAGAACGCGGGCTTCGGGCTGACGGAAGCATCCGTGCTGTCCAGCGGTTACAGTGCGGCGGGATCGGATGTGGCCCGCGTCGGCCTCCTCGGACCGCTCCGCATGGACTATTCGGGCAACATGGCCGCCGTCCGCGCGGTCGCCCGCTACCTCTCCCGGCTGCTCGGCGACCAATAGGGCGCCACCGCATCCGGCGATCACCACACGCGACGAAAGAAGAAGGAACAGCCCCACGTGGCCGACCACTACGAAGTCCTCGGCGTCGAGCGCGACGCCAGCCCCGACGAGATCAAGAAGGCGTACCGCCGGCTGGCGCGCGAGCTCCACCCGGACGTGAACCCGAGCGCCGAGGCGCAGGAGCGCTTCAAGCTCGTCACGCACGCCTATGACGTGCTCAGCGACCCGCAGCAGCGCCAGCAGTACGACCTTGGCGGCTCCGGCGGCTTCGGCGGAGGCGCGGGCGGAGCCGACTTCGCCGGCTTCAGCGACATTTTCGAGACGTTCTTCGGGGGAGGTGGCGGGGCGACCCGCGGGCCGCGCTCCCGCCGTGAGCGCGGACAGGACGCCCTGCTGCGCGTCGAGGTGGACCTCGACGAGGTCATCTTCGGCACGCACCGCGACCTGGAGGTCGACACGGCCGTGGTCTGCGAGACCTGCAACGGCTCGTGCTGCCAGCCGGGCACGCAGCCGGTGACCTGCGACATCTGTCACGGCACCGGCAGCATCCAGCGCTCCGTCCGGTCGCTGCTCGGCAACGTGATGACGTCGAGCCCCTGCGGCACCTGCCGCGGCTACGGCACCGTCATCGCGACGCCGTGTGTGACCTGCCAGGGTCAGGGCCGCGTGCGCGCCCGTCGCACCGTCCCGGTCGACATCCCCGCGGGCGTCGACACGGGCCTCCGCCTGCAGATGCCGGGCAGCGGCGAGGCCGGCCCCGCCGGCGGCCCCAACGGCGACCTCTACCTCGAGATCAAGGTCAAGCACCACGACGTGTTCAGCCGCGACGGCGACGACCTGCTCTGCACGCTGGAGCTGTCGATGACGGATGCGATCCTCGGCACGACCGCGACCGTGAAGGCGCTCGACGGCGACATCCGGCTCGAACTCAAGGCCGGGACGCAGTCCGCCGACATCATCACGGTGAAGGACCGCGGCATCACGCACCTCCGCGGCACCGGCCGCGGCGACCTCCGGGTCGGCATCCAGGTGGTCACTCCGACGAAGCTCGACCACAAGGAGAAGGACCTGATCAAGAAGTTCGCCGCCGCCCACAAGGGTCCGGAGCCGTCGCTGGCTCGGTTCCAGCAGGGGCTGTTCGCGAAGCTGCGCGACCGGTTCCTCAACCTCTAGCGGGCCATGGCGTCCCTCTACCTGCGTGAGGACCTCGAGGACGTCGAGGTCGGCGCCCGGCTGTCGCTGACCGGCGCCGAGGCGAAGCACGCCGCGACCGTGAACCGCACGCGACCGGGGGAGTCGGTGCTCATCGGCAACGGGCGGGGGCTCGTCGCGTCGGGCGAGGTGCTCGTCTCGACGAACACCGAGCTGACGATCGACGTCGAGTCAGTGTCGCGCGTCGAGCGCGCGGCCCCGACGATCACGCTGGTGCAGGCGCTCGCCAAGGGTGACCGGGATGAGCTCGCGATCCAGGCCGCGACGGAGCTCGGTGTGGATGCGGTGGTGCCGTGGGCCGCATCCCGCTCGGTCTCGCGCTGGGAGGGTGCGAAGGTCGCGAAGGGCCGGGAGCGCTGGGCGACGATCGTGCGGGAGGCGGCCAAGCAGTCCATCCGCGCCTGGACGCCCGAGGTCGGCGAGCTGGCGACGACGAAGCAGATCGCCGCGCTGGCGGCCTCCGCCCGGGTGCTCGTCCTCGAGCCGGATGCGACCGACCCCCTGACCGGCGTCGAGCCGGACGGCCGCGACCTGGTGCTCGTCGTCGGTCCGGAGGGCGGGATCGCGCCGCAGGAGCTGGCCGCTTTCCGCGACGCGGGCGCCGAACTCGTGCGCCTGGGCGACACGGTGCTCCGCACCTCCACGGCCGGCCCCGCCGCCCTCGCCGTCCTCAACGCCTCTCTCCACCGCTGGTGACGCCCACCGGACCCACACACCCACCATCGAGTCCGCAAACTTTGCACACGAAACGCGCTCGGAGCGTGTAAAGTTTGCGGACTCGACGGCGGGCGGAAGGGGAGCCGGGAGGGACTCGGCCGAGCGTCGGAGGGGGCGAATAGGATAGGGGTATGGCAGAGACGGAGCGTTCGATCTTCTCCCGCATCATTGCGGGCGAGATCCCGGCGGACGTGGTGTACGACTCGGAGCGGCTGATCGCGTTCCGCGACATCGCCCCGAAAGCCCCCGTGCACCTCCTCGTCGTGCCCAAGACGGAGCAGTACCGCAATGTCGCCGAGCTGGCGGCCGGCGATCCGGAGCTGCTGGCCGAACTGGTCGCGACGGCGAAGCGCCTCGCCGACGAGCTCGGCGACGGCGACTTCCGTCTGGTCTTCAACACGGGCGAGCGCGCGGGTCAGACCGTGTTCCACGTCCACGCACACGTACTGAGCGCGCCGGGTGACGGCCCGGGCCTCGAGGAAGGAAGCCTTGCCCTCTAGCGAATCCACCGCCTCCGGAGCGACTCCGGGCGACGGCGCCGAGGTGCGCCTGAGCGTCGACGGCGTGCAGATGGTCCGCCTTCTCGGACCCCAGGATCGCCTGCTCACCACGCTGGAACGGCAGTATCCGCTCGTCAGCGTCCACGTGCGCGGCAACGAGATCGCCCTGAGCGGCGACGCCGGCCAGGTGGCCGAGGCGCAACGGCTCGTGGAGGAGCTGCTCCAGATGGTGCGGAACGGGCAAGACCTGTCGCCGGCCGAGGTGACGAGTTCCGCCCGGATGCTCGGCACCGACCTGAACCTGAGCCCGTCCGACGTGCTCGGCCAGGCCATCCTCACGGCACGCGGCAAGAGCATCCGCCCGAAGACGCTCGGGCAGAGCCAGTACGTCGACGCGATCGACCACAACACGATCGTCTTCGGCATCGGCCCCGCCGGTACCGGTAAGACCTATCTCGCGATGGCAAAGGCCGTCCAGGCGCTGCAGCGCAAGGAGGTCAACCGGATCATCCTGACGCGTCCGGCCGTCGAGGCGGGCGAGCGGCTCGGCTATCTGCCGGGCACGCTGACCGACAAGATCGACCCGTACCTGCGCCCGCTGTACGACGCGCTCAACGAGATGATGGATCCGGAGCTCGTCCCGAAGCTGCTGGCGGCCGGGACCATCGAGGTCGCCCCGCTCGCCTACATGCGCGGCCGCACCCTCAACGACTCCTTCATCGTGCTCGACGAGGCCCAGAACACCACGCCCGAGCAGATGAAGATGTTCCTGACCCGTCTCGGCTTCAACTCCAAGATGGTCGTCACCGGCGACATCACGCAGATCGACCTGCCGAACTCGGCCAGCGGGCTGCGGCTCGTCACTCGCGTGCTCAACGACATCGACGACATCCACTTCGCGCGGCTGACGAGCGAAGATGTCGTTCGACACAGCCTGGTCGGGCGCATCGTCGACGCGTACACCGAATACGACGCGCGTCAGCAGGCGCGGCACTTTGAGCGCGAGCAGGCGGCGGAGTTCGCCAACCGTGCCGAGCGCCGCTCCGGCGGGCCGCGCGACCACCTCCCGAAGCGACGATAGGGCCGCAGTGAGCATCGAGATCAACAACGAGTCGACCATCGAGGTCGATGAGGCCGCCCTGCAGCGCCTCGCCGGCTACGCCTTCGACATCCTCCACGTGCACCCCGACGCGGAGCTCGCGATCGTGCTGGTCGACGAGGCCGCCATGGAGCAGCTGCACGTGCAGTGGATGGACGAGCCCGGCCCGACCGATGTCCTCAGCTTCCCGATGGACGAGCTGCGGCCGGGAACCGAGGAGGAGCCGTCGCCCGCGGGTCTGCTCGGCGACGTCGTGCTGTGCCCCCAGGTCGCCCAGGTGCAGGCGGAGACGGCCGGCCACTCGCTGATGGACGAGCTGCTGCTGCTCACGACGCACGGCATCCTCCACCTGCTCGGCTTCGACCACGCGGAGCCGGCCGAGGAGCGCGAGATGTTCGCCATCCAGCGCGACATCCTCGTCGGCTTCTCGCGCTACGACCGACAGCGGTAGGGGGCGGGATGCTGCAGGCGCTGTTCTTCATCGTCGCGTTCCTGCTCGTGGCCTTCGGCGGTCTGATGGCCGCCGTCGACTCGGCCCTCGCCGTGCAGTCGCGCGCCGACATCGCCGACCTCGCCGAGACCTCGCGTGCGAAGAAGTCGCTGCGGGCGATCGCGGAGGACCCGGGCGCGTACTTCAACGCCATCAGCTTCACCCGCATCATCGCCGAGACGACGGCCGCGGTGCTAGTGACGCTCGCCTTCGAGCAGATCTTCGAGCAGTGGTGGGTGTCCCTCATCCTCGCCGCGCTCATCATGACCGCCGTGTCGTTCGTGCTCGTCGGGGTGAGCCCGCGCAGCGTCGGCCGGGCCAACTCGACGCTGCTGCTCCGCCTCACCGCGCCGATCGTGCGCTTCGTGCGTGTCGTGCTCGGCCCCATCCCGGGCGGGCTGGTCGCCCTCGGCAACCGCGTGACGCCGTCGCGCGCCCGTTCGGCGCCGGTGACGAGCGAGGAGCAGCTGCTGTCGATCGTCGACGAGGCGACCGAGTTCGACGTGCTCGAAGAGGACGACCGCGAGCTCATCCACTCGATCTTCGAGTTCAACGCGACCGTGGTGCGCGAGGTGATGATCCCGCGCACGGACATGGTCACCGTCGACTCCACCGCCGGCCTCGGCACGGCGATGGGGCTGTTCTTCAGCACCGGCGTCTCGCGCATGCCCGTCATCGACGGCGGCGACCCGGACGAGGTGGTGGGCATTCTCTACCTGAGGGATGCGGCGAAGCTGAGCTTCGAACGCCCACTCGGTGCCGACGAACTGACGGTTCGCGACCTGGCCCGGCCCGCCCTCTTCGTGCCCGAGTCGCAGAAGGCCGATGCTCTGCTCGCCCAGATGCAGCGCGAGTCGAACCACTTGGCGATGGTCGTGGACGAGTACGGCGGCATCGCCGGGCTGGTCACCCTCGAAGACCTCATCGAGGAGCTCGTGGGCGACATCTCCGATGAGTACGACCACGAGGTCGCGCTGATCCAGGCGATCGGGGAGGGCCGCTACCGCATCGCGACCCGGCTCCCGATCGACGACCTGGCCGAACTGTTCGACACCGAGATCGAGGAGGAGGACGTCGACAGTGTCGGCGGTCTCGTCACGAAGGCGCTCGGGCGTCTGCCCGAGGTCGGCTCGGCGGTCACGGTGCACGGGCTGCGGTTCACGGTCGACCGCATCGAAGGCCGGCACAAGCACGTCGCGACGGTCATCGTGGAGCGGGATGCCGCCCTCCTTCCGGAGGCGGACGGCGAACCCACCGGCGCCCGCGACTCCCGCGACGACGACCGACGCGCGGCGCGGCACGACCGGCACGGCGACACACGACACGGCGACAACCGCCACGGTGACGTCGGCGATTCCCGCCGCGACACCAGACACACCCAGGAGAGCAGATCGTGACCGAGTACCACGCCGGATTCGTCTCGTTCGTCGGCCGCCCCAATGTGGGCAAGTCGACGCTGACCAATGCCCTCGTCGGCGAGAAGGTCGCCATCACCAGCTCGAAGCCGCAGACCACCCGGCGCGCGATCCGCGGGATCGTCCACCAGAAGGACGGCCAGCTCATCCTGGTCGACACCCCGGGCATCCACCGGCCGCGCACCCTGCTCGGAGAGCGGCTCAACACGCTCGTGCAATCCACCCTCGGCGATGTCGACGTCATCGGCTTCTGCGTTCCCGCGGACGAGAAGATCGGCCCGGGCGACCGGTTCATCAACGAGCAGCTGGACGAGTACCCGCGCGCCAAGAAGGTCGCGATCGTCACCAAGGTGGACGCGGCGGGCAAGACGCAGGTGGCCGAGCAACTGCTCGCGGTGTCCGCGCTCCGCGAGTGGGAGGCGATCATCCCGGTGTCGGCGGTGAGCCGCATCCAGCTCGACACCCTGACCTCGGAGCTCATGAAGCTGCTGCCGGAGTCGTCGGCGCCGCTCTACCCGGACGAGGCCATCACCGATGAGGGACTCGAGGACCGCATCTCCGAATACATCCGCGAGGCCGTCCTGGAGGGCGTCGAGGACGAGCTGCCGCACTCGCTGGCGGTGACGATCGACGACATCATCGAGCGCGACGACAAGGACCTCGTCGAGGTCTACGCCAACCTCTTCGTCGAGCGTGACAGCCAGAAGGCGATCGTGATCGGCAAGGGCGGCAGCCGCATCCGCGACGTGGGCGCTGCGGCCCGCGTGCCGATCGAGAAGCTGCTCGGGCGCCACGTGTTCCTGTCGATCCGGGTGAAGGTCGCGAAGGACTGGCAGCGTGACCCGAAGCAGCTGGGGCGGCTCGGGTTCTAGGCGGAGGAGGCCGTACATCCCGAGGATGATTCCGGCCGCTGGATGCGCTGCCGCGCCCACCCGGACCGTACGGTAGAAGCATGCCCGACCGCCGCAGACTGCTGAGCGCGCTCGCTCCGCACCGCTGGGTGCTGGAGCCTGCGCTGGCCGTCGTGCTGTTCGCGGCGTGGCTGGTGACCGGTCTGCCGTACGACCTGGCGGCAGGCCTCGGACTCGTGTTCTACTGCGCCGCGGTCGCGCTGTCGCGCATCCTCCCCGGCGTCGCGCTGGGGCTCGTGTGGGTCGCCGTCCTGCTGGAGCTGACCGAGCAGGAGTCACTGGATAGCGCCTTCCGGGTGATCTCGGCGGTCGCGGTCGTCGCGTCGCTGGTCGGTGTCGCCGCGCACGGCGGGCGGGTGCTCCGCTGGCTGGACTTCTCGTCGGCGATCCTGCTCGCCCCGGCCGTCGCCTACCTGTTCACGGTGCGCGGCGACCTGAAGTTCCCGCAGTTCGGTCCGGTGATCGGTGGGTATTACACCAGCCAGGGCATCGGTTTCCTGCTGATGAGCCTGCTGCTGGCGGTCATCTTCGTCGCCGCTTGGCTGCTCGGCTTCCTGGTCGCGAGGCAGCGCGCGGCCAATGTGACCGTCTCGGGCTCGCGCGGCCCGTCCGTCCTCGTCTGGCTGGCGTCCAACGGCGGGATCGAGTCCGGCGAGGACGACCCGTCGCGTCCGGAACTCGTCCGGCGGCTGACCCGGACGCAGTTGACCACCGACGTCGCCGGCGCCATCGCGCTGGCCGTGTTCTCCCTGCTCATCGCCGGAGCCGACCGGTCGGCGTTCCTGGTGACGATCGTGTTCGCTGTCGCGGTTGCCCTGCGCCGGATGTCGCCCGCCGTCGCCCTCTCGCTCGCGTGGCTGGCGGCGGTGCTGCAGATGACCACCGGGCACAGCATCCTGGTCAGCAATCTCGCCGTGCTCATCGTGCTGTACGCCACCGCGGCCTACGGCGACCGGATCGTCCGTGCCGCCGGTCTCATCTCGGCCGGGATCGGCGCGCTGGTCGCCGCCCTGTACCTGACGGTGACGGCGGCGGTCGCGCAGGGCTACTACGACCTCCTGTCGAGCGCGATCGCGAGCGTCGCGCTGCAGTTCGCGTTCCTGTTCGTCGTGAGCGTCACGGTTCTCGGCCTGTCGTGGGTGCTCGGCCTGCTCATGCGCACCTGGCGCAACGCACGCGTCGCCCGCCGGGCCCGGGCGGAGGCGGAGCTCGACCGCAATCGGGCGGTCGAGGACGTCGTGGTCGAGCAGGAGCGCACGCGCATCGCCCGGGACATGCACGACGTTGTCGCCCACTCGCTCGCGGTCGTGATCGCCCAGGCGGACGGAGCGCGATACGCCCGGCGCACCGACCCCGACGCGGTGGATGAGGCGCTCGCGACGATCGCATCCACCGCCCGGTCGGCGCTCGGCGACGTGCGCGTGCTGCTCGCCGAGCTGCGGCAGTCGCATCCCGCCGACTCCGCGCGCGAACCGGGTGCGCACGACGGACCGCAGCCGTCGCTGGCCGACCTCGATCAGACGGTCGAGCACATCCGCTCGGCCGGCCTGGCGGTCGAACTGGAACGGCAGGGGAGCGTCGCGGCTCTCGGCTCGGCGCAGCAGCTCGCCGCCTTCCGCATCGTGCAGGAGGCTCTGACCAACGCACTGCGCCACGGCGACACGAGCCGCCCCGCGAGCGTGGTGCTCGCGGAGGCGCCGGCCGAACGCGGACCAGGAATCGTCATCACCGTGAGGAACACCATGAGAGACACGACCCTCGAACCGACCACGACCGGCTCCGTGCCCCGCATCGGCCACGGGCTGCCCGGGATGCGCGAGCGCGCGTCCCTCGCCGGCGGGTATCTCACGGCAGGGCCGATGAGCGGGGAGTTCGTGGTCACGGCCTTCCTCCCGGGGGCGGTCGCGTGAGCGGCGCGACGGTCGAAGCGGCGCCCATCCGGGTGCTGCTCGTCGACGACCAGCCGCTGTTCCGCGCGGGCGTGCGGATGCTGCTCAGCTCACAGGACGACCTCGAGTTCGCGGGGGAGGCCGGCAACGGGCAGGAGGGTGTGCGCCTGGCGGCGGAGACGCGTCCGGACGTCGTGCTGATGGACATCCGGATGCCCGTGATGGACGGCATCGCTGCCACGAGCGCGATCATCGCCGACGCCGAGCGCGCGGGACGCACCGCGCCACGGATCGTGGTGCTGACGACGTTCGACCTGGATGAGGCGGCCGCTCGCGCGATCCGCGGCGGAGCGAGCGGGTTCGTGCTGAAGGATGCGGAGCCCGAGTTCCTGCTCGCCGCGATCCGGACAGTGCACGCCGGGAGCGCGGTCATCGCGGCCGGGGCGACGCGTGAGCTGTTCGAGTACTTCTCGTCCGCGCAGCCGGTGCGGCCGGAGCCGCCGGAGTTCGCCTCCCTCACCTCCCGGGAGCGGGAGATCTTCGTCCTCGCCGCCCGTGGACTGAGCAACGCGGAGATCGCCGGGTCGGAGTTCCTCAGCGAGGCGACCGTGAAGACGCACATCTCGCGCATCCTGGCCAAGCTGGGGCTGCGCGACCGCGTGCAGATGGTGGTCTACGCCTTCGAGCACGGCCTGACGGCCGCCGAGTAGCCGCCGGCTTCCGTCGGTAAAAAGGCCGCAAATCTCCGACGGGCCGCGGTGGGGACGGAGTTACGGGCGGGTTCCGCTCCGATCTCCGACGGAACTCTGGTCGGAGATGCGCGGGCTTCCGTCGGTAAGAGGGTCGCAAGTCTCCGACGGGCCGCGGTGGGGACGGAGTTTCGGGCGGGTTCCGCCCGTATCTCCGACGGAAGCCCTCGGTCGGGGATGGGCTGGCTTCCGTCGGTAGAAGTGCCGCAGATCTCCGACCGGCGGCGGTGCGGACGGAGTTTCGGGCGGGTTCCGTCCAGATCTCCGACGGAAGCCTCGGTCGGGGATGGGCGGGCTTCCGTCGGTAAGAAGGCCGGGAATGTCCGACGGGCCGAGGTGGGGATGGAGTTCTGGGCCGGTTCCGCTCCGATCTCCGACGGAGGCCTCGGTCGGAGATAGGCGCGCTTCCGTCGGTGAAAGGGCCGCGATTCTCCGACAGGCCGCGGTTGAGATGGAGTTTCGGGGCGGGCTGGCCGATCTCCGACGGGAGTGAATGGCCGCGGCGGCGGCGACACGCCGGCCGGTGCCATCCCGCGTCATCCTCAGGGAGGACACGGGATCGCCCCACCGCCCGATTCGGCCGCAGGGGCCGCCTCCCTAGCGTTGAGGGCATGGAGCTGACTCTCACAGAAACGGTGGCGCGCGTCGAAGCGGCCACGAAGACCTACGGCACCGGCGCGGGCCGGGTGAACGCGCTCGACGGTGTCACCCTGGGCATCCCGGCAGGCCGGTTCACGGCCGTCATGGGCCCGAGCGGATCGGGCAAGTCGACCCTGATGCACGTCATGGCGGGGCTCGACTCGGTGACCGGCGGTCGCGTGTTCCTCGGCGACACCGAGATCACCGCGATGGGGGATGGGGAGCTCACGCTGCTGCGCCGCCGCCGCATCGGCTTCGTGTTCCAGTCGTTCAACCTGGTGCCGACGCTCGACGTGCGCGGCAACATCCTGCTCCCGTTCGAGCTGGACGGCCGCCGGCCGACCCGCGAGCAGAACGAGTGGATCGACCACCTCGTCGACACGCTCGGCCTCGGTGGCCGCCTGACCCACCGCCCCCACGAGCTCTCCGGCGGCCAGCAACAGCGTGCCGCGATCGTGCGCGCGCTCGCTACCCGCCCCGACCTCGTCTTCGCGGACGAGCCGACCGGCAACCTCGACTCCCGCACCGGCCGCGAGGTTCTCGGAGTGCTGCAGGACGCGGCGCGCACGTTCGGCCAGAGCATCGCCATGGTGACCCACGACCCGGTGGCGGCGAGCTACGCCGACCACATCGTCTTCCTCGCCGACGGGCGGGTCGCCGCCGAGCGGCCGCAGTCGTCGGCCGAGGAGATCTCGTCCTTCATGCTCGGGATGGAGGCGCGCGCGTGAGCCGCCCCTTCTCCGCCTTCCGCGCGAACGCGCGCGACCACCGTGCGGGCATCCTCGTCGCGGCCCTCAGCTCGGCTTTCGGCGTCGCCCTGGTCGGAGGAGTGGACGTGATGGCCGCGTTCATCGGCGGATCGTCGATGGGGGAGCGCGCCAGCGTCCAGCTCGCTCTCGCCATCGTGGCCGGCATCTTCTTCGTCGTCGCCGTCTACGTCGGTGCGATCGTCACGACCAACACCTTCGCCACCGTCATTGCGGGCCGCACCCGCACGATCGCGCTGCTGCGGCTGATCGGCTCCAGCGCGCGGACGCAGCGTCGTTCCGTCTCCGGCGAGGGTCTCGCGGTCGGTCTGATCGGGGCCGCGGTCGGGGGAGCCGCTGCTGCGGCGCTCTCGCTCCTCGCCGTCCGGCTCCTCATGATGGCGGGTGTCCTCCCGGAGGCGCAGTATCCCGTCTTGAGCCTGCTGATGGTCCCGCCGGCGGTCATCGTCGTCCTCACCACGTGGCTCGCCTCGTGGGTGGGCAGCCGACGCGTGCTCACCGTGACGCCGGTGCAGGCGCTGGGCGCTGCACAGGAGCGCCCAGCCGCCGCGGTGCGCAGCCGCGGCCGGCTGGCGGTGTCGCTCGTCCTGATCCTGTCGGGCGCGGCGCTGCTGGTCTTAGGGCTCCTCCTCGGCACCGGCGTGTTCGTACGGGTCAGTGCGACTCTCGCCCAACTGTCGTCCTACGGCGTGCTGGTCGCGCTCCCGGGCGGAATCCTCTCGTTCACCGGGATCGTGCTGGCCGCGCCGTTCTTCCTCCCCTCTGTGCTGCGGGCGGTCGGCCTGCTGTTCGGCCGGGGAGCCGCGGGCCGTCTGGCTGCGGCCAACGCCGTGCGCAACCCGGAGCGCAGCTCCCGCACCGCGATCGGCCTGGTCATCGGCGTCACGCTGATCACGATGTTCGTGGTGGCGGCATCCACCTGGCAGGCGCTGATCCGGGATGCCGAGGCACGCGAGCCGGGGATGTACGAAGGCAGCGACGGCATCATCGGGGTCACGATGGCGGTGTTCACGGTGCTCGTCGGGTTCTCGGCGATGATCGCGGCGTGCGGTGTCGTCAACACGCTGTCGCTCAGCGTGCTGCAGCGGAGCCGCGAGCTCGGACTCCTGCGCGCGCTCGGCTTCACGGCCGGGCAGGTGCGGAGGATGGTCCTCGCCGAGAGCGCTCAGCTGACCGTCGCCTCTGTGCTGACTGGGCTCGCGCTGGGGACGCTCTACGGCTGGATCGGCGCGCAGTCGCTGCTCGGGATGATCCCCGGCGGAGGCGTCCTCGCCCCCGTCCTTCCCTGGCCGTTCCTGGCCGCGATCGTCCTGGGCGCCGCCCTTCTCGCCGTCGTCGCCGCCCTCGCGCCGACCCGCAGGGCCACGCGTGTCTCGCCTGTCGCGGCCCTCGCGGTCGAATGACGCCGCCTGGATGTTGGCTGAACTCTCACGGAGCTTCAGCTATCGATGAACTGAGGCCGGAATAATGAGGCGTCCGCCCCGTCCCGTCCACCGGGCCGCCCGCGAGAGGATCCATCCCTGAACTGGCTGAACACGCTGAGGATCGACAAGCCGCCGTTCCTCATCACGCTGGATGTCGTGGCCGCGATCCTCGTGCTCTACCTGCTCGTGCGTCCCACCTGGCGGCGGACCTTCACCGGCCTGATCGCCGCCATCGCCGGCGGTCTGGTCGGCTGGTTCGTGGTGTGGCTGGTCACCGACGTCTTCGACGTGTTCGGTGTCGCCCTGACCCCTGTGACCACCCTCTGGACGGCCCTCGGCTTCGGCGGGGTGAGTCTCGCGGTGGCGAACCTGTTCCGCTCCCGCTGGTGGCGGAAGGTCGTGGCGATCGTGAGCATCCCGGTGTCCCTGGCGGCGGCGTTCTGCGGCATCAACGCCGACTTCGGCGCCTACCGCAACCTGAACGACGTGCTCGGCGTGGTGCCCTACGGGGCGCTCCAGCTGCACTCCGAGCGCGGCGAGGTCGTGGCCGGCACCGACTGGAAGGCGACGACGACGCCGGTTGCGGCGGGGGAACTCCCGGCGAAGGGCGAGGTCGGCACCGTCCGCATCCCGGCCACCGAGTCCCGGTTCCCGGCGCGTGAGGCCGTCGTCTACCTTTCGCCGGTCGCCTTGACCGCGAACCCTCCTGCGCTTCCCGTGATGTACGCCCTGTCGGGTCAGCCGGGCGCGCCGGCCGACATGTTCACCGCCGGGGGAGTCGCCACGGCGATGGATGCGTTCGCCGCTCAGCACGACGGCTACGCTCCGATCGTGGTCGCCGCCGACCAGCTGGGCGGCCCCGGACGCAACCCGATGTGCGTCGACTCGCGCGATTACGGCAACTCGGCGACGTATCTTCTGACGGATGTGCGGAATTGGGTGCGTTCTCACCTGCGAGTGAGCAGTGACCCGGCAGGATGGAGCGTGTTCGGCTATTCGCAGGGGGCGACCTGCGCTGTGCAGTTCGCGAGCGGGCGGCCGGACCTGTTCGGCTCCGCGCTCGCGTCGTCGAGCGAACTCGGGCCGACGTTGGGGGATGAGGAGCTGACCATCAGCACGGGATTCGGCGGGTCGAAGCAGGCGTACGAGAAGGCGCAGCCGGCCGCGATGATGAAGGCGAACGCGCCGTACCGCGACTCGGTGATGGTGTTCGGGGCCGGCGCCGACGACGCGAAGTACTCCGGTTTCGCCCGCACGCTGTACGAAGACGCCGGGCGTGCCGGCATCCACGCCGAGCTGCTCAGCTCGCCCGGCACCGCGCACGACTGGAAGACCGTGCGCTACGTGCTCGCGCACGGCTTCCCGACGATCGCGCGGCAGCTGGGGCTCGGGTCGTGAAACCGGCCGCTCTCGCGCAGCGGACCGGGCGGTTCATCGCGAGCCATCCGTTCACGACGGGGGTGACGCTGCTCATCCTGCTGCTCGCGCTCATCACCGGGCCGATCCGGGGGCCGCACCGTCCCCTCCGCGGGTGGCTGGGCGCGGGTGCCGTCCAACTCCTGGACGGGCACTGGTGGTCGCCGTTCACGGCCGTGCTCTTCACCGACGATCTGCTCGAGCTGATCGTCGTGCTGGTCCTGACCGTCGTGCTGGTGGGCGCCTCGGAGCGCCTGATGGGCACCTGGCGCACGGCGCTGGCGTTCTTCGGCACGGCCGTCGTGGGCATTGTGGTGGGTGCAGTCATCCAGGTGGCGGCGAACGACATCGGCGAGCTCTGGGCGCGCAATGTCCACGGGCTGCTCGTGCTCGACGCGTTCACGGCCATCGGCGGCACGATCATGACGGCGAGCGCTTTCGCCGGAACGCTCTGGCGCCGCCGCATCCGCGTGATCACGCTGCTCGTCGCGATCATGTACCTGCTGTACTCCGGCCTCCCGTCCGACTTCTACCGGCTGCTCGCCGTGCTGACCGGACTGGCACTCGGTCCGCTGCTGCGGCAAGCGAAGGTGTCGGGCGGATGGCTGCGCAGCTCGCATCACGAGGTCCGGGTGCTGCTCGCCTCGGCGCTGACCATCACCGCTGTCGGCCCGGTCATCGGACTCCTCGGCTCGACGCGGTACGGCCTCCTCTCTCCGGTCGGCCTGCTGTTCAGCAATGAGGCGCCGAGCGCGACCTCGGTCATCCAGCGCTGCCAGGCGTTCGCCGTGACGCGCGACTGCTTCCGCGAGCTGACGCTGGAGCGGATCAACGGCCTCGGCCCCGTGCTCCTCTCGGTGCTCCCGCTGCTCCTGCTCCTGGTCGCGGCATACGGGCTCCTGCGCGGGCGACGGTTCGCGGTGTGGCTGGCTGTGGCCGTGAACGGGCTGCTGGCGCTGCTCTCGGCGCTGTACTACGGCATCCTTCCAATCGCATCCACCCGCCCGTCGGTCTCTCCGCGGTACTGGGAGGTGACGTTCATCCTCGCGCTGTCGACGCTCGTGCCGCTCGCGATGGCCATCCTGCTCGTCGTCTTCCGGCGCCATTTCACCGTGCTGCCGTCCGGGACGGCGGTGCGGAGGTACGTCTATCTGGTGCTCGGGACCGGGGTCGGGCTCGTGGCGGTCTACGTGCTCGTCGGCTGGTTGCAGCGCGACACCGGCTTCACTCGCCCCATCGACGTCGGCGATCTGTTCGCGGATGTGCTCGAGCGGTTCGTGCCGGTCAGCTTCCTGCGGCGTGAGCCCCTGCAGTATCTGCCGACGACGCCGCTGGCGACGATCGTCTACCACAACATCGGAACGGTGTTCTGGATCGTCGCGATCATCGGGGCGATCCCGCCGATGCTGGGCCGCGGACTGCGGCGCCGCGTGAACACGGAGGATGCGCACGTGCGCGAGCTGCTGTACCGCGGCGGCGGCGACGCGATCTCCTTCATGGCGACCTGGCCCGGGAACTCCTACTGGTTCGACCCGATCGGCGGCGGCGCGATCGCGTACCGCGTGGAGGGACGGGTCGCGTTGACCACCGGCGGGCCGTTCGGTGCGCTCGGTCCGCACGACGGTGCCATCCAGGGGTTCGCCCGGTTCTGCGACGACAACGGCTGGATCCCCGTGTTCTACAGCGTGGAGGCGCGGTACACGTCGCTGTTTGAGCGTCTCGGCTGGTCGACCATGACCGTCGCGGAGGAGACCGTCATCCGCCCGCAGCTGTGGGCGACGACGGGCAAGAAGTGGCAGGACGTCCGCTCGTCGATCAACCGGGCGCAGCGCGCCGGCATCCGCTCGGAGTGGACGACGTATGCCGCCCTCCCGCTCACCTCGGCGGTCCAGCTCTCCGACATCTCGGAGCAGTGGGTCGCCGAGAAGGACCTCCCGGAGATGGGCTTCACCCTCGGCGGCCTCGACGAACTCCGCGACCCCGAGGTGCGCCTGATGCTGGCGGTGGACGAGGACGACCGGATCGAGGCCGTGACCGGCTGGCTGCCGACCTACCGCGCCGGAATCGTCGTCGGCTGGACGCTCGACTTCATGCGCCGGCGCCCCGACAGCATCAACGGCGTCATGGAGTTCCTCATCGCCGAGGCCGCGACCCGGATGAAGGACGACGGCATCGAGTTCATGTCGCTCTCCGCCGCGCCGCTCGCCCACACGGCGGCGGCCCAGGAGGGCGGCAAGGACACCATGGACCGCTTGCTCGGCTATCTCAGCTCATCGCTTGAGCCGGTGTACGGATTCCGCTCGCTGCTCAAGTTCAAGCAGAAGTTCCAGCCGGAGCTGCACCCGCTGATCATGGCCTACCCGGACCCCGTCGCCCTGCCCGCGATCGGCATCGCGCTGGTCCGCGCGTACCTGCCGGGTCTGTCCATGCGGCAGGCGGCGACGTTCGTGCGGGGGCGCGGCTGACGCCGAGGTGGTACTCTCAGTGCTGTGTACGGTCTGCTCCTCCTTAGCTGCCGCGACGAGTCCTAGTTCTGGGCCTCACTCGTCGCGGAGTTCGTCGTCGGCTCTCCACACCACACGAGCAGAGGATTCCTGAAGACCATGAAGAACACACAGGCGCCGAGCGCCATGCCGATCCACCGTTACCGGCCGTTCCACGAGCAGATCCGCGTCGACCTGCCGGACCGCACGTGGCCGTCCAAGCACATCACCCAGGCGCCCCGCTGGTGCGCCGTCGATCTGCGTGACGGCAACCAGGCGCTCATCGACCCGATGAGCCCCGAGCGCAAGCGCATCATGTTCGACCTGCTGGTGCGTCTCGGTTACAAGGAGATCGAGGTCGGCTTCCCGTCGGCGAGCCAGACCGACTTCGACTTCGTGCGCAGCCTGATCGAAGAGGGCGCCATCCCGGACGACGTCACCATCCAGGTGCTGACCCAGTCGCGCGAGCACCTGATCAAGCGGACGTACGAGTCCCTGGTCGGCGCCAAGCAGGCGATCGTGCACCTCTACAACTCGACCAGCATCCTGCAGCGGGATGTCGTGTTCCGCACCGACCAGCAGGGCATCGTCGACATCGCGCTGAACGGCGCGCGGCTGTGCCGGAAGTTCGAGGAGCTGGTTCCCGGGACCACGATCTACTACGAGTACTCGCCCGAGAGCTACACCGGCACCGAGCTGGAGTTCGCGGCCGACATCTGCAACCAGGTGCTCGAGGTGTTCGAGCCGACTCCGGAGCGGAAGGTCATCATCAACCTGCCGGCGACGGTGGAGATGGCGACGCCCAACGTGTACGCCGACTCCATCGAGTGGATGTCGCGGCACCTGAACCACCGCGAGAACGTCATCCTGTCGCTGCACCCGCACAACGACCGCGGAACTGCTGTCGCGGCGGCCGAGCTCGGCTACATGGCCGGGGCCGACCGCATCGAGGGCTGCCTGTTCGGCAACGGCGAGCGCACCGGCAACGTCGACCTGGTCACGCTGGGCGTCAACCTGTTCACGCAGGGCATCGACCCGCAGATCGACTTCAGCGACATCGACCAGATCAAGCGCACCGTCGAGCACTGCAACCAGCTGCCCGTCGGCGAGCGGAGCCCGTGGGGCGGCGACCTGGTGTTCACCGCGTTCAGCGGCTCGCACCAGGACGCCATCAAGAAGGGCTTCGAGGCCATGGAGGCCGAGGCCGAGCGCAGCGGTGTCCCGGTCGACGACCTGGTCTGGGCGGTGCCGTACCTGCCCGTCGACCCGAAGGACCTGGGCCGCAGCTACGAGGCGGTCATCCGCGTCAACTCGCAGTCGGGCAAGGGCGGCGTCGCCTACCTGCTGAAGACCGACCACTCGCTCGACCTGCCGCGCAAGCTGCAGATCGAGTTCTCCGGGGTCGTGCAGGCGAAGACGGACGCCGAGGGCGGCGAGGTCACCAGCGACCAGATCTGGGCCGTCTTCCAGGACGAGTACCTGCCGGCCCCCGCCTCCGACCCGGACGCCAAGTGGGGCCGCTTCGAGCTGGGGAGCACCACGACGTCCAACGAGACCGGGGAGCACGTCGTGCTCACGGTGACGCTGCGCGACGGGGACACCGTTTCGAAGGCCACGGGCGAGGGCAACGGTCCGATCGCGGCGTTCTTCGACATCCTGCACCAGCACGGGGTGGACGCCCACCTGTACGACTACTCGCAGCACACGCTGTCGGCGAGCGAGTCGGCTCTCGCCGCCGCGTACGTCGAGGTGGATGTGGACGGCCAGCGCCGCTGGGGCGTCGGCATCGACGCGGACACCACGACCGCGTCGTTCAAGGCGGTCCTGTCGGCGGTGAACCGGGCCGTGCGCTCGGCTGCCGGTCAGTCGGCGCAGGAGCTCGTCTCGGCCTGACCCACGCCCGCCCCGAGCCCCCAAGCCGGCAGCTCCTGAGTTTTTCGGCCTTTTCCGGCCGAATCGCCGGAAAAACTCAGGAGCTGTCGGCGCGGGGTTACTCGGGCTTGTCGATGCGGTAGCGCGGGATCGCACCGGTGTCGGTGCGCTCGGCGGTGCGGGCGGCGCTCGGCGCGCGTGTGAAGCGCGGCCACCGCGGACGAGGGATGCGGCCCAGCTCCCGCTGCTCCGGCAAGCTCCACCCGAAGCGCACGGCGAGAAGCCGGATGACGAGGGTCACCACGACGCAGACGACGGCCGCGACTGTCAACGGCACGCCGAAGTCGAGCATGACGACGAGGACGATCGTGCCAGCGCCGGCCGCGACCGCGTACAGCGAGCCGACATGCATGAGCGCGATCGGCAGGTTCAGCAGCACGTCCCGCAGGATCGATCCGCCGACCGCGGCGACCACCCCGACGAACACCGCGGGAACCTCCGGCAGCCCGAGCGCGAGCGCCTTGCTGGCCCCGATCGCGCCGAACAGCCCGATCGTCAGGGCGTCGAGGAAGGTGATGACCGGGTCGAGACGGCGGAACAGCCGGATCAGCAGCATCCCGAGCAGTGCGGCGACGACGGTGATCGGCAGGTACCAGTTCGACTGCAGCGCGACCGGGGTGACATTGAGCAGGAGGTCGCGGAGGAGTCCGCCGCCGACGCCCGTGGCGACGCCGATGATCGCGACGCCGAGCAGGTCGAGCCGCCGGTCCCGGAATCCCGACGCGAACATGGCGCCCTGAAGGCTGCCGACGCCGACCGCGATGAGGTCGCCCCACAACGGGATCGACAGGGCGCCGATGTCGACGGGGGTCGTGCTCACACCCCATGTGTATCACGGCGCGCCCCGCCGCATCCCGCATCCGCCGCACTGTCAGCTGGGCGCGCGATACTGGAGTGTGCCTGTCTACCGTGATGAAGCCGTCGTGCTCCGAACCCACAAGCTGGGCGAGGCCGACCGCATCGTCACGATGCTGAGCAGGCAGCACGGCAAGATCCGCGCGGTCGCCAAGGGTGTGCGGCGGACGGCCTCCCGATTCGGGTCGCGGCTCGAGCCGTTCATGGTTGCCGACGTCCAGCTCTACGAGGGCCGCAGCCTCGACGTGATCACGCAGGCCGAGACCCTTGGTGCGTACGGTGCGCTCATCGCCGACGACTACGCCAGCTACACCGCCGCCAACGCGATGGTCGAGACGGCCGACCGGCTGACCGATGCCGAGCCGTCCATCCAGCAGTACCTCCTGCTCGTCGGCGCGTTGCGCTCCCTGTCGCGGCGGGAGCACGGCGCCGGCCTCACCCTCGACTCGTACCTGCTGCGTGCGCTGTCGCTGGCGGGATGGGCGCCGAGCTTCCAGGACTGCTCGCGCTGCGGCGCACCCGGGCCGCACACGTCCGTCGTCGTGCAGCTCGGCGGTGTCGTGTGCGCTGACTGCGCCCCGCAGGGCGCCCCCAAGGTCGACGCCGACACGATCGCCCTGCTCGGGGCGCTGCTGTCCGGCGACTGGGAGGCCGCCGAGGCCGCGCCAGACGGTACGCGGAACCGCGCTAACGGCGTGGTGGCGGCGTATACCCAGTGGCATCTCGAGCGCGGGTTGCGCTCGCTCCAGCACGTTCAGCACGACCAGAAGGCGAGTGGATGAGTCCGAAGCCCTACACGCACAAGGATGCGGTCGAGTACCGCCCGCTCGACTGGACCGGCGTGTATCCGCCCGCGTTCCCGGCGGGAAGCGTCCCGTCGCACGTGGCGATCGTCATGGACGGCAACGGCCGGTGGGCGAACCGCCGGGGACTGACCCGCATCGAGGGGCATCGGGCGGGGGAGGCCGCGCTTCTTGACGTGGTGGCGGGCGCCATCCAGGCCGGGGTCAAGCACCTCAGCGTCTATGCGTTCTCGACCGAGAACTGGAAGCGGTCTCCCGACGAGGTGCGCTTCCTCATGGGGTTCAACCGGGACGTCCTGCACCGGCGCCGCGACCAGCTCAACGAGTGGGGTGTGCGGGTGCGCTGGGCGGGCCGGAAGCCGCGCCTGTGGTCGTCGGTCATCAAGGAGCTGCAGTACGCCGAGCAGCTTACGGCTGGGAACGACGTGCTGACGCTGACGATGTGCGTCAACTACGGCGGACGGACCGAGATCGCCGACGCCGTGCGGTCGATCGCCGACGACGTCGCTGCGGGACGGCTGCGTCCGTCCGCGGTGAGCGAGAAGACCATCCAGCGTCACCTCTACCTGCCGGACATGCCGGACGTCGACCTGTTCGTGCGGAGCTCGGGGGAGCAGCGCACCAGCAACTTCCTGCTCTGGCAGAGCGCGTACGCCGAGATGGTGTTCCTCGACACGCTGTGGCCGGACTTCAGCCGCACCGACCTGTGGGATGCGGTGGAGCTGTACCTGCGCCGCAACCGCCGGTTCGGCGGTGCGGTCGACGCGCCGACCGCCGAGGCGGCATCGACCTCGGAATAGACCGCGGCGCGCCTCGCGTTGTCCCTGATGTGAGCGAACCCATCAAGATCGACATCTGGTCCGACATCGCGTGCCCGTGGTGCTACATCGGGAAGCGCAAGTTCGAGGCGGGCAGCGGTCTGTTCGCCGGGGCGGGCGACGGGCGCGGGGTCGAGGTCGAGTATCACTCCTTCGAGCTGTCCCCGGACACCCCCGTCGACTTCGACGGCAGCGAGGTCGACTTCCTCGCCGGACACAAGGGCCTCCCGGCCGAGCAGGTGCAGCAGATGCTGGAGCGCGTGACGGGAATCGCCTCGTCTGTCGGGCTCGACTACGACTTCGACCACCTCAAGCACACCAACACCGTCAAGGCGCACGAGCTCCTGCACTTCGCGAAGGCGAGCGGCAAGCAGCTGGAGCTGGCGGAGCGCCTGTTCCGCGCCTACTTCATCGAGGGCCGTCATGTCGGCCGGGTCGAGGATCTCGCCGACCTGGCCGCAGAGGTCGGGCTGGACCGGGATGCGGCGCTCCAGGCGCTCGAATCGGAGCAGTACCTCCAGGACGTGCGCGCCGACCAGGCGACCGCCGGAGAGTACGGCATCAACGGCGTCCCGTTCTTCGTCATCGACGGCAAGTACGGCGTCTCGGGTGCGCAGGACGCGCAGACCTTCGCCCAGGTGCTGGAGCAGGTCTGGTCGGAGCGCGCGGCGGTGACCGCGTGAGCGGCGTGGAGCCGGCCGCGTCCGCGTCCGCCGCCGCGCCCGCGCCGTCCGCGCCGCCCCTCCCGCTCATCCCGCTGGGCGGAACGGCTGCCGTCTGCGACGGCGACACCTGCACCTTCTAGCGAACGAGTTGACGCAGCACGCCGTCGCGCTCCGTTACGCGGCGGCGTGTTGCGTCAACTCAACGCCAGTGCCAGACGGACACGGCGAACGGCCTCGTGGGCGTTGTTGACCATGTGTGTGCGGTTGAGGCGGACGATCTCCCAGCCCATGGTCCGGATGCGCCACAAGCGATCGACGTCGATGTAGTACTGGCGCGTGTCCGTTCTGTGTTGATCACCGTCGTACTCGACCACGACTTTCGCCGCTGGATAGGCCAGGTCGCCATGTGCGATCACATCGCCATCGGGACCGACGATCCGATAGTTCACCGCCGGTTCCGGGAGTCCGGCGCGCACCAGAGCGAGGCGAAGCACTGACTCCATTGGGGAGTCGGTGCGGGCCCGGACGCGGGCCATTGCGCACCGAAGGGCACGCACACCGGGCCGTCGCGGACTGGACGCGACGGCGGCGGCCAGTTGCTCCACTGTCGCGATTGGCTCCTTGCGACGAATGAGGGCGTCCCCGCAGACGACCAGGTCATCCTCAGCGAACATGGTGGCGAGCTGACACCAGGCCTCGACCGCGGACACGACCGGTAGTCCGTGGAGTGTCGTGGTCGCGTCGTCGGCGATCCTCGTCTGATGGCCGTGGATTCCACGGTGCCGCGGTGCCCGTCCCGGCGCCCGAGTGGAGACATGGAGCGCCTCGTCGGGATCCGCCTCCCGTCCGACGGGAAGCCCGTGGAGGCGTGCGGCGGTGATGTGACTGAACAGCATCCCCTCAGCCATCGCAGGGTGGAATGCCCGGCAACGTTCGACGAGATCATTCGCGGGACCGGTGGCCCGGACGCCGTGGTGGGGGCGCGTCAGATCCCCGCGTCGCAGCCGAGAGCGTGAGACACCGTGCAGCAGCGCCTCGCTCGTCGTGAAGTGGGGTCCCATCCTGAGCGGTTCCATCGCCACAGGCTGCCAGTCATGTCTGCTGCCTGCCCGCCGTTATCCACAGCTCACACTTGAGTTGACGCAACACGCCGTTGGGCGAGTGGCGGCGACGGCGTGTTGCGTCAACTCGATGGCCGCACGGGGCGCGGGAGGCGCGCTACTCGGGATCGGTGATGTCGGCGACGGTCGCGTCGAAGGCGGCGATGAGGGCGTCCGCGTCGACGAAGAGGGAGTAGCCGTGCTCGCCGGCGCCCATCGACACGCGGCGGCCCAGGATGGTGGCGTCGGCGACGACCGGCCAGGCGGTGGTGCTGCCGAAGGGCGTGATGGTGCCGCGCTCGTAGCCGGTGGCGGCGAACGCGACCGAGGCATCCGGGAGCTGCAGCTTGTTGACCTGCAGCACCGAGCGCAGCTTCGGCCAGGCGATCTTGCGGCCGCCGGGCACGAGGGCGAACACGAACGTGTCGTCGCTCCGCTTCACCACAAGCGTCTTGACGATGTCGCCGGGCTGGATGCCGAGCAGCGAGGCGGCCTCTTCGAGGCTCCGCGCGGCGGGACGCTCCACGATGTCGACCTCGATGCCGCGGGCCTGCGCGTCGGCGGCGACGCGCTCCCGACCGGTGCTCACAGGTGCGCCAACGGGGGAGCTGTCCACGGATTCCGGGCTCTCGGCCATAGCTCAGCACGCTTTCTGGGAGAATCGAGTGAGATGTCTACCACTGCCACCCTAAGCCACGCGCCTCAGCTGACCATCGGTCCGCTGGGGCTCGACGTGCCGGTCGTCCTCGCACCGATGGCCGGGATCACCAACACCGCGTTCCGGCGGCTCTGCCGCGAGTTCGGCGCCGGTCTCTATGTCAGCGAGATGATCACGTCCCGCGCGCTCGTCGAACGCACTCCGGAATCGCTGCGCCTCATCACGCACCACGAGTCGGAGACGCCGCGTTCCATCCAGCTCTACGGGGTCGACCCTGTCACCGTGCGCGAGGCGGTGACGATGCTTGTCGCCGAAGACCGCGCCGACCACATCGACCTCAACTTCGGCTGTCCTGTGCCGAAGGTCACGCGCAAGGGCGGGGGAGCGGCGCTCCCCTGGAAGCTCGGACTGTTCCGCGAGATCGTCGAAGGCGCCGTGCAGGCGTCCGGCGACATCCCGCTCACGATCAAGATGCGCAAGGGCATCGACGGCGACCACCTGACCTACCTCGAGGCCGGGCGCATCGCCGAGGGCGCCGGTGTCGCCTCGATGGCCTTGCACGCACGCACGGCGGCGGAGTTCTACTCGGGTCACGCCGACTGGTCCGCGATCGCGAAGCTGAAGGAGACGGTGACCTCGACGCCGGTGCTCGGCAACGGCGACATCTGGTCGGCCGCCGACGCGATCCGGATGGTGGAGGAGACCGGCTGCGACGGCGTCGTGGTCGGCCGGGGCTGCCTCGGGCGTCCGTGGCTGTTCGGCGACCTGGCCGCCGCTTTCCGCGCGCGGGCGGGCGAGATCTCGGCAGCAGAGGCGGAGGCCGCCCAGGCGCGTCCGACGCTCGGGCAGGTGGCGCAGACGTTCCGCCGCCACGCGGAGCTGCTGGTCGAGTTCTTCGACAGCGAGGAGCGCGGCTGCCGCGACATCCGCAAGCACGTGGCCTGGTACTTCAAGGGCTACCCGGTCGGCGGCGACCTGCGGGCGAGCCTCGCGACCGTCGACACGCTCGAGCACCTCGACGAGCTGCTCGCCACGCTCGACCCCGACCAGGAGTACCCGGGCGAGGCGGCGGAGGGCCAGCGCGGTCGTGCAGGCTCCCCGAAGCGGCCGGCGCTGCCGGACGGCTGGCTGGAGAGCCGGGACCTCGACGGCGTGCAGCGCGCCGAGGTCGCCGACGCGGAGGTGCACAACAGTGGTGGATGACATCGCGGCGACCACGAGCGCGGGTGCCGGAGCGATGCAGACGGCCGAGGCGTCCGCCGAGCGCGGGTACTCCGACCACGACCGGGAGCGCTGGCTCCCCGAGCAGCACTCGAACCGGCGCAGCGACTTCGCCCGCGACCGCGCGCGGCTGCTGCACTCCAGTGCGCTCCGCCGTCTCGCGGCGAAGACCCAGGTGCTCAGCCCCACCGCCGGGCTCGACTTCGCCCGCAACCGGCTGACGCACTCGCTCGAGGTCGCGCAGGTCGGCCGCGAGCTCGCCAACAGCCTCGGACTCGACCCGGACATCGTCGACACGGCCTGCCTCGCGCATGACATCGGGCATCCGCCGTTCGGCCACAACGGTGAGCGGGCCCTGAACAGCTGGGCCGACGACATCGGCGGCTTCGAGGGCAACGCGCAGACGCTCCGGTTGCTGAGCCGGCTCGAACCGAAGGTCTTCGGGCGCGACGGCCGGCCGTACGGGCTCAACCTCACCCGCGCCAGTCTCGACGCGAGCTGCAAGTATCCGTGGCCCGCGGCCTCGTCGGTGGCCGACCCGAGCGGGCGCGCGAAGTTCGGCTTCTACGCCGACGACCGCGCCGTGTTCGAGTGGATGCGGCAGGGCGCCCCCGAGCGCCAGCGCTGCATCGAGGCGCAGGTCATGGACCTCTCCGACGACATCGCCTACTCCGTCCACGACTTCGAAGACGCCGTGGTGAACGGCTACATCGACGTCGCGGCCCTCGGAAGCCGGGTCGACCACGAAGACCTCGTCGAGTCCATGCACGAGTGGATCGGCGGCGAAGTCAGCCACCAGGAGCTCATCGAGGCGTTCGATCGGCTCGACAGCATGGATATCTGGCTCGACGGGTGGGACGGTTCGCGCCGGTCCCAGGCGCGCCTGAAGAACCTCACGAGCCAGCTGATCGGCCGCTTCGCGCACGCGGCCGTCCACGCGACCAAAGAGGCCGCTGGCCGGGTGGACCTCATCCGGTTCGGCGCCGACGTCGTCGTGCCGGCCGGCATCCAGGCCGAGATCGCCGTGCTGAAGGGCATCGTCGCGACGTTCGTCATGTCGCGGAACACGCGCCAGCCGATCTACGCCCAGCAGCGGCAGATCCTGACCACGCTGGCCGACCTGCTCTACCAGCGCGGTCCAGCCGAACTCGACCCGGGATTCGCGGAGGACTGGCGTGCGGCAGCGACGGACGACGAGCGCCGGCGGGTCGTCGTCGACCAAGTCGCCAGCCTCACCGACCAGTCCGCGCTCAGCTGGTACGAGCGTCTCGTGCAGCACTGAACACGGAAAGATTGGGGGCTTCGGCGCAGAACCGCTGTGAAGCACCGGATGCTCCGCGCGCCGGGGTTGTATACCGCGGCGCAGTGCAGAATGCTGGGAGTCAGGCTTCGGGAGGAGACGAATGAGCACCGCACTACCACCGTCCGACGGCGACCGCCCCGCAGAGGGGGAGTCGACGGAGACGGCCGGCACCCCACCGGAGGGGACCGGAGCCGCCACACCGGCGGCGGGCGGCGGTGCGACCGCGGGCTCACGCACGACCCGGACCCCGCGAACGACCGGCTCCTCGACGAGCCGAACGGCCAAGACGACTGCGGCCAAGACGACGGGCGCCAAGACGACCTCGTCGTCCACCGCGGGCACGCCTGGAGCGCGGTCGACGAAGCCGCGGGCGACGAAGAGCGCCGCGTCGCAGACCCCAGAGACCGACCCGTCGACCGATGCTGCCGCCGCGAGCACTGAAACGTCCGCGCCCGTACCGGCGCGAAAGCCCGCCGCCAAAAAGCCCACGACGCCCCGAACGCGCCGGACGACCGCGAAGCCCACCCCGATCGCACCGGAGGGCGAAGCACCCGACATCATGGATGCGACCCTCGGCGCCCGCGAACCGCTCGCGCCCAGCGGTCGGTCGGGCCGCGGCCGCAGTGCGTCGGCCCGTGACACGTCGACCTCGCCCGCCGAACCTCTGATCGAGGAGAGCACGGGAGCGGCCGAGACGTCCGACGACTCCGGTGCAGCCGCGACCAAGCGTCTCCCGACGGCCGAAGAGCTCTACGCGCGACCCGCATCCACCGATCAGGGTGCGGCTGCTGTGGCCGCTGCCGCGGCATCCCTCGATACGACGACCTCCGCCGGCACGGCGCCCTCCGCCGGCGCGCCCGGAGACACTCCGACCGAGCGGCTCGATGCCGACACGACCGACACCGACCAGGAGGCCGCTGTGGACACGACGACGGCGAGCGAGACGGGCGACGAACCCACGAACGCCACCGAACCGCCCGCAGCACCCGCCGCGCCCGCGGTAGCCGCGCCCAGTGCCCCCGTCGGAGCCACCGCTATAGGAGCGAGCGCCACAACCGTCGACGGCGGCACCGCCGCCGGATCAACCGCCGACTCCGCGACGACCGGAGCCACCGCCGCACACTCCGCCCCCGGCCGCACGGTCGGCGACCTCGCCGATCGCCTGGACGACTCGCGGTTCTTCTCCTCCCTGTTCGACTTCACGTTCACGAACTACGTCACGCGCAAGCTCGCCGGTCCGGTGTACGTCGTCGGGCTGGTGCTGATCGCGCTCGGCATCATCGTCGGCTTCGCCAACTCGCTCACCTCGGCGATCGCGACGCATGCGCCGATCGGTGCGTTCGTGTTCCTCTTCGGCGTCCTCATCACCCTCGTCGGGGCGATGCTGAGCGTGCTCCTGCTGCGCGTGGGCATCGAGGTGTTCTGCGCCATCATCGAGATCGCCCAGAACACGCGTCGCCGCCGTCCGCCGGGGGAGTGACCGCGACCGACGGGGCGCTCGGGTTTCGCTGTCCGGGCCGGAGCGTCGGTCCGGCTCACTAGAATCGAGAGTATGGCAGGCCGGATTCGACAGAGCGACATCGAAGAGGTCAAAGCCCGCACCAACATCGGCGACATCGTCGGCGACTACGTCAGCCTGAAGACCGGCGGCGTCGGCGCACTCAAGGGCCTCTGCCCGTTCCACGACGAGAAGAGCCCCAGCTTCTACGTGCGCCCGGGCGTCGGCCGCTACCACTGCTTCGGCTGCGGCGAAGGCGGCGACGTCTACGAGTTCCTGCTCAAGATGGACCACGTCTCGTTCACGGACGCGGTCGAGCGGCTCGCCGCGCGCATCGGCTACCAGCTCCACTACGAGGAGGGCGGCGGCGGCCCCTCCGAGAGCTCCGGCAACCGCGCCCGCCTGCTCGCGGCGAACGCCGCGGCGGAGGAGTTTTTCCGCGACCGCCTGTCCGCCCCGGATGCCGACCCCGGCCGCCGGTTCCTCGGTGAGCGCGGCTTCGACGCAGCAGCGGCGGCGCACTTCGGCGTGGGGTTCGCCCCGAAGAGCTGGGACGAGCTGACCAAGCACCTCCGCGGCAAGGGCTTCAGCCAGGAGGAGCTGCTGACCGCCGGGCTCGTCTCTCAGGGTGACCGCGGTGTCTACGACCGCTTCCGCGGCCGCCTGGTCTGGCCCATCCGCGACGTCACCGGCCAGACCATCGGCTTCGGCGCGCGCCGCCTGCTCGACGACGACAAGGGGCCGAAGTACCTCAACACCCCCGAGACGCCCGTCTACAAGAAGGCGCAGGTGCTCTACGGGCTGGATCTGGCCAAGCGCGACATCTCGCGGCAGGACCAGGTCGTCGTGGTCGAGGGCTACACGGACGTCATGGCGTGCCACCTCGCCGGGATCACAACGGCCGTCGCCACCTGCGGCACCTCGTTCGGCGTCGACCACATCAAGGTGATCCGCCGGGTGATGGGCGACGACAACAGTCAGGGATCGGTGATCTTCACGTTCGACCCGGATGCGGCGGGCCAGAAGGCGGCATCCCGCGCGTTCGGCGAAGAGCAGCGGTTCTCCGCGCAGACCTACGTCGCGGTCGGGCCGGACGGCCTCGACCCGTGCGATCTGCGGCTGGCCCAGGGGGATGTGGCGGTGCGCCGCATGATCGACGCCCGCAAGCCGATGTTCGAGTTCATGATCCGCCGGACCGTCGAGCGCTTCGACCTCGACTCGGTCGAGGGCCGGGCGGCCGCCTTGCGCGCGGGAGCGCCCATCGTGGCGACGATCCGCGACCCCGCATCGCAGAACGGCTACACCCGCGAACTCGCGCGGCTCTCCGGAGCAGACCTCCAGGACGCCATCCGCGCCGTCCGGGCCGCCCAGCGAGGCTCAGGTTCACGGGACGGCTCGCGCGACGCATCCCGCGACGACGGCCGCACCCGCTCGTACTCGGGCGGCGACGGTCCATCCGGGTCCGCCGAGCAGCCGCGTCCCCTCGCGCAGGCCGACCTCACCGATCCGACGCAGCGGACCGAGCGCGAGAGCCTGATGGTGCTCCTGCAGCTCCCCGGCGAGGTGGGTCAGGAGCGGGCGGCGCGCGCCGTGCAGGTCCCGTTCGTCAACCCGACCCACGCCGTGGTGCGCGACGCGATCGCGAGTCAGCTCGCCACCCTCGAACAGCCGGGCTGGGTGGATCGGGTGCTCGCCGAGGTGCCGCAGGCGTATGCCCCGACGGTCAACGCGCTGGCGGTTGCGGAACTCCCGCAGGGCGGCGACCCCGGGCGCTACGCACGATCCATCGTGGATGGGCTCATCGACCGCGACCTGCTCCGCGAAAAGGCGGAACTCACCTCACGCCTCGGCCGCACCGAAGACCCGGAACTGCGCCGCCAGATCTCGCTCGCCATGGTCGCGATCGAGAGCGAACGGCGCCGCCTGCGCGGCGAATAGCACGCCGGAAGAGTCGCTGCCGGAATCCGCAGACGAATGCCTGCAGCTGCGCTCTTTTGTTGCGTCCGTGTAAAGATCGCGCCCGGATCCGCATCCGAATGCAGGAAGAACGAGCATTCCGTGCTAGGAAAGTTCTCACGCGAACGGCGATCCCGCACGCCCGTGACGACGCCGCTTGCGCATCCCACACCAGGAAGAGGTAATCGGATATGACATCCGCACACAACGGCGGACGGCGCCTGCTCGCCGTATCCGCCGCGTTCGCGGCCGCGGCACTGGTGCTCGCCGGCTGCTCCGGGAACAACAACGGCTCGGGCGGCGGCGGCGGTGGCGCCATCACCGTCGGCACCACCGACAAGATCACGTCGATCGACCCCGCCGGCTCGTACGACAACGGCTCGTTCGCGGTCATGAACCAGGTCTACCCGTTCCTTCTGAACACCCCGTACGGCAGCCCGGACGTCAAGCCGGACATCGCCGAGAGCGCCGACTTCACCGCGCCGACCGAGTACACGGTCAAGCTCAAGCCGGGACTGAAGTTCGCCAACGGACACGACCTCACCTCGTCGGACGTCAAGTTCACCTTCGACCGCCAGATCAAGATCAACGACCCCAACGGCCCGGCATCGCTGCTGGCCAACCTGGACAGCGTCTCCGCGCCGGACAAGACCACGGTCGTCTTCAAGCTCAAGGTCCCGAACGACCAGACCTTCCCGCAGGTGCTCTCCAGCCCTGCCGGTCCGATCGTGGATGAGCAGGTCTTCTCGGCCGACAAGGTCACGCCCGACAACACCATCGTCAAGGGCCACCCGTTCGCCGGTCAGTACGACATCACGAGCTACGACTTCAACAACCTGATCGCCTATAAGGCGTACTCGGGGTACAAGGGTCTGCTCGGCAAGCCCGCGACCGACAAAGTCAACGTCAAGTACTACGCCGAGTCGTCGAACCTGAAGCTCGACATCCAGAAGGCCGCCATCGACGTCGCCTTCCGCAGCCTCTCGGCCACGGATGTCGCGAGCCTCGAGAACAACAACAAGGTCAAGGTCGTGAAGGGCCCGGGTGGCGAGACCCGCTACATCGTGTTCAACTTCAACACCCAGCCGTTCGGTGCGACCACGCCGGAGGCCGACGCGAAGAAGGCCCTCGCCGTGCGTCAGGCGGCGGCCGACCTCGTCGACCGCTCGGCGATCGCCGACCAGGTCTACAAGGGCACCTACACCCCGCTGTACTCGTTCGTCCCGGACGGCCTGACCGGCGCCACCACGGTGCTCAAGGAGCTGTACGGCGACGGCAACGGCGGCCCCAGCCTCGACAAGGCGAAGCAGACCCTCGAGGCGGCCGGCGTCTCCACTCCGGTCTCGCTGAACCTCCAGTACAACCCGGACCACTACGGCCCGTCCTCCGGTGACGAGTACGCCCTGGTCAAGGAGCAGCTGGAGAACGGCGGCCTGTTCAAGGTCAACCTGCAGTCGACCGAGTGGGTGCAGTACTCCAAGGACCGCACGAAGGACGTCTACCCGGCGTACCAGCTCGGTTGGTTCCCGGACTACTCGGACGCCGACAACTACCTGTCGCCGTTCTTCATCAAGGAGAACTTCCTGGCGAACCACTACGACAATCCGGAGGTCCAGGACCTCATCGCGAAGCAGGCGGGCACGACCGACAAGGCCGAGCGCACCAAGCTGATCGAGGAGATCCAGGCCAAGGTCGGGGCCGACCTCAGCACGCTTCCGCTTCTGCAGGGTTCGCAGATCGCGGTCGTCGCGAAGGGTGTCTCGGGCGCCGACAAGACGCTCGACCCGTCGTTCAAGTTCCGCTACGCGGCTCTCTCGAAGTAAACCGGTTCTGAGCCACCAGCTCTGAGCCGAACCGGGGGGTGGCTCGCTCACGCAGCGAGCCGCCCCCTTTCCACGAACCATCACGATTGGCTTCCATGACAGCGACTGTCAGCGCCCCGGCGGCCGGGACCGCCCCCGGGCCGGACCGGACGAAGGCGAAGCGACGATCCGGAGGCGGCCTCGGCCGCTACATCCTCGTCCGCGCCCTCCTTATCATCCCGACCATCTTCATCCTGGTCACCGTCGTCTTCTTCCTGATGCGGTCGACCGGAGACCCGATCACCGCGGCGCTCGGCGGGAAGCTGCCCCCGGCGCAGCTCGCCGAGCGCGTGCACGAGGCCGGATACGACCGGCCGATCATCGTCCAGTACTTCGAGTACCTCGGCCAGCTGTTGCGCGGCGACTTCGGGACGACGTTCACCGACAACCAGCCGGTCACCCAGGTGCTGCTGACGTACGGCGCAGCAACGCTGGAGCTCGCGTTCTACGCGCTGATCGTCGCCTTCATCGTCGGCATCCCGCTCGGCTTGATCGCCGCGTACTTCCGTGACAAGGCCCCGGATGCGGGCTTGCGGATCATGGCGATCCTCTTCTACGCCACCCCGGTGTTCTTCGTCGGGCTCGTGCTGAAGCTCATCTTCTCCATCTGGCTGGGTTGGCTCCCGGTCGCCGGACGCGCATCGACGAGCTCCGAGCTGGAGATGCAGACGCTCGACAACAAGACCGGCATCTACCTGATCGATGCGTTCCAGACCGGCGACCCGGCCGTCGTCGGCGACGTGCTGATGCACGCCATCCTGCCGGGACTCGCGCTCGGTCTGCTCACCGCCGGCATCTTCCTCCGGCTGGTCCGCACCAACGTGATCGGGACGCTGTCGACCGACTACGTCGACGCGGCGCGATCGCGCGGTGTCGGCGAATCACGGCTGCTGCGCAAGCACGCCTACCGCCCGGCGCTCATCCCGATCATCACGGTCATCGGCTTGCAGATCGCCCTGCTCCTCGGCGGTGCCGTCCTGACGGAGTCGACGTTCGAGTGGAAGGGCCTCGGCTTCCAGCTCGTCCACTACCTGCAGGCGCGCGACTTCGTGGCCGTGCAGGGCATGGTCGTGCTGCTCGCCGTCATCGTGACCCTCACCAACTTCGTGGTCGACGTCATCGCGGCCCTCATCGACCCGAGAGTGAGGTACTGAGATGTCGACCGCATCAGTGACCTCCCGCAAGCGCTCCCTCTGGGACCGCCTGCCCGTCGTCCACCAGCTCCGCCAGAGCGTCGGCCTGCAGCGCGGGATGCTCGTGGTGGGTCTCGTGCTCACCGCGCTGTTCATCCTGACGGCGATCTTCGCGTCCGTCATCGCGCCGTACGGCTTCGCGCAGTCCAAGGCGGACGGGAAGTCGTTCGGCGCGCAGCAGCCGCCGAGCGCCGCGCACATCTGGGGCACCACGTCCGGTGGGTACGACGTGTTCTCGCGGGTGATCTGGGGAGCGCAGACCGCGATCCTCGTCATCATCATCGCCGTCCTCCTGTCGATCTTCCTCGGCGTGCTGCTCGGACTCGTCTCCGGCTACTTCGGCGGCTGGCTCGACCGCGTGCTCGTCGTCATCTGCGACGCCATCTACGCCTTCCCCTCCCTGCTGCTCGCCATCGTCATGGCCATCGCGATCAGCGGCGGCCAGTCGAGCCTGTGGGGCGGCATCCTGGCGGCGGCGATCTCGATCACCGTCGTCTACATCCCGCAGTACTTCCGCGTGATCCGTTCGGAGGTCGTCCGGATCAAGGCGGAGGCGTACGTCGAGTCGGCGCGCGTCGTCGGCGCGAGCAACAGCCGGATCATGTTCCGTCACGTGCTGCGCAACTCGACCAGGACGCTGCCGCTGATCTTCACCCTGAACTCGTCGGAGGCCATCCTCACGCTCGCCGGCCTCGGCTTCCTCGGCTTCGGCATCGAGCCGACCGCCGCGGCCGAGTGGGGCTACGACCTGAACAAGGCCGTGGATGACGTGACCAGCGGGATCTGGTGGACTTCGATCTACCCGGGTCTCGCCATCGTGCTGGTCGTGCTGGGCATCACCCTGGTGGGCGAGAGCCTCAACGACCTGGCCGACCCGCGTCTGCGCGGTCGCCGCCGCGCCGCTGCGGCGTCCGGAGAGGTCGCCGAGACCTCCGTCGTCCCCGGCGGCACTCTGACCGCCGGCCCCGGAGGGGTCGACGGACTCGAGGGCGGCGAATCGTTCGACGAGCACGGAATCGAGGTGCGTCCATGAGCGACGTCGTACAGATCAAGGACCTGTCGGTCTCCTTCTCCACCGACGCGGGCGCCGTGAAGGCGGTCGACGGGGTGAGCCTCAACGTCGCCCCGGGCGAGGTGCTCGCCATCGTCGGCGAGTCAGGCTCGGGCAAGACAGTCACCGCCAAGACGATCCTCGGACTGCTGCCCGAGACGGCGACGGCATCGGGTGCGGTCATCCTGCGCAGCCGCGACGGCAAGACCGAGGCGGACATCGTCTCCATCGGCAAGAGCAAGCTGCGCGAGGTGCGCGGCACCGACGTCGCCATGGTGTTCCAGGAGCCGTCGACGGCGCTGAACCCCGTCTATCCCGTCGGCTGGCAGATCGCGGAAGGCCTGCGGGCACACGCGAAGCTGTCGAAGAAGGAAGCGCGCGAGCGCGCCGTCGAGATCCTCGGCCGGGTCGGCATCCCCGAGCCGGAGAAGCGGGTCAAGTACTACCCGCACCAGTTCTCCGGCGGCCAGAAGCAGCGCATCGTCATCGCGATGGCGCTCGTGCTGAACCCCGGCCTGATCGTGGCCGACGAGCCGACGACCGCCCTGGATGTGACGGTCCAGGCCGAGATCCTCGACCTGCTGCGGCGCTGCCGCGACGAGTTCGGGGCCGCCATCGTGCTCATCACCCACAACATGGGCGTGGTCGCCGACCTGGCCGACCGCGTCGCGGTCATGTACCAGGGCAAGCTGGTCGAGCAGGCGGATGTGCGGACGCTGTTCTCCTCCCCGCAGGCCGACTACACGCGCAAGCTGCTCGCCGCGGTGCCGAAGATCGGGCAGGGCCTGATCGCCACGCAGGACCGCGCCATCGCCCGGGCAGAGCGCCCGATCGAGGCGCCGGTCGTCCAGGCGCGCGACCTGCGCATCCAGTACCCCGGCCGGCTCGGCCGCCCCGGGTTCGTGGCCGTCGACGGGGTCTCGTTCGAGATCCGTCCGGGCGAGGTGCTCGGACTGGTCGGCGAGTCCGGCTCGGGCAAGACGACCATCGGGCGGGCCATCGCGGGACTCAACAAGGTCACCGGTGGATCGCTCGAAGTGCTCGGCATCGAGATGAACGGCGTCCGCGAGAGGCGGTTCCGCAAGGTGCGGAGCGACATCGGGTTCGTGTTCCAGGACCCGGCGTCGAGCTTCAACCCGCTGCTCACCATCGCCGAGTGCGTCGCCGAGCCGCTCGTCGTCCACGGTCGCGCGAGCTCGGCAGCCGAGGCCCGTCGCCGCGTCGACGAGCTGTTGGAGGCGGTCCAGCTGCCGCGCGCATACGGCGACCGGTATCCGCACGAGCTGTCCGGCGGTCAGCGGCAGCGCGCCAGCCTGGCGCGTGCGCTCGCGCTGGAGCCGAGCCTCCTGATCGCCGACGAGCCGACCTCGGCACTCGACGTGTCGGTGCAGGCGCGCGTGCTGGAGCTGTTCGCCGACTTGCAGCGGGAGTTCGGGTTCGCGTCGCTGTTCATCAGCCACGACCTCGCCGTCGTCGACCTTCTCGCCGACCGGATCGCGGTACTGCACCGCGGAAAGCTGGTCGAGGAGGGGACCGGCGCCGAGGTGCTCGGCAACCCGCGCGAGGCGTACACCCAGCGGCTTCTCGCCTCCCTTCCCGTTCCGGACCCGGTCGAACAGGCCGACCGGCGCGAGGCGCTGCGGGAGTTGCAGGCGGAGAGCGCCTAGGGTCGAAGATGTGAGTTCCGACCCCGCCATCGTCGTCAGCGACCTGTCCGTCGAATACCCTGCGCGGGGCCCGAGCGCGTCGTGCGTGGCCCTGCGCGGGGTGAGCTTCCGCCTTGAGCAAGGCCAGGTGCTCGGCGTGCTGGGGGAGACCGGCTCCGGTAAGAGCACGCTCGCGCAGGTGCTCTCCGGACGGGTCCTCCCTCCGCGCGCGTCCGATCCGGGCCCCCGGATCAGCGGGGGAGAGGCGTCCGTCCTCGGTCACCCGCTGCGGAAGGCGCGCAAGCGCGACCTGGCCGAGGTGACCTTCCACGTCGGCTACCTGCCGCAGGAGGCCGCCGCGACCCTGGAGCCGTCGCTCAGCGTGCAGGACAACGTCACGCTCCCGATCTTCGAGCGCGACGAGCGTTACCCGCGGCGGACGGCCGGCGCCCGGGCGGCGACCATGCTCGACACCGTGCACCTGCCGCTCAGTGTGCTCAACAAGTACCCGTACGAGCTGAGCTCGGGGCAGCGGCAGCGTGTCGCCCTGGCGCGGGCGCTCGTGCTCGGCCCGACCATCCTGGTCGCCGACGAGCCGACCGCCGGGATCGACGCGACCGTCCGCGACGCGGTGATCGACCTGCTCGGGCAGCTGCGCGGGCATCCCGACTTCTCGGCGGTGGTCGTGAGCCACGACCTCGCCGTGCTGCGCCGGGCGACGGATGTGTCTCTCGTGCTGCAGGGCGGCCGGCCGGTGGGCTACGGGCCGATCGAGCAGGTGCTCGCCGATCCGACGCATCCCTTCGTCGCCGGTCTCGCACGCGCGCTGAAGCCGCCGGCGCAGCGTACGGAGCGGCGCCCCCAGCGCGGGGCGACCCGGCGCGCGGCGGCGGACAGCGCGGGAACGGTGGAGCAGCACGGAGTGGAGACGCGATGAGCGCAGAGGGAATGGACGAAACCGAGCAGACCGGCACGCCGTCGTATCACCGGGCCGTGCTGGCCGTCGAGGCGACTGCGCTCCCGGAGGACCAGCGGCCGGAACGCGGACCGATCGCCGTGCTGCCGCAGCCGTCGCAGCGGTTCGTGGATGCCGTCGAGTCGGCCGGCGGGACGGTCGAGCCGCTCTCCGAACGCACACGCGGTGTGGTCTGGCTGTCCAACACGCAGGCGGCCGAGTTCCCGGCAGTGCTTCACGCGCATCCCGGCATCGGCTGGGTGCAGCTGCCCTGGGCCGGTGTGGATGCGTTCGCCGACGTCCTCGCGACCGAGGACCGCCCCGGGCTGATCTGGACCAGCGCGAAGGGCGCGTACGCGCAGCCCGTCGCCGAGCACGCCCTGGTGCTGAGCCTCGCGCTGCTGCGGGTGATCCCGAAGCGGGTTCGTGCTCGGTCCTGGGCGACGGAGCAGGAGGGACGGTCGCTGTACGGCCTCGACGTCGTCATCGTCGGGGCCGGCGGCATCGCCCTCGAGCTGATGCGGCTGCTGGAGCCGTTCGGCGTGCGCGTCACCATCGTGCGGCGCACGGAATCGCCGGTCGAGGGCGCCGTTCGCACGGTGACCGCCGACCGGCTCACCGAGGTGCTGCCCTCGGCCGACCTCGTGGTCGTCGCCGCCGCCCTCACCGGCGGAACGCGCCACCTGTTCAGCACGGAGGAGTTCGCAGCGATGAAGGACACCGCGTACCTGGTGAACATCGCACGTGGCGGACTCGTTGACACGGATGCGCTGCTGGAGGCGCTGCGCTCGGGAACGATCGCGGGTGCGGGCATCGATGTGACGGACCCGGAACCGCTGCCGGACGGCCATCCTCTCTGGGACGAGCCGAACGTGATCATCACGCCGCACCAGGCCGATACCCCCGAAATGACGGCACCGCTGCTCGCCGAGCGCATCCGCCTGAACGTCCACGCCTTCCTCGACGACGGCCGGTTCGTGGGGGTCGTCGACCCGTCGGCGGGGTACTGAGCCTGGACGCGCGCGGGATGCACGCCCGATTTCTCCCGCGGCCGCGAACCTTGCTAGAGTAGCTTCGCTGATCAAGCATTCCTCGATAGCTCAATTGGCAGAGCAGCCGGCTGTTAACCGGCAGGTTCTTGGTTCGAGTCCAAGTCGGGGAGCGTTGTGAAACCCCCGGCCTTCTTCGGAAGGCCGGGGGTTTTCGTTGTCTGCCCCTTCGAGCCTGCGATGTGCGCCAAATCTCTGTTATGGCGCGCGCAGAACGACGATTTGGCGCAAATCTGCGGGCCGCAGCTACTGCCAGCCGGGCTGGACGAGGCCGGTCTCGTAGGCCAGGACGACGAGATGGACGCGGTCGCGCGCATCCAGCTTCGTCATGATCCGCGACACGTGGGTCTTCGCGGTGAGCGGGCTGAGGAAGAGCCGTTCGCCGATCTCGGTGTTGGTCAGACCGTGTGCGACCAGAGTCAGCACCTCGCGTTCCCGCTCGGTGAGATGTTGAAGTGCCGCCGCATCCGGTGCCGGTCGCAGGCCACCCGACACACGCTCGATGAGACGCCGGGTCACGCCCGGGGAGAGCAGTGCGTCGCCGTCGGCCACGACGTGCACGGCGCGGATGAGCTCCACCGGCTCGGTGTCCTTCACCAGGAAGCCGCTGGCGCCGGCGATGATCGCCTGGGCGACGTACTCGTCGAGCTCGAACGTCGTCACGATGACGATGCGGGTACCGGCGAGGGCCGGGTCCGCGACGATCTCACCGGTCGCCCACAGTCCGTCGCCATCCGGCATCCGGATGTCCATCAGCACGACGTCGGGATGCGTCTCGCGCACGAGATCCACTGCCGCGCGGCCGGTTCCGGCCTCAGCGACGATCTCGACGTCGTCCTCGGCCTCCAGGAGCGCGCGGAAACCGGCGCGGACCAGGAGCTGGTCGTCGGCGAGCAGGACCCGGATCACGATGCAGCCTCTCTCTGTGCAGACCGCGGTGCCGTGGAGGGGATGCGCGCCTCGACGAGGAGCCCTCCGCCGTCGGCCGGGCGGACGTCGAAGCGACCGCCGAGCAGCTCGGCGCGCTCGCGCATCCCGACCATGCCCCGGCCGCCCCGCCCGACGCCCGCGGCGGCGGACTGCGCCGAGGTGCGGCCATCCCCGCTCGCGCTCGTGGGCAGGCCCCGGCCGTCGTCGCGCACGGTCAGCACGTACCAGCCGTCGATCTCGGTGAGCCTGATCCCGACGCTGGACGCCTGCGCGTGCCGGCCGATGTTGGTCAGCGACTCCTGGACGATCCGGTACAGCGCCAGCTGCGTCGCGGCCGACGGGGTCGACGTCAGGTCGGTGTCGTATGTGACGCGCAGGCCGGCCTTGCGGTACGTCTCGACGAGGACGGGGATGCGCGTGAGATCGGGCTCGGGCGAGCGGGCGGCCTGCTCCTCGGTACCCCGGAGGAAGCCGAGGACGCCGCGCACCTCCTCGAGCGCCTGGCTGCTGGTGGTCTTGATCGCCTCCAGACTCTCGCGGGCCTTCTCGGGACGGGAGTCGAACAGGTGGAGGCCGACGCCGGCCTGGACGCTGATCTGCGAGAGCGAGTGCGCGAGCACGTCGTGGAGTTCGCGGGCGATACGGAGACGCTCGGCCTCCGCTGCGGCCTCCCGTCGGGCCGCGACCTGGCGGGCGACCTCGCGGAACCGCTCCCGGCGATTGCGCAGCGCCTCGCCGACACCGAGCAGGAGGCAGAGGATGAGGGCGATGATCAGGGGCCGCAGCATGGCGGCCGGCTGGCCGCGCAGCAGGTAGGCGGCGACCGGAGCGGCAATCGCGAAGCCGGCGAGCGTCCACCAGGCCCACACACGCGCGCCGCGGACCACCGCGCTGACGACGGCGAAGGCGAGCGGGACGGCGGAGAACGGCGGTCCCGTGGTCACCGCGATGGCCGGTGCGCAGAGCACGGCGATGGCGACCACAGTGGGGCCGGGATGCCGCGGGGAGGCCAGCAGGACGAACGAGGCCGCGAAGGCGAGCAGCGAGAAGGCGAGGGTCAGCGGATCGTGCGACGCATCCCGTGCAGCGATGACGATGAAGGGCAGCTGGATGAGGGCGGCGACGATGACCGCGAACCAGCGTGCGCCGCGCGGGCGGCCGCGCTCCGTCCACGGCGTGCGCTCCCAGCCGGGCGGCTCGGTCGGAGTGTCTCCGAAGCGCGCGTTCGCTCCCTGATCGGGGGGCGCGTTCCAGGGCATCTCCTCATGCTAGCCAGGGCACCTGGGCGTCACGTCCGCCGACGGGTGTCCGGGGTCTACTCCCCGGGGAGTACGGAGACGACGTCGGGTGAGCTCACGGGTTGTGCTCGGCGTCGAACCCGCCGTCGTCCGGCTGCTGGTCGAACAGGTGCCCGAACGTCGGGCCGCCGAATGCCGTCAGTCCCGCCTCGCGCTCCAGGGACTCGCGGTTCTCCGCCTGGTCGTTCTCGTATTCGGTGACCGCGTCATCCGGCTGTTCGTCGTCGGCCTCGTGGCGGCCGTCCTCGTGCTCCATGCGGGCATCGTACGGCCGCACACCGCCCACGCGACAGTGCGCGTTGCGCGTGCGGGGGTCTCGAGATTCGTGCCGAATGTGCGCTTTGGGCGGCGCTGAGCGCACATTCGGCACGAATGTGCTCCCGGGGGAGTAGGGCGGAACGCACCCGAGGGGGGATTCGGGAGAAGGATTCGGCGGCGAGGCTGAGGGTGTCGGTCCGCGATAGGCGCGGACCACTCACGATTGGACACGCATCATGCTCAGCTCACTGGCCACCGTCGTCGCCGCCGCGCCCTGCGCCGTCGCCTACGGCCCGCCGTTCGTCGGCTGGTGGTGGATCTTCATCCCGATCTTCTGGATCCTCGTCTTCGTCGCCATCTTCGGATTCGCCGGCCGACGCTGGCGTCGTGCTGCCGCTGCACGCGGTGGATACGACGGCTGGGGCCCGAACGGCGGCGTCCGCTCCGCCGAGAAGACGCTCGCGCAGCGGTACGCCAACGGCGACATCGACGAGCAGGAGTACCGGGCGCGCTTGGAGGTGCTGCGGGCGAACCGCGACAGCGCCTGATCGGTTTCTCCACAGGGCGGCCGGACGCGGAGTCATCCACAGCCGCGTCCAGTCCCGTCCTCACCGTTGTGCGGCCCGGTAGTGTTGACCGGGCCGCACAGCCATGCGGCGGAAGGAGACGGAAGATGGACGTCATGGTGATCGCGGTCGCCGCGCTCGGCATCGTTGCGCTCGTCTTCCTGGGCCTCTGGCTGTGGGAGCGCAGCCGCCGCATCCGACTCCGCGATACGCGTCAAGAATCGGAGTGGGACCGCATCGACCGCGAGCTCGACCTCGCCGAGCAGGCGGGCCGGTTCCGGATCATCGGCGACCTGGGCGATGTGGCCATCCAGTCCGTCTCTCGGCTCGTCACGCAGGCCGAGGGCGTCCGCTATGCGGCCTCCGCCGACCCCGCAGCGGCCGTCCGGTCGGCCGGCGTGCTCGAAACGTCTGCGCGGGACGCGCTCGCCGACCTCCGCCGGCTGCAGGCCGTCGCCCGCGAGGCGCAGGACGCCTCCTCGCCCCAGCCCAGCCTCCACTCGGCGCGCGACCTCTTCCGGGTCATGCGCGACGCCGGGCTGGCGGTCACCTTCACCGAGAGCGGGGAGCGCTTCGAGCTCCGCCCCGGCGCCGAGCTCGCCGTGTTCCGCATCCTGCAGACAAGCCTCGAGAACGCGCTCAAGCACGGCGGCCCCGGCACGAACGCCGGCGTCGCGTTCGCCTGGACGCCGGAGGGTCTGGCCGTCACCGTCGAGGACGACGGCATCCGCGCTGCCGCGCGCCGGCTGGGTCTCGACCGCGAGGGCGTCGACCAGGCCACGGCGTACTCGATCGCCGACGACGTCCGCGCGCTCACCGAGCACTACGAGGGAGCCGGCATCATCGAGATGCGCGATCGCGCCGCCCTGTTCGGAGGGACGCTGAACGCGCAGACCGTCGCCGGGGTGGGCTTCACCCTGTCAGCGGTGTTCCCCGCCCTGCGCCATCACAACGGCATCCACGGGGTCGACCTGCGGCGCTGACCGCAATCCGCCGCACCAGCGTGGGTGCGGCCGCGTCAGTCCTCGAGGTGGTCGCGTCCGGGCAGCCAGCTCAGCCCGGGCACGCCCCAGCTGTTCTTCCGCTGTGTCTTCAGCGCCGCCTTCCCGAAGGGATGCGTCAGCCGGTCCACGTAGAGCACGCCGTCGAGGTGGTCGTACTCGTGCTGGAAGATGCGTGCGAGCCACCCCGTGGCGCGCACCTCGTAGTCGGCGCCGTCGAGGTCGGTGGCCTGCAGGATGGCGTGCTCGGCCCGCCGCAGAGGGAACCGCTCGCCCGGGAACGACAGGCATCCCTCCGACTCGGTGTCCTCATCCAGCTCGCCGACGCGCAGGGGGCTCAGCCACAGCGTCGGGTTGATCGCGACGCCACGGTGTGAGACGCCGTCGTCGTCGGTCCAGCCGTAGACGAACAGGCGCAGCGGCACGCCCACCTGGGGTGCGGCGAGCCCGACGCCGGGGGCCTCATCCATCGTCTCGAACATGTCGGCGACCAGGGTGCGCAGCTCGTCGTCGATCTCGGCGACGGGGAGGGCGGGGGAGTGGAGAACGGGGTCACCGGTGATTCGGATGGGGATGACGGCCATTCAGCAAGACTATCCGGATCATTCCCGGTAGGGTCGGTGGGGTGGGCACGGAACTGATGGACGCGTTCGACCTGTCGTATCAGCCCAGCCAGCTCCTGGGCATCCCGGTCGCGCTCGTCGGTGCCTGCTTCCTCTCCGTCGGCGCCCAGCTGCAGCACCACGGCGTGGCCAAGGTCGAGGCGACAGCAGGCCACGCGGACGGCGGGCTCAGCGGCCGCCAGATGGGTCGCCTGCTCGCGCGGCCGTCGTGGGTGATCGGGACACTGCTCCTCGGTCTCGCCATCGTCTTCCAGCTGGTCAGCCTGAAGCTGTCGCCGATCATCCTCGTGCAGCCGCTCGGCGTGGTCGGCCTCGTGATCACGAGCATCCTCAACGCCCGGGTCAGCGGCGTGAAGCTGAACCATCAGTCCGTGATCGCGGTCACCCTCTGCGTCAGCGGCGTCGGCGCGTTCGTGCTGCTGGCCGCCGTGTTCGCACGGGATCTGCCGGTCACCAGCCGGGCGCTGGTCGTCATCCTGATCATCCTCGCGGTTGTGCTTATCGCGTTCGGCACGCTGTTCTGGTTCCTGCGCCACAAGTTCAAGGCGATCATCTACATCGTCGGCGCGGGTGTGCTCTACGGCTTCGTCGCCACCCTCGCCAAGGTCGCCATCGACCGCATCTCGAATCAGGAGTGGGACTGGCTGCTGGTCGCCTGCATCGTCGCGCTGCTGCTCGCCGCCGTGCTCGGCGCCTACTTCGTCCAGAACGCCTACTCGTCGGGCCCGCCGGACCTGGTCATCGCCGGCCTCACGGTCATCGACCCGCTGGTCGCCGTCACGATCGGGATCCTGGTGCTGAACGAGGCGGCCGGGGCTCCTTGGTGGGCCATGGTCGGGTTCGCGCTGACGGGCGCGGTCGCCATCCTCGGCGTGTTCCAGCTGGCGAAGTACCATCCGCAGAGCGCGTCGGACGCGCCGGTAGCTGACCGCATTGCCGACGCCGCGGAGGAAAGCCGCTTAGACTAGGCCGTTGAACGACCGGGCGCGACCACCCGCCCGGGCCGCGAACGCCGTCGCCGGATTCGCCATCCGAAGCCCACGACCGAGGGAACGAACCACGTGCCTGACTCGAGCGGACCGCATCCCACCCCTGCCGCCCCGGCTGAGAAGAAGCCGCTGACCATCGTGATGGGGTGCGACACCTTCGCCCCCGACGTCAACGGCGCCGCACGTTTCGCCGAGCGCCTCGCCGCCGGCCTCGTCGAGCACGGCCACGACGTGCACATCGTCGCCCCGGCCGCGAGCCGCAAACACGGCACCTGGATCGAGGAGCACGAGGGCCAGAAGATGACGGCCCACCGGCTCCGCAGCTGGCGCTGGTATCCGCACGACTGGCTGCGGTTCGCCCTCCCGTGGATGAGCAAGGCGAACGCCCGCCGCGTCCTCGACGAGGTCAAGCCGGACGTCGTGCACTTCCAGTCGCACATCGTGGTCGGCCGCGGTCTCGCCGCGGAGGCCGAGAAGCGCGGCATCCGCATCGTCGCGACGAACCACGTCATGGCGGACAACATCGTCGAGTTCACGCTGCTGCCGAAGTTCCTGCGCAAGACCTTCGTGAGGCTCGCCTGGGCGGACGCCCGCAAGAGCTTCGACCGTGCAGAATCCGTGACGACGCCCACCCGGAAGGCCGCCGAGTTCCTGGAGGCGTCCACCGGCCTCCGTGGCGTCCACGCGGTGTCGTGCGGCATCGACGCCCACAACTACACCCCCGACTTCACCCCGCGCAGCGGCAACCGCATCCTCTTCGTCGGCCGCGTCACCGGCGAGAAGCACATCGACGTGCTGCTCAACGCGGTCAAGCTGCTGCCCGAAGACCTGGACGCGCGCCTGCAGATCGTCGGCGGCGGCGACCAGCTCAAGAACCTGCAGTCGATGTCCGAGACGCTCGGCATCTCCGACCGCGTCGAGTTCCTCGGTTACGTGAGCGACGAGGAGCTGCGCCAGGCGTACACGCGCGCAACGGTCTTCGCGATGCCGTCGATCGCCGAGCTCCAGTCGATCGCGACGATGGAGGCCATGGCCTCCGCCCTCCCGGTGGTCGCCGCCGACGCCATGGCGCTGCCGCACCTGGTGCACGAGGGTGAGAACGGGCACCTGTTCCGTCCGGGCGACGCGCAGGACCTCGCGGACAAGCTCGAGAGCGTGCTCCGGCTGCCGCAGGAGGAGCTGGATGTGCTCAAGCGCGCGTCCCTCCGCATCGTCGCCGCGCACGACATCCAGACCACGATCAGCACCTTCGAAAGCCTGTATCGTGGGGAGCCGGTGGCCGAGCCGGTGACGGACGCGGCCCCCAGCGTGCCCGCTCCCGAATGACCGGAGCCGGCGCACGATCGGGGCGGTAGCTCAGCTGGTCAGAGCAGGGAACTCATAATTCCTCGGTCACGGGTTCAAGTCCCGTCCGCCCTACTTCTCGGGAAGACGGCGAGCACCGCGCTCCGCTCCGGCGCGGTGAGCGGAGAGGGACGCCGACGCGGCTGGTAGAGTCCTCGGGTGAGCCAGACCCGTCGTGCCATCGCCGGCGGAATCCTCCTCGTCGGCGTCGCCACCATGCTCGCGAACGCTGCGTCGTATCTGCTGTCGATGTTCGCCGCGCGTCTCATGAGTGTTCCCGAGTACGGCGCGCTCGGGGCGATGCTCAGCGTGTCGATCATCGGGGGGACCGCTGCGCTCGGCATCCAGGCGGTCGCGGCACGTCGCATCGCGAGTTCGGGAGCGGGAGCGGACGAGGAACGCGCGGCCGTCGTCTCGCTCGGCCTGCGTCTGACCGCACTGATCGCCGTCGTGGGCCTCGCCGTCAGCTGGCCGCTGGCTGTCCTCTTCGACGTCCCGTTCGCGGCCGTGGCCCTGACGGTGCTGTCGGTGGCCGCGTCGGTGATGGGGTTCGGAGCGCTCGGCCTGGTGCAGGGGAACGAGCGCCACGGCCACTACGGGTACGCGTACGCCGCGATCGGCTGCCTCCGTGCCGCCGGGGGAATCGTCGCCCTCTTCATCCACCCGGATGTCACCTCCGCGTGCGCGGGGATCCTGATCGGCAGCATCGCCGGTACCGTCGCCGCCGTGGTGATCGCCGGGCCGTCGCGGCCGAGGCTGCGGCTGACCCCGCGGCTGGCGCGGGAGTTCGCCGCGACCACGGGCTCGCTCGTCGCGCTGTACGCCCTCTCGAACGTCGACCTGCTGCTCGCCCGCATCTTCCTCGACGGCACGGGATCGGGGGAGTATGCGCTCGGGTCGCTCGTCGCGAAGATCGCGTTCTTCCTCCCGTATGCCGTGATCACGGTGTTCTTCCCGAAGATGTCGGCGGGGACGATGCGGCACGCGTTTGCCCTCGCGACCGGGCTGTCCGCCGCGATCGGGGCGGTGGCGACCGTCGGAGCGGCGGTCCTTGCCGGTCCGCTGGTGTGGCTGATCGGCGGGGACAAGTACGCGGAGTTCGCCTCGCTCGCCTGGCTGTTCGCGCTCGAAGGCAGCCTGTTCGCCGTCGTCCAGGTCATCCTCTACGCGGGCTTCTCGTCGCAGGCGCGCGCTCTGGGCATCCTCACCGGCTGCGCGCTGGTCTGCCAGGTGGTGGTCGTCTCGCTGTGGGCGCACCAGTCGGTGTCCGCGATCGTCGTCTGCACGTCGGTGATCGCCGCCGCGCTCGTCGTGGTCGGGATCGCGGTGGAGCTGCGGAGGACGAAGGGTCGTGCGTCCGGCGCGGAGACGCCGGGGCTGGTGGAGACGCCGCGCGGGTGACCGGAGCAGGCGCGGCCCGCTGTTAGACTCCGCGGGGGTGTTCGGACAGGCCGGCACCCGAGGCGCCCGGTCGGGCACGACCATCACGAGGATTTCCGCTCCAGCATGTCTCTCCAGATCAGAGCCGATTCGGCGAACCGTCTATGGCCTCGATCCACCAGCATCTTCCTCATCCTCGTCGGGGTGGTGCTGAGCGTCCTCTCGTTCATCGTCGTCATCAACATGCCGGCGCTGCCCTGGCACCCGGCTCGATCGGACGAGCTGCAGGCGACATACGACGCGTTCCGCGAGACGGGAACGCTGCTCATCAAGGCCGTGCACTCCGGCTCCTACTACACGCAGGTCCCTGCGCCTGGTCCGTGGGTCTCCGCAGCCTGGGACGACGACCCCGGCGCGTACATCGTCGCCAGCCTCATGAGTCTCGTCACGCACTCCGCCTCGGCATACCCGGGGCTGGGCATCGCGGAGGCGCTGCTCGTCGCCCTGCCTCTGCTGTGGCTGCCGACCGCCGTCGCGCGCATCTTCAAGCGGGCGCGGGCAGGTTACGCCGTCGTCCTGCTCCCTCCGCTGATGTGGCTGCTGAACAACGGCACCATCCTGGCGGGCACGGAATACGGCCTGTCCGACTCCGTCAGCACCACACGGGTCTACGCCCTGTACGGCATCGCCGCGTCCATCGCCTTCCTGTCCCTTTCCCTGCTGGTGCTCTTCTGCACCTTCCGGCTCCGCACCAGCCTCCTCATCGCCGTGAGCTGCGGCTTCGTCGTGCTCGCGGCGATCGGCGACCTCTCGCGCTCACTTTCCGGGATGGGCATCGCTGCCGGCGTCGGCGTGCTCTGGTGGCTGCACGTCCGGAAGAAGTGGCGCTGGCTGGCCGGCCTGGGCGCCGCCGTCGTCGCGGTCGTCCTCACCTTCGGGCTGCAGACGGCGACGATGACCGGCCTGAACGCCGCACGCAGCGCGACGACGGGTCAGAGCATGGCGGACCTCCCGAACGCACACGGCACCTGGCACCCGCTGTACCTGGGGCTGGCGTACCCGCAGCCGATCACCGGCCAGCCCTCGCCGCTCGGCATTGTGTGGTCGGACAAGTTCGGCTGGGACAAGGCCCACGCCATCGACCCGGACGTCGTGATCGCGAGCGACAAATACGACCTCATCATCAAGGACCTCTACCTCGACCAGGTCAAGGAGCACCCGTTCACGGTCGCGAAGCTCTACCTGCAGAAGTTCCTCTACGTCGTCAAGCACTTCGGGGCGATGCTCGCGTTCATCCTCGTCGGGCTCGTGCTGGCCTTGATGAGACGGGCGCCGCAACGCCGACCGCTGGGCGCGGCGATCGCGGTGACCATCCCCACGATCCTGCTCGGTCTCGTCCCGCCGGTTCTCGTGATGCCGCTGCTGTACTACTACTCGGAGCTCACCGCGGCCCTGAGCATCCTCGTCGCGATCAGCCTCGGCGGGCTCGTCTGGTCGCTCACGTCGATGCCGGCGCACGTGCGGGCGTCGGAACGCAACCGCCTGAGCACTCGCGCGCTGCCCGGTGAGCCTCGGCGGGAGTCTCCCGTGCGTCTCAGTGTCATCGTCCCCACCCGCAACGGCTCGGCCGTGCTCGGCGGGACGCTGGCCACCCTGGGCACCGCCCTGACCTCCCGCGACGAGATCATCGTCGTCGAGAACGGCTCTACGGACGACACCTGGGAGATGCTGCAGCGCGCGCAGGCGTCGTGGTCGGGCGTTCCCGAGCTGGTTCTGCGGCAGTCGCAGCCGGGCCTGGGCGAAGCCCTGCGGACCGGAGTCATGAACAGCCGCGGGAACCGCGTCCTGCTGACGGCCGACGACCTCCCGTTCGGGATGTCGGACTACGAGCAGTTCGAGCAGCTGCCGGACGATGTCGTGGTCGCCATCGGATCGAAGGCGCACCCGGACTCTCGCGTCCGCCGTTCGTGGCGGCGTTCGGTGCAGTCGCGCATCTTCCGGTTCCTCCGCGAGGCGCTGCTGCAGTCGAAGGTCGGCGACAGCCAGGGGACGATCTGGGCCGACGGGGACTGGTGCCGCTCGCTCGCGGTGGTGTCGCGGGAGTCGGGCCTGATGTGGACGACGGAGCTCGTGCTCGCGGCTGAGCAGCAGGGCCTGCGGGTCGTGGAGGTCCCGGTCGTGCTCAGCGAGGCGCACGAGACCGGCTCGAGCCGGTTCCGTTTCGGAGACGCCTGGCGGTCGGTCGTCGGCTTCACCCGGCTGGCCGTCTACAAGGACGACTACAGCGACGAGAACTGGGTCGTGCCACTGCATCCACCCGTCGCTGTGCGTTCGGATGGTTCAATCCCCTAGCTATTCCGGCAGCCGGGGGTACCGTGACACGGCATGAACACAACCGGATGGATCGTCCTCATCGTCGTCGTGGTGGTCGTCATCATCGTGATCGCCATCATCGCCGCCACGGTGGGCCGCAACCGCAAGCGCGAGGCGGATCGTCGTAAGGCGGAGGAGATGCGGCAGTCTGCCGCGCAGACCGAACTCGAGGCGCGCGAACGCGAGGCGAAGGCCGCCCGGGCCGCCGCCGACGCCAAGCAGGCCGAGGTCGACGCCGAACGTCTGCGCCGGGAGGCGGAGGAGCGTCAGAACGCCGCCGCCGACGCCCGAACCGAGTCGGAGGAGGCCCTGCGCCGAGCCGACCACGTCGACCCGGACGTGCGCACCGACCGTCACGGCAACCGTGTCGACGACGGCGCGCGTGCCGACACCGCTGCCCCGGCGGCCGCACCCGGTACGACGGCGGCTCCGGCCGCAGCACCCGGGACGACCGCCGCACCGGGCGCTCCCGCTTCGGATGCGGCCCCCGTCGCCGACCGCCCGCAGGACCCGAACGGGGCGATCGACGACTCGCCGCGCCGTGCCGCGCGCCACGAGGCGCCCCGCTTCGACGACGGCACCGGCGGCACCGCCCGCTGAGTTCCGCCCCCAGGCTGCGGGCCGTCGGAAGCGAGACCGGCGGCCCGCACTTTCCCTGCCGCCGACGCGAACCGCGCTAGCATCGTCACGACCGGCACACGGGACGGAGGTGCGATGCCCGCCCTCGTCATCGTCCCGCATCGCTCGGTGGATGCCGCCCTCGTCGCGCGCGTCTCCTCCCGCCTCTCCGACGGCGACCGTGCGCGGCTGTCGTCGCTGCACCACGACCTGGACGGTCTCGCCGCCTTCGTCGCGGGGCGGGCCGCCCTCCAGCGCGCGCTGAGCGATGCGGGGGATGGGGACGCGCGCATCGACGCGACCTGTCCAGACTGCGGCCTGTCGCACGGCCGACCCCGCGCCGTAGACGGATCTCGGCGGCTGTACGTCTCGGTGTCGCACGCCGCCGGGCAGGCGTTCGCGGTGGCCGCCCGGCATCCCATCGGCATCGACGCGGAGGCGATGGATGACCTTCGCGCGCGCGGCGGTGCCATCGACGAGCTCGCCCCCGGCCGCGGCGACCCGGCACGTCGGTGGACAGCCGTCGAAGCCGTGCTCAAAGCGGACGGGAGGGGGCTGCGGCGGGATCCCGGCGCCGTCAGGGTCGGACGGCTCTCCGCGCGCCTCGACGGCCGCCATTACACGCTGCGCACCACACGCGCGGGCGACTGCCTGGTCACCGTCGCGACCGGCCTGAGTCGGCAGCCCTGACCGGGGAGCCCCTTCAGCGCCCGAGCGCAGGCAGCCGCGTCTCCCTCAGCCACGCATCGAAGAACGCACCGAGCGGCTCGTCCGAGAACCGCTCGGCGAGTGCCTCGAAGTCGGCACTCGCGACCGTCCCGAACCTGTACTCGCGCGTCCACGTCCGCAGCAGCTCGAAGAAGCGGGCGTCGCCGAGCCGCACCCGCAGCGCGTGCAGCAGGCACGCTCCCCGCTTGTACACGCGGTCGTCGAACATCGAGTCGGGTCCCGGGTCGCCGAGCAGCAGTTGACCTGGCGCGAGCCGAAGTGCGGCGTGGTGGATGCGCGCGTGGGCCGCCGCCGACATCCCGCCAGACACCTCCGACCACAGCCACTCGGCGTAGCAGGCGAACCCCTCGTTGAGCCAGATGTCGCCCCAGGAGGCCAGCCCGACACTGTTGCCGAACCACTGGTGCGCCAACTCGTGCGCGACCAGGCGCTCCGAGCCGTTGCGGCCGTCGGCGTGCGACGATCCGAAGGTCGCCATCGCCTGAGCTTCGAGCGGGATCTCCAGCGGGTCCTCGGTGACCACGACCGTGTACGAGGGGAACGGGTACGGGCCGAACAGCTCCTGGAAGCGCTCCAGCATTCTCCCGACGGGCTCGAAGTCGTGCAGCACGCGGCGGGCGAGGGCGGGCGGATAGGCGACCACCCACTCCACGCCGGCGGTTCGCCGCGGCTCGAGCGTGTAACGGCCGATCTGCACGGAGGCGAGGTAGGTCGCCGTCGGCTCCTCGCGCTCGAACGTCCAGGTTCCGCGCCCTCCGTTGACGCTGTGCCCGGTCGGCTCGCCGGTTGCCAGCACCGTATACGCCTGCTCGGTCGTCACGCGGATGCCGTAGGCGGCGCGATCGGAGGGCCGGTCGTTGCAGGGGAACCAGCTGGGCGCTCCGGAGGGCTGTGAGGCGACGATGACCCCGTCGGTCAGCTCCTCCCAGCCGAGCGTGCCCCAGCGTGTCCGGCGCGGCACGGGCGAGCCGTCGTAGACGATCTCGACGGTGAACTCCGCGCCGGCCGGGATGGGCGTGGCCGGAAGGATGCGGAGGTGCGTCGCGCTCTGGCTGAACCGGGCGCGCTTCTGCCCGTCCACCCGCACCTTCTTGGCCTTGAGATGGACGAGGTCCAACACGATCGCCGTCAGCGCGACGTCGGCGCGCGCTCGGATCAGCGCCGTCGCATCCAGGCGGTTCGTCGTCACCCGGTAGTCGAGGTCGAGGTCGTACCGGAGGACCGAGAAGTCGTGGGTGCCGGAGCGCGGCAGGTAGGCGTGCGGTGCTCCGTCGCTCATCCGCCGGCCCGCGCCCGGTACTCGCGCACGACGACTTCGCGCCACGGACCGATCGGGTTGCCGCTCCACCGGCTGCCCGCGGGGACGGTCTCTCCGCGCATCACGAGGGAGGCGGGTCCGACGGTCGCGTCGGCGCCGATGTCGGCGGCGGGCAGGATGACACTGTGCGGCCCGAGCGTTCCGCCGCGTTCGATGGTGACCTGGTCCATGCTCATGATTCGATCATGGAACAGGTGCGTCTGCACGACGCAGCCCCGATTGACGGTGGATGCGTCCCCCAGTGTGACCAGATCAGCCTCCGGGAGCCAGTAGCTGTCGATCCAGACGCCGGAGCCGATCCGGGCGCCGAGGCTGCGCAGCCACCACACCAGCGCGGGGGTGCCGGAGGCCGCCCAGGCGAACCAGGGCGCCGCGACCATCTCCGTGAACGTGTCGGACACCTCGCTGCGCCACACGAACGACGACCAGAGGGGATGCTCGCCCGGCTTCAGCCTCCCGATCAGCGCCCACTTCGCGGCGGTGCTGAGCGCTGCGGCGACGGCGCCCGCGAGCAGGAGGACGGGCCCGCTCAGGATGATCGCCCAGATCGGCCCCCAGGCCACGTCCACGGCGCCCAGCGCGATGACGACGGCGAGGCCGATGGCGCAGGTGACGATCACGGGCACGATCCGCAGCAGCTCCCACGCGGTGCGGGCGACCCGCAGCCGCGTCGGCGGCTCGAAGGTGCGCGACAGGTCGGCGTCCTGGGTCTGGCGGCGGAGCTTCACCGGAGGCGAGCCCAGCCACGACGTCCCGGCCTTCGCCTTGCGCGGCGCGAACGACAGCACGGCGACCAAGCCGTCGCGCGGGACCCGGTTGCCCGCTCCGGCCATCCCCGAGTTTCCGAGGAAGGCGCGCGCCCCGATATCGACCGCGGCGATGCGGACGTATCCGCCGCCGAGCTCGTACGACGCCACGAGGGTGTCGTCGGCGAGGAACGCCCCGTCGCGGATGCGGGTCATCCGGGGGAGGAGGAGCACGGTCGATGCCTCGACGTCGTCGCCGACCCTGGCGCCGAGCATCCGCAGCCAGACCGGAGTGAACAGGCTCGAGTACAGCGGGAAGAGCATCGTGCGTGCCTGGTCGAGCAGACGCTCCGTCGACCATGCCTGCCACCCCGTCCTGCTGCGGACCGGATAGACGCCCTCGCGCATCCCGATACCGAGCAGCCTGACCAGCACGACGACCAGCGCGGCGAGCACCAGGCCGGCGACGAGGGTTCCGGGAACGAGGCCGGCGGCGGCGCCCGAGATCACCGCGCCCCACCCGGTCGCACCACGGAGGAAGGCGGCGACCACCGCGGCACCTGCGGCCAGCGCGACGACCGGCACCAGCGACACGACGATCGACGACACGGCGTACGCGGCGAGCCAGCGGGTCCGGCGTTGCGGCCGCTCCTGCGGCCACCAGTCGTGCGCCCGGCCGATGCGGACGGCGGGGGAGCCCGACCAGTTCTGGCCGGCGGGAACCCGGCCGAACACGGCCGACCCCGGGGCGACGGTGGCGTTGCGGCCGATCTTGGTGCCGGGCATGAGCGAACTCCGCGCGCCTACCGAGCTGCCGGCGCCGATGCGGATCTCGCCGATCCGCACGACGTCGCCGTCGATCCAGTAGCCGGCCAGGTCGACCTCCGGCTCGATGGATGCGCCGGCGCCGATGCGCAGCATCCCGGTCACCGGCGGCAGGGTGTGCAGGTCGACGCCGCGGTCGATCGTCGCGCCGAGCGCGCGGGCGTAGTAGAGGATCCACGGGGCTCCCGCGAGGCTGGCGGCGCCGATCTGGTGGGCGACCTGCTCTGCCAGCCACAGCCGGAGGTGCACGCCGCCGCCGCGGGGATGGTCGCCCGCCCGAACCCCGAGGAGGAGCAGCCGGGCGGCGACCACCGCGATCGCCATGCGGCCCCACGGCGTCACGAACACGAGCAGTCCGAGGATGAGCCACACCGCGTCGGCCGCGGGCAGCACGTCGAACCCGCCGAAGGGCCGGAGCAGCACGGAGGCCGTCAGCAGGTACAGCAGCCAGCGGATGCCGCCGAGGATGAACAGCGGGATGCCGAGGACGGTCTGCAGCGCGCGCATCCGCAGCGGGGTGGGCGGGACCACGTGCGTGGACGCGGCCGACGACGACGGCGAGCTCTCCGCCAGCGCCTGCGCCATCGCGCCGAAGCGCGGCGTCGCGTACACGTCGGCGACGGTGATGTCGGGATGCCGCCGGCGGATCAGCGACACCAGTTGCGCCGCGGCCAGCGAGCCGCCGCCCAGATCGAAGAAGTTGTCATCGGGGCCGGTGACGGGCAGCCCGAGGACGCTGCGCCAGTCGTCCGCGAGCGCGGCGGCGACGGGGTCGTCCGTTGTCGCGCCGTCAGAGCCGGTGTCCTCCAGCGGCCACGGCAGCGCCGCCTTGTCCACCTTGCCGGAGGTGCGAACCGGGAGTTCGTCGACCACCGCGAGCAGCGGGACGAGCGCGGCAGGGAGCGTCTCCCGCAGGTGGGCGAGAGAGGCGGCGCGGTCGAAGGATGCGGCATCCGGCACGGCCAGGTAGCCGACCAGGATGTCGTTGCCGGCGGCCGAGCGGCGAACGGCGGCCGCAGCCCCCGAGACCCCGGGGAGCTGCTGCAGCGCGGACTCCACCTCGCCCAGCTCGATCCTCCTGCCGCCGACCTTCACCTGGTCGTCGGCACGGCCCTGATAGAAGAGCCCGGCCGGGTCGAACCGCACCAGGTCGCCGCTGCGGTAGGCGCGTTCCCAGCCGAGGGTGGGCATCGGCGCGTACTTCTCCGCGTCTTTCGCCGGATCGAGGTAGCGCGCGAGCCCGACGCCTCCGATGACGAGCTCGCCGCTCTCGCCGGCCGCGACCGGGAGGCCCTCCGCATCCACCACCGCCAGATCCCAGCCGTCGAGCGGCAACCCGATGCGCACGGGCTCGCCCGCGACCAGCGGCGCCGCGCACGCGACGACGGTCGCCTCGGTCGGCCCGTACGTGTTCCACACCTCGCGGCCAGGAACGGCCAGCCGGCTCACCAGCTCGGGAGGGCAGGCCTCGCCGCCGAAGATGAGCAGCCGGACGTTGTCCAGCGCATCCACCGGCCAGAGCGCCGCGAGGGTGGGAACGGTCGAGACCACGGTGATGCGGCGGGCGGAGAGCCACGGGCCGAGGTCCATCCCGGTGCGGACGAGCGCGCGCGGAGCGGGAACCAGGCAGGCGCCGTGCGCCCAGGCCAGCCACATCTCCTCGCAGGATGCGTCGAACGCGACGGAGAGGCCGGCGAGCACGCGATCCTGCGGGCCCATCGGCTCCTCCTGCAGGAACAGCCGGGATTCGGCGTCGACGAACGCGGCGGCGGACCGGTGGCGAACGGCGACGCCCTTTGGTGTTCCCGTCGAGCCGGACGTGAAGATGATCCAGGCGTCGTCCTCCGGCTCCGGAGGGGCGACGACCGGGAGTGCTGCCGTCGAGGGATGCGGCGCGTCGCGGAGTACCTGCTGCGGCGCATCCTTGCTCGCCACAGCCAGTCCGGCATCGGTCAGGATCGCCCGGACGCCGGCCTCGCCGAAGACGAGGTCGGCGCGCTCCTGCGGGTCGTCGGCATCCACCGGCACGTACGCCGCACCGGCCGCGAGCACGCTGAGGATCGCCAGGTAGAGGTCGCGGCTGCCCGAGCTCATCCGCACGCCGACCCGGTCGCCCCGGCTCACCCCGTTCTCGCGCAGGCGGGCCGCACCCGCGGCGATCCGCGCCAGGAGTTCGCGATAGCTCAGTGCTCCCGCGGCATCCTCGAGCGCGGAGGCGTCGGGGAAGCGCTGCGCCGTCTCCCTCAGGATGTCGATCAGCGTGCGCGCGGGCGGCGCATCCTCCGACCGCAGCAGCACGCCGGCGCGGGGACTGCCGGCTGTCGGCGCGTCACCGTCGGACACATCGGTCAGGGGAGCATCGGCCACGGCCGCACGCTACGGGTGCCCGGTAAAGCGCCGGTGAACGGACGCCCCCGCTCACCCCTCGCCCAGCGCGTGCAGCAACTGGGCCTTGTTCATCCGCGAATACCCCTGGATGCCGCGCGCCTTGGCCCGGTCGCGCAACTCGCGGAACGTCGGGATGCCGGTGCTCGATGCGGGCGCCGCGACGTGCTCGCTGATCTGCTTGGCCGAGGTGCGTGCGTCATCCGCCGTCTTCTTCGCCCGCCGGACCGCCTTCTTCGCATCCTTCGCGGCCTGCTGGAGGCGATCGGCCAGATCCTCCGCCTCCCGCCGTGTCTTCTTGTCCAGCTTCTTGACCGCCTGCTCCGCTTCGCCGACGGCGACCCGCGCCGCGTCGAGTGCCTTCTCGGCGGCCTTCTCGGCCTTGCTCTTCGCCACAGCCCCTCCTTCGGGATCCGCCCTGCTGGGGCTTACCCTACGGCCCGGCGCAGCTGTGGGGACTAGTGGATTTCCGCGTCCTCCTCGAGCCGCGCGAGCAGCGCGTCCAGAACGGGCCGCTGCGCTTTCGTCAGCTTCAACCGCGCGTCGTCCACCGAGAACCATCGGGCGTCATCGATCTCCGGGAACTCCTGCATCCGACCCGATCGCGGGGGCCACTCCAGCTCGAACGTGTTGCTGGTGATCGTGTCCGGCTCGAACTCCGACTCGGCGGCGAAGACGACGATGGTCTTGCCCGAACCGCGGAACTCGCCGAGCGGGAGGTAGTCGGCATCCGGGGCAGGGGCGCCGATCTCCTCGGCGAACTCGCGGCGCGCGGCGGAGAGCTCGTCGCCCAGATCGTCGGACTCCACGATGCCCTTCGGCAGCGACCAGGCGCCCTCGTCCTTGCGCGCCCAGAACGGGCCGCCCATGTGCGCGATCCACACCTCCACGGCGGCACGACGACGGTAGAGCAGGAGGGCGGCGCTGCGGACGGGCATGCGCCCAGCCTCCCACGACGCGACGTCGTATGACAGCGCGGCGAAAGCGGCGCCGGACGGCGACTAACGTGGAGACGTGGACTCGGGAGACGCGTGGGTGGAAGGGCCGGACGGCCAGCGGTTCTGGGGTCGGTTCGGCGCCGCCGGCCTGCTCGTTCACGACCTGCGGCGCGGCATCCTGCTGCAGCACCGGGCCGACTGGAGCCATTTCGGGGGAACCTGGGGTTTGCCGGGCGGAGCGCGTCACGCCGGTGAGAGCGCTGTCGACGGGGCGCTGCGGGAGGCCGCGGAGGAAGCCGCCGTACCGCCCGACGCCGTTCACGTGCTGTTCGAGAGCGTGCTCGACCTCGGCTTCTGGTCGTACACCACCGTCGTCGGTCAGGCCGTGCGTCCGTTCGAGCCGCATATGGCGGATGTGGAGAGCATCGAGCTGCGCTGGGTCCCGGTGGACGAGGTGAGCGCGCTCCCGCTGCATCCCGGCTTCGCGGCGTCGTGGCCTCAGCTCCGCGCGCGCCTCACCGCCCTCTCGGACTGACGTCCCAGCCAACCTGACGCCCCAGCCATCAGCTCCTGAGTTTTTCGGGTCGACACGCGGGCTCGGGCCGGAAAAACTCAGGAGCTGTTGGCTGGGGGCGCGGGTCAGGAGGCGACGCGCGGCCAGAGCAGGGCGCCGGCGACGTCCTCGCAGCCGTCGGGCAGACCCGTGTACGACGCGGCGCCGGGATACGGCACCGTACCCGGGTACGCCGGTGCCCCGGGATAGCCGGGCCGGCCGCGGTACGGACGGTCGGCGCGGGCGAACAGGCGGTCGCCGCGGACGGTCCCCAGATAGTCGCCGTCGGGCGCGACGGCATCGTCGTCGCCCCAGGGGAACCATCCGATCCAGTCGCCATCGGGGTTGAAGAGGTCGCGGGAGGTCAGGTCGCTTCGGAACGCGATCCAGACCCCCTGGCTGTCGTGCAGGTAGACGGTCATCGTCGATCATGCCTTTCGGGTCGGCATCGTCGTTCCGTGAATTATCCTCAGCTGCGGGCGCGCACGCAAGCATCCGTGCGGCGATCTGTGTCGGCGGTCGCGGCGAGAATGGGAGGGTGCACATCCTCCTCGAGCGCGTCGGGCGCGGCGACCTCCGCGCGACGTGGCTCGACCCGTCACGCGGGGGCGGCGCCGAGCGGAGCGAGACGCTCGCGCTCGACGCCCTGCCGGAGTTCGTGCGTGCGGAGGAGACGGGCGCGGGAGGCGGCGGCGATCGGCCGCGCTGGGTGTGGGATGACACGCGGGCCTGGTATCCCGCGCTCCTCTCCGCCGGGGTGCGTGTGGAGCGCTGCGTCGACCTGCGGCTCTGCCACGTCATCCTCCGGAACTCGACCCTGACCGCGTCCACGCCCCTCGCGCGCGCCGAGCCGGGCCCCTGGGATGTGGCGGTCGAGCCCGAGGCCGAGGCGCCTGCCGCGCACACCGCCCTCTTCGACTTCGACGAGGCCCTCTTCGATTCTGCGGAGCCGGCCGAGGCGGCGAACGCGACCACGCCATCCATTCACGACGAGTTCGAGGCCCAGGAGCAGGCCGTCGCCGCCAGCGCCGACCCGCGCCGCCTGCGACTGCTGCTCGCGGCCGAGTCCGCCGGCGCGCTCATCGGGGTCGAGCTGCAGCACGCCGGCCTGCCGTATAGCGCGGAGCGGCACGACGAACTGCTGACCGGCCTGCTCGGCCCCCGTCCCGCATACGGGCGTCCGGCCGTGCTGGAAACCCTGGCGCGAGAACTCCGCGACCAGCTGGATACGCCCGATCTGAACCCCGACAGCCCGCCGGACCTGCTCAAGGCCCTTCAGCGCGCCGGCATCATGGCCACCTCCACGCGGTCGTGGGAGCTCCGGCGCATCGAGCATCCCGTGATCGATCCGCTGCTGCGCTACAAGAAGCTGTCGCGGCTGCTGACCGCGAACGGCTGGACGTGGCTCGACGCCTGGGTGCACGACGGCCGCTTCCGACCCGATTATGTGCCGGGCGGCGTCGTCACCGGCCGCTGGGCGACCCGCGGAGGCGGCGCGTTGCAGCTGCCGCGGCAGGTCCGCGGGGCCGTCGTGGCCGATCCGGGCTGGAAGTTGGTGGTGGCAGACGCCGCCCAGCTCGAGCCGCGCGTCCTCACCGGACTCTCCGGCGACCAGGCGATGGCCGCCGCCGGACGGGGCAAAGACCTCTACGAGGGCATCGTCGCGTCCGGTGCCGTCGAAGCCCGCGCGCAGGCGAAGGTCGCTATGCTCGGCGCGATGTACGGGGCGACGACGGGGGAGAGCGGCCGGTTGATGCCTCGGCTCACGCGCGCCTTCCCGCGGGCCGTCCGGCTCGTGGAGGAGGCGGCGCGGGCGGGGGAGCGCGGCGAGAATGTCACGTCGCGGCTCGGTCGCAGTTCGCCGGTCCCGGGCGGCCGATGGGCGGCGGCTCAATCGGCGGCGTCTGCGTCCGATGCGACCGAGGCCGACGAGCGGCGCGCCCGAAGCCTGTCCCGCGACTGGGGCCGATTCACCCGCAACTTCGTCGTGCAGGCCAGCGCCGCAGAGTGGGCGCTGTGCTGGATGGCCGAGCTCCGCAACCGCCTGACCGCTCTCGTTCCGGATGCACCGCTCACTGCATCCCCTCATCTCGTGTACTTCCTGCACGACGAGGTCATCGTCCACACTCCGGAGGCGCTGGCGGACGATGTCGCTGTGGCCGTGCATGCCGCGGCGGAGCAGGCCGGCAGGCTGCTGTTCGGCGGATTCCCCGTGGAGTTCCCGGTGACGGCCGCGATCGTCGACAGCTACGCGGAGGCGAAATGACGTCGCCCGCGGAATGCCCGAGTGTCGGAGTTGGTTGTCACCTCCGACCTGACCGAGGATGGAGACCATGACCGACACCGCCGCTGCCGCTCCCACCGACCCGAACGCCGTCCTGGCCCGCTACCGCGCCCGCCGCGAACAGGCCGTGACCGCGCCGCAGGGCAACCTGGCGCTGGTGAACACCCAGTGGATCACCGGAGAGCCGGACTCGGAGCAGCCGATCTGGGGCGTCCCCGGTCTCTGGTCTCCGCTGCCCAAGGGCGAGTCGGGCCTGAAGGTCACCGCCGCGGCGACCGACAACGTCTTCGTCGACGACGTGCTGGTCGACGGCTCGGCGATCGTGCGCGGGAAGGACGACCCCAACCCCGGCAAGATCCGTTTCAGCGACACGGTCAGCGGGTTCGTCATCGCCAGCGAGGACGGCGACTACGCCCTCCGCGTATGGGACGCGAACTCGGAGGCGATCCAGGAGTTCGGCTCCATCGACGCCTTCCCGTTCAACCCGGAGTGGATCATCCAGGCCGCGTTCACTCCGATCGAGGGTGGCAAGACGGTCGGTTTCGAGCACCTCAAGGATGACGGTGCGACGCGCGACATGGTCATCCCGGGCGAGATCACCTTCACCAAGGACGGCGTCGACTACAACCTCGCCGCATTCAAGGCCGGCCGCGCCCTCCAACTCGTCTTCGCGGACACCACCAACGGCGACAGCACCTACTCGGTCGGCCGGTTCCTGTTCGTGGTGCCGAACGAGGACGGCACGGTCACGCTCGACTTCAACCTCGCGGTCCTGCCGCCGTGCGCGTTCAGCTACAACTTCAACTGCCCCCTTCCGCCGGCGCAGAACCGCTTCGCCGTGCCGATCGAGGCCGGCGAGAAGAACGTGCTCAACAAGCAGGGCGAGCTGCTGCACTAGGTCGCGCTGCGGCCTCCGGGGTCGGGCGCCTTCCGTCGGAGAAAGTGTTTCACATCTCCGACAGACCGGGGTGGGGATGGACTTTTGGGGCCCGAAGTCGCCGAACCTCCGACGATGCGCGGCGGATTTTGGACGGAAGCCGGCTAATCGGCCGGGCTCGCCGCCGCCGTCTCGGCGGCTGGCCGACGGCCGCGCCGCGGGCGCTCGGGGGAGCGCGGCTGCACCAGGGCGTCGGGATGCGACCGCAGCGTGGCCGCAACCTCGTCCAGCCACTCGATGGCGGCTTTCGCGCCGAGCTCGGCCGCGCGATTGGCAGCGAGGAGAGCCCGCGAGTCCGCCTCGTGGGTGAGGTAGCGGATCTTCTCGGCGTAGGCGGCGCGATAGCCGTCGACCACGGCCAGCGCATCCACCCCCTGCAGAGACGCGGCGATCAGAACCTGGTCCTGCATCTCGTCCCAGTCGGGGCGGCCGTCGGCGGGTGGACCGCCGAGCCACGCGGCTGCGGCCTCCCGTCCGGCCGCGGTCAGCTCGTAGAGCGGAAGACCGTCGTCGGTGGCGCCGGCGGAAGCGGCGAGACCCTGATCCGTCATCCGGTCGAGCGTCGAATAGACCTGGCCGGGGTTGAGCTGGCGTCGGTGCGCCGCGCGGCAGAGGAACTCGCTCTGGAGCTGCGAGCCGTAAGCAGCGCCCTGCGTGAGGAGCGCGAGGAAACCGTTCTGGACCGACATACTCGGTATGCTATTCCGTCCGGTGTTCGCCCGGCGAGCGAATCGCCGAATCACAATCTTGTAACTCCCCGCGGTTCTCGGGCATAATCGTGGCAACGCGCGCGAGCGCTACCGCAACTTCACACGCCGAAGATTTCCATCCGTTCCTGGTCGTAGGGGAAGACGCACCAACGAACGGAGGAGAACCATGTCGGCACACGTCGCTCGAGGGGTGCTCTACGTGCACTCCTCTCCCAGCGCGCTCTGCCCCCACATCGAGTGGGCGGCGGGTCGCGCCCTCGGGCGTGCAGTGAACTTCACCTGGGAGTCGCAGCCCGTGCTGAAGGGCTCCCAGCGCACGGAGTTCTTCTGGGACGGCCCTCCCGGCACCGGCGCGCGCCTCGCGTCCGCCCTGCGCGGCTGGGAGCACCTGCGGTACGAGGTGACGGAGGACGCCGGTCACGGCACCGACGGCGGCCGGTGGATGCACACGCCCGACCTCGGCATCTTCTTCGCCCAGGTCGACACGGCCGGAAACATGGTCGTGCCGGAGGACCGCATCCGCTACGCCATGGAGATCGCCGGCGCGAACGCGCTCGAACTGCACCGGGAGCTCCGGCTGGCCCTCGGTCAGGCGTGGGACGACGAGCTGGAGCCGTTCCGGCACGCCCACGACGACACGTCGGTCATCTGGCTGCACAACGTCGGCTGACCGCCGAACCGACTCCCGCGGCGGGCCTGGCATGGCCGCCCGCCTGCGGTGACACAGAGAAGGCCCCGCTCGTCACGAGCGGGGCCTTCCTGCTGTCCGGTGTCGTCCGGTGCGCTGCGTCGGCTCAGTAGCTGCGGAACGCGGCGACGGCGTTGTGTCCACCGAAGCCGAACGAGTTGCTGATGACGAGCTGAGGTCCGTCGCCGAGCAGCTGCGGCTCGCTCTTCACCTGCAGCGGGATGGCCGGGTCCATCTCGGTGATGTTGATCGTCGGCGGGGCCTGACGGTCGCGGATCGCGAGGATGCTGAACACGGCCTCCAGCGCACCGGTGCCGCCGAGCAGGTGGCCGGTGGACGCCTTGGTGGCCGACACGGGGATGCCGTGCACGCGCTCACCGAACACCTCGCGGAGCGCCACGTACTCGGACGGGTCGCCGACCGGGGTGCTGGTCGCGTGCGCGTTGATGTGGGTGACGTCGTCCGGCACGGCACCGGCCCGGTCGAGGGCGATGTGCACGGCACGGCTGGCGCCGCGACCCTCGGGGTCGTTCGCGGTGATGTGGTACGAGTCGGCGGTCACTCCGCCGCCGGCGAGCTCGGCGTAGATCCGGGCGCCGCGCGCGAGCGCGTGCTCCTCGGTCTCGAGCACCAGGCTGGCGGCACCCTCGCCCATGACGAAGCCGTCACGGTCGACGCTGTACGGGCGGGAGGCGTGCGCCGGGTCGTCGTTCCGGCGCGAGAGCGCCTGCATCGACGAGAACGACGCGACGGTGATCGGGTGGATGGCCGACTCCGTGCCACCGGCGATGACCACGTCCGCGAGACCCAGCTGAAGGTGCTCGTAGGCGTTGACGATCGACTCGGTGCTGGAGGCGCAGGCCGAGGCGACGGTGCGGGCGTAGGCACGCGCCTCGAAGTGCATGGAGACCGCGGCCGATGCCGCGTTCGGCATGAGCATCGGGACGGTCATCGGGAGGACACGGCGCGGGCCGCGCTCGCGCAGCGTATCCCAGGCGTCGAGCAGGGTCCACACGCCGCCGATGCCGGTGGCGTAGTCGACACCGAGGCGCTCGGGCGCGACATCCGGACGGCCGGCGTCCTCCCACGCCTCCATGGCGGAGATGAGGGCGAACTGGCTGGACGGGTCGAGACGCTTGGCGACGGGACGCTCCAGCACCTCCTCCGGGCGCACCTTGGCCTCGGCGGCGAAGGTGACCGGCAGCTCGTACTGGGCGACCCAGTCGTGCTCGAGGGTGCGGGCGCCGGAGACGCCGGCGAGCAGGGCGCTCCAGCTCTCGGGGGCGGTGCCACCGAGGGGCGAGGACGCGCCCATACCGGTGACGACGATCTTCTTGGTCATAACGGCAACTCTCCTGAATGAGGATGGCGGCGCTCGGTCAGAGCGCTGCCGCACGCGCGGGCGGCGACACGGTCGCGCGCCGCCCGCGCGGAAGAATCCTGGCTCTGCGCCTAGGCGTTCTGCGCCTTGACGATGAACTCGACCGCGTCTCCGACGGTCTTGAGGTTCTTGACCTCCTCGTCGGGGATCTTCACGTCGAACTTGTCCTCGGCGTTGACCACGATGGTCATCATCGAGATCGAGTCGATGTCGAGGTCGTCGGTGAACGACTTGTCCAGCTCAACCGTGTCGGTCGCGATGCCGGTCTCGTCGTTGATGAGCTCGGCCAGGCCGGCAAGAACTTCTTCGGTGGACAATGCCATGGTTTTTCTCTCCTTGAGGGGGGTGTCGTTGTGACCGGGAAACAGTCTAGGGCAGCACGACGACCTGCGCGCCGAACACCAGACCGGCTCCGAAGCCGATCTGAAGGGCCAGGCCGCCGCTCAGCTCCGGGTGTTCCTGGAGCAGTCGGTGGGTCGCGAGGGGGATGGATGCGGCGGACGTGTTGCCCGTCGTCTCGATGTCGCGGGCGATGGCGACGGTGTCGGGAAGCTTCAGCTGCTTGGCGAACTCGTCGACGATGCGCATGTTGGCCTGGTGCGGGATGAACGCGGCCAGCTGGTCGGGGGAGACCCCGGCCTCGTCGAGCGCCTGCTTGGCGACCTTGGCCATCTCCCAGACCGCCCAGCGGAAGACCGTCTGGCCCTCCTGGCGCAGGGTCGGCCACGGCTTCTCGCCGTCGCGGAACTCGAGGAGCGTGTTTCCCATCCCGACCGCGTCGGCCTTGGAGCCGTCCGAGCCCCACACCGTCTTGGCGATGCCCGGGTAGTCGCTCGGGCCGATGACGACGGCTCCCGCGCCGTCGCCGAGCAGGAACGAGATGGTGCGGTCGGTCGGGTCGACGACGTCGGAGAGCTTCTCGGCGCCGACGACGAGCGCGTAGTGCGCGGCCCCGGTGCGGATGAGCGCATCCGCCTGGGCCACCGCGTAGGCGTACCCGGCGCAGGCGGCGTTCATGTCGTACGCGGCTGCCGGGTTGGCGCCGACGCGGTCGGCGAGCACGGCGGCGATGGAGGGCGTCTGCTGCACGTTCGACACGGTCGCGACGATGACGGCGTCGATCAGCTTCGGGTCGACACCCGACTTCGCGATGGCCTCCTTCGACGCCTCGGTGGCGAGGTCGACGGCGAGCACGTCACGCCCGGCGCGGGTGCGGGTGATGATGCCGGTGCGCTGCCGGATCCACTCGTCGGAGGAGTTGATCGGGCCGACCAGGTCGTCGTTCGGCACGACGTTCTCGCCGCGGGCGGCGCCGATCGAGAGGATGCGGGTGTACTGCGGGCCGTGCGACTGCTGCAGGGTGGGGTGGGTCATCGGGGGAGCTCCTTGCGGCCTTACGCGGCCTGGTCGATGAGGTCGAAGGCGGCCGGCAGGTCGTCGGGGGTCTTGATGGCGACGGTCGGGACGCCCTTCAGGCCGCGCTTGGCGAGGCCGACGAGCGCGCCGGCGGGGGCGACCTCGATCAGGCCGGTGACGCCGGCCTCCTCGAAGGCCTTCATGTCGAGGTCCCAGCGCACCGGCGACGAGACCTGGCCGACGAGGAGTCGCAGGAACTCCGCGCCGTCGGTCACCTCCGAGCCGTCCTTGTTGGTCCAGAGACGCAGCGTCGGGTCGTTCGTCGTCAGGGTGGAGGCGAACTGCTCGAGCGCCGGGACGGCGGACGCCATGTACCGGGTGTGGAATGCACCGGCGACCTGCAGAGGAATCACGCGCGCGCGGGCCGGCGGGTTCTCGGCCAGCTGGGCCAGCGCATCCAGAGCGCCGGCGACGACGATCTGGCCGCCTCCGTTGTAGTTGGCGGGGGAGAGGCCAAGCTCGTCGAGGCGGGCGAGGAGCTCGGTCTCGTCGGCGCCGATCACGGCGCTCATGCCGGTCTGCGCCTCGGCGGCCGCGCGGGCCATGGCGGCGCCGCGCTCGCGCACGAAGGCGACGGCGTCGGTCTCGCTGAGGACACCGGCTCCCGCGGCCGCGGTGAGCTCGCCGACGGAGTGGCCGGCGATGCCGCCGACCCGGTCGCGGCGCCCGTCGGCGAACAGCGCGGACAGCGTCAGGAGTCCGGCCGAGACGATGAGCGGCTGAGCGACCGCGGTGTCGCGGATGGTGTCCGCGTCGCTGACGGTTCCGTGCGCTACGAGGTCGATGCCCACGGCGTCGGAGATGCCGGTGAGCTGGTCGCGGAACGAGGACTCGCTGAGCCATGGGTCCAGGAAGCCAGGGGTCTGGGATCCCTGACCCGGGCACACGATGACGATCACGGTTTCCAGTCTGCCAATCTTCCGCAGGGCGGATGTGTCGGATGGATACGAACTATTCGAGAATGCTTTGTGGTTGTCTACAACTCAGCCGCCGCGGCGGGGTGAGTCGGGCTCGTTGATGGAGCCGACGATCAGCGCAGCCTGCAAGATCAGGGCCTCGCGCGCGCCGGTCGCATCCCAGCCGATGACCTCGGAGACGCGCTTCAGGCGGTAGCGGACGGTGTTCGGGTGCACGAACAGCTCCCGCGCCGTCGCCTCCAGCGAGCGGCCGTTGTCGAGGTAGCACCAGAGCGTGGTCAGCAGCTCGGTGGAGTAGCCCTGCAGTGGGCGGTAGATGCGACTGATCAGCGTCGCGCGGGCGAGGCCGTCGCCGGCGAGGGCGCGCTCCGGGAGCAGGTCGTCCGCGTGAACCGGGCGCGGGCAGTTGCGCCAGGCCCGGGCGACGGCGAAACCGGCGAGGGCCGCCTTCGCGCTCTTGGACGCATCCACCAGGCTCGGGACCTCGTGGCCGAGCACCAGATGGCCAGGGCCGAAGCCGGGCTCCAGCTGCTGTGCGATCTCCATGAACGAGACCACGGGGGCGGCGCCGATCGCCTCCTCCGGCGTGCTGTTGCTCGGCCAGGCGCGGCCGATCACGAGCACCAGCCGGCTGCCCTGCACGCCGATCAGCACGTCGGCCGACATGTGCCGGGCGGTGCGGCGCAGCTGGTCGACGTCGAGCATCTTCGGGGCGGTCCCGACAAGGACGCTGACCTCGCCGTGGCCGTGCCAGCCGAGCGCGGCGATGCGGCTCGGGAGCTCGTCGTCGTACTCGCCGGTCAGGATGCTGTCGACGACCAGGGCTTCGAGGCGTGCATCCCACAGGCCGCGGGCCTCGGCGGCACGCGCGTAGACGTCGGCCGCCGCGAACGCGATCTCGCGGGAGTACAGCAGGATGGCCTCCCGCAGATCCTCGCTTCCCGCCGTCTTCACGCGCTCCTCGACCACCTCGACGGTGATCTTGATGAGCTGCAGCGTCTGCTGCAGGCTCACGCTGCGAAGCAGCTCGCGGGGGGCCGCGCCGAACACGTCGGCGGCGATCCACGGCGTCGAGCGGGGATCGTCGTACCAGGAGATGAAGGACGAGATACCCGCCTGGGCCACCAGGCCGACGGCGCTGCGCCGGCCCGGTGGCATGTCGCGGTACCAGGGGAGGGTGTCCTCGAGCCGCTTGAGCGTGGTCGTCGCCAGCTCACCCGAAATCTTGCGCAGCCACGCGAGCGTCTCGGGCTTCGTCCTCTCCACCTGGCTGCCTGCCACGGGAGCCGTTACGCCTCGCCGCCCGCGCTGCCCGTGGTGCCGGCGTTGACGTCGTGCAGGAGGTACTTCTCGATCGCCCAGGCGGGGGCGTTCGGGTCGACCTTGCCCTGCGCGGCGAGCAGCTCCAGCGTCCGCACCACCATCGACGGTCCGTCGATTTTGAAGAACCGGCGAGCCGCGGGGCGGGTGTCTGAGAAGCCGAAGCTGTCGGCGCCAAGGGTCGCGTACTCGCCCGGGACGAACTGACGGATCATGTCCGGCACGGCGTGCGAGTAGTCGGTGACGGCGACGAACGGGCCCTCGGACCCCTCCAACTTGCGCGTGACGTACGGCACCTGCTTCTCCTGCTGCGGGTAGAGGAAGTTGTGCTCCTCGGCGGCGAGACCGTCGCGGCGCAGCTCGCCCCACGAGGTGACGCTCCACACGTCGGCCGAGACTCCCCAGTCCTGCGCGAGCAGGTGCTGGGCCTCCAGGGCCCACGGCACGGAGACGCCCGACGCGAGCAGCTGGGCCTTCGGCCCATCGCCCTCGCCGGCGCGCAGCTTGTAGACGCCGCGGACGATGCCGTCCACATCCACGCCCTCCGGCTCGGCCGGCTGGACGATCGGCTCGTTGTACACCGTGAGGTAGTACATGACGTTCGGGTCCGGGTGGTTGCCGCCGTACATCCGCTCGAGGCCGGCGCGCACGATGTGGCCGATCTCGTAGCCGTACGCGGGGTCGTACTGGACGACGGCCGGGTTGGTGGATGCGAGGAGCGGCGAGTGGCCGTCCGCGTGCTGCAGGCCCTCACCGGTCAGCGTGGTCCGACCGGCGGTAGCACCGATGAGGAAGCCGCGCGCCATCTGGTCGCCCGCCGCCCACAGGGCGTCGCCCGTGCGCTGGAAGCCGAACATCGAGTAGAAGACGTAGACCGGGATGAGCGGCTCGCCCTGCGTCGAGTACGACGTGCCCACGTTGGTGAAAGCGGCCAGCGCGCCGGCCTCGTTGATGCCGACGTGGATGATCTGGCCCTGCGGGCTCTCCTTGTAGGCGAGGAGCAGCTCGCGGTCGACCGACGTGTAGTGCTGGCCGTTCGGGTTGTAGATCTTCGCGTTCGGGAAGAAGGCGTCCATACCGAAGGTGCGCGCCTCGTCCGGGATGATCGGGACGATGCGGTGCCCGAAGTCCTTCGAGCGGAGCAGGTCCTTCAGCAGGCGGACGAACGCCATGGTCGTGGCGACCTCCTGCGTTCCGGAGCCCTTCTTCGAGATCGCGTACGCGGAGTCGTCCGGCAGGTTGAGCTGCGTGTACTTCGCGCGGCGCTCCGGCACGTAGCCGCCGAGCGCGCGGCGGCGGTCGTGCAGGTACTGGATCGCCTCGTCGTCCGCACCGGGGTTGTAGTACGGCGGAAGGTACGGGTTCTCCTCGAGCTGGGCGTCCGTGATCGGGATGCGCATGGCATCGCGGAACGTCTTCAGGTTGTCCAGCGTCATCTTCTTCATCTGGTGGGTCGCGTTGCGGCCCTCGAACGACGGGCCGAGCCCGTAGCCCTTGATGGTCTTGGCGATGATGACGGTCGGCTGGCCCTTGTGCTCGGCGGCCGCCTTGAAGGCGGCGTACACCTTGCGGTAGTCGTGGCCACCGCGCTTGAGGTTCCAGATCTGGTCGTCGCTGTAGTCCTTGACGAGCTCCAGCGTCCGCGGGTCGCGGCCGAAGAAGTTCTCACGGACGTAGGCGCCGCTCTCGGTCTTGTACGTCTGGTAGTCGCCGTCGGGCGTCTCGTTCATGAGGTTGACGAGCGCGCCGTCGGCGTCGCGGGCGAGCAGGTCGTCCCACTCGCGGCCCCAGATGACCTTGATGACGTTCCAGCCTGCGCCGCGGAAGAAGCTCTCGAGCTCCTGGATGATCTTGCCGTTGCCGCGGACCGGGCCGTCGAGGCGCTGCAGGTTCGCGTTGATGACGAAGGTGAGGTTGTCGAGCTTCTCGTTGGCCGCGACCTGGAGCTGACCGCGCGACTCGACCTCATCCATCTCGCCGTCGCCGAGGAACGCCCAGACGTGCTGGTCGGAGGCGTCCTTGATGCCGCGGTTGGTGAGGTACTTGTTGAGCTGCGCCTGGTAGATCGCGTTGATCGGCCCGAGGCCCATCGACACGGTCGGGAACTGCCAGAACTCGGGCATGAGGCGCGGGTGCGGGTAGCTCGAGAGGCCGCCGCCGGCGTGCGACTTCTCCTGGCGGAAGCCGTCGAGCTGGTCGGCGCTCAGGCGCCCCTCGAGGAACGCCCGGGCGTAGGTGCCGGGGGAGGCGTGGCCCTGGATGAAGATCTGGTCGCCGCCGCCCGGGTGGTCCTGGCCGCGGAAGAAGTGGTTGAAGCCGACCTCGTAGAGCGCGGCGCTCGACGCGTACGTCGAGATGTGGCCGCCGACGGCGATGCCGGGGCGCTGCGCACGGTGGACGAGGACGGCGGCGTTCCAGCGGATCCACGCGCGGTAGCGGCGCTCGATCTCCTCGTCACCGGGGAACTCGGGCTCGTTCTCCGGGGAGATCGTGTTGATGTAATCCGTCGTCGGGACCATCGGCACGCCGACGTGCAGTTCCTTCGAGCGCTTGAGCAGGCTGAGCATGATCTCGCGAGCACGCTCATGGCCATGGGCCGCAACCAGTTGGTCGAGGGATTCGCGCCACTCGGCGGTCTCCTCCGGGTCCGAATCGATGTTATTCATCGAGTACGGGTCCTGGTCGTTTACAGTCACCCTCGACCTCTTTCTTGTGTCGGATGGATCGTGGACAAGCCGGAGCGCTGTCGGGTTTCGACAAGCGCGGGCACCATCGTCCAGCCTAGCCTCACTCCGGCGCCGTCGTTGACCGTCACTTGGTGCTGCGAGAACCGAGGTCTAGGCTGTGTCATCGTGGCTCTAGAGAACGACACGCTCGCACCCGATTTCGAACTGCTCAACCAGTACGGGGAGACGGTTCGACTGAGCGACTTCCGGGGCAGGAAGGCGGTCGCGATCGTCTTCTTCCCGCTCGCTTTCTCGGGCACCTGCACCGGCGAGCTGTGCGCGCTGCGCGACAACATCTCCCTGTTCGAGGATCACCGGGTCGAATTGCTGGGCGTCTCGGTCGACTCCAAGTTCACGCTGCGGGCGTGGGCGGAGCAGGAGGGCTACGAATTCTCGCTGCTCGCGGACTTCTGGCCGCACGGCGATATCGCCAAGGAGTACGGCGTCTTCCTTCCCGAGAAGGGCTTCGCGAACCGCGCGACCTTCCTCATCGACGAGCGCGGCATCATCCGCCAGTCCTTCATCACCGCGCCGGGCGAGGCCCGCTCGATCGACGCGTACCGCGCGGCGCTCGACCGGCTCCCCGCCCACGTCTGACCGCCGCCTGACGCCCTCCGCGTGGCGAAGATTTGGCGCAAATCTCGGTTATGAGACACGCATAACAGAGATTTGGCGCAAATCTCTCGCGAGGTGACGGGTTCGGTAGGGTAGAGGGGCGTCACGGGCCTTTAGCTCAGCTGGTAGAGCGCCACGTTTACACCGTGGATGTCGTCGGTTCGATCCCGGCAGGGCCCACTTCTCGAATCGGTCGGTTGGGCCCGAGCAGCTCGAAGAGCGCGTCGACCGTCGCGGCCATGTCGACCGACGGGTCCTGCAGCCACTGCAGCTGCATGCCGTCGGAGACCGCCTGCAGGATGCGCGCGAGCGTGTCCGGGTCGACCCGGCTCCCGACCGCGTCGGCGCCCTGGCGTTCCGCGAGCGCCGCGGCGAACGTGCGGCGGAGGGCCGCACTGCGCTCGACGAAGTAGTCGTGGGCGGGATGCTGCGGGTCGCCGGCGTCGACCGCCAGGCGCGAGAACAGCTGCACCAGACCCGGAACCTCGGCGTTGTGCCGCACGATTCCGACGTACCCGTCGCGGATGCGGTCGAGCGACGCCTGCTCGTCCACGTCGCCGAAGCGGCGGCTGTCGACCTCGTCGCGTTTGCGGAGGATCGCCGTGAACAGCTCCTCCTTGCTGTCGAAGTAGTGGAGGAGGCCGGCCTGGCTGAGGCCCACCGCATCCGCCAGCTCCTTCACCGACGCTCCGCGGATGCCCTCGCGAGCGATCACCTCGAGCGCGCGCTCCAGGATCTCGTCCCGCTTCGCCACGCCTTTCGCGTAGGAACCTCGTCGTGCCATGCCTCCATCATAAACCGAACAGCGCTTGCTTTCTGAAAACCGAGTGACGTATGGTTTTCCCACCGTCCACGGTGGATGGTGAGAGGAACCCCTTCGACAATGACGTCAGACACCTCCGTCCCGCTCGGCGAACCCGCCGCTGAGCCGACACCGATCACGACCAACACCTTCGTCGGCACCGCCTCCGGCAACGACGACCCGCCCGCGCCCATCAGGGGCCTCCGCCGGCTGATGGTGTGGATCATCCCCGCCAACCTCGGCATCTATCTGATCTGGGGCGCGCTGCCCGGCATCCTCCTCCCGCAGCAGATCACGCAGCTGTTCGGCGAGCAGGACAAGGTCGCCAACCTCACGATCGTGGCGACTATCGGCGCATTCGCGGCCATGATCGCGCAGCCGATCGCCGGCCAGATCTCCGACCGCACCCGGTCGCGCTTCGGCCGCAGAGCGCCGTGGATCCTCCTCGGCTCCCTCGCCGGCGGACTGTCGCTGATCGGTCTCGCCTTCGCGAACTCGCTCATCGGCGTCATCATCGCCTGGACCCTCGTGCAGATCTGCTACAACTTCGCCCAGGGCCCGCTCACGGCGGTCATGCCCGACCGGGTGCCGCTCAAGCGCCGCGGCACGTTCGCCGCCCTCTCCGGGATCGGGCTGATGGTGGGCGCGCTCGGCGGCTCGATCATCGGCTCGCTCTTCTTCAACAGCATCGCCGTCGGCTACGTCTTCTTCGCCGTGTTCTCGCTCGTCGTCCTGAGCCTGTTCGTCCTTCTCAACCCCGACTACTCGAGCCGGGCACTCGAGCGGGAGCCGTTCACCCTGGGCGAGTTCCTCCGGACGTTCTGGGTCAACCCGATCGCGCACCCCGACTTCTTCTGGGCGTTCACCGGACGACTGCTGCTCTACACCGGCTACTTCGCCGTGACGGGGTACCAGCTCTTCCTGCTGACCGACTACTTCCATGTCGCGCACCCGGAGCAGGTCATCCCGCTGCTCGGGCTGCTCAGCCTCGCCGGCATCATCATCTCGACGGTGGTCTCCGGCCCGCTCTCCGACCGCTTCGGTCGTCGCAAGCCCTTCGTGTTCGCCTCTGCCGCGGTTGTCAGCGTCGCCTTCCTGCTGCCGTGGCTCTGGCCCGATCTGAGCGCCTGGGTGATCATGACGGCCATCTCGGGATTCGGCTTCGGGATGTTCCAGGCTGTGGACACCGCCCTCATGAGCGAGGTGCTCCCGTCCGCGAAGTCCTTCGCGAAGGACCTCGGCGTCGTGAACATCGCCGCCACCCTGCCGCAGACCCTCGCCCCGGGTGTCGCCGGCGCGATCGTGCTCGCCTTCGGATACGCCGGACTCTTCCCCATCGGGATCGTCCTCGGCATCCTGGGGGCATTGGCCGTCTGGCCCATCAAGGCGACCCGCTGACCCCGACCGACTTCTCTGCCTCACTGCTCCACGCACCACACGGAAGGAAACACATGACAGACACGACCACGGCGGCCACCGCTGCCGACATCTCCGGGCTCAGCGTCGAGGAGAAGGCCTCGCTCACCAGCGGGGAGAGCTTCTGGCGCACGAAGGCGGTCGGCGACATCCCGTCCGTCATGCTCACCGACGGCCCGCACGGCCTCCGCAAGCAGCGGGAGGGCGGCGATCACCTAGGGATCGGCGACAGCGTTCCGGCGACCTGCTTCCCGCCCGCGGTGGCCCTCGGCTCCTCGTGGGATGTCGAGCTGGTCGAGCGCGTCGGCACCGCGCTGGGCGTCGAGTCGTCCATCGAGGACGTCGCCGTCCTCCTGGGCCCGGGCATCAACATCAAGCGGTCGCCGCTGTGCGGCCGTAACTTCGAGTACCTGAGCGAGGATCCCATCGTCTCCGGCGTGCTCGGCGCTGCGCTCGTGCGCGGCATCCAGTCGCAGGGGGTCGGTGCGTCGCTGAAGCACTTCGCGGCCAACAACCAGGAGGACGACCGGATGCGTTCCTCCTCCGATGTGGACCCGCGGCCGCTGCGCGAGATCTACCTGCGCGGCTTCCAACGGGTCGTCGAGGACGCCCAGCCGCACACGGTGATGTGCTCGTACAACCGCATCAACGGCGTCTTCGCGTCCGAGAACCGGTGGCTGCTCACCGACGTGCTGCGCGACGAGTGGGGCTTCCAGGGCCTGGTCGTCTCCGACTGGGGAGCGGTCAGCGACCGGGTCGCCGCCCTGCACGCCGGACTCGACCTCGAGATGCCGGGCAACGCCGGGCTGAGCGATGCCGCGGTCGTCGCGGCGGTGGGCGACGGCTCGCTCGACGAGTCCGTGCTGGATGCGTCGGCGGCCCGGGTGGCTGCGCTCGCTACGCGCTGGGCGGCCACCGAGCGCGTGCAGGGTCCGCTCGATGTGGACGCCCACCACGCCCTGGCCCGGGAGGCGGCCGGTCGATCCATCGTGCTGCTGAAGAACGACGCGGCCGGGGACGGCGGGCAGCCGCTTCTGCCGCTCGACGCCGACCGGTCGATCGCGGTCATCGGCGCGTTCGCCGACAAGCCGCGGTACCAGGGCGCCGGGTCGTCGATGATCCACCCCACCCGGCTCGACGACGCCCTCACCGCCATGCGCGCGGCGGCCGCCGACGTGACGTACGCACCGGGGTTCTCGCTGGCGGCCGAGGTGGATGCGGCGGAGTCGTCGCGACTGCGCGACGAAGCTATCGCGGCCGCATCCTCCGCCGACGTGGCCGTGGTCTTCGCCGGCTTGCCCGCACGGCTGGAGTCGGAGGGCTACGACCGCGACGACATCGACCTGCCGGCGGACCAGCTGGCCGTCATCGATGCGGTCGTCGCGGCCAACCCGCGCACGATGGTCGTGCTGTCCAACGGCGGTGTGGTGACGCTCCCGTTCTCGAGGACCGTGCCGGCGATCGTGGAGGGATGGCTGCTCGGCCAGGCGGGCGGCTCCGCCACCGCCGACGTACTGTTCGGCGCGATCAACCCGTCGGGCAAGCTCACCGAGACGGTCCCGTTGCGGCTGGAGGACACCCCGGCGTTCCTCAACTTCCCCGGCGAGGAGGGACACGTCCGGTACGGCGAGGGCCTGTTCGTCGGCTACCGCTGGTACGATGCGCGCCGGATGGAGGTCGAGTACCCGTTCGGTCACGGACTCTCCTACACGACCTTCTCCTACGGCGACGCGAGCGCTTCCGTGACTGCATCCGGCGACATCGAGGTGCGCGTCACCGTGACGAACACGGGGGAGCGCTCCGGTCGTGAGGTGGTGCAGGTGTACACGTCGCTGGCCGGGTCGCGCGTTCAGCGGCCACCGCGGGAGCTCAAGGGCTTCGGCGCGATCGAGCTCGAGCCGGGCGCCTCCGGTGAGGTCGCGGTGACGATCCGGCGCGAGGACCTGGCGTACTGGGACGTTCGCGCCGACCGCTGGGTGGTCGAGGGCGGCGAGTACACGATCGAGGTGGGCGCCTCCAGCCGCGACCTGCGCGCCGCGGTCTCGGCCACGCTCGACGGAGACGAGGTGCGGCTGCCGCTCACGCGCGAGTCGTCGCTCGGCGAGGTGCTCGCGCATCCCGTCGCCGGTCCGATGGTGCAGGGAGCGCTGGCGGGGATGTCGGAGCTGCTCGACGGCGCGTCGTCGATCATGCCGGAAGGCGTCTCGATGGAGCGGATGATGGCATCCTTTCCGATCGGGCGCGTCGGCATGATGTCCGGCGGCCAGGTGACGCCCGACATGATCGACGGGCTGCTCGCCGCCGCGAACGCGCAGCAGCAGTGACGCCGGCCCCGGTTCGCCGAGTGGAGCTCGGCGGGCCGGGGCATCGCCGTGTGCGGCCGCCGCGTGGCTAGGCTGGCCGCATGCCCGAGGGACCGTACCGCTGGTTCGTCTACGTCGAGATCGCGCTGGCCGTCGTGACGTTCGTCGCGCTGCTGTTCATCGTCGCGCCGTACGGCGGGCGGCACGGGCGCGGCGGATGGGGCCCCACGGTGCCCGCGCGGGTCGGCTGGGTCGTCATGGAGGCGCCCGCGTCCATCCTCTTCGTGGTGTTCTACCTGCTCGGATCGCACCGCTTCGATCTCGTGCCGCTTCTGTTCCTGGCGCTCTGGCTTGTGCACTACGTGTACAGGGCATTCGTCTACCCGTTCCTGATGCGCTCGGGGTCACGGATGCCCGTGCTCGTGATGCTGCTCGCGATCGGCTTCAACCTGCTGAACGCGTGGGTCAACGCGCGATGGATCTCTGAGTACTGGAACTATCCCGTGTCGTGGCTGGGGGACTGGCGGTTCTGGGCCGGCGTCGTCCTGTTCGCGGGCGGGCTCACGCTGAATGCGCGCTCCGACCGCACGCTGCGGCTGCTGCGACGGTCGGGAGGCGGGTACCGCATCCCTCAGGGCGGCGGCTTCCGGTACGTCTCGAGCCCCAACTATCTCGGCGAGATGATCGAGTGGACGGGATGGGCGGTCGCCACCTGGTCGCTCGCCGGTACCGCGTTCGCGCTGTACACGTTCGCGAACCTGGCGCCCCGGGCGTTCGCGAACCACCGCTGGTACCGCGAGACCTTCCCGGATTACCCCTCCGAGCGGCGCGCCCTCCTCCCGTTCGTGCTCTGAGCCGCGCGCAGATTCCTGCCGAATGTGCGCTTCGGCGCCGCGAAAGCGCACATTCGGCACGAATCGCGGGGCTGCAGTGACGGTGGTGCGTTCTAGCCTCAGGATGAGGAGGGATGCCGTGCCGGAGAGCGTCGAGCAGTGGTGGGCGCGCCGCCAGTGGTCGAAGGGCGTTGCCGTGCCCTACGAGGTCGGGCGGTACCGCACCGACTGGGAGCGGTATCCCGTGCTCGTCCGCCAGTACCATCCCGACCTCAACCACGGGATCACGCTGACGCAGGTGCCGCCCGCGGCCGACGTCTACCTGGTGTGGGAGTGCGACTCCGGTCACCGGTTCGTCGCGACGCCGGAGGAGCAGCGGGCTCGGCCCGGCGGGACGCGACGCCGATCGGCGTGGTGCCCGCAATGCTCCGCGGCGGCGGCACCGAAGCCGGTGCGAACGGTGGAACCGGACGCCGGACTCCACGCGTGCGGCCACGCCCGCGACCTGCGGAGGATCGAGAACGACCCGGACGACGACCGTTGCTACCTCTGCCGCCGGCTCGATCGGGAACCGCTGACGCGGGAGCAGCTGGTCAGCATGGCCGCCCCCGGATCGCGCGTCGCCGTGTCCAACGCGAACAGCACCGCGGGGACGTTCTCGTGGCAGTGCGACCAGGGGCATCCGTCGTACCAGACGAGCATCGAGCGCATCCTCGGCGGCAGGAGGTGCCCCATCTGCCGGCATGCCCGCGCGGGGGCGGAGGCGGTGCCGGTCGGCGAGGCGTTCGTCAGTCGCTGGGCGCCGACGCCGGCCTCCGCGGCCGAACCGGAACTGAAGCGGCGTCTGGCGGAGCGGCTGGACATCGATCTCTCGAAGAACGCCGTCCGGGTCGCGAAACCCTTCCACTCCCATTTGGAGGTGTGGCCCGACATCCTGCTACCCGACCTCCGCGTCGCGATCGAGTACGACACCACCGGACGGCATGGACTCGAACACGTCGGCCCGCGCGAGGCGTCGGACCGGCGTAAGGACCGCCTGCTGCGGGCGTCGGGATGGGAGGTGGTGCGGGTCCGCTGCGGCAAGCTGCAGCCGATCGGCCCCTACGACGTGCACGCGGGCGGGATCACCGACGCGCTCGTGGACCGGATCGTCGAGCGCCTGGGGGAGATCCGCGGCGACCTGTTCGTGGCGGCGTACCTGCGCTGACCGCATCGCATGCCTTCTCGCGCGTGAAGGCTCTGGTCCCGGGTTGCGGGTGCTCGCTACGCTGGGCGGCGAACCGGCATTCACCGGCTCGGGAGCTCTCACAAGGAGGACACCATGCCGTCGACACTCAACCCCTACCTCAACTTCCGTTCGTCCGCCCGCGAGGCGATGGACTTCTACCAGTCGGTCTTCGGCGGAGAGGTGCAGCGCAGCACCTTCGCCGAGTTCCAGATGGCTCAGGATCCGGCCGACAACGACCTGATCATGCACTCGCAGCTGACGACACCGGGCGGCTTCACGCTCATGGCGGCCGACGTCCCCGCCCACATGGACTTCACCGAGGGCAGCGCAATCAGCATCTCGCTGAGCGGCGACGACGAGGCGGAGCTGACCGGCTACTGGGAGAAGCTCATCGAGGGCGGAAACGTCCTCGAGCCGCTCAACAAGGCGCCCTGGGGCGACAGCTTCGGTATGGCGGTCGACCGCTTCGGCGTGCAGTGGCTGATCAACATCGCGGGGACGCCGCAGGAGGCAGAGGGCTAGGCGGGCGCCGCAGCGGGCGGTGAGCGAGATGGACGAGCCTGCGGCGGAGGCCGCGGACGCTGCGCCGGACCCCGGCGCTCCCGAGATGGGCGGCGCGATCATCGTCGGGGTGCACCGTGGCCAGGCCAGGGCGGTGCTCGACGAGGCGGCGCGGTTGGCTGTCGAATTCGAGCGTCCGCTGCTGTGCGCGTACGTCTCGGAGGACAGCTACCTGACCGAGTGGGACCCGTCGGACGTCGCGGGGGAGTCGTTGCACCCTACGGAGGTCGGGTCCGGCGAGGGCGAAGCGGTCCTCGCGCTGTCCGCCGCCATCGGATCGGCGATCGACGAACGGCCGGACAAGCCCTCGAGCTGGGCGCTCCGGCTGCTCGCCGGCGACCCTGCGAAGGCACTGGCGCGGCTGGCCGCGGAGGTCGACGCGCGCATCATCGTGGTCGGCACGCACCGCCGCGGCTTCTCGCACACGTTGGAGAACTGGCTGGCCGGCTCGGTCGGCGCGCATCTGACGCATGACCAGACGGTCCCGGTCGTGGTCGTCCCGGTGACGAAGGACCGGAACGGTCCGACGCTCGCATGAGCCGAACGACCCACTGCCGCAGGCCGAATCCCTCGCTCTAGTCTTCGACCATGTCGGCAGAACGTGCTATCCGACTCCGGCGGGAGGCCTGGGGGTTCGCGATCGGGTCGCTGTTCTTCCTGCTCGGCGCCGTCCCGTACTACCAGCAGGCGGTCGGCCCGGTGGTCGCCGCGGTCACGTTCTTCGTCGGTGCGCTGTTCTTCACGGCCGCCGCGTTCATCCAGCTCGCGCTGAGCGGACGCAAGCCGCCCCGACGCGGCGGCGAACGTCCCGACCTGTTCGACTGGTGGGCGGCGGCCATCCAGTTCGCAGGCACCCTGTTCTTCAATGTGAGCACCACGGAGGCGCTGCTCACCGCGGTCAACGACGCGGCACGGGTGGGGAGCGGCTGGCGGCCGGACGCCCTCGGCTCGATCTGCTTCCTCGTCGCCAGCGCCCTCGCGGTCGTCGCGACGGTCGACCAGGACCGCCTGTGGGACCCCCGCGCGCGCACCTGGCACGGCACCTGGCTGAACATGCTCGGCTCCGTGCTGTTCGCCCTCTCCGCCGTGGGGGCTTACGTCATCCCCTCGACGGGCTCCCTCGTGAGCCTGTTCTGGGCGAACCTCGGCACGTTCCTCGGCGCTGCGTGCTTCCTCGTGGCCGCTGTGCTCAGCCGTCGTTCGATCCCGGTGCGGCGGGGTCGCCGCGACCGCGCCGGGTCAGGAGCGCAGCGCGTCGAGAGCGGCGTCGAATGACCGGAAGTAGGTGCGCTGGCCGGGCCGGCCGATCTGCGTCACCTCGAACATCCCCTCCAGCTGGAGGATGAAGCCGACGACGTCCGGAGCACCGATCTCGGCGAACCGGGTGTCGCTCACCCGCCATTCGCGGTTGGAGATCTCCGTAACCTCCAGTCCCTGGCGGAGGAACCGTGCGTGCGTCTTCATGGGTCCAGCCAAGTAGACCGAGCGTTCCGCGGCCATCCCTTGACAGCTCGAGGACGGCGTGGTCGGAGGGCGTTGCGCGGTCGGAAGTGGTGTATTCCCGCGGGCGCCGGGCCGGGGTTATGGTCAACCCGTCCGCAGGGCCCACCACGTTCGAGGAGGTCGTCATGTGCCGCTGGCTTGCATACTCGGGGGAGCCCCTGAAACCCGCCGTCCTCATCCTGGATGCGCAACATTCGCTGGTGGCGCAGTCGCTCAACTCGCCGCTCGGCGCGGAGACTGTGAACGGCGACGGCTTCGGTTTCGGTTGGTACCCGGAGGACACGAGCGAGGGCAACATCCCGGCGCTGTTCCACAGCATCGAGCCGGCGTGGCACGACGAGAACCTGCACGAGCTCACCAATGCCATCGCCAGCCCGCTGTTCTTCGGGCATGTGCGGGCTGCGGCGCATCCGCCCATCCAGCAGTCGAACTGCCACCCGTTCCGCTATGAGAACTGGCTGTTCATGCACAACGGATTCCTCGACGGCTTCACGAAGATGAAGCGCGACCTCGCCTTCTCGGTCGACTCCGAGCTGTTCCCGCTCATCCAGGGGACGACGGACACCGAGACCCTGTTCTACGTCGCCCTGACGATGGGGCTGATGGACGATCCGGTCGCCGGACTCGGGCGGGCCCTGCGATTCGTCGAGGAGACCGGGCACAAGCACGGCATCCAGTTCCCGGTGCAGGGCACGTTCGCGGTGTCCGACGGGACCAGGATGTGGGCGTTCCGCTACTCGTCCGCCCAGCGCAGCCGGTCACTGTTCCACTCGGTGGCCGTGCCCGAACTGCGCGAGATGTTCCCGGATGCAGCCCGGCTCGAGGTCTTCGGCGACCACGCCAAGGTGGTCGTCTCGGAGCCGCTCAACGACATGCCCGGCGCCTTCGTGGAAGTTCCGGAGAACACGGTGGCCGTGCTGGACGACGATGGGTACCGGCACGAGCCGTTCCTGAGTGAGGCGGCCTGACGGGGCCGCCTCACTCAGGCCGTCACTGGGCCGATGTCACGAGGCAGTCGTCACTGGGGCGGCTCACTCGGCCATCACCCTGCGGACGAATGCGTCGACGTGCTCCCGCAGGGCCTCGATGCGGGCGAGCCGGGCCGCCTCGACGTCGAAGCCGACATAGGCCGTCGGCGGGCGCCTCCGGACGTTGGCCGAGCACTGGAACTCGGCGCACACCAGCGTACCCAGCGTGTTGCCGTTGCGGCCGGCCTTCCCGGCGCGCTTCGCGATGAAGAAGAGCACGTCGTTGGGGAGGTGCACGTCTTCGCACCAGGAGCACTGCGGGCGCGATCGGACGCGGCCCTCCGCCTGGCGCAGCAGGACGCCGACGGGCGCGCCGTCGATCTCGGCGACGACGTACCCGAGGGCGGGCAGCTTGCGGTCGCGCCAGCCGAGGTAGTCGATGTCGTCCCAGCGCACCTGCGCCAGATCGGGGAGGGTGAGCTCCTTGCGTTCGCGCTGGGACGCGTTGACGAAGGAGGCACGGAGCTGTTGCTCGGTCAAAGGATGCATGAATGAACGCCTGACATGTCTGAAGCCGTCATCGGTCGAGCCGATGGGAGAGAAGCCCGCGCGCGGGAATGCCGCGGCCGCGGTCGCGCGCCGTGCGCGCGAAGAATCACCGAAACAGGTGAAGAATCACCGAAACAGGTTCAGAACGCTCTGACGCCGGCGCTGAGCGCGCCGACGACCTCCAGACGCCCGGTGGCCGCGAAGGCGGCGTCGAGCTGCGAGATGAGCGGGTTCACACATCCACTCTATCGGGGGCTGTCAACCCGGGGCGCGACAGCCGCCGGGGTCAGGCCCGGCGGAAGTGCGGCCGCGCGGCCGGCAGCCACATGAGCACGGCGGCGACGATGACGATGACCACGACGAGGAGGCCGAGGAGGTCGCCGGTCAGGAGCGACGAGATGCCGGTGAGCAGAACGACGCCCGCGATGACGGTGAGCACGATGCGGGCCCAGTTCGCTCCGCGCAGCAGGTACGTGGCGAGGAACACGCGCAGCCCCGAGCCGATGATCGCCCCGGTCACGGAGCCTGCGGCGATCCCGCCCCCGTCCGGCGCGCCCGCGAACAGGCCGGGGACCAGGACGGCGAACGCGATCAGGCTCACCACCGTGCTGGCGATCCACAGCCAGAATGACGCGGTGATGACGGTCGGTGCGGTGCGGGCGGCGGCGGAGAGCGGCTGAGACACGGGATTCCTCGGGGTCGGGGACAGGACGGCGGAGGACGGCGTCCGCCCTTCCTCAGTCATAGTCGGCAGACGCGCCGGATCCGTCAGTCGTGGGGAAGGAACCGTACTCTCGCCTCCGATTCGACCAGCCGCGGTGTCAGGGGTCGGCGGGACACTGGAGGCTCACCAGAACTCACCAGGGAGGACGCGCCATGTCCGAGACACCGACCCCCGTCGACCCGCCCCAGCTGTACCGCAGCCCGGCCTTCGCCCAGGGGATGATCGTCCCACCGGGTCCGCTGCTCTTCGTCGGCGGTCAGAACGGGGTGGATGCGGAGGGCGCCCTGCTCGATGGGCTCGCCGCACAGACGGAGCAAGCGCTCCGGAACCTCCTCGCCGTGCTCGAGGAGGCCGGAAGCGGGCCGGAACAGGTGGCCAAACTCACCATTCACCTGGCGCCCGGGATCGACCCGACCGACGCCTACGGGGCGACGCGGGCCGTGTGGGGCGACCACCGGACCGCGGTGACGGTGCTCACCGTCGCGCCTGCGCGGCCCGGTGCGCTGGTGGAGATCGACGCGGTGGCGGCGGTTCCGCGCTAGGCGGCCACTCGTCCCGCGCGGCTTACACGTCTCGTTCGGCTTACTCGTCTCGTTCGGCTTACTCGTCTCGTTCGGCTTACTCGTCTCGTTCGTCAGGGCCGTCGAACTCCGACAGCTCCTCGACGACCTCCTCGCCCTCGAGTCCGGCGTCGTCGCGACCGCCGTCGTCGGCCGCTTCGTCGCCGGTCGGGCCGCGGAAGGCGCCGGTCCCTTCATCGAGAGTGCCCTGGCCGTCGGGGTAGCCGGCGTCGTCGGGGTATTCGGAGCGGTCGGTGTTCGCTGTCTCGTCCATGTGCGTCCTTCCGTGTCTCTAGGCATCATCCACCGCCCGATGCCCGCGGCACACCCCCGCGTCGTCCACTGCTCCGCTCCGCGGCGGAAGCGGAGGTGCTGGGCGACGGAAACGGAGGTGCTGGGCGGCGGGGCGGGTCACATCCCCTCCCGTTCTCGCGACACACCGGGAAGCCGACCAGGATGTCCTCCCTTTCGCGCGGCGGCGGAAAGGGAGGAGACATCAGGCGGCGCGCCGACGACGGGTGAGAAACGGAGGTGGATGGGCGTGGGCCGGGACATGAACGCCTCCATTTCCGGCAGAATGCGACGGCTGCCGGCGCGGAAGAGGCGGCGCGGCCGATCTGCGCCCCGGGTCACGCTGCGCTCGGGTCTGGGCTAGGGTCGAGTGGTGGTGGATGGTGGTGCGGTTCCCGACGCGTCGGAGCTTCGGAGGCTCGAAGAGTGTGTGAAGGAGCCGATCCGCACACCGGGCCGGATCCAGTCGTTCGGGATGTTGCTGGTCGTCAGCGCAGCGACGTACGAGATCGTGACCGCGAGCGAGAACGCGGCGCAGTGGCTCGGCCGTTCCGTGTCGGAGCTCCGCAGTCCCACCCTCGAGTGGAGCATCGCGGCGGAGACGCACGGTGATCCCGTCCGCGTCGAGCTGCAGGGCGAGCCGTACGACGCCGTCACGCACCGTCTCGGCGAGCAGGTCGTCATCGAGTTGGAGCCGGCCGCCGGCACCCCGGACCTCCCGACCGCGTCGGTCGTCGGCGCGATCCGCTCGCTGGGCCTGGTCTCGAGCGCCGAGGAGCTGCGCCAGGCGGCGGCCGAGGAGGTCAAGCGGATCAGCGGTTTCGACCGTGTGATGGTCTACCGCTTCTTCGACGACGGTCACGGCGAGGTCGCCGGTGAGGCGTCGGAGCCCGACATGGAGTCGTACCGCGGACTGCATTTCCCGGCGTCCGACATCCCGCAGCAGGCCCGCTCGCTCTACCTGACCAAGCTGTCGCGCCAGATCGTGAGCACCGAGGATGCCGGCACCCCGCTGGTCTCCGTCGACGAGAACGTGCCGCCGCTCGACCTCAGCAGCGGCGAGCTCCGGGCGGTCTCACCGCACCACCTGCAGTTCATGCGCAACATGGGCCAGGCGTCCACGGTGTCGTTCTCGCTGATCGAAGACGACCGGCTGACCGGCATGATCACCTGTGCACACCGGACCGAACGGCGGATGCCCGTCCTGCTCCGCCGCGCGCTGGAGGTGCTCGCCACCCAGCTGACCCTGCAGCTGACCGCGCTCGAGTCGATCGCGCAGCTGCGCCGCGACCTCACCGTCCGCGAGCAGCGCGCGGCGATGCTGGCGGGCATCCCGTCGTCTGACGACCCGCTGCTGACACTGGTCGACGGCGGCGCCGAGCTCTGCCGGCTGGTCGGCGCGGACGGCGCGGTGCTGGCGCTGGATGGGGTGAGCCGCAGCGTGGGCGACGTCCCGACCATCGACCGCAGCCTGCTGCTCTCCGCCGTCGGGATCGAACCGTTCCACACGAGCGAGCTGCAGCGCACCCACCCCGCACTGGCGGCCCTGATGCCCGGCTTCGCGGGGTTACTCGTGGTGCCGGTCGGCGCGCACGGCGTCCTGCTGTTCTTCCGGCACGAGGTCACGCAGGTGATCCGCTGGCTCGGAGACCAGAGTCCCGAGAATCGCGACACCCCGCTGTCGCCGCGCCGCTCGTTCTCCGAGTGGCGGCAGAGCGTGGAGGGGACGGCGCTCGCGTGGGGATCGATCCCCGAGGAAGCGCGTGAGCTCGGGCGCGACCTGGCGCGGGCTCTCGATCGTGGCCAGGAGGCGCGTCTCGCCCAGCTGGCGCTGATCGACCACTTGACGGGCCTCCACAACCGGCGCTCGCTCGAGCACCGGCTGGGATCCACAGTGGCGGCGGGCGAGGGCGGCGTGCTGCTGTTCCTCGACCTGGACGGCTTCAAGGCCATCAATGACCGCCACGGCCACGAGACCGGGGATGCCGTGCTGCGGACGGTCGCCGACCGCCTCACCGCGGGCAGCCGCGCCACCGACGTGATCTCCCGCCTGGCGGGGGATGAGTTCGTGGTGCTCAGCGTCGGAGTGACGGCGGAGGACGGCGAGCGGTTCGCCGCACGGCTGGTGGAGGAGATCGCATTGCCGATCGACACCGCGCGCGGGCCGATGACCGTGACGGCGTCGTGCGGCGTCCTGCCCATCGAGGCCGGGCTGACGGCGAAGCAGCTGCTCGACGCGGCCGACGCCGCCATGTACCGGGCGAAGAAGCAGGGTCGCAACCGCGTGTCGCTCTGACCCGCGTGCGACGCGCCGGTCGGCCTCCGTGCTCGGTGTCATCCGAATGAGAGCGCCACCAGGACGACGACGGGCAGGCTCGCCTCGTACACCGCGTTGCGCCAGAGCGTGCGCTCGACGATAACCAGCACGAGGCCCAGGATGATGTGCGAGACGCACACGAACACGACGATGCCGATGCCTGCGGCCACGAGCCCGATCAGCGTGAGCACTACGCCGGCGATCGAACCGAGGCCGTAGACGATGTTGTAGAACCCCAGGTTGACGACCCAGAGCCGCACGGCCGGAGCATCCTCGCTGCGGATATGGAACATCGAGAACCAGCGTTGATTCCGGTACTGGAACGCTTCGAGGGATCCCACGCCGATGAGGATCACCCCGAGAACGACCGCCAGCACCTGTGCCACGGCGTTCATGCGAGCAGTATCCCCCTCACGGCGACATCGCGGCAATCGTTCCCTACATGCACGGAGCACCTCCGCGATATCGTCGGCGCATGCCCGACCCGATGCATTTCGATCGGCACGCCGAGCTGTACGACCGCGCCCGGCCGCCGTATCCCGCTGCCCTGTGGGAGCGGCTCGCAGCGCTCGGGCTGCTCATTCCCGGCGCGCGGGCGCTCGATCTCGGCGCCGGGAGCGGGCAGGCGACCCGAGGGTTGGTGGAGGCCGGGATGGAGGTGACCGCCGTCGAGCCGGGCGCGGCGCTGGCGGTACGGCTCGCCGAACGGCTTCCGGATGTGCGGGTGATCGCGACGACGGCGGAGGAGGCGGACCTGCCCGCCGCATCCTTCACTCTGGCGACGGTCGCGACCGCGGTGCACTGGTTCGACCTCGATGTGGTGCTGCCGAAGCTGCACGCCGCACTGGCGCAGGGCGGCCACCTGGCGGTCTGGCGGAACGCCTACGGGGACGCATCCGTGCCGCCGACGCCGTTCCGTGGGCGGGTGCAGGCGATCGTCGACCGGCGGGATGCGCCGCCCCGGCCCGGTCCGGACGAGTCGCAGACGGCGGAGTGGGCCCGACTGCTTGAAGGCGGCGGGTTTTTCCGCGCGTCACACATGGAAGAGTTCCCGTGGTCCATCGACCTCGACGAGGACGGGGTGCGCGGGCTGTTCACGACCTTCAGCGATTGGTCGGAGGCGGAGGCCGAGGAGGCCGCTGTCGCGGTCTGCGACCTCGGAGGGACGGTTACCGAGCACTACCGGACACCCCTCATCGTCCTCGAGCGTGTCGCGTGAGGACGCTCGCATCCCGCGCCCGTGTCGATTTCCGGCGTGTTCGTTCGACGCCTGGTCAGAAGATGTTCCGACAGCAGGAAGGCATGACCGATGAGCCAGTTCATCATTCTCATCCAGGGCGACGCGGACCGTTGGAAGGCGATGTCCGCCGACGAGCGCGCGGAGATCGACTCCGCCCACCGCGAGTTCTGGCAGAAGGCGGGGGATGCCGTGGTCGCGTCCGGCGAGCTGCAAGGACCGGAGACCGCGGTGACCGTCCGTCGCGGTGACGACGGGGAGCCGATCGCGGTCGACGGCCCGTTCACCGAGGCGAAGGAGGTCGTCGGCGGCTTCTACGTCATCGACATGCCCGACAGGGATGCGGCGGTCGCGCTGGCGTCCGGTCTCGCCGAGGCCCGTCAGGATCACAGCGGGGTCCAGGTGCAGCCGCTGGTCGACCACAGCGCGGGCTGAACACCTCGCGGGCTGCGCAACGTCGGGGGAGAGGGTTTCCCGGGATGCCGTTCCGTTTCGCGTCGGGTTGAGACGTTTTCGCTGAGAATTCGTATCCGCGTCGGTCCGGCATCCCCGGGCCTCGACAACGCTAACCCGCGTGCCGCCGCGTCCCCAATTCGGAGGACAGAAACCGTCAAAAGTTGACGGGGGCCGGTTCGCGCCGTCACTAGGATCAGCGCATGGCGGCGTTCTCGGAGGCGGACCTGGCGGGCGTCCGCCGGGGCCTGCTCGCGTTCTCGTACCAGCTGCTCGGGTCGCCGTTCGAGGCCGAGGATGCGGTGCAGGATGCGCTCGAGCGGATGTGGCGCGCCCGCGACAGCTTCGACCCGGCCCGCGCATCCTTCGTCACCTGGGCCTACCGGGTCGCCCGCAACGTGTGCGTCGACCGGCTGCGGCAGACCCCTCGGCGACCGCTTCCCCGTGACCTGACGGATCCGAGCATCGAGGTGGGCGCGCCGCTCGTGCCGTCCTTCGACGTTCCGTGGCTTCTGCCCGCGCCGACGGGCTGGGTCGGCCGTGCCGCATCCGACTCGCAGCCGGCCGCGGCGGCGGAGCAGGCGGAGGACGTGCGGTTCGCCGTGACGGCCATGCTCCAGACGCTCTCGCCGCTGCAGAGGGGTGCGTTCGTGCTCCGCGACGTGATCGGGCTCAGCGCGGGGGAGACCGCGGCCGTGCTCGAGGTCTCCGTCGCGTCGGCGAACTCGGCGCTGCAGCGGGCTCGCGCGGCGATCCGTGAGGGGACGCGGCGCGCGCATCCCCTCCGCCCGGGCGTCGTCGAGCATTACGCGGCCGCGATCCGGGCCGCCGATGTGAGGGCGCTGGCAGCCCTGGTCGCCGACGACGTCGTGTTCGAGATGCCGCCGGTGCCGCAGTGGTCGATCGGACGCGCACCGTTCGCCGCCTTCATGGAGCACCTGTTCACCTGGCGCGGCACCTCCTGGGCGACCGAACCGATCGCCGCGAACGGCCAGCGCGGCTTCCTCCTGTACCGCCTCACCGAGCAGGGTCGCGAGCCGCATACGGTGCAGCTCTTCGACGGGTCCGAGACATCTCGGGGCGACGCCATCGCCAGCGTGCTCGTCTACCAGGACCCGCGCCTCTTCGCCCTCTTCGCCCCCGCCCGCTGACCCCCACCGTCGAGTCCGCACAAACTGCACGCTCCGGGGCCAGACGTGTGCATTTTTTGCGGACTCGACGGTGGGCAGAGAGGGCGGAGAGGGCGGAGATGAGTTTGGGAGCGCTCGTTCGTATGCACGTGTGAACGCAACGAGAACGCGAACAGAAGGAGACGAGCGAATGGGACGAGTGATCGTGGTGCAGTTCATCACGCTGGACGGCGTGGTGGAGGATCCGGACGGCAGCGACGGCACGCCGTTCGGCGGCTGGGCGATGCGGTTCGGGCCACAGGGGGTCGCGGGGGGACAAGTTCCGGCTGGGCAGCATCCTCGAGACCGGGACGCTGCTGTTCGGCCGCCGCACCTGGCAGCACTTCAGCACCCTCTGGCCGAACCGCGACGACCCGTTCTCGCGGGCGATGAATCAGGCGAGCAAGGCCGTGCTGGCGAGCATGCCGGTGGCGCTGGACGCGTGGTCCGGTTCGACCGCGGTCGGCGGACTGGAGAGCTGGCTCGACCGGACGGTGCCGCAGCGGGATGTGGTCGTCATCGGCAGCGGATCGGTCGTCGCCGAACTGGCCGGGAGGGACGCCATCGACGAGTACCGGCTGCTGACGTTCCCGACCGCGGTCGGGGCGGGCAGACGGCTGTTCGACGCCGCCGGCAGCCCGACCGAACTGCGGCTCGTGTCGGCCGAGCAGGTCGGCCCGGCCGTGCTGTCCGTGCTCGATCCGCGCGGGTGACCGCCGGTGACAATCGCCGGAGCGACCGTCGGTTGCTAGCCTGAGCGCCGAGGCGAGGAGGTCGCAGTGGGCGTTGAGGGCATCGGCGGACTGTTCATCCGGAGCCGTGATCCGGAGGCGCGCGCGGCCTGGCACCGCGAGCATCTCGGGATCGCGGCGGGCTCGGACAGCGTGTGGGAGCAGCAGGGCGGCATGACCGTGTTCGCGCCGTTCCCGGCCGACTCCGACTACTTCGCAGCTGACCAGCCGTTCATGCTGAACCTGCGGGTCAGCGGACTGGATGAGCTGGTCGGCTCGCTGGAGTCAGCCGGGATCGTCGTGGAGCGGAGGGCCGAGTGGGATGGCGACTACGGCCGGTTCGCACGGCTGCACGACCCGGAGGGGCTGCCCATCGAGCTGTGGGAGGCGCCGGCCGCCGAAGAAGCCGACGGAACGGGCGCCTGACCAGCCCGTCGCGCCTCAGCGCGCAGTGCCGATCTGCCAGATGTACGGCGGAACCGTGCCGTTGACGCTCCAGTCGCCGACGATGCGCGCCTTGTAGACCCAGGGGTTGTGGGAGGCGACCGTGCGCGCGTTCCGCCAGTGCCGGTCGAGTCCGGCCGCCCGGCTCACCGCCGAGGCGCCCAGCGTGTCGAACAGCCGGGTCGCGGCGAGGGGCACCGACTGGCTGAGCACGATCTGCGCCTGCGCCGAGGCGATCTCCGCCCGCACGTTGGCCTCGTCGTCCTCCGCGCTGCCGCGCCGTGATGCGGTGGCGGCGGCCGCATCGAGGGCTTCGCCCACCGAGCGGACGAGCGCCCGCGCGGTGAACGCGACCGCCGAGATCTCGCCGATCACGGCCTGCAGCTGCCCGTCGTCCTTCGCCAGCGGAGCGAGGCCGTGGCTGTACACCCGCGTGCGTGCGCGCAGCGCCTCACCCGCCTCCCGTTCGGTCGCCTGTGCAATGCCCGCCAGCACGCTGACGAGCACCCACTGATAGAGGGCGGTCTGGTACCGGAAGCGATCGGAGAACCGGAGGACGTCGGCCGGAGATGCCGCTGCGTCGTCGAAGACCGCGGTGCCGGTGCCGGTCAGCTGCTGGCCGAAACCGTCCCAGTCGTCGCGCACCGACACTCCCGGCTGGTCGACGCGCAGGAGAACCGTCGCGTCGGTGCCGTCGGCGTCCTTCGCGGTCGCGTCGATCCAATCCGCGTAGAGGCTGCCGGTCGTGTAGAACTTGCGGCCGTCGACGCGCGGGCCGTCCGGGGTGCGGCGGATGTGCGTCCCGGAGTCGCCAAGACCCACCGAACCGGTCTCGCTCCAGGCGTTGCCGACGATCTCGCCCGCCGCGAAGCGCTCCAGCCAGGCGTCGCGTTCGGCGGAAGCGGGAGCGGTGAGGCGGTCCTCCACGAAGGCGAAGTGACCGCGGAAGATCTGCGGGAGGTTGGAGTCTGCAGCCGCCAGCTCCACCAGCACCTCACCCAGCTCGACGAGGCTCAGGCCGGCGCCGCCGTTGTCCCGCGGGACGCGCAGAGCACCGAGCCCCGCATCGGCGAGTTCGCGCACCACGCCGGTCGGCAGCTCGTGCTCGCGTTCCCGGCGCGACGCCGAGCTCCGCAGGCGCTCCAGGATCGGCTCCAGCCGTTCGAGCGCTTCGGCGGCGCTCGCGGGCGCGGAGGGACGGGCGGCGGTCGTCGTGTCGGTCATGTCGCTCCGATCAGGTGTACAGGGAGATGGGCTGCAGGTCGCCGTTGACGTAGTACGCGCCGACCTCGAGCTTCTTGTAGTCGACCGGGTCGTGCAGGGTGTGCGTGCGCACGTTGCGCCACCACAGGTCGAGCCCGACGGAGGCGCGAGCCGAGCTGGATCCGGTGACCTCGAACACGCGCGTCGTCACCTCGATCGACACCTCGGTCGAGACGACCTTCAGCCGGGCGATCCGCTGGGCCAGCCGGCCGCGGTCCTCCGCGGTGACCTCCTCGCCCTTCTCGACGACGGCGTCGAACTCACGGCCGACCGCGTCGGCGAGGGCCTCCACGGCCTCGATGCGCGACAGCAGCTCGCCGAAGACGCGCAGCACGAACGGGTCCTCAGCGTACCGGTCGACGCCGGAGAGGAACCACGAGTTCGTGCGGGCGAGGGTGAGCTCGCGCGCCTTGGCGAGCGCGCCCTCCGCGATGCCGAGGTAGAGGTTGCCGAAGGCGAGCTGGATGCCCGGGGTGATCAGGGTCGAGAACGGCTCGTCGCTGAGTTCGCCCAGGATGTCGGACTCGTCCACGGCGACGCCGTCGAAGGTGACGGAACCGCTCGCCGACAGCCGCTGGCCGAGCGCATCCCAGTCGCCGTGATAGCGGATGCCCGCGCGGTCGTGGTCGAGGAGCACGAACACCGGGGTGCCTGCCCGCGCGCCGCCCGCGACGGTCGCGGCCGCCAGCACGATGTCGCCGGCGGAGGCGCCGGTCGAGAAGCGCTTGGTGCCGTCGAGGCGGTGGCGTCCGTCCCCCAGGTCGGTGAGCGTGAGGTCCGGATCAACCGGGTTGACCGAGTCGCCCCAGACCCAGCGACCGTCGATCGTGCGGCGGTACAGGTCCGACTGGCGCTCCGGGGCGACGGCGAAGCCGATATTGCCGGAGTTGATGTAGTGGTACGCGAGCACCTGCGCGACCGAGGCGTCGGCACGCGAAAGGATGCGGATCACCCGGAAGGCCGTCTCCCAGTGCGCACCGCCTCCGCCGAACTCCGCGGGGTCGAGCAGGTTGACGAGGCCGGTGTCGCGCAGCAGCTCCAGCTCGGCGGTCGGATCCTGGTTGGCCCGGTCACGTTCCAGGGCGTCGACGGCCAGCCGGTCGGCGGCCTCGGTGGCGACGGCCTCCCAGTGCGCGAGCTCGGCGGCGTCGGCCTGGCCGGTCCAATAGCTGCGGGTCATGCTGCTCCTTCGGTCACGGGCTCGCGGCGGTCCGCGGCGCTGGGGCGTCCGCGGTACGCACCGCGGTAGGGGTGCGCGGGGTGCCAGGCAGGCACGACGGCGTCGCCGGTGCCGTTCAGGCGTCCCCGCAGGGTCGTCCCGGGCTGGTCGTCGAGGCGGCCGCGGGCCCGCAGTTCGGGCACCACCAGCTCGACGAACTCCTCGAAGCTCCCCGGGGTGACCACGTACGCGAGGTTGAATCCGTCGATGCCGCCCACTTCGATCCAGCGCTCCAGCTCGTCGGCGACGGTGGTCGGGCTTCCGACGATCACCGGGCCGATCCCGCCGATGCCGACGTACTCGGCGATGTCGCGGGCTGTCCACTGGCGGTTCGGGTCGGCCGTGGTGAAGATCGACAGGGCCGACCGTGCGGCGTCGGTGTCGATGTACTGCAGCGGCTCGTCGAGCGGCAGCTGCGACAGGTCGAGCCCGGACCACCCGCCGTAGAGCGCGAACGCCCCCTCGGTCGAGACGTAGGTGCGGTACTCGTCGAGCTTCGCCTGCGCCTCCTCGTCGGTCGGCGCGACGATCACCGTCGCCAGGGTCAGGATCTTGACCGTCTCGGCCGGTCGGCCGATCGCGGCGGCACGGGCACGGATGTCGTCCGTCGCCTTGCGCGTGAGCTCGGGCGTGAGGCCGTTGATGAAGATGGCCTCGCCGTGCTTCGCCGCGAACTCCCGGCCCTTCGGCGACGCGCCGGCCTGGAAGACGACGGGCGTGCGCTGCGGACTCGGCTCGCTCAGGTGGATGCCGGGCACCCGGTAGTGCTCGCCGTCGTGCTCGATCGGGTGCACCAGTGCCGGGTCGGTGAAGACGCCGGTCTCGCGGTCGCGCAAGACCGCGCCGTCCTCCCACGACCCCTCCCACAGCTTGTAGGTGACGTCGAGGAACTCCTCGGCGATCGCGTAGCGGTCGTCGTGCGCGATCTGCTTGCGCAGCCCGAGGTTGCGGGCGGCGGAGTCGAGGTAGGAGGTGACCACGTTCCAGCCGATCCGGCCCTTGGTGAGGTGGTCGAGCGTCGAGAACCGGCGGGCGAGCAGGTAGGGCTGCTCGTACGTGGTCGCGACGGTCACCCCGAAACCGAGGCGCTCGGTGACCGCCGCCATCGCGCTGATCTGGGCGACCGGGTCGCCCAGCGGAATCTGCGCCGCGTCGAGAAGCGCCGGGGCGGCGGAGTCGCGGTACACGTCGTACACGCCGAGCACGTCGGCGAGGAACAGGGCGTCGAAACCGCCGCGCTCGAGCGTCCGGGCCAGGGAGGTCCAGTAGTCGAGGTCGGTGTAGCGGTGCGCCTGGTTGTCGGGATGACGCCAGAGTCCGGGTGCCTGGTGGGTGACGCAGCTCATATCGAACGCGTTGAGGATGATTCGGTCGGCCATAGGTGCGGAACGCTAGCGGTTCGCGCGCCCGCGGGCCAGCGCATGTGACGCCAGATTGCGTCGGCGTAGCACAGCGTCACACTCGCTTGCGGCAGAGCCGGGGGAGTCCCTAGCGTGACGGCACTCACCACCCGGCTTTCCGTGCATCCGGCCTTGAGCCCCCAGCACCCGCCTCCGATCCCTTCCCGAGGAGCACCCATGACATCCCGACGACGTTCCGCCGCAGCGGTCGCCGCCCTCGCCGCCACCGCTCTCGTCCTCGCGGGCTGCGCCGGCGCCTCGAACGGCTCCAGCGCATCCACCGCCTCCGACGGCAAGAAGTTCGCCGGTCAGACGCTGACGGTGGAGATGATCTCCTCGCACGAGGGCGCCGCCAAATGGCTCGCCGCCGAGTTCAAGAAGGAGACCGGCGCCACGGTCAAGACCGTCATCGTGCCCTACGACGAGATCGGGTCGAAGATCGCCCTCGACCAGCAGTCCGGCGCGAACACGATCGACGCTGCGGCGCCCTGGTACGTCTCGCTCGGAGACCTCGCCTCCGACGGCGCAATCCAGGACCTCTCCTCCTGGATCAAGGACGACAAAGCGCTCGACACATCCGACTTCATCCCGTCGATCTACGACGCGTACAGCAAGGTCGGCGACAAGCGCTACGGCCTTCCGTTCGACGGCGACACGCACGTGCTGTTCTACAACACGGAGATCCTCGCGAGGAACGGCATCCAGGCGCCGCCGAAGACCTGGGACGAGTACCTGCAGGACGTGAAGACGATTACCGCCAACGAGTCGGCGCAGGGCGTGTACGGCGCCGCGGTCTTCGGGCAGAAGTCGCCGCTCATCCTCGGCGCCAGCTACGCTAACCGCCTCGCCGGCTTCGGCGGCGAGTTCCTCGACGACAAGGGCAAGCCCGCACTCGACTCCGAGGCGGCCGTGCAGGCGGCGCAGGCGCTGGTGGATGTGAACAAGTACGCGCTGCCCACGCCGGCCGAGACGGACTTCGGTGCGGGGAACAGCGCCTGGTTCGCCGGCAGAGTCGGATTCATCGAGAACTGGACCGACCTCGGCGTCCGCTCGGAGGACGCATCCAGCGACTCGAAGGTCGCGGGCAAGTGGGGCGTCGTGACGCTGCCCACCGGTGGATCCAACACGACCTCCCGCGCATCGCTGGTCGCCGGCTTCACCTGGGTGATCACCGCCAACACCAAGAAGGCCGACCTGGCCAAGGCGTTCATCCAGTTCGCGACCTCGTCGAAGGTCAACGCCCAGCTGCTCGTCGCGTCGCCGCCCACCGGGATCGACCCGAACCGGAAGAGCTCGCTGAACGACGCGACCTACGGCAAGGACTTCCCGACCATCCAGAACGTCAACAAGGCCACTCTGACCGGATCGCTCGCCTGGCCCACCGGAAAGCACGCGACGGAGCTCGCCCAGGTGCTGACGGACGGCCTCGCCAAGCTGCTCGCCGGCCAGGGCGGGAGCGCCAAGCAGACGATGGACGACATCCAGAAGAAGTGGGAGAGCATCCTCAAGTGACGGAGGCCTCCCTCGTCACCGACGCCGCCCCCCGGGCCGCCGCGCGCACACCCGCGCGCCGGGCCCGGGCGGGCGGCGCCGGGGTGCGCCGGGCCATGGTCGCTCCGACCGTGCTCGCCACGATCGTGCTCGGCGCGTATCCGCTCGTCTTCATCGTGCTGACCGCGCTGTCGGAGTCGTCGCTCGGCCGGCCGCTGCAGAGTTGGGTCGGCACGGCCAACCTCACCGACGCGCTTACCGACGGGGATGTGACCGCCTCGCTCGCGCGCAACGTGGTCTACGCCCTGGTCGTATCGGCGGCGAGCACCGTGCTCGGCGTCGTCACCGCGCTGGCGCTGCGCAGCGCGACGAGCCGCGGCTCGCTCAGCCGCACTCTCCTGCTGCTGCCGCTCATCACCCCGCCCGTGATCGTCGGCGTGCTCTGGAAGCTGATCTTCAACCCGTCGGGCGGCCTGCTCAACACGGTGCTGAGCCTCGTCGGCTACCACGGGGCGCCCGTCGCCGTGCTGTCGTCGCCGGGCTGGGCGCTCGTCGGGATCGGCGTCGCAGACGTGTGGGAATGGACGCCGCTGATCGCGCTCTTGGTGTTCGCAGCGCTCCTCGGACAGGACCGTGAGGTCGCCGAGGCCGCGGCGCTCGACGGTGCGCACGGGTTCCGGTTCTTCCGCAGCATCACGCTGCCCGCCATCGCGGGCACGATTGCGGCGGCCTTCCTCATCCGGCTGGTGCTCGCCTTCAAGGTGTTCGACCTCGTGTTCGTGCTGACCTCGGGAGGGCCCGGCACGTCCACGAGCATGCCCGCGTACCTGATCTACCAGGCAGCACTGCAGCAGTTCGACCTCGGCCGGTCGTCGGCGATCACACTGCTGCTCGCCGTCGTGGTGACCGTCGTGACGCTGCCGGTCATCCTCATCGCCAGGAGGCTCCACCGTGACTGACCGCCTGCTCGCCGCAACCCGCGACCGCCGGCCCATCGCCGCGGTCGTCGTGCTCGCGCTGGTGCTCGCCGGCACGCTGATCCCGATCGCGTACCTCGTGTCGGTGTCGCTGATGTCGCGCGCCGACGTCGGCGCCGGCCTCCTCGTCCCTGCACACCCGCAGCCGCAGAACTGGGTGAACGCTCTCTCCGGCGGCCTGCTGCAGGGCGTACTCAACTCCCTCGTCGCTGCCCTGGCCGGTGCGGCGCTCACGCTCGTCATCGCGGTTCCGGCGGCCTGGGCGATCACCCGGTACCGTGCGGGAGGGCGCACGCTGGCGGCGACCGTGCTGAGCCCGTGGCTGCTTCCGCCGATCGTCGCGGTCATCCCGCTGTTCACCCTGCTGCGCTCCCTGTCGCTCAACAACACGCTGCCCGGACTGACCCTGGTCTACGCCCTCTCGAACGTCGCGGTCGCCGTCTGGCTGCTCGAAGGCTTCACCCGGCGCATCCCCGCCGAGCTCGACGAGGCCGCCCAGCTGGACGGCGCGGGAGGCTTCCGCGTGCTGATCAGCATTGTCACCCCGTTGCTCGCCCCGGCGCTCGTCGCGGTCGGCATCATCGTCGCGGTGCTCGACTACAACGAGTTCCTCCTCGCCGCCTTCCTCACCCAGTCGCCGGACGCGCAGACGCTCCCGGTCGTGCTGACGCTGATGCTGGGGGAGCGGATCACCGACTACGGCAAGCTCGCGGCGGCATCGGTGATCGGGCTCATCCCCGTGTTCGCCGCGGCCGCGTTCTTCCAGCGTCGGCTGGTGTCGGGGCTGACGGCGGGGTCGACGCGCTGAGTCACGCCGGGCGTGCGACTACCTCCGCCAGGGCGTCCAGCAGCTGCGTCCACCCCGGTTCGAGGCCGGCGATCATGGGTGCGGCGGCAGCATCCGCATCGGCGACCCGGATCGTGAGCTCCATGCGGCAGCGGGTCCGGCCCGACAGGGTCAACTCGTGCACCGCGTCGAACAGCGGTTCGCCGTCAGGCCCGAGGGGCGCGAGCGTGAACTCCAAGCGGCGGCCCGGCTCTGCGGCGTGGACCGTGCCGGCCGAGGCGTAACGCGCGCCGTCGGCCTCGCGCAGCCGGAGTTCGACGTGGCCGCCGGGAGTCGCATCCAATCGACTGCGCTCCACCTCGAAATGCCGGGGTGCCCACCACTGCGCGAGGAGGCGGGGATCGGTCCAGGCCTCCCACACCTGTGCCGGAGGAGCGGGGATGGTGCGACGGAAGTGCAGGATGGTCGCGTGACCGGCCGCGTCGTCGGAGAGCCGCGCCTCGGTTGCCGCTACCGCATCTGCGTATCGCGCGAGGGCGACGTCGTCCGGAGTCGCCGCCGACAGACCGCCGAGCCAGTCGGCGACCTCATCGAGGGCCGCTCGGTTCAGGGAGGCGAGTTTGCGCCGGCCCAGCCGGTGGACACGCACCACGCCGGCAGCTTCGAGTGCTTGGAGGTGCTTGGTCGTCTGAGGCTGCAAGGCCCCGAGCACGGCGGCGACCTCGCCGACCGTGTGCGGGCGGATGGCCAGCGCCTCGACGATCCGGAACCGCGTCGGTTCTGCGAGTACCGCGAGGATCGCGTGCACCCGGTCGCTTTCGACCGCCATCCGATCCTCCGATCGATCGATGCTTGACACATTCGTCGCAACGAATATATCGTGCGATCAAACGAAGGAGCAAATCATGGAAACGATCGAACGTACCATCGCAGCCCCGGCCGAGACCGTCTGGGAACTCTGGACGACCCCGGCGGGAATCGGGCGCTGGTGGGCGCCGGACGGGTTCCGCACCGACGTGTCGGCGCTCGACCTGCGGCCCGGAGGTGAGCTCGTCTACACGATGACGGCGACGGCGCCCGAGCAGGTGGCGTTCATGGAGCAGAACGGGATGCCGCTGAGTACGACATCCCGCAAGACCTTCACCACAGTCGAGCGGCCGACGCGGCTCGGGTACCGCTCCCTGATCGACTTCGTGCCCGGCCACGAGCCCTACGAGCAGCTGACCGAGGTCGAGCTCGAGCCGGTCGACGGTGGGACGCGTGTGATCATGAGGGTCGAGCCGCTGCACGACGATGTGTGGACCGAGCGGCTCCTGGCCGGCCGGGCGAACGAGCTGGACAACCTCGCACGCCTGATTGACGCGGGGGAGTAGCTCGCCAGGCGAAGGCCGTGGCGCCGTCACTGCGGCTGAGGGACCTCGATACGGCCGAGCTGGAGCAGGATCGCGAAGCGGTCGGGCACACCCCAGTGCTCGACGATCCGCCCATCGGCGACCCGCGCCACATCGACGACGGTGAAGTGCACCGGCCGCCCGGTCGGCGCTCCGAGGAAGGGCCCCGTGTTGGTTCCCGCACCTTCGGCGCGGACCCAGACGATGTCGTCACGTTGGGCCCAGTCCCCGATGGTGAATCGGAGGTCCGGGAAGGCGGTGTGCACGTCGGTCATGCCCTTCTTGACCTTGGCGATGGCGTCGGCGCCGGTCCCGGACAGCCCGAGCTGGTGTTCGACGAGGTCGGGGGAGCAGAGCTCGTCGACGATGTCCGTGCGGCCGCCGGCGAATCCCTCGTGGAGCATCCGCTCCAGAAGGACGACCGCGGCCGGTTCTGCGTCTGTGGTGATCATGGGAGAACTCCTCTATCTGCACCTTCGCTGCAGTCAGTGCAGTGACACTGCATTGACTGCACCATTAGTATCGATCTCGTGAACGCCGACGTCAAGACCGCATCCTCTTACCGGAAGGAGCAGGCGCTGCAGACGCGCCTCCGCATCGCGTCGGCCGCTCAGGCGCTGTTCGCGCGCGACGGGTATGCGGTGACCAGCATCGAGGCGATCGCCCGGGAAGCCGGCGTCGGCACCCGCACCGTCTATGCCGCGTACGGGGCCAAGCGCGAGATCCTCAATGTGATCTGCGAGCGCTGGCTGGAGCGGGCGCGCGCCCGCGAACTCGCCCGCGAGATCCTGGACTTGCCGGAGCCGGGGGAGCGGATGACGGGAGCGGCCCGCTGGCTGACGGTGCTGTACTCGACCGATTTCGACGTCGTGCGCATCCTCGATTCCGCTCTGGACGAGGATGCGGAGACTCAGGCCCTGCTGCGCTCGAAGCTCCGCGCACGCAACCGCGTGATGGACAGCCTGATCGCCTCCGTGGAGGACGCGCTGGTCGTTCCCCTGTCCGAGGCCCAGGCGGTGTACCGGGCGTTCGCCGCGAGCGGTGTCTACCTCGAGCTGGTCGTCAACGCCGGATGGACGCCGGAGCACTTCGAGCAGTGGCTGGCCGCCACGCTCGCCGGTCAGCTGCTCGGGATGCGGTAGCCGGGCCGCGGATCGCCCGAGCGGTCAGTGGTTGCGCGGGTCGCTCGGGCCGCCCCGCGTGCCCTTGTGAGCCTCCTCGATGATCCGCACGTCGTGCACGGTGACGCTCTCGGTCATCAGTAGGTCGAGGGAGGTGACGAACAGCCGCCCGATCTCCTCGGGGGTGACCTCGGGTCCCGGAACGTCGACGCGGAACCCCTGCGCCTGCAATCCGCCCTCGTTCGAGAACGTCACCTCGGCGTCGAACACCGCGCGATACTGCGTCATCGTCCCCTCATCCCTCTCGTCGCGCCGAGCCTAGCCTCCGCCCACGCGCCGCAAACGGAGGACATCCCGCGGCCCGGACGGTCGGGCGTCCTCCGTTCCGGCGCGACAGCGGCGTGTCGCCGCAGCATCCCCTCCGTTTCCGACAGCGCAGCGAACGACGGTTCGAGCGTAAGAAACGGAGGAGATTCGGCGGGACACTCCGCGAAACGCCGCGAACGGAGGGGATGCGGGCGAGCGTGCCTGGCATCCCCTCCGTTTTCGACGCGGTCGGCTGTGAGCGCGGGACCGCTCAGCCAGCGGGCAGCAGCTCCGCGATGAGGGCTTCGACGCGCCGCTTGATGTCGTCGCGCACCGGGCGCACCTGCTCCACCGGGAGACCGGCGGGGTCGGTGAGGTCCCAGTCCTCGTAGCGCTTGCCCGGGAAGATCGGGCAGGTGTCGCCGCATCCCATGGTGATCACTACGTCGGACTCGCGCACGGCGTCCGTCGTCAGGATCTGCGGGGTGTTCCCGGCGATGTCGATGCCCTCCTCGGCCATCACGGCGACGGCCGCGGGATTGAGCCGGTCGGCGGGCTCGGAGCCGGCGGACAGCACCTCCACCCGACCCCCGGACAGCTCGCGGAGGTATCCGGCGGCCATCTGGGAGCGTCCCGCATTGTGCACGCAGACGAACAGCACGGTGGGGCGGTCGGACACGGCGGCCTCGCATTCTCTCAGTACCCGAATCATAGATGACCGTCGATGTCTTCGACCACGCTCGCGGCGACCGCATCGATCCCGCGCGGCTCGCGTCCGAGCAGCCGCCGGAGGTGGTCCGTCTCCTGCGCGAGCGCCCCCGCGGCCGCCGCGGCGTGCAACAGCCCGAGCGGATCCGCATCGGCTGCGGACACATCCCGGTGTGCCACGGGCCGCCCGAGCAGACCGCTCAGGATGCGGGCGAGCCGATCGTAGGTCCAAGCCGGCCCGCGCAGCTCCCACAACGCCTCGCTGGGCGGATCGACGACCACCCGGGCGGCGGCTTCGCCGAGGTCTGCGATGGATGCGGTGGCCAGCGGACGGGACGCGGTGGCCGATCCGATCCACCCGCTCGCCGACCGTTCGACCGCGGCCGTGACGAACGGCTCCGTGTAGAACCCGTTGCGCAGGAGGGTCGCCCCACCGCGTTCGCGCAGAGTCGCCTCCGTCGCCGCGTGCGCCGGGTCGTGGTCGGCGCCGTGGACGCTCGTATAGACGATGTGCTCGAGTGACGCCGCAGCGGTGAGCACCGCGCGGTGCTGCCGGAGTCGCTCGTCCGGATCGAGCACGGGACTCGAGACGAACAGCAGGCGGTCGATCCCGCGGAAAGCCGTGGCGAGGCCCACGGGATCGGCGTAGTCGGCGCGTCGCGCATCCACTCCGATCCGCCGCAGCCGTGCGGCCGCATCAGGGGTCCGGACGAGCGCATGCACCTCCTCGGCGGGGTGGAGGGTGAGCAGGGATCGGACGGCCGCGCCGCCGAGACGACCGGACGCGCCGGTGATGAGGATGTGGGTCATTGCGTGCTCCTGAAGAGTCGACGAGAACAGGTTCCGGGGCGGGGGAGTCGAGACTCCCGGCCGTCACGAGACCGTCGTCGCGCGCACGCGCGGGAAGGCTGCCGTCAGGCGCCTGCGGGGATCACAGTGTGAGAAATCATCCGCCGCCGAGGCTACCGCATCACGGAGCGTGGAAGTAGTGCCGCTCCACCGGCTCGGTGCTGCTTAACGCGCGTGCCGCCTCCCAGAGCTCCCGGTCGCGTCCGGTGAAGCGTTGCGTCCGTTGCCGGGTGAACTCGCCCCAGGAGGGGACGAGGAACGTCTCCAGCATGGTGTCCGGGTGGTCGCCGCTGCGGTACAGCCGCCAGCGGTAGCCGCCGGTGCGTCTGCGGGAGTCGGCCACCTGCCGGATGGCCCGCTCGAACGCGGCGCGGTCGGCGTCGCTCACGCGGTACGACATCTCGATCAGCACCGGTCCGTCGGTCGGGTCGGGTTCGAAGACGAGCATCGGCTCGGGCCACGAGTTCGCGATGGTCCGGTCGATGGTCGCCGTGCCCGGGAGCAGCGGGAGCGGACGCACGCTGACCGCCACGACGACCAGCAGGACGGCCGAGATCACGAGCGCGGCGGTCGTACCGGCCGCCTGCGCCAGCACGCCGAAGAGGAACGACCCGATGGCCATCGCGCCCATGAAGAACAGGATGTAGACGGCGACCGCCCGCGACCGCACCCACTGCGGGAGCGTCAGCTGCAGGGCGGCGTTGAGGACGGTGAGGGTGCCGATCCAGGCGAGCCCGGCCACGACGAGCACGACGAGCGCGACGACGAACGGCGCGAACGCGGCGGCGACCGTGCCCAACGCGAAGAGGAATGCACTCGCGGAGATCACGACGTTGTCGCTGAACCGCTTCCGGGCGACGGGCAGCAGGAACACACCCGCGACGGCACCGATGCCCAGGGCGCCGAGCAGCAGGCCGTATCCACTCGAGTCGAGCCCGAGGCGGGTCGCCGTGAGCGGCAGCAGTGCCCAGAGCGCGCTGGCCGGGAAGGCGAACAGCACCGAGCGGAGAAGGATGCGCCGCACGAGGTGCGCCGACAGCGTGTATCGCACGCCGGCGCGCAGAGCCGGGCCGAACCGCTCGCGGTCGTCGAGGCCGGGCTGCGCCGGCCGGCGCCACCACATCAGCGCGGCGACGGCTCCGAGGAAGCTGACGGCGTTGATCCCGAACACCACCGGCGTCCCGAACAGCGACAGCACGACACCCGCGAGCGCCGGACCGATCGCCCGGGCGCCGTTCACGGTCACGCCACCGAGCGCGGCGGCAGCGACCACCTGCTCGCGGGGGACCAACTCCGGCTGGATCGCCTGCCAGGCGGGCGAGGTCAGGGTGGATGCGACCCCGAGCAGCAGCGTGAACCCGAGCAGCGTCGGCGCGGTGAGCCCTCCGACCGCGGCGACGACGGTGAGCGCGATGGCGAGCACGGCACTGGCCGCCGACCCCCAGATCAGCAGTTTGCGGCGGTCGAACGAGTCGGCGAGCACGCCCGCCGGGAGCGAGAACACCACCGCCGGGAGCAGGCTCGCCGTCTGCACCAGCGCGATCACGACGCTGTCCGCATGCGATTCGACCAGGAACCACTGGGCGCCGACGGTCTGCATCCACGTGCCGATGTTGCTGCCGAGCTGCGCGAACCACAGCACGCGGAACACCGAGATCGCCAGGGGCGCCCAGGGGGAGAGGGATGCGGCCTGCGCCGTCCTGCTCGCGGGTGCGGTCATCGGGCGGTCACGTCAGGCGTTACCTCTGCATCAGGCACCGGCCACCGCCCGAGGTCGGCGGCGGCCCGATACGTCGCCTCGAGGAAGTCGCGGACCAGCCCCTCGGGGTCCTCCGCACGCCGGACGTTCTCGTACGGCAGCAGGAACTCGCCCAGCTCGTCGCTGTAGAACGCCCCCTCGGGCATCGCCGTGCGCTCGAACCCCTCCGGCGCGGGATAGGCGTACGAGTAGAAGGCGCCCTCCGCACCGCCGCCCGGCCAGAAGCCTGCGCTGCTCAGCTCGCGGGAGTAGCCCTCCAGCATGACGCTGTCGGGGCAGTTCGGCGCACCCCCGGGATGCGGCGGTGCGGTCCGTCCCGAGAACCGGGTGACCGCCAGATCCATCGCACCCCAGAAGTAGTGCACCGGACTTACCTTGCCGGTGAAGCCCGAGCGGAACTCCAGCAGCATCCGCTGGGCGTCGATCAGCTGCCGCCAGAAGGCCTGCGCCTGCTCCGGCTCGTACGTGCAGTGCTCGGTGTCCTCGGCGAACGGGATGGCGACCGCCACCTCGTTGGGGACCGCGTGGATGTCGACGGTCACGCCGAGGTCGGCGAGCGCCTCCCGCGTCGCGGCATAGAACGTGGCGACCGAATGACCCGCGAGCGGGAACCGGCGCAGCCCGCCGTCGCTGGTGCGCAGCGTGAGCTCGTGGTCGACGAAGTCGAACTCGATGTCGAGGATCCGCGACGGGAGGGGGATGGGGCCGGTGCCGAGCCCGCGGGCGCTCGGATACAGCGTGACGTGCCACCAGTGGTTGATGGGCGGCGTCAGCGCCATCCGGATCTTGCCGACGACTTGCGTCCACATGTGGAGCGTGTCGCGCGTGGCGACCCAGCTGTCGACGGGGAGTTCCACCCGCGTCTCGGCGACCGCTGGACGTCGGTCAGGAGTGATGGCCACGTCCTCGATATTAGGAGAACGACCCGCACATTCGTGCAGAATGTGCGCTTACGGCCGCTCTAACCGCACGTTCGGCACGAATCGTGAGGGCGCCCGGTCACGGCACGACGACGACCTTGCCCCGCGCGCGCCCCTCGCCGATATGCGCCACCGCGGCGGCCGTCTCCTCCAGCCGATAGACCGCGTCGATGACGGGCCGGAAGGATCCGTCGTCGAGCAGCCGGGCCAGCTCGCGCAGGTCCTCCGGCCGCTCTCGCGAGATGAGGCCGACCAGCCGCTGCCTGCTGAAGCGGTCGAGCATCCCAGCCGCCGCCGTCCGCTGGATGCCGCCGAGCAACGGGCCGCCGGATTCGCCGCCGACGAGCACGACCGAGCCGGTGGGGCTCAGGATGCTGCGCAGCGCGGAGAGCGGGCGGTTGCCGGCGGTGTCGATGATGGCGTCGTAGACCCGGCCGAGCGTCAGGATGTCGGTCGTCGTGTAGTCGACGACCTCCCGCGCACCGAGCGAGCGGACGAGGTCCGCCTTCGCTCCGCTGCAGACCCCGGTCACCTGGGCTCCTCGGGCCGCTGCGAGCTGCACCGCGATGTGGCCGACGCCGCCGGCCGCGCCGATGACGAGTACGCGGTCGCCCGCGCCGGCACCGCTCGCGGTGACCGCCTGCAGGGCCGTCACGGCGGAGACCGGCACAGCTGCGGCCTCCTCGAAACCGATGTTGTTCGGCACGGCCACGAGGTCGTCCGCCGAGGCGACGACGAACTCCGCCAGGGCGCCGTCCGCCGAGCCGAACACGGCGTCCCCGACCCGCCAGGCGGTCTGCGTGCCGGCGCCGACCTCCTCGACCACACCGGCGAACCCGAGCCCGCGCACGCGTGCCTTCGGGCCGCGCCAGCCGAATCCGATCGCGCGCATCAGGTACGGCCGGCCGGTCGTGAGATGCCAGGTGCCCGCATCCACCCCGGCCGCACGCACGCGGACCAGCACCCGGTTCTCGCCGGGCACCGGCACCGGGATGCGCTCGACGCGCAGCGCGCTCGGCGGCCCGTAGGCGTCTTGGGTCACGGCCCGCATCGTGCGGCCTTCGTTCGTGTCCATCGGGATCTCCTGTCGCAGTCCTGTTTCTCAGTTCGCCGGGTACTGGAAGACGTCGTCGAGGGGGACCCCGAACACCCGTGCCAGCTGGAAGGCCATCTCGAGCGAGGGGGAGTAGCGCCCCTGCTCGATGGCGATGATCGTCTGCCGCGTGACGCCGACCCGCTCGGCGAGTTCGGCCTGCGTCATCTCGCCGGCGGCGAAGCGGAGTGCCCGGAGCGAGTTGGTCACGCGCGTGGGCTTCACCATTGCGGCATCCCCCGGCGGTACGCGGTCAGTCGAGCGGCGGCGCCGACGATCGCAGAGAGCACGAAGGCCAGGTAGACGGCGTTGGCGATCCAGAACCACGGCGCCTCGACGAGCGAGAGGAGGAGGGCCGCGACGGCGCCGATGACGACGAACGCGCCGCCCACGCGCTCCCCGAACGCGAACACCTCGCGGTCGCGCTGGTCGCGCTTGCCCGCATCCCGCCGGTTGCCGATCGCCAGCACGATCCGCGCCAGGATGTTGGCCACGATCGCCCCGCCGACCGTCCACAGCAGGAGCGGTACGTAAGCATCGGGCCCCAGGGAGGCCAGCAGGATCAGGTAGGTCGCATACCCGGCGACCGCAGTCACCAGGTAGACCCATGAGTTCTTCTCGTCGAACGACATCCGCCGCCTCCGCTCACTCGGTCATGTCAAAGATTGTGTACATGGCGAGTGTAAGGCTGAGCGGACACGATGTCAAAGCTCTTTTACATTGAGGAATGACCGCGAGGCCGACCTGGTTGGATAGGTGCGTGCTCAGGACGATGTTCAAGTCGAAGATCCACCGCGCGACGGTGACGCATGCCGACCTCCACTACGTCGGGTCGCTGACCGTCGACAGCGACCTGATGGCGGCGGCCGACCTCCTCCCGGGCGAACAGGTCGCCGTAGTGGATGTGACCAACGGCGCGCGCTTCGAGACCTACCTGATCGCCGGGGCGCCGGGAAGCGGCGTCATCGGCGTGAACGGTGCGGCCGCCCACCTCGCGGAGGTCGGCGACACGGTCATCGTCATCTCCTACGCGCAGCTGGATGACGCGGAGGCCCGCACGTTCGTCCCGACCGTGGTGCACGTCGACGCGGCCAACCGCATCCTCGCGATCGGCGACGACCCCGCGGATGCCGTGACGCCGGGCGTCGAGCGGCCGCCGCTCGCGCTCTGAACCCAGCCTGACGGCGCCGCTCAGGCGATGCGGACGGCCCGGTGACGGCTGGGGAGCTCGACGAGCTCGAACTCCGCGACCACGATCTCCGTATCGCCGTCGATGCCGGGCCAGGCCGCACGGTGGGCGGCCTGCCAGCGGGCCGCCGCATCGTCGGTCCCACCGGCGACGGCGGGACGCGCGGGCGCCAGGTCGACGTCGTCGACGCGGCAGGTGGTCACGGCCGCCAGCTCGACGATCGCCACCGGCTCGTCGTTCGAGTCGACCAGTTGGTAGCGGGTGCCGGGCACGGGAAGCGGCTCCCCGTCGCGGAGGTAGTCGGCGAGGGGAGTGGTGGTCGCCATCCGCGCTCCATCCAGGATGTGACGCGTGACGTCCTCGCGCTCCGGTCCCAGCCGGCCGAAGGCGAGCACGGGCAGCTGCGCCGCGCGAGCCCGGAAGCGCGAGGTGCGCTCGGCCGTCTGCATCATGCCCCCTCCGGGAGCGGGTCGCCGTCGTCGTCCATCCGGTCCACCAGCCGGTACACCGCGCGGCGGGGCCAGTCGGTGCTGTCGTCGAGGACGAACACCTCCCACACCTCGTCGTCCCGGTACCGCGCCCGGCCGCGCAGAGCCGCGGGCGGCTCTCCGGGGCCCGCGGTCAGCCGGATCACCGCGTCGACCAGACCCGGTCGCTGCATCACCGCTTCGAACGTGACATCGCCATCCATGTCTGCACCCTAGGGATGCGGACGCGCGCCGGAAAGCCAGCAGGTCAGCAGGTGGGCTGCGCCGCGGGCACGGCGGACGCGACCGCCACGAAGTCCTCCACGAGCGTCGAACGCCGAGAGGACTCCCAGCCCAGGTGGACCGCGGTCTCCGCGAGATCCGCCACCGGCACGGCGCGTACATCCGGACGGATGTAGAACGTGGCGGTCGAGAGGGGGAGGACGGCGATTCCCGCTCCCATCGCCACCAGCTCGAGCTTCTCCTCGACCGTGCGGCTGGGCCTGCGACCCGGTGCCCGTCCGCGGCGCGGGCCCGCTTCGGTCGCCGTCCATTCGGGCACAGCGGCGGGGTCCTGCAGGAGGTGCTCGCCGGCGAGGTCGGGGAGTCGCACCTCGGCGGATGCCGCGAGCGGATGCGTCGACGGGAGCATCGCGACCCGTGATTCGGTGAACAGACGGACCGAGGCGATGCCGCCGGCGTCGAAGGGTTCGCGCAGGTAGCTGACATCGGCGCGGCCGTCCAGGAGGACGCGCGATTGCTCCTCCCAGGTCGTCCGCATGACCTCCACCGTCACGTCAGGATGCGTCTCACGGAACGCGCGCACGGCACCGGTGACCGTAAGCCCGGGCATGAATCCGACGGTGAACAGCGTCTCGCCGCGCGCCGCGACGGCGACGCGGCGGCGCACGGCAGCTGCGGCGGCGAGCAGCGTCTCGGCCTCGTCGCGCAGCATCCGCCCGTGCTCGGTCAGCTGGGTGCCGCGGGTGTCGCGCACGAACAGCTGCACGCCCAGCTCGGCCTCGAGCACCCGGATCTGCCGCGAGAGCACCGGCTGTGCGATCATCAGCGCCTCCGCCGCACGGCCGAAGTTGAGCGTTTCCGCCACCGCGACGAAGTAGCGCAGCCGTCGCAGATCGAGGTCGGTATTCATCTGTCGATGATCGCACTGATACCCATCGGGTGTCACCGAGGTCCAAAGAGGTCTTGGACGCCCGCGTCGCCTCGGCGGAACACTGGATCCGTCCCACCGAAAGGAACCCCATGTCACTGAAGAACTCGCACGTCGTCGTCATCGGCGGAAGCTCCGGCATCGGCCTGGCGACGGCCCGCGCGGCGCTCGACGCCGGCGCACGGGTGACCATCGCATCCAGCCGCACATCGAGTGTGGATGCGGCGCTCGCCCAGCTGCCCACGGCATCCGGCCGCGCGGTGAACGTCCTCGACCCCGCCGACCTGCGGGCGTTCTTCGCCGAGGTGGGAGAGCTCGACCACCTGGTCTACACGGCGGGGGAGCCGCTGAGCCTGATGCCTCTCGACGAACTCGATCTCGACCGGGCACGCGGCTTCTTCCAGGTGCGCTACTTCGGCGCCCTCAACGCCGTCGCCTCCGCCAGGCCTCACCTGGCGGACGGCGCATCCATCACCCTCACGTCCGGGTCCGCCCGCACGCGGCCCGGAGCAGGATGGGCGGTCGCCTCCAGCCTGTGCGGCGCGATGACGAGCCTGGCCGGCGCACTCGCGGTCGAGCTCGCGCCCGTGCGCGTGAACGTGGTCGAGCCGGGCATCGTGCGCAGCCCGCTGTGGTCCGGGATGAGCGCGGACGACCAGCAGGCGATGTACGACCAGCAGGCCGCAGCGCTTCCCGTCGCCCGGGTCGGCGAGGTCGAGGATGTCGCGCGGGCCTTCGTCTACGCGATGACCCAGGAGTTCATGACGGGGGCATCCATCCCCGTCGACGGCGGTGCGCTGCTCGTCTAACGCGCCTGCGGCCGGCCGCTCAGCGGCACTGCCCGGCGACCGCGATCTGCTGGTCGCTCGGGCGGCCGTAGGCCTCGATGCCGGAGCCCGGCACGTCGAAGCCCATCGCGATCGCCCACGCCGTCGCCCACATCTCGTCGTCGCCCTCGAAGGTCGGACCGTCGAACAGCGGCTTGCACTCCGGACGGACGACCTGCGCGTGCCCGACCTCGTGGGTGATCAGGGCCTTCGCGTTGACGTCGCCGTAGGACCAGCCCTCCTGCAGGCTGAAATTGAGGTCGATCGTCGCCCAGCCGCCGTCGCCCTCGTGGTACATCGTCGTCCCGGAGTACCAGCCCTCACCCAGGCCGCTGACCTTCTCGTGCCACTGGAAGTCGAGGGTGACGCCGTGGGCGATGGAACGGGCGTAGGCCTCCATCTGCGCGCGTACCGGATACGCCGGGTCCTGCTTGGCCGCCTCGCCCGCGGCCTGCGCCGTGTTGACGCCGTCGATCGCCGAGATCACGGCGAGCAGGCGCGAACCGTCGATGGTCGAGGCCGCCGAGACGTCCGCCTTCGCGTCGTCGATGGCATGCCGCAGGGCGACCTTGCTCTCGTAGGTCGCGGAGGTGTCGGCCGTGAGCACCTGCTCGCCGTGCGCGGTGAGCTCGGCGGAGACCGCGGCCGCGCTGGTCGACACGGCCTTCTGCGCCGCGGTCAGGGCCTTCAGTTCCGCCGCCCGCGTGCTGCGGGTGGTCTCCTCCTGCTTCGCGAGCTGGAGCGTGCGCTGCACGTCGGCGGAGACGCTCCACGGCATCAGGTCGGGGCTGCCCGCGGGCACCTGCGGCGGGTCGAACGGAGTGAACTTCAGGCCCTTCGACGCCTTCGCCAGCGACCCCTGAGCGTCGGACAGCTTTTTCGCCGTCGACTCCTGCAGGTAGTCCGGACGCTGCTTCACGCCCCACGCGGACAGCGACAGCAGCGCCGCTCGCGCCTTGTCGATCGCCATTCCGCGACGATCGGTGACATCGTCCAGCGCGGTGGATGCAGCCACCAGTTCGCGGTGCGCCTGCGACTCGGCCTCCGCGGCGAGCGCGCGCCAGCCCCATCCCGCCGCCAGCGTCCCACCGGTGATCAGTAGGAGGACTGCGGTCGCCACGATCCAGAACCGGCCGCGGCGCCGCGGAGCCGGGGGAGTTGCAGCCGCCGGGGGCATCGACGCGTCGACCGGCGGAACGGCCTGCGGGGCCGCATCCTCAGGCTGGGGGCGGCTCTGTCGTTCGTCGCTCACGGGTTCCTCTCGCCGCCGATCTGCACGCATGCAAAAATTCGTCCCGGTCACTCTACGGTAATATTTCTCTCGTGCAAGACCCGCGCTCGGGGGCCGCCTCCCACCGATCTGCGAACCTCCACAGACTCTCCCGACGAGTCGGCCTGTTCGTTCGCCGAACACTTGTATAGTCGAGCTGCTTGAGGGGACCCGTCCTGCGGTCCGGGGGACGAGGGGGCCGCGTGTTCGACGGACTGTTGGCGCTGGACGTCGTCGACGGACCGGTGCCCGTGGTGGTGTTCACGCTGGCGGTCGCGCTGCTGGTCGGGCTCCTGCTCCGCCGTCCGTCGCCACGCTGGCTGCTGCGGATCAGTCTCGCGGCTGTGGCGGGGATGCTGGCCGCCGTCGCGACCTGGCTGGTCTGCATCCGCTGGTTGAACCTATTCGGCGAGTCGCTGGGCTTCGGCAACTACGCCTGGATGGCCGTCGCCTTCGTCGGTGTGTCGATCGCCGTCGTCAGCATCGGGAGGCGCCCCGCCTGGCGCACGGCGGTCGCGATCGCCGCCGTCCCGGTGTTCCTCCTGGCTGCCGGCGTCGGCATCAACGCCAACTACGGGCTCAACCGCACCCTCGGCAGCGTGCTCGCCATCGCCGTCCAGAAGCCGCTCAAGCTCGCTCCGCCCGCGCTCGCCTCCACGGGGTATGACTCGTCCCTCTGGAAGCACTGGACACCTCCGGCGGACATGCCCGCACACGGGCTGGTCGGCACGGCGAAGATCCCGGCTACTGCGAGCGGATTCCGCGCGCGGGATGCCGGACTGTACCTTCCGCCGGCGGCGCGCGTGGCGCATCCCCCCGCCCTTCCGCTGATCGTCATGATGATGGGCCAGCCCGGCAATCCGGACCCGGAGCCCATCGCCGAGGTGCTCGACCAGTACGCCACCACCCACCACGGTCTCGCGCCGGTCGTCGTCGTCGCCGACCAGCTGGGCAGCCCCTACGACGACACGCTGTGCCTCGACACCGCGCGATTCGGCAAGGCCGAGACCTACGTGACGACGGATGTGACGGCCTGGGCGGAGGGCAACCTTCCCGTCACCCGCGACCACCGGTTCTGGACGGCGGCCGGGTACTCCAACGGCGGACTGTGCGCGCTGTCGTTCGCGATCGACCATCCGGAGCTGTACGGCGGCATCCTCGACATCTCGGGGGAGGAGTTCCCCGGAGCCGAGCATCCCGATGCGACCCTGCGCGACCAGTTCGGCGGCGACCGTCAGGCGTACGAGGCGGCGAAGCCGTTCGTCAAGCTGCGGCAGTTCCGGCATCCGGGCATGACGGCGATCTTCACAGCCTGCCGCGACGACCCCGCGTACCACCACGTCGCACTCCGGGCGGCTGCCGCTGCCCGAGCGGCCGGGATCGACTCCGCATTCGCCGACCTGCCGACCGGCGGCCACGGCCGGGGTGCGCTCATGGGCGGGCTGACCGAGGGCGTCCGGCTGTTGTATCCGCTGGTCGGGCTGGAGAAGCCGGCGGGCTGATCCCGGCAGCTCGATGTGCCGTCGGGCTCAGAAGCGCGAGAGCCCGTTGCCGATGATGACCGTCCCGATCACGGTCGCGACGATGATCGCGACCGTCGTGTCGTTGCGCAGCAGCCAGCGTTCGGTCGCGGCGAGCGCCGGCCGCGCCTTGTCGGGACGGATGAGGGCGAACAGGGCCGGTCCGCCGACCGAGCTGCCCCCGATGAGCACATAGATGGCGATGACGATGGCGTCCTCGGACACCGGGAGCTTCGCCGGGCCGATCACGAGGCCGGCGGCGATGGCGAGCAGGATGGACTTCGGCCGGATGTTCAGGGCGAATCCCAGGCCGAGGGCAGGAATGGAGCGCATCCGGCCGAGGGCCACCATCCAGCGGGGGAGCGTCTCACGTTCCGCCGCCTCCGGGTGCCGCCGCAGCTCGATGACCGCGTAGACGAGCAGGGCGACGCCCACGAGGATCTCCAGCACGCCGACGAAGGGCTCCGGCCCGACCGAGGTGTTCGCCGGGATGGCGTGCAGAAAGATCGCGAAGAGCGATGTGATCGTGACGAGGCCCGCGACGTATCCGACGACGAACAGGGTCGGCACGCGGGGGCGGGCGGCGCCGAGCAGGAGAACGAGAACGGCGAGGATCGGGACGGAGCTGAGCGCGACGGCGACGGCCAGCGGCAGGAGCTGCCCGATGACGCTCAGCATGCGACTCCTTTCGCCGGAGAGCCCGCGGCGAGCCGGCCGCCCGTGCGCCGTCCGCTCAGCCGAGGGTACGACAGCGGGCGCCTGTGCGGACAGGCACGGTTCCCCCTGGAAACGGCGGCGATCCGTGCGATTGATGGAAGCATGCAGAAGCTCTACTACGCGGGAGGGCACATCTTCCTCGACGACGATGTCTGCGACGCACTGGTGCGCTACGCGCAGGCCCTCGCGGATGTCGGCAAGTCGGATCTGGTGGTCGTCCCGGCCCTCTCCGACGAAGGCCTGCGCGGGGAGACCCGCCTGCTCATCGGGCCGGCGAGCCAGCTGTTCACCGCACCGGCCCTCGACCGCGGCGCGGACCTGCGGGATGCGGAGTCGACCCGCTCGATGCGCGACAAGACGGCACGCCTCCAGCCGTCGTCGCCGGTCATCGGCCGCAACTCGGACCTCCCGGAGGAGCACTTCGGATGAGCAGCACCATCCACACGAGGTGAGAGCACACACATGGGAACCCTCTTCTACGGCGCCGCCCGCCTGGCCATCAGCTTCGACGACCGCGTCCTCGCCCACCTCCAGATCGCGATCTCCACGAAACTCCGGCGCCATGAGACCTTCATGCTGAACTGGCGCGACAACGAGTCGGTCGGCGACGGCCGGAGCGGCGTGTGGATCGGCCCGCAGACCGACCTCCACTTCACGTACTCCGGCGGCCGCTTCCCCGAGATCAACCGCGACTGGGTGAACGCGCTGGTCGTCTCCGCGTCGACACCGCTCGGCCTGCAGGTGCTCGACGAGGGGAGCCTCGAGGGCCCGCCGTCGGGCACCCCGGTGCATCGCTAGCGAGAACGCGGCTACGGCGTGCGAAGCTGAGCGCATGCAGCTACTCACCGACGGCGTCTACCGCCTGCGGAAGGCGACGGGCGCCAACGCGTATCTCGTCGACACGGGCGAAGCCTCCGTCGTCATCGACACCGGCACGCCCGGGGGAGCATCCGCCCTGATCGCCGACCTCCGAGACGAGCACGGCCTGGGCCCGGTGACCGACATCGTCCTCACCCACTACGACCCCGATCACGCCGGATCCGCTGCGGCCCTGCAGCGGGAGACCGGAGCCCGGGTGTGGGTCGGCGCTCGGGATGCCGACATCCTCCGCAGCCAGACACCGCCGCCGACGCGGTTCCGCCGTTTTCTGGCGCGGGTCTGGCGGGCCACCGAGGTTCCGGCCGGCCTGCACGAGCTGCCGGACGCGGGGGAGACGGAGATCGTTCCCGGCGTGCGCGCGATCGCCGCGCCCGGTCACACGCCGGGCCACGTCATCGTCGAGTACCGCGGCGTCGTCTTCGCGGGCGATGCGGTGACGGTCCGTGCCGGCCGGCTCCGGCAGATGCCCGCCCTCCTCACGAGCGACAAGCCCCAGGCGCTCGCGACCGAGCATCTCATCGCGTCCCTCCGCCCGCGCCTCGTCTGCCCCGGCCACGGGGCCCCCGGCCGCCTCGACGCTCCCTGACCCCGTCCCACCCCTCTCCGCCCACCGTCGAGTCCGCAGACTTTGCACGCTCCGGAGGCTCACAGCGTGCAGTTTGTGCGTACTCGACGGTGGGCGGAGAGGGGGATGCGAGACGGGTCACTCGCGGGCGACGGAGCGCTGGGCGTCGGCCCACGCGAGCTGCACTGCTTTGCCGATCCACTCGGTGCCCTGGTAGACGTTGTCCTCGCCGAGTTCCGCGAGGAGCCCGCTCGCGGCCAGCTGCTGGCGCACAGCCGCCTCGCTGATGACCAGCTTCAACTGGGAGGAGGCCGCGGCCAGCGTGCGGGCGTAGCGGCGGAGGGAGTCGATGAGCGCCAGATCCAGTTCGTCCGTCCCGCGCAGCCGGATGATCACCACCGAGCCTTCCGTCTCCTCGTCGACGCCCGGCAGCTGCCGCTCGAACGAGGGCGCGCTCGCGAAGAACAGGCTCCCGTACGGCTGCAGCACGATCACCTCGCGCTGACCGACGGTGGCGGGAGGGTCCGATTCGCGCATCCCGCCGCTCTCGTCCAGGTGCACCTGCCGCACCCGCAGCCGGTTCGACTGCCGCGCGACGAAGAGGATGATGCCGAGCCCGACTCCGGCGAGCACGGCGAACTGCAACGGGATGACGAGGGTGAGCACGAAGGTCACCGTCATGACCGCTGTGGGCAGGATCCCGCTCTTCACCACCGAGTAGACACGGCTCGGCTTGATGGCCGCGAAGCCGATCATGATCAGCAGCCCGGCGAGCGCCGGCATCGCGGTGAGCGCCACGATGCCCGAGGCGAACACGATGACAAGCGCCATCGTGACCCCGGCGACGAACAGCGCCAGCTTCGACCGCGCTCCCGCCGTGACCAGCAGGGAGGACCCCGACATCGACCCGCCGACGGGCATGCCGCGGAACAGCCCGGACACGATGTTGCCGACGCCCTGCCCGATGAAGTCGCGCGAGGGGTTCGCCGGCCGCCCGCTCGCCGTCGGGATGCCCGCGGACACCCCCGCGCCCTGGATGAGACCGACCAGCGCCAGCGACACCGCAGGGATCAGCAGGTACGGGATGTCGCCGATCGACGGCAGCGTCGGCAGCGGCAGCCCGGCCGGCACCACGACGATGTCGCCCAGCAGCGGCACGCGCGCATCCACCCACAGGTTCAGAGCCGCGGCGGTCAGCGACCCGACGACGACCGCGATGACGAGCCCGAACCCGCCCACCGGCGTGCGCTGCAGCACGACGATGGTGAGGATCGTGACAGCACCGACGATCACCGTCGGGATGCTCCATTGCGGGATGTGCCGGAGCAGGTCGATCGACCGGGTCACCCGATTGCTGCCTTCGCCCGAGTAGCCGGTGAACGCCGACAGCTGGCCGAGGATGATGTTGACGCCCACCGCGGTGATGAACCCGGTCATGACGTCGGCGGGGACGAACCGGATCAGCCGGCCGCCCTTCAGCAGCCCGGCGATGCACATCACCAGCCCGGTCAGCAGGGCGAGCGTGAAGAGCGCGCGGTCGGGGTCGGGACGCGTCTCCAGGTTCGCGTCCTGGATGACGAGGGCCATCGCCCCGGTCGCCTGCACCGCCATGAAGGTGCTGCTGGTGAGCACGGCCGCGCCGACCATCCCGTACAAGTAGGCGTAGAGCCCGGCGAGCGGGTTGACGCCGGCGAGCAGCCCGGACGCCAGGCCGTCCGGCACGCTCTCGATGCCGAGGACGACCCCGGCGATGGCGTCCTTGACGATGTCACGGCGACGTAGCCGTCGCTTCTTGGCGCGCACAGGCCACACGGTAGCGGCGGCCGGCGCTCATGGCAGGACAGCAGTCGGCGGGCTCACGCCCACTGCTCGAACACCATGAGCGGCACCCGGGTGTGCCAGCCCTGCCACGCCTTGCTGGACCCGATCGTCGCCTTCGTGGAGAAGTCGATGCCGCCGTTCATCCAGAACCAGACGAGGTACCAGTCATTGCTGGTTCCCCAGAAGTAGTTCTGGTTCGGCCAGTAGCCGTCGCCGCTGTCACTGTGGTCCTCGTACCAGGAGGTGCCGTCGGCCCACAGCTGGTCGCGGGTGTCGAGGATGGTCTCCATCTCGCCCGGGCCGCGCCGGTGCTGCACCATCACGCACAGCTGCGCATGGTTGTGGGCGACCTGGAGGCTGGAGCTGTCCGCCCAGTCGTACGAGTACTCCACGAGGCCGGACACACGGACGTAGGTGGATGGTGCCTTCGGTTTGAACCACAGCCCGAGCCCTGCTCCCGCGTACATCCATCCGCCCTCCGCCACCGGACGGTCGACATAGGTTTCCGTCAGGTCGATGAACATGCTGGCCTGCTGCGGGTACACACTGGGGCCTCGCGCGGCGGTCCCTGCTGCTCCCGGGGGTTGGAAGGTCGTCCAGGTGCGGTCGTACGGGGGAGTGGCGATGAACAGGCGGTCGCTGCTCCCGGTGGTGACCAGACTGAGCGTGTGCAGCTCGCCCGGTGACGGGTTCGGATCGCGGCGGGCGATCACCGGCGCTTCAAGCCGCGCGATGGACGCGCTCAGCTCCACGAACCGCTGATCCATGCCGGCCAGGACTTCGCTCACCTGTTCGGCCCGCCGGGATGCGCGCAGATACGCGTTCCGCGACGTCCGCAGGTCTTGCTCGAACGCCTGGTCGAGGGCGACGGAAGCTTCCGGCTCGTCCGGCTTCTGCTCTGTCGACGTCTTGTTCTCTGATGAAACGGGCACGGGGACCTCCCACAGCGCTGCGTGCGTCACACGTTCAGGCTCGAGTCGTTCGCGCGTGAGGGTATGCCCGCGGTGCGCGCGGCGGCTAGACCGAATCCGGCGGACGCGCGGGCCGGGGTTCGCGGTGAGACTGCGGCTCGGATAGATTCCCAGCGTGCCGATCACAACCGCCGAGACGAGGGCCCTGCTGATCGGCGGCCGCTCGGGAGTCGGGAAGTCGACGGTCGCGCTGGCGATCCTCCGTGTGGTCGGCTGGCCTCCGTCCGGCCTGTCGACGGAGGCGACTCGATGACCACCCGCAACGCGCCTCTGCTCGTGGTGATGTGCGGGCGCTCGTTCTCCGGGAAGTCGTCGCTCGCGCTCGCCCTGGCCGACCGGCTCGGGGCGCAACGAGTCAGCCTCGACGCCATCAACGAAGAGCGCGGACTGCGCGGCGGGACCGGCATCCCGGTGTCCGAGTGGATGCGCACCAACGACGAAGCGTCCGCCCGGGTCAGGGAAGCGCTCGGCGCTGGACGCACCGTCATCGTCGACGATACGAGTTCGCCGCGCTTCCTTCGTGACCGCTGGCGTGAGCTTGCCACCCGAGTTCCTGCCGAGATGGCCCTCGTCTTCGTCGACGCCCCGGAGGAGCTGATCCGCGCGCGTCTCGCGGCGAACCGCAGCGATCTCGCCCGCCACGACGTCACGGACGACGTGATGGATGCGCACCTCAGCGACTTCGAGGCTCCGGACGCGGACGAGCGCGCGATAACGGTGGACGCGCGCACGCCCATCGACGCCTCCGTCGCCCAGGTGCTCGCCGCGTTGGCAGAGCGACACCCGTCCTGAGAGGCGCGGGCGGAGCATTCAGCCTGGCCCTCTCCGCCGCGCCGCGACTCTTGTGAGGCGTCAGTACTCCCCGAGCCCTTTGCCGATCAGCACGACGCCGATCACCAGGAGCAGCACGGCCATGATGGTGGCGTTGTTGTAGACCAGCCAGGTGCGCAGGGATTCGAGCGGGCGGGCCATCCGGGCGGAGGCGGCGAGGTAGGCGATCACGGGGATGGCGACGGTGGATGCTGCTATCACCGTGTAGACGATGACCGCGACGACCGTTTCCGCCGTCGTCTGCGCGTTGGAGCCGATCGCGACGCCGGCGGCGACGCCCATGAGCAAGTTCTTCGGGTTGAGGGCGGAGAGCAGGAAGCCGAGCACGAGCGCTCGGGCGCCCGTCATCGTGTCGATCGCCGACATCCACTTCGGCAGCGCCGGTTCGGTTCCGACTTTCGGACGGCCGCGCCACTGCTGCACGGCGAGCACGAGCAGCAGCAGGCCCAGCACGATCTGGACGGTGCCCAGGATCGGCTTGGACTCGTCCGGATCGCCCTGCGGCAGGACCGACGAGAGAAGGGTGAACACCACGACGGCGACGACGATGCCGAGCAGCCAGCCGACGAGGAACCCGACGCTCGTCCCGCGGGCCTTCGGCGACAGCAGCATGAGGATCGCCGCGATGATCGGGATGGGGCTGATCGCGACACCGAGTGCAAGAGGGATGATGTCGCCGATCACTGGTCCCATGGGTGCCCTGCCTTCTCGTGCCGTCGGCCGACGGGGGTACGACGCGTCGCCTGCTGCACAGTGTGGGGGATCCGGGGCTGCGGGAGCTAGCCCGAATCGGTGTGCGATCTGCAACACTGTCGAAACGCGACGCCGGCGTTCGTAGCAGGGGTGGAGGCTGCCGCGAGGAGGCGGCCCGAAGGGAGAGGATGAGCGCATGCAGTATCTCGTGAACGTCATCGACAGCCGCAGCAACTCGGGCACCGAGGAGGAGGCCGTCGCCATCGACGCCTTCAACGACAAGCTGCGGGCCGGCGGCCATTGGGTGTTCGCCGGCGGACTGGCCGACCCGTCCGTGTCCACCGTCATCGACGGGCGCGGGGACGAGCCCGTCTTCACCGACGGCCCTTTCGTGGAGGCAAAGGAGTGGGCGGCCGGCTTCTGGCTGATCGAAGCACCCGACCTCGACGTCGCCCTGGCGCTGATGGCCGAGGGCTCCAAGGCCTGCAACCGCCGGCTCGAGGTGCGACCCCTCCTCGTCGTGTGACCGCTCCTCGACGGGTCACCGCCGCGCACGACGCCCTCACCCGGGCCCACCGCGAGGAGTGGGCGCGGGTCGTCGCCACGCTCGCCAAGCGGTTCGGCAGCCTCGACCTGGCGGAGGAGTCGGCCGCCGAGGCCTACGCGACCGCCGCCGAGCGGTGGCCCGTCGACGGCATCCCGCCGAATCCCGGCGCGTGGCTCACCACCACCGCCACCCGCAAGGCGATCGACCGCATCCGCCGCGAGAGCACCCGCGACGCCCGGCACAGGGAGGCGCACCTCGTGTACGACACGCAGCCCGAGCCGGTCGGCGCGGTCGACGACGACCGGTTGCGGCTGATTTTCACCTGCTGCCATCCGGCCTTGGGCATGGATGCGCGCATCGCCCTCACCCTGCGCATGGTCGGCGGTCTGAGCGTGCCGGAGATCGCGCGCGCGTTCCTCGTGCAGGACACCACGATGGGCGCACGCATCACCCGGGCGAAGGCGAAGATCGCGGCGGCGAACATCCCGTACCGGCTGCCGACCGCGGACGACCTTCCGAAACGCGTCTCCGGGGTGCTCGCCGTCCTGTTCCTGATCTTCAACGAGGGGTACCTCGCGTCCGGTCCCGACACCGCCCCGGTGCGGCGCGACCTCACTCGTGAGGCGATCCGTCTCGCGCGGCTCGTCCACGAGCTCCTCCCCGACGACGGCGAGGCGACGGGCATGCTCGCGTTGATGCTCCTCAGCGAGGCGCGCAGCGACGCCCGCGTCTCGTCCACCGGCGAACTGGTGCCGCTGGGCGAGCAGGACCGCGGGATGTGGGATGCGTCCCTCATCGCCGAGGGCCACGCACTGGTGCGCGAACGGCTGGCGTCGGGCGAGCCGCCCGGCCGGTACCAGCTGCTGGCGGCGATCAACGCCGTGCACACGGACGGAGACGCGCCGGACTGGGCGCAGATCGTCGCACTGTACGACCAGCTGGCGGTGCTCGATCCGTCGCCCATCGTCCGGCTCAACCGAGCAGTCGCGGTGGGGGAGCGGGACGGCCCGGAGGCCGGCCTCGCGCTGCTGGACGCGCTCGCCCCGCAGCTGTCCGGCTACCACCCGTTCCACGCGGCGCGCGCGATGCTGCTGGTGCGGCTGGGGCGGGAGGTGGATGCGCGCGCCGCGTACGAGGCAGCGCTCGCGCTGACAGACAACGCGGCCGAGGTCGCCTACCTGACCCGGCAGTTGGAGCGGCTCGCCGCGCGCTGAGAAAGCTCGCTAGCATGGCGCCACCGCCGTCGAGCCCTCAAGGAGGCATCCCATGCCCATCGCCCTGGACAACGTCGGCATCGCCGTCGACGACATCGAAGCCGCGATCACCTTCTTCACAGACCTGGGCCTCACGGTTCTCGGCCGCGACACGGTCAGCGGCGAGTGGGCGGACACCGCCGTCGGGCTGGACGGCAACCACGCGAAGATCGCGGTGCTGCAGACGCCGGACGGCCACGGCCGCCTGGAGCTTTTCGAGTACCTGCACCCGGACGCGATCCCGACGCAGCCGACGCTCCCGAACGAGATCGGCATGCACCGCGTCGCCTTCTCCGTCGACGACATCGACGCGTCGCTGGCCATCGCGGCCCGGCACGGCTACCACCCGCTGCGCGGCGTCGCCACCTATGAGGACATCTACAAGCTGACCTACCTGCGTGGGCCGAGCGGGATCCTGTTGATGCTCGCGCAGAAGCTGACGCCCGCGGACAGGTGAGGGCATTACAGCGTTTCCTTAATTCAGACAACGCTGTACCATCGTTCGCATGACCACCGCCACTGCGACCGCCAGCATCACCCACACCGCGGCGCTCGCGCGTTTCGGGCACGCCCTGTCGGATCCGACCCGCGTCGGGGCGCTGCTCGCGCTGCGCGAGGCGCCTGCATATCCGTCGGACCTCGCCGACGCGCTGGGCGTCTCCCGGCAGGTCATGTCTAACCAGCTGGCGTGCCTGCGCGGTTGCGGCCTCGTCGAGGCGGTGCCGGATGGGCGGCGCACCTGGTACCGCCTGGCCGACGGTCACCTTGCGCCGGCACTGGATGAGCTCCTCCGCGTCGTGCTCTATGTCGAGCCGGGATGCTGCGGGGAAGAGGCCTGCGACTGCGCCTGACCTGCTCTACCGCTCTTCGCAGCGCTGAGCGTTCTGCACCAGGGTCAACCCGGCGCTGACCGCCGTGAGTACGAACGTCCTCCGCCGTCCGGTGTCCTGCGCGGCGAGGAACCCGAGGCGCACGGCGAGCGCTGCGGACGTCGCGTTCGTGCTGTCGATCACGGCGGTCACGATCGCGGCCTTCAGGTCGCGGAAGGCGAACTCGAGCATCGCCCTCGCCGCCTCCGTCGCATACCCGTGCCCGCAGGCGCTGGTCAGCTGCAGCCAGCCGATCTCTGCCGTCCGGGTCTCCGCCGCGGTCGTGCGCAGGTGCAGGGAGACGTCGCCGATCACCTGGCCGTCCCGTTCGACGGCGAGCACGAGGAGGTCCCCGGGAACGGAGAGCGCCCTGTGGCGCGTGCGGTCCCGGAGGTGGCGGAGGGTTTCCCTCTCGGTGCGGATCGGCCAGCCGAGCCCGCGCCTGATCCTCTCGTCCCCTTCGATGCGCATCCAGTCGGACTCGTCCGTCAGCCGATACGGGCGGAGGAGGAGGCGCGGGGTGCGAAGCTCGCGTGCGACGACCGGTGCGCGGAGGGCGGGAGGCTCTCGCAGAGCGCGGAGGGACGCCAGCAGCCGTCCACCCGACGGATCGTGCGACAGGGCGATCATCGGCCGCCTCCTCTCGGATGCGACGCTACGGCGCGAGTCGATGACACGGCTGCAAGACCCCGGCCGCAGTCTGAGAGCGCCGCAAGCGGCTCATAGCGGGAACGCAGGCGGGCGGGGCCGAAGCGCTTCCCTACTGCAGCGCGGAGGTGAGCCGAGCGACCCCGTCGAGGAAGGTGGCCGACTTCGGTTCGCGCTTCCACTCCTCGAGCGTCAGCTGCCTGCCCGCGTCGCGATAGCCCTGCTCGACCGCGCGCATCTGATCGACGAACGAGCGGCCGTGCACGAGCAGGGTCACCTCCGAGTTCAGCGCGAACGAACGGATGTCCATGTTGCTCGACCCGATCACGGCGACGTCGTCGTCGATCGAGAGGTGCTTCGAGTGCAGGATGTACGGCGCCGGGTACAGCCAGATCTGCACGCCCGCGCGCAGCAGCGGCTCGTAGTACGACCGTTGTGCGTGCCAGACAGCGCCCTGGTCGCCGACCTCGGAGACGAAGAGCTGCACCTCCAGACCCCGCTGACAGGCCGTCGTGATGGCGTACATCATCGCCTCGTCGGGCACGAAGTACGGGCTCGTGATGATGACCTTCCGCTGCGCCGACGTGACCAGCGTCAAGAACTGGCGCAGGTTGTTCTCCTCGCCGTAGCCCGGACCGCTCGGGACAACCTGGCAGACGAGCGCGTCCGGGGAGGGGTCGGCCGGCACATCCACCGCCCTCACCTGCGCGTCCGACCCGAGCAGCTCGCCGGTCTCGAGGTACCAGTCGGAGAGGAACACGGCGTTCGTCTCGGCGACGACCGGGCCGGTGATCCGCGTCATCAGCTCCTGCCATTGGAGGCCGCGCTTCAGGTTCTTGGGGGTGTTGTAGCTGCGGTCGATGAGATTCTGCGACCCCATGTGGGCCACGAGGCCGTCGACGACCACGAGCTTGCGGTGATTGCGCAGATCCGGCCGCTGGTACTCGCCGGAGAACGGGCGGACCGGGAGCATCCAGCTCCACTTCACGCCGATCCGGTCGAGTTCGGCGAACGTCTTGTCGCTGTCGACCGCCCGGCGGGAGGCGACGTAGTCGGCGAGGAGACGGACCGTCACACCGCGCTGCACCGCGCGCTCCATCGCCGCGAAGAACGGCTTCGTGGTCGCATCCCACGACACGATGAAGAACTCGACGTGGACGAAACGGGTAGCGGTCTCGATGTCCGCTGTCATCGCGTCGATCGACGCGCGGTAATCCCCGATCAGCGTAGCTGCGTTACCGCCGACCGCGGGCAGTGCGCCGAGCTCGTGGTTCTGCCTCACGAGCGACGCGAACCAGTCCGGCCAGGAGCCGCGCCCGTCGACGAGTTCGATGCCCTGCGCGCGGTCCGTGATGATGCGGTTCAGCTCATCCTGCTTCTCCCGTCGCTTCTTCGGCAGGCGCGGATTGCCGATGAGCAGGAACAGCAGGATGCCGATGAACGGGATGAGGAAGATCGCCAGAAGCCACGCCATGGCAGCGGTCGGCTTGCGGTCGCGCGGCACGATGATGAGGGCCGCGATACGGATGGCGAGGTCGGCGAGGATCAGGATGCCGCCGAGCACTGGGAACTGATCAGCGTTCATGCGGGCGCCTTCCTGAGCCGGGCCGGCGCTACGTCCGGGCGGATGGTGCCCGCAGTATCGCAGCGGGGGAGCGGGGCGGGAAGTCAGTAGTCGGACGCATCGAGGATGACGAGTTCGCCGGTTGTGCGGGTCATGGCCACGTAGCGGTCGACCGCCGACTCGATGGCTGCCGGGCGATCGAGCTCGGCGACGCCGGGACGTGCACCGGGTTCCGCGAGGAGCACGAGGTCGAACTCGAGCCCCTTCGCCTCGACGGCGCTGAGAGAGCGGACACGCGGCATGCCCGCGAAAGAGTCGTCGCCGATGACGCAGGCGGTGCCCTCTGCGTGAGCATCCAGCCATGCGCGAAGGATGCGGTCGCGGTCGGAAGCCCGCGCACGCCGCACCGGGATGCCGTTGTCACGGATCGACGTCGGCACGTTCGCGTCGGGCAGGACGGCGCGGATCACCGGTGCGGCCTGCTCCATGACGGCGACCGGCGTCCGGTAATTGACGGACAGCGTCGCCACCGTCGCGCCCGGCAGCCCGACCTCGGCGAGGCGCTCGGTCCAGCTCTCCCGGAAGCCGTGCCGTGCCTGCGCACGGTCGCCGACGACCGTCAGGCTGTGCGACGGAACGCGGCGGGTGACCATCGCCCACTCGGCCGGCGTCAGCTCCTGCGCCTCGTCCACGATGATGTGCGCGAACGGGCCGGCGAGCAGCTCGGTGGATGACGTGGCCGGGCCGGTGTACGTGTCCAGTGCAGCGCGGAGGTCCTGGCCTCGCAGCATCGACATCGTCTTGAGATCGGAGTCGTCTGTCGCGATGAGGTCGTGGATGACGTCGTCCATCACGGCCCGGTCGGCGGCCGCACGTGCAGCCTCCGCGCGACGGCGGCGATCCCGCTCGGGGTCTCCCGCACGCTGCAGGGCCGCATCGAGCAGCGGGAGGTCGGACACCGTCCACGGGTCGGACGGCGATCGCTGGAGCAGCGCCGCCTCGTCAGCGGTCAGCCATGGTGCGCAGCGCAGCAGCAGGGCGGGGGAGCTCCATAGCCTCCGGACGATCGCGGCCGGATCGAGGAGCGGCCACACCGCGTCGAACACCACAGGCAGGTCGGTGTCGTCGGTCAGCGTGCGACGGATGGCGTCAGCGTCCGTCCTTCCGCCGGCCAGCCCGTAGGCGTCGAACTGCTCCTCGTCGTCGAACCCCCAGCGCGGGGCGTCGTCGTCACGCGCGGACGCTGCGTCATCCCAGTTCCCGTTATCCCATCCCGCGTCGCCCCACCCTTCGCCGCTCCACCGGCCGTGACGCACTGCGTCGCTCTCGCCGTTCCGGGTGGAGACGATATCGACCAGGATGTCGAGCAGCGCCTCCCAGATCTCCGCCCGCGCGTCGTTATGCGGTGCGGCCGGGTCTGCCGCGGCGAGCGCCTCAGCCCACTCCCGCTGGCCGATGCGGAGCTCGCCCCAGGGGGTGTCGAGCACGGTCGGACGCGACGGCGGGCGCTCGGACAGTCTGATGGCGGCTTCGACGGCCCCGGGCATCCGGCCGTCGCCCTTGAGCAGCGCGACGCGGCGATCCGGTTCGGGAACCGCTTCTCCGCCCTCCGGTACGAGGTCGGTGAGCGTGCAGGCGCGCACGCCCTCCTCGCCGAGGCCCGGGAGGATGTCGGCGACGTAGTCGGTGTACGCGTGCGACGGTCCGACGAATAGCACGCCCCCGTGGCCGCTCTGCAGCCGCGGGTCGGAGTACAGGAGGTAGGCGGCCCGGTGCAGCGCGACCACCGTCTTCCCCGTGCCCGGTCCGCCGTCGACCACCAGGGTGCACTGGCCGTCGGCGCGGATGATCGCATCCTGATCCGCTTGGATGGTGCCCAGCACATCCCGCATCCGCGGAGTCCGGCTCGCACCGAGGCTGGCGATGAACGCGGACTGGTCGTCGAGCGCGGCGGGGGAGGAGGTGGCCGCCTCGGTGAAGGCCTCGTCCCAGTAGTCCGTCACGCGGCGGTCGGTCCATCGATAGCGGCGCCGGGAGGTGAGCCCCATCGGATGCGCGAGCGTGGCGCCGAAGAACGGCTCGGCCGCCGGGGTGCGCCAGTCGACCAGCAGCCGGTCGCCGTCGGCGTCCGCCAAGCCGGCGCGACCGATGTAGATCGTTCCCGCGCCGGTGACCACCCGCCCGATGCAGAGGTCGGCCCCGAACCGGCGCAGCAACCGTGCCCGCCGGTTCAGCCGGACGATCTCCACCTCCCGCTCGTACGCCTCCTGCCCGTTCCCGCCGCGTGTCGCCAGCAGCACCGCGAGGCGACCATCGACCTCCTCGCGCTCGGCTGCCAGGCGCGCCTCGATCCGGGCGAAGTGGCGAACGTCGTCGTCGATCAGCTCGGGCGCGGCCTTGGCGGGATGTGCGTCGAGGGCGAACAGGGACGGGAGGGCAAGGGTCATCGCGGTCCGATCAGTGGAGGAAAAGAAGAGAGGCGTCAGGAGGGTCAGCGCAGTACCCGGTAGCGGATGTGGGTGGCGTGCGGCGTGTCGATGACCTTCACGATCTCGAGCTCGATCTCGGAAGGCAGCACGTCGAACAGGCGATGCCCGCCGCCCAGCAGCACCGGGATCAGGTGGAGCTGGATCTCATCCAGCACCCCTTCTTCGAGCGCCTTCTGTGTGGTGTAGCCGCCCTGGACGTACACATCGCGATCGCCTGCGGCGGCGACCGCCTGTCTCATCGCGCTCGCGATCCCGTCGAGCACATAGGTCACGTTCGGGTAGCCCCAGCGGGCCGCGGGACCGGGCGGCCGGTGGCTCGGGATGAAGATGGGAACGCCGTTGTGGACGTCGCCGCCCCAGTGGTCCATCAGCTCGGCGGTGCGTCGCCCGGTGACCACCGCGCCGATCTGGTCGAGCTCTCCCGCGAGCGCTTTGGCCTCGCCGGTCAGTGCGTCCTCATCTCCGCCGGGCGCGTACCAGTCGTGGAGCCGGTTGCCGTCGTCCCCGCCGAGGAAGTCGTCGGGCGTCGACACGTACCCGTCGACCGACACCGACATGTACAGCACGGTTGCCATCAGTTGCTCCTTCCCGTCGTTTTCCGCGACACCCGATACGTGACATGGACGACCGTGCTCGCCGCGCGGGCGGACACCTGTTCCAGATCGAGCGGAGGCACACCGTCGAACAGGCGGGCGCCGGCACCGAGAGTGAACGGGACGATGTGCAGCCGCAGTTCGTCGACCAGCCCGGCCGCGAGGTACTGGTTGATCGTGTCCGCGCCGCCCTGGATCGAGATCTCGCCGTCGCCCGACGCCTCGCGCGCCTGCGCGAGCGCCGACGCGATGCCGTCCGTGACGAAGTGATACGTCGTGCCGCCCTCCATGGGCTGCGGGTCGCGCGCGTGGTGGGTGAGCACGAACACCGGAGCATGGAACGGCGGGTTGTCGCCCCACCACCCGTTCCAGTCACGGTGCCACTCGCCGCGGACCGGGCCGAACATGTTGCGCCCCATGATGTGTGCGCGGGCGCCGGTCATCAGCTCGACCTCGGCCCGGTTCTCGTCACCCTGGTCGAACATCCACGCGTGGAGCCGGTTACCCCATCCGTCTCCGCCGTCCTCGCCGAATGGGCGCTCCTCGGTCGGGTCGACGCCGGCGGCGTACCCGTCGGCGGTGATGGTCTGGTTGGCGACGACAATGCTCACGGTGCTGTGCCCTTCTGCAGGAATCGGCCGAGAGTGCAGTCTGCCGGGGGAGGGGGCTCTTGTGGCAAGCCCCCTGGCCTGATATATTCTGGAAATGCGAGGTGATATTCCTCGCATTTTTTGTGCCCGTTGCCGGTACTGTGACCGCATGACCACGTCTGTGACTGTCACACCGATCCGCGTCGCCAGCCTGCTCGTGGGGGAGGACGAACGGCTTCCGGTGTTCGTCCATCTCATCGACCACCCGGACGGCCGCATCCTGGTCGACACAGGGCTGACGGCGCTGCATCCTGCTTTCGCCGACATGGACCCGCAGCTGGTGCCTCTGACCGACCACGCGGACGTCGACCTCGACAGCATCACCGCGATCGTCAACACGCACCTGCACTTCGACCACTGCGGTGGCAACCACCTCTTCCCAGGCCGCCCGATCTATGTGCAGCGGGCGGAACTTGAGGATGCGCGCACGCAGGAGGACTATACGATCCGGGAGTGGGTGGATGCGCCCGGCGTCGAGTACACGCCGGTCGACGGCGAACTCGAGCTCCTGCCGGGCGTCCGCTTGGTCCCGGCGCCCGGGCACACCCGCGGCTCGCAGATCGTCGTGGTGGAGACGGGGGAGCGGCCTATCGTCATCGCCGGCGATACCGCCGTGTGGTTCGGCGAACTCGACGCCCCGACGACCGAGGGCCAGCGCCTCATCCGCTCCCTCGACCCGCAGCAAGTGTGGCTCGCGCACGCCACGGAGCCCTGGCCCGCGTAATCAGCGGAGCGCGGAGAGAACGAGGTCGTGATCCCACTCGTCCGTGAGCACTGAGCGCATCCGGCCGTCGACGCTGTCGACGCAATACGGCGTGTGGTCCGGATCGATCACGCGGAGGGTCACCGGCGCACCCAGAAGCCCCCACGGCTCGATGGTGTTGGCCAGGAGGCCATCGACGACGAGGTCCCGGTATTCCGCTGTCCACCACGTATCGAACACACGCCGGAGTTCGTCGGGGTTGATCGCGACCCAGACGCCGTAGGTGATCGTGTGGCCGGCTGTCAGATGGATGGGCAGCAGGGCACGCACGAACGCGCCGATGCCGTTCACCTGCATCATGACGGAGGCGTTGGCGTCTGAGTCCGTCATCCAGACGTCGGACGCGGGGATGTCTCCCGCGTCCACGACCGGATCGGGCTTCACGAAGCGCACATGACGGTCGTGGAGGTCTACGGGCTTCCCGCAGAGGTCACACGGGGCGCCGTTCGTCATGCCCAAAGACTAAACGAGCGCCGGTCCGATCACGCGTCAGCGAGCTCGGTGGGCTCGACGACCGCGTCGACGAGGGCGCCGTTACGCCACACGGTCAACTCGAGTCGGCGTCCGATGGTGCTGGCGATCATCAGACGCTGCAGGTCTGCAACCGAGTGGATCGGCGTCCGGTCGAGGGAGATCAGGACGTCACCGGGGCAGACGCCCGCGAGGTCCGCCGGGCTGCTCGGCACGACGGTCATGACCTGGATTCCGGTGCGAGCGCCGGCCTTCCGGGCGACCGCCTCCTGCAGCGCGATCTCCGCGCCCGCGATGCCGAGCCAGCCGCGGCGCACGCGCCCCTCGCGCATGAGGGTGTCCATGATCTGCCTGCTCGTCGCGTTCACGGGCACGGCGAGCCCCAACCCGGCTCCCGCGACGGCGGTATTCACACCGATCATGCGGGCAGAACTGTCGGCGAGCGCTCCACCGCTGTTCCCAGGATTGAGGGCGGCGTCGGTCTGGATGACCTCGTCGACCACCCGCCCGGCGCGGGTCGGCAGCGAGCGGCCGAGCGCCGACACGATCCCGGCCGTGACGCTTCCCGCCAGGCCGAACGGATTGCCGACCGCGACCACGAGCTGTCCGACCTGAAGCGCGGCGGCGTCGCCCAGCTCGACCGGTGGCGGCGTGGATTCGTCGGCTTTCAGGATCGCGAGGTCGGACAGCGGGTCGCGCCCGACGACCCGCGCGCGCACACGGGTTCCGTCCCCGAACGCCAGGTCGACGCTCGTCGTGCTCTCCACGACGTGCGCACTGGTCAGGAGGTGCCCCTCGGCTGAGACGACCGTGGCGCTTCCGAGGCCCACGCCTCGGGCGGTGCGCGCGGTCACGGCAGCGACCGCCGGGCTCACGGCGGCAGCGACGCGCACGACCACAGTGGAGTACGCATCCAAGGCATCGGCATCGGCGTTCGACATGACACGAGTGTGCGCTTCCCGAGACGACGCTTGGGGGAGCGTTCGCAAGGGGCGTACTTCACGCGGTGGGGCCGCGTTCGCCTGGCGACGCGCCCACTACCGTGTACCCATGGAGCTCGTGTTCTTGTATGGACCTGCTGCAGCAGGAAAGCTCACCGTGGCCCGGGAGCTCGGCGGCCGCCTCAACTTCGGCGTTTTTCATAACCACCTGATCGTCGACGCGCTCTCCGCTGTCTTCACTTTCGGATCGCCACAATTCGTGAAGCTGCGAGAGCAATTCTGGCTCGCTACGTTCAGGGAGGCGTCGGCGTCAGGCACCGACCTGGTCTTCACGTTCGCTCCGGAACCGACGGTCGCCAGCGGATTCGCAGGCAGGGTGCAGGGCGTCATCAACGACGCGGGAGGACGGACCCGCTTCGTTCGCCTCGACGTGAGTGAGGTCGAGCAGGAACGACGAATCGAGAACCCGAGTCGAAGCGAGTTCGCCAAGCTCAACGACCTCGCCACGCTTCGGCGGCTGCGCGCGCAGGGAGGCGACGCAGACGCGGCAGAACCGCTTCCCGTCGATCTGGCGATAGACACGGAGCGATTCGCCCCGCCCGAATCCGCGCAACTGATCATCGACACGTTCTCGCTGCGGCCGGCTCCACCGCGGAGTCGCTACCCGAATCTCTGAAGGGTTCGCCCAGCACCGCCCTCCGCCTCGTCGATGGCTTGCCCAGGTAGAGGCGGGCGAGTAGACAGTGATCCATGCCGCTCAGCGATCACCCCGTGCGTGCCTCCATCGCGGTGTCCGACATCGCAACCGCTGTCCGCTTCTATGAGGGAAAGCTCGGCTTGCCCCTGGTCGAGTCCGGCCCGAGCGCGAACATCACCGACGGGAGCCGCATCTATGGATCCGGTGGTGCGGTGGCCCTCAATGTCTTCCAGTCAGGCACCGCGGGGAAGTCAGAGGCGACGATGGCGACCTGGTACGTCGACGATCTGGAGTCGATCGTCGACGAACTCACCTCGGCCGGCGTCCGATTCCTTCGCTACGACCAGCTCGAGCACGACCGCCGCGGCATCACCGAAAGAGCCGGCGGAGGGCGGATCGCCTGGTTCCAAGATCCTGACGGCAACACCTTCGCTATCGAATCCGATCGTTGATCCGGAGCATCGAAATCGCTGGTCCACGCGACTTCACACCATCATCTGAGGGGACGCTCTCACTCTAAGCTGACATAATGTGCATTATCAGCGTAACGATATACCGCGACGACACGACGGATTCGCACTCCTGACAGCGTGCATGCGGCGCGCTAGTGTCAGCAGCGAACCGCCTATGAAGCGGCCGCCGCTCTCGAAGGGATGACGTGATGAGCGCTACAGATCCGACCGACCCGATGCTGCATGAATTCTCGCTGGATGCCCAGCACATGACCCGTACGGCCATCAACGCCGTTCGCACGGCGCTGGGCGTCAGCGGCGCCGTCTCGCTGATCCTCGGCATCGTCCTGCTGTTCTGGCCCGAGAAGACGCTGTCGGTGCTGGCGATCTTCCTCGGGATCTACTTCTTGGTCGCCGGGATCATGCGTCTCGGGATCGGCATCTTCACCCGCGGGATGCGGGGCGGGTCCAGAGCGCTCAACATCGTTCTCGGAGTCCTGCTCATTTTCGCCGGCATCGTCGCGCTGAAGAACGTCTCGGCCGCAGCGGTCACGCTGGCGATCTTCGCCATCGCGTTCATCGGCGTCGGCTGGATCATCGACGGCGTCATGGCGCTGGCCGAATCCGGACGCGCCGCGTCGTCCGGCTGGGCCATCGCCTTCGGCATCCTGAGCATCATCGCCGGCATCGTCGTGCTGGTGCTTCCGGCGTCGTCCGCGGTGTTCCTGCTGTTCTTCGCAGCGTTCTCGCTGATCGTCCTGGGCGTGATCGGGATCGTGCGAGCGTTCACCTTCGGCCGCGAGGTCCTCAAGGCGACCGACTCCCCTGCCGCCTCCCCCCGCGTAGCCTGATCGTATACGATCCACGACAACAGATTCGTGCCGAATGTGCGGAAACGCGCGCCCGAAACGCACATTCGGCACGAATCGCGCGCGGCTCAGCGGTGGTTGCTGCGGCTCGGCAGGTGCTGCGCCCACCAGTCGAGGATGATGTCGAAGCGCTCCCGGCGGTGGCGAGGCCGCCCGCTCCGGCTCAGCTCATGGTCCTCGCCCGGGAAGATGACGAGCTCCGTCTCCACTCCCCTGCGCTTGAGCGCCGCGTAGTAGCGCTCGGCCTGCCCGAGCGGGCAGCGCAGGTCGTGGGATGAGTGCAGCACGAGCGTCGGCGTGCGGACCTGGTCGACCACGGCCTGTGGACTCTGGGACCGCATCAGCTCCGGGTCCGTCCCGGTGTACTCGTCGCCGAAGAAGCTGCCGATGTCGCTGGTCCCGACGAAGGCGTCCGGGTCGAGGAATCCGCGCTCCACGATCGCCGCGGCGAAGCGGTGGTCGTGCGCGATCGTCCAGGCGGTGAGGTACCCGCCGTACGAGCCGCCCATGATCCCGACGCGCTCGGCGTCGAGGCCCGGGACTTCGGCGATGGCGCCGTCGAGGAAGTCGAGCACGTCCGTGAGGTCGACCGTGCCCATCCGCTGACGGATGACCCGGCCGTGCTCCTGGCCGTAGCCTGCCGAACCGCGCGGGTTCGACATGACGACCGCGTAGCCGGCCGCGGCATAGACCTGCGCCTCGTCGAAGAGCGCGTGCGTGTACGAGGCGAACGGCCCGCCGTGGATGTTGAGCAGCACGGGATGCGGCCCGTCGCCCTCCGGGACCAGTACCCAGCCGTGCACGGGATAGCCGTCGCGGCCGGTGACCGTGAGCTCGCGGGGCTCGATGACGCCCGTCGAGCGCAGCGGGGCCGAGAAATCCGTCAGGCGACGCAGACCGGCACCCTCCACGATGGCGACGTCTCCGGTCGTCCGCGCATCGGCGAAGGAGACGACGATCGCCTCGCCCGTCGCGTCCGCACCGCTCACGACCGTGTGGTCGTCGGTGAGACGCCGGCTCTCCCCCGCCGCATTCACCTCGGTGAGCACGAGCGCACCGTGACTGCGGTCGAGCACGAGCACTGAGTCATCGGCTCGCGGCGCGATGTCGGACTCGGTGAAGTCGACCGATTCCGGGTCGGTCAGCCGGCGCGGCGCGGAACCCGCGGCGTCGATCACGTACAGGGCGGCGTTCTTCGCGACGAAGTCGCGCCCCGTCTGGCCGACATCCTGCGCGGTGAAGAACAGCGCGCCACCGTTGGCGTAGTGCGCGGCGATCACGCTGAACGACCCGTGCGAGCCAGTCAGATCTCGCGCCTCTCCCCCGTCGACCGAGACGACGAAGACGTTCGACCGGAGGTCGAGGTCGCGGCTCGCGTGCCGCTCGGAGACGAAGGCGATGCTCCGGCCGTCCGGCGAGAACGAGATCGCCCCGTCGTCCCACGGCCCGTCGGTCAGCTGGCGCGGCTCGACGACTGACGGAACCGGGTCGGTCGATCCATCGGGCTTCGGCACGGGATCCGGGGTGGGCGCGGCCCACACGTCCGGCACCGGCACGATGAAGACGTGTGCGCGCCGGTCGGTGATGTAACCGAGCCCGTTCGCCTGATATTTCAGAGTGTCGATCCGGCGGGCGGGCTCGCCGTTCGGGTCGATCCCCTCGACTGTGCCGTAGCGACCCTGCTCGGGCACACGGCTGACGAAGGCGAGCGTCCGGGCGTCGGGCGACCAGGCGAACTCGGAGACGCCGAGGGTCCGGTCGGTGACGGCCACCGGCTCGCCGCCGGCGGCGTCGACCACGAACAGCTGCGGCGGCTTCTTCGGCTCGGCGCGGAGGAAGGCCAGCAGGCGTCCGTCGGGCGAGAATCGCGGCGCGGTGTCGCGGAACCCGCGGGTCAGCAGCCGCGGCGCGGCGTGACCGGTGAGCGGGATGCTCCACAGCTGCCCGACCGTGGCGTCCGCCTCCAGGGACGGCCGGGTCACCGACACGACGGCCTTCGTGCCGCCGGGGTGGACCGTCGGCGTCGAGACGCCGGTCAGCAGACCGAGATCGGCGGCCTTCACTCGACGACCGGCGTGAAGCTGGACACGTCGCCGACGAGGCGCGTGTGGTCGGCGGGGATGGGGTCGACGACGGCGGATGCGACCTCGGCCGCGAACTCGCTGACGTTGTAGAGGCGCCCGGCAGCCTCCTTGCGGGCGTCGATGGCGCCCGGGTTGAGACGGTTGAGCAGCGTCGCCGTGATGGTGCCCTCGATCATGTCGCCGGAGACGACGACGAACTCGACGCCCTTCTCGGTGAGCGACGGGAGCAGCGCGCGCAGCGCATCCTCTCCCGCCCGCTTGCTCAGCGCCACGGCCTCGTACTCGGGCATGGTCGGCGTGGTCCGGATGAAGTGCGCCTGGTGGCTGGTGACGAACACGACTCGTGCACCCTCACCGAGAAGCGGGAGGGCCGCGGTGAGCGTGTTGACCTGGGCGTCGCGGTTGAGCTGCATGGCGTAATCCTCGGCCATGCCGGACTCCATGCCGCCGGAGGCGTTGAGCACGAGGATGTCGAGGCCGCCCCACGCCTCGGCAATTGTCCGGAACATGGCCTCGACGGAGTCCGGGTCGGTCAGGTCGGCACCGACCGCGATGGCCGTCCCGCCCTGCTCGACGATGGAGTCGACGAGCTTCTGGGCCCGCGCCTCCTTATTGCGGTAGTTGATGACGACACTCGCGCTCGCCTCGGCGAGGTACTGCGCGGTGTCGGCGCCGATCCCGCGCGACGAGCCGGTGACGAGGGCGCGCTTGCCCGTCAGCGAACCAGGTGAAAGGGGGTTTGCCACGAAAACTCCTCGGCGTCGATGTCTGCATCCTGAGACTACCAAGAGGGGTGGAATCGGCGTGGGCCGCACCTGATACGGTCGGAGAAAGCAGTGAAAGGGGGACGTCATGGACATCACGTCCTTCGCCTGGATCGTCTGGCTCGTCCTCATCCTGATCTTCGTGATCATCGAGATGCTGACGCTCGACTTCGTCTTCCTGATGATTGCCGTCGGCAGCTTCGGCGGCCTCGTCTCCGGCCTAGTCGGAGCGCCCTGGTGGCTGCAGCTGATCATCGCGGCCACCCTCTCCGTCGTCCTCATCTTCTTCATCCGGCCGCCGCTCCTCCGCGCACTGAAGCGCGGGGGAGACCCCGCGAAGAGCAACATCGACCGCCTGATCGGGATGGGCGGCGTCGTCGTCTCGACCGTCACGCCCACGACGGGCCTGGTGAAGCTGCAGGTCGGCGAGACCTGGACCTCGCGCCTCGCCGACAGCGGCTTCACGGGCGGCGGTCGCGGGGAGCTCGTGCCCGGGGAGCACGTGATCGTGGTCTCGATCGAGGGTGCGACCGCCGTCGTCGCCCCCGCACCGGTCTCCGCAGGCAGCGACGGCCTCACCGAGAGGATCACTCCGTGAACGATCCGAGCCAGCTGGTCCTGACCATCGTGGTCAGCGTCATCGTCCTGATCATCGCGATCTTCGTGCTGGTCACGCTGTTCCGCGCGATCCGCATCATCCCGCAGGCGCGGGCGGGCGTCGTGGAGAGGCTCGGACGGTACCACAAGACACTGATGCCGGGGCTCAACGTCGTCGTCCCGTTCATCGACAAGGTGCGACCGTTGATCGACATGCGCGAGCAGGTGGTCTCCTTCCCGCCGCAGCCGGTCATCACCGAGGACAACCTGGTCGTCTCGATCGACACGGTCGTCTACTTCCAGGTGAACGATGCGCGCGCCGCGACCTACGAGATCGCCAACTACCTGGGCGCGGTGGAGCAGCTCACCACAACCACGCTCCGTAACGTCGTCGGTGGCCTGAACCTCGAAGAGGCGCTGACCAGCCGCGACAACATCAACGGACAGCTCCGCGTGGTGCTCGACGAGGCCACCGGCAAGTGGGGCATCCGTGTGGCGCGCGTGGAGCTGAAGGCGATCGAGCCGCCCCTCTCCATTCAGGACTCGATGGAGAAGCAGATGCGCGCCGAACGTGACCGCCGCGCTGTGATCCTGACGGCCGAGGGCACGAAGCAGTCCGAGATCCTCAACGCAGAGGGACTGCGGCAGGCCGCGATCCTCAAGGCGGAGGGCGACGCGAAGGCGGCGGTCCTCCGAGCCGAGGGCGAGGCGCAGGCGATCACGACGGTGTTCGGTGCGATCCATCAGGGCAACCCGGACAATCTCTTGCTCGCCTACCAGTACCTCCAGACGCTGCCGAAGCTCGCCGAGGGTCCCGCGAACAAGCTGTGGATCATCCCGAGCGAGCTGACCGAGGCGCTGAAGGGCATCGGTCAGGCCTTTGGACCGGGCGCTGGTGCGCAGCAGCCGCCGTCGGCGGCAGCCGCGACGGGCTCCGTGACGCCGCCCGCGCCGGCAGCCGAGACCGGGCCGGCGGCACCGACCGCGCCGTGACGTTCCTCGACGGAGCCGGGACGCGCATCATCGCGCATCGCGGCCTCGCCCTGGACGCGCCCGAGAACACCCTGCTGGCGTTCCTGCGCGCCCTCTCGGCGGGAGCGACGCACCTCGAGACCGACATCCACGCGTCGGCGGACGGTGTCGCCGTCATCGCCCACGATCCGGACCTCGCCCGCGTCGCCGGGCGGAACGTACAGGTCGGGCAGCTGACGATGAGCGAGTTGCGCCGCATCGAACTGGGTCACGGACAGGGCTTCTGCTCGCTGGCCGAAGCCCTCGACGCGTTCCCGCAGGCGCGCTTCAACGTCGACGTGAAGGATGCGCGGGCAGCCGCATCGGCCGTCGCCGCGATCCGCGAGGCCCGGGCGACCGACCGTGTGCTGATCACCAGCTTCTCGAGCGAGCGGCGACGTGCCGTCGCCGACGCACTCCCGGGGGTCGCCTCCTCCCCCGCCGTCCCAGAGTTCCTCCCCGCCCTGACCGGCGCCCGGCTGAACATTCCCCCGCTGGTCCGGCGGGCGCTTCGCGGATTCGTCGCGGTGCAGGTGCCCGAGCGGCGCGGTCCGCTGCGCATCGTCACGCGACGGTCCGTCGAACGCATCCACGCGGCCGGTGCCGAAGTCCATGTCTGGACGGTCAACGATCCGGCCGACATGGTCCGGCTGCTCGACCTCGGGGTCGACGGCATCGTCACCGACCGCTGCGACGTGCTCACGACCGTGGTGACGTCGCGCCGCTGACGTCCGGCGACGCAGCCGACTCTGAGAGGGCACTGGGAGAAACGCTCTCCTGGAAAGAGAATCCCCAGCTTGACCGTTTATAACGGTGAGGATTCGCGCGCACTAGAGGAGACCACACAATGGCAGATCGAAGCTTGCGCGGTATGAGACTCGGCGCCCAGAGCCTACAGAGTGAAGAAGGCGTCGTCTACTCTCCGCGTTCCCGTTACAACTACCTGTGCCCGGCTTGCGGCAAGGAGACCGAGATGGTGTTCTCGGCCGAGGCCGAGGCCCCCGAGACCTGGGAGTGCAAGCACTGCGGCCAGGAGGCGCGCCTGCTTATCGGCGACACTCCCGTCGAGGTCGACCACTCCGACGTCAAGACCCCCCGCAGCCACTGGGACATGCTGCTGGAGCGTCGCACCCGCGCCGAACTCGAGGAGCTCCTCGAGGAGCGCCTGCAGTACCTGCGGTCGCGTCGCGGAACGAGCGAGCACAAGCACACCGCCTGACCCCGTCAGGACACCGGGCCGTTCTCACCCTTGCGGTGGGAGCGGCCTTTTCGTCGTCAGCAACGGCGCACGACGGCCGGTGAACGCGACAACGAGGCCGAACAGCCCGAGGCCGGCGACCAGGAACTCGATCCCGCGGCTGAGCAGTGTTGCCGGCGTCGTCGTGGTCCCGAGCGGGACGTCCGCGACCATGTGCCCGGGCTTGAACGGCGGGATGGAGCTGATCGTGCGACCGTCCGGCCCGATGATCTGGCTGCTGCCCACCGTCGAGATGTTCACCAGCGACCGCCCGGCCTCGATCGCGCGCAGACGGGCGATCGCGAGTTGCTGCTGGTTCTCGTCCGTCTCACCGAAGTCCGCGTTGTTGGTCTGCGCGAGGATCACCTGCGCTCCCCCGCGCATCATGTCCGTCAGCAGCTGGTCGTCGACGATGTCGAAGCAGATCGAGATACCGGCGCGGACGCCGCCGACGTCGAAGACGTTGTCGCGTGTCCCGGGCGTGTAGTCGCGTCCGATCAAGTCGATGAGCTCGGGGGCGAAGGGACGCCAGAATGCGCGGTCCGGGACGTACTCGCCGAACGGCACCGGGTGCTTCTTGTCGTAGTAGTCCACGGCGCCCTGCCCGGCCTCCCACTGCAGCGAGGTGTTGTAGAGGCGGTCGTCGCGCGAGGTGATCGTTCCGACGACGAACGGGGCTCCGAACTTGCGGCTCAGCGCATCCAGGATCGCGGCATTGTCGGGGTCACGCGTCGGGTCCGGCAGGGCGGACCCCTCCGGCCAGACCACCATGTCGACCTTCTTCGCGCCAGAGACCTGCGACGACGGGATGCGCAGTGTCTCGGCCACCTGCGCGTTGAACACGGCGCCGACGGGCGCATTGTCGAAGTAGCCGGCCGGCCCGTTCCCCTGCACCGCGGCGATCCGCGTCGATCCGCTGGTCGTCGCGGGCCAGGCAGGGATCGTGAACACGAGCGCGACCGCCGCCCCGGCGAGGAGCCAGCGCTGCACCGCGCGCACATCCAACGCGCCCGGCAGCTCGAGCAGGAAGGCCACCAGCCACACCATCACGAAGCTGACACCCGAGATGCCGATCCACGCGACCATCGGGGCGAGCGGGCTGAGGGACTGCGACTCGGCGACGCGCCCCCAGGAGAAACCGCCGTACGGCCAGGTGCCGGTCACGAACTCCCGCAGCACCCAGAGGCCGCTCACGATCACCGGCAGCAGCCCCAGCCGCCCGAGCACGGTCGGGAAGGCCCGCGGCACCCACCGGTACGCGAGCGTGATCAGGATGCCGCCCACACCCCAGAACAGCGCCTCGAGCGTCGAGAGCGCCACCCAGGGCACAGGGCCGAGGTACAGCGCCGTCCAGGACACGTGGACGAGATAGAACGTCTCCCCCGCGACCCAGCCGACCAGGAACGCCGAGCCGGCCCGACGACCCCGCTGCGCGAGCAGCACCATCGCGATGCCGACGAACGTCAGCGGCCACCAGTCCTTGTCCGGGAACCCCGCATCGAGCACCGGGCCGGCGGCCGCGGCGACCAGCAGCGCGAGCCAGAGCGGAAGGGGGGCTCGCGGGACGGTCTGCACGAAGGGAGAGCTTAAAGCATCCGCGTGTGGGGGCCGTTCAGGATGCGCGACACGGTCGCGCGGGCCGCTCGCGAGCCGTGTCAAGCGACCGACGAGTACGCGACGATCCCTCGCCGGATGGACTCCAGCGCCTGCCGGGCCACCCGACCCACGTTGCCCTGGGCGACGAGCGACAGCTGGTCGAGCAGGTCGATCGTCTGCTTTGCCCAGCGCACGAAGTCGCCCGCCGCCATGTCGGCCTCGCTGAGAACCGCGTCGAGCCCCGAGCCGCGGGACCACATCCACATCGCCAGCGACAACGCCGTGGACGGCGGCTCGCTGCCCGGGAGCCGGTTGTCCTGCTCCAGGTCGTCGAGCGTGCTCCACAGCGTGATCGTCTTCTCGAGCGCCGGTCGGAACGCGCCGCGCGGCAACGTTCGGTCGTTGGCCAGGCCGTCGTCGCGTCGCGGCTCGAAGACCAGGGCACACGCCATGGCAGCCAGGCCCGGCGCATCCAGATCCTTCCAGGCGTTGCGGCGCAGGCACTCGGCGACCAGGAGGTCCCGCTCGCCGTAGATGCGCTTGAGGGTGCGGCCGTGAACGGTCAGCACGGTCTCGCCGTCCTCCTTCGCCAGGTAGCCGAGCTCCAGGAGCACCTCGGACACGCGGTCGAAGACCTTCGCCACGGCACCCGTGCGCGACTGGATCTGCGACCGCAGCCGGTCGGTGTCGCGCTTCAGCTTCCACCAGCGTTCCGCCCAGCGGGCGTGCTGCTCACGCTCCGGGCAGCGGTGACAGGGGTGGTCCTTCATCCGCTTGCGCAGCGCGGCCAGCTGACGCTGACGTTTCTCCCTGTCGGCGCTCGACGCCGACTCGATGCGGGATCCGGACCGCTCCAGGTCCGTCAGCTCTCGACGGATGGCGAAGTACTCGCGGAAGTCGCCGAGATGACACGTCATCGCCTCCTCGTAACCGGCCAGCGACTGCTCCTGCTGCAGGGCCTTGCGCGCAAGGTCCACCACGGCTCGGTCCGCCTGGAACTGAGCGAACGACGACTCGAGGATCTCCCGGGTGCGTGGTCGGCCGAACTGGTCGATCAGGTTCACGGCCATGTTGTAGGTCGGCCGAAAGCTGGAGTTCAGCGGGTAGCTGCGGCGGGACGCGAGAGAGGCGACCGACTGCGGGTCCAGACCGTCCTCCCACTGGATGACGGAGTGCCCCTCCACGTCGATGCCACGACGGCCGGCGCGACCGGTCAGCTGCGTGTACTCCCCCGGTGTGATCGGGACGCGGGCCTCGCCGTTGAACTTCTCCAGCTTCTCCAGCACCACGGTCCGGGCCGGCATGTTGATCCCGAGCGCGAGCGTCTCCGTCGCGAAGACGACCTTGACGAGCTTCCGGCGGAACAGCTCCTCCACGACCTCCTTGAAGGCGGGCAGCAGGCCGGCGTGATGGGCGGCGACACCGCGCTCCAGCCCCTCCAGCCATTCCCAGTAGCCGAGCACCGCCAGATCCTCATCGAGAAGGGTGCGGCAGCGCTCCTCCACGATCTCGCGGATCTCGTCCCGCTCGTGCTTCTCGGTCAGGCGCACGCCCGCCCGGAGAACCTGCCGCACCGCCTGGTCGCAGCCGTTGCGGCTGAAGATGAAGAAGATCGCAGGCAGCAGATTGCGGTCGTCGAGCAGCGCGACCAGATCCGACCGGCTCATCCGGAAGGTGTCCGGACGACCGCCCTTGGAGTGGTAGCGGCCCACATCCCGCATCTGCCGGCTGCTCAGCACCCGACCGCCGTAGCGCGCCATCTGCACGAGCTCCGGATTGACCCGGTTGGTGGCGGCGAGACCGGACGAGTCGAACAGGTCGATGAGCTTGGAGCGCATGAGGATGTGCTGCTCCAGCGGCACGGGACGCTCTTCCGAAACGACGACGTCGGTGTCGCCGCGAACGGCCTGCAGCCAGTCGCCGAACTCCTCGGCGTTCGACACGGTGGCGCTGAGCGACACCATCCGCACCTCCGACGGCAGGTGGATGATGACCTCCTCCCACACCGCGCCGCGGAACCGGTCGGCCAGGTAGTGCACCTCGTCCATGACGACGTAGGCAAGGTCGGTGAGGAGGTCGGAGTCCGCATAGAGCATGTTGCGGAGCACCTCGGTCGTCATGACGACGATGCGGGCGTGCGAGTTGATGTTCGTGTCGCCGGTGAGGAGCCCGACGGATTCGGGGCCGTACGCCTCCACGAACTCCTGGAACTTCTGGTTACTGAGCGCCTTCATCGGCGTCGTGTAGAAGACCTTCGCGTTGGCCTCGCGCATCGCGAGGAAGACGGCGAACTCGGCCACGATGGTCTTGCCGGCGCCGGTGGGGGCGGCGACGAGGACGCTGCGCCCGCGCTCCAAGGCCCCGCATGCCTCCCGCTGGAACGGGTCGAGGTCGAACCGGAGACTCGCGCGGAAGGTCTCGAGCAGCGGCTGGCGGGCCCGGTCGCGCGAGGCGGCGAACCGCTCCGCCGGTGAGAGCGTCTGGTCGGTCACCCCACCAGCCTATGCCCGCGCGGTCAGGCGGCGAGCTCGGCCTCGAGTCGCAGCTCGCGCTTGGCCGCCCGGCGGTCGTGCAGCCAGGCGACGCCGTACGCGGCGAAGTACAGGGCGACCATCGGGATGGCCAGGAGGAACATCGAGAGCACGTCGGCCGCCGGCGTGGCGATGGCGGTGAACAGGGCGATCAGGATGAGCGCCCAGCGCCACGACGCGATGATCGACTTCGCGCTCACCACGCCGACGAAGTTGAGCAGCACCAGGAACACGGGGAGCACGAAAGCGATGCCCACGGCGATGACCAGTTTGAGGATGAAGTCGAAGTAGGTCTTCGCCTGGATGATCGCCGAGTCCGGCTCCGGGGCGAAGCTCGTCAGCAGACTCACGATGTGCGGGACGAGCAGCCAGCCGGTCACGCCGCCCGCGATGAACAGCGGGACGGCGGTGAAGAAGAAACCGAAGCCGTAGCGCAGCTCCTTGCGCGTCATCGCCGGGACGAAGAACGCCCAGATCTGGTAAAGCCACACCGGGCTGGAGATGATCGCGCCGATCGTGATCGCGACCTGCATCTTCAGGTCGAACGCGCCCGTGATGCTGTCGTAGTTGAGCATGGCCTCGCGGCCCTGCTGCTTCGCGATATCCGTGATCGGACCGCGCAGCGCATCCATCACATAGCCGCTGAGGAACCAGCCGATGACGGCGCCGCCGACCAGAGCGAGGGCGGAACGGAAGAGGCGTTTGCGAAGCTCGATGAAGTGCTCGGCGAGCGTCATCCGTCCTTCGCGGTTCTTGCCTCGCTTCGTGGAGGCCACCGGACTAGGACTTCGGGTTCGACTCGGTCGAGGGGTCGACGGGAGCCGGGGCGGGCGTCACCGTCGGTGCCGCGGTGCTCTGCGCGGTGGGGGTGGTCGTGGTGCCGTCGGCGACCTGGTCGGACTTGCCGTCCTTGCCGTCCTTCTTCAGCTCGTCGACCTCACCCTTGAAGATCCGCATCGACTGGCCGATGCTCTTGGCGAGCGCCGGGAGCTTGGGCGCACCGAAGAGCAGCAGGATCACGGCGAGGATGATGAGCAGATGCCATCCGGTCAGTCCTGCGAACATGAGATCAGGTCCTTCTCAAAAGGTGGGCGAAGCGAGCGGGCACCATTTCCGGGTCCACATCGACCAGTAGTCTACCGCGCCGGACGCGGGCGTCCCTGCGAGCTTGCCGGGCGAACGCCCGCTCGGTGAGGTGGTCCTGTCGCTGCGCGCGGAGCTCGTCGGCATCCGCCAGCACGGCCGGCTCGAACGTCTCGTGCAGCTCTTCGGCTCGGCGCGACAGCACCTCCGCCTTCTCCATCAGCGCGGCGGCTTCACGGCCGGCGGCGACCACCTTGCGGAACAGCCACCACGCGAAGAACGCGAGCATGCCGAGGAGACCGAGCACGAGCACGATCCAGATCACCAGCCACGACCACCAGGGCATGGGCCCAGCCTACCCGGCGGTCCGCGCGCTCAAAGGTAGCGTTCGGCGCCAGCACGCGCCCAGCCCGCGACCACCTGGCGCGCCTCGGGCGGGTCGAGCACAGTGAGCACGCCTGACAGCCCGGCGACCAGCCGCTTGAGGCCGTGGAAGTGGGCGACGCGGACGCTCGTGCGGATGACGCCGTCCCGCTCCTCGCGCTCTGCACCCTCGGGGATGTAGTCCTCGATCAGCGGGATCGCCGACGCCGACACCTCCACCGTCACCAGCTGGTCCTCCGGCGTGCCGGTGAACAGCGTCTCGGGAAGCATCACGTCGCCCGGGCGGTAGGTGATCGCCTCCTGGGTCGCGACCAGGTCGTCGATCCGGTCGAGACGGAAGGTGCGGATGGCCGTGCGGAGGTGATCCCAGCCGCGCAGGTACCAGTCCTGGTCGACGGACTCGATGCGCAGCGGGTCGACGCGGCGCCGCTCCCGCTCCCCGCGCGAGCTGAGGTAGTCGAACTCGACCTGCACGCCCGCGATGACCGCATCCCGGATCGTCGCCAGCGCCTCGTCTGTCTCCGACCGCGCGACCGCCAGCTGGCTCGGTGCCGCCGATGCCCCGCGCGCGAGCTTCGCCATGAGCGAGCCGATCGCATCCCGGTCGGCGTTCTCCGGCAGGGCCGTGAGGTACTGCAGCCCGGCGATGAGCGCGGCAGCCTCGCGCGCCGAGAAGCGCGGCGAGTCGTCGATGGCCACCTGGTGGGTGAGGACGATCTGGTCGTTCTCCTCGAAGTCGTCCCAGGCGATGTCGAACAGGTCGCCCGGCTGATACGCGTTAGTCTCGCCCGGGATGCCGGAAACAGCGATCAGTCGCACGGCGTCGCGGAGCTGCTCCTGGTCGACGCCGAAATGCTCGGCGGCTTCTGCGACGCTCACGCGGTCGCGATCCATCAGGTACGGCACGAGGGCGAGCAGGAAGGCGAGCTTGTCCTGCGCCTGCATCGGTTTGCGGCGCTCAGCCATCGCGGGCCTCCCCCGGCTGTCGTTCCGCCGCGCTGCCCGGCGCCGCGTGCGCCGCAACGGTCGCCTGCAGGCGCTGGAGCACGTGGTCGCGCAGTTCCGGCGGGGCGAGGACGAGCACCTCGGGGCCGAACGACGCCAGCTGATCCGCGAGGATGTTGATGTCCGAGAAGTTGACGGTGAGGCGGACGGGCTCGCCCTCGGCTCCGACCGGGACGGCGTCGCCGTACCGCTTGCCCAGGCGCGTCGCCGCATCCGTGCCGGCGGTGACCTCGATCTCGGCGACGTTCGACTCCCAGATGCGCTCGAGTTCGAGCAGCGCCCGTTCGGCGAAGGCCTCGCCGTCGACGCGGTACTGCTCCGGGTCGAAGACGCGCGACGTCAGCTTGACGGGCCCGACGATGCGGGAAAGCAGGAAGGTCCGCGACCCGCGGGCGTCCTGGTCGATCCCCTGCAGGTGCCACCGGCCCTGGTGCTGCACGAGCGAGAGGGGTGCCACGGTGCGCTGACGCGACGCGCTCTCGCCGGGTTTCAGGTACGGGAACTGCACCATGACGTGACGCTCCAGCGCCTGGCTGAGCGGCTCGAACGCACTCTCGCGGACGCGCAGCCGCGGCGCGTACCCGACGACCGGGTCGTCCGCCTCGACGCCGAGCGATCGCAGCTTCATCAGCGCACGCCGCGACTCCCCCGACAGCGACCCTTCACGCCAGACGGCAGCGGCGAGGCCGAGCAGGGTCAGCTCCTCGGGAGAGAAGCTGACATCGGCCGGGAGGTCGTATGCCCCTTTGGGAATGCGATAACGCAGCAGCTGATTGTTGCCGGACGCCTCGGGCGCCTCGACCGTCTCCAGCGGGACGCCCAGCTCGCGGATGTCGTCCTTGTCGCGCTCGAACTGCCGCTCCAGGCTGCTGTTGTCGCCGTGCGGCTCATACCGCTGGCGATACCCCTGGACGGTCGACAGGATCTCGCTCTTGGTCAGGCCGTTCTCGGTCGCGAGCAGTGCCAGCACGAGGCTGAACAGGCGCTCCTCGACCGGGACGCGCGCGGGCGAAGAGGGGGAACGGGACACCCGTCCATCCTAGTCCGCGAGCTAGTGGATCCCGAGGATGTCCACCACCCAAGCGGCGGCCGGGAACTGGCCCTGGGTCGGCGTCTCGATCACCAACTGGGAGCCGACCTTCTGCCCCACGAGCTCCTTGAGCATCGCCTGCGGGAGGACCGAGCTGTTCTGATTCTGGATCTGGCTCTGGCCGCTGGCCATGTCGACGCGATCGGGACCCCCGTCGGTCCAGCTGCTGGTCAGGACCTGCTTGCTGTCCCATCCGACGGCGGTGTACTGCAGAACCGCAGTGCTGTCCTTCTTGACGGCCGGTCCATCGCCCTGCTTGAGAAGCTCACTTCGGACCTTCGTCGGCGCCGACCCTGAGGACGGGATGGTGAGTCCGGGCTGACCCGTGGGCGCGAGCACGACGGTCGGGAACCCCGAAGCCGCAGGGCGGACCGCGCCGTTGGCGGCGTTCAGCGAGGTCTTGAGGACGTCGAGGACGTAGATCTGGGTGCCGGGGGCGGAGTCTGCCTGCTGCGGCGCGTCCTTGGGCGCCACCACGATCGCCACGCGCGACCCGACCGGAGCGCAGATCAATCCGCGGCTGATCACATCTGTCCCGACCGGGACGACCGCACCCTGATCTCCGTAACCGCTGCCGAGCACGCTCCCGGTCGCCGCGTCGATGACCGTGAAGCCGACCTCGACCTGCTGCCCCTTGTGCACGAGGGTGCTGTCACTACTCTCGGTGAGCAGCGAACGCTGCGACTTCGTCGCATCGACGGGCGTCGGCACCGTCACCTTCGGTCGAGATCCGATCTTGCCCGTCGCCTCGACCAGCTGCGAAGCCTTGCCCGAAGACAATGCCGAGCCGCAGTCGTTGTTCGGGTTCGTCGAGCATGCCGACAGCGCCACTGCCACGAGGCCGGCGGCTCCGATGACGGCGGCGGTTCGTCCGAGTGCAGACGCGCGGCGAGCAGTTGCGTTGGGCACGGGTCCTCTTTCGATCCGATCAGTGGGGTTCGGGACAGCAGCGGGCGAGCCCGGCGTTCCCGCATTCATGCTAGCCGACGCCCGGAGCGTCCTCGTCCGCCTCACGGCCCTTCGCGAGCTCGGCGCTGGCGGCCGCTTCGCGCATCCGCTTGCGGAGGCTCTTCGGGCTGGACTGCCGCTCGCCGAGGGCGCCGGGCGTCCAGGCCTCGACATCCTCGTCGGAGTAGTCGGACTTCGACGGACGGCGCTTCAGCTCGGGCAGGACGGTCCCCGGGGCGAGCCGGCGGGCGGTGATCAGGAAGCCGGTGTGGGCGATCATCCGGTGGTCGGGCCGCACCGCGAGCCCCTCCACGTGCCAGCCGCGGACCATCGTCTCGTTCGACTGCGGGTGCGTGTAGTCGCCGGAGGCGCGGATGGCCTCGGCGACGCGGGACAGCTGGGTCACGGTCGCGACGTAGCAGATCACGACGCCGCCGGGCTTGAGCGCGGCGGTGACCGCGTCGAGCGTCTCCCACGGCGCCAGCATGTCGAGCACCACGCGGTCGACGGTTCCCGGTTCGACGGCGGCGGGCAGCGCATCCTGCAGATCGCCGACGGTCAGCGTCCAGTTGGCGGGCTCGCTTCCCAGGAAGGTCGCGGCGTTGTCGCGGGCGACATCGGCGAACTCCTCGCGGCGCTCGAACGACAGCAGCCGGCCCTCCGGACCGATCGCGCGCAGCAGCCAGAGCGAGAGCGCACCGGAGCCGACCCCCGCCTCGACGACCGTTGCGCCCGGGAAGATGTCCGCGAGCGCGAGGATCTGCGCGGCATCCTTCGGGTAGACGATGGCCGCGCCACGCGGCATCGACATGACGAAGTCGGTGAGCAGCGGACGCAGCGCGAGGTGCTCGACGCCGGCGTTGTTGGTCACGACCGAGCCGTCGGGCAGTCCGATGATGGCGTCGTGCGACAGGACGCCGCGGTGGCTGTGGAACTGCTTGCCCGGCTCCAGCGTGATGGTGTTCATCCGGCCCTTCGGACCGGTGAGCTGGACGCGGTCACCCGCCCGGAAGGGACCGGAGCTGCGAGTGGTCTCGTTCATCGGTTGGCCGCCTCACGGCGCGCGCGGGCGACGGCGAACACGTCATCCGCGGTGCGCCCGTCGAGCGACGACCACAGCGTGTGCTCCTCCGATTCCGGAAGCGGCACGATGTGCGGAACGCCGATCGTGGTCGCACCGGACGCCACGGCGGACGCAAGGCCCACCAGCGAGTCCTCCAGGGCGACGGTCTCGCGGATGTCGACGCCCAGCAGGTCCGCGGCGCGCAGGTACGGCTCCGGCGCGGGCTTCGGCTCGTCGACCTCGTCGCCACTCACGATCACGTCGAACGCATCGAACGGGATATGCGCGACGATCTGCTCCGCCATCCTCCGCACCGACATGGTCACCAGCGCCGTGGGGATGCCGCGCTCGCGCAGCGACTCGAGCAGCTCCCGGGCGCCCGGGCGCCACGGCACGCCGTCCTCGTCCAGCTTCTGCTGTACCCGGTCGGTCAGCCACTGCACGATCTCGTCCGGCTCCATCGCGACGCCGCGGGAGCGGAGGATCTCCGCCGAGTTCCAGAGGCCGAGGCCGACGAGGAGCAGGCCGTCGTCGTGCGTCCACGTGCCGCCGAACGAATGGACGAGCTCGACCTCCGACGCCATCCAGTACGGCTCGGTGTCGACGAGGGTGCCATCCATGTCCCACAGCACGGCGGCGGGAAGGTCGGCGTCGCTACGGGTATGTTCGCTGCGGGGGGAAGACGCGGTCACAACGGGCAAGTCTATCGGGAGAGCCGCGGGCCTATCCTGGATGGATGGCGCCCCGACCGGACGCCAGGAAGGGACCAGGGACAGCTTCGTGACAGACGGACAGAACATCCTCGGCGGGCGTATCCTCGTGGTGGCCTTCGAGGGATGGAACGACGCGGGCGAGGCGGCCAGCGGCGCGGTCAAGACGCTCAAGGAGCAGCTCGACGTGGTTCCCATCGCCGAGGTCGACCCCGAGCTCTATTTCGACTTCCAGTTCAACAGGCCGGTGGTGACGGACGACGACGGCCGCAGGCGCCTGATCTGGCCCTCCGCCGTCATGTACGGGCCGTCGCTTCCCGGGCGCGTCGGCGAAGACCTGGCCGGTGACGCCGAGCTGACCGTCACCGGCGACAACGCCGGCAACATCTTCCTGCTGCTCGGCACCGAGCCGTCGCGCAGCTGGCGCAGTTTCACCGCCGAGATCATGGATGTGGCACTCGCCGCCGACATCGGAGCCGTCGTCTTCCTGGGCGCGATGCTCGCTGATGTCCCGCACACCCGGCCGATCTCCGTCTTCGCGTCCAGTGACAACGCGGCCGTCCGGGCCGAGCTGGGCCTCGAGCGCTCCACGTACGAGGGGCCGGTCGGCATCCTCAGCGCGCTCGCCGAGGGCGCAGAGGACGTCGGCATCCCGACGCTGATGATCTGGGCGTCGGTTCCGCACTACGTGCACAACGCGCCCAGCCCGAAGGCCGTTCTCGCGCTGATCGACAAGCTCGAGGAGCTCGTCGACGTGACGATTCCCCGCGGCAGCCTGGTCGACGAGGCAGCGGCGTGGGAGTCCGGGATCGACGCTCTCGCTGCCGACGACGAGGAGATGGCCTCCTACATTCAGCAGCTCGAACAGGCGCGCGACACCGTCGACTCGCCCGAGGCGAGCGGCGAGGCGATCGCGCAGGAGTTCGAGCGGTACCTGCGCCGGCGCGGTGACGGCCGCGACGGCGGGACGGCCGGGCGAGCGCCCGACGACCCGCGCCGCGGCTGACAGCCGCGGGAGCGTTCTTCTCGCCGTCTCCGGTCACGTCGAACGGACGCGACCAGGTCGCTCACGCCTGGAGAACGCCGGTGGCGAGCAGGATCATCAGCAGCACGCCCAGGGCGATGCGGTAGATCACGAACGGCAGGAAGCTGCGGCGCGAGATGTAGCCCATGAAGAACGCGATCACCAGCAGTCCGACCACGAACGCGACGACGGTCGCAGCCGCCGTCTCCACCGGTCCGAACACCTCGGGCGTGCAGGTCCCGGCCTTCGCGAGCGCCTCGGTGCACGGCTCCTTGACCGCTTTGTACAGCTGGTAGAAACCGCTGCCGAACACAGCGGGCAGCGCGAGGAGGAACGAGTAGCGGGCGGCCGCGCGGCGCTGGTACCCCATGAACAGCCCGGCCGTGATCGTTCCGCCGGAGCGGGAGACGCCGGGGATGAGCGCGAGCGCCTGCGCGAGCCCGAAGATGATGCCGTCGCCCCAGGTCAGCTCCCGCAGCCGCTTGCGCTTCGACCCGACCCAGTCGGCGATGCCGAGCAGGATGCCGAACACGATGAGCGTCGTCGCGACGATCCACAGCGAGCGGAACGTCGTCTCGATCTGATCCTGGAAGAAGAGTCCGAGGACCACGATCGGGATGCTGCCCAGGATGACGAGCCACCCCATCCGCGCGTCCGGGTCATTCCGCGGGATCCGGCCAAACAGCGCGCGGAACCACTGCGCGATAATGCGCGTGATGTCGCGCCAGAAGTAGAGGAGCACCGCTGCTTCGGTGCCCAGCTGGATGATCGCCGTGAAGCGCGCGCCCGGGTCGGCACCGGTGCCGAGCAGTTCGCCGACGATGCGGATGTGCGCCGAGGACGAGATGGGGAGGAACTCGGTGAGCCCCTGAACGAGGCCGAGGATCAGGGCGTTGATGAAGTCCATACGAAGCGTCGAATCCCGGGGTCAGTAGGCGCGGAGGAGGTCGCGGAGCACGTTCCTACCGAACACTAGCGCGTCGAGCGGGACGCGCTCGTCCACCCCGTGGAACATGCCGGGGAAGTCGAGGTCGGCGGGCAGCTGGAGTGGCGCGAAGCCGTATCCCGTGATGCCGAGCGTGCTGAGCGCCTTGTTGTCGGTGCCGCCGGAGAGGAGATACGGGAGGACGGGCGCGCCCGGGTCGTGCTGATGCAGCGTGCCCGTGATCGCGTCCACCAGACCCCCGCCGAACTCGGCTTCCAGGCCGATGTCGCGGTGCATGACCTGGATCTCGACGTCGTCGCCGATCAGCTCCCGCACGCGCGCGAGCACGGCGTCCTCCTCGCCCGGCAGCGTGCGGATGTCGATCAGCGCCTCCGCCGTGTCGGGGATGACGTTGTGCTTGTAGCCGGCCTCGAGCAGCGTCGGGTTCGTCGTCGTCCGGAGCGTCGCCAGGATGAAGCCGGCGGCCGTACCCGTGCGGATCACCACCTCGTCCGGGCCGATCCGCTGCGGGTCGACGTCGAGCAGCCGCCCGAGCTCGCCGATCAGCCGGGTCGTCGTGGCGGTCAGCTGGACCGGCCAGTCCTCGCGGCCCAGCGCGACGACGGCCTCCGCCAGCCGCGTGATCGCGTTGTCACGGATGAGCCGCGAACCGTGCGCAGCGCGGCCGCGTGCGATCAGCTTGATCCAGACGAGCGACTTCTCGCCGGTCTGCAGCAGATACGCGCGGCGACCCGCCAGGTCGATGGAGTAACCGCCCACCTCGCTGATGGCCTCGGTCGCTCCGGCGAACAGCTCGGGATGCGTGTCGACCAGGTAATGGGACCCTCGGCGGCCGCCGTCCTCCTCGTCGGCGAAGAACGCCACGACGAGGTCTCGGGCGGGACGCTCCCCCGCGCGCAGGATGTCGCCGACCGCGGTCAGGATCATCGCATCCATGTTCTTCATGTCGACCGCGCCGCGGCCCCAGAGCAGGCCGCCTTTGATCTCGCCGCCGAACGGATCGACGGTCCAGTTGCGCGGGTCGGCCGGGACGACGTCGAGGTGACCGTGGACGACGAGCGCCGGCTTGCCCGGGTCGGAGCCGTCGACGCGCGCCACCACACTCGCGCGGCCCGGATCGGACTCGAACACCTGCGGACGCAGGCCGAGCGCGGCCAGCTTCGCCTCGACATAGGCGGCGGCCTCCGCCTCGCCGTTCGAGCGGCCCTCACCGTAGTTGGTCGTGTCGAATCGGATGAGGTCCCGGGCGATGATCGCGGTCTCGTCGAGGTCGGGCTCGGTCGCGCGGAGTTCGTCGGTCATCCCACCACGCTACCTGCCGCATCCGACCACCGCCGCGCCACGCCCGAGGTGTGTGGACGAGTGATCCTCTGTGGAGAATCCGTGCTATCGTCTTTCTTCGGCAGCCGGAGCAGTTCGGCGGCCATCTCACCTCGTCCGGGTGGCGGAAATGGCAGACGCGCTAGCTTGAGGTGCTAGTGCCCGTATAGGGCGTGGGGGTTCAAGTCCCCCCTCGGACACAGAACCGCGAAAGCGGAGGGAAGGCCCCGGTCATGGCGACCGGGGCCTTCTGCATTCCCGCGATGCCGCGGGGCTATGGTGTCGCCATGCCCCGCAGCAAACGATCCTCGAGCCTGTTCACGGTGCTGCTCGCCTTCGCGGCGAACGTCCTGGTGGCGATCGCCAAGACCATCGCCGCCATCCTCACCGGATCCGCCTCCCTGGTCGCCGAGGCCGCGCACTCGTGGGCCGACGCCGGCAACGAGATCTTCCTCATCCAGGCGGAGCGCTCCGCCGTGCGGCCGCGCGACTCCTCGCATCCGGGCGGGTACGGCCGCGACGCGTACGTCTGGAGCCTGTTCGCCGCCGTCGGGCTGTTCACCGCCGGCGCGGTGGTGTCGATCATGCACGGCGTCCAGGCGCTCGGTTCGAAGGAGGAGGACTCGGACTACCTCGTGGGCTATCTCGTGCTTGCCGCGGCCTTCGTCTTCGAGGGGATCTCGTTCATCCAGTCGTACCGCCAGGCGCACGCGAAGGCCGAGTCCTCGGGCACCGGCACGTTCGAGCACGTGTTCAGCACATCGAATCCGACGCTGCGGGCCGTGTTCGCCGAAGACTCCGCGGCCCTGGTCGGCCTGGTGATCGCCTTCCTCGGCCTTCTGCTGCACGAGCTCACCGGCAACCCGTTCTGGGATGCGCTGGGCTCCATCCTGGTCGGTGTGCTCCTGGCGATCGTCGCCGTCGTGCTCATCGAGCGCAACCGGCGGTTCCTGGTCGGGCAGCCCGGCTCGGACCGAGCCTCGGAGGCCGCGCTCGGCGCCCTGCTCGCGCATCCCGAGGTCGAGACGGTCACCTACCTGCACCTCGAGTACGTCGGTCCCGAGAGGTTCTATCTGGTGGCGGCCGTCGACCTCGTCGGCAACGACCGGGAGTCGGATGTGGCCGCCGACTTGCAGGCGGTCGAAGCGTCGCTCGAGGAGTCGGAGTGGATCACCGAGGCCGTGATCACGCTTTCCCGGCCTGGCGCCGCACCGTTGCGTCCCTCCGGGCGTGGCCCGGGTCCGGAGGCCGCCGTACGCAGCTAGCGGTCAGTTTCCGACCGCAAGGATGTGCACAATGGATGCATGGCAAGTACCGGCTCCCGCTCGCTCCAGCTCCTCTCCCTCCTTCAGACGCACCGGTACTGGCCAGGACAAGAGCTCGCCGACCGCCTCGGGGTCTCTCCGCGCACACTCCGCCGTGACGTCGAAAGGCTCCGCGACCTCGGGTACCCGGTGGACGCCACCCGCGGCGTGTCCGGCGGATACCAGTTGGCCGCCGGCGCATCCCTCCCTCCCCTCGTCGTCGACGACGACGAGGCCGTCGCGCTCGCCGTCGGCCTCCGGACAGCGGCACAGAGCGGCATCGCGGGGGTCGACGAGGCGTCCGTGCGTGCGCTGGCGAAGGTCGTCCAGGTGATGCCGCCGCGGCTGCGGCGCCGCGTCGACGCGCTGCGGATGACCACGCTGTCCACAACGCTCGGACCGACGCCGACGACCGACCCTGGCATCCTCACCGCCTTCGCCCAGGCCTGCCGCGACGAGGAGCGGATCGAGTTTGCCTACGTCGCCCGCGACGGCCAAGCCTCCAACCGCACGGTCGAACCGCACCGGCTGGTCTCGATCGAGCGCCGCTGGTACCTCGTCGCCTACGATCTCACCCGATTCGACTGGCGCAGCTTCCGTCTCGACCGCATCGCCGATCCGCATCCGACCGGGGTCCGTTTCCGGCCGCGCGCGCTGCCGGCGGAGGACGCCGCGGAGTACGTGCGCGAATCCCTCCACAGCGCGGTGGAGCCCATGATCGTGGAGGCACTCATCGAGGCACCCGGCGACCGGGTCGTCGAGGTGCTCGGGCGGTGGGCGACGGTCGATGACCGCGGCGACGGCACGTGCGCTGTCCGGATCACCGCGGACAGCGCCGAATGGGCGCTCTTCGGGCTCGCCGCGGTCGACGCGCCCTTCCGCATCCTCGGCCCGGAGGAAGCGATCGTCGCGGCAGCGGACTGGGGTGCCCGGTTCACCCGCTCGGCGCTGGCGCTCACCATTGAGGCCGCCTCCGCGAGAGAGTCCGTCGCCAACTCCTAGACTTGAGGGGATGACGACAGCAGCCCGAACCCCGAGCCCCGCCGACATCAGGCGGTGGCGTCGCTACCTGGCCGACGAGCGCGCCGAGGCCTCGGTGTACCGCGATCTCGCCAGCCGCCGCCAGGGCGAGGAGCGTGAGATCCTGCTCGCGCTGGCCGAAGCCGAGCGACGCCACGAGCAGCACTGGGTCGACCTGCTGGGCGACCAGGCGGGCCGGCCGCTGAGGGGCGACCTGCGCACGCGGATGCTCGGCTGGCTCGCCCGGCGGTTCGGCTCGGTGTTCGTGCTCGCACTCGCTCAGCGCGCGGAAGCCCGGTCGCCGTACGCGGACGACTCCGACGCGACGGCGCAGATGGCGGCGGACGAGCAGGTGCACGAAGAGGTCGTCCGGGCGCTCGCCGCCCGCGGCAGGCAACGGCTCTCCGGCACCTTCCGGGCCGCGGTCTTCGGCGCGAACGATGGCCTGGTCAGCAACCTGGCGCTCGTCCTCGGCGTCAGCGCCAGCGGCGTCCCGACGCACGTGGTGCTGCTCACCGGCATCTCCGGCCTCCTCGCCGGAGCGCTCAGCATGGGCGCGGGAGAATACGTGTCCGTACGGTCGCAGCGCGAACTGCTGGAAGCATCCACGCCCAATCCCGCCACCGGCTCAGCGCTGCCGCACCTCGACGTCGACGCGAACGAGCTCACTCTGGTCTACCGAGCTCGCGGAATGACGGCGGACGAGGCCGCCGATCACGCACGCGAGGTTCTCTCCAGCCTGCAGGCGGTGACCTCGCCCATCCCCATCACCCCCGCGATCGAGGAGGACGAGCACGAGGCGATCGGGACCGGGTGGAACGCCGCGATCTCGAGCTTCTGCTTCTTCGCCTCCGGTGCACTCATCCCGATCCTGCCCTTCCTCTTCGGGCTGACCGGGACGGCCGCGATCATCGTCTCCGCGCTGCTGGTCGGGATCGTCCTGCTCGGCACGGGAGCCGTCGTGGGGCTGCTCTCCGGAGCGTCACCGCTGAAGCGCGCCATCCGTCAGCTCCTCATCGGGTACGGAGCGGCGGCCGCCACATACCTCCTCGGTCTCCTTTTCGGCGCGACCGTCGGCTGACGCCCTGACGGCTTAGCGGCGTCTGCCGCCGTCGACGCCGTAGGTGATCGCTCCTGCCAGCGGAATGAGCAGGAACCACAGCCACGAGTACTGGTATCCCCATGCCATCCCGGTCAGGAAGAACAGGATGACCGAGACGAACGGCATGACGGAGACGAGGAGCAGCCCCCAGCGGCTCGAGGGCTCTCGGTTGTTCTCCGGAGCCCGCGCCGGATAGGCCGCCGGCGGGACGTCCGCCCCCGGTGGCTGCGCCGTGGGGGCGGGATCACCGGGGTCGAGCCGCACACCCCCGGGAAGATCCGCGAACAGCGGCGCCAGGTCGCCGCGCGTCACCGCGCTCCGTGCCGAAGCCGATCGCGTCTGCAGCTCGCCGTCGGTCAGCCGCCCTTGCGCGGCGTGGGACTGCAGGGCGGCGACTGCCCGCTCCCGCTCGTCGTTGCTCAGGCGTAGCGCGGCGCCCGAAGCGTCTGAGTAGTCAGCCATGTCCACAGTATGCCAGGGGCATGCAACACGTCTGTTGCCTTCATTGGACAGGCATCGCCGTTACGAACCGACCTCCGCACGCGTCCTCATAATCGAGGACCCTCCCCGGGTCACCAACGGATCCGCTGCGGCGGGAGGAGAGAGCATCACATGGGCCACCGTCCCCGATTCCTGACACGCCGCTCGCGCGCCTGGACGGTGGGAGCCTACGTCGGCATCTGCGTCCTGGCCGGGGTGATCGCCAGCGCTTTCGTCCTGCCGCACTACTTCTCCAACGCGGGCACGAGCGGCGTGTCGACGATCCACAAGACGGGGACGAATCTCGCGAACGGGTCGACCGCGGCATCCCCGTACGCCCCGGGCGGGGAGAAGACGGGGACGGCGAAGCCCGGAGATCAGCTCCGGTGGGTGGTGAGCTACCAGAACGACACGTCGGGAAGCGCGTCCGTCGCACTCACCGATGTCCTGACGGACGCTGGCGCCTACGTTCCGGACTCACTGCAACTGCCTCCCAACCAGAACCCGGCCGGCGCACTCACGCCCCAGTTCTCCATCGACGGCGGCACCTCCTGGCGGCCCGGGAGTCCCCCGGCTGGAGCGACCGGCGTCGGCTTCACCGCAACGGCCGCCCCCACCGGCACTCAGCAGCTTTCCGCGCCGTTCGAGGTGGCCACGTCCTCGACGATCTCGGTCTCCGGCGGAGACGCCTATAACGCCGTCGTGCGGGATGACCTCGTCTATGCTCTCTGGCACCACAATCCGGGACCGTTCCTGTACTGCGCCCAGTTGAACGGCGCGACATGTCCGGGCTGGCCGACCAACGGCAACGTCCAGAGCTGGTCACCTACGCCGGGTACCCCGATCGGAACCGGCACGCCGTTCTCGGGTACGACGCCGCAGCAGAACGGAACGTGGATCGACGGCGACCGCATGTACTGGTACGTCGGCCCCGCCGACAACTCCAGCACGGGCGTCGCATGCCTCGACCTCTCGACCACGACTCCGACCAGTTGCGGTTATAGGCCGACGGCAGCTAAGGCCGTCAGCAACACGCAGCTCGCGGCCATGGTCGGAGGAACCGGCCTCCCGGCCTCGAACGGCAACTACTACGCAGTGGCGGCGAACAACGGCTATGCCGTGATCACCTGCGCGACGAAGGCCGGCGTCGCGTGTGCGAACATCCCACTGATCATCACCATGACGTCCCCGAACGTCCTTGCGTCCGCCACCTTCGGCGACTACGTCTTCGCCAGCGTGCAGCAGTCCACCACGGCGGCCTGGCGTACCTACTGCTACAACATCAAGGCGGGTGCCTTCTGCAGCGGTTCGTGGCCCCAGAGCTCGTCCACCGCTGTTTCGCGGGCGGGCACACCGTTCGCTCCGGTGCTCTCCACGTCCGGCGCACTCACCGGAGTCTGCACGATCATCAACGGCGCAGGAACCGCATCCACGTGCCTCAACCTCACCGGCGGCGCGATCCCCAACCCGTATGCGGGGACTGGCGCCGTGTTCTCGGCTGGTGGCAACGGGTCGGGCGATGCATTCACCGTCGGATCGCGCGTCTACATCTCGACCGGCAACCAGGTCACCTGCCGTGACTTCGCCGCGTACTCGGGCTCGGGAACGGTGCCGGCGTGTGCGGGCTTCACCAGCCCGGTCAACAAGACGAACTACACGGTCCGCGCCGCTGGAGACGTCGCCCCGGACTGCCTGGTCGCCAGCGGCGACGCCGGCCAGATCACCTTCTTCGACCGATTCTCTGGCGGGGCCTGCCTCCAACCGTCGCCGCAGAGCGTCACGGTCTCGCCGCGCACGTACTACTGCGGCACGGAATCGCCGCAGTTCCGATGGAGCACTCTGTCGTTCCCCGGCTTGGTCACGACGGCGTATACGGGCAGCACCGTCTCGCTGCGAGACCAGAACGGCGCACCGATCCCCGGGTATGACGCACGGGACATCCCCGCTGGGCAGACGGTCGACCTCCAGGCCATCCCGTCGTCCGTCCAGTCGATCACAGCAACCGTCACCCTCAATGGCGTCAGAGACCCGGCCGGGGTACGAAGCGGGCAGATCTCGCTCGCCTGGAGCGGTGAGCCGCCGCAGATGTGCTTCACGACGACGGCGCCACCGGTGGCGTGCGACGCCGGCGCGCCCTCCCCGGTAAAGAACTCCGCACGCGCCGTGACCACCTCAAAATCGGAAAGCGACGCGCCAGCTGGACACACGACAGGATCCGCCGTCTTCTTCGTCAAGGCCGAGGACGACCAATGCTCTTTGGCAATAGCGAAGACATCTTCTGTGCAGACCGCGCGTCCAGGCGAACGCGTGGACTATCAGATCACCATCACCAACACGGGCTCGCAGGCATACGCAGATGCGCAGGCTTCCGACGATCTCAGCGATGTCCTCCAAGAGGCGACCTACGGGAACGACGCGAAGGCGTCATCCGGCGCTGTGTCCTACACCGCACCCCTGTTGTCTTGGAAGGGTGCCCTTGCTGCGGGCGATCAGGCGACGATCACCTATACGGCGACCGTGAAGAACCCGGCCTCGGGCGACCATCGCCTGGTCAACTCGGTGACGTCACCCTCGCGCGGGAACAATTGCCCTCCGGACAGCTCGGATACAACGTGCACGGCCATCGTGGGCGTTCTCGTGAGCACCGTCCAGTGGCACAAAGTCGACGCCGGCGCATCCAGGAACACGCTTGCCGGTGCCGAATGGACCCTGACGCCCCTAGACGCTTCGGGGAAGCCTGCCGGCCCGTCCATTGTCGTCGCCGACTGCGTGGCGTCCTCGGCCAACCAATGCGCCAACGCGGACACGGAACCCCTCGGAGGCCTCTTCCGGGTCACCGACCTGGGACCTGGCTCGTACGAGCTCGTGGAGACGCGCGCCCCTACCGGCTTCCTGCTCAACACGACCCCCATCCTCGTGACCGTCTCGGCCACGTCCGCGACGGTCGAGCTGGACGACATCGTGAACGAGCAGATCCCTGTTCCCGCCATCCCCTTCACGGGAGGACTCGGCGCCGACTCTCTGACCATCACCGGGAGCGCAGTACTTGCCCTCGCGGCCGCTCTGGGTGCCTGGTACAAGCTGAAACGACGCAGGGCCGCCTGACAGCGCAGTGCGGCCGGGGCGGTCCTCGCAGGAATGCGACGTCGGGGTGCGATGTCAGCGGGTGCAGGTTACACTCACTTTCGAACATGTATTCGAATGTGGGTGAGGAGAATGACGGAGATCAATGAAGCCGTTGCCGTCTGGACGACTGACGAAGGCGTGCCCACCCGACTCGTCTGGCGGGCGACCCGCTACCGCGTCTCGGACACCCCCACCGTCTGGGCGGAGGTGTGCGCCTGGTGGCGACCTTTCGGTGAACACCGCTACGCCATCGGGACCATTCCGCGCTCCATCGGCGGCTGGCGATTCCAAGGGACGAGCGAAGAGGGCGAGGCGCACGTGTTCGACGTGCAGCACGACGCGGTCGCCCGATCGTGGCGACTGGTCCGCGTTTTCGACTGAGCGCAGCGTGGCTCACCCGCACGGCGCATCCCGTCGCATAGCCTCCATCGGGTGATGGACGACCGCTACGGAACCGATGTGCTCGCCGGCGACTGGAGAAGCGCCGGCAAGAAGCCCGTCCCCACCGTCGAAGCCGTGAAAGACCTCGTTGTGGAGGACGCTGCGTCCGGTTTTTGCGGGGCCATCACGCGACTCGAGGCTCAGACGGTCGAACTCGAGGACTACTTCGGCAAGAAGCGCGTCTTCCCGCTGACGGGCTCGTTCCTGATCGACGGAGAACCGATCCGCCTGGTCGTCCCGTCCCGGGCGGCGGCCGGCCCCACGCGGACCGCGTCCGGGTCATTCGCCGTCGGCGACCAGAAGGCACGTGTCGCCCTCGCCAGCCGCATCTTCGTGGAGGGTCGCCACGACGCCGAACTGGTCGAGCGAGTCTGGGGCGACGACCTGCGGGTCGAAGGCGTCGTCGTCGAATACCTCGAAGGCGTCGACGACCTCGACGCGATCGTGCGAGAGTTCCAGCCCGACCGCGGCCGACGCATCGGCGTCCTCGTCGACCACCTCGTCCCCGGCTCGAAGGAGAGCAGGATCGCCGAGCAGGTGGCGCGCGGGCCGTACGGCGCACACGTCCTCGTCGTCGGCCACCCCTACATCGACATCTGGCAGGCGGTGAAGCCACAACGAGTCGGCCTCGAGGCGTGGCCGAGCATCCCCCGCTCGATCTCATGGAAGCACGGCATCTGCGCCGCCCTCGGCCTCCCCCACGAGACGCAGGCCGACATCGCACGCGCCTGGAAGCGCATCCTCGGCCAGGTCCGCTCCTACACCGATCTCGAGCCCGAGCTGCTCGGCCGGGTCGAGCAGCTGATCGACTTCGTCACCGAACCCCAGGGGCGTTAGGCGCAGGAGGGACCACGCCGTTCACCAGCCGTATTCGGTGTACGCATCACCGCGGCCGAGCGCCTCGATGCCGTGGCGGATCACCGGGATGACATCGCCCGGGAGGTCGGCCAGCGGCGCCCAGACCAGCTCGGAAGCCTTCTCGGGCTCCCCGATCACGGGAACAGCCCCCTCGGGGAGCGCGGCGGCGAAGAAGAAGTCGATGTAGGTGTCACCGTCCGCGCGCCCATGCTGTACCAGGGCGAGCCGCACCTGGTCGGAACCGAGCGCGAGGCCCACCTCCTCCCGCGCCTCTCGGAGCAGCGCCGCCGTGGCCGACTCCCCCGGCTCGATGTGCCCGGCGGGGAGGGACAGCTCGCCATCCCGGTAGCCGGTGCCCGCACGGCGTTGCAGCAGGATGCGGTCGCCGTCGAACAGGCACAGGTACACGGCGGCGGGATAGGTCGGGCGCACGAGTCCATTGTGCGCCGACGGCTGTCGGTCGGGTGGCGTACTGTTCTTCTCCACACGGAGCGGTTGTCCACAACGTCGAAATTCCATTTGCGTTGTTCGAACATACGTTCGAAAATGGACTCATGTCCCTCGCAGCTCCACACCTCGATGAACCGGGCGCCGGCCGGGCGCAGGTGCACGAACTGCAGACCCGCATCCGGCAGATGCAGGCGACCAAGCTCGAGAGCCGGACCCTGCAGACGCATCCGGCGCTCTCCCCGCTCCTGCCCGGGGGCTCGCTCAAAGCCGGGGCGGCATACTCGGTACGCGGTTCGACGACCCTGCTGATGGCCATGCTGGCCGGTCCGAGCGCGGCCGGGGCGTGGTGCGGCGTGGTCGGTATGCCCGACTTCGGCGCAGAGGCCGCCGGGCGGTTCGGCATCGACCTCGAGCGGCTCGTGCTGGTGCCGCATCCCGGTGAGAACTGGCTGACCGTGACCGCGGCGGTCGTCGATGTGCTCAGCGTGGTGGTCGTCGCGCCACCCGCCCGCGCGAAAGACGGCGACGTCGCCCGGCTCACCGCCCGGCTGAGGCAGCGCGAGGCGACCCTCATCGTCGCCGGCGACTGGCCGCAGGTGGAAGCGACGCTCACCGTCGCACGCAGCGGGTGGGACGGCCTCGGCACCGGGAACGGCTACCTGTCGTCGCGGAGGGTCACCGTGGAGTCGGCACCGCGTGGCGGGACGGGACCACGCCGCACGGCCGAGCTGTGGCTGCCGGCCGTCGATGAGAGCTTCCGCACCTCCGGGCCCACACGGCTGGAGGCGGTGAGCTAGATGACGAACGAAGCACGCGAAGCCGTCGTCACCCGGGCGATCGTGCTCTGGTGCCCCGACTGGCCGGTCATCGCTGCGCAGCATGCGCTCGACCTGCCCTCCGATGAACCTCTCGCCCTGGTCGAGAAGGGCGTGGTGTTCGCCTGCTCTCCGGCCGCACGAGCCGACGGGGTGAAGCGCGGGCTGCGGATGCGCGAGGCGCAGGCGCGCTGCCCCCAGCTGAACGTGCTGCCGTACGATCCGGTGCTCGATGCGCGTGCTTTCGAGCCGGTGCTCACCGCGATCGAGGAGATCACCCCCGGCGTTCAGCCGGTCCGCCCGGGCACCTGCGTGCTCCGGGCGCGCGGGCCGGCGCGCTACTACGGCGGCGAGGAGCAGGCGGCCGCCGAACTGCTGCGCTGCCTGGAAGGGCTGGGGGTGTCGGATGCCCGGGTCGGGATCGCCGACGGTCCTTTCGCCGCCGAGCAGGCCGCGCGCTCGACGGGAGCCGCCCGGCCACTCGTCAGCACCCCCTCCACCGGGACGTCGACCGATGCCGCTGCCGGTCGCGCCGCAGAGGCCCCCGCCCCGCACTTCTGGGCTCGCAGCCGTGTGCGCATCATCCCCTCCGGCGACTCTCCGAGGTTCCTGGCCCCGCTCCCGGTCGCCCACCTGGGCTTCACCGAACTCACGCCGCTGCTCCGTCGGTTGGGACTGCACACGCTCGGCGACATCGCCGCGCTCTCGCGCGTGGACATGCGGGAGCGGTTCGGCGAGCGGGGAGAACTCGCGCACACTCTGGCCAGCGGACTGGACGGCACGGCGGTGGTGCCGCGGACCCCGCCGAAGCAGCTCGACCGCTCCATCGAGTTCGAACCTCCCCTCGACCGTGTCGACCAGGTGACCTTCGCCGTGCGCGGCACGGCCGAGCAGTTCATCGGGGGCCTCACCAAGGCCGGGCTCGTGTGCACGTCGCTGCGGGTGGAGGTCACCGACGAGTCCGGGCGGGTCAGCGAGCGCACCTGGCTCCACCCCCGGTTGTTCTCGCCGCCCGACGTGGTCGACCGGGTCCGCTGGCAGCTGCAGGGCTCCGGCGCGATCGACTCCGGGCTGGCGTCCCCGATCTCCCGGGTGGTGCTCGAGCCGGAGGCGGTCGACGACATCGGCCACCATGAAGACGGCCTGTGGGGCGGCGGCGCCGACGAGCGTATCCACCACGGCCTCACCCGCGTGCAGAGCATGCTCGGGCACGAAGCGGTGGTCACGGCCACGATCGGCGGTGGGCGCGCGCCCGGTGAACGGCAGGTGCTGGTGCCGTGGGGCGATCGGCCGGTGGGGGTCGCCCGTGCCGACCAGCCGTGGCCCGGATCGCTGCCGGCGCCCGCGCCGTCGACCGTGTTCGAGGTTCCGCGTCCCGTCGCGGTTCTCACCGAGGAGGGCACGGCGGTCGAGGTGACCGATCGCGGAGATGTGACCGCACCGATCGTCCGCTTCTCTCCCACCGGCCAGGTGCGGGACGCCCGGCCGGTCGACTCCTGGGCCGGTCCCTGGCCCGTGCGGGAGCGGTGGTGGGACGCCTCCCTCTCCCGCACGATGCACCGCTTCCAGCTGGTCGATGCCGACGGCACCGCCTGGCTGCTCGCCCTGGCAGGCTCCGGCTGGTTCGCGGAGGCGCGCTATGACTGAGCGAGGTGATGCCTGATGGGATGGAACAACCCGCCGATCCCGTGGGCCGAGTTCGAGCGGCGGCTCTCCGGACGACGCACCGGACAGCAGGACGACGAACGCCCGTCGTCGCGCAAGCGGCAGAAATACGTTCCGCAGGCGATCCCGGAGACGCCCGAGGACGCGGTCCCGTACGCCGAGCTCCACGCGCACAGCAACTTCAGCTTCCTCGACGGAGCATCCTCCCCGGAAGAACTGCTCGAGGAGGCCACTCGGCTCAACCTGCACGCGCTCGCTCTCACCGACCACGACGGCATGTACGGCGTCGTGCACCTGGCCGAGGCGGCCGAGGCGTACGACCGCGTTAAGACCGTCTTCGGCGCCGAGCTGTCGCTGTCGCTCACCAAACCGCAGAACGGCGAACCCGACCCAGAGGGCAGCCATCTGGTGGTGCTCGGCCGCCGGCAGGACGGCTACCACCGGCTCGCCGCCGCGATCACCGCGGGGCAGCTCGCCGGCGAGGAGAAGGGCCGGCCGGTGTACCGGCTCGACGAGCTCGCCGAGCAGTCGGGCGGCGAGTGGATGGTGCTGACCGGGTGCCGGAAGGGCGACGTCCGGCTGGCCCTCGCCGAGCACGGCGAACGCGCGGCTGAGCGGGAGGTCGCGCGGCTCGCCGACCTGTTCGGGCACGACAACGTGCTCGTCGAGCTGATCGACCAGGGCGGTCCGCGCGACTCGACCGACAACGACATCCTCACCCGCATCGCCGGCCGGCTCGGGCTGCCGACCGTTGCGACCAACAACGTCCACTATGCGAGCCCGGCGCAATATCCCCTGGCGACCGCCGTCGCCGCCGTGCGCGCCCGCCGCAGCCTCGACGAGCTCGACGGCTGGCTCCCCGCCGCAGGGGCGGCCCACCTGCGCAGCGGCGCCGAGATGGCCCGCCGGTTCGCGCGCTACCCCGGCGCGGTCGAACGGACCGTCGAGATCGCCGACGACCTCTCCTTCCGCCTCCGCAGCGCCCGTCCTCGGCTACCGAAACAGGACGTCCCGGAGGGTCATACGCCGATGAGCTGGCTGCGCGAGCTCACCTGGCGGGGCGCCGCCGAACGGTATCCCGACCTCGACAGCAACCCGGCGAAACGCGAGCGCATCGAACGCGAGCTGGATGTGATCGAGGCGAAGGACTTCCCCGGCTACTTCCTCATCGTCCACGACATCGTCCGGTTCGCCCGCAGCCGCGGCATCCTCTGCCAGGGTCGCGGGTCCGCGGCGAACTCGGCCGTCGTCTACCTGCTCGGGATCACCGCCGTCGACTCCATCAAGTACGACCTGCCCTTCGAGCGATTCCTCTCCAGCATGCGCGAGGAGGAGCCCGACATCGACGTCGACTTCGACTCCGATCGCCGCGAGGAGGTCATCCAGTACGTCTACGCCAAGTACGGCAGGCACAACGCAGCCCAGGTCGCCAACGTGATCACCTACCGGCCCAAGAACGCGGTGCGCGACATGGCGAAAGCGCTCGGCTACTCCACCGGCCAGCAAGACGCGTGGAGCAAGCAGATCGACTCGTGGGGCACCGTCCAGACCAGCGACGACCACGACATCCCGGACGACGTGGTGGGTCTCGCGCAACAGGTGCTCAAGTTCCCGCGACACCTCGGCATCCACTCGGGCGGGATGGTCCTCACCGACCGGCCCGTCGGCGAGGTGTGCCCGATCGAGCACGCACGTATGGAAGGCCGCACCGTGCTGCAGTGGGACAAAGACGACTGCGCGTGGATGGGACTGGTCAAGTTCGACCTCCTCGGCCTCGGCATGCTGTCGGCGCTCGACTACTCGATGCGCACCATCGAGGCGTCGCTCGGCGAGAAGTGGACGCTCGACAGCATCCCGAAGGAGGAGCAGGGCGTCTACGACATGCTCTGCCGTGCCGACTCGATCGGCGTCTTCCAGGTGGAGAGCCGCGCGCAGATCGGCACGCTGCCGCGCCTGCAGCCCCGCAGCTTCTACGACCTCGTGATCGAGATCGCGCTCATCCGCCCCGGCCCCATCCAAGGCGGGGCGGTGCATCCGTACATCCGCCGGAAGCTCGGCAAAGAGCCCGTCACCTACCTGCACCCCTCGCTCGTGCCGGTGCTGGAGCGCACAATGGGCGTCCCGCTGTTCCAGGAGCAGCTGATGCAGATGGCGGTCGCGGTCGGCGACTGCACGGCGGAGGACGCCGACCTGCTGCGCCGAGCGATGGGCTCCAAGCGCGGGGTGGAGAAGATCGAGGCGCTCAAAGCGAAGCTGTACGACGGGATGGCGAACAACGGCATCACCGGAGCCGACGCCGACGCCATCTACGAGAAGATCGAGGCGTTCGCCAACTTCGGCTTCGCGGAGAGCCACGCGATCAGCTTCGCGCTGCTCGTCTACGTCAGTTCGTGGATGAAGCTGCACTACCCCGGCGCGTTCCTCGCCGGGCTGCTGCGCGCCCAGCCGATGGGCTTCTACTCACCGCGCACCCTCACCGCCGACGCACGACGGCACGGCGTGACCGTGCACCGTCCCGACATCCAGCGATCCGGGGTCTTCCCGCTCCTCGAGCCGCTCGACGACCCGGACACGCAGCGCGGGCCGACCGGATCCGATCCGTGCCTGCAGACCGATCAGCCGCCGATCGACCCCTTCGATCCGGCGGTCGCGCTCGACTTCGCCGCGCACCGCCGCGACGGCGGTCACGCGGTCCGGCTCGGCCTCGCGGCGGTCACGTCGATCGGTGAGAAGGTCGCGGAGCGCATCGTCGCCGAGCGCGAGGCGTACGGTCCCTACCGCGACCTCGGCGACCTCGCCCGGCGCACCGGACTCAACACCGGTCAGCTGGAGGCGCTCGCCGCCGCCGGCGCGTTCGACGGCTTCGACCTGAGCAGACGGCAAGCGATCTGGGAGGCCGGCAACGCTGCCCAGGAGCGTCCCGAGTACCTCGCCGGCACGGCGATCACCGTGCAGCCGCCCCTGCTGCCGATGCTCTCCCCCGCCGAACAGCTCGCCAGCGACCTATGGGCGACCGGGATCTCGACCGACGACCATCCCATCCGCTTCCTGCGCCCGGCGCTCGCCGCCCGCGGCGTCCGCCCCGCCGACACGCTCGCCGCGGGCGAATCCGGCCGCCGTATCGAGGTGGGCGGCGTGGTGACGCACCGCCAGCGCCCGGCGACGGCGGCGGGAGTCACGTTCCTCAACATCGAGGACGAGACGGGGATGGTGAACGTCATCTGCCCGGTCGGCGTCTGGAACCGCTACCGCCGAGTCGCCCGCCAGGCGCCGGCGATGATCGTCCGCGGCATCCTGGAGCGCAGCGAGGAAGGCGTCGTCAATGTGCTCGCCGACCGGCTCGAAGCACTCGACACCGGGATCCGAACCGTCTCGAGGGACTTCCGATGAGCCGCCTCAGGCCGCAGCGCGTCCCGTCACTCCTCGAACCGCAGATGCCGCACGCTGCGGCCGTTCCGCCGCACCAGCCGGAGCGCCTCCACGCCGATCCGGATGTGACGCTCGACGAAATCGCGCGTCACCCCTTTGTCGCTCTCCGCCGTCTTCACACCCTCCGGCGTCATCGGCTGATCCGAGATGAGCAGCAGCGCCCCGCTCGGGATGCGGTTGGCGAAACCCGCCGCGAACACGGTCGCCGTCTCCATGTCGACCGCCATGCACCGCGTCCGCTTGAGGTACTCCTTGAACGTGTCGTCGTGCTCCCACACCCGGCGGTTCGTCGTGAAGACCGTCCCCGTCCAGTAGTCCTGCTGGAAGTCGCGAATGGTCGACGACACCGCGCGCTGCAGCTGGAACGCCGGCAGCGCGGGCACCTCGGGAGGCAGGTAGTCGTTCGATGTGCCCTCACCGCGGATCGCCGCGATCGGGAGCACGAGGTCGCCGAGCTTGTTCTTGCGCTTGACCCCACCGCACTTGCCGAGAAACAGGGCCGCTTTCGGACACACAGCGGTCAGCAGGTCCATGATCGTGGCCGCGTTCGGGCTGCCCATCCCGAAGTCGACCATCGTGATCCCGTCTGCCGTCGCGTTCGGCATCGACCGATCCAGCCCGCGTACCTCGGCGCCGTACCAGTCGGCGAAGCGCTGCACGTAGTCGCCGAAGTTGGTCAGCAGAATGTACTCGCCGAACTGCTCCACCGGCGTGCCCGTGTAGCGCGGGAGCCAGTCGCGGACGATGGCCTCCTTGTCCTTCATGCCGCCCTCGCTGGGCATCACGTTCGCCGCGGCCTCGCGGTCCTGCGCATCCACCATGCTGTTGTGTCTCCCTCCGTCGTGCGGCGCCGGTCAGCCGGCGACACTGGTGCCGAGCAGAGACCCGACGATGAATGTCGCGGCCAGTGCCAAGGCGCCGCCCACCACCACTCGTACCATGGCACGGCCGCGGGAGCTGCCCCCGATCCAGGCCGCGACGTACCCGGTGACGGCGAGGGCGACGAGCACCGCGACGAATGTGACCGGGATGCGCACCGCCTCGGGGAGCAGGATGGTCAGCATCGGGAGCACGGCGCCGCACGTGAACGCGACGGCCGACGCGAGCGCGGCGTGCCACGGGCTGACGACATCGTCCTGGTCGATTCCGAGTTCCGCCGACAGGTGCGCGGCGAGGGCATCGTGCGCGGTGAGCTCCACAGCGACCTGACGAGCGGTGGCCGGCGTCAGCCCGCGCTGCTCGTACAGGCCCGTCAGCTCGTCCAGTTCCTCCTCCGGCATCTCCGCAAGTTCGCGGCGCTCTTTCGCGATCAGCGATCGCTCGCTATCGCGCTGGCTGCTCACCGAGACGTACTCGCCCAGGGCCATCGAGATCGCACCGCCGACGAGTGCTGCCAGCCCCGCGGTCACGATCGCCGGAACGGAGCTCGTCGCTCCTGCGACGCCCACCACGACGGCGGCGACCGAGACGATCCCGTCGTTCGCACCGAGCACTCCGGCGCGCAGCCAGTTCAGGCGCTGGGCCAAGCCGCCGCGGTGCGGTTCGTCCGGGTGCGGCCCGCCCACCGCCTCGTCGGCCGCCGCGCGGTCCGCCGCCGCCCCGCTCGTTGTCAGATCATCCGATCCTGTGTCGCCCATGCGCCCAGCCTAGGAACCACACCGACCGCCCGCCAGCAAGGTTCGGCGACCCTAATGACTGCCCAGCCGCTTGCGCAGGAAGTCGATGCGCGCCTGCAGCTGCGTCACGCTGGCCTGCGCCACTGCCGGGCCCCCGCACACCCGGCGAAGTTCGGCGTGGATGAGGCCGTGCGGCTCCCCCGAGTTCTTCGAGTACAACCCCACCAGGCTGTTCAGCAGTTGCCGCTGCTCCTTCAGCGTCCGGTGCAGCGGAGCAGGGGGATGCCCCTCCGCGGTCGCCGGCCGCGACGAGTGCCGGCGCGCCTGCCGCTGCTGCCGTTGCAGCAGCAACTCGTGCACCTGCTCCGGCTCCAAGATCCCCGGAAGCCCGATGAAGTCCAGTTCCTCATCCGTGCCGGGCACAGCGAAGCTGCCGAACTCTTTCCCGTCGTACAGCACTCGGTCGAAGTTCGCCTCCGACCCCAGCGCCTCGAACGCGAACTCCTCCGTCAGCGCCTCCGACGCGCGCTCCTCGCGGTTCGCCTCGGCCATCATCGCGTCCTCGGGGTTCCACAGGTCGCCCTCGACGTTCTCCTCGACGCGGTCGAGCGCGTGATCGCGTTCCAGCTCCATCGCGTTCGCCAGCGCCATCAGCGTCGGGACGTTCGGCAGGAACACCGATGCGGTCTCACCGCGGCGGCGGGCTCGCACGAAGCGGCCGATCGCCTGGGCGAAGAACAGCGGGGTGGATGCGCTGGTCGCGTACACGCCGACGGCCAGCCGCGGCACGTCGACTCCCTCCGACACCATGCGGACCGCGACCATCCAGCGGGAGTCGCCCTGCGAGAACTCGGCGATCCGGTCGCTCGCCTCCTTCTCGTCCGACAGCACGACCGTCACCGGCTCGCCGCTGATCTGCTGCAGGAGATCGGCATAGGCGCGGGCCGCGTAATGGTCCGTCGCGATCACCAGGCCGCCCGCGTCGGGGATGGAGTTGCGCACCTCGGTGAGCCGGCGGTCGGCCGCTGCCAGTACGGCCGGAATCCACTCGCCGCGCGGATCAAGGGCCGTCCGCCACGCCTGCGACGTGATGTCCTTCGTGTTGCCCTCGCCGAGACGTGCCTCCATCTCGTCGCCGGTCTTGGTCCGCCACCGCATGTGGCCGGCGTAGACCATGAAGATCACGGGACGGACCACGCCGTCCTCGAGCGCCCGCCCGTAGCCGTAGTTGTAGTCCGTGACCGAGGTGCGGATGCCCTGCCTGTCCGGCAGGTACGTCACGAACGGGATCGGCGCCGTGTCCGAGCGGAACGGCGTACCGGTCAACGACAGTCGTCGGGTCGCCCGCTCGAAGGCGTCGCGGATGCCATCGCCCCAGCTGAGCGCGTCGCCGCCGTGGTGCACCTCGTCCAGGATGACCAGGGTCTTGTATGCCTCGGTGATGTCCTTGTGCAGGCTCGGGCGCATGGCCACCTGCGCGTAGGTGACCGCCGCGCCGCGATAGTGCCGCGCGTAGCGCCCATCGGAGTTCTTGAAGTCCGGATCGAGATGGAGCCCGACCCGCGCGGCCGCCTCGGCCCACTGGCGCTTGAGGTGCTCGGTCGGCGCGACGACGGTGACGCGCTCCACGACACGCCGGGACAGCAGTTCGGTCGCGAGCCTCAGTGCGAAGGTCGTCTTACCGGCGCCGGGGGTCGCCGCCGCGAGGAAGTCGCGGGGTTCGTGGACGAAGTACGCGTCGAGCGCCTCCGCCTGCCACGCACGCAGCTTTCCCGCGGTCCCCCAGGCCGCGCGCTCCGGGAAGGACGGCGACAGATGCTCGGCCGCGAAGCTTCCCGCGTGCACGCCAGGACGCTCGAGACCACTGAGTTCCGGGTCACCGGAGGCCTCTTCCGGCTGGGGTGTTGCTGACGTCTCCACTTGAATCAAATCTACCGGAGCCCGCCGACAGCGGAGTCCGATGCAGAATGGAGCAATGGCAGAAGCACGGCATCCCTGGTCCCGCTACGTCGCCCTCGGAGACTCGTTCACCGAAGGCATCGGCGATCCGGAACCCGGCAGCCCCGGAGGCCACCGCGGCTGGGCCGACCGCGTGGCCGAAGTCCTCAGCCAGCAGACCGACGACTTCGCCTATGCGAACCTCGCCGTGCGCGGCAAACTGATCCGTCAGATCCTCGACGAGCAGGTGGATGCGGCGGTTGCCCTCCGCCCCGACCTCATCACGATCTCGGCGGGCGGCAACGACGTGATCCGCCCCGGCACCGACCCCGACCAGATCGCCCTCCTCTTCGACGAGGCCGTCTCTCGGCTCAGCGTCGACGGCGCCACGATCGTCGTCTTCACCGGCGTCGACGTCGGATTCTCGCCCGTCTTCCGCGGCATCCGCGGCAAGGTCGCCATCTACAACGAGAACGTCCGCGCCATCGCCGCGCGCTACGACTGCATCGTCGCCGATCAGTGGTCGCTGACCGAGATCCAGGACCAGCGCATGTGGGCTCCCGACCGGCTGCACCTCGCGCCGCTCGGCCACCACACGGTCGCCCGCATGGTGCTCGCGGCGCTCAACGTCGACAACGACCTGCAGCCGCTCCAGCCGGAGCCACTGCCTCCACGGACCTGGCGCCGCGCCCGTTCCGAGGACCTCTCCTGGGCGCGCGAGTACCTCGTGCCGTGGGTGATCCGCCGGATCCGCCACCAGTCCTCGGGCGATCACGTCACCCCGAAGCGGCCGCAGGCCGGCCCGTTCCTCCTCAGCCGCGACTAACGCGCCCGACGCCCGGCGCCATCGCCCGCGAGCACCTCCATGGGTCGCAACACGCCGTTACGGCGCCGCGATAACGGCGTGGTGCGACCCAGAGACCGCGATCTGCACATGCGCGAGCCCAGACGCGCGACCCACACGCGCGACCGGCATTCGCGCGCGACGCCCTACGTCCCGAGCCCGCCCGGATGCGCCAGGCGCCACCCGAATCCCGGGTCGGGCACATCCCGCGCGAGCGCCAGGGGCACCGTCGCGGTCGTCCCGTTGAGCGTGAACGTCCCCTGACCGAGGATGTCGCCCTTGAACCCGGACGACAGCGGTCGCGTCTGCAGATCCACGGTGATCGGCGTGTCCGACCACACCAAGAACGACTTCGTCTCGGTCGCGATGAGCTTCGACGACGCTCCCCACGCGGTCGTGTAGGTGCCGAACACCTGACCCTTCTCGACCGGCGTCACCTGGTGGAACCCGCTTTTCATGCTGGTCATCAGCGCCTGCACTCCGGCCCACAGATCATCGTGGGTCGGCGCGCCGAGCACCACGCCGAGCACCCGCACCTTGGTCGACCCGACCGGCAGCTCCGCCGAGAACAGCAGGCAGTTGCCGGCTTCGTCCGTGTTCCCGGTCTTGATGCCGTCCATGCCCTCGAATCCGAGCAGCGTGTTGGTGTTGTCCTGCGACCCGGCGCCGGGGAGGTTGGCGTTCTTCTGCGACACGATCGACGACAGCGCGGGCGACGCGAGCACGAGCTTCCCGATGCCGATCAGATCCTTCGTCGTGCTCACGTTCCCCGGGTCGAGGCCGTCGGGCGTTGTGATCTTCGTGCCGGTGAACCCGTTCTTCGCCAGCCAGTCGTTGGCGGCCGACACGTACGCGCTCGTCGACCCGTACGCCCAGTTCGCCAGCGAGATCGCGTAGTTGTTCGCCGACGGCAGGAGCATCGCCTCCAGCGCCTGCTTCTCGGTCATGGACGTGCCCGCGACCACCGGTGCCCACGATCCGCCCGCCGCGACGACGTCGTTCCAGATGTCGACATCCCGCTGCGTGAACGAGATGTCCGGCCCCTGGTCGTTGCCGTTCAACGGCTTCTTCTCGAGCACGACGAGCGCGGTGATCGTCTTGGTGATGCTCGCGATCGGCACGCTGGCGTCGCTCCCGTGCGACGCCGACGCCCCCCGGTAGTCGGGCGCGACGATCGCGGCCGAGCCGTATCCCGGCCAGGCCAGCTGCACGGCCGGCTGCACCAGCTGCTTGCCGTGCGCCGTGACCGCGGCGGTCGCCGGGACGGGCGCGACCAGCGATCCCACCACGTACACGAAGGCGACGAGGATGGCGATCAGCGTGCCGAAGACCACGATCCGGCGCCGGCGGTACACCTTCCGGGAGACACGGCGCGGCGGATCGACGAGAACTTGCTGGGGCACCCTCGGATTTTAGCGGCGGCTATCCCTGCGACGGCTGAGAACGCGCGCGCAACGCCCACAACGCCACGGCGGACGCGGAAGCCACGTTGAGCGAGTCGACGCCGTGCAGCATCGGGATGGTGACCACCGTGTCCGCCGCGGCCAGCGCCCGCCTGCTGAGCCCGTCCCCCTCCGCTCCGAACACCATGGCCACGCGCTCCGGCGGGTCGGCCGCGTATGCGTCGAGCGTCACGGCCTCGTCGGAGAGCGCGAGAGCGGCGATGTCGAACCCGGCGCCGTGGAGTAACGGCACCGCCTCATCCCACTCGGGCAGTCGTGTCCACGGCACCTGGAGCACGGTGCCCATGGAGACGCGGACGCTGCGACGGTAGAGCGGGTCGGCGCACCGCGGCGTGACGAGCACGGCGTCCGCGCCGAGGCCGGCGACCGCGCGGAAGATCGCCCCGACGTTGGTGTGGTCGACGATGTCCTCCAGCACGACCACGCGCCGCGCATCCCGCAGCAGGTCGGTGGGATCGGGCAGCTCGGGGCGGTGCATCGCCGCCAGCGCGCCCCGGTGCAGGTGGTACCCGGTGAGCCGCTCGAGCACGGCCGCGTCGCCGACGAAGACCGGGACGTCGGGATACGGCTCCAGCAGCGGCTCGATGTCCGGGAGCCACTGCTCCTGCAGCAGCACGGAACGCGGCCGGTGCCCGGCGGCCAGGGCGCGCGTGATCACCTTCGTCGACTCGGCGATGTACAGGCCGCCCGCCGGCTCGGTCACCCGTCGCAGCGCCACGTCGGTCAGGCGCGAGTAGTCGGCGAGGCCCTCGGCCTCCAGGTCGTCGATGCGGTGCAGGAGCATGACGTCAACACTGCCAGCCGCACGAAACAAATCGGAAAACTGGGGTGTTTAGACTCAGAGAGGATCTGGAGGTGCCTGTGACCACGCTGACGACCGAGCTCCCGCCGGAGCTGGCCCGCGGGATCGACCAGACCGTCGAGCTGCTCTCCGGCCGCCGCTTCGCCGTTCTGACCGGCGCGGGCGTCTCCACCGACTCCGGCATCCCGGACTACCGCGGCGAGGGCGCGCCGAAGCGCACGCCGATGACGTTCCAGCAGTTCCTCTCCGACGACCGCTTCCGCAAGCGCTACTGGGCCGGCAGCCACCTGGGCTACCGCCGGTTCGCCGCCGCGCATCCCAACGACGGCCACCGTGCTCTGGTGGCACTGGAGGCGGCGGGCGCCGCGAACGGCGTCATCACCCAGAACGTGGATGGGCTGCACAAGCAGGCGGGGTCGCGCAAGGTCGTCGACCTGCACGGCGCCATGGATCGCGTCCTGTGCCTGATCTGCGGCCAGATCTTCGCCCGTGAGGCGATCACCGCGCGCATCGACGCCGCGAACCCGTGGCTCGACACGGAGGGCGCGGTCGAGATCGCGCCGGACGGAGACGCCATCGTCACCGACATCGACGCCTTCGTCGTCCCGGACTGCACCGTCTGCGGCGGCCACCTGAAGCCGGATGTGGTCTTCTTCGGCGAGTTCGTGCCCGCCGAGAAGTACCGCGAGGCCAGCGCGCTGGTCCGCTCGGCCGACGCGCTCGTGATCGCCGGCTCGTCGCTGGCGGTCAACTCCGGCATCCGTCTGCTCGAGGAGGCACGGCGCCGCCGCCTCCCGATCGTCATCGTCAACCGGGGCGCGACCAAGGGCGACGGCCGCGCGACCATTAAGCTGGACGGTGGGACGACGGAGACGCTGGTCCAGTTGGCCGAACGGTTGGCCTGACCCGACCGCCCGCGCGTCCCGGTGACGAAAGGACGCGTGTGACCTTCATCTCGCTGGTGCGGCACGGCCAGACCGACTGGAACCTCGCGAAACGCATCCAGGGCTCCAGCGACATCCCGCTCAATGCGACGGGACGCGACCAGGCGGAGGCGACGGGACGCGCGCTCGCGGGCGGACGTTTCGACGCGATCTACGCCAGCCCGCTTTCGCGCGCGCTCGACACTGCGCGCATCATCGCCGGCCATGTCGGCCTCGGCGAGCCGGAGCGTCTGCCGGCGGTCGCCGAGCGGCAGTACGGCGAGGCCGAGGGCCTGACCGGCGAGCAGATCCTGGCCCGCTGGCCCGACGGGATGCCCGTGCCGGGTCGCGAGACCCGCGACGAGGTCGTCGCGCGCGCCCTTCCCGCGCTCCGCGACCTCGGCGAGCGGCATCCCGGCGAGAACGTCATCGTCGTCAGCCATGGCGGCGTCATCTCGTCGCTGGTGCGCCACGTCACCGATCACGCGCTGCCGGGGCCGGGCGAGCTGATCCCGAACGGGTCCGTCCACCGTTTCCGCTACGACGACGGCGATCTGACGCTCGACCGCTTCAACCTTGGCCCGGAGGACCGCGACCTGTTCACCGCCTCCGTGATGTGACGGAACGCCACCCCGCCGCATCCAGGGTCGCAACGCGCCGTTCCGGCCCGCCGATAACGGCGAGTCGCGACCCACAGACGGCCGTCAGCGCGACGCGACGCCCTCGAGCACCGCCAGCAGCCGCTCCGCCGAGCCGTCCCACGTGTACGGCGCCGCCTGAGCACGCGCGGCCGCCGACCGAGCCGCCCACACGCCGTCCTCCTCGAGGTGCCGGACCCGCGCCGCCACCTGCTCCGGCGCATCCGCGTCGAAGTACAGTGCAGCCTCCCCGCCGATCTCCCGGAAGATCGGGATGTCGCTGACGACCACCGGCGTGCCGAGCGTCATCGACTCCACCAGCGGGATGCCGAACCCTTCGTCGTGCGACGCCGTCACGAGGGCCGTCGCAGCGGCGAGCGTCTCCGCGTACTCCTCGTCGCTGGCGCCGTCATGGAAGACGATGCGCGCACCCGGTGCGAGCTCGGTCAGGCGCTGCCGCTCCGCATCCGACACCCGGCTCATCAGGTGGAGCGTGTACTCCGGCAGCAGCGCGGCCGCACGCACCAGCGTGTCCACGTTCTTGTACGGCATGAACGAGCCCATGTAGACGAGGCTCTTGCTCTCCGCCGCGGTGCGCTCCGCCCGGCCGGGTGCGAGCTCGGGCATGTCGGCCGCATTGGGCACGACGTGCACCGGCCGCTTGGTCAGGCGGTGCTCGGCGATGAGCGCCTTCGTCGTCTCCGACACGGTCACGACCGCGTCGGAGCGGTTCAGCAGCAGGCGCTGCGGCCACCACGCCAGGTGGTATAGCCGCCACAGCCCCCGTACGAACGCCGGCAGGTCGCGCGGCGGCGTCGGGTGGCGGTAGTAGATGAGGTCGTGCACGGTCAGCACCAGCCGGTACTTGCGCCCGAAGCCGCCCATCGTCTGCATCGGCGTGAACACGACGTCCGGCTTGAGGCGGTTGACCGTCCGCGCGACCCACGGCTCGCCCGCCGACGTGGGCGACGGGATGAGCTCCCACGGCAGGTCGGGCAGCATCTCCAGCTGCCGATGGTCGCTGATCAGCATCGTCACCGGGTGCCGCTTCGCGAGGGCGGTGACGAGGCCGGCCGTGTAGCGGCTGATGCCGTCGTGCCGGCCGATGCGCGTGTAGCGGCAGTCGAACAGGATCCTCACGAGCGCTCCCCCGGCAGCTCCGCGACGAAGCGCTGGATGGCACGGGCGGCCGCCGCCGGAGTCTCGTAGTGGATGAGGTGGCCGACATCCGGGATGACGACGAGCTCCGCATCCGGGAACAGCGTCTGCAGGCGGTACTCGGCCGCGATGGGCGTGATGTCGTCCTTCTCGGCGGCGACGAGCAGCGTGCGCTCCGGGATGCGTCCCGCGTACTCGCTGACATCGTGCGACACCGAGGCGCGGAACGCCTCCAGCACCACCCGCCGGTCGCTGAACGCCGAGAAGTAGCGGTCATGCTGGTCGTGGATCCAGCGCCGGAGTGCCGGCTCCTTCGTCTTCGCCATGGCCATGCTCATCACGCGCACGATCACCCGGTTGCGCAGCAGCGCGAATCCGAGCCGCTCGGGCAGTACCGCTGCGAGCCAGTAATAGAAGATCGCGAGCCGGGTGAACACGCCGCGCGGACCCTCCAGCGCCGGCTGGCCGATCGGATTGACGAGAACGACGCGGGCCGGGCGCTCGGCCGCGCTGGCCTCGCCGCCCCCGCCGGCCGCCTCCGCCAGCGCTCCGGACACGACGATCGACCCGAACGAATGCCCGAGCAGCACAACGCGTCCGCTCAGACCGAGCCCCCCGACGAACGCGCGAAGCCAGCGGCCGTAGCCGACGATGTCGTGGGCCGCCTCGGTCATCGGCGTGGACGCGCCGAACCCGGGGAGGTCCGGCGAGATCATGCGGATGCCATCGAGCTGGGCGACCACCGGCTCCAGACCGTGGTGGTCGCCGCGGAAGCCGTGGACGAGCACCAGGGTGGTCGTCGCATCCCGGTTGCCGTAGTCCCAGTACCGGGTCGTCGAGCCGAGCACAGCGACCGCCTCTTCGCGTACGGGCACCCGCTCCAGGGCGGCGGCGTAGGGTGAGGAGACAGTCATCGCTCCCCAGTCTAGGCAGGGTCCGGACAGGACTGGACAGGGCACCGCCCGCACGTCCTAGACTTCTCTGGATGTAACCGCTTGCACCGGATGCCGCTCCCCCGGCGGCCGCCCGGCTCAGCACACGCTCCGCCCCCGCACCTCCCCGCTTGATCCGCTCCCGGCACCACCCCCGATTTACCCTGCTGAAGGAGAACCGTGAGTTTCACCGCGCCCATCACGCTGCCCGGGCTCGCCCTCGACCCCCAGTGGTACCGCCGGTCGGTCTTCTACGAGGTCATGGTCCGATCCTTCGTCGACAGCAACGGCGACGGCTCCGGCGACATCGCGGGCCTCACCTCCAAGCTCGACTACCTGCAGTGGCTCGGCATCGACGCGCTCTGGCTCCCGCCGTTCTTCCGGTCGCCCCTGCGCGACGGCGGCTACGACGTCTCCGACTTCACGTCGATCCTCCCCGAGTTCGGGACGATCGACGAGTTCCGCGAGCTCGTCACGAAGGCGCACGAGCGCAACATGCGCATCATCATCGACCTGCCGATCAACCACACCTCCGATCAGCACGAGTGGTTCCAGCAGTCGCGTTCCGACCCGGAAGGCCCGTACGGCGACTTCTACGTGTGGAACGACACGGACGACAAGTGGCCGGACATCCGCATCATCTTCGTCGACACCGAGGACTCCAACTGGGCGTTCGACGAGGCCAGGCGTCAGTTCTACTTCCACCGGTTCTTCTCGCACCAGCCGGACCTCAACTTCGAGAACCCGGCCGTGCACGAGGCGATGTACGACGTGGTCCGGTTCTGGCTCGACCTGGGCGTCGACGGCTTCCGGCTCGACGCCATCCCGTACCTGTACGAGTCCGACGAGGGCAACGGCGAGGGCGAGCCGAAGACCCACGAGTTCATCATCAAGCTGCGCGAGTGGGTGGACCGCGAGTACCCCGGCCGCATCATGATCGCCGAGGCCAACCAGTGGCCCCGCGAGGTCGCCGCGTTCTTCGGCAGCGAGGAGGAGCCGGAGTGCCACATGGCGTTCGACTTCCCGGTGATGCCGCGCATCTTCTACGCGCTCCGGTCGCAGCAGGCGAGCGAGCTCGTGCGGGTGCTCTCCGAGACCACGGACGTGCCCGACGGCGCCGCCTGGGGCGTGTTCCTCCGCAACCATGACGAGCTGACGCTCGAGATGGTGAGCGAGGAGTACCGGCAGGCGATGTACGGCTGGTACGCCTACGACCCGCGAATGCGCGCCAACATCGGCATCCGGCGCCGCCTCGCACCGCTGCTCGACAACTCCCGTGCCGAGCTGGAGCTCGCCCACGCACTGCTCTTCTCGCTCCCCGGCAGCCCGTTCCTGTACTACGGCGACGAGATCGGGATGGGCGACAACATCTGGCTGCCCGACCGCGACAGCTCCCGCACCCCGATGCAGTGGACGCCGGACCGCAATGCCGGCTTCTCCAGCGCCGACCCGGGCAAGCTCTACCTGCCCGTCGTGCAGTCGCTGGTGTTCCACTACAACCAGGTGAACGTGGAGGCGCAGCTCGCGCAGTCGCGGTCGCTGCTGCACTGGATCCGCAACGTGATCCACGTGCGGAAGGCGCATCCCGTCTTCGGGCTGGGCGACATCCGCGTACTGCCGACCGACCACGAGTCCGTCCTGGCGTTCGTGCGCTCGTATGCGGGCAGCGGCACGCATTTCGGCGACCAGCCGGAGGACGTGCTGTGCGTGTTCTCGTTCGCGCACAATCCCGTGTCGGTCACGCTGGAGGCACCGGAATTCGCCGGCCGTACCCTGTACGACCTGTTCGGCGGTGCGGAGTTCCCGACCGTCGCCGACGACGGCCGCTTCACGCTCACCCTCGGCACGCAGAACTTCTACTGGCTGCACATGGAGCCGCGCCGCGACTGAGCCGCGGTTCCCCGGTTCGCCGAGGTGCACCTTGTTGCGCCCTCCCCCGGCGTGTCGAGCGCAACTACGTGCACCTCGGCGTGCCGTTCCCGGGGGATGACGGTGGGTCCGCTTAGCGTGAGGGCATGAGCACGTGGCACCAGCGACTCGGGGTGTTCGACCTCGAGACCACCGGAATCGACGTCGAATCGGCCCGGATCGTCACCGCCCACGTCGGCCTCCTCGACGAGACCGGTGAGGTGCTTCACCGCCGCGACTGGCTGATCGATCCGCAGGTCGAGATCCCCTCCGAGGCGACAGCGGTGCACGGCATCACCACCGAGCGGGTCCGTGAGCACGGGATGGATGCGGCCAGAGCGGTCGCCGCGATCGTCGCGCAGTTGCGCAGCCTGTTCGATCGCGGCATCCCCGTCGTGGCCTACAACGCGCCCTACGACTTCACGCTCCTCGACCGCGAGGCACGCCGCCACGGCGTCGCCCCGCTCGTCTCCCCCGGCCCCATCATCGACCCGCTCGTCATCGACAAGGCGGTGGACAAGTACCGCCGTGGCAAGCGCACGCTCACCGTCACCGCGACCCACTACGGTGTCGACCTCCTCGCCGCGCACGATGCGGGGGCCGACGCCATCGCGGCCGGCCGCGTCGCGCAAGCGCTGGCCCGCATCCACGCCGAGGCCCTGGCGTTGGAGGCCGCCGAACTGCACCGCCGCCAGGTCGACTGGTGCCGCGAGCAGGCCGCCGACTTTCAGGAGTACATGCGGCGCGAGCGCGACCCGGAGTTCACGACGTCGGGCGCCTGGCCCATCCGCTGAGCACCGCCCGCGGGCTTCCCCCGCATGCGGGGGCTACTGCACCGGGCGCTGGCCCGCTAGATTGTGCCGCATGAGCGACTCCAACCTGAACCCGCAGCCCCTCCCGCCGCAGCAGCAGCCCGCCGGCTACCAGCAGCAGTACCAGGGCGCGCAGCCCGGCTGGAACACCATGTCGATCGTGGCCTTCATCCTGTCCTTCATCGTCAACATCGTGGGCATCATCCTGGGCTTCATCGCCCTCAACCAGATCAAGCGCACCGGCGAACAGGGCCGCGGCCTCGCGATCGCGGCCATCATCATCGGCTTCGTGTCGGTCGCCTTCAGCATCATCTTCACCATCATCTTCTTCGCGTCGCTCGGCGCAGCGATGAACAACTACAACTACAACTGAGCTCGTCTTGCAACGTCGAAGGCCCCCGTCCGGCGGACGGGGGCCTTCGTGCGTCTGGAGTTCCCGCGGGTGAGGCGCCGTCGAACCGCGCTGACGCCGTCGCGGCTTGCGTAGGTGAAACCCCGCCGAATCTCCGACGGACCGCGGTGCGGATGGAGATCTGCCGCCGTTCCGGCCGAAACTCCGACGGTGGGCGGCGAATCTCCGACGGCAAGCACGCACAGAAACAACGAAGGCCCCCGTCGAATCGACGGGGGCCTTCGTGAAGCGGCTTACTTGCCGAAGCTCTTGTAGCGCGAGTTGAACTTCTCGACGCGGCCGGCCGAGTCCATGATGCGCTGCTTGCCCGTGTAGAACGGGTGCGACTCGGACGAGATCTCGACGTCGATCACCGGGTAGGTGTTGCCGTCCTCCCACTCGATGGTCTTGTCGCTCGACACGGTGGAGCGGGTGAGGAACGTCGCACCCGAGGCCAGGTCGCGGAAAACCACCGGGGCGTAGTCGGGGTGGATGCCAGTCTTCATCAGGACTTCCTTGTTGCAGCTAGTAGTCGGTTCGGTCGTGTCCGCGCAGACCGCGTGGACGGGAAGCTTCAGACCCGAGAGCCATGGATTGCAGCCGTGAAGGCACAATCGGATCGGGGGCCAGCTATCGAGTCTAGCAGATCGACGGCGGCCGATCAGCCCTCGACGCCCTGGCGCGCCCGGGCGGTGTAGCGGCCGTCGGACTCGGTGATCTGGACGTCGATGTCGAAGGTCGCACTGAGGTTCTCGCTCGTCAGGACCTCGCCGATCGGGCCCTGAGCGGTGATCTCGCCGTCCTTCAATAGCAGTGCACGGTTGAAGGCCTGCGGGATCTCCTCGACGTGGTGGGTGACCATCACGATCGCGGGCGACTTCGGGTCGCTGGCGTATCCGCCGAGCAGCTGGAGCAACTCCTCGCGGCCGCCGAGGTCGAGGCTGGCCGCCGGCTCGTCGAGCAGCAGGATCTCGGGATCGGTCATCACCGATCGGGCGATCTGCACGCGCTTCTGCTCGCCGTCGGACAGGCTGCCGAACGTACGGTCGGCGAGGTGGTCGAGGTGCCACTCGGAGAGCACCCGGTGCGCCCTGCGCTCGTCGATGTCCTCGTAGAGCTCGTTCCAGCGACCCGTCACGGCGTAAGCGGCCGTCATGACCACATCCAGCACGCGCTCGTTGCGCGGGATGCGGCGGGCGAGAGCGCTGGATGCGAAGCCGAGGAGCGGACGCAGCTCGGCGAGGTCGGTGTGGCCGACCGACTCGCCCAGCACGACGGCCTCGCCCGAACTCGGGTGCAGAGCCGCCGCGGCGATCTGCAGCAGGGTGGTCTTCCCTGCGCCGTTCCGGCCCAGGATGACCCACCGCTCGTCCGGTTCGACCGCCCAGTCGATACCCTTCAGGACGGGGTTGCCGTCCCGCACAACGGACACGTCGGAAAGTCGGAGAACGCTGTCGGCCATGCCTTCCAGCCTACCGTCGCCGGACACGGGTCAGTGACGACCGGCGAGGGACCGGTACACGTCGCGCGTCTGCTCGGCGATGGCCGTCCAGCTGAACGAGGTCTCCGCCCGCTCGCGCCCCGCGCGACCCATCTCGGCCGCGCGCACAGGGTCGCCGGCCACCTCGGTGAGGGCGGCCGCGAGGTCTCTGACGAACGCCTCGGGGTCGGTCGGGGTGCCCGTCCCGTCCTGGAGTTGCCGGATGGGCACCAGCCGTCCCGTCACCCCGTCCACGATGACCTCGGGGATGCCGCCGGTCGCCGTTCCGACCACGGGCAGCCCGCACGCCATCGCCTCGAGGTTGACGATCCCGAGCGGCTCGTAGATCGACGGGCAGACGAAGACGGTGGATGCGGTCAGTGCGATGCGCAGCTCGTCGTTCGGGAGCAGACGATCGATCCAGACCACGCCGTCCCGCTCGCCTTGCAGCTCCTCGACGAGCCCGCTCACCTCGGCCAGGATCTCCGGAGTGTCCGGCGCTCCGGCACACAGGATGACCTGCACCTCGGGCGGCAGCATCCTGGCCGCGCGCAGCAGGTACGGCAGCCCCTTCTGGCGGGTGATGCGGCCGACGAAGATGACCGCCGGGCGCTCAGGGTCGATCCCGAGCGCACGTGCGCGGTCGTCGTCGCGCAGCGGCTGCCAGCGCTCCAGGTCGATGCCGTTGTAGATCGTGACGACCTTCGTCGGGTCGAGCTGCGGGTAGGAGGCGAGGATGTCGCGGCGCATCCCATCGCTCACCGCGATCACCGTGTCCGCCGCCTCGAACGCGGTCTTCTCGATCCAGCTGGACACGCGGTAGCCGCCGCCCAGCTGCTCGGCCTTCCACGGCCGTAGCGGCTCCAGGCTGTGCGCCGTGACGACGTGCGGGACGCCGTGCAGCAGCTTCGCCAGGTGACCGGCGCCGTTCGCATACCAAGTGTGCGAGTGGACGACATCCGCTCCCCCGCAGTCCTGCGCCATCTGCAGGTCGACGCCCAGCGTGGCGATCGCCCCGTTGGCGTCGGCGAGCTCTGCGGGCACGCGGTACGACGCGGTATCCGGCTCGTCCCGGGGCTCGCCGAAGGCGCGGACGATCACCTCGGTGTCGGTCCGCAGAGCCTTCACGAGCTCGGTCACATGGACCCCGGCCCCGCCGTAGATGTCCGGCGGATACTCCCGGGTGAGCAGATCGACGCGCATGACCGAAACGCTAGTACAGCGATCAGTTCGCCTCTACTGTTGTGGACATGGCATCAGGCAAGAAGATCTTCGGCATCGTCCTCGCGGGCGGAGAGGGAAAGCGGCTGATGCCGTTGACGGCGGACCGGGCGAAGCCCGCCGTCCCGTTCGGCGGCCAGTACCGCCTCATCGACTTCGCCCTGTCGAACCTGATCAACTCGCAGCTGCGCCAGATCGTCGTGCTCACCCAGTACAAGTCGCACAGCCTCGACCGCCACGTGTCGCAGACCTGGCGGCTCGACGGCATCACCAGCTCCTACATCGCATCGGTCCCCGCGCAGCAGCGCCTCGGGAAGCGGTGGTTCTCGGGGTCTGCGGACGCCATCCTGCAGAGCCTCAACCTGCTGCGCGACGAGAAGCCGGACATCGTCGTCGTCGTCGGCGCCGACCACGTCTACCGGATGGACTTCGGCCAGATGATCGAGGCGCACATCGCCTCGGGGGCCCCCGCGACGGTGGCCGCAATCCGCCAGCCGATCGGGCTCGCGGACCAGTTCGGCGTCATCGAGGTCGAGCCGGAGCGCCCCGACCGCATCGGCGCCTTCCGCGAGAAGCCGCGCGACCCGATGGGGCTCCCGGACTCCCCGAACGAGGTGCTCGCCTCCATGGGCAACTACGTCTTCGACGCCGATGCGCTCATCGACGCCGTGGTGCGCGACGGCGACCGCCCGGACTCCAACCACGACATGGGCGGCGACATCATCCCTGACTTCGTCGCGCGCGGCGAGGCGGGGGTTTACGACTTCAATAACAACGACGTCCCCGGCTCGACCGAACGTGACCGCTATTACTGGCGGGATGTCGGAACCATCGACTCGTTCTTCGAGGCGCACCAGGACCTCATCTCGGCCCTGCCGGTGTTCAACCTCTACAACCGCTCCTGGCCGATCTTCAGCCAGGTGCTCAACTCGCCGCCGGCGAAGATCGTGCGCGACGGCCGCGGCGCGCTCGGCACGACCATCGACTCCATCGTCTCGCTCGGCTCCGTGATCTCCGGCGCCCACCTCGAGCGGAGCGTCCTCGGCCCGTGGGCCAAGGTCGACTCCGGTGCGAAGGTCGTCGACTCGGTCGTCTTCGAGCGCGCGATCATCGAGCCGAACGCGTTCGTCGGCCGCGCCATCCTCGACAAGGATGTGGTGGTCGCCGAGGGCGCGCAGATCGGCGTCGACCCGGACCGCGACCGCGCCAGGGGCTTCACGGTGACCGACTCGGGCATCACCGTCGTCGGCAAGGGCGTGCACGTCGTTCCATGACGACCACCGCACAGCACACCGGGTCCGCTTCCGTCCTCGTCGTCCTCGACGCCGACTCCACGCTGCTCCAGGACGAGGTCATCGAACTGCTCGCCGACGAGGCGGGGTCACGTCCGGAGGTCGCCGAGATCACCGAGCGCGCCATGCGGGGTGAGCTCGACTTCGAGGAGAGCCTGCGCGAACGGGTCCGCACCCTCGCCGGCCTCCCCGCCTCCGTGTTCCAGCACGTGGGCGAGCGCATCCGGGTGACCGAGGGCGTCCCCGAGCTCATCGCCGGAGTGCAGGCGGCCGGTGGCGTCGTCGGCGTGGTCTCCGGCGGCTTTCACGAGCTGCTCGACCCGATCGGCGAACGCCTCGGCCTCGACCACTGGCGCGCCAACCGGCTGGTCGTCGCAGACGGAAAGTTGACCGGCGAGGTCGACGGACCGGTGGTGGATGCGGCGGCCAAGGCTCAGGCGCTGCTGTTCTGGGCCGCAGACGCCGGAGTCCACCTGCGCCAGACCGTGGCCATCGGCGACGGCGCGAACGACCTGCGGATGATGGCGGAGGCCGGCCTGTCCGTCGCCTTTAACGCGAAGCCCCGCGTGCGTGCGGAGGCCGACCTGGTGATCGACCGCCCCGACCTCTCGCAGGTGCTCCCGCTCCTCGGCCTCCGCGGCTGAGAACCCGACAGCTGAGCGGCAGACAGCTCCTGAGTTTTTCGCCCCGACACGCCGGCGCGGGGCCGAAAAACTCAGGAGCTGTGTGCGTGGGTCAGTGCCCCATCCCGAGGCCGCCGTCGACCGGGATGACCGCGCCGGAGATGTAGCCGGCGTCGTCCCCGGCGATCCACGTCACGACTTTCGCGACCTCGGAGGCCGACGCGAACCGTCCGGCCGGGATGCTCTTCTTGTACTCGGCCTGCTGCGCCTCGGGCAGCGCCGCCGTCATGTCGGTCTCGATGAAGCCGGGGGCGACGACGTTCGCGGTGATGCCGCGGGCGCCCAGCTCGCGGGTGATGGACCGCGCCATGCCGACCAGTCCCGCCTTCGACGACGCGTAGTTGACCTGCCCGGCGCCGCCGAACAGCCCCACGACGCTCGAGATCAGCACGATGCGGCCGAACCGCGCCTTCAGCATCCCCTTGTTCGCACGCTTGACGACGCGGAAGGCGCCGCCGAGGTTCGTCTCGATGACCGAGTCGAACTCCTCGTCCGTCATGCGCATCAGGAGGGTGTCCTTGGTGATGCCCGCGTTCGCGACCACGACCTCCACCGGGCCGAGCTTCTCCTCGACCTCGGTGAATGCGGCGTCGACCGAGGCGGCGTCGGTGACGTCCGCCCGCACCGTCAGCGCGCCCTCCGGGCCCTCTCCCGACCGCGCGGTGACCGCGACGCGATGCCCCTGGGCGACGAACTCCTCGGCGATGGCGAAGCCGATCCCCCGGTTGCCTCCGGTGACGAGGACGGTGCGTGGCGTGGTCATGCGATTCCCTTCAGGAAGACGGCTTTCTGCAGATTCGACCCCAGCAGGGCCGAACCCAAGTTTATGGACGTACGCTGGACTCAACGCACATGAAGAAGCCCTCAGCACCGTCGATCACGAGTCTCCCCCTCTCTCCCGATGAGGAGCGACGGCACCGGATGATCAAGTATTCGGTCGCCATGGGAGTGCGCGTGCTGTGCCTCATCGCCGCGGTCATCGTCCCCGGCTGGTGGGCCGCCATCCCGCTCGTCGGAGCGATCTTCCTCCCCTATTTCGCAGTCGTCATCGCCAACGTCTCGGTGGAGCAGGGTCGAGTGGATGTTCAGCGTCCAGGCAGTATCGTTCCAGTTGCGCCGCCTCCGCCGGCGCAGAAGGACGAGCCTCGGGAGGGCCAGTGATCGGGATGGGCGAGCCGGAGCCGCTCACGTGCTCGCGCGCCGGCTGCCGAGACACCGCGTCGTGGCGCATCGAGTGGCGCAACCCGCGCATCCATTCGGCTGACCGCGTGAAGGTGTGGCTGGCGTGCGATGAGCACGTCGACTTCCTCCGCGAGTTCCTGGCTGCCCGCGACTTCCCCCTGCGCGTCGTGCCGGCGGCCGAGGTCGCCGCCGGGGGGCCGATCGCGTGACCGGATCGACGACCGACGGGTGGCGCTTCGCGTTCTCCCGCCGCTGGCTGGGGTATCTCGCCTTCGCGATCGTGTTCGCGATCGCGTGCGGCTTCCTGTCGAACTGGCAGCTCGCCCGCAGCAAGGAGGCGGCGGCAGCGAACGCCCTGGTGACGGCGAACTTCGACCAGTCCCCCGTCCCGCTTACCGAGGAGCTGCCGTCGCTCGGCGCGTACTCGCCGAAGCAGGAGTGGAAGCGCGTCACCGTGACCGGGACGTACGAGCGCGACAAGCAGCTCCTCGTCCGCAACCGTCCGTTCAACGGGAGCCCGGGCTTCGAGGTGCTCACACCGTTGCGCACCGCCGACGGCTCGCTGTTCATCGTCGATCGCGGCTGGGTACCGACCGGCAACACGACGGACTCCCCCGACCACGTGCCGGCCGCACCCGCCGGAACCGTGACGGTGGTCGCGCGGCTGAAGGCGAGCGAGCCGGCCATCGCCGGGCGAACGGCGACGGGTGATCAGGTGGGAACCATCCAACTGTCCGTGGTCAAAGAGAAGCTCGGCGGCGCCGACGTCTACACGGGCGCGTACGGGCTGCTCGACAGCGAGGACCCGGCCCCCGCTACAGCGCCGACGCCGACCGTGACCAGCCCGCCGACACAGGATGAGGGGCTGCACTGGTCGTACATGATCCAGTGGATCATCTTCGCCCTGATCGGGTTCTTCGGCCTCGGCTACGCGCTCGTGACGGAGTACCGCAAGCGCAACTCGGACGACCCCGCGGAGCGCGAGCGCGCTGCCGCACGCGAGCGTCGCCGTCGCGCCAAGCGCACCGACGCCGACGTCGAGGACGAGCTCCTCGACGCCGCCCGCTGACCCCTCGCGCCGCACCCCCACCGTCGAGTACGCACAAATTGCACGCCGCGGAGGCTCGGGGCGTGCAATTTGTGCGTACTCGACGGGGGCGGGGAGGCCTCAGGCGAGGGAGATGAGGTCGAGGTAGTCGCGCGACCAGTGGTCCTCGACGCCGTCGGGGAGGATGAGGACGCGCTCGGGATTCAGCGCCTCGACCGCGCCCTCGTCGTGGCTGACCAGCACGACGGCGCCCTCGTAGTGAGCCAGCGCATCCAGGATCTCCTCCCGGCTCGCCGGGTCGAGGTTGTTGGTGGGCTCATCGAGAAGCAGCACATTCGCCCCAGACACGACGATCATCGCCAACGCGAGCCGGGTCTTCTCGCCACCGGAGAGCACACCGGCCGGCTTGTGCGCGTCGTCGCCCGTGAACAGGAACGAGCCGAGCACCCTGCGGGCCTCTGTCTCGGTCAGTGACGGCGAGGACGACACCATGTTCTGGAGGACGCTGCGCTCGACGTCGATGGTCTCGTGCTCCTGCGCGTAGTACCCGATGCGCAGTCCGTGTCCGGGTTCGACCTGGCCGGTGTCCGGCTTGTCGACACCCGCGAGCATCCGCAGCAGCGTGGTCTTGCCCGCACCGTTCAGCCCGAGCACGACGACTTTCGAGCCGCGGTCGATCGCGAGGTCGACGGCGGTGAAGATCTCGAGCGAGCCGTAGCTCTTGGAGAGGTCGCTCGCCTGCAGCGGCGTTCGTCCGCACGGCGCCGGGGTCGGGAACCGCAGCTTCGCGACCCGGTCGACCTGGCGCACCTCCTCGAGGCCCGCGAGCAGCTTCTCGGCGCGCGCGACCATCTGGTGCGCCGCGGCCGCCTTCGTCGCCTTCGCGCCGAACTTCGCCGCCTGCAGCTGCAGGGCGCCCGCCTTCTTCTCGGCGTTGGCGCGCTCCTTCTTGCGGCGCTCCTCGTCGGCGGCGCGCTGGCGCTGGTAGTTCTTCCAGCCCATGTTGTAGATGTCGATGACCTGGCGGTTCGCATCCAGGTAGAAGACGCGGTTGACCGTCTCGCCGACCAGCTCCACGTCGTGCGAGATGACGATGAAGCCGCCGGTGTAGTTCTTCAGGAACTCGCGCAGCCAGATGACCGAGTCCGCATCCAGGTGGTTCGTCGGCTCGTCGAGGATCATCGTGCGGGCGTCGGAGAACAGGATGCGCGCCAGTTCGATTCGGCGGCGCTGACCGCCCGAGAGGGTCTTCAGCGGCTGGTCGAGGATGCGATCCGGCAGGTTGAGGTTGGACGCGATGGATGCGGCTTCGGCCTCGGCCGCGTACCCGCCGAGCAGATGGAAGCGCTCCTCCAGCCGGCCGTACTTCTTCATCGCGGCCTCGGACACCGCGGAGTCGGTGCTCGCCATGTCGACGGTCGCCTGCTGCATCCCGAGCACGATCGAGCCGAGGCCCCGGGCGTCGAGGATGCGCGTGCGCGCCAGGTCGTCCAGGTTGCCGGAGCGCGGGTCCTGCGGAAGGTACCCGAGGTCGCCGGAGCGGTCGACCTTGCCGGCCGTCGGGAGCAGGTCGCCGGCGAGGACCTTGGTGAGTGTCGTCTTGCCGGCGCCGTTGCGGCCGACGAGTCCGATCTTGTCCCCGTCGGCGACGCGGAAGCTCACGTCCTCCATCAGAAGGCGTGCGCCAACGCGCAGCTCCAGCCCCTGCACGGCAAGCACGTCGATCTCTTCTCTACTCGGTTCTCAGCAAACAGTTCCGGACTTTTTCGGCCCGACACGCCACGGCGCGGTCGAAAAAGTCCGGAACTGTTGGAGGGGATGTCTTAGATTGCGAAGCCGAGGGCGCGCATCATGTCGCGGCCGTCGTCGGTGATCCGCTCGGGGCCCCACGGCGGCATCCACACCCAATTGATGCGGAACGCCTCGACGATGCCGTCGAGCGCCTCGGCGGTCTGCTCCTCGAGCACGTCGGTCAGCGGGCAGCCGGCACTGGTGAGCGTCATCGAGATGATGAGCGCGTTGTTCTCGTCATCCCAGGCCAGGTCGTAGATGAGGCCCAGGTCGACGACGTTAATCCCGAGTTCGGGATCCATGACGTCCTTCAGCGCCTCCTCGACCTGGTCGAAGAGCGCTGAGCTCAAAGTGGCGGGCATGTGAGGATTCTACCTCTCTCAGGATCCGGCGACTTCGGCCGCCGAGGCGGCTGCGGGCTCGGGGGCGTCGACGTAGCGGTCGTAGCCCTCCTCCTCCAGGCGGTCGGCGAGCTCCGGTCCGCCCTGCTCAGCCACGCGGCCGGCGACGAACACGTGCACGAAGTCCGGCTTGATGTAGCGGAGGATGCGCGTGTAGTGCGTGATCAGCAGGATGCCGAGGCCGGTGTTGGCCTTCGCCCGGTTGACGCCCTCGGAAACGATCTTGAGCGCATCCACGTCGAGGCCCGAGTCGGTCTCGTCGAGCACGGCGAACTTCGGCTTGAGCAGCTCGAGCTGAAGGATCTCGTTGCGCTTCTTCTCACCGCCCGAGAAGCCCTCGTTGACGTTCCGCTCGGCGAACGACGAGTCCATGCGCAGGGCGCCCATCGACTCGCGGACGTCCTTCACCCAGGTGCGGATGGACGGCGCCTGGCCCTCGATCGCCGTCTTGGCGGTGCGGAGGAAGTTGGTGTTGGTGACACCGGGGATCTCGACCGGGTACTGCATCGCGAGGAAGAGGCCGGCACGCGCACGCTCGTCGACGGTCATCGCGAGGACGTCCTCGCCGTCGAGCGTGATCGAGCCCTGGGTCACGGTGTACTTCGGGTGACCGGCGATCGTGTAGGCCAGGGTGGACTTGCCGGAGCCGTTCGGGCCCATGATCGCGTGGATCTCACCCTCGTTGATGGTGAGGTCGACGCCGTTCAGGATGGGCTTGGTGCCCTGGTCCGTCTCGACGGTGACGTGGAGGTCGCGGATCTCGAGGACTGACATGGTTAGTTGTTCACTTTCGGGGCGCTGGGGTCGATGAAGACGTCTCCGTCGATGATCTCGACGGGAAACACGGGGACCGGCTCGTAAGCCGGGAGGTTGAGGGGCTTGCCGGTCACGAGGGAGAACTGGGAGCCGTGCGCCCAGCACTCCAGGGTCTCGTCCTCGACGAAACCCTCGGACAGCGAGATCTCGCCGTGGGTGCAGGTGTCGCCGATGGCGTGCACCGCACCGGACGAGTCCTTGACGACGGCGATGGGGACGCCGTCGAGCACGACGCGGGTGGCCTGGTTCTCGACCAGCTCCGCGACGGCTGCGACGCGCTGGCCCGCCATCAGTTCTCGGCCCCGGCGGCCGGCGCGGAGGGCGCCGACGCGGTGACCGACGCCGATTCCAGCTCGTCCTCGATCTTGGCCTGCAGGCGCTCCTGGAGCGCCGGCGAGCCGATCTGCTGGACGATCTCGGCGAGGAAGCCGCGCACGACCAGGCGGCGCGCCTCCTCCTCCGGGATCCCGCGGGACTGGAGGTAGAACAGCTGCTCGTCGTCGAAACGGCCGGTGGCGCTCGCGTGACCGGCGCCGACGATGTCGCCGGTCTCGATCTCGAGGTTCGGCACGGAGTCGGCGCGGGCCCCGTCGGTGAGGACGAGGTTGCGGTTCTGCTCGTAGGTGTCGGTGCCGACGGCCTTCGGGCCGATGAGCACGTCGCCGATCCACACCGTGCGAGCGCCCTGGCCCTGCAGCGCGCCCTTGTAGGTCACGCGGCTGCGGGTCTCGGGGCCGTCGTGGTGGACGTACACCTGCTGCTCGAGGTGCTGGCTGGCGTCGGCGAAGTAGGCGCCGAGGAGCTCGGCGTCCGCTCGCGCGCCGGCCAGGTGGGCCGACGGGTTGAGCCGGACGACACCGCCGCCGAGAGTGACGGCGACGTGCTTGATGCGCGCGCCCTCGCCGAGCTCGGCGAAGTGGGCGGCGACGTGGAGCGCCTCGTCGTCCCACTCCTGGAGCGACACGACCGTGAGGTCGGCATCCTTACCCAGGAGGAACTCGACGTTCTCGGTCAGGTGCGCCGATCCGGTGTTCTGCAGGATGAGGGTCGCCACGGCTCCCGGGGCGACCTCGACGACCGTGTGCGCGGCACGCGCCGGTCCGCCGAGGGCGGAGCGGGTCAGCGTGACCTCGCGACGGTCTCCGCTGAGGTCGGCGCCGATGGTCACGAGCAGCGCCTGCTCGAAGGCCGTCCAGGCGTTGGCGGAGGCGCGGTCCTCGGGCTTTCCTGCAGCGCCGATGCGGGCGTCGTCACGGCCGATCCACGCGGTGGTCACACCGGGGGCCGTCGTGGCGTCGTACACGTACGGCGAGCCGTCCAGGTCGCCCGTGATGAGCTCCTGGATGCGCGCCACCGGCGTGTACTTCCACATCGCCTCGCGGCCGGTGACCGCAGGGAAGTCCGACACCTCGGTCGAGGTGAACCGCTCGGCGCGGCTCTGCACCGGGACAGGTGCTCGCATGTGGGTCGGGGCGGGCGCGGTGGTCTGCGTCGTCTCGATCTGCGTCATCCGACAGAGCCTTCCATGCCCATCTCGATGAGCTTGTTGAGTTCCAGTGCGTACTCCATCGGGAGCTCGCGGGCGATCGGCTCGATGAAGCCGCGGACGATCATCGCCATGGCCTCATCTTCCGGGAGCCCACGCGACATGAGGTAGAAGAGCTGCTCCTCGCTCACGCGCGACACGGTCGCCTCGTGGCCGAGCTGCACGTCGTCGACACGGATGTCGATCGCCGGATACGTGTCGGATCGCGAGATCGTGTCGACGAGCAGCGCGTCGCAGCGCACGGTGTTGGCGGAGTGGTGCGCGTTCGCATCCATCCGCACCTCGCCGCGGTAGCCGGCACGGCCGCCGCCGCGCGCGATCGACTTGGAGACGATCGACGACTGCGTGTACGGCGCCATGTGGATCATCTTGGCGCCGGCGTCCTGGTGCTGACCGGGACCGGCGAACGCGACGGACAGGGTCTCGCCCTTGGCGTGCTCCCCCATCAGGTAGATCGACGGGTACTTCATCGTCACCTTGGAGCCGATGTTGCCGTCGATCCACTCCATCGTCGCGCCCTCGGCAGCGGTGGCCCGCTTCGTGACGAGGTTGTAGACGTTGTTGGACCAGTTCTGGATGGTCGTGTAGCGAACGCGGGCGTTCTTCTTCACGATGATCTCGACGACCGCGGAGTGCAGCGAGTCCGACTTGTAGATCGGAGCGGTGCAGCCCTCGATGTAGTGGACGTAGCTGCCCTCGTCGGCGATGATCAGCGTCCGCTCGAACTGGCCCATGTTCTCCGTGTTGATGCGGAAGTAGGCCTGCAGCGGGATCTCGACGTGGACGCCCTTCGGGACGTAGACGAACGATCCGCCCGACCACACGGCGGTGTTCAGTGCGGCGAACTTGTTGTCGCCGGCCGGGATCACCGTTCCGAAGTACTCCTCGAAGATCTCGGGGTGCTCGCGGAGCGCGGTGTCGGTGTCGAGGAAGATGACGCCCTGCTGCTCGAGGTCTTCACGGATCTGGTGGTAGACGACCTCGGACTCGTACTGCGCAGCGACGCCGGCGACGAGACGCTGACGCTCCGCCTCCGGGATGCCGAGCTTCTCGTACGTGTTCCGGATGTCCTCCGGCAGGTCTTCCCAGCTCTGCGCCTGCTTCTCGGTGGAGCGGACGAAGTACTTGATGTTGTCGAAGTCGATCTCCGACAGGTCGGCGCCCCAGGTCGGCATCGGCTTGCGCTCGAAGAGCTGGAGGGCCTTGAGACGGCGTTGCAGCATCCACTCGGGCTCCTTCTTCAGAGCCGAGATGTCTTTCACCACCTCGGGAGAGAGACCGCGGCGGGCGATGGAACCCGCGGCGTCGGAATCGGACCAGCCGAACTCGTACTGCCCCAAAGAGGCGAGCTCAGGCCGATCGATCAGGATGTCTGACATATCTACCTCGTTTCCTTCCACTCGTAACCGGATATCAGTCCGGCTCATTCCCCTCCGCAAGCACGGCTTTCGCCGGTCGCTGCTGAGCGTCCTGATTGTGCGGGTGGCGGTGACTGCGTACCAACACGTGCGTACCTAGACTGTTCGTGGAGACGGGCCACGATGCCCCGGCCACGGACGGAGAAACCGGCCGCGCGCACGCGCTAAATTGCGCGTTCCTCGAACCCACCAATTCTACAGGTGCGGCGCGGTATTAGTAGAGGCGCGCCTGCGCATTGCCCGAGTATCCGCATCCGGCCCCGCCGATCCGACCGAGAGAGCCCCGAACCATGAAGCGCATCATCGCCTGGCTGCCGGACCGTGTGGACGGGCGCACCCGCGTCGTCGCGTGGATCTACCTGGCTGCGCAGATCATGCTCGTCGCGACGGGCGGCGCTGTGCGGCTCACCGGCAGCGGCCTCGGTTGCCCCACCTGGCCGAAGTGCACGGCCGACTCGCTCGTCAACACGCCCGAGATGGGCATCCACGGCGTCATCGAGTTCGGGAACCGGGTGCTGGGCGGAGTGCTCGCCGTGCTCGCGATCGTGGCCTTCCTGCAGGTCGTGAAGCTGTACCGCTCGCGGCGCGATCTGTTCTGGCTGACCCTGATCGCCGGTCTCGGCGTGCCGTTCCAGGCGATCCTCGGCGGGATCACGGTGCTCACCGGTCTCACCTGGTGGGTCGTGGGGATGCACTTCGTCGCGTCCGTCGTGCTCGTGACGCTGACCACCTCATACCTCGTCCGCGTCTACGCCGTCCCCGGCCCGCGCTACCGGGCCGTCCCCGCCTGGTATCTCGCCGTCGCCGCCGTGACCGCCGTCGTCGTGCTCATCACGATCCTGGTGGGGATCGTCACCACCGGGGCGGGACCGCACGCGGGCGACGACCACACTCCCCGCAGCGGCCTGAACCCCGAGATCCTGCAGCATGTGCACGCCATCCCCGCCTATGTCACGTTCGCGCTGACGCTGGTGCTGGTCGTGGCGGCGTTCCGCGTCGGCGGTCCCGCCGTGCGCCGCTTCACGCAGTACCTGCTCGCGGTCGAACTGCTGCAGATCGTCGTCGGGCTGATCCAGGCCAACACCGGCCTCCCGGGAGTCCTGGTGGGCATCCACATGACGCTCGCCGCACTGCTCGCCGCCATGATGACGGCGGTCGTGCTGTCGCTCTACTCCCCCGTGTCCGCCGCGCGCGAGACCGAAGGCTCAACCGCGGACGTCGTCGCGGCCTAGCCGGCCGACACGCGCCTCGCGCGTCTCGCCGTGGAGGCTGACGACCGAGCGCATCCCGTCGCCGAAGCCGAAGCCCACGGCCTCGGCGAGACGTCTGCTCGGCTCGTTGCCGGGCACGTACTCCCAGTTCAGCCGGTCGAATCCCAGTCCATCGGGGTCGAGCGCATAGCGGGCGACGGCCCCCAGCGCCTCCCGCATGTAGCCCTGGCCTCTCGCCCAGGGACCCGACCAGCAGCCGAGGGAGGCCGACCCGGCGCGCTCGTCCTTGCGGACCTCCAGCGCGCCGAGGAGGCGGCCGCCGCCGCGCGCGTGCAACGCCCAGACCGTGTACCGGCGGCTCGCCAGACCGTGCGGGCAGTAGCTGCGCACGAAGAACTGCGCGCTCTCACGCGTGTACGGCGACGGGAGGGGCACCCACCGCTGCGTCTCGACGTCCTGACAGGCTTCCAGCACGTCCGGGATGTCGTCGTCCGTCGGCACGTCCAGCACGAGGCGGGGCGTCGTCAGACGCAGGGTCAGCACCGGTGCCGTCATGCGCACATGGTAGAGCCGCAGAGGGCCTCGTGGCACGACTTCGTGGCCGGAACCTGCGTCCGGCCCACGATCAGAACGGCAGCAGCGGGTCGATCGCGACGGCGAGGAAGATCAGCGTCAGGTACGCGATCGATCCGTGGAACACGCGCATCGGCGACACCGTCTCGTGACGGATCGCGAGGTTGTACAGGCGGTGCGACTCGTAGATGAACCAGCCGCCGGCCACCAGGGAGACGGCCGTGTACAGCAGCCCCATGTGCGCGACCGGGATCAGCAGCAGCGAGCACGCGACCATCGCCCAGGCGTACAGGATGACCTGCAGGCCTACGACGGCACGACCGCGGACCACCGCGAGCATCGGGACACCGGCCTCCTGGTAGTCCGAGCGGTACTTCATCGACAGCGGCCAGTAGTGCGGCGGCGTCCACAGGAAGATGATGCCGAACAGGATGAACGGCGCCCAGCCGAGGGAGCCGGTCACGGCCGCCCAGCCGATGAGCACGGGCATGCAGCCGGCGACGCCGCCCCAGACGATGTTCTGCGGGGTGCGGCGCTTCAGGATCAGCGTGTAGAAGACGACGTAGAGCAGGATGGCCGCGACGGACAGCGCGGCGGCGAGCCAGTTGGTGAAGAAGCCCAGCACCACCACGGAGGCGATGCCCAGAGCCCAGGCGAAGACCAGCGCCTCGCGGTCGGACAGCTCGCCGGTGACGAGCGGGCGGTTCTTCGTGCGCCGCATGACGCGGTCGATGTCGCGGTCGATGTAGCAGTTGAAGGCGCCTGCGGAGCCTGCGCTCATGTAGCCGCCGACGACCGTGGCCAGCACCAGCCACAGGTTCGGGATGCCGTTCGCCGCGAGGATCATCGTCGGGACCGTGGTGACCAGCAGCAGCTCGACCACCCGCGGTTTGGTGAGGGCGACGTACGCCTTCACCTTGCGAGCGACGCCGATGCGGCCCGGTTCGACACGGCTCTCTACAGCGACGTCCATTGCTCCTCGTGATGTGTCGGCGATGTACTCAGACGGTATCCGATTCTACGTCACGTCGAGGACCGGGCCACCCGACTACCCCGTGTCCGCCTGTGACACAACCGTCTGAGGGAACACCCCATGTTTCTTGCGCGTTACCTATACTTGGAGATGCTCGCCAGCCGAAGCCCTGTTCCGGCCGCACTCTTTGTAGGACGGTGACGGAGGAATGGCTCGGCGCCGATGACGTCCACGGCGCGCACTACCTCAACCGGTGCGGGTTCCACGACGACCCTCACCACATTCGACGAAGGGTCAGTTTTCACGTGGCAGCACTGCAGTGGGATCCCATTGACAACAAGGCAGTAGACACGGCGCGCGTTCTCGCGGCCGACGCGGTCGAGAAGGTGGGCAACGGGCATCCCGGCACCGCCATGAGCCTCGCTCCCGCGGCCTACCTGCTGTTCCAGAAGGTGATGCGCCGCGATCCGCGCGACCAGCACTGGCTCGGCCGCGACCGCTTCATCCTCTCGGCGGGCCACTCCTCTCTGACCCAGTACATCCAGCTCTATCTGGGCGGCTACGGTCTCGAGCTCGACGACCTGAAGAAGCTGCGCACGTGGGGCTCCCTCACCCCCGGCCACCCCGAGTACGGACACACCGACGGCGTGGAGATCACCACCGGTCCCCTGGGCCAGGGCATCTCCTCCGCCGTCGGTTTCGCTTATGCGCAGCGTTTCGAGCGCGGCCTGTTCGATCCGGACGCGGCCCCCGGCACCAGCCCGTTCGACCACCACGTCTACGTGATCGCCTCCGACGGCGACCTCGAGGAGGGCGTCAGCTCCGAGGCCTCGTCGCTCGCCGGCCACCAGGAGCTCGGCAACCTGATCGCGATCTACGACAGCAACCAGATCTCGATCGAGGACGACACCGACATCGCCTTCACCGAAGACGTGAAGGCGCGCTACGAGGCGTACCACTGGGACGTGCAGGTCGTCGACTGGAAGAAGACCGGCGTCTACCAGGAGGACGTCGAGGAGCTCTACCAGGCGATCGAGAACGCGAAGGCCGTCACCGACAAGCCGTCGCTGATCATCCTCAAGACCATCATCGGCTGGCCGGCCCCGAAGAAGCAGAACACCGGCAAGATCCACGGCTCCGCCCTGGGTGCCGACGAGCTCCGCGCCGTCAAGGAGGTGCTCGGCTTCGACCCCGAGCAGACCTTCGAGGTCGCCGACGAGGTCATCGAGCACACGCGCAAGGCCATCGAGCGCGGTGCCGAGGAGCGCGCCGAGTGGCAGAAGGGCTTCGACTCCTGGGCCGAGGCGAACCCCGAGCGCAAGCAGCTGCTCGACCGCCTGCTGAGCGGCGCCGCGCCGGAGGAGCTGGAGAGCGCGCTCCCCGTGTTCGAGCCGGGCAAGGACGTCTCCACCCGCGCCGCGAGCGGCAAGGTGCTCAACGCCATCGCGCCGGTCATGCCGGAGCTGTGGGGCGGCTCGGCCGACCTCGCGGAGTCGAACAACACGACCATCGAGAGCGCGGCCTCGTTCGTGCCCACCGAGCGTTCGACGCACGAGTGGACCGGCAACCCATACGGACGCGTGCTGCACTTCGGCATCCGCGAGCACGCCATGGCGGCCATCCTGAACGGCATCGTGCTGCACGGACCGACGCGTCCGTTCGGCGGCACGTTCCTGATCTTCAGCGACTACCAGCGGCCGTCCCTCCGCCTGTCCGCCCTCATGAACATCCCGTCGATCTTCGTCTGGACGCACGACTCCGTCGCGCTGGGCGAGGACGGTCCCACCCACCAGCCGATCGAGCAGCTCTCGACGCTGCGCGCCATCCCCAACTTCACGGTCGTCCGCCCCGGCGACGCCAACGAGGTCGCCTGGGCCTGGAAGACCATGCTGGAGCGCCGCAACGGCCCGGCCGGCATCGCGCTGACCCGCCAGAACATCCCGGTGTTCGAGCGCGGAGACGGCGACGCCGAGGGCGACACCCTCGCGTCGGCCAAGAACGTCGCGAAGGGCGCGTACATCCTGGCCGAGGCGCCCGGCGGCACGCCGGACGTGATCTTCATCGCGACCGGCTCCGAGGTCCAGATCGCGCTCGAGGCCCGCGAGGAGCTGCGCGGCGAGGGCATCAACGCCCGCGTCGTCTCCGCGCCCAGCCTCGAGTGGTTCGCGGAGCAGCCCGCCGAGTACCGCGAGAAGGTGCTCCCCGAGGCCGTCAAGGCCCGCGTCTCGATCGAGGCCGGCGCGTCGCTCGCCTGGGACAAGATCGTCGGCGACCACGGCCGGAGCGTCTCGATCGAGCACTTCGGTGCATCGGCCGACTACAAGACGCTGTTCCGCGAGTTCGGTATGACCACCGAGCACGCCGTGTCCGCAGCGAAGGAATCGCTCGCGTCGCTCTGAGCGCGGGCACAAGAGGAGATAAGAGAAAATGACCGACACAACCGCCACCGCCGCGACCCCCACGGCCGCACTGTCCGCAGCGGGCGTCAGCATCTGGCTGGACGACCTGTCGCGCGAGCGCATCAACACGGGCAACCTCGAGAAGCTGATCGCCGAGAAGAACGTGGTCGGCGTGACCACGAACCCGACGATCTTCGCGGCCGCCCTCGCCAAGGGCGAGGCCTACGACGAGCAGGTGCGCCAGCTGGCCGCCGCCGGTGTGGACGTCGACGACGCGATCTTCGAGATCACCACCGACGACGTCGCCAAGGCGAGCGACATCTTCCACAGCGTCTACGAGCGCTCGAACGGCGTCGACGGCCGCGTGTCCATCGAGGTCGCCCCGGCGCTCGCCCGCGACACGAAGGCCACCATCGCGGCCGCGAAGAAGCTCGCGGACAAGATCCAGAAGCCGAACGTCATGATCAAGATCCCGGCGACGGTCGAGGGCCTCGAGGCCATCACGGAGACCATCGCGGCCGGCATCAGCGTCAACGTGACGCTGATCTTCAGTCTCGAGCGCTACCGCCAGGTCATCGACGCTTACCTCACCGGCCTCGAGAAGGCCAAGGCGGCGGGCATCGACCTCTCCGGCATCCACTCGGTCGCCTCGTTCTTCGTCTCCCGCGTGGACACCGAGGTGGACAAGCGCCTCAGCGCCATCGGCACGGACGAGGCCGAGAGCCTCAAGAGCAAGGCCGGCATCGCCAACGCCCGCCTCGCCTACGAGGTGTACGAGCAGCAGTTCGCCACCGAGCGTGCGAAGCTCCTCGTCGAGGCCGGCGCCAACGAGCAGCGCCCGCTGTGGGCCTCCACCGGCGTGAAGGACCCGAGCCTGCCCGACACGCTGTACGTCGAGGCGCTCGTCGCCCCGAACGTCGTCAACACGATGCCCGAGAAGACGCTGGACGCGACCTTCGACCACGGACACGTCACCGGCGACACCGTCACCGGCACCTACGCCGAGTCGAACGACGTGCTCAACAAGCTGGCCGACCTCGGCATCAGCTACGACGACGTGACCGAGACCCTCGAGCGCGAAGGCGTCGAGAAGTTCAACGTCTCGTGGGGCGAGCTCGTCGAGACCGTCAAGAACGCCCTCGAGGGAGCCGCCAAGTGACGTTCCGCATCCACGTCACGGGTCCGGCGGCGGAGGCCGTCCGCACCGTGGTGCCGCAGCTCGTCGCCGACAAGGTGGCGTCCGGCATCACGGCGCTCGACCCGGCCCTCTGGGGCCCCGCCGCCGAGGCCGAGGCGAGCAAGCGCCTCGGCTGGACCGAAGCGGTCGCCATCTCGCGCCCGCTGGTCCCCGAGATCGTCGCGCTCCGCGACGAGCTGCGCGCCAAGGGCGTGAACCACATCGTCCTCGGCGGCATGGGCGGCTCGTCGCTCGCGCCGGAGGTCATCACCCGTACGGCGGAGGCCGAGCTGACCGTGCTCGACTCGACCGACCCGAGCCAGGTGCTCTCCGCGCTCCGCGACCGGCTGGAGGCCACCGCGGTGGTCATCTCGTCCAAGTCGGGCTCGACGCTCGAGACCGACAGCCAGAAGCGCGTCTACGAGAAGTGGTTCGAGGACGCCGGGATCGACCCGCGCGAGCGGATCGTCGTCGTCACCGACCCGGGCTCGCCGCTCGACCAGTCCGCCCGTGAGGCCGGCTACCGCGTGTTCAACGCCGATCCGAACGTCGGCGGCCGTTACTCGGCACTCACCGCGTTCGGCCTCGTCCCCTCCGGCCTCGCCGGCGTCGACATCTCCGAGCTCCTCGACGAGGCGGACGCCACGTCCATCGAGCTCGCCGTCGACAACGAGCAGAACCCGGGCCTCGTGCTCGGCGCCGCCATCGCCGGCACGAGCCCGCTGAAGGACAAGCTGGGCATCGTCGCCGACGGGACCCACATCGTGGGCTTCGCCGACTGGGCGGAGCAGCTGATCGCCGAGTCCACCGGCAAGGAGGGCACCGGCCTGCTGCCGGTCGTGCTCGACAAGCTCGCCCCCGAGCTCGAGTCGAAGCCGGCCGATCTGCAGGTCGTCCGCCTCGTCGCCAACGCCGAGGCGCACCACCTGTTCCCGGCCGACCGCCACGAGGGCGAGATCCTGGTCTCCGGCAGCCTCGGCGCCCAGCTCATCGTCTGGGAGTACGCGGTCGCCGTCGCCGGACGCCTGCTCGGCATCAACCCGTTCGACCAGCCGGATGTGGAGGCCGCCAAGGTCGCCGCACGCTCGCTGCTCGACAACCGGCCGGAGCCCGTCACCCCCGCGTTCACCGCGGGCGGCATCGAGGTGCGCAGCACCGGGTCCTTCCTCGGCGAGGCGAGCACGCTCGACGCGGCCGTGGATGCCCTGCTCGCCCAGCTCGGGCCCGACGGCTACGTCGCTGTCCAGGCCTACGTGGACCGCCTCGCGCTCCCCCAGCTCGCGGGCATCCGCGACCTGCTGGCGGCGAAGGCGAACCGCCCGGTCACGTTCGGCTGGGGGCCGCGCTTCCTGCACTCGACGGGTCAGTTCCACAAGGGCGGACCAGCGGTCGGCGTGTTCCTGCAGATCACGGCGACGCCCTCCGAGGACCTCGAGATCCCCGGCCGTCCCTTCACTTTCGGGCAGCTCATCCAGGCCCAGGCCGCCGGCGACGCCAGCGTCCTCGGCGAGCACGGCCGCCCGGTGCTGACGCTGACGCTCACGAACCCCGAGGCGGATGTCGTCTCGCTGTTCGAGGCCGTCAACTGAGCCGTCGATAAAGGAGATCACCCACGTGTCACCGGTGGAAATCACCCCGGAGTTCAACCCGTTGCGGTTGCCCTCCGACCGCCGTCTGAATCGCATCGCCGGGCCCAGCAGCCTCATCATCTTCGGCGTGACAGGCGATCTGTCCCGCAAGAAGCTGATGCCCGCGGTGTACGACCTCGCGAACCGCGGCCTCCTGCCGCCCGGGTTCTCGCTCGTCGGGTTCGCCCGGCGTGACTGGGAGGACCAGGACTTCGAGAAGGTCGTGTACGACGCGGTCAAGCAGTACGCCCGCACGCCGTTCGACGACGACGTGTGGCAGCAGCTCGCACAGGGCATCCGCTTCGTTCCGGGCGAGTTCGACGACGACGACGCGTTCCAGCGCCTCAAGCAGACCGTCGAGGACCTGGACAAGGAGCGGGGGACCATGGGCAACCATGCGTTCTACCTGTCCATCCCGCCGAAGGCGTTCCCGATCGTCACCGAGCAGCTGAAGCGGTCCGGTCTCGCCGACCAGTCCGGCGACGGCTGGCGGCGCGTCGTCATCGAGAAGCCGTTCGGACACGACCTGCAGTCGGCTCGCGAGCTGAACGCGGTCGTCGAGACGGTCTTCCCCCCGGACTCGGTGTTCCGCATCGACCACTACCTCGGCAAGGAGACGGTCCAGAACATCCTGGCGCTGCGCTTCGCCAACGAGCTGTACGAGCCGATCTGGAACGCCAACTACGTCGACCACGTGCAGATCACCATGGCCGAGGACATCGGCGTGGGCGGCCGTGCCGGCTACTACGACGGCATCGGCGCTGCGCGCGACGTCATCCAGAACCACCTGCTGCAGCTCCTCGCCCTCACGGCGATGGAGGAGCCCATCTCGTTCAACGCCGCAGACCTGCGCGCCGAGAAGGAGAAGGTCCTCGCCGCCGTCCGTCTGCCCAAGGACCTCGCCAAGTCGACGGCCCGCGGACAGTACGGCAGCGGCTGGCAGGGCGGCGAGAAGGTCCCGGGCTTCTTGGAGGAGGACGGGATGAACCCGCAGTCCACCACGGAGACCTACGCGGCCATCAAGCTGGAGATCGGCACCCGCCGCTGGGCAGGCGTCCCCTTCTACCTGCGCGCGGGCAAGCGCCTCGGCCGCCGCGTGACCGAGATCGCGGTCGTCTTCAAGCGCGCTCCGCAGCAGCTCTTCGCGGAGTCGCAGACGAGTGCGCTCGGCCAGAACGCGCTCGTCATCCGCGTCCAGCCGGACGAAGGTGTGACCATCCGCTTCGGCTCGAAGGTCCCCGGCGCCGGCATGCAGGTGCGCGACGTCAGCATGGACTTCGGCTACGGCCACGCTTTCACCGAGGCCAGCCCCGAGGCGTACGAGCGGCTCATCCTGGATGTGCTTCTCGGCGACCCGCCGCTGTTCCCCCGCCACGAGGAGGTCGAGCTCTCCTGGAAGATCCTCGACCCGATCGAGGACTTCTGGGCCACGCAGGGCCAGCCCGAGCAGTACCGCCCCGGAACCTGGGGCCCGAAATCGGCCGACGAGCTCCTCGCCCGTGACGGCCGCGTCTGGAGGCGTCCATGATCGTCGACCTTCCCGCGACGACCGTCAGCAACATCTCGAAGGCGCTCGTCAAGATCCGCGAGGAGGGCGGCGCCGTCGCCCTCGGCCGCGTTCTGACGCTCATCATCGCGACGCACCTCGGACAGGAGGAGGAGGCCATCGAGGCCGCCAACGACGCCTCCCGCGAGCACCCGATGCGCGTGATCGTGGTGTCGACCGAGGAGGAGCGCACGCACAACGGCGACGGCCGCCTCGACGCGCAGATCCGTGTCGGCGGCGACGCCGGAGCCAGCGAGGTCATCGTGCTCCGCGCCTACGGCGAGACCGCGAGCGACGAGGAGGGACTGGTCACCGGCCTGCTCCTCCCCGACGCCCCCGTCGTTGTCTGGTGGCCGGGCATCGCGCCCGAGAAGGCATCCACCTCTCCCCTGGGCCGCATCGCGACCCGGCGGATCACGGACGCCTCCGCGCAGCCGAACCCGCAGGAGTTCCTGTTCCACCTGGGGCAGACGTACGCCCCCGGCGACACGGACTTCGCGTGGACCCGGTTGACGCTGTGGCGCGCCCAGCTCGCCGCGGTGCTCGACCAGCCGCCGTACGAGCCGATCATCGGCGTCGACGTGGCCGGCGCGGCCGACTCGCCCTCCACGCTGCTCCTCGCCGCCTGGCTGCGGCTCCAGCTGCAGGTGCCTGTGCAGTACGACCTCGCCTCGCGCGCGATCGGCTCAGGCGGCATCCACGGCGTGAAGATGGAGCGCGCGTCCGGCGTGATCGAGCTGCAGCGCGAGATCCCGAACGTCGCTCGTCTGTCGCAGCCGGGTCAGCCCTCGCACGACCTCTCCCTGCCACGCCGCAGTCTTCGGGACTGCCTGGCGGAAGAACTGCGTAGGCTGGACCCGGACGACCTCTACGGCGAGGTCATCACCAAGGGTCTCGCACTGCTGGAGACCTCCGACGAAGGAGCAGGCGCCAGGGCATGACGAACGAACGGCGGGTGCTCGTCCACCCGGACAAGGAGGCGCTGACCGCGTCGGTGGCCGCACGCTTCCTCACCAAGACGATCGACATCGTCGACGACCTGGGAGCGGCGAACATCGCGCTCACGGGAGGGACGATGGGCATCGCGGTGCTGGAGGCGGTCAACGCCTCCCCCGCTCGCGACACCATCGACTGGTCGAAGGTGCACTTCTGGTGGGGAGACGAGCGGTTCGTGCCGCGCGACGACCCCGACCGCAACGAGCGCCAGGCCCGCGAGGCCCTGCTCGACCACATCGCGGTCCCGCCGGAGAACGTGCACCCCTTCCCGTCGTCGGACGAGACGCCGGACATCGACGAGGCCGCCCGCCTGTACGCGGCCGAGCTCGAGGCGTTCGCCCACGAAGGCTGGCCGGTGCCGAAGTTCGACATCACCTTCCTCGGCGTCGGTCCCGACGGTCACATCGCGTCGCTGTTCCCCGACCGCCCGGGCATCCGCGAGGAGAAGGCGTCGGTGATCGCCGAGCGCGACTCGCCGAAGCCGCCGCCGCAGCGTCTGAGCCTCACCCGCCCGGTGATCAACTCGTCCGACCGCATCTGGCTGGTGCTGTCCGGCAGCGACAAGGCCAGCGCCCTAGGGCTCGCCCTCGCCGGTGCCAGCTACACCGAGGTCCCCGTCGCGGGTGCCAAGGGCCGCAAGCGCACGGTCTTCTTCGTCGACAAGGATGCCGCTGTCGACGTGCCCGAGAACCTCATCGCACCCAGCTACTGACCCGCTCCCGCAGCGTCGTCAGTCGCGCGCAGGGCGCGCCGGTCAATGGTCCGCGACTGCGGATCGCACGCCGGTCGTGCCCTGCCGCGGCGATGCGGCGGTCGAACGCGTGCGTCAGCAGGTGCAGGTAGAACGCAAGCAGGCGGGCCGCCTCGTCACGGACCTCCGCCTCCCGGGCGTCGAGGTCGAGTTCGTCCACCCAGCGCTGCAGTTCGGCGAACGTCACCCGGAGCCGGAGCGCCTGGCGCGCATCCGCCGCAGTCGTCACGTCGATATCATCGCAGCGCGCGAGCAGGATGTCGGCCTTCTCGGCCGCGTCGACCGCCTCTTCCAAGAGGGCCAGCAGACTGAGCCGGCTGACCTCGTCGCCGAGCGCACGCGGAGTGTCCGCCCGATCATCCCGTGCTCCCCGCATGCCCCGCAGTCTAGCCCCGAGACTTGCGCCAACCGGCGGCCGAAACGCACGAAGGCCGCCCACCGGGAGGTGGGCGGCCTTCGTGACGTGAACGATCAGTTGGTGGTCGGACGACCCCGACGGGCACGCAGCTGGTTGAGGGCGTCCTCGAGCAGCTGCTCCGCCTCCTCCTCGCTACGGCGCTCCTTCACGTACGCGAGGTGCGTCTTGTAGGGCTCCGTCTTCGCCACCGACGGCGGGTTCTCCTTGTCGCGGCCGGCCGGCAGACCGGTCGACGGCGAGTCGATGATGTCGGGGATCTCCTCCTCGGGGAGGTTCGCCGCGAAGTAGCGGACCGTCTCGTTGCCGAGAGCGTCCCAGTACGAGATCGCGACGCGGTCCGCGTGGAAACCGCGGTCCTGCTCGCCCATGGGCCCTGCGCCGACGCGCGAGCCGCGGATTGCACTGCCTCCGGATGCCATGCAGTCTCTCCTTCTTCAGTGTGCGCTTACGCGCTGAACTTCGTGATCAGACCGAGCACGACGATGCAGGTGATCCAGATCAGACCCAGGATCACGGTGATGCGGTTCAGGTTGCGCTCGGCGACACCCGACGCACCCAGGTTGGACGTGACGCCGCCGCCGAACATGTCGGACAGACCGCCGCCGCGACCCTTGTGCAGCAGGATGAGCAGCGTCAGCAGGAGGCTGGTGATGCCGAGCAGCACCTGCAGGACGACCTGGAGAATCAGCACATGGAACCTTTCGGGAAGCGTCCGGGCCGTGCCCGGGAAGACCAACGACCAGTATAACCGGCAGGAGCCCTCAGAGACCGACGTGCTTCTGATACCGGACGATCGCGGCGAACTCGTTCACGTCGAGGCTCGCACCGCCGACCAGGGCGCCGTCCACATTCGGCTCGCGCATGAAGCCGGCGATGTTGCCCGACTTCACCGAACCGCCGTACAGGATGCGCGTCTTGGCCGCGACGTCGTCGCCCAGCACCTCGGCGATGACCGCACGCAGTGCCGCCGCCACCTGCTCCGCCTGCTCGGGCGTCGCCGCCTGTCCGGAGCCGATGGCCCAGACCGGCTCGTACGCCACGACGAAGTCGGCGGCCGAGTCGACACGGGACAACGCGGCACGGAGCTGCGCAACCGGCACAGCGCTCGCGCCGTGGGTCTCGAGGTCCTCCGCCGTCTCGCCGACGCAGATGATCGGGGCGATGTTGTGCTTCAGCGCGGCGGCCACCTTTCCGGCGACCTGCTCGTCGGTCTCGGCGTGCAGCGTGCGCCGCTCCGAGTGACCGATGATGACGTACCGCGACTCCAGGGCCGCGAGGAACGCGGCCGAGATCTCGCCCGTGTACGCGCCCGACTCGTGCTCCGAGACGTCCTGTCCGCCGAAGGCGAGTGGCAGCTTGTCGGCCGCGACCAGCGTCTGCACGCTCCGCAGGTCGGTGAAGGGCGGGAAGACCGCCGCCTCCACCGCCGAGAAGTCGTGGTTGGCGTCCTTCAGCGTCCACGCGAGCTTCTGCACGAACGCGATCGCCTGGAGGTGGTCCAGGTTCATCTTCCAGTTGCCGGCGATGAGCGGGACACGCCGCACCGTGGGGCTCACTGCTGCCATCCGAGGACCTCCAGTCCGGGGAGTCGCTTGCCTTCGAGGAACTCGAGGCTCGCGCCTCCGCCCGTCGAGATGTGACCGAACTGGTCGTCACGGAACCCGAGCGCACGGACGGCCGCGGCGGAGTCGCCACCTCCGACGACGCTGAGGCCGTCGACCTCGGTGAGCGCCTGCGCGACCGCCTTCGTGCCCGCCGCGAACGGCGCCAGCTCGAACACGCCCATCGGGCCGTTCCAGAACACCGTGCGCGCTCCGCGGACGTACTCCGAGAACAGCTCGGCGGTCTCCGGGCCGATGTCGAGCCCCAGGCCCTTGTCACCCCAGTCGGTGTCCTCGATCGCGTCGACCGGGCGCACCACGTGCTCCGCGTCGGCGCCGAACTTCGAGGCCACCACGACGTCGCGCGGGAGCACCAGCTCGACGCCGAGCTCCTCGGCCTTCGCCAGGTAGCCCTTGACGGTGTCGATCTGGTCGGCTTCGAGCAGGCTCGACCCGACCTTCATGCCCTTGGCCGCGAGGAAGGTGAACAGCATCCCGCCGCCGATGAGCAGCGAGTTGACCTTCGGCAGCAGGTGACCGATGACACCGAGCTTGTCCGAGACCTTCGAGCCGCCGAGGACGACCGCGTACGGCCGCTCGGGGTTCTCGGTCAGACGGTCGAGCACGTCGAGCTCGGCCTGGATCAGCGTTCCGGCCGCGCTCGGCAGCAGCTGGGCGAGCTCGTAGACGCTCGCCTGCTTGCGGTGCACGACGCCGAAGCCGTCCGAGACGAAGGCGTCGCCGAAGGCGGCCAGCTTCTCGGCGAAGGCACGACGCTCGCCTTCGTCCTTCGAGGTCTCCCCCGGGTTGAACCGGAGGTTCTCCAGCAGGGCGACGTCGCCGTCGTTGAGGCCGTTGACGGCCTCCTCGGCGCCGCCGCCGACGGTGTCTTTGGCGAAGGTCACCGGCGCGCCCAGCAGCTCGGAGAGCCGCTGGGCGACCGGCGCCAGGCTGTACTTCGCATCCGGGGCGCCCTCGGGGCGTCCCAGGTGCGAGATCACGACCACCTTCGCGCCCTGGTTGATCAGGGCGTTCAGCGTGGGAATCGACGCTCGCACGCGACCGTCGTCCGTGATCTTCGCGCCGTCCAGGGGCACGTTGAGATCACAGCGGACGACGACCCGCTTGCCGGCGAGCGAACCGAGTGAGTCGAGAGTGCGGAGCGTCACGTCGGTTCCCTGCGCTTAGAGGCGCTCGGCGACGTACTCGGTCAGGTCGACGAGACGGTTGGAGTAGCCCCACTCGTTGTCGTACCAGCTCGAGAGCTTCACCTGGTCGCCGAGGACACGCAGCAGACCCGAGTCGAAGATCGAGGAGTGCGGGTCGGAGACGATGTCGGAGGAGACGATCTCGTCCTCCGTGTACTTGAGGATGCCCTTCAGCGGGCCCTCCGCCGCCTTCTTGTAGGCCGCCTTGACCTCGTCGACCGTGACCGGGCGCGAGGCGGTGACCGTGAGGTCGGTGATGGAGCCGGTGGGGACCGGGACGCGCAGCGCGAAGCCGTCGAGCTTGCCCTTGAGCTCCGGGAGGACGAGGCCGATGGCCTTCGCCGCACCGGTGGAGGTCGGGACGATGTTGATCGCGGCGGCGCGGGCGCGACGCAGGTCGGAGTGCGGGCCGTCCTGGAGGTTCTGGTCGGCGGTGTAGGCGTGGACCGTGGTCATCAGACCGCGCTCGATGCCGAACTCGTCGTTGAACACCTTGGCGAGCGGCGCGAGGCAGTTCGTGGTGCAGGACGCGTTGGAGATGATGTTGTGCGACGCCGGGTCGTAGAGGTGCTCGTTCACGCCCATGACGAACGTGGCGTCCTCGCCGGTCGCCGGAGCCGAGATGATGACCTTCTTGGCGCCCGCCTCGATGTGCTTGCGCGCGTCGTCGGCCTTGGTGAAGCGGCCGGTCGACTCGATGACGATGTCGACGCCCAGGTCGCCCCAGCCGAGGTTGGCGGGGTCGCGCTCCGCGAGGACCTTGATCGGGTTGCCGTTGACGACGATGTTGTCGCCGTCGAGCTCCACCGTCGCGTCGAGACGGCCCGTGATGGAGTCGTACTTGAGCAGGTGTGCGAGCGTCTTGTTGTCGGTGAGGTCGTTCACCGCGACAACCTCGAGGTCGCTGCCCTTCGCCAGGGCGGCGCGCAGGTAGTTACGACCAATGCGACCGAACCCGTTGATTCCGATCTTTACGGACACAGATGTCTCCAGTTACTCGATGGGCGCCGGACGGCGCGCTTTGTCAGGTGTTGATTGCGGACGGCGGCGTCCCGGGAGGGTCCCTCCCGGGACGCCCACCCGCCTACGACAGTAGCAGCAGACCCGCGGTCTTCTCGCGCGCACGGACGAAGCGGTCATTGACATCGCCCCAGTTGGTGATGTTCCAGAACGCCTTCACGTAGTCGGCCTTCACGTTGACGTAGTCGAGGTAGAAGGCGTGCTCCCACATGTCGAGCATGAGGAGCGGGACGGTCGCCGCAGCGAGGTTGCCCTGGTGGTCGTACAGCTGCTCGATGATGAGCTTCTGCCCGAGCGAGTCCCAGGCCAGGATCGACCAGCCGGAGCCCTGGATGCCGAGCGCCGACGCCGTGAAGTGGGCGCGGAACTTGTCGAACGAGCCGAAGAACTCGTCGATCGCGGCGGCCAGCTCGCCGACCGGCTTGTCGCCGCCGTCCGGGGAGAGGTTGTTCCAGAACACCGTGTGGTTGACGTGGCCGGCGAGGTTGAACGCGAGGTCCTTCTCGAGCTTGTTGACGTAGGTCAGGTCGTCGGCGTCGCGCGCCTCAGCCAGCTTGGCGATGGCGGTGTTCGCGCCGTCGACGTACGTCTTGTGGTGCTTGTCGTGGTGCAGCTCCATGATCCGGCCGCTGATGTTCGGCTCAAGAGCCGAGTAGTCGTACGGAAGGTCCGGCAGCGTGTAGTCAGCCATTACTCATCTCCACTGTTGTTGTGATTCGAGCGACTCGTCGAGTCTAGTAAGGGCAACCCGGGCGGCCATCGGATGCTTCCTTCCGGCCGCACGTTCCCCGTCGAAACTTACACCTCGTCCAGATCGGCGGGGAGGCTCGCCTCCGTGCCGGGGATGCCGAGGTCGCTCGCGCGCTTGTCCGCCATCGCGAGCAGGCGGCGGATGCGGCCGGCCACGGCGTCCTTCGTCATGGGCGGGTCGGCGTGGTGACCCAGCTCGTCCAGGCTGGAGTCGCGGTGCGCGAGACGCAGCTCACCCGCGTAGCGCAGGTGCTGCGGGACGTCGGGGCCGAGGATCTCGAGCGCGCGCTCCACGCGCGCGCACGCGGCGACGGCGGCCTGGGCCGAGCGGCGCAGGTTGGCGTCGTCGAAGTTGACCAGGCGGTTGGCGTTGGCGCGCACCTCGCGGCGCTGCCGAAGCTCCTCCCAGTTGGTGACGGTCTGGAGGGCACCCATCGCGACGAGCATGGCGCTGATCGCCTCGCCGTCGCGGATGACGACGCGGTGAACGCCGCGCACCTCACGGGCCTTGGCCGCGATGCCGAGACGGCCGGCTGCGCCGACGAGCGCCATGGCGGCCTCGTTACCGGGGCAGGTGACCTCGAGGGCGGCGGAGCGGCCCGGATCGGTGAGCGAGCCGTGGGCGAGGAAGGCTCCGCGCCAGACGGCGGCGAGCTCGTCGCGGGAGCCGGTGGTCAGGCGGTTCGGGAGGCCGCGGATCGGCCGGCGACGCGCATCCAGGAGTCCGGTCTGCCGGGCGAGCGTCTCGCCGCCCTCGAGCACGCGGACGAGGTACTGGCTGCTGCGGCGCAGTCCGGACGCGGAGATGACGGACACCTCGCTGCGGACGCCGTACAGCTCCGCGAGGTCTTTCCGCACCCGCCGGGCGAGTTCCGGGGTGTCGAGTTCGCTCTCGACCGCGATCCGGCCGCCGATGAGGTGCAGACCGCCCGAGAACCGGAGGATGGTGGCCAGTTCTGCTGCTCGGACCGTGGTCTTGCTGACCTCGACCTTCGTGAGCTCGTCCTTGACGTCGGCGGTGAGAGCCAATCGGATTCCTTACTGTCTCAAGGCGGGGATGGTGCCGTGGAGGGAAAAGCCGTGATCATTCACGGCCGAGGTCGCGGTGCTTGGTGTTGACCGACAGACCGGGGAAACTCCGCAACCGCGCCGCGAGCTCTTCCGCAATCGCGACGGACCGGTGCTTTCCGCCAGTGCAGCCTATCGCGATCAGAGCGTGCCGTTTGTTCTCACGCTGGTAGCCGGACATGATCGGGCGGAGCGCCGAGACGTATCCCTGGATGAACTCGTCGGCGCCGTCCTGCGCCAGGACGTAGTCGCTGACGATCTCCTCCAGACCCGTGTGCGGCCGCAGCTCGGGGTTCCAGAACGGGTTCGGCAGGAAGCGCGCGTCGGCGACCATGTCGGCGTCGGCGGGCAGCCCGTACTTGAAGCCGAAGCTCATCACCGTCACCTGCACGTCGGCGGCGTCCTCCGCCGCGAAGGTGTCGGTGATGTTGGTCGCCAGCTGGTGGATGTTGAGGTCGGTGGTGTCGACGATGATGTCGCTCGCTTCGCGGATCTCGCGCAACCGCGTCCGCTCCGCCGAGATGCCGTCGAGGATGGTGCCGTCACCCTGCAGCGGGTGCGGCCTGCGCACCTGCTCGAACCGGCGGACGAGCACCGCGTCGGACGCCTCCAGGAACAGCACGCGCACCTTCGTGCCCTCGCGGAGGCTCTGGATCATGTCGCGCAGATCGACGAAGAAGTTGCGCCCGCGAACGTCGACGACCGCGGCGATGCGGGGCAGACCCGACTCGGCGCGGTTGGCGAGCTCGATCAGCGGGCGCAGCATCTGCGGGGGGAGGTTGTCCACGACGTACCAGTCGAGGTCCTCCAGCGCATTGGCGACCGTCGAGCGGCCGGCGCCCGACATCCCGGTGACGATGAGGACTTCCTGCTGCTCGGCGTTCGTCGCGACTGTGTCGCCGTCGGTGGCCATCGTCCGGTCTCCTCCGTTGTGGTGTTCCCCCAGCCTAGCGACTGCCGCCCTCTGCGAGCCGCTCGAAGATCGCGGTCGCGAGGGTCGGACCGACCCCGCGCACCTCGGAGATCTGCTCGGGCGTCGCCTTGCGCAGCTGCGCCACCGAGCCGAAGTGCTTCAGCAGCTCCTTCACACGCGACGGACCGAGGCCCGGGATCTCGCCCAGCACCGTCCCGATGTCGCGCTTGCGGCGCGCCCGCTGGTAGGTGATAGCGAAGCGGTGGGCCTCATCGCGGAGGCGCTGGATGAGGAACAGGGCGTCGCTGTTCCGCGGCAGGATCACCGGGAAGTCGGAGTCCGGCAGCCAGATCTCCTCCAGGCGCTTGGCGATTCCCGCGAGCTGGATGCCGGTGACCCCGGACTCGTCGAGCGCGCGCTTCGCGGCGGCGACCTGGGGCTGGCCTCCGTCGACGATCAGCAGGTTCGGCGGGTAAGAGAACTTGCGGCGACGGCCCTCGGCGGCATCCACGATCTCGTCGGCACCGGCCGCGCCCTCGGCGTCGAGCGCCGTCTCCTCATCGACGGTGGGGGCGGCGTCGGCTGCCGCTGCCGGCGCGTCCTTCAGGTACGCCAGGCGGCGGGAGATGACCTGGTAGATCGACTCCGTGTCGTCGGTCGACTCGGGGATGCTGAACCGGCGGTACTGGTCCTTGCGCGGCAGGCCGTCCTCGAAGACCACCATCGACGCCACGATGTTCGTGCCGCTGAGGTGCGAGACGTCGTAGCACTCCATCCGGAGCGGGGCCTCGTCCATGCCGAGGGCGTCCTGGATGTCGTTCAGCGCCTTCGACCGCGCCACGAAGTCCGAGCTCCGCCGGGTCTTGTACAGGACGAGCGCGTTCTTCGCGTTCATCTCGACCGTCTGCGCGATCGCGGCCTTGTCGCCGCGCTGCGCCGTGCGCAGCTCGACGCGGCCGGTGAGACGGCCGCGGGCGGCGGACGGGTCCGGCGTCTCGCGGCGGCGCTGGGTCAGCCACTGCTCGAGCTCCGCGGTGTCTTCCGGCAGCTCGGGCACGATGATCTCGCGCGGCGGGGCGTCCGGTCCGTCGTAGGCGTTCTGGACGACCGTCTCGACGAGTTCGGCGAGCTCCATGTCGAGCTCCTTGTCGACGACCCAGCTGCGCACACCGCGGACGCGGCCGCCGCGCACGATGAACTGCTGGACGGCCGCGGCCAGCTCGTCGTGGGCGATGCCGAAGACGTCGGCGTCGATGTTCTCCGGAAGAACGACCGCGCTCTTGCCGAGCACTCCCTCGAGCGCCTGGATGGCGTCGCGGTGGCGCGCGGCGGACTCGTAGTCCATCGTGCCGGCCGCCTGCTTCATCTTCTCGTTCAGGTCGCGCAGGTAGCCGCTGTCGTTGCCCGCCATGAAGGAGGCGAAGTCGATGGCGAGCGACTTGTGGTCGCCGGGCGAGATGCGCCCGACGCAGGGCGCTGCGCACTTGCCGATGTCGCCCAGGAGGCAGGGCCGCCCGGTGAGTTCGGCGCGGCGGTAGACGCCGTCGGAGCAGCTCCGCATCGGGAAGGCCTTCAACATCAGGTCGACCGTCTCGCGGATCGCCCAGACCTTCGTGTACGGGCCGAAGTAGCGGGCGTCCTTGATGTTGCGGTTGCGCGTGATCATGACGCGCGGGATGCGGTCGCCGAGCGTCACCGCCAGGTACGGGTACGTCTTGTCGTCGCGGAACTTGACGTTGAAAGGCGGGTTGAACTCCTTGATCCAGGTGTATTCCAGCTGCAGCGCCTCGTACTCCGTGCCGACGACCGTCCACTCGACGCTCGCCGCGGTGGTGACCATGCGGCGGGTGCGCTCGTGGAGGCTGCGCAGCGGCTGGAAGTAGTTGCTCAGCCGCGCGCGCAGGTTCTTCGCCTTGCCGACGTAGAGCACGCGCCGGTTCTTGTCACGGAACCGGTACACCCCGGGCTGCGTCGGGATCTCGCCGGCCTTCGGCCGGTAGCTGACAGTGTCTGCCATGGCGCCTCTTACGCGGCGCCCCGGGCGGACTCGCCCTGCAGGATCTCCTTGAGGAAGAAGCCGGTGTGGCTGCCCGGGGTCTCCGCGACCTTTTCGGGTGTGCCCGTCGCGATGACCTCTCCGCCGCCGGCGCCACCCTCCGGACCCATGTCGATGATCCAGTCGGCCGACTTGATGACGTCGAGGTTGTGCTCGATGACGATCACCGTGTTGCCCTTGTCGAGCAGGCCGTTCAGCACCAACAGCAGCTTGCGGACATCCTCGAAGTGCAGACCCGTCGTCGGCTCGTCGAGCACGTACACGCTACGGCCGTTGGACCGGCGCTGCAGCTCGGTCGCGAGCTTCACGCGCTGCGCCTCGCCGCCGGAGAGGGTCGTCGCGCTCTGCCCGAGCCGGACGTAGCCGAGGCCGACGTCGACGAGTGTCTGCAGGTAGCGGTGGATGGCCGAGATCGGCCGGAAGAACTCCGCCGCCTCACTGATCGGCATGTCGAGCACTTCGGCGATGTTCTTGCCCTTGTAGTGCACGGACAGGGTGTCGCGGTTGTACCGCGCTCCCCCGCACACCTCGCACGCGACGTAGACGTCGGGCAGGAAGTTCATCTCGATCTTGATCGTGCCGTCCCCCGAGCACGCCTCGCAGCGTCCTCCCTTGACGTTGAAGCTGAACCGCCCAGGCAGGTAGCCGCGGGTCTTCGCCTCCGGCGTCTCGGCGAACAGGTTGCGGATGCGATCGAAGACGCCGGTGTAGGTCGCCGGGTTCGACCGCGGGGTGCGGCCGATGGGCGCCTGGTCGACGTGGACGACCTTGTCGAGGTTCTCGAGACCGGTGACGGTTCGGTGCTTTCCCGGCACCTTGCGGGCGCCGTTGAGCTTGTTGGCCATCACCCGGTACAGGATGTCGTTGACGAGCGACGACTTGCCCGAACCGGAGACTCCGGTCACCGCCACGAACGTGCCGAGAGGGAAGTCGACCGTGACCTTCTTCAGGTTGTTGGCCTCCGCATCCACGACGCGGATCATCCGCTTCTTGTCGACCTTGCGGCGCTTGGACGGGATGGCGATCTCACGACGCCCCGCCAGGTAGTCGCCGGTCAGCGACTCGGTGTTGGCGAGCAGGTCGTCGTACGAACCGGAGTGGACGACGTGACCGCCGTTGACTCCCGCGCCGGGGCCGATGTCGACGATCCAGTCGGCGGTGCGGATGGTGTCCTCGTCGTGCTCGACCACGATCAGCGTGTTGCCGAGGTCGCGCAGGGCGACGAGCGTGTCGATGAGCCGGCGGTTGTCGCGCTGGTGCAGACCGATGCTCGGCTCGTCGAGCACGTAGAGCACACCGGTCAGGCCGGAGCCGATCTGGGTCGCCAGGCGGATGCGCTGCGCCTCGCCGCCGGACAGCGTGCCGGCCGCGCGGGCCAGGTCGAGGTAGCTGAGGCCGACCTGGATGAGGAAGTCGAGCCGGACCTTGATCTCGCGCAGCACCTGCGCACCGATCTTCTGCTCGCGCTCCGTCAGGTGCAGCTTCTCCATGAAGTTGCGGGCGTCGCTCAGGCTGAGCAGCGACGCATCGGCGATGCTCTTGCCGTGCACGAGCACCGCGAGCACCTCGGGCTTCAGCCGCTTGCCGCCGCAGACCGGGCACGGGACCTCGCGCAGGTACTCGGCCCAGCGGGCGCGCTGCGTGTCGGTCTCGGCCTGCAGGTACTGCCGCTCGATGTAGGGCACCACGCCCTCGAAGCCGGAGGTGTACGACATCTCGCGGCCGTAGCGGTTCTTCCACCGCACCTTGACCTCGAAGTTGTCGCCGTGCAGCACCGCGTCGCGCACGTTCTCCGGCAGCTTCTTCCACGGCGTCTTGAGCGAGAACTTGAGGTCGCGGGCGAGGCCGTCGAGCAGCTTCTCGTAGTAGTTGAAGAGTCCCTTGCCCTGGGTGGTCCACGGCACGATGACGCCTTCGGCGATGCTGAGCTCGTCGTCGCCGAGCAGGAGCTCGTCATCCACCGACATGCGGGTGCCGAGGCCGGAGCACTCGGGGCAGGCACCGAACGGGGCGTTGAACGAGAAGGTGCGCGGCTCGATCTCGGTCAGCTGGATCGGGTGGCCGTTGGGGCACGACAGCTTCTCGCTGAAGTTCTGCCACGCGGCGGGCCCTTCGCGGTCGACGTAGTTGACCTGCACCAGGCCGTCGGTCAGGCGCAGCGCCGTCTCCAGGGAGTCGGTCAGCCGGCCGAGGATGTCCGGGCCGGCGACGAGGCGGTCGACGACGACCGAGATGTCGTGCTTGTACTGCTTCTTCAGCGTCGGCGGCTCGGAGAGCTGGATCTGCTCGCCGTCGACGAGTGCGCGCGAGTAACCGCTCGCCGCGAGCTCCTTGAAGAGGTCGACGAACTCGCCCTTCTTCTGCGAGACCACCGGGCTGACGACCATGTAGCGGGTGCCGGGCTCGAGCTCCATGAGCTGGTCGGCGATCTGCTGGACGGTCTGGCGCTGGATGCGCTCACCGCAGATCGGACAGTGCGGAACGCCGATACGCGCCCACAGCAGACGCATGTAGTCGTAGATCTCGGTGATGGTGCCCACCGTGGACCGCGGGTTGCGGTTGGTCGACTTCTGGTCGATCGACACCGCGGGGCTGAGGCCCTCGATGAAGTCGACGTCCGGCCGGTCCACCTGGCCCAGGAACTGCCGCGCGTACGCGGACAGCGACTCGACGTAGCGGCGCTGCCCCTCCGCGAAGATCGTGTCGAACGCGAGCGACGACTTGCCGGATCCGGACAGGCCCGTGAAGACCACCATCGAGTCGCGTGGGATCTCGAGGTCGACGTTGTGCAGGTTGTGAACGCGTGCTCCGCGCACACTGAGGTGCGACCCCGTCACCCTGCTGATGTTGCCGGATTCCCCGACCCGATCGCTGTTCACTCGCCCGCTGCTCACTCGCTCTATTCTCCGCCATCCGTACTGGGAAATCGGGGCTGTTCGCCCACCGCGCACCCGTTCGCCAGGTCGAACGTGTGTTCGATTCTACCCTGGACGGCACGGTGATCCCGTGCAGCCGCGAGTCTAGGCGCGACCACCGACATTCCAACCCTCGGCGAGTGGATGCGAAGGCTGGAGTGGATGCGGACGCCGGGCCGAGCGCTCAGCGCGGCGCTCGGCGGAGCAGGGCGGGGAGCAGCAGGCCGACCAGCGCGGCGAGGGCGAGTCCGGAGACGGCGGCGAGCACGGGGACGCTCGGCCCGATGCCTCCGCCGCCCCGGAGCAGCAGCAGGGCGACGGCGGCGAGCTGCACCGGCACCTGGATGATCGCGAACCGACGAAGAGAAGGGAGCAGCACCGCGGGCTGCAGGCGTGCGGCGGCGGGCAGGGCCAGCATCCATCCGGCCAGCAGGTGGAGGGCGTGCGCACCGGCGATCAGGCCGAGCAGGCGCGGAGTGAGCGTGCCGGGCTCGACCAGGGAGGACAGCAGCAGCACCCCGATGAGCACCCACGCGGTCAGCCAGCGCGGCCGCCACACCGAGACGCCGATCAGGAGGGCTGCGATGCCCGTCCACGGACCCTCGGGCACGCCGACCAGCACGAGCAACAGCGCGATCGCGGCGAAGAGCGCGCGGACAGACCAGGCAGGAACGGTCCGTACGCCGAGCACCGGCGCCGGCGTCGACGACCCGGATGGTGTCCCGACCGGCGTCCCGGCACCGAGTGCGGGCCCGTTCGCCGGCCGCGCGTCGTCGCGGCTCACCGTCGGGCCCGTCCGGACGCCAGCACACGCAGCGCCGCCTCGCGCAGTGCAGCATCCTGCCAGACGAGCAGCTCTACGCCGCCCGCCTGCAGCTGCTCGAGGCGGAGGGAGCGCTCGAGCTCGATGGTGCGCAGGGCCAGGCGGTCACGGGCGGGCAGCTCTCGCGCATCCCGGGCCGGCAGTACGTCGACCGCGATCACCCTGTGGCCGGCGGCGCGCCAGGTGAGTGCGAGCGTCACGGCCTGATCGTCGAGGAAGGTCGACAGGACGAACACGATCGAGCCAGGGGCGAGCCGCGGAGAACGGACCCGCGTGAACGGCGCCCCGTTCGCGGCGGTCGCCTCGATCGCCCGCAGCACACGCTCCCGGTGCCGAGCGCCGGCCCGCGGAGGGAGCATACGGCGCGACTCCCCCAGGTCGTCGAACCCGATCCGGTCGGCCGCGCCCGCGTAGGCGGCGGCGAGCGAGGAAGCGGCCTCGCGCGCGAGGTCGAGCGACGACACCGCCGGCCGCGGGTACGCACGCGACCAGTCGGCGACGACCGCGCTGACATCATCCCGGGCGTCGAGCACGAGGTGGACGGCCGCGTCCGAAGTCGCCGTCGTGCGCCGGACGTACAGGTCGACTCCGCGACCGGCGCGCGCCGTGGCCTTCCAGTCGATGCGCCGCAGCCGGTCGCCGGGATGGAACAGGTCGATGTCGCGGAACTCGCCGCCGTCGCCCGGCCGCGTGGAGACGTGCTGCCCCGTCAGCCCGAGCAGCCGCGCGGGTAGTGGAAGGCTGCGGAGGGGCGCGCGCCGGGGCCGCACCACCCGTTCGACCGCGGCCTCGTCCGTGGGCGCGCTCGCCCAGGCGGCATCCGCGCCGAGGGCGCGCGCTTCGACCGCGGCGACGCGCTGCGGACCGGAGTGCACGATGGGCACCTCGCTCCGGAGGTCGGCGGCGGTCCGCGGGGTGACGACCGCCTCGACGGGTGCAGCACCGCCCAGGCTCAGGCGGAGGTGTGCGGCGTCAGGACGCTGGCCGGCAGAGACGGCGACGTGAACGCCGAGAGTCGCGTCGCCGACCGCGCCGCGGGCGGCCTCCTCAACGGTCACAGCCGTGGTGATCTCGACCGGGTCGACGGACCCGGCCGGCCGGCGGTCCCATCCCCACGCCGCGGAGAGCAGCAGCGGGATGCCGATCAGCGCCGGTTCGAGCCGGGACATGATGAAGGCGGCGACGACGCCGATCACTCCGACGACGATCGCGCCCGCCAACGCCGGGCTGGGCATCCACCCGACCCGCGTGGCGGTCGCTGCCCGCTCGGTCACCGGAACCTCGCGCCCTGGGCGGGGGCGGTCACGCGGGCGGCTCCGCCGCCGCGCGCTGGGCCGTCCCGACCGCGGGCGGTCCCGGCACGGTGTTGACCACCTCCAGGACGACCTGCTCCGCACGAACACCGCCCGTCCACGCCTGCACCGTCAAGGTGAGCCGGTGCGCGAGCACCGCGATCGCGACGGCCTTCACATCGTCGGGGATGACGAAGTCGCGCCCATCGAGCACGGCCAGTGCTCGCGCGACGAGGAGGAGGCCCTGCGAACCGCGCGGGGACGCCCCGACCTCGACGGAGCGGTGCCGGCGGGTGGCTGCGGCGAGACGGACGCAGTACGCCGCGATGTCCGCATCCACATCCACCGCCTCGACGCCCGCCTGCATGGCTGCGAGCGTCGCCGCGTCGATGACCGCCTCGACCGTGGCGACCTCATGCCGCCGCGCAACGCGGGAGAGCAGGACGCGCGACTCCCCCGCCTCGTCCGGGTAGCCGACGCCGAGCCGCACCATGAACCGGTCGAGCTGCGCCTCGGGAAGCGCGTACGTGCCCTCCGACTCGATCGGGTTCGCCGTCGCGACGACGTGGAAGGGCGATGGGAGCGGGAAGCTGCGGCCCTCGACCGACACCTGCCCCTCGGCCATGGCCTCCAGCAGCGCGGACTGCGTCTTCGGCGAGGTGCGGTTGATCTCGTCGGCGAGGAACAGGCCCGTGAACACCGGTCCTGGACGGAACTCGAAGTCGCCGCTGCTCGGCACGTACACGAACGACCCGGTGATGTCGGAGGGCAGCAGGTCAGGGGTGCATTGGAGGCGGCGGAAGTCGAGTCCGACGGCCGCCGCGATGCTGCGGGCGGCGAGGGTCTTGCCGAGGCCGGGCACGTCTTCGAACAGCACGTGGCCGCCCGCCAGGATCGTGGCGAAGGCGATCCGCAGCGGTTCGCGCATCCCGACCACGACGCTGCCGACCCGATCGAGCACGGCCGCGCCGAGCCGGGCGACCTCGTCGACCGGCAGCGAAGCGGATGCGTCCGACGGGGATGCGGCGGTGGTGGATGCGGTGCGGGGGTCAGCGGGCACGGGTCGGCTCCTCGGGCGAGTGGGCGGTGGGGGTACGAGTGACGGACGGCGCGTGTTGAGGCACGAGCTGTTCGAGGCGGTCGAGCACGGCGGAGATCTGCGAGGTCCGCGGAGACGTGACGACGGACCCACGACGGAGGAGCGCGAGGATGTCGGAGCCGAGGAGCGCTTCCAGCTGCGCATCCGCCGCGCGATCCTCCAGGTCGAGCCCGCGCAGGGCGAGGGCGCGCTCGGCGACCGAACGGAGGGCGCGTAGCCCCTCCGGCGACGCGCGGCCGCCGCGCGAGCTGAGCGACCAGCCGAGGGCGACGACATCCCGTCGCGACCCGGCACGCACTGGCGGCGCGGCCGGCGGCCAGGTCAGATCGTCCGCCTCGCCGAGGGCCGACAGACAGGCTGCGAACGCCAGGGCCGCAGCCCCCAGGCCGGTTGCGTGGGCTTCGTCCATCCCGAGCGACCACGCCGCCAGACCGACCGCGACGCCCAGCACGGCGCTCAGGATGAGACGGCGCAGCAGGCGCGGCGGGAGGCGCTTCGGACGCGGAGCGACCCGCTGCCGTTGGACCTCGCGGCGGGCGTCCCGCTCGGTGCGGGGCGTTCGCCGAGTGTCTCGTGCGCTCATCGGCGGCCCCCTTCCCGGGTGATCGGCCGGCCGCCGGACGCGACGCTCCAGGATGCCCGCAGCGCCTCCACCGCATCACGGGCGGCTGCGACGTCGTCGGTGGTCACGGGCGCGCTGCTGAACCGCGCGCGCAGGTACAGGGCGAGGAGCCGGGCCGCAGCGTCGCGGTCGGCCGCCACGCGGGCGACGACGCGCGCGGCGAATTCGGCGGGCGTCTCGGCGGGGAGGCGACGGACGCCGGAATCGGCGGCGCCCTCCTCCAGTCCCACCCAGGCGGCCTCGATCGCGTCGCGCGGCTCGCGCGGCTCGGCGAGAACCTCAGCGGCGCGGTCGAGTCCGCGGCGCACCTGCTCCGGCTCGGGCTCTGGGCCCTGGTCGGCATGCACCTCGGAGGTCTCCGCCACGCCGACCGTGTCGAGCGGAGGCAGTTCGAGCGGCCGAGACGGACGGCGACGCAGACGCCAGAGCAGCGCCAGGCCGATGATGACCGCGAGCACGACGAGAGCGACCAGCAGCCACGACAGGTCGACGCGGACCTCGTGCGCTGTTCCGCGCGGTGCCGGGCTGCCCGACTGCTGCGGCGCCGGCGCCTGCGTCCGGACGGGGCCGGGCGGCAGGAACATCCGCGGCCCGCTGAACTGCGGTGCTCCCTGGAACGCCACGGCGACGAGGGCGACCGCCGCGAGCACGACGCACACGGCGAGGGTCCATCGCCGCCGTCCGCCCGCCTTCGTGGTCACCCTGCCACCGTAACCCGCGCGGACGCCCAGCAGTGCCGTCGGTCAGCCCAGGTGCCCGGCCTTCTCCATCTGCCGCAGATCGCGCTTCAGATCGGAGAGCTCGTCGCGCAAGCGGGCCGCCAGTTCGAACTTCAGCTCGCCCGCCGCCGCCAGCATCTGCTGGTTGAGGTCGGCGATGAGTCCTTCGAGCTCTGCCGCACCCTGTGCCGCGATCCCGCCGTTGCGCAGGTTGGGCGTCGGGCTCTTGCGCTTCTGCTCCCGCCCGGCGAGCATCCGCGCGGTGTCCGCCTCCTCGCGCGCCAGCACGTCGGTGATGTCGGCGATGCGCTTGCGGAGCGGGGTCGGATCGATGCCGTTGACGCGGTTGTACTCGATCTGCTTCTCGCGCCTCCGGTCGGTCTCCTCGATCGCGCTCTTCATCGAGTCGGTGAGCACGTCCGCGTACATGTGGACCTGCCCGGACACGTTTCGAGCGGCTCGTCCGATCGTCTGCACCAGCGAGGTCGAGGAGCGCAGGAAGCCCTCCTTGTCGGCGTCGAGGATGGCGACCAGCGACACCTCCGGAAGGTCGAGTCCCTCACGCAGCAGGTTGATGCCGACCAGCACGTCGTAGACGCCCGCGCGGAGCTCGCTGAGCAGCTCCACCCGGCGCAGCGTGTCGACGTCCGAGTGGAGGTATCGCACCTTCACCCCCGCCTCCGCGAGGAAGTCGGTGAGTTCCTCCGCCATCTTCTTGGTGAGCGTGGTGACGAGCACGCGCTCGTCGCGCTCCACCCGCAGGCGGATCTCCTCCAGCAGGTCGTCGATCTGCCCCTTAGTGGGCTTGACCACGATCTCGGGATCGATCAGGCCGGTCGGGCGGATGATCTGCTCGACCACGCCGTCGGCGATGCCCATCTCGTACTTGCCCGGGGTGGCCGAGAGGTACACCGTCTGACCGACCCGGTCTTTGAACTCGTTCCACTTCAGCGGGCGGTTGTCGAGAGCGCTCGGCAGCCGGAAACCGTGCTCGACCAGCGTGCGCTTCCGCGACGCGTCGCCCTCGTACATGGCGCCGATCTGCGGAACGGTGACGTGCGACTCGTCGATCACGACGAGGAAGTCGTCGGGGAAGTAGTCGAGCAGGCAGTTCGGGGCCTCCCCCGGCGCGCGACCGTCGATGTGACGCGAGTAGTTCTCGATACCGGAGCAGAAACCGATCTGCTCCATCATCTCGAGGTCGAACTGGGTACGCATCCGCAGCCGCTGGGCCTCGAGCAGCTTGCCCTCGCGCTCCAGCTCCTGCAGGCGCTCCTGAAGCTCCTCCTGAATGGTTCCGATCGCACGCTGCATCGTCGCGGGGCTGGCGGCGTAGTGCGTTGCCGGGAACACGGAAACAGCGTCCATCTTCTTGATGACGTCGCCGGTCAGCGGGTGCAGCGAGTACAGCGCCTCGATCTCGTCGCCGAACAGCTCGATGCGGATCGCGTTCTCTTCGTAGACCGGGATGATCTCGATCGTGTCGCCGCGCACGCGGAACTTGCCGCGCGAGAAGTCGACGTCGTTGCGCTCATACTGCATGTTCACGAAGCGGCGGATCAGCGCGTCGCGGCCGACGTTCTGGCCGACCTGCAGGGCGACCATGGCCTCCAGGTACTCCTCAGCGGCACCGAGGCCGTAGATGCACGAGACGGTCGAGACGACGACGACGTCGCGCCGGCTGAGCAGCGAATTGGTGGTGGAGTGGCGCAGCCGCTCGACCTCGGCGTTGATCGACGAGTCCTTCTCGATGAAGGTGTCCGTCTGCGGAACGTAGGCCTCGGGCTGGTAGTAGTCGTAGTACGAGACGAAGTACTCGACCGCGTTGTTGGGCAGGAGCTCGCGGAACTCGTTCGCCAGCTGCGCGGCAAGCGTCTTATTGTGCGCGAGCACCAGGGTCGGGCGCTGCACCTGCTCGATCAGCCAGGCGGTCGTCGCCGATTTTCCGGTACCCGTCGCACCCAGCAGCACCACGTCGGTCTCACCCGCGTTGATACGTGCGGAAAGTTCGGCGATCGCCTGCGGCTGGTCGCCGCTCGGACTGTATTCGCTGACGACCTCGAACGGACGGACGGAGCGCGTGGGAAGCATGTCTCCAGTCTAGGAAGGACCACCGACAGTGCGGTGGGCTCTCGCTCACAGCGGAACGGCGCGGGTCACGGCCGCGCGCGCAGCTCCTCCCAGAGGGCGTCGACCTGCTCGAGCGTGTGCTCCAGGCTTCCGCCGGTCTCGATCACGACGTCGGCGACGGCCAGCCGCTCGGCGTCGGACGCCTGGGAGCGGATGCGGCGCTCGGCCTCGCCCCGATCCATCCCCCGCAGCTCCACCAGCCGGGAGATTCGGGTCTGCTCGTCGGCGTGGGCGACGACCACGCGGTCGAACGGGTACTCGTTGGCTGACTCGACCAGCAGGGGGACGTCGTAGACGACGATGGCGTCGGGGTCGCGGTCGGCGGCCGCCCGGAACCGTGCCGTCGACTCCCGGAGGACGGCCGGGTGAGTGATTCCGTTGAGAGCGTGCAGTGCCTCCGAGTCACCGAAGACGATCGCCCCGAGAGCAGGACGGTCAAGGCTGCCGTCCGGTGCGATGACGCCGTCGCCGAAGCGGCGGGCGATCTCCGCCAGGGCCGGGGTTCCTGGCTCCACCACCTCGCGGGCGATCCGGTCGGCATCCACCACGACGGCGCCGTGGGAGGCGAGACGGGAGGCGATGGTCGATTTTCCGGACGCGATCCCGCCCGTGAGTCCGATCAGCTGCACCTGCTCAGCCTAGCCACGACGCTGCGCAACCGCGGCACTCGGCGGGACCTCCCGGGAACGACGAAGCGGCCGGCCCCGAAGGACCGGCCGCTCGTACTCAGATACTCAGGAGTTGGAGCTGAGCTTCTCGCGCAGTGCCGCGAGCGACTCGTCGTCGGCGAGCGTTCCACCGGCACCGGAGTCGGAGGAGTAGGTCGACGTGCCGCTGTCGGCGGCAGCCTCCTCGAGGCCCTTCGCAACCTGGCGCTTGTGCGCCTCCCAACGAGCCTGGGCGGCAGCGTACTGCTGCTCCCACTCGTCGCGCTGCGACTCGAAGCCTTCCTTCCACTCGTTGGTCTCCGGGTCGAAGCCCTCCGGGTACTTGTAGTTGCCCTGCTCGTCGTACTCGGTGACCATGCCGTAGAGCGCCGGGTCGAACTCGGTGCCCTCGGGGTCGACGCCCTCGTTCGCCTGCTTGAGCGACAGCGAGATGCGGCGGCGCTCCAGGTCGATGTCGATGACCTTGACGAACACCTCGTCGCCCACCGACACGACCTGCTCGGCCAGCTCGACGTGCTTGCCGGACAGCTCCGAGATGTGCACGAGGCCCTCGATGCCATCGGCGACGCGGACGAACGCGCCGAACGGAACCAGCTTGGTGACCTTGCCCGGTGCGACCTGACCGATCGCGTGGGTGCGGGCGAAGACCTGCCACGGGTCCTCCTGCGTCGCCTTGAGCGACAGCGAGACGCGCTCGCGGTCGAGGTCGACCTCGAGGATCTCGACGGTGACCTCCTGGCCCACCTCCACCACCTCGGAGGCGTGCTCGATGTGCTTCCAGGAGAGCTCCGACACGTGGACGAGACCGTCGACGCCGCCGAGGTCGACGAACGCACCGAAGTTGACGATCGACGAGACGACGCCCTTGCGGACCTGGCCCTTGTGCAGGTTGTTGAGGAACGTGGTGCGGGACTCCGACTGGGTCTGCTCCAGCAGCGCGCGGCGCGAGAGCACCACGTTGTTGCGGTTCTTGTCGAGCTCGAGGATCTTGGCCTCGATCTCCTGACCCAGGTACGGGGTGAGGTCGCGGACGCGGCGCAGCTCGATGAGCGACGCGGGCAGGAAGCCGCGCAGGCCGATGTCGACGATCAGGCCGCCCTTGACGACCTCGATGACCGTACCGGTGACGACACCGTCGGCCTCCTTGATCTTCTCCACATCGCCCCAGGCGCGCTCGTACTGCGCACGCTTCTTGGACAGGATGAGGCGACCCTCCTTGTCCTCCTTCTGGAGAACGAGGGCCTCGACGGTGTCGCCGACCTCGACGACCTCGCTGGGGTCGACGTCGTGCTTGATGGAAAGCTCACGGGAGGGGATGACGCCCTCCGTCTTGTAACCGACGTCGAGGAGGACCTCGTCGCGGTCGATCTTGACGACGGTGCCTTCGATGAGGTCTCCGTCGTTGAAGAACTTCAGCGTCTTTTCGACCGCGGCAAGAAAGTCCTCAGCAGATCCGATGTCGTTGACGGCGACCTGCTTGGGTGCCTTGTCGGTCGTTGCGGTTGTCATGTAGTGGGTGCTCCGTAATGGACAGGAATCAGGCCGGTCGCGTTGTTCTTCTGATGTGTTTCCGCGAACGGCAGGCGGATAGGGATGTCACACAAGTGACGTTCTAGTCTACCCGGCCGCGGAGGCGTGCAGCAAGCCGCGGTCGGAGAGGATGTCGCGCAGCGCCGGCCCGAGGTCGGGGTAGGCGAATCCGTAGCCGGCGTCGAGCAGCCGTTCGGGCACGACCCAGCGGCTCTTCAGCACCAGTTCGGTCTCCGTGCGGATCGCGATCGAGCCGAGTTCGAGCATCCACCGGTGGGCCGGGAGACCGATGGGACGGCCCAGCAGACGGCGCAGCTCCGCCATCAGCGTGCGGTTGTCGGTGGGGTGCGGCGCCGCGATGTTGACCGGTCCGTCGAGGTCGGGCCGGCCGCGCAGGAACTCGATCGCGCCGAGCACGTCGGCGATGTGCACCCAGCTGAATCGCTGGCGTCCGCCGCGCGCCCGGAACTCGTGGAACGTTCCTGCGTTCCGGCGTGCGGTCGTGGCGAACCAGCGGCCGTCCACCTGGGGGCCTCCCAGCCCGAACCGGGTGAGGTTGACGAGCGGTGTGAGCGCGCTGCCGTCACCGAGGACGATGGCCATGCGCAGCGCGACACGTCGGGTGCCCGGGAGGTCTCCCTCGAAGAGCTCGTGCTCCCAGGCCTTCGCGACCTCGACCGAGAAGCCGGAGCCCAGCTCGCCGGTGGACTCGGTCATCGGGCGGTCTTCCGCGTGGCGGTAGATGGTCGCCGTGGAGGCGTTGAACCAGACCGGCGGCGGCGCGTCGCTCGCGGCGATCGCCTCCCGCACCGCCCGGGTGGTGGCGAGCCGGGAGCGGAAGATCTCGGCCCGGTTGGCATCGCCGTAGCGGCAGTTCACGCTCTTGCCCGCGAGGTTGATCACGGCCGTCGCACCAGTGACCGCCCTGCGCAGGCCGTCGGCGTCGTCCCAGCGCACGTCGGGGCCGCTGCGGCCGACCAGGATGACCTCCGCGCCCGCGGAGCGGTAGTGCTCCTCCAGGTACTGCCCGACGAATCCGGATGCCCCGGCAATGACGATGCGCTCGTTCACTCCGACCGCTCCCCCGTTTCTCTCTTCTCTGGTGCTTCTGTGTTCCGCGATGCGTGTGTCTGCGCCGCCGGACCGCCCGGTTCGATCGCGTAGCGGAACCGGCCGCGGTACTGGTAGATCCGCCCGATCAACGGCACGTGCACGGTGATCGAGACCCGCTGGTGCTCGTACTGGTCGTCCCACCGCTCGGTGAGGACGACGGTCGGAGCGAGCGGGTTCGGGATGCGCAGGCGCCGCCCTCCGAGCACCAGCCAGACGGCGGTGGAGCGCAGCCGGAGTCCGCCGTCCCGTACGGTGGCGGCGAACCGCGCCTCTGCTCGCGCCGGATCGCCGAGCCGGTCGATCACCGCTCCCCGGCGGACGCCGATCTCGTCCACCATGGTCGCCGCACCGGACCGGAGTGCGAACCGTCGCGTCGCCGCGACGGCCGACGAACCGTCGAACGCTGTGACCGCGCGGTTCTCGACGGTGAAGGGCACCTCACGCTCCCACACCGGGAACATGACGTGCGACCGGGCGAACACCGCCAGTACCGGCCACAGCCACCGGCGCGGCGTGCCCACCGTCTCGAACACGCCGCTCCCCCTCCCGACCGCGCCGACCGGGATGGCGTCGAAGTACGCCCGCAATCGCGGATGCAGGTCGTCGAACGCCGCGCCCAGCACGGCGCGGTACGGGGAGGTCACCGGTGGAAGGATGCGCCGCTCAGTCGAGCAGCGCGGCCTTCAGCGTGTCGAGGCCGACGCCGCCGATGTCGAGGGCCTTCTTGTGGAACGCCTTGATGTCGAACGACGCACCCTCGCGGCGGGCGTACTCGTCGCGCAGCTGCTCCCAGATGCGCTGACCGATCTTGTACGACGGAGCCTGCCCGGGCCACCCCAGATAGCGGTTCACCTCGAAGCGGACGAACCCGTCGTTCATGTTGACGTTCTCGCGAAGGAACGGGAAGGCGTCCTCTCCGGTCCACGGACGCGAGCCGTCCGGCAGCGGCTTCTCGAGGTGCACACCGATGTCGAGCACGACGCGCGCCGCGCGCATGCGCTGCCCGTCGAGCATCCCGAGCCGGTCGGCCGGGTCGTCGAGGTAGCCCAGCTGCTCCATCAGCCGCTCGGCGTACAGCGCCCAGCCCTCCGCGTGCCCCGAGGTGCCGGCGATGCGACGCCACGAGTTGAGCTGCGCCTTGTTGTAGGTCGCCTGCGCGATCTGCAGGTGGTGGCCGGGAACGCCCTCGTGATAGACGGTCGTCAGCTCACGCCAGGTGTCGAACTCGGTCACGCCCTCGGGGACGCTCCACCACATCCGCCCCGCGCGCGAGAAGTCGTCGCTCGGACCGGTGTAATAGATGCCGCCTTCCTGCGTCGGCGCGATCATGCACTCGAGACGACGGATCTCGGCGGGGATGTCGAAGTGCGACTTGCCGAGCTCTTCGATGGCTCGGTCGCTCGTCTCCTGCATCCAGCGCTGCAGCGCGTCGGTCCCGTGCAGCTTGCGGCTCGCGTCGCCGTCGAGGAACTCGATCGCCTCGAGGACCGTCGCTCCCGGCTTGATCTCGCGCGCGATCGACTCCTGCTCGGCGCGCATGCGCGCGAGCTCTTCGATGCCCCACTCGTACGTCTCGTCGAGGTCGACGGTGGCGCCGAGGAAGCTCCGCGAGGCGAGCGCGTAGAGCTCTCGGCCTACGGCGTCCTTCTCGGGGGCGTGCTGGGCCAGCTCGTTCTCGAAGAAGTCGGCCAGCGTGGCGTACGCCTGTGCGGCCTCCTTCGCGCCATCCGCCAGATCGCCCTTCAGCGACTCGGGAAGCGTGCCGTTCAGGGGCTTCGCGTCGGCGGTGAACTCATAGAAGAAGCCCGTGTCGGCCACCTGCTTCCGCGCCTGCGCGAGCACCTCGCGCACCTGGCGGATGGCCGGAACGTTTCCCGCTGCGATGCCGCTGCGCAGGGTCTCGATGTAGCCGTCCATCGCGGCGGGCAGATTGTGGAGGCGCTTGGCGACGTTGGCCCAGTCGTCCTCCGTGTCTGTCGGCACCAGGTCAAAGATGTCTCGCAGCTCCTGCGGCGGCGATGCGATGACGTTGAGGTCGCGCTGGGCGAAGCCCGCCTCGTGCTTCTCGACCGTGAGCTGCAGCTCACGCGTAAGATCCATCTTCGTGACCCGGTCGATGTCGTCGACCGGTTCGGCCGCTTCGATGCGGGCGAGGGTCTCGCGGACTTTGCCGATGGCGTGCTCGGCGCCGGCCGGCGAGTAATCGGCGTACTCCCCCTCGCGGCCGGGGCGACCGAGCCAGACGTGGAACTCCGGGTACAACTCGAGCTGGGTGTCGACCCACTCCTCGGCGATCGTGTCGACCGGAGTGGGTTCGCGCTTCTGATCGTTGGTCATGATCCGACCCTACCCAGGAGGCGGCGACCCCGGCACGGTGTGACCGCGATTGGGGACAACTCGCTGTCGCCGCGACCTGTGGGCACATCCCACCGGGTGGCGTTCAGTGAGCCTCGTCGATGGGCCCGTCGACTGTGTCGGGGCGATGATGCCGCTCCCGACGGTCGAGCTCATCGTGCAGGGCGACGAAGAAGCGGTCGATCTCGCCCAGACGACGCGTGTACATCAGCACATCAGCCCCGGAAATCTGGCCCACCGCGTCGAACTCGAACCGCGTGTGCGTCTCGTCCACCGGCACGAAGCGGACACGCTGCTCGAAGACGAGCGCGAGCGAGAGCAGCTGCGCGAACGGGTCCCGCAGACTCGTGCCCTTCAACGCGTCGCGGACGAAGTCGCGCGCCTGCGCCGGAGGCACGGGAAGGACCTCGCTCGGGATGCGCCGCGGAACGACCGCCTTCTTCCGGCGCTTCCGCGGCTCCAGCTCGCTCACGTCCGGAGACTACGCCCCGCGGCGATCAGTGCGCGGCGGCATCCCAGTTGGAGCCGCGGCCCACCTGCACGTCGAGCGGTACGCGGAGATCGGCCGCCCCGGCCATGCGGGCGCGCACGATCGCCTCCAGCGCATCCCACTCGCCGGGGGCCACCTCGAAGATGAGCTCGTCGTGCACCTGCAGCAGCATGCGCGACTCGAGCCTCTGGTCGATGATGTCGCCCGCGATCCCGAGCATCGCGACCTTCATGATGTCGGCCGCGGAGCCCTGGATGGGCGCGTTGAGCGCCTGCCGCTCCGCGTTCTCGCGGAGCACCCGGTTGGTGGAGGTGAGGTCGGCGAACGGACGGCGACGGCCGAAGATCGTCTCGGTGAAGCCGTCGACGCGCGCCTGCTCGACGACGTTGCGCAGGTAGTCGCGCACCGCGCCGAAGCGCTCGAAGTAGTCGGTCATCAGCTGCCGCGCCTCGGAGGTCTCGATGCGCAGCTGCTTGGAGAGGCCGAACGCGCTGAGGCCGTACGCGAGGCCGTACGACATCGCCTTGACCTTGGTGCGCATCGCGGACGTCACCTCGGACGGGTCGACGCCGAAGACGCGCGCGCCCACGAACCGGTGCAGGTCCTCCCCCGCGTTGAAGGCCTCGATGAGTCCCGGGTCCTCCGACAGGTGCGCCATGATCCGCATCTCGATCTGCGAGTAGTCGGCGGTGAGCAGCGTCTCGAAGCCCTCGCCATGGCGGAACGCCGAGCGGATCTCGCGGCCCTCCTCCGTGCGGATCGGGATGTTCTGCAGGTTGGGGTCGTTCGAGGAGATGCGGCCGGTGCTCGTCCCGGTCTGGTCGTAGGTGGTGTGGATGCGGCCGTCCACCTCGACCGAGCGCTCCAGCGTCTCCACGATCTGCTTGAGCTTCGTGGCGTCGCGGTGCTGCAGCAGGAGCCCGAGGAACGGATGCGGGTTCTTCTCCTGCAGGTCGGCGAGCGAGCCGGCGTCGGTCGAGTACCCGGTCTTCGTGGCCCGCGTCTTCGGCATCCCGAGCTCCTCGAACAGCACCTGCTGGAGCTGCTTCGGTGAGCCGAGGTTGATCTCGTGGCCGATCTGCGCGTACGCCTGCGCGGCGTAGTCGTTGGCCTTGTCGGTCAGCTGTCCGCGGAGGCGTGCGAGCACCTCGGAGTCCATCGCGACGCCGTTCAGCTCCATCTCGGCGAGCACGGCGACGAGCGGCAGCTCGATATCGTCGAGCACGGCGCGCGTGCCCTCGTCGAGCGCGATCATCTGCCCCTCGGCGACCCGGCGGATGTACCAGGCCTCGGTCGCGGGGCTCACGGCGTCGTTGATCGGGACGAGCTGGTTCGGGTCGGAGACCGGCAGGGTCTCGCCGAGCACCTCGTACACCTGCTCCGCCAGGGACTGCGGCGCGGCGCCGGGCTTCACGAGCCAGGAGGCGATCCGGGTGTCGAACGCCAGGCCGTCGACCACGAAGCCGGCACGGCTCAGCGCCTTGAACTGGGGCTTCGCGTGGAAGAAATATTTGGGCGCGCTGCACGCCAGCCACTGCTCGAGCGCTTCGTAGTCTTTGCGGCCGGCGACCCACGGCACGTACACCGTGTCGTCGGCCGCGGCGAGGCCGAATCCCGTGATGCCGGCAGGACCGACCTCGAGCTGGACGGCGATCGCCGTGTCGTCGGCCGAGGCCTTCGACAGCCAGTTCGCCAGCTCCTCGTCGACCATCGTGCGCACGGCCGGCGCGCTCACCGCACCGGCGTCGCCCACGTCGGCGACGGAGAGAGCGCCGTCGAGCATCCCCTCCTCCCCCGCGATCTTCATCAGGCGGTCGAGGAGGGTCTTGAACTGCAGCCGGGCGAAGATGTCGCGCACCGCGTTCTCGTTGAGGGGTTTGCGCTCCAGGTCGTCGAGCGCGATCGGCAGCTCGACGTCGTCGAGCAGCTGGTTAAGCCTACGGTTGCGGAGAGCGTTCTCCTTCTGGTCGCGCAGGTTCTGCCCGACGACGCCCTTGATCTCGTCGGCGTGCGCGACGATGTTCTCGACCGTGCCGTACTGCTGCACCCACTTGACCGCGGTCTTCTCGCCGACCTTGTCGATGCCGATCAGGTTGTCGCTCGTCTCGCCCACCAGGGCGGCGATCTCGGGGTACTGGTGCGGCTCGATGCCGTACTTCTCGCGCACGGCAGCGGGGTCGTAGACCTTCAGTTCGGAGACTCCGCGCACGTTCGGGTACAACAGCGTCACGTCGTCGTTGACCAGCTGGATGGTGTCGCGGTCGCCCGAGACGAGGAGGACCTTGTAGCCCTCCTCCACACCGCGGCGGGCGAGCGTGGCGAGGATGTCGTCGGCCTCGTAGTCCTCCTTCGCGATGGTCGTGACGTTCATCGCGTGGAGCGCCTCTTCGAGCAGCGGGACCTGGCCGGCGAACTCCGACGGCGTCTCGCCGCGGGTGCCCTTGTACTCCGGATATTCGCGCGTGCGGAACGAGTAGCGGGAGATGTCGAACGCTACCGCGAGGTGGGTCGGCTTCTGCTGCTGGAGCAGGTTGATGAACATCGCGATGAAGCCGTGGATCGCGTTGGTGTGCTGACCCTCACGGTTGACGAAGCTGTCCACCGGGAGTGCGTAGAAGGCCCGGAAAGCGAGCGAATGGCCGTCGACGACGAGGAGGGTAGGCTTTTCGGAGTCTGACACCAGGACAGCCTACAAGGGGCCGGTGACAGTCCAGACGACCCGTCGAGAGAGGCCGAAGATGACCGAAGACGCGCTCGCGTACGTGCAGCAGAGGGGGCTCGGCCGGCTGGCCGAGAAGATGGGGATCGAGATCATCGAGTTCAGCATCGAGCGCTCCGTCGCCCGCATGCCGGTCGAGGGGAACACCCAGCCCGCGGATCTCCTGCACGGCGGCGCGTACGTCGTCCTCGGCGAGTCGCTCGGTTCGATGTCGGCCAACCTCTACGCCGGCGAGGGACGCCTGGCGGTCGGGATCGAGATCAACGCGTCGCACACCCGCTCGGCGACGAGCGGCTACGTGACCGGCGTGTGCACGCCCATCCACCTGGGCAGGACGCTGACGACGCACGAGATCGCGGTCACCGACGACCGCGGCCGCCGCTGCTCCACGATCCGCATCACGAACCTGATCAAAGACCTCTAGCGAACCCCAGCGCTGAAGATTTGCGCCAAATAGTCGTTATCGAGCCCGCATAACCGAGATTTGGCGCAAATCGTGCCCAGGGGGGCGACTACTTCTTGGGCGCGAGCTGCTCGATGATCGCCTGCGCGACATCGTGCATGGTGAGGCGGCGGTCCATCGACGCCTTCTGGATCCAGCGGAACGCCTCCGGCTCGCTGAGGCCCATCTTCTCGTTGAGGAGGCCCTTCGCGCGGTCGACCAGCTTGCGGGTCTCGAAGCGCTGCACCATGTCGGAGACCTCGGCCTCGAGCGCGATGATCTGCTGGTAGCGCGCGAGAGCGATCTCGATGGCGGGCAGCAGGTCGTTCGGCGTGAACGGCTTCACCACGTAGGCGAGCGCACCGGCCTCGGTCGCCCGCTCGACGAGCTCCTTCTGGCTGAACGCGGTCAGCAGCACGACGGGCGCGATGTGGTCCTTCGACAGGCGCTCGGCCGCGGAGATGCCGTCGAGCTGCGGCATCTTGACGTCCATGATGACCAGGTCGGGCCGCAGCTCGGTCGCGAGGGCGACCGCCGTCTCGCCGTCTCCGGCCTCTCCGACGACCTCGAAACCGTTGTCGCGCAGGATCTCGACGATGTCGAGGCGGATGAGCGATTCGTCCTCCGCCACGACGACGCGGCGGGGTGCGGTGGTGGTGGATTCCTGGTCAGTCACGTCCGAAAGCCTACGGTATTCTTCAGGGGTTGTTGTGCGCCGCTGTGGCGGAATGGCAGACGCGGAGCACTCAAAATGCTTTGTCCGAAAGGGCGTGTGGGTTCGAGTCCCACCAGCGGCACGACTTCAGATGCGGGCGCCGACCACGGTCGCGGCGAACCGCCGGGCGCGCTCGGCGAGGCCGGCGATGCGGTCCTCGACCACCTGGTCGGCGTCGAATCCCACGTACGACGGCGGCGGGGTGCGCCGCACGTTGGCGCTGCACTCGAAGGCGCCGCAGACGTGCGTCCCCACGGTGTCGCCGTTGCGGCCCGGCTGGCCGGCGCGGCGTGCCGACCAGAACCACACGTCGTTGGTGAGGTGCACGTCCTGGCACCAGCCGCACATCGACGGCACATGTGACCGCATGGAGGCCTCAGAAGCGCGGAGCACGATCCCGACCGGTCCGTCCGCCGTCGGAATGACCACGAACCCGCGCTGCGGGAGCCGCGGGTCGCGCCAGCCGAGGTACTCGCGTCTGGCCCAATCCACCTCGTGCAGCCCCGGTGGAAGCGGAAGCTCTTCTGCTTCGCTGCGGGAGCAGTTGACGAACGACTCGCGGATCTGCTGCGGGCTCAGGATCTCCATGCGCACCTCCTCCTCCAATGCTCGCACAGGATCGGGGAAGCACCACTTGACCCTGCCCTCGTGGTCAGGGCTTAGCGTGCTCGCATGACCACGATCGAGAGCGTCACCGACGCCACTTTCCAGGAGGCCGTGCTCGCCGCCCCGGGCACCACCGTCGTCGAGTTCTGGGCGGAATGGTGCGGTCCGTGCCGGGCGCTGAGCCCCATCCTGCAGCAGCTGCAGGAGGAGCACGCCGACCGCATCCGCATCGTCAAGATCAACGCGGACGAGAACATGGAGAGCACGGTCGCCTACAAGGCGCTCGCGCTGCCGGTGATGAAGGTGTTCCGCGACGGCGAGGTGGTGAAGACGATCATCGGGGCCAAGCCGAAGCCCGCGATGGAGATGGAGCTCGCTCCCTTCCTGTGACCGGACGCCGACCCGCCGCCGACCCGCCGCGAGCGGGAGCGTCAGGTGAGGTGGTCGAACGCCCCGCTCACCCACCCGATGTAGCGGTCGGCCGATCGCAGCACCGCTTCGCGCGCATCCCGCGGGATGACGTTGCCGAGGTTGCCGTACATCCGCTCGAACGGCCGGTCGCCGACCGTGTCGGCGATCCGCCGGACGACGGCGGCCGACAGGGGGATGTCGTTGGGGAAGCTGCGCTGGAAGGTCACCCACCGCTGCGACGGCCCGGGGAACACCGTGTCGCCGCTGAGCACGACCCCGCGGTCCCAGTGCACGACCGCGCTCCCCGGGAAGTGGCCGCCGATCGTCCGCAGCAGGACGCCGGGGAGCACCTCTTCCTCGCCGGTCCACGACTGGATGGCCGGGTCCTCCCGCTGCACCCAGTGGCGGTCGGCCGCGTTGACCAGCACCGGCGGGTCGCCGAGCATCCTCGACCACGTCACCTGCGCGCCGAACATGTGCGGGTGGCTGGTCGCGATGACCGCGACCCCGCCGAGGTCCTGGACGGCGGCTGCCGCCGCCTCGTCGACGAAGCCGGGCGGGTCCCAAAGCAGGTTGCCGTCGGGGGTGCGCAGCAGGATGCCCTGCTGCCCGATCCCGACCTTCGGCTCGCTGCGCAGCCCGTACAGGTCGGGCTCCAGTTCGACGACGACGACGCGCTCGCCCTCGCGCTGCAACCGCTGCAGCGTCGTCCACTCCTGCCCGGTCGGCGGCACGTACTGCCGCTCGTCCTCGCAGATCGGGCAGCGCTCCGGGGGCTCCTCCCCCGACGCCGTCATCACAGGCGCCGTCTCCACGGCACAGGTCGCACACAGCCACTCCGCCACATCCGGGACTCTAGCCCGACGGAATAGGCTGCGACCAGGACCGATTGGAGTGGATGTGAAACGCATCGGGTTCCTCAGCTTCGGGCACTACCAGCCCATCCCCGGCTCCGTGTCGCGCACCGCCGCGGACGCCCTCCATCAGGCGATCGACCTGGCCGTCGCCGCAGAGGAGCTGGGGGCCGACGGCGCCTTCTTCCGCGTGCACCACTTCGCGCCGCAGCTGGCGTCGCCGTTCCCGCTGCTCGCCGCGATCGGCGCGCGCACGTCGCGCATCGACATCGGCACCGCGGTGATCGACATGCGCTACGAGAACCCCCTCTACATGGCCGAGGACGCGGCGGCGGCCGACCTGATCTCCGGCGGCCGGCTGCAGCTCGGCGTCAGCCGCGGGTCACCCGAGACCGCGCTGCGCGGCTCCGAGTCCTTCGGCTACGTGCCCGCGGAGGGCGAGTCGGATGCGGACATGGCGCGGCGCCACACCGAGCTATTCCGCGCGGCCATCTCCGGCGCGGGTGTCGCCGAGGCGAACCCGGCGATGACGGGCGGACAGCGCGGCGCGCTGGCGATCGAGCCGCAGTCGCCCGGACTCCCCGACCGGATCTGGTGGGGCGCGGGCACACGCGCGACCGCCGTGTGGGCGGCCGAGCAGGGCATGAACCTGATGAGCTCGACGCTGCTGACGGAGGACACCGGCGTGCCGTTCTCCGACCTCCAGGCGGAGCAGCTGCAGCAGTATCGCGACGCGTGGAAGGCCGCGGGCTGGGAGGGCCAGCCGCGCGTGTCGGTCAGCCGCAGCATCCTGCCGATCACGACCGACCTCGACCGTCGCTACTTCGGCGCCTCCGCCCTCGCCGACCGTCACGACCAGGTCGGCCACCTCGACGGCGGGCTGGCGCGCTTCGGCAAGAGCTACGTGGGCGAGCCGGAGCGGATCGTGGAAGAGCTGCGCGAGGATGCCGCGGTCGCCGACGCGGACACGCTGCTGGTGACCGTGCCGAATCAGCTGGGCGTCGAGTACAACGCCCACCTGCTGGAGACGATCGTCACCCAGATCGCGCCGGCGCTGGGCTGGCGCGACTGACGAAGCGAGGCACACGGCGCGGACGATGTACCCCGAATGCGGCATAGACGTATCCCGGGATACTGCGATGATGGTCGTACCGCACACCCGAATCTGCGGTGACCGTACCGTTCCGCGATCAAAGGGTGTGCCATGCGAGCTCCGACTCTCCGCTCAGCGATCACGTCGGCCGCACTCGCGCTCGTCATCGGCGGTTCGCTCGTCGCCGCGGCCCCGGCCACGGCGGTGACCCAGCGCGTGGATGCCACGACGCCGACCTCGGCGATTACCAGCATGTGGGCGTGGGGCAACCCCATCGACCCGGCGACGGATGCGCGCGGCGAAGGGCTGCCGCAGTTCGAGCCGCAGGCGCTCGCCGATTTCGCGGCGTCCCACCACCTGCGCACCGTCTTCCTCTCCGTGCCCTGGGCGGCCGACGAGGGAGCGTTCGGCGTCTGGCTCACGGATGCGGTCAACGCCCTGCACGCTGCGGGCGTGACCAAGGTCGCGGCGCTCGGCGGCGATCCGGCGTGGGCGGACGACCCGTCGCTCGCGGCCACCTGGACGTCCGCCGCTCTGCGCGCCGCCCCGTTCGACGCGGTGCAGTTCGACGTCGAGCCGTGGGTGGTCTCCTCCGACGACCAGCTTCCCGCCGTCGTCGCGCAGCTCCAGGCGATGTACGACGCGGCCCGCGCGGCCGCCGGGACCGTGCCGATCGGCGCAGACCTGCCCTGGTGGCTCGCCGCCAAGCCGCAGCCGGGAGGCGGAACCGCGTTCGACGCGCTGCTCCCCCACCTCAAGTCGGTCGCGATCGTGGCGTTCAGCGACCACGCGGCGGGCACCGACGGGATCGTGGCGCTCGCGAAGCCCGCGGCGACCGCGGCCGCCAACAAGCGCATCCCGTTCAGCATCGGCGTCGAGACGGACACGCCCGAGGTCGCCGGCGGACCAGCCGCGACCTTCGGCGACGACAGCGCCGCCCTGCTCGAGTCGGAGACGGCGAAGGTGCGAACGGCCCTCGGCGGCCTGCGCGGCTACGGTGGCGTCACCGTCGAGCATCTGCTGTCGTGGCAGACCCTCATCGCGGGCTGACCTCCATCCGCCGAGGTGCACGTTGTTGCGGCCGACACGCCGTGCGCGGGCGCAACAACGTGCACCTCGCGGGGATGCGACGCGCGTCAGCGGCCGTCGGCGGCGGCCTCCAGCGCGGCGATGTCGAGTTTGCGCATCCCGAGCATGGCCTGATTCGCCCGGGCCGCACGCGCCCGATCCGGGTCGGACTGCAGCTCGATCAGCCGGCGCGGCACGATCTGCCAGCTGACTCCCCAGCGGTCCTTCAGCCAGCCGCACATACTCTCCTCACCGCCGTCCGCCGTGAGCGCCTCCCACAGCCGGTCGACCTCGGCCTGGTCGTCGCACAGCACCGACAGCGAGAACGCCTCGGTGAATCCGCCGGCGGGGCCCGTGTTCATCGCCTGGTACTCGACCCCGGCGAGCGTGAAGCGCAGCACGACCAGCCCTTCCGGCATCCCCTCGCCGAAGCGCTGCACCTCGAGGATCTCCGAATCCGGGATGAGGGACGTGTACAGCTGAGCCGCCTCCTCCACCCCGCTCTCGAACCACAGGAACGAAGTGACCTTCTGCATGGGTGTCCCCCTCCGGGCGTCGATGCCGATGCGGCCCATCGTAGCCGCGCGGAGTAGCGTTGCACCCGTGTCCAGCACTGCATTCGCCAGCTACATCGCCATCGGGGACAGCTTCACGGAGGGGGTCGGCGACGAGCTGCCGGACGGCCGGGTGCGCGGCTGGGCCGACTTCGTCGCGCTCGGGATGGCCGCCGCGTCCGACGGGCCCTTCCGGTACGCGAACCTCGCTGTGCGCGGCCGCAAGCTCGGGCCGATCGTGGCCGAGCAGGTCGAGCCGGCGATCGCGCAGCATCCCGACCTGGTCAGCCTCAACGGCGGCGGAAACGACATCATGCGACCGCGCGTGTCCCTCGAGGGCGTCGCGCGGACGCTGATGGATGCGGCGGACCGCGTCGTCGCATCCGGCAGCCACATGCTCCTGCTGAGCGGCGCGAACCCCAGCGCGCACCTGCCCCTCGGCGGTCTCATCCGTCGCCGCGGTGAGGAGCTGGCCGCCGCTGTGCGGGCGATGCTGCCGCGCGAGGGGATCACGTTCGTCGACAACTGGGCCGACGAAGGACTGGAGGACATCCGCTACTGGTCGGAGGACCGCCTGCACCTCGGTCCGCTCGGTCACGCGCGGGTGGCGAGCAACGTGCTGACCGCCCTCGGTATCCCGGTTCCCGGCGAATGGGGTGTGGAGGAGGTCGCCGCCGCGCCTTCCGGCGAGAGCACGCGCCGCACGGCGGAGTACTACCGCCGCTTCGTGCTGCCGTGGATCGGCCGCCGGCTCACCGGACGCTCCTCCGGCGACGGCCGCACCGCCAAGATCGCAACCCTCACCCCCGTCGACCCGGCCTCCGCCCAGCCCCTCTGACCCCCGCTTCCACGCCCCCCGCTGCCGTTGAGTTGACGTGACACGCCGTCCGGCGCTGGGCGTGGACGGCGTGTTGCGTCAACCGGTTGCGCGGGGAGACCCGCGTCAGTCGTTGTCGCCGCCGGTCGTGTCGAAGCGGGTGGTGCGTTCGCCGCCGGCCCACGTCCACTCGGCGACCTCGGGGATGTCCTCCCCGTGCTCACGCGTGTACTGCCGCGCGCGCAGACGGGCGTCCTGCATCTCCTGCCGCAGCTCCGCCTCGCGCGACGCCAGCCCGGGGACCCGGTCGATGACGTCGATCACCAGGTGGTAGCGGTCGAGGTCGTTGAGCATCACCATGTCGAACGGCGTCGTGGTGGTGCCCTCCTCCTTGTAGCCGCGCACGTGGAGGTTCGCGTGGCCGTTGCGACGGTAGGTGAGGCGGTGGATGAGCCACGGATAGCCGTGGTACGCGAAGATCACCGGCTTGTCGGCCGTGAACAGCGCGTCGTATTCGCGATCGTTGAGGCCGTGCGGGTGCTCTCCCTCGCTCTGTAGCCGCATCAGGTCGACGACGTTGACCACGCGCACCTTGAGGTCCGGCAGGCGGCGGCGCAGGATGTCGGCCGCAGCGAGTGTCTCCAGCGTCGGGATGTCGCCCGCGCAGCCGAGCACCACATCCGGCTCCTCGCCCTCCACCTCGGTGCCCGCCCACGGGAAGATGCCGATGCCCCGGGTGCAGTGCGCGATGGCCTCCTCCATCGTCAGCCAGTTCGGCGCGGGCTGCTTGCCCGCGACCACGACGTTGACGTAGTCGACCGAGCGCAGGCAGTGGTCGTACGTCGACAGCAGCGTGTTCGCGTCGAACGGCAGGTACACGCGCACGACGTCGGCCTTCTTGTTGACGACGTGGTCGATGAATCCCGGGTCCTGGTGTGAGGCGCCGTTGTGATCCTGGCGCCAGACGTGCGAGCTGAGCAGGTAGTTGAGGGAGGCCACCGGCCGTCGCCACGACACCTCGCCCGCCGACTTCAGCCACTTGGCGTGCTGGTTGAACATCGAGTCGACGATGTGGATGAACGCCTCGTACGAGGTGAAGACGCCATGGCGGCCCGTCAGGAGGTATCCCTCCAGCCAGCCCTGGCACTGGTGCTCGCTCAGCACCTCCATCGCCCGGCCCGTCGGAGCGAGGTGGTTGTCGTCGTCGATCGGCAGGTACCCGGCGTTCCACTGCTTGCTGGTGGTGTCGAAGACCGCCTGGAGCCGGTTGGAGGCGATCTCGTCCGGGCCGAACAGCCGGAAGTCGTGCGGGTTGGCGATCATCACATCCCGCAGCCACTCGCCGAGCACACGGGTCGCCTCGGCCACCGTCTCGCCGGGCTGCGGCACGTCGACGGCGTAGTCGCGGAAGTCGGGCAGCCGGAGGTCGCGGCGCAGCAGGCCGCCGTTCGCGACCGGGTTGGCGCTCATCCGCCGCTCTCCCTCCGGCGCGAGGCCGGTGATCAACTCGACCGGGCGTCCCTGCACGTCGAACAGCTCCTGCGGACGGTACGAGGCCATCCAGCTCTCCAGCAGGCGCGTGTGCGCCTCGGTGTCGCGGGCGTTGGCGAGCGGCACCTGATGCGAGCGCCAGTTGTTCTCGGCCGGGTGCCCGTCGATCTCGGCGGGGCACGTCCATCCCTTCGGGGTGCGGAGGATCAGCATCGGCCAGGCGGGGCGTCCGTCGAGCTCGTCGGCATCCGCGGCCGCCTTGATCTGCGCGATCCGGTCGAGGATCTCGTCCAGCGTCGCCGCCATCCGCTTGTGCACCTCGCGCGGGTCTTCGCCGTCGAACCCGCCCGAGACGATGTACGGCGTGTAGCCGTATCCGCGCATGAGGTCGAGCAGCTCGGATTCGGGGATGCGGGCGAGCACGGTCGGGTTGGCGATCTTGTAGCCGTTGAGGTGCAGGATCGGGAGCACGACGCCGTCTTGCTTCGGGTTCAGGAACTTGTTCGAATGCCAGGCGGTCGCGAGCGGCCCTGTCTCGGCCTCGCCGTCGCCGACGACGGCCGCGACCAGCAGGTCCGGGTTGTCGAAGGCGGCTCCGTACGCGTGCGACAGCGCATAGCCCAGCTCGCCGCCCTCGTGGATGGAGCCCGGCGTCTGCGGCGCGGCATGGCTCGGGATGCCGCCCGGGAACGAGAACTGGCGGAACAGTCGGCGGAGGCCGTCTTCGCTCTGGTCGATCGCGCTGTACAGCTCGCTGTAGGTGCCGTCGAGGTAGGCGCCGGCCACGACGCCCGGGCCGCCGTGACCGGGTCCGGCGACGAAGAGGGTGTTCAGGTCGCGCTCCCGGATCACCCGGTTGAGGTGCGCGTAGATGAAGTTGAGACCGGGCGTCGTTCCCCAGTGACCGAGCAGCCGCGGCTTGATGTCGTCGCGCGACAGCGGGCGGCGCAGCAGCGGGTTGTCGAGCAGGTAGATCTGCCCGACCGAGAGGTAGTTCGCCGCGCGCCACCAGGCGTCGATGCGGTCGAGCGTCTCCTCACTGAGGTCGTGGATGCGGTGGTCGGCGGCAGTGGTGGTCTCGGTCAACGGGTGCTCCCTGCTCGGTGACGTGTCCCGCGCGCGGAGAGGTCCGGCGCGGGCATGGACTCCTCGCGCATCCTACGGCCGGTCCGCTCCGAAGAACAGGAGTGGAACAGACGATGGTGGAGACGGATGCCGGGCCGGTGACGGTGCACAGAACGGCGCGTGAATCCGCGGCGGCGACCATCCTGCTGCACGGAGCGGCGGGATCGTGGACGACGTGGGAGCCGATGGTCGCCGCGGCGGAGGGTGCACGCGGATCGACCGTCCCCGATCTGGTCGTCCCCGACCTCCCGGGCTGGGGCGACTCCCCCGCGGACGTGGCGTCGCTCGACGCCGCCGTGCTCGCGACGAGCGTCGCGACCGTCGCCCGCGCGCTCGGGTACGAACGCTGGCGCGTGGTCGGGCACTCGCTCGGCGGGTTCGTCGCGCTCGAGCTCGCTGTGCGCGAGCCGGTCGCCACGGAGTCGGTGGTGCTGGTGTCGGCCACGACGTTCGGCGGGCAGGCGGATCGCCGGAGCACCGCATCCCTGCTATACCGTCACGCGCCCCTGATGCTGCTGCTCGCCGGGATGCGCGTGCTGGCCGCGCTCGGACCAGGCGGGCACCGACTGGTGCGGGCGCTGGAGCGGATGCGGTTGCTGCCGCTGCTCATCGCTCGGTTGTTCTCGTCGCCGGTCCCCGGCTCCGCCCACGAGCTCGCGCGCGACCTACGGCCGGCCGCGTTCGTGCGCGCGGTCGCCTGCGCGCGGCGGTACCCGGCGGCCGAGCGCTGGGCGCGCATCCGGTGCCCGGTGCTCTCCCTGCATGGCGACCGGGACGTCTTCGTCACGGCGGCGGACGACGCCGGGCTCGCGGCCATCGTCACCGGGCTGCGCACGCGCATCCTGCCCGCCACCGGGCATTTCGCGCACGTCGAGCATCCCTCGCTCCTCGCGGCGCTCTGCCTGGGCGTGGCCGGTGAGGCAGGCGGTGAGGAACCGCCCCTGGCCCGTGTCACCCGTGCGCGCTAGCGTCGAGGCATGAGCGACACCGTGGTCCGTCCTGTCGACGACGCCTTCTGGGGCGATCTGGAGACCGTGTTCAGCACACCGGGAGACCCATCGGGATGCTGGTGCCAGTGGTTCAAGGTGCCGCGGTCGCAGAACGACCGGCTCTCGGTGGACGAACGGCGGGAGCTGCTGCACGATCAGGTCCGCGATGGCTCCCCCGGGGTGATCGCCTGGATCGACGGCGAGCCCGCCGGGTGGGCGGCCGTCGAGCCGTACTCGGCGTATCCGACGCTCGCGCGCTCCCCCATCACCAAGCGGAGGGAGGGCGACCCCGCCGACCCCTGGGCGGTCACCTGCTTCGTGGTTCGCTCGGAGTTCCGCCGTCAGGGCGTCGCCCGGGTGCTGCTGGACGGCGCGGTCGAGCACGCCCGCGCCCAGGGCGCGGAGGTGGTCGAGGGATACCCGGTCGACCCGGAGGTGCGGCCGTCGCTTTCGGCGGCGGAACGGTACCACGGCACCGTCGCGCTGTTCCGCGACGGCGGGTTTGAGGTGGTACGCCGTCCGAGCGCGACGCGCGCCATCATGCGCCGGACCGTCTGAGCCCCAGCGGCGGGTAAGCTCGACCGGGTGAGTTCCACCCGTCGCGACCGCCTCGTCGGCGCGAGCACCCAGGTGGCGACGGAAGTGAGCATCAACTACGGCTCGGCGCTAGCCGGCCTCCTCATCCCGATCGTCGGATCCGTCGTCGTCGTCGCCGCCCGGCAGGTCGTGACGGCCGCGGCCGTTCTGCCGTTCTACCGTCCGCGCCGCGCCGAACTGACCTGGCGGCGGCTCTGGCCCGCCCTCGCGCTGGGCGTGGTGCTCGCCGCCATGAACCTCAGCTTCTACGAGGCCGTCGGCCGGCTCGGGCTCGGCATCGCCGCCACCATCGAGTTCCTCGGACCGTTCGCTCTCGCGCTGGCCGGATCCCGGCGCCTGCTGGATGCGGGATGCGCGGTCGCTGCAGCGGCGGGCGTCCTGCTCCTCACGGCGACCGAGGGGACGGTCGATCCCCTCGGCGTCGCGCTGGCGCTGACCGCTGCCGCCGCCTGGGCAGCCTACATCCTGCTCACCCGCCAGGTCGCGATGCGGCTGCCGGGCCTCGAAGGCCTCAGCGTGGCGAGCATCGTCTCCACGATCCTGACCGTACCGATCGCGCTCGTCGTCATCGACTACAGCCGAGTGGATGCGCGGGTACTGCTCCTGCTGCTGGCGCTCGGCGTGCTGTCGTCGGCCGTCCCGTACAGCCTGGACACGTTCATCCTGCGCCGGATCACTCCACGGCTGTACGCCGTCATCACGAGCTTCGGGCCGGTGGTCGCCACCGTGTTCGGGGTGATCGTGCTGGGCGAGCACTTCACGCTCATCCAGCTGGTCGGCATCGTGGTGGTGTGCCTCGCCGCCGGGATCACCATCGCGACGCAGCGCGACCATCCCCGCTCCGAGCTGGAGCAGACCGCCGAGTCCGTCCCCTGACACGCCGCTATGGGACGCAACCCGCCGCTGTGGGACGCAACCCGCCGTTATGCGCGCCGCATAACGGCGTGTTGCGACCTACAGATCAGCTGAGGATGTCCTTCGTGGTGAAGCGGCCGACGGCCAGCGCCCCGAAGACGACGATGTAGCCGAGCTGCAGCAGCGCGTTGTCGCCGAACGAGTCCCACGAGATCGGATCGCGCAGGAAGTCACCGAACCCCAGCCAGTAGTGGCTGAACAGCCACGGGTGGAGTCCCTCCAGCTGCGGCAGCTGGTCGAGCACCTGCGACACGACGGCCAGCACCGCGGTCGCGGCCATGGCGCCGACCGGGACGTCGGTGAGCGTCGACAGGAACAGCCCGATCGCGCACAGCCCGAGCAGCGACACCACGATGTAGAGAGCGATCAGCAGCAGGCGGAAGTACGCCTCCCCCATGCTCACCTGGATCCCGGACAGCAGAGTGACCGGGCCGATCGGGAAGAGCAGCATGCCGATGAGGGCTCCGGCCAGCCCGACGACCAGCGCGGCAGCGATGCAGAAGACCGCGCTCCCGGCGTACTTGACCGCGAGCAGCCGGAGCCGCCCGGCCGGCGCGATGACGAGATAGCGGAGGGTGCCGTGGCTGGCCTCGCCCGCGATCGTGTCGCCGGCGACGACGCCGATCGTCAACGGAAGGAACAGCGGCACGCAGACGACGAGGGCGGTGAACGCGACGAACAGCCCATTGGAGGTGATCTCGCTGAGGAAGGCCGGCCCGCGCGAACTGCCGCCGGTGACGCGCACCGCGATGGCGATCAGCAGCGGGATGGCCGCGAGGGCACCCAGCATCGCCCAGGTGCGCCACCGGCGGAACATGACCGAGATCTCCGATCCCAGCAGCGCCCATCCGCCGCTCGGACGCTCGCGACGTTCCGCGACGCCGCCCGCCGGCCGCGTGACGGACGGCTGGATCGCCTGCTCGGTGCCGACCTGGTCGGTGCGGGGCGCCGCATTCGGCAGCTCACTGCTCGGCAGTTCACTGCTCGACATCGAAGCCCTCCCCCGTGAGCTCGACGAAGCGCTCCTCCAGGCTGGAGGAGCGCACGGCGAATCCACGCAGCCGCACTCCGTCGCCGACCAGCGCCGCCGACAGCTCTTCGGCCGCCGGAGCAGCGTCGCCCAGGGACGCCTCGACTCCGTTGCCCGTCACGACGGGGTCCAGACCGAACCGGCTCAGCACACCGACTGCCTGTGCCGCATCCGGCGTCTCGACCGCCACTCGCGGACCGGACGCGCTCCGGAGCTCGTCGAGCGACCCCTGCGCGACCAGCCGGCCGGTGCGCATGATCGCCGCGTGCGTGCAGACCTGCTCGATCTCGGCCAGCAGGTGACTGGAGACGAACACGGTCGTCCCCTCGTCGGCGAGCGACCGCACCAGCGCGCGCACCTCGCGGGTGCCCTGCGGGTCCAGCCCGTTCGTCGGCTCGTCGAGCACCAGGAGGTCGCGGTCGGTCAGGAGTGCGCCCGCGATCCCGAGGCGCTGCTTCATCCCGAGCGAGTAGGCGCGGACATGCTTGCCGGCCGCGTGCGAGAGGCCGACGCGTTCGAGCGCAGCCTCCACCCGCGCGCGGCGGGTGGCGCCCGGAGCGTAGCGGTCGGCGGTGTCGCGCCGCATGAGGTTCGCGGTGCCCGAGAGGTACGGCGCGAACGCAGGCCCCTCGACGAGCGCACCGACCCGCGGGAGCACGCGTGCGCCGCGGTCGGGCATCGCCTCCCCCAGCACCCGGATCGAGCCGGCGGACGGGGAGACGAGGCCGAGCAGCATCCGGATGGTCGTGGTCTTACCCGACCCGTTCGGGCCGAGAAAGCCGAACACGGAACCGCGCGGAACGTTCAGGTCGAGGCCGTCGACGACCGCCCGCGACCGGAAGCGCTTCGTGAGCCCGCTGGTCGCGATCGCCGCGTCGGTCACTGCGCGGTCGCCTGCGCCGCCGCGGTCTGCAGAGCCGAGACCGGGACGGATCCCGCCAGGACACGGCCGTCCGCAGTGATGAGCACCGACACCAGCGAGGAGCTCAGCGCCCGGCCTCCGTCGACCGGCTGGGTCAGTTGCTGGAACAGCGGGTCGTCGGCCACCCCGGCCGGAGCCGAGCCGGCGGGCAGGGAGACGACGGTCGCCCATCCCTCGCCCGAGACAGCGGGCTTCGGGTGCGAGACCGCGGCATCCTTGACCTGGTGACCGGTCGGCAGCTTCTGCTCGGACACGCTCGCACCCTTCGGCGGCGTGAACGAGAAGACACCGGCATCCGGCTTCTGGTCGCTGAACGCGGTGAAGCCGGCCTCGAAGGCGGGCGCGCTCGCGCCGCGGGCGGTGACGGCGACCCTCAGCGGGATGCCGGTCTTGCCGTCGACCGCGATGGAGACGGTGCCGATGAGGGTGGCGTCGGTGCGCGGGGTCAGCACGAGGTCGTATGCATCGCGTCCGGCCACCTTCGTCTCGTCGCCGAGGGTCACCTTCGTGGACGGGTCGACCGCCGCGAGGAAGCGCTGCGCCAGCTGCGACGGCGTCAGGGCCGTGGCGTCCGGAGTCGGCGTCGCCTTGGCGTCGGAGTCAGGGAGTGTCGCGTGCGCGACCTTCTTGCCGTTGGACTCGTACAGCCAGAGGTCGTCGCCGTTGCGGATCGCATCCCGCTCGGCCAGCTTGTCAAGCACCTGGACGCGCACGTGCGTCGGGCCGTCGACCCACACCTTCGCGGTGTGGTCGGCGAGAGCCAGTTCGAGCAGGCTCGCGGCATCGCCGTCGTCCATGCCCTTCGACGTGGTCGCGGGGAGCTCGGGAAGTCCGAGCTCGGAGCTCTGCTCGACCGTGCCGGAGAACGACCGCGTGTCGCTCGCTGCGACCAGCCGCAGCACGTCGGAGGGCGACTTCACGGGGAGGTCCGACGCTCCGGCGGCGAGGGGCGAGACGATGACGGCGGCGGCGATCGCCACGGGGGCGACGACGGCGGGCGCCCAGCGCATCCAACGGTGTTCCATAGCCCGAGGATACGCGCGCCGGAGCACCCCCGACCCTCCGGATTGGCTGGCAAAGCCGGACTTCATCCCCCGGTCGTACCCCGCGTCATCCCTGAGGACGACGTCCGGATGCCCGGCCCGGTCGTCCCGCTCAGAACCGCCTGTCGACGGAAACGGAGGACGCGGTCAGGGCCGGCCCTCCGCTCCCCTCCGTTCCCGTTCTATCCTCGGCGTGTCACGCCGGATCGCCTCCCTTTCCGGCCGCCTCCGAGGCGCCCAATGGACGCGTCCCATCCCCTCGCACGGCGGTGGAAAGGGAGGAAAAGCCGACCCGACGCGCGGCAGAACGCGGGGAAGGGAGGTGGATGCGGGCGCGGCGGCTCGGAAGTCCTCCGAACCCGCGCCGCGACGAGGGCGGGCGCCCGGAGCGCAACCCGGGAATGCAGAAGGGCCCCGGCGAAGCGGGGCCCTTCCGACCGGTGCTACAGGACGTCGCCGACCCGGTGCACGCGGATGTCGTTGGTGGTTCCGGGGATCCCGGGAGGGGAACCGGAGATGATGATCACCTTGTCGCCGTCGACGGCGCGGCCGGTCGACTTGAGGGCCTCATCCACCTGTGCGACCATCTGGTCGGTGTGGGTGACGCGGCCGACGACGAACGACTCCACGCCCCAGAACAGCGACATGCGGCGGCGCACCGACTCCTCCGGCGTGAACGCCAGGATCGGGATCTTGTTGCGCAGACGCGCCATGCGGCGGGCGGACTCGCCCGACTCGGTGAAGACGCAGAGGAACTTCGCCTCGACGAAGTCGGCGACCTCGACCGCGGCGAGCGTGATCGCGCCCGACTGGGTGCGGGGCCGGGTGCCGAGCGGCTGGATGCGGTCCAGACCGTGCTCCTCGGTCGAGGTGACGATGCGCGACATGGTCTGCACGGTGACCGTCGGGTACTCGCCGACGCTGGTCTCGCCCGAGAGCATGACCGCGTCCGCGCCGTCGAGGACGGCGTTGGCGACGTCCGACGTCTCGGCGCGGGTCGGCACCGGGCTCGAGATCATCGACTCCAGCATCTGCGTCGCGACGATGACCGGCTTCGCCGCACGGCGGGCCAGCTCGACGGCGCGCTTCTGCACGATCGGCACGGCCTCGAGCGGTAGCTCGACGCCCAGGTCGCCACGGGCGACCATGATGGCGTCGAACGCCTCGATGATCTCTTCGAGCGCATCCACGGCCTGCGGCTTCTCGATCTTCGCGACGACGGGGACCTTGCGGCCCTCCTCCGCCATGATCTCGTGCACGCGCTCGATGTCCTTGGCGTTCCGGACGAACGAGAGGGCGATCAGGTCGGCGCCGAGCTTGAGGCCCCAGCGCAGGTCGGCCTCGTCCTTGTCGGACAGCGCCGGGACGTTCACGGCGACGCCCGGCAGGTTGATGCCCTTGTTGTTCGAGACGGGACCGGCGACGATCACCTCGGTCGTGACGACCGGCCCGTCGACCGCGACGACGCGCACGCGCACCTTGCCGTCGTCGATGAGCAGGTAGTCACCCGGCTTGACGTCGTTGGGCAGGCCCTTGAACGTCGTCGAGGAGATCTCCTTCGTGCCGATGATGTCCTCGGTGGTGATCTTGAAGATGTCGCCCTCGGCGAGCTCGTAGGGCCCTGCCTCGAACTTGCCGAGGCGGATCTTGGGGCCCTGGAGGTCGACGAGGACGGCGACCGGCTTCCCGGCGTCGTCGGCGGCCTTGCGCACGTTGGCGTAGACCCCCTCGTGCACCTCGTAGCTGCCGTGGCTCAGGTTCATGCGGGCCACGTCCACACCCGCGTCGATGATCGCGCGGATGTTGTCGTAGCTGGAGGTCGCCGGCCCGAGGGTCGCGACGATTTTGGCCCTTCTCATGCTTTTCTGTTCGCTCCGTGATTCTGCGCCGACGGCGCGTGATTTCTTGGTGGCGCCCGGTCGTGCGGGCATCGCCTCGCTCAGACGAGGATGCCGCGGTCGGTGGGACGGATCGGAGACGGCAACTGCGTCTCCCCTTCAAGATACCGGTCAACAGCGGCCGCCGCTGCCCGGCCCTCTGCGATAGCCCACACGATCAGGGACTGACCGCGGCCGGCGTCGCCGGCGACGAACACGCCCTCCTGCTCCGTCTGGTAGTCGGAATCACGCGCGACGTTGCCGCGGCCGTCGAACGGCAGGCCCAGCTGCGAGGACAGGTCCTGCTGCTCCGGGCCGGTGAATCCGAGGGCCAGCAGCACCAGGTCGGCCGGGATCTCGCGCTCGGTTCCGGCCTTCGGCACCCGGCGTCCGTCGAGGAACTCGGTCTCGGCCACGCGCAGGGCGCGCACCTCGCCGAACTCGTTGGAGAGGAACTCGACGGTCGACGCGAGGTACTCGCGCTTCCCGCCCTCCTCGTGGGCGGACTGGACCTCGAACAGCGTCGGCGTGGTCGGCCACGGCTGGTGGTCCGGACGCTCCGACGGCGGCTGCTTGCCGATGGCGAGGTTGGTGACGCTCGCGGCGCCCTGACGGTGTGCGGTGCCGATGCAGTCCGCACCGGTGTCGCCGCCGCCGAGGACGATGACGTGCTTGCCGTCCGCCGTGATCTGGTCGGCGATCTGGTCGCCCGCGCCCGCCTTGTTCTGCTGCACCAGGTACTCCATGGCGAAGTGCACACCGGAGAGCTCACGGCCCGGGATGGGCAGGTCGCGCGGCACCATGGCGCCGGTCGCGACGACGACCGCGTCGTACCGGGCGCGCAGGTCGTCCCAGCTGATGTCCGTGCCGATGTCGACACCGGCGCGGAAACGCGTGCCCTCGGCCATCATCTGGTTGAGGCGCGCCTCGAGGTGCTTCTTCTCCATCTTGAAGTCCGGGATGCCGTAGCGCAGCAGGCCGCCGATGCGGTCGTCCCGCTCGTACACGGCGACGGTGTGGCCGGCGCGCGTCAGCTGCTGGGCGGCGGCGAGACCGGCGGGGCCGGAGCCCACGACGGCGACCGTCTTGCCGGTGAGGCGCTCCGGCGGCTGCGGCTGCACCCAGCCGTGCTGCCACGCCTGGTCGATGATCGAGACCTCGACCTGCTTGATCGTGACGGCCGGCTGGTTGATGCCGAGCACGCACGACGACTCGCACGGCGCCGGGCACAGCCGCCCGGTGAACTCGGGGAAGTTGTTCGTCGCGTGGAGGCGCTCGATCGCCTGGCGGCCCTCGCCGCGCCACATGAGGTCGTTCCACTCCGGGATGAGGTTGCCGAGCGGGCAGCCGGAGTGGCAGAACGGCACGCCGCAGTCCATGCAGCGGCCGGCCTGCCGGCGCAGCTGCGCCGGGTCCTGGGCCTCGTAGACCTCTTTCCAGTCCATCAGCCGGACCGAGACGGGGCGGCGCTTGGGCAGCTCCCGCTCCGTCACCTTCAGAAAGCCCTTAGGGTCAGCCACCGGTCACCTCCAGAATTCTGTTCCACACGATGTCGCCGTCGGGGTCGAGTCCCTCGTCGACGGCCTCCTGGCGCATCTGCATCACCGCGGCGTAGTCGCGCGGCAGCACCTTGACGAACTTCGCGACGGTCTCGTCGAAGTCCTCCAGCATCCGCGCGGCGAGCTCGGAGCCGGTCTCGGCGGCGTGCTGTTCGAGCAGGTCGCGGACGATCTCGATGTCCGCGCTTCCGAGCGGCAGGAGCTCGAGCTCGCCGGTCGCGAGGGAGTCGCGGTTGACGCGCTCCCGCTTCAGGTCGTACACGTACGCGGTGCCGCCCGACATGCCGGCGCCGAGGTTGCGCCCGGTGCCGCCGAGGATGACCGCGAGGCCACCGGTCATGTACTCGAGCGCATGATCGCCCACGCCTTCGACGACCGCCGTCGCACCGGAGTTGCGAACCAGGAAGCGCTCTCCCACGATCCCGCGGATGAACATGCTCCCCTGCGTCGCGCCGTAGCCGATCACGTTGCCCGCGATCACGTTCCGCTCGGCGGCGAACACGCTGTCGCGCGGGGGCTTCACGACGATCTGGCCGCCCGACAGGCCCTTGCCGACATAGTCGTTGGAGTCGCCCTCCAGCCGCAGCGTGATGCCTGCGGGGAGGAAGGCGCCGAGCGACTGGCCTGCAGAACCGGTGAGCGTGATGTCGATGGAGCCGGCGGGGAGGCCGTTCTCGCCGTGGCGGACGGTCACCTCGTGGCCGAGCATCGTGCCGACGGCCCGCTCCGTGTTGCGGATCGGAAGGCTCAGCTCGATGCGCCCCCCGTTCTCCAGCACGTCGCGTGCGGCGTCGATCAGCTGCACGTCGAAGTGGTGCTCCAGCTCGTGGTCCTGCGCCCGGCCGTTGCGTCGCGGCTCCTCCGGGCCGAAGGCCGGACCGTGCAGGATGGGCGCGAGGTCGAGCCCCGACGCCTTCCAATGGTCGATGGCGCGGTCGACGTCGAGCAGCTCGACGTGACCGATCGCCTCCTCGAGCGTGCGGAAACCGAGGGCCGCGAGGTACTCGCGCACCTCCTCCGCGATGAACTCGAAGAAGTTGACGACGAACTCCGGCTTGCCGGAGAACCGGGCTCGGAGCTCCGGGTTCTGCGTCGCCACGCCCACCGGGCAGGTGTCCAGGTGGCAGACGCGCATCATGATGCAGCCGGAGACGACCAGCGGCGCGGTCGCGAAACCGAACTCCTCGGCCCCGAGCAGCGCGCCGACGATGACGTCGCGGCCGGTCTTCAGCTGACCATCGACCTGCACGACGACGCGCTCGCGCATCCCGTTCAGCATCAGCGTCTGCTGCGTCTCGGCGAGGCCCAGCTCCCACGGCGTCCCGGCGTGCTTCAGCGAGTTGACCGGGGATGCGCCCGTGCCGCCGTCGTGGCCGGAGACCAGGATGACGTCGGCCAGCGCCTTGGCGGTGCCGGCCGCGACCGCGCCGATGCCCGACTCGGAGACGAGCTTGACGTGCACGCGGGCGCCCGGGTTGGCGCGCTTCAGGTCGAAGATGAGCTGCTTGAGGTCTTCGATCGAGTAGATGTCGTGGTGCGGCGGCGGCGAGATGAGGCCGACACCGGCGGTCGCGTGACGGGTCCGCGCGACCCACGGGTACACCTTGGTCGGCGGCAGCTGTCCGCCTTCGCCGGGCTTCGCGCCCTGCGCCAGCTTGATCTGGATGTCGTCGGCGTGCGTCAGGTACATCGACGTCACACCGAAGCGGCCGGAGGCGACCTGCTTGATCGCGCTGCGGCGCTCCGGGTCGAGCAGGCGGTCGAGGTCTTCGCCGCCTTCGCCGGTGTTCGACTTGGCGCCGAGCCGGTTCATGGCGATCGCGAGTGTCTCGTGCGCCTCCTGGGAGATGGAGCCGTAGCTCATCGCGCCCGTGGAGAACCGCTTGACGATGGACGAGACGGGCTCGACCTCCTCCAGCGGCACCGGCGGACGCTCGCCCTCCTTGAGCGAGAACATCCCGCGCAGGGTCATCAGCGACTCGGACTGGTCGTCGACGAGCTTCGTGTACTCGCGGAAGACGTCGTACCGCCGCGTGCGCGTGGAGTGCTGCAGGCGGAAGACCGTCTCGGGGTTGAAGAGGTGCGGCGAGCCGTCGCGGCGCCACTGGTACTCGCCGCCGGTCGCCAGGCGCTCGTGCGCGAGCGCCGCACCCTCGGAGGGGTACGCGCTCTCGTGACGGGCGAGGTTCTCGGCCGCGATGACGTCGATCCCGACACCGCCGAGCTTGCTCGTCGTGCCGGTGAAGTACTGGTCGACGAACTCCTGGCTGAGACCGACGGCCTCGAACGCCTGGGCGCCCGCATAGGAGGACACCGTGGAGATGCCCATCTTCGACATGATCTTCAGCACGCCCTTACCGAGCGCCTTGATGACGTTCTTGACCGCCTTCTCGGGGCTGACGCCGGTGATCATCCCGCTGCGGACGAGCTCCTCGCAGGTCTCCATCGCCAGGTACGGGTTGATCGCCGAGGCGCCGTACCCGATGAGGAGCGCGACGTGGTGCACCTCGCGCACATCCCCGGCCTCCACGATCAGGCCCACCTTCATGCGGGTCTCCGAGCGGATGAGGTGGTGGTGCACGGCGGCGAGCATCAGCAGCGACGGGATGGGCGCCAGGTCCTTCGTCGAGTCGCGGTCGCTGAGCACGATGAACTGCGCTCCGGCCGCGATGGCCTCGTCGACCTCGTCGCACATCTCGGCCAGACGGCGCTCCAGGGCGTCCGGGCCGGCGTCGGAGCGGTACAGGCCGCGCACGGTCGTGGTCAGCGTGCTGCCCGGCCGCGGGTCGATGTGCTGGATCTTCGCCAGCTCGTCGTTGTCGATCACCGGGAAGTCGAGCACGACCTGCTTGGCGTGCTCCGGGCCGGCCGACAGCAGGTTGCGCTCCGGGCCGAGACCGAGCTTCAGGGAGGTGACGACCTCCTCGCGGATCGAGTCGAGCGGCGGGTTGGTGACCTGCGCGAACTGCTGGGTGAAGTAGTCGAACAGCAGGCGCGGGCGCTCCGACAGCACAGCGACGGGCGTGTCCGACCCCATGGCGCCGAGCGGCTCGGCGCCGGTGGTCGCCATCGGGCGGAGGAGGATGCGGACCTCCTCCTCGGTGTAGCCGAACGTCCGCTGGCGGCGCGTGATCGACGCCGGGGTGTGGACGATGTGCTCGCGCTCCGGGAGGTCCTTCAGGTTGATCCGGCCTTCGTCCAGCCACTCCCCGTAGGGTGCGCCGGCGGCGAGCTCGGACTTGATCTCCTCGTCCTCGATGAGGCGGCCGGCGACCGTGTCGACCAGGAACATCCGACCGGGGCGCAGGCGGCCCTTGCGGACGACGCGGCTGGGCTCGAAGTCGAGCACGCCGATCTCGGAGGCGAGCACGACGAGGCCGTCGTTCGTGACGACGTAGCGGCCGGGGCGTAGGCCGTTGCGGTCGAGGGTCGCGCCGACGACCGAGCCGTCGGTGAACACGATCGCCGCGGGGCCGTCCCACGGCTCCATGAGCATCGAGTGGTACTCGTAGAACGCGCGCCGGACCGGGTCGATCTCGGTTTGGTTCTCCCAGGCCTCCGGCACCATCATCATGACGGCGTGCGGGAGCGACCGGCCGCTCAGCGACAGCAGCTCCACGACCTCGTCGAACGAGGCCGAGTCGGAGGCGCCGGGCGTGACGATCGGGAACACCGGCTTCAGGTCGCCGAGCAGCTCGTTCTCGAGCTGCGACTGGCGGGCACGCATCCAGTTGCGGTTGCCCTGGACGGTGTTGATCTCGCCGTTGTGCGCGATCATCCGGAACGGCTGCGCGAGCGGCCACGACGGGAAGGTGTTCGTCGAGTAGCGGGAGTGGACGAGGGCGAGCTTCGAGGCGAAGCGCTCATCCGACAGGTCCGGGTAGAACGGCTCCAGCTGGAGCGTGGTGACCATGCCCTTGTAGACGAGCGTGCGGCTCGACAGCGACGAGAAGTACAGGTCGAGCTCGCGCTCGGCCCGCTTCCGCAGGAAGAAGGTCTGACGGTCGAGCGTGATGCCGGAGACGGCCTCGCCGTTCTCGTCGACGCGGGTGGACGCGACGTAGAGCTGCTCGATCACCGGCATGGCCTGCCGGGCCAGCGTGCCGAGCTCGTCCGGGCGCACAGGCACGGACCGCCACCCGAGGACGGTCAGCTCGTGCTCGGCCGCGATGGATTCGAGAGCCGCCTTGACCTCGGCGCGCTCGTCCTCCGCGCTCGGCAGGAACGCGTTGCCGACCGCGTATCGGCCGGCCGCCGGGAGCTCGAAGCCGGCGACGGCGCGCAGGAACGTATCCGGTACCTGGGTGATGATGCCGGCGCCGTCACCGGTGCCGGCGTCCGAGCCGACCGCGCCGCGGTGCTCGAGGTGACGCAGCGCCTCGAGCGCGGCGTCGATGATGTCGTGCCCGGCCGTGCCCCGGAGGGTCGCGACCATGGCGAGACCGCAGGCGTCCTTCTCGTGGGCAGGGTCGTACAGGCCCTGCGGGCCAGGCACGGTCCCGAAGCGGGAATAGGGAGGCGTGAGCGCCATCTGTCGACCGTCCTCACAGTGTCGTGGATGTGGGGATGTTGGGTGCAGGGACGCCATCGGCCCGGTGCTTATGAGTTCCGCCGCATCCTCCGGGCCGTGTGCGGCTCGGAATCGTGGAGCGGTCAGGTGCGTGGGATCGCCTCGACGGTTTTTGGTACTTCGAGCCGTCGGGTTTATCCGTTCGTGGGGCTTGTGGCCTTGGCCGAAGCGGACCCGGCAGGCACACCGTCTGCGTCGGCGGCGTCCTCGTCCTCCAGGTCCGTGTCGTCCGAGTCTACCTCAGCATCCGGGTTCACCCATTCACGACCCGGTCGGTACGGGCTCGGCTCGAGGCCGGGGTGCCTGCGCGACTGGACGAGGAAGATGATGAGGCCGAGCACCACGGCACCGAAGGCGGCCCAGACGTTGCTCGGGATGCCGAGCAGCGTGAACTCGCTCGGGTCGATGCGGATCGACTCCAGGTAGGAGCGGCCGGCGCCGTACCAGATCAGGTAGACGGCGAACACCTTGCCCCACTGGAGGCGGAAGCGGCGCTGCAGCCAGACGATCACGAAGACGCCGATGACGTTCCAGATCATCTCGTACAGGAAGAGGGGCTGGAACAGCGTGTCCGCGGGCAGGCCGACCGGGATCGCCTTGTTGGGCGAGTCGATCTGCAGGCCCCAGGGCAAATCGGTCGGAAGGCCGAAGAGCTCCTGGTTGAAGTAGTTGCCGAGGCGGCCGATGGCCTGCGCGAGCAGGAGGGCCGGTGCGAGCGCGTCCGCGAACGTCCAGAACCGCAGCCCGGTCCAGCGGCAGCCGATGAGCACACCGATGGCGCCACCGATCAGGGCGCCGAAGATGGCGCCGCCGCCCTCCCAGATCGCCCAGATGCTGCCCGGCTCGAAGGGGTTCCAGATGTTCGCGCCCGGGTAGAAGAAGTCCTTCGGGTGCGTCACCACGTGGTAGAACCGGGCGCCGATGATCCCGAGCGGCACGGCGCACAGCAGGATGTCGAGCACGACGCCCGGCTCTGCGCCCTGCTTGGTGAGGCGGCGCGAGGTCCACATGGCGGCGACGACGATGCCGACGAGGATGATCAGCGCGTACATCTGGATGCGGTACGGCCAGAAAGGCAGCGGGATCTGCGCCCACTCGGGCCCAGGACTCGGGATGCTGGCCATCCAGCCGCTCATCGTCGCAAACACCCGATGACTCACCTTTCGTGTCGATCATGCCGCGGCGCAGAGAGGCGCGCGGCCACCATAGTCTAGAACGCCCGGCTAGGCCGCTGTGCCGCGGGCGAGCCCGGCCGCCACGCGCCCGGCCTCCGCCACGCCGCCGTCGGCCAGCGCCTTGACGAGCGCCGAGCCGACGATCGCGCCGTCCGCGTACTCGAGCACCTCGGCCACCTGAGCGGCCGACGAGATGCCGAGCCCGACGCACGTGCTGGTCGCGCCCGCCTCGCGAAGGCGCCCGACGAGCGTGCGCGCTGCCGCATCCACATCGGTGCGCGCGCCCGTGATGCCCATGGTCGAGACGGCGTAGACGAACCCGCGGCTCGCCTCCACCGCCTGCTTCAGGCGGGCGTCGGTCGAGCTGGGCGCCGCGAGGAACACGCGGTCGAGACCGACGCGGTCGGATGCGGCGAGCCAGTCGGCACCCTCGTCCGGGATGAGGTCGGGCGTGATGAGGCCTGCTCCCCCGGCCGCGGCGAGATCGTCCGCGAAGCGGTCGACGCCGTACTGCAGCACCGGGTTCCAATAGGTCATGACGAGCACGGGGATGTCGACCTGCGCGGTGATCTCACGGACGGCGGTGAAGCCGTCACGCAGGCGGAAGCCGGCGCTGAGAGCCTGCTGCGTCGCGGCCTGGATGACCGTGCCGTCCATCACGGGGTCGGAGTACGGCAGGCCGAGCTCGATGACGTCGACGCCGTTGTTCGCGAGCGCGACGGCCGCATCCACACTGGTCGCGAGGTCGGGGAAGCCGGCCGGGAGGTAGCCGATCAGCGCGCCCGAAGCCTCAGTGTTGCGGCGGGCGATCGCGTCGGCGACGCGGCTCGTGACCACGCCGCTCACGACTGCACCGCGTCCGCGTCGATCAGGTCGAAGTACCGCCCGGCGGTCTCCATGTCCTTGTCGCCACGGCCGCTGAGGTTCACCAGGATGATCCCCTCCGGGCCGAGCTCGCGCCCGAGGGCCAGGGCGCCGGCCAGGGCGTGGGACGACTCGATGGCGGGGATGATGCCCTCGGTGCGGCTGAGCAGGCGCAGGGCCTCCATGGCGTCCGCATCCGACACCGGCCGGTACTCGGCGCGGCCGATCTTCGCGAGCCAGGCGTGCTCCGGGCCGACGCCCGGGTAGTCGAGGCCGGCCGAGATCGAGTGGGATTCGATGGTCTGGCCGTCTTCGTCCTGCAGCAGCATGGAGCGCGCGCCGTGCAGCACGCCGGGGCGGCCCTTGGTGATCGTCGCGGCGTGACGCGGGGTGTCCGCACCCTCGCCGCCCGCCTCGAAGCCGATCAGGCGCACATCCTCGTCGTCCAGGAAGGCGTGGAAGATGCCCATCGCGTTCGAGCCCCCGCCGACGCACGCGACGACGGCGTCCGGCAGGCGGCCGGTGAGCTCCTGCACCTGCTCGCGCGCCTCCTCGCCGATGATCTTCTGGAGGTCGCGCACCATCGCCGGGAACGGGTGCGGGCCCGCGACCGTTCCGAAGATGTAGTTGGTGTGCTCGACGTTCGTCACCCAGTCGCGCATGGCGTCGTTGATGGCGTCCTTGAGCGTGCGCGAGCCGGTCTTGACGGCGACGACCTCGGCGCCGAGGAGGCGCATGCGGGCGACGTTCAGCGCCTGGCGCTCGGTGTCGACCTCGCCCATGTAGATGGTGCACTCGAGCCCGAAGAGCGCGGCCGCCGTCGCGGTGGCGACGCCGTGCTGGCCGGCGCCGGTCTCGGCGATCACGCGGGTCTTGCCGATGCGCTTCGTCAGGATGGCCTGGCCCAGCACGTTGTTGATCTTGTGCGACCCGGTGTGGTTGAGGTCCTCGCGCTTGAGGATGATGCGGGCACCGCCGCCCGGCTTTCCATCGAACGCAGCCTCGGCGAACCGCGGCACCTCCGTGATGATCGACGGGCGCCCGGTATAGCTGCGGTGAAGCTCATCCAGCTCGGCGTGGAACGCGGGATCGGCCTTGGCCTCCTCCCACGCCGCCGACAGCTCGTCGAGTGCTGCGACCAGCGACTCGGGGACGAACCGCCCGCCGAAGTCGCCGAAATACGGACCCTGCTCAGTGCGGAGGGACATCAGACTCCCAAGAACTCTTCGAGCGTCGCGACGGGGTCGCTCGTGACGAGCGCCTCGCCGACGAGCACGACATCGGCGCCCGCCGCCCGGTAGTGCGCGACATCGTCGGCCGTCTTCACGGCCGACTCCGCCACGCGGATGACGCCGGAGGGGATGCTGCCGGCCAGGCGGCCGAACAGGTCCCGATCCAGCTCGAACGTCGTCAGGTCGCGGGCGTTGACGCCCACGAGACCCGCGCCGGTGTCGAGGGCGCGGCTCAGCTCGTCGGCCGAGTGCGCCTCCACCAGCGAGGTCATGCCCAGCTCGGTGATTAGCTCGTGCAGCTCGACGAGCCGCTTCTGGTCGAGCGCGGCGACGATCAGCAGCACCAGGTCGGCGCCCGCGGCGCGGGCCTCGAACACCTGGTACGGATCGGCGACGAACTCCTTGCGCAGCACCGGGATGGAGACGGCCTCGCGGACCGCCTCGAGGTCGGCGAGCGAGCCGTGGAAGCGGCGCTCCTCGGTCAGGACGCTGATCGCGCTGGCACCGCCGGTCTCGTACGAGACGGCGAGAGCTGCGGGGTCCGGGATGGCGGCGAGCGACCCGCGGGACGGGCTCGCGCGCTTCACCTCGGCGATGATCTTTACGCGCTCCGCCGGGGCGAGAGCGGTGAGGGCGTCGAGAGCGGCGGGCCGGGCCAGCGCCGCGGCCTCCACCTCGGCGAGCGGTCGCTCACCGCGTCTCCGCTCAGCGTCCTCGAGCGCGCCGGCGACGAGGTCGGCGAGCACGGATCAGTGCCCCTTCGGGGTGTACTTGTCGCCGCCGACGCCGTACCCGGCGCGCTTCATGACCCAGCCGACGATGAGCCCGATCACCGCGAGTCCCGCCGCCGCCCAGACGATGATGGGGGCGTCGAAGAAGAAGGCGATGGCGCCGATGGTGAACGCGACCAGCATGATGATCACGGCCGTCCACGCCGCCGGCGAGTGACCGTGGCCTGGCTCGACTGACTCGCTGCTCATGGGACTCCTGCACGTCGGGTGCGCGCCGCCCGGCGCGCACGGGAATTTGGAACGCACCCAGTCTAGTAGGCGCTCCTACCCCGTCGCCCTCCACGCGCCCGCCCCCGCCGTCGAGTCCGCAAACTTTGCACGGTTCTGCGCGCGTGGGCGTGCAAAGTTTGCGGACTCGAGGGTGGGTGGGATGGGCGGGGCGAGACGGATGGGACGGGACGGGAGGGGACGCGGGTCAGCGGGTGGGGTCGTCGCCTCGGGTGAGGTCGTCCCAGCTGTCGATCGCCGTGTCGCGGTCGAGGGTGGTGGGGGTCGCGGGGTCGGGCGCGTCGGCGGCCGGCGCGCCAGCGGCCGGAGTGGCCGCGGCGCGGGGCGTGGCGTCGTCGGCGGGCTCAGGCTCGTCGGCGAAGAGTTCGTCGGCAGGGCGGCCGTCCTCCCCGGCGAAGCGGGTCTGGTACTTGCGCGACGGACCGGGCCAGAGGCGCGAGAAGACGACGACGGCCGCGCTCGCCAGGATGATGAGGATGCCGGCGACGAGCGCCACCCACGGCCACAGCTCGACCGCGGCGGAGTGCACGAGGCGCCGGATCGAGGAGTCCCCGGCCACCCCTGTCGCGGTCGTGATGGCGGAGGACGACGCGCCCACCGCATCCGACACCGCGCTGATCGCCGAGATGAGCACGGAGACGCCGAGCAGCAGCCCGAGCAGCGCGAGCACGATCCGGAAGACCGGACCGGCGATCGCGAGCGCCGCCGTCAGGGCCAGCCCCGCGAGCGACAGCGCGGTCAGGGCGGGAGCAGCGACCGACCCCGCCACGCTGATCGTGGTGGAGTGCTCGGCCGTGTCGGTCAGCGTGATCGTGAACCACGGCTGCGTCGCCGCCAGCAGAGCGAGACCGCTCCCCACCAGGAGGAGCAGCATGGTGGAGTACTTGACGCGGCGGCCGTTCACGCTGTCGGCCTTCACAGCACGCGCTTCATGGCGTTCGCCACGGCGACGGCGCGCAGCGGGGCCGCCGCCTTGTTCTGCGACTCCTGGAACTCGTTCTCGGGCACGGAGTCGGCCACCAGTCCCCCGCCGGCCTGCACCCGTGCGACGCCGCCCATGATCGTCGCCGTGCGGATCGCGATGGCGATATCCGCATCCCCGGCGAAGTCGAAGTACCCGATCACGCCGCCGTACACGCCGCGCTGGACGGGCTCCAGCTCGTCGATGATCCGCAGCGCCATCGGCTTGGGCGCCCCCGAGAGCGTTCCGGCCGGGAACGTCGCGCGGAACACGTCGATCGCCGTCGCGTCCGGCAGCAAGTCGCCCTCCACCGACGAGACGATGTGCATGATGTGGCTGAACCGCTCGATGCGCATGAACTCCGTCACCTCGACCGTGCCCGCCTGGCACACCTTGAGCAGGTCGTTGCGGGCGAGATCGACGAGCATCAGGTGCTCGGCGCGCTCCTTGTCGTCGGCGAGCAGCGACGCCTCCAGGTCGAGGTCCTGCTCCGGCGTCGCGCCGCGGGGACGCGATCCGGCGATGGGATGCGTGAACGCGCGTCCCTCCTGCACCTTCACCAGCGCCTCGGGCGACGAGCCGACGATCTGGTACGGCTCGCCGTTCGGCTTCTCGAGCGACAGCAGGTACATGTACGGGCTCGGGTTGAGCGCGCGGAGCACCCGGTAGACGTCGAGCGCGGGGGCTGTGCACTCCAGCTCGAAGCGCTGCGAGATGACGACCTGGAAGATGTCGCCGTCGACGATGCGCTCCTTGGCCGTGACGACCGAGGCCAGGAAGTCCTCCCGGCGCGTGCGGGAGATCGGCTCGGCCGGGATGCCGAGGTCGACGTCCTCCAGCCACGCCTCGGAGGGCTGCGCGAGCTCGCGCTGCATGCGGTCGAGACGCGCCTGCGCATCCGCCCACAGCGCGTCCGCGTCGGCGACGTCGTCGGCCAGCGCGTTGGCGACCAGCTTCACGGTGCCGGTGCGGTGATCCACGACGACGAGGTCGGCCACGAACGCGAGCGCCTGGCCGGGCACGTCGACATCGGCGGGCGGGGCGTCGGGCAGGCGCTCGATCTGCCGGATCGCCTCCCAGCCGATGAACCCGACGAGACCGCCGGTGAGCGGAGGGAGGCCCGGGATGCGGGCGGTCTGCCAGCGCGCATGCAGCGCCGCGAGAGCCTCCAGCGGCCGGAGGGAGGCCGCCGTGCCGAGCGCGCGCTCGGCGGGCAGGCCGTAGTCGAGCCAGTTCACGGCTTCGCCATCCTGCGTGAGCACGCCGAACGACGACGCGCCGACGAACGAGAAGCGCGACCAGATGCCGCCCTGCTCGGCCGACTCCAGCAGGAAGGTGCCCGGCCGGCCGGCCGCGAGCTTCCGGTAGATGCCGACGGGGGTCTCCCCGTCGGCGAAGAGCTCGCGGATCACCGGGACGACGCGGTGGTCGCCGACGAGTCCGTCGAAGGCGCTCCGGGTCGTCGTGCCGCCTACGGTGTCGATCACAGGTCGGCCGCCTCGATCTCGGGGCTCGCGCCGACGACCGGCTCCAGCACATCCGCGTCGAAGCAGGTGCGCGTGCCGGTGTGGCAGGCCGCGCCGACCTGCTCGACCGTGACCAGCAGGGTGTCGCCGTCGCAGTCGAGCGCGGCGCCCTTCACGTACTGCACGTGGCCGGACGTGTCGCCCTTCCGCCAGTACTCCTTGCGGGAGCGGGACCAGAAGGTCACCCGGCCCTCGCTCATGGTGCGGCGGAACGCCTCCGCGTCCATCCACCCCATCATCAGCACCTCGCGGGTGTCCCACTGCTGGATGATCGCCGGCACCAGCCCGGCGTCGGTGAAGCGGATGCGCTCCAGTACCGCATCGGTCGTCGTCGCGTTCATCGGCGGACCTCCATCCCGGCCGCGGCCAGTTCGTCCTTCACCTGCTCGATCGTCAGCTCACCCTGGTGGAACACGCTCGCCGCGAGCACGGCGTCGGCTCCCGCCTGGATGGCCGGAACGAAATGCTCCAGCGCCCCCGCGCCGCCCGAGGCGATCACGGGAACGCTGCTCAGGGCGCGCATCTCGCGGATGAGCTCCAGGTCGAAGCCCTCCTTGGTGCCGTCGGCGTCGATGGAGTTGACCAGCAGCTCCCCCGCGCCCAGCTCGATCGCGCGCGCCGCCCACTCCAGGGCGTCGAGGTCGGTCTCCGTGCGCCCGCCGTGCGTCGTCACGACGAAACCGGACGGCGTCGCGGCCGAGCGCTTCACATCCAGCGACAGCACCAGCACCTGCGCGCCGAACCGGGCGGCGATCTCGGAGATCAGCTCCGGGCGCGCGATCGCGGCCGAGTTGACACCCACCTTGTCGGCGCCGTGGCCGAGGAGCTTCGCCACATCCTCGGGGCTGCGCACGCCGCCGCCGACGGTGAGCGGGATGAAGACCTGCTCGGCCGTCGCCCGCACCACGTCGTACGTGGTGGCGCGGTCGTCGACGGTCGCCGTCACATCCAGGAAGGTCAGCTCGTCCGCGCCCTGCTCGAAGTACCGCCGGGCGAGCTCGACCGGGTCGCCCTGGTCGCGCAGGTTCTGGAAGTTCACGCCCTTCACGACGCGGCCGGCGGCCACGTCGAGACAGGGGATCACCCGGACCGCGACGCCCATCAGATCCGCGCAGCGTGGATGGAGGTGACCAGGATGGCGCGGGCGCCCAGCTCGTACAGGTCGTCCATGATGTGGTTGGTCTGCTCGCGCTTGATCATCACGCGGACGGCCACCCACTCCGGCTCGCCCAGCGGAGAGACGGTCGGCGACTCGACGCCCGGCGTCAGGGCGACCGCCTTCTCGAGCAGTGCGACGGGGAGGTTGTAGTCGATCAGCACGTACTGGCGGGCGACCATGACGCCCTGCAGCCGGCGCACCAGCGTGTCCACGCCGGCGGCCGGCGACGGGGACGAGATGAGCACGGCCTCCGACTCCAGGATGACCGGTCCGAAGATCTCCAGCCCCTGCTTGCGGAGGGTGGAGCCGGTCTCGACGACATCGGCGACCGCGTCGGCGACGCCGAGCCGCACGGCCGACTCGACCGCGCCATCCAGCTTGATCAGGGAGGTGCTGACGCCGTGCTCGCCGAGGAACGCGCCGACGAGACCCGGGTAGCTCGTCGCGACGCGCTTGCCCTCCAGGTCGGCGAGCTCGGCGAACACGCCGGCGGGACCGGCGAACCGGAACGTCGACGCGGCGAAGTCGAGGGCGCTGATCTCGGCGGCGGGCGAGCCCGAGTCGAGCAGCAGGTCGCGGCCGGTGATGCCGACATCGAGCGCGCCGGATCCGACGTAGGTGGCGATGTCTCGCGGGCGCAGGTAGAAGAACTCGACGCCGTTGCGGGCGTCGGTGACGATGAGCTCCTTCGGGTCGCGGCGGCCGACGTAGCCGGCCTCGTGCAGCATCTGCGCCGCGGTCTCGGAGAGGGAGCCCTTGTTGGGGACGGCGATCTTCAGCATTCGCAGGTCTTTCGTGACGTGATCGGACGAGTGGATGGGCCTAGGTACGGCAGTAAGGCTGGTCCATCACAGATGTCGGTACACGTCGGCCGGCGTCAGTCCCTTGGCGAGGAGCAGGACCTGCAGGTGGTAGAGCAGCTGCGAGATCTCCTCGGCGGTGGCCTCGTCGGACTCGTACTCGGCGGCCATCCAGACCTCGGCGGCCTCCTCGACGATCTTCTTGCCGATGGCGTGCACGCCGGCGTCGAGCTCGCGGACCGTGCCGGAGCCGTCCGGGCGGTCCTGCGCCTTCTGCGCGAGTTCGGCGAAGAGGTCGTCGAAGGTTTTCACCCCTCCAGCGTACCGGTCCGCCCGAGCCGGTCAGACATTCGTGCCGAATGTGCGGTATGCCGCGCTGATTCCGCACATTCGGCACGAATGTGCGGAGGTGTGGGTCAGTGGAGGTGCGGAAGCGCGGCGGCACGGAGGGCCGCGATGCGGTCCGCCGGCTCGCCGCGGAAGACGCTGGAGCCCGCCACGAACGTGTCCGCCCCGGCGGCGGCCGCCGTGACGATGGTCTCCTCGGTGATGCCGCCGTCCACCTGCAGCCACACGTCGAGACCGCGCGCCTCGACGGCCCGCCGCAGAGCGTTGAGCTTCGGCATGGTCTCCGGCATGAACGACTGGCCGCCGAATCCCGGCTCCACCGTCATCACGAGCACCTGGTCGAACTCCTCCAGCAGGTCGAGGTACGGCTCGACGCCGGTGCCCGGCTTGACCGCGATGCCCGCCCGCGCGCCGATCGACCGCAGCCGCCGTGCCAGAGCGACCGGGTCCTGCGCGGCCTCCGCGTGGAAGGTCACCGAGTACGCACCGAGCTCCGCATACCCCGGTGCCCAGCGGTCCGGGTCGTCGATCATCAGGTGCACATCCAGCGGGATGGGGCTCACATCCTGAATGCGGCCCACCATCTGCGGCCCGAACGTCAGGTTCGGGACGAAGTGGTTGTCCATCACGTCGACATGCACCAGGTCGGCGGTCGCGATGCGCTCCACCTCGCTCTGCATGTTGACGAAGTCGGCGGCCAGGATGCTGGGGTTGATGCGGACGCGCGGGTCGATCCGGTCGGCGGAAGGGGTCGAAGCCATGGCTCCAGCCTAGGCGGAGCGCTTGCGGAGAAGCGCGATGAACATCCCGTCGGTGAGGTGGCGGTGCGGCCACAGCTGGACGGTGTCGCCGTCGCTCGCCAGGTCGAGCCGGTCGACGGCGAGGGACTGCAGGGTGTCGGCGGTCGCCTGCGTTTCGAGCAGGTCGCCGTGACGCTCGCGCGCGTCGGCGACGACCCCGCGGGTCTCGGCGAGGTGCGGCGAGCAGGTCACGTAGGCGAGCAGGCCGCCGGGCTTCAGCGCGGCGATCGCCGAGTCGAGCAGGGCGGATTGCAGCGCGGTCAGCTCGCTGACATCCCGCGGGCTCTTGCGCCAGCGCGCCTCCGGCCGACGACGGAGCGCGCCGAGCCCGGTGCACGGGGCGTCGAGCAGGATGCGGTCGAATGCTTCGGGATGCTCGGCACCGACGGCGGTGCCGTCCAGTTCCCAGACCGGCACCTCCAGCGGCACCGGAGCGAGCGCGCGTCGCACGAGCTCGGCGCGTGCGGGGACCAGCTCGTTCGCCACCAGGGTCGCTCCGCCGGTCAGCGCCTCGGCGGCGAGCAGAGCCGCCTTCCCGCCGGGGCCGGCGCACAGGTCGAGCCAGCGCTCCCCTGGCCGCACCGGCTCCGCGCGAGTCAGCGCGAGGGCGGCCAGCTGCGAGCCCTCGTCCTGCACCCGGATGCGGCCCTCGGTCTTCTCCACGATCCCGAACGGATCGCCGCCGCCGACGGTGAAGCCGGGAGGCGAGAACCGGTCGTCGCGCGCGTCGTCCGGCTTGTCGACGAGACCGGGCAGTGCGATGAGGTTGACCCGCGGCGCGGTGTTGTCGGCCTCCAGGAGCTGCTCCAACTCCTCCACCCGGCCCTCGGCGTCGAGCGATCGGCGCAGCGCGCGGACCACCCAGACGGGATGCGAGTGCAGCGCCGAGAGGCGGTCGTCGTCGTTCTTCGCCCGCGACGCGACCTCCTCCCGCCACTCGTCGGGAGTGTGGCGGCCGATCTCGCGCAGCACGCCGTTCACGAAGCCGGTGCCCGAGCGGCTGCCGACGGTGCGCGCCAGCCCGACCGACTCGTTCACGGCGGCGTGCGACGGGACGCGCATCGACAGCAGCTGGTGCGCGCCCAGCCGCAGCACGTCGAGGAGCGGCGGGTCGATCCGGTCGACGTCGCGGCCCGCGGCGATGGCGATGACCCGGTCGTAGTAGCCCTGCATCCGCAGCGTGCCGTAGGTCAGCTCGGTGGCGAGACCGGCGTCCGCCGGCGAGAGCCCGGCGCGGGCGATGCGCGTCGGGAGCAGCAGGTTGGCGTAGGCGTCGGAGTCGCTGACGGCCTGCAGCACGTCGAGGGCGACCTGGCGAGCGGGCTGGACGCGGGTCTGCGGCGGGCCCGAGCGGGGACGCGGACGGCGGTCGTCGCGCCGGTCGTCCCGGCGGCCCGGGCTGCGGTCACGGTTGCGGTCGTCGCGCGGCGCGTTCATGCGAACACCACCCCGGTCGACCCGGCGGCGGAGGCGGACGCGGAGGCGACTCCGCGCAGCCAGTCGGCGGCAGCCATCGCGCGCTTCCCGGCCGGCTGGACGGTGACGAGCTCCAGCGGAGCGGTCCCCGTCCCGACGAGCACCCGCTTGCCGCGCAGTTCCACCGCGCCGGGAGCCACGGGCTCCTCGCCGTCGGTCGTCCGCGCCTCGTGCACCTTGAACCGCTCTCCCTCCAGCAGCACGAACGCGCCCGGCTCGGGCGTCACGCCACGCAGCCGCGCGGAGACCCGCTCGGCCGGTTCGGTCAGGTCGAGCCGCGCATCCTCGAGCGTCAGCTTGGGCGCCAGCGTGACCTCGCCCGCCTGGGGCGTCGCGACGGCCGTGCCCGCGGCCAGCGCGTCCGCGGTGTCGGCCAGCAGGGCAGCGCCCTCCTCGGCCAGGGCGGAGAGCAGCTCGCCGGCCGTCTCATCCGGGCCGATGGGACGTCGCAGCTCGGCATACACATCCCCCGCGTCGAGCTCCGGCACAAGATGGAAGACCGCCGCGCCGGTCTCGGTGTCCCCGGCGATCACGGCGCGCTGCACGGGCGCGGCGCCCCGCCAGCGCGGGAGCAGGGAGAAGTGGAGGTTGACCCAGCCGAGGCGCGGAAGCGACAGCAGCGGCTCGCGCACCAGGCCGCCGTACGCCACCACCACGCCGAGGTCGGGCTGCAGGGCGGCGATGCGCTCGGTCACGTCGTCGCCGAGGCGGTTCGCCTTGATCACCGGTAGCCCGAGACGCTCCGCGGCCTGTGCGACGGGCGACGGCGTCAGCACGCGCTTGCGGCCGAGCGGCGCATCCTCACGGGTGACGACGGCGACCACCTCGTGCCGGGCCGCGACGGCCTCCAGGGACGGGAGGGCGACGGCCGGCGTTCCGGCGAAGACGATGCGCATGGAGAAGGTTCTTTCGGTTCGGGACGGCGACCCAGCCTACTCTGCGCAGCTCCCGATCGGCCGCGAACGGCGGCAGCCGGGGTGCTCCTAGAGGATCTCGGGATCGTCGAAGCGCACCCGCAGCGCCGGCGCCGGGCGGTAACCCAGACGCCCGGCCGGGGCGCGGCGACGGCGGGTCGCGTTCTTCACGACGGCGGCACGGACGGACGCCGCGACGTCGGCGCCATGCGCGTACTCGAATCGCAGCACGGCGCGCACGAGGTCCGGTCCGGAGCGGGCGGCGCGGGCCGACGGTCCCTCCGCCTCCACCGGTGCGGGGCCGAGGACGTCGATGAGGAGGGAGCGGTCCACCGCATCCAGCACTTCGGTCACAGTCGCCTCCGACCCGGTGACCGAGGCGAGACGCACGGCGGGTGGGAAGCGCAGCTCGCGGCGATCCACCAGCTCCTCGTGCGCGAACTCGACCAGGCGGCCGGTCGCGAAGTCGCGCGCCAGCGGTCCCCCGACGCCGACCAGGACGGTCGGGGCGCCGGGTGCGGTGAGCCCGGCCGCGCTCTGCCACCAGCGCAGACAGTCCTCGGCGACGTGCAGACTCTCGCGCGCCAGCATCCGCTCGCCGTCGAGCAGCAGCACCGCCTGGTACCCGCCCTCGGCGATCGGCTCGGCGCCGCGGGTCGCGACCACGAGCGCGGGCGCCGACCCGACACGCTGCACGGGGTGGTCGCCGTCGGCGAGGATGACGCGCGTGCCGGGGAACGCACGCCCCAGCTCCTCGGCGGTGCGGCCCGAGCCGACCGTGACCAGCCGGAACCGCCGGTGCTCGCAGTGCTCGCACTGCCAGTCGGTCGCGAGCCGGCCGCAGACGGTGCACGACGGCGGCGAGCCCGCCCGCGTCTGGTGCAGCGCGCCCTTGCAGTTCATGCACCGCGCCGCCTGCCCGCAGTTCGCGCACGCGATCACCGGAGCGTAGCCCGGCCGCCCGACCTGCACGAGCACCGGGCCGCGCGGCCGTCCGCTCTCGCCGTTCAGCGCCTCGCGGGCGGCGCGCCACGCCGTCGACGGGATTCGCGCGGCGCGGGCCATCGGCTCGGGCGCCTGCTGGTTGGCGGTGAGCACCACCTTCGGGCTCTGGATGCGCTCCGGCGCGATGTCGCGCAGCCAGCCGAGCTCCACCAGGCGCTGTGCCTCCACGCTGCGGATGTTGCCGCTCAGCACCAGAGCGCAGCCCTCGAGCTCCTGCCGGACGAGGGCCGCATCCCGCGTGTGCACATACGGGCTCAGCGGCTCGGCGTGCAGAGGGTCGCTGTCCTCCCAGACCGCGATCAGGCCGAGCCGCTCGGCGGGGGCGTAGACGACCGAGCGGTTGCCGATGACGATGCGCGGGCCGGAGAGCGCCTCCAGGAAGCCGCGGTACCGGTCGGGGTTCGCCTGCCCGGCGTCGGCGCGCACGACTGCGTGCGCGGGAGCGGTGACCGCGAGTGCCGCGGCCAGCTGCTCCAGGTCGCGGTGATCGGGAACCGCGACGATCGCGGTGCGGCCGCCGCGCCAGCAGTCGGCGGCCAGGGCCGCCAGGGTGACCGCCCACTCGCCGACCCAGGTGCCGTCGGGCAGCGGCACGAGGCGCGGGATGGCGCGGAGCGCGATCCGCTCGTCGCGCGCGACCGCATCCTCCAGCATCCGCTCTCCGTACCCGCGCACCGCCACGCGCGCCCCCGCGGGCTCCGGAGTTTTTCGCCCCTCCGACGGCGTGTCGGGAGGAAAAACTCCGGAACTGTCGGCGGCGGCGGCGCGCGCGGCGAGCCACGCCTTCTCGACGCGCACCATCCGGCCGGGGACGGCCAGGCGCAGGATGTCGCTCGCGGTTCCCGCGCTCCGGTCCGCGAGCCTGCGCGCCAGCCGCCAGACGCCCGGCGTGAGCACCTGGGCGGGCGAGACGACGGCCTCCAGCGGGCTCAACGTCCCGTCGTACCCGTCGTCCGGCTCGCCGACCTCGACCAGATAGCCGTCGGCGACACGGCCGGCCGAGCGAAGCGGAACGCGCACGCGCACGCCCGGCTGCGCGTCGGCGGCGAGCTCCTCGGGGATGCTGTAGTCGAAGAGGTGGTCGAGCTGCGGGAGCGGCGAGTCGAGGACCACCCGGGCGACCCGTCCGGCCGCCGCCACCGCTAGATCCCCGCGGCCGAGCGCAGGTCGTCGACGCGGTCGAGCCGCTCCCAGGTGAACTCGGGGAGCTCGCGGCCGAAGTGCCCGTAGGTGGCCGTGCGCGCGTAGATCGGGCGGAGCAGGTCGAGGTCGCGGATGATCGCGGCCGGCCGCAGGTCGAACACGTCGCGGATCGCGCCGATGATGCGCTCCTCCGGAACCTTCGCGGTGCCGAACGTCTCGACGTACAGCCCGACGGGCGCCGCCTTGCCGATCGCGTACGCGATCTGCACCTCGAGCCGGTCGGCGAGGCCGGCGGCGACGGCGTTCTTTGCCACCCAGCGCATGGCGTACGCCGCCGAGCGGTCGACCTTCGACGGGTCCTTGCCCGAGAACGCGCCACCGCCGTGGCGGGAGGCCCCGCCGTAAGTGTCGACGATGATCTTGCGGCCGGTGAGACCCGCGTCGCCCTTGGGGCCGCCGATCTCGAAGCGTCCGGTCGGGTTGATGAGAGTCCGGATGTGCGAGGTCTCGAGCCCCGCGGCGTGCATCACCGGGTTGATGACCTCCTCGATCACCTCCGCCTGCAGCTGCTCGTTGGAGACCTGGGGAGCGTGCTGCGTCGACAGCACGACCGTCTGCACCGACTTCGGCACGGCGCCCTCGTAGCCGATGGTCACCTGGGTCTTGCCGTCGGGCCGCAGGTAGTCGAGCGTCCCGTCCTTGCGGACGGACGCGAGCCGCTCCGCGAGGCGGTGCGCGAGCCAGATCGGCAGCGGCATGTACTGCGGGGTCTCGGTGGTGGCGTAGCCGAACATGATGCCCTGGTCGCCCGCGCCCTGCCGGTCCAGGTCGTCGTGACTCTGCTCGGCGCGCGTCTCGAGGGCGTTGTCCACGCCCTGCGCGATGTCGGGCGACTGCGCGCCGATCGACACGGAGACACCGCACTGGGTGCCGTCGAAGCTGACGTCGGACGAGTCGTACCCGATCTCGACCAGCTTGTTGCGCACCAGGGCCGGGATCTCGACGTAGCCGTTCGACGTCACCTCGCCGGCGACGTGCACCAGGCCGGTGGTGACGAGGGTCTCCACGGCGGCGCGGCTGTGCGGGTCGACGGTGAGCAGCGCATCCAGGATGCTGTCGGAGATCTGGTCGCAGATCTTGTCCGGGTGCCCTTCGGTGACGGACTCGGACGTGAAGAGACGCAGATCTGCCATTGTTCTCCCTGGTCGACGGGGCGCTTGTCTCACGACCGGATTCCTCCGGCGCGAGCGTTGTTCACGCGATGACGTCGAGGATACGGTCGGCCACCGACAGCTTGCTGCCTGAGGCCTCCATCACTATATCGCCGCCCTTGCGCAGGACCACGACCTCATTGCTCTCCGTTGCGAAGCCCTGCGACCAGCCCACCTGATTGAGCACGAGGAAGTCGCTGCCCTTGGCGGCGAGCTTGGTGCGGCCAAGCTCGATGAGGGCCTGCGGGTCCGGCTCGGTCTCGGCCGCGAACCCGACGACGACCTGGTCGTCGCGCTTGTGCGCGGAGAGCCCGGCGAGGATGTCGGGGTTGGCCACCAGCTCCAGCGTCAGGGTGTCGCCGTGGTCCGACTTCTTGATCTTGGCCTCGCGGGTCTCGGCCGGACGGTAGTCGGCGACGGCCGCCGTCATGACGACGACGTCGGCGGCGCGAGCCGCTTCCTGGACGGCCTCCTGCAGCTCCAGCGCGGTCTGCACCTCGATCAGCTCGACGCCCTCCGGCGGTTCGACCTCGAGGTGCGCGGCGATCAGGACGACGTCGGCCCCGCGCGCCTGCGCGGCGCTCGCGATGGCGACGCCCTGCCGCCCGCTCGACCGGTTGCCGAGGAAGCGGACCGGGTCGAGCGGCTCCCGCGTACCGCCGGCGGTCACCACGACGCGCTTCCCGGCGAGGTCGACGCCGCCGCGCGGGCGACGGGCGGCCTCGTTGGCGCGACGGCGCTCGGAGAGCACCACCACGTCGTTGACGGCGGGCGTCTCGGCCGGCGAGCCCGCGGGGAGGGCGGCCGGAGCGTGCGCGGGAGCCTCGACCGCGCGCGGCATCGCCCCGGCGGCACGCAGGGCGGCCCGAACGATGACCTCCGGCTCCTCCATGCGGCCGGGGCCGGAGTCGGCGCCGGTCAGCTGACCGCTCGCCGGCCCGACGACCGTGACGCCGCGGCTGCGCAGGGTTGCAATGTTGGCGACCGTGGCCGGGTTCCGCCACATCTCCGTGTGCATCGCGGGCGCGATGACCAGCGGCGCGGTGGATGCGAGGACGGTGTTCCCGAGCAGATCGTCGGCCAGGCCGGCGGCGAGCTTGGCGATGGTGTTCGCCGTCGCCGGGGCGATCACGATCAGGTCGGCGGACTGGCCGATCGCGACGTGCCGCACCTCGGCGACGCCCTCGTACAGGTCGGTCGCGACCGGGTTGCGGCTGATGGCCTCGAGCGTCGGCCGCCCGACGAACCGCAGAGCGGCCTCCGTCGCGACGACGTGCACCGAGTGACCCTCGAGGACCAGGGCGCGGATGACACCGACGGCTTTATACGCAGCGATGCCGCCGGTCACTCCGACGACGATGGTCAATCGTGGGCTCAACGGCGGCACCTCTCCTGGGCCGGGACCTCCCGGCTGCGGTCGTCCTGCGGTGTTGTCTTCTGCCTCTGTCTTACTCGGCGGCGATCGGCTTGAGAACGAGCTTGTCCTCGTTGATCTCGTGGAGCGCGACCGACAGCGGCTTGTCGTCGACGGACGAGTCGACCAGCGGGCCGACGTTGTCGAACAGGCTGCCCTCGTGGAGGTCGGCGTAGTAGTCGTTGATCTGGCGGGCCCGCTTGGACGCGAAGATCACGAGCGCGTACTTGGACTCGACGCGCGACAGGAGGTCGTCGATGGGCGGGTCGATGATGCCGTTGTTGCTGGTGGCCATGGATGCTCCTTGCTCTGGGCGATCGGGCACGGGGCCGGATCGGACGACCGCGAGAGGCGGCCGGGGACGGTGGGCGCGCCGGCGACGGCGCGGAGAGAGGTCATGGACGCGCTGGCGCCGCACGGACCTTCATCAAGTCTACGACCTCGCGGGCCGCCTCGGCGACGTCGTGGTTGACGACCTTGTAGTCGAACTCGTCCTGGGCGGCCAGTTCGACCTTCGCTGTCTCCAGGCGCCGCTGCTGCTCGGCCGCATCCTCCGTGCCGCGCCCGATGAGGCGCCGCACCAGTTCGTCCCAGGTCGGCGGGAGGAGGAAGATCAGGCGGGCCTCCGGCATCGACTCGCGCACCTGGCGGGCGCCCTGGAGGTCGATCTCCAGCAGCACGCCCCGTCCGGCGGCGAGGGCCTTCTCGATCGGAGCGCGCGGGGTGCCGTAGCGGTAGGCGTTGTGCACGGTGGCGTGCTCGAGCAGCTCGCCAGCGGCGATCATCCGGTCGAACTCCGCGTCGTCGACGAAGTAGTAGTTGATCCCGTCGACCTCGCCAGGCCGCGGCGCACGCGTCGTCGCCGAGACCGACAGCAGCACGTCGGGATAGTGCTCGCGGATGTAGGTGGAGACCGTGCCCTTGCCGACCGCGGTCGGACCGGCCAGCACGACCAGCCGGTTGCGCTGGCGCGCGCTGCGGTTCTCGCGCTCGATGAGGTACTGGCGCAGCCGGAGCCGCTGGTGGCGCCCCAGGCCACCGAGGCGCTTCGCGGGCGAGATGGCGAGGCGGTCCAGAGCCTCCTGCATCTTCGTCGTGCCGATGGCGGGCACGCTGAGCAGGAACTCGGTCACCCGCAGGCGCCCCTCGACGCCCTCCGGGTCGGCGGTCGCGCGGTCGAGCACGACGAGCGGCGACACCTCGCGCGACGCGATCGCGGCCTTCACCGCGGCGCGAGCGCGGCGCGCGGCGACGGCCGCCTGCGAGGCGGCCTGACGGTCGACCTCGGGCGGTGCCGGACGCAGGGAGGCAGCCTCCCGGGTGGATGCGGCCTCAGACATGCGCGGACCGCACCTCCTCGGCGCGACGCGCGATCGCGTCGGCCAAACCCGCGGGCCCTGCCGTGAGGAGCCCGCGCGACTCGCTGACGATCACGCCGGTCGCGAGCGAGCCGAACAGCCGCGGCGCATCCTCGACCCGAGCGCCCTGGTGCCCGAATCCGGGCGCGAGCACCGGGAGTGCGGGCGTCCGCTCCCCCGCCGTGGCCACATCGATCCCGTAGTGGGCGAGTTCGACGGTCGCGCCGAGCACCAGCCCGACCGATCCGAAGGGCGCGCCGCCCGCCTGCTCCTGATTGAACGAATGCACGTCTTCGATGATCGCACGAGCGACAGACTGTCCCGCCCGCGGGCCGGACCGGACGACCGCCTGCTGCACATCCGCCGCCTCCGGGTTGGAGGTCGCGGCCAGGACGAACAGGCCCTTGCCCGCGCGCTCCCCCAGCGCCATGGCGTCGGCGAGCGACCCGACCCCCTGGTAGGCGGCGACGGTCATCGCGTCGGCCTCCAAAGGAGACCCGGGAGTCAGCCACGCCTCCGCGTAGGCCGTGACGCTCGTGCCGATGTCGCCGCGCTTGACGTCGGCGATCACCAGGAGACCGGCGGCACGAGCGGCGGCCAGCACCTCCTCCAGCGCACCGTAGCCCGCGGCGCCGAAGCGCTCGAAGAAGGCCACCTGCGGCTTGACGATCCCCGCCCGGCCGGCGGCGGCCTCGACCACCGTGAGCCCGAAGGAGCGCAGGCCCTCGGCAGACGCCGGCAGCCCCCATGCCTCGAGCAGGTGCGCGTGCGGGTCGATGCCGACGCACAGCCGCCCCTCCTCGGCGAACACCGCCGCGAGGCGCTCCCCGAACCGCGCCCCGCGCCCCGCCGACGGCTCCTGAGTTTTTCCGCCCGCCAGCGGCGTGTCGGGCGGAAAAACTCCGGAGCTGTCGGCTGCGGGAGCGGGAGTGGTCATACTCGGGCGGCCCTCTCGATGGCGTACTCCTGGAGGGACTTCACGTCGAAGCCCTCGCGGATGGCGTCCAGCGACGCGACGGCGGCGCTCAGCTCGGCGATGGTCGTGAACAGCGGCTTGTCCGCAGCCACGGCGGCGGCACGGATCTCGTACCCGTCGGCGCGAGCCGACCGCCCGCTCGGGGTGTTGATCACCACATCCACCTCGGCACGGTTGATGATGTCGACGATCGAGTCGCCGCCGCTCTCCTGGGCCTCGCTGTGCTTGCGCACGATGCGGGCCGCGATCCCGTTGCGGTTCAGCACCTCGGCCGTTCCCTCGGTCGCGACGATCTCGAAGCCGAGCTGGTGCAGCCGCAGCACCGGGAGCACCACGGCGCGCTTGTCGCGGTCGGAGACCGACACGAACGCCGTCCCGCCGAGCGGCATGCCGCCGTACGCGGCCGACTGGCTCTTCGCGAACGCCGTCGGGAAGTCCTTGTCGATGCCCATGACCTCACCGGTCGAGCGCATCTCCGGGCCGAGCACCGAGTCGACGACGGTGCCCTCCTTGGTCCGGAAGCGCTTGAACGGCAACACGGCTTCCTTCACGGCGACCGGCGAGTCCATCGGGATGCGCGAGCCGTCCTGATCGGGCAGCAGGCCCTCCGCGACCAGATCGGCGATCGTCTCGCCCACCATGATGCGCGAGGCCGCCTTGGCGAGCGGGATGCCGAGCGCCTTCGAGACGAACGGCACCGTCCGGGACGCGCGCGGGTTGGCCTCGAGCACGTAGAGCACGCCCGCGCCGATCGCGAACTGCACGTTCAGCAGGCCGCGCACGCCGATGCCTCTGGCGATCTTCTCGGTCGCCTCGCGCACGCGGTCGATCTCGCGACGGCCGAGCGTGATCGGCGGGAGGGTGCACGACGAGTCGCCGGAGTGGACGCCTGCCTCCTCGATGTGCTCCATCACGCCGCCGATGTACAGCCGCTCGCCGTCGAACAGTGCGTCGACGTCGATCTCGATCGCGTCGTCGAGGAACCGGTCGACCAGCAGCGGATGCGACGGGCCGACGATCCCCTGGCCGGCGACCCGCTCGAAGTAGTCCGCGAGCGATGCGCTGTCGTAGACGATCTCCATGCCGCGGCCGCCGAGCACGAAGCTCGGGCGCACCAGCACCGGGTAGCCGATCTGCTCGGCGACGTGCGAGGCGCTCGGGAAGTCGACGGCGGTGCCGTTGCGCGGCGCGACGAGACCGGCCTCGTCGAGAATGCCCGAGAAGAGCCCGCGCTCCTCCGCCAGGTCGATGGCCTCCGGGGTCGTGCCGAGGATCGGGACGCCCGCGGCCTCCAGGCCCTTCGCGAGCCCGAGTGCCGTCTGGCCGCCGAGCTGGACGACGACGCCGACCAGCTCGCCGGACTGCGACTCCGCGTGGATGATCTCCAGCACGTCCTCCAGCGTCAGCGGCTCGAAGTAGAGCCGGTCGCTGGTGTCGTAGTCGGTCGACACGGTCTCCGGGTTGCAGTTGATCATGATCGTCTCGAACCCGGCGTCGTGCAGCGCGAACGACGCGTGCACGCACGAGTAGTCGAACTCGACACCCTGCCCGATGCGGTTCGGCCCGGAGCCCAGGATGACGACCTTGCGCTTATCACTCGGCTCCACCTCGGTCTCCAGGTCGTAACTGGAGTAGTGGTACGGCGTGAGCGCCGGGAACTCGCCAGCGCAGGTGTCCACCGTCTTGTACACCGGCCGGACGCCGAGGATGTGGCGCACCTCGCGCACGTCGGCCTCGCCGAAGCCGCGCAGCTCGCCGATCTGCGCGTCCGAGAACCCGTGGTCCTTGGCGTAGCGCAGCGTGTCGGTGTCGAGCGTCGGGGCGTCGCGGATCTGGTCGGCGACCTCGTTGATCAGGACGATCTGGTCGATGAACCAGGGGTCGATCTTCGTGGCCTCGAACACCTGCTCCGGCGTCGCGCCGAGGCGGAGCGCCTGCTGGACGTCGACGATGCGACCGTCGGTCGGCGTCGCGATCGAGGCGAGCAGCTCGTCCACGGTGCGCGTCTGCGGCCCCCAGTGGAACGACGAGCCGCGCTTCTCGAGCGACCGGAGCGCCTTCTGCAGCGCCGAGCTGAAGCTGCGGCCGATGGCCATCGCCTCGCCGACCGACTTCATGGTCGTCGTCAGCGTCGGGTCGGCGGCGGGGAACTTCTCGAACGCGAATCGCGGGACCTTGACGACGATGTAGTCGAGCGTCGGCTCGAAGCTCGCCGGGGTCACCTTGGTGATGTCGTTCGGGATCTCGTCCAGCCGGTAGCCGATGGCGAGCTTCGCCGCGATCTTCGCGATCGGGAAGCCGGTCGCCTTCGACGCGAGCGCCGAGGAGCGGGAGACGCGCGGGTTCATCTCGATGACGATGATGCGGCCGTTCTCCGGGTTCACCGCGAACTGGATGTTGCAGCCGCCGGTGTCGACGCCCACCGCGCGGATGATGTCGATGCCGATGTCGCGCATCCGCTGGTACTCGCGGTCCGTCAGCGTGAGCGCCGGGGCGACCGTGATCGAGTCGCCGGTGTGCACGCCGACCGGGTCGACGTTCTCGATGGAGCAGACGACGACCGTGTTGTCGGCCGTGTCGCGCATGAGCTCGAGCTCGTACTCCTTCCAGCCGAGGATCGACTCCTCCAGGAGCACCTCGCTGGTCGGGCTCTGGTGGATGCCGTCGCCGGCGATGCGGCGGAGCTCCTCCGGGGTGTGCGCGAAGCCCGAGCCGAGTCCGCCCATCGTGAACGAGGGCCGGACCACGAGCGGGTAGCCGAGGTCCTCGGCGAACTCGAGGGCCTCATCCACCGTGTGGGCGATGTGCGAGCGCGCGACCTCGGCGCCCGCCTCCACGACGAGCTCCTTGAAGATCTGGCGGTCCTCGCCCTTCTGGATCGCCTCGAACTTCGCGCCGATCAGCTCGACGCCGTACTTCTCGAGGATGCCGTGCTCGTGCAGCTGCATGGCCGCGTTGAGCGCCGTCTGTCCGCCCAGGGTCGGGAGGATCGCGTCCGGGCGCTCCTTGGCGATGATCGTCTCGATGACCGGCCAGGTGATCGGCTCGACGTAGGTCGCATCGGCGAAGTCGGGGTCGGTCATGATCGTCGCCGGGTTCGAGTTGACGAGGATGACGCGGACGCCTTCCGCCTTCAGCACGCGGCAGGCCTGGGTGCCGGAGTAGTCGAACTCGACCGCCTGGCCGATGACGATCGGCCCGGAGCCGATGACCAGGACCGACTGGATGTCTTCGCGTTTGGGCATCAGGCGTTCTCCTGGTTCTCGGTGCTGGCGGACCGGTCGGCGTGCTGAGCGCGCACCATGTCCAGGAAGCGGTCGAAGAGGTAGTTGGCGTCGTGCGGGCCCGCGGCCGCCTCGGGGTGGTACTGCACGCTGAAGGCGTTCAGGTCGAGGCAGTTCAGGCCCTCGACGACGTTGTCGTTGAGGGAGAAGTGGCTCACCTCGACGCGGCCGAAGCCGGCGGGCGAGTCGAAGGACGTGTCGATCGGCGCCTTCACCGCGAAGCCGTGGTTCTGCGCGGTGATCTCCACACGGCCGGTGCGCTTGTCGAGCACCGGCTGGTTGATCCCGCGGTGGCCGAACGGCAGCTTGTAGGTGTCGAGGCCGAGCGCGCGGCCGAGCAGCTGGTTGCCGAAGCAGATGCCGAAGTACGGCAGCCCGGCGCGCAGGGTCTCCTGCAGCAGGGCGACGTGCTTGTCGGAGGCCTGCGGGTCGCCGGGGCCGTTCGAGAAGAACAGCGCCGAGACGCCGAGGTCGAGCACATCCTGCGCGGACACCTGCTGCGGGAGGACGTGGACGTCGAGCCCGCGGGCGGCCAGGTTCTCCAGCGTGGACTTCTTCACGCCGAGGTCGAGGACGGCCACCGAGCCCACCTTCTCGCCGACGGCCGGGACGGTGTACGGCTCGATCGTCGACACCTCGGCCGACAGGTTGCGGCCCTTCATCGGAGCTCCGGCGAGCACCAGATCCAGCTGCTCGCTGTCGCTCAGCGCGAAGTCGTCGCCGGAGAAGACGCCGGCGCGCATGGCACCGGCCGAGCGGATGTGACGGGTCACGGCGCGTGTGTCGATACCGCTGATCCCGACGACGCCCTGGGCGACCAGGTCGTCGTCGAGGCTCCGCTGGGCGCGGAAGTTGGAGACGACGCGGCTGGGCTCGCGCACGACGTAGCCGGCGACCCAGATCTGGCGCGACTCCATGTCCTCGTCGTTCGTGCCGGTGTTGCCGATGTGCGGCGCCGTCATGAGGACGATCTGGCCCGCGTACGACGGGTCGGTCAGCGTCTCCTGGTACCCGGTCATCCCGGTGGCGAACACGGCCTCGCCGAGCGTGCGCCCGCGGGCGCCGTAGGCCCGGCCGACGTACCGTTTTCCGTCTTCGAGGACGAGCACTGCGGGTTCTGCAGCGAGCACGTCACACCTCCTTGTCGTTCGGGCGGTCGACGCCCGTCGTGTCGGCGCCGGTCGTCTCCGCACCGGCCGTGCCCGCGGTGTCCGCCCGCGGCACGAGATCTTCGATGGCCGCGGCGAGCTGCGCGCGGCCGGCCGGGTCGACGACCCGGACGTAGCTGTCGGCGGCGGTGCCGCCGCTGGTGGTCCAGCCGAGCCGGAGCAGGCCGTCCTTCTCGACGACGCGGTCGATGGCCACACTCGCGGCGCCGACGCCGGTGACGACGGCGGCCGGGAGGAACACCGGCTGCTCCCCCGTCACCGCGAGTTCGACGCCCTCCGGCCGGACGGTCACCGTCGCCGTCCCGCGGAACGCCAGCCCCGGTAGGGTGAGCCGCTCCAGGGGCTGACCGGCGCGGGTCGTCGCGACGTACAGCACCTCGGTGGAGGCCGTCGGCGCGCTCAGCGTTCCCGGGGTGGAGTAGCCGCCGCCGGACGCCGCGTCGCGCCGCACGCGGCGGCGCCAGCCGACGACCGCGAGGGCGAGCACGATGACGACGACCGCGAGGATCCCGAGGGTGGGGAGCACCTTATCCATGCGCGGTCACCCCCGCTCCGGCGGCCAGCCGCTCTGCGTCGACCACGGCGCCGTCGAGCACGGTCGCCCGACCCTGGTGGAAGGTCGCCACGACGCGTCCGGGCAGGGTCAGCCCGAGGTAGGGCGAGTTGACGCCCTTCCCGGCGAGGTCGCCGGTCGAGAACGTGCGCGACGCGGTCGGGTCGTAGAGGAACAGGTTCGCGGCAGCGCCCGCGGTGAGCGGCGCACCGTATCCGTCCAGCCGGCCGATCTTCGCCGGGGTGGCGGAGAGGACGCGCGCGATGTCGGCCCAGCCGAGCATTCCGTTGTCGACGACCGATGCCTGCACCACCGAGAGCGCCGATTCGAGGCCGACCATGCCGAACGCCGCGGCGTCCCACTCGCAGTCCTTCGACTCGACGGGATGCGGGGCGTGGTCGGTGGCGACGATGTCGATCGTGCCGTCGGCGAGGCCTGCGCGGAGCGCCTCGACGTCCTCCCGGCTGCGCAGCGGCGGGTTCACCTTGTAGCGCGCGTCGTAACCGGTCGCCAGCTCCTCGGTGAGAGCGAGGTGGTGCGGGGTGACCTCGGCGGTCACGTCGATGCCCCGGGCCTTCGCCCAGCGGATCACGTCGACGCTGCCGGCCGTCGAGACGTGGCAGACGTGCAGGCGCGAGCCGACGTGCTCGGCGAGGAGCACATCCCGGGCGATGATCGACTCCTCGGCCACCGCCGGCCAGCCCGCCAGGCCCAGCTCGCCCGAGAGCGCGCCCTCGTTCATCTGGGCGCCCTCGGTCAGGCGCGGCTCCTGCGCGTGCTGAGCGATCACGCCGTCGAATGCCTTGACGTACTCCAGCGCGCGGCGCATCAGCAGCGGGTCGGAGACGCACTTGCCGTCGTCGGAGAACACCCGGACGCGGGCGCGGGACTGCGCCATCGCGCCCAGCTCGGCGAGGCGTTCGCCCGCAAGGCCCACCGTCACGGCGCCGATCGGGCGGACGGTCGCGTACCCGGCGGCCTCGCCGAGGCTCAGCACCTGCTCCACCACGCCAGCGGTGTCGGCCACCGGCGACGTGTTCGCCATGGCGAACACCGCCGTGAAGCCGCCCGCTGCGGCGGCACGCGTGCCGGTCAGCACGGTCTCGCTCTGCTCGTACCCGGGCTCACGCAGGTGCGTGTGGAGATCGACCAGTCCGGGCAGCGCGAGCAGCCCGTCCGCGTCGATCGCCGTCGCTCCCGCAGCGCTCAGCCCGGTACCGGTCTCCACGATCCGGCCGCTTTCGACCAGGAGGTCCGTTCGCGTGCCGTCGGCCAGCGTCGCGCCGCCGATCAGGAATCTCTCGTCCACACTCACCTCACACCGCCGGGCCGTACCTGTTCGGGACCTGCACCCGACAGCAGCAGGTACAGGGCTGCCATCCGCACGGAGACGCCGTTCGCGACCTGCTCCCGGACCGTCGAGCGCGGGGAGTCCGCGGCCGCGGCCGAAATCTCCAGCCCGCGGTTCATCGGCCCAGGGTGCATCACAATGCTATCGGCCCGCAGCCGGCCCAACCGTTCCTCGTCCAGCCCCCAGCGTCGCGTGTATTCGCGCGTGGTGGGGAAGAACGCGGCGTTCATCCGCTCGGCCTGGATGCGGAGCATCATCACGACGTCGGGCCCCTCAGCGATCGCCGCGTCGAGGTCGTAGCCGACCGTCGCCGGCCAGCCGGACACATCCACCGGCAGCAGGGTCGGCGGCGCGACCAGCGTGACGTGGGCGCCGAGCGTGCGGAGCAGCCACACGTTCGAGCGCGCGACGCGCGAGTGGAGGATGTCGCCGACGATCGCGACACTCACGCCGTCGAGGTCCTTGCCGCGCGACGCGGTGCCGTGGAGGCGGCGGCGCATCGTGAACGCATCGAGCAACGCCTGCGTGGGGTGCTCGTGCGTGCCGTCGCCCGCGTTGACGATGCCCGCGTCGATCCAGCCGCTCGCCGCGAGCGTCTGCGGGGCGCCGGACGACCCGTGGCGGATCACCACGGCGTCCGCTCCCATCGCCTGCAGCGTCTGGGCGGTGTCCTTGAGGCTCTCGCCCTTCGAGACGCTGGATCCCTTCGCCGAGAAGTTGATCACATCGGCCGACAGACGCTTCGCGGCGGCCTCGAACGAGATGCGTGTGCGGGTGGAGTCCTCGAAGAACAGGTTGACGACGGTCTTGCCGCGCAGGGTCGGGAGCTTCTTGACCTCGCGGTCCTGCACATCCGCCATGTCCTCGGCGATGTCGAGCAGCCGGATGGCGTCCTCACGCGGGAGGTCGCGGGTGGAGAGCAGGTGCCTCATGCGTCGGCCTCCTGCGTGGCGTTCGGTTCGGCGTTCGGGTCCTCGATGGTGACCGACTCGTCGCCGTCGACGTCGGCGAGCCGCACGTAGATGCGCTCCGACGCGGCCGACGGCAGGTTCTTGCCGACAAAGTCGGCGCGGATCGGCAGCTCGCGGTGGCCGCGGTCGACCAGCACGGCGAGGCGCACGGCCCGGGGCCGGCCGAGGTCGCTCACGGCATCCAGGGCAGCGCGGATAGTCCGGCCCGAGAACAGCACGTCGTCGACCAGCACGACGGTCTTCCCATCGATCGGCCCTGGCAGCGAGGTGGGCTGCGGCGTGCGGGTGGGATGCCGCGAGAGGTCGTCGCGGTACATGGTCACGTCGAGCGCGCCCACGATGTCCGCCGGCGACGCGATGGCCGCCGGTTCGATGCGCTGGATGTTCTCGGCGATCCGCCGCGCGAGCACGACGCCGCGGGTCGGGATCCCGAGGATCACCAGGTCGTCCGTTCCCCGGTTGGACTCCAGGATCTCGTGAGAGATCCGAGTCAACGCCCGGGCGATGTCAGCCTGTTGCAGCACGGTGCGCGCTGTCATGCCGACCTCCTTCCCCGCCTCACAGGACGGCTCTTAAAGGATGCCTACGTCGCCCACCCTATCAGGCGGTCGTGCCGCTTCTGCGCAGCGGGGCGCCGCCGTACCGTCGGTGATCGCACTCCGAACGTCGGAGATCTGCGCCACTCCCGCCCGAATCTCCAGCCCGGCCGCGGCCGGTCGGAGATTCAGCGCACTTCGTCCGACGCAAGCAACGCCCCGACGATCCCGGTCAGTGGTCGGCGAGGAACGCGGTGAACGCCTTCTTGTCGGTGATGCCGCCGGGATACTGCGTGCCGTTCACGAGCACGGTCGGCGTCCCCTTGATCGTGTCGAGCACCTTCGTGCCGTCGACCTCGATCGGGCCCTTCTGCGAGTTGGCCGTGTTGGCCTGGGCCCACGCCTGGTACGGGCCGCTGTCGGCCAGGCAGGAGGCGATGTCCCCCGCACCGGCGTCGCTCGCGCGCTTCGCGAGCTGCTTGTCGGTGAGGCCGTCGGAGTTCTCCTCCGGCTGGTCGGTGAACAGCGCCTGGTAGAACGGCAGCACCGCGCTCTGGTCCGTCACGGCGACGCAGGTCAGGGCCGCGGCCGCCCTGGTCGAGTATCCGGTGCCGTTGGATGCGGCGTCGAGGAAGGTCAGCGGGTGCAAACGGAGCGTGATCGACCCGTCGTCGACGGCCTTCGCCAGCGTCTCGCCGTTCGTCTGCTCGAACGCACCGCACACCGGGCACATCGCGTCGAACCAGATGTCGACCTTCTTCTCGCCGTCGCCCGCGGTGATGAAGCCGCCGTCGAAGTCGACGGCGCCGTCCGTCCCCGTCGGCGGCTTGTCGGTCGCCACCGGGACGTTGGATGCGCCGCCCAGCAGCGAGCATGCCGCGACGCCGGAGACGATGCCGACCGCCAGCACGGCGGCAGCAGCCGCGCGGGCGACGCGGCGTCGCAGGCTCTTCCGCACGCCGCTCACACCGACCTCGGCGGTGTTCATACCGACCTCGTTTGGGCGATTTTGGCGAGCAACCCGTTCACGAACCCGGCCGAGTCGTCGGTCGAGAGCACTGTGGCCGCCTCGACCGCCTCGGAGATCGCGACACCCTCGGGCACCTCGTCGTTGAACAGCACCTCCCACACGCCGATGCGCAGGATCGCGCGGTCGACGGCGGGCATGCGCGCCAGCGTCCAGCCTTGGGCGTAGGTCTCGATCAGCTCATCGATCTCGTCCTCATGCTCGATGACCCCGTCGAGGATCTCGCGCGCATACAGCCACGACGCCTCGCGCGCAGGCTCGTTGGCCGCGCGCTCGGCCTCGGTCGCCAGCGCCTGCCGGAGCGGCGTCTGCCGCAGGTCGGCGCTGTAGAGCACGTCGAGCGCGCGCTTGCGCGCCTTGGTCCGAGCGCTCATTCAGTCGTTGACGCGGCCGAGGTAGTCGCCCGTGCGGGTGTCGACCTTGACCTTGGTGCCGGTCTCGAGGAACAGCGGGACCTGGATCTGGTAGCCCGTCTCGACCGTCGCGGGCTTGGTGCCGCCGGTGGAGCGGTCGCCCTGGAGGCCCGGCTCGGTGTAGGTGATCTCGAGAACGACGGAGGCGGGGAGCTCGACGTACAGAGGCGAACCCTCGTGCAGCGCGACCGTGACGTTCTGGTTCTCGAGCATGAAGTTGGCGGCGTCGCCGACGACCGGGCCCGGGATGGTGATCTGGTCGTAGTCGGACGTGTCCATGAACACGAAGTCGGCGCCGTCCTGGTACAGGTACTGGTAGTCGCGGCGGTCGACGTTGGTGATCTCGATCTTGGCGCCGGCGTTGTAGGTGCGGTCGACCGTCTTGCCCGTCGTGACGTTCTTCAGCTTGGTGCGGACGAACGCGCCGCCCTTGCCCGGCTTGACGTGCTGGAACTCGATCACGGTCCAGAGCTGTCCGTCGATGCTGAGGACGACGCCGTTCTTGATGTCAGCGGTTGAGGCCAAGGGGATGTTTCCGTTCGCTCGATGAGAAGTTTCGGGTGGTGCCGGCTTCGCTACGGGAAGCGGCCCACGGTCGGCCGCGCACGGCGGCCCCCAGAGATTCTAGACGTCAGCGGGCGTTTCGGCGAATGAACGCGAGCGCCAGCCGGTACGACTCGAAGCCGAACCCGGCGATGACGCCGGTCGCCACGGCGCTCAGCACGCTGGTGTGGCGGAACTCCTCCCGGGCGTGCGGATTCGACAGGTGCACCTCAATCACGGTGCCTCCCGCCTTCGTCACGAGCGACACCGCATCCCGCACTGCGTACGCGTAGTGCGTCCACGCCCCGGCGTTCAGGATGACGGGCGCACCCGTGTCCGCCGCCTCGTGCAGCCACCGCAGCAGCTGGCCCTCGTCGTCGGTCTGGCGCAGGTCGATGGTGTCGTCGCCGGCGTCCTCCGCGAGGACGGCGCGCAGGTCGTCCAGGGTGCCGGAACCGTAGACGTCTGGCTCGCGGGTGCCGAGGCGCCCGAGATTGGGGCCGTTGAGGACGAGGATGCTCGTCATGTCACTCCTCGCCGTCCTTGAGCGGGCGCACGCGTACCGCCGACCAGGTGTCGTCGACCGCGATGTTGCTCACGCCACGCCAACCATAGGCGCGCGCCTCGCCCGCGACCAGGTCGCGGTTGACGTCGGCACGCCCGCCCTTCGGGTACACGACCCAGACGGCGCGCGCGCCGGACGCCACCGGCAGCTGCTCGGCGTAGCGCGCCAGCAGCTCGTCGCGCGTCCGGACCACGGTCGCCACGATCGCGGCGGACTCCACCGGCGCCTCGGTCGCTCCGTCCGGGAGTGCGCCCAGCAGTGCGCGGTCGCCGTCCTCTGCGACCACCAGCGCGATCCCATCGCCGGGCTTCGCCTGGAACCTCTGCAGCACGGTCTTCTCGCTCACGAGCCCACCTCCTGGTATGCGGCGAACAGCAGGCTCTGATCGGGGCCGGCCAGCACAGTGGGCCGGCCGACATCGTCGAGCACGATGAACCGCAGCATACTGCCCCGCGCCTTCTTGTCGCGCTGCATCGTGGCCAGCAGGGTCTGCCAGCGGCCCAGCGGATACGACACCGGCAGGGTCAGAGACTCCAGGATGCGGCGGTGCCGGTCGACGACCTCGTCGCTCAGCCGCCCGCTCAGCCGGGCGAGCTCCGCCGCGAAGACCATCCCGACGGAGACGGCGGCGCCGTGCCGCCACTGGTACCGCTCGGCGTGCTCGATGGCGTGCCCGAGCGTGTGGCCGTAGTTGAGGATCTCGCGGAGACCCTGCTCGGTGAAGTCCTCCCCCACGACGCGCGCCTTGATGCCGATGGACAGCTCCACCAGTCGCCGCAGCTCCGGCGTCTCCGGGTCGGTCGCCCGGTCGACGTCGACCTCGATGATGTCCAGGATCTCCGGCTCGGCGATGAAGCCGTACTTCACGACCTCCGCGAACCCGGCGAGGATCTCGTTCTTCGGCAGGGACGTGAGCGTGTCGAGGTCGCAGATCACCGCATCCGGCGCGTAGAACGCTCCGACGAGGTTCTTGCCCTCCGCGGTGTTGATGCCGGTCTTGCCGCCGACCGCCGCATCCACCATCCCGAGCAGCGTCGTCGGGACCTGGATCAGCTTCACGCCGCGCAGCCAAGTCGCGGCCACGAATCCGGCCAGGTCGGTGACGGCGCCGCCGCCGAACCCGATGACGGCGTCCGATCGGGTGAAGTCGGCCTGCCCCATGATGCCCCAGAGGAACGACGCCACCTCGACGCGCTTGGCCGCCTCCGCGTCCGGCACCTCGGCGAGCAGCACCTCGTAGCGCCCGACGAGCGACTCGCGCAGCTCGGCGGCAGCAGCGCCCAGCGTCGGCGGGTGCACGACGAGCACCTTGTTGACCGCGTTCCCGAGGTGGTCGGCGAGCTCCAGCCGGAGTCCGCGGCCGACGATCACCGGGTACGGATGCGCACCGGGGACCAGGATCTCGGTGGGGGCGTCGGTCATGCGTGTCCTTCCTTCTGCGACTCGACCCAGGTCGCGATCTCCTCGACGATGGTGTCGATGGGACGGGACGAGGTGTCGGCCGTGTAGTCGGCGAGCGAGTGGTAGAGATCGCTGCGGGCGGCGACGAGCCGCTTCCACGACTCGAGGTCGGTCACCAGCGGCCGCTTGGAGTTGTCGATGCGGCGGGCGATCGCCTCCGGGCGCACGGTCAGCAGCACCACGCGGGTCTCGGCCAGGTCCGCCTGCGTCGCGGGGTCGAGCACGGCTCCCCCGCCGAGCGAGACGACACCCGGTTCGCGCACCGCTTCGGCGACCGCCGCCCGCTCCAGCTGGCGGAAGTACGGCTCCCCGTGCTCGGCGAACAGAGCAGGGATCGGGCCGTGCTGCGCCACCACGACGGCGTCCGTGTCGACGAACGGCAGGTGCAGCCGGCGCGCGAGACGCTTGCCGACCCGCGTCTTGCCGGCCGCGGGCGGGCCGATCAGGACGACGGGCGTCGTGAGCTCGGACGACACGGCGTCAGGCGTAGGGGGCGCTGACGCGCTCGGTCGTGAGGTTCTCCGGGATGCTGGCCAGGTAGGCGTGGAGGTTGCGGGCCGTCTCACCGATCGAGTCGCCGCCGAACTTCTCGAGCACGGCGTTCGCGAGGACGAGAGCGACCATGGCCTCCGCCACGACTCCCGCGGCCGGAACCGCGCAGACGTCGGAGCGCTGGTGGTGCGCCGGTGCGGCCTCGCTGGTCGCCACATCCACTGTGCGCAGCGCGTGCGGGACGGTCGCGATCGGCTTCATGCCGGCACGGACGCGGAGCACACCGCCGGTGCTCATTCCGCCCTCGGTGCCGCCCGCCTTGTCGCTGGTGCGCGCGATCGTGCCGTCAGCGGCCACGAGCTCGTCGTGCGCCTCCGACCCGCGACGCGTCGTGGTGAGGAACCCGTCGCCGATCTCGACACCCTTGATCGCCTGGATGCCCATGAGCGCCGCGGCGAGCTGTGCGTCGAGCTTGCGGTCCCAGTGGACGTGCGAGCCGAGCCCCGGCGGGACGCCGTACGCGAGCACCTCGACGACGCCACCGAGGGTGTCACCGTCCTTGTGCGCGGCATCCACCTCGGCGACCATGCGCTCGGAGGTGGCCGGGTCGAAGCAGCGCAGCGGGTCGGCGTCGAGCGTGTCGACGTCGGACGGGCGCGGAAGCGGGGAGCCCTCCGGAACGCGGACCGGCCCGATGGAGAGCGTGTGGCTGACCAGCGTGATGCCCAGCTCGTTCAGGAACGAGCGCGCGACGGCGCCGAGGGACACGCGGGCGGCCGTCTCGCGGGCGCTCGCGCGCTCCAGGATCGGTCGGGCCTCGTCGAAGCCGTACTTCTGCATGCCGACGAGGTCGGCGTGACCGGGACGCGGACGCGTGAGCGCGGCGCCGCGGCCGGACTTCAGCACCTCCGGATCGACCGGCTCGGGGCTCATCACGTCGACCCACTTCGGCCACTCGGTGTTGCCGATTCGCAGCGCGATCGGGCTGCCGAGGCTCAGACCGTGACGGACTCCGCCGGACACCTCCAGCGCATCCTGCTCGAACTTCATGCGCGCGCCGCGGCCGTACCCGAGCTTGCGACGCGCCAGATCGGCACGGATCGCGTCGAGCGAGACCGGGACCCCGGCGGGAAGACCCTCCAGGACGGCGATGAGTTCGGGACCGTGGGATTCCCCGGCCGTGAGCCAACGAAGCATGATTCGATTCTGGCACAGCGCGGTGCGGAGCCGCCGCCGGCGCCCACTCACCAGCCCGCCGCCAGCCCGGTCACCCACCGTCGGAGAACCGCGGGCCAACCTCGGAGATTGCGGCGATCGAGCGCCGAATCTCCATCGCCACCGCGGTCGGTCGGAGATTTCGGGCAGATTCCCCTACGTTGCACCCTTCGGCGCATTCCCCGGGATTCTGCACAGATCGTGCCGTCGGCACGAACCGACGAGCGCATGGGGCGCTTGACGCCGCCCTCAGACCTCCAGCGGAGCGCCCTGCGCGTCGATGCCGACCGCGTCCAGCATGGCCGCGAGCACGGCCTCCTCGTCCTCCAGCGGCTGCAGCGGGTCGCCCGAGACGAACACACGCACCTGCAGAAGGGCTTGGTGGGCCAGCATGGCGAGGCCCGAGACGACACGGCCGCCCACGGACTCCCACTGGCGCGCCAGCGGCGTCGGCCACGGCTCGTACGCGACGTCGAACAGGACGGACCGGCGCCGCGTGGAGTCGGTGTAGACCGCCTCGGTGGTGGTGCCGCCCGGCAGCGTGCTGATGACGAGGTCCGGCACGTCGAGCGAGCGGTCCGCCTGCGCGAACGGACGGATGCGGACACGCAGGCCGAGCTGGTTCGCCAGCGGTTCGATCCAGGCGCTGCGCTCCAGGTCGCGCACGTGCGCATCCACCCGGTCGGCGCCGAGCTCCGCCGCCGCGACGAGCGCCGACGCGGCGGTCGCTCCCCCGCCCAGGATGTGGACGTAGTGCGCCTGCTCGAGCCCGGCCGCCTGCAGGGCGCGCACGATGCCGGCGACGTCGGTGTTGAAGCCGCGGACCGCCTCGCCGTCGAGGAGCACGGTGTTCGCTCCCCCGGTCTGCTCCGCGATGCGGTCGGTCTCGGTGAGGAGCGGGAGCACCGCCTTCTTCAGCGGCATGGTCAGCGACAGCCCGCGCCACTCCGGGCCGAGGCCCGCGATGAACTCCGGCAAGGCGTCCTCGGTGACGTCGATGGCCTCATACGACCAGTCCATGCCGAGCGCCTCGTACGCGGCCTGGTGCAGCAGCGGCGACTTCGAGTGGCCGATCGGCGAGCCGAGCACCGCCAGCTTGCGGCTGGGGGTCTTCGGCTTGCGGGGCTTGGATGCTGTCGACTTCGCGGGGGCCTTGGTCGACTGCTTCGTAGGGGCCTTCGCGGGCTCCGGCTCCGAGGCCGTCTCGGACTCCGGCTCCGCCTCGTCCTCCGGCTCGTCGTGCGGGGACTCCCGCTCGACGGCCTCCTCCGCCTCCTCGACCGCTGCCTCCTCGGCCTGGCGCTCCCGTTCGGCCTCCACGAGCGCGGCGATCGACGCTTCCGCGGACGCCTCGGAAACCCCATCCTCGGCAGCCGGCTGCTCGTCGGCCTCGTCCGTCTGCGACTCCTCGACCGTGTCGTCCTCGAGCACCGCGGGCTCCGCCAGGTCCTCGTCGCGCCGCTGCTTGCTCGTGTCACTCATAGTTGGGGTTGTCCCTCATCCACTGTTGCCATTTCTCCACCGCTGCCTCGTGTTCGGCCTGCGTGGTGGAGAAGATCGTCTCTCCGGTCTGGAGGTTCCAGGTCACGAAGTACATCCAGCTGCCGTCGGCGGGATGCTGCACCGCGTTGATCGCCAGGTCGCCCGGGTTCGAGATCGGGCCGACCGGCAGACCGGGATGCACGTAGGTGTTGTACGGGTTCGTGGCGTCCTCGCGCTCGGCGTCGGTCGTCTCCACGCGGTCGGTGTGGCCGGTGCCGTAGGCGACCGTCGCGTCCGACTGTAGGTCCCATCCCTGGGCCAGCCGGTTGAGGAAGACCCGGGCGACCTTGGGGTAGTCGTCCTTCAGGCCGGCCTCGCGCTGCACAACGGACGCGAGCACGACGGTGTTCCAGCGGTTCTGCGGGGCGACGCCCGCCTCGTCGAGCGCCTGGAACATCCGGTCGACCATGGTCTTGATCGCCTGCTGCGCCGTCGTCCCCGGTGCGAAGGTGTACGTCGCCGGGAACAGGAAGCCCTCGAGCGACTTGGCCTCGGCGGGGAGCCCGTACGCGGCCGGGTTCGCGGCCGCGCTCTGGAGGTCGGCGAGCGGGATCTTGGTCGCGTCGGACACCGTCTGCAGGATGTCCTTCTCCGGAGTCCCCTCCGGGATCACCGCGGTGTTCTCGACGCGCGACGACGGATCCTTCAGGGCGGCAAGCGCGGCCGCCGCGCTCATCTGCTTCGCGAGCTTGAAGACGCCGGGCTGGAACTCCACATCCGGCTTCTGCCGCAGCAGCAACGAGTAGAACGCGTCGTACGTCTTGACGACACCCGCCTTCGCGAGGTTCTCCGAGATCGTCGAGCCGTCGTCGCCGGACTTGATCGTGAACATGACCTCGCCCGTCCCTGTGCCCTTGTAGTCGTTCTCGGGCGGGAAGAGCGCGTTCTGCACCTTGGCGATCTGCGGCTGGAAGATGGCGTACGCGGCGCCGGCCATGCCGCCCAGGATGCCGAGCACGACGATGGTCACGATCAGCCGCTTGACCCACCGGCGCTTCTTCGGCGGCTCGTCATGCGACAGATAGTTCTGCTGCCGCCAGACGAGTGGATGCTCGTCCTGGGCGGAATCGTCTTCGGTCTCCTCCAGCACTCCGAAGATGGTACGCGCAGGATGGTCATGGTGCGATGGCGTCTGATCGTCCGAGCCGTGGCGCGCCGCGACGGAGACCGTCTCGGGCTCCTCGACGTGAGCGATGGGGCCGGTGATGACGGCGTCGAAGTCGAGGCCGGCGAGGGCCGCACGGTCGGCCGGGGTCTCCTGCGGCGGGATCGGGGAGGAGATCGGCGTGCTGTCGTCGAACAGCGACCACGGCGTCGCGGACGGCGACTGCGCGGCCGAGACGGGAGCTCCGGGAGCGGGAGCGGACGGCTCCTGACGCTCCGGCTCCTGCCGCTGCGGCTCCGGCTGCTGCGAGGCCGCCGACTGCGCCTGCTCCGGCTGCGCCTGCGACTCCTCCGCCTTGCGCTGCTGCGCCTCGCGGGCGGCCCGCGCCTCGCGGCGCGTCATCGGCGGACGCTCGCCGCTGTCCGTCGCCGGCGTCTGCGGCGGCGACGGCGGCCGGTTCACGGCCGGGAAGGCGGGCGGCTCGGGCCGCTCTGGGGGGTTCTGAGCCAAGCTACTGTCCAATGCTCGATTCGACGGGGTCACCCGGCGGACGGCCTGTGGCCCGTTCCGCATCGAGGGCGTGCTGCAAAATTATCGTGGCCGCGACCTGATCCACCACCGGACGCGCCTTCTTCGCGTTCCTACCCGACGCGCGGAGCGCCGAGGCCGCCGACACGGTCGACAGGCGTTCGTCGACCAGCCGTACCGGGATCCCCACCTCGACGGCCAGGGACTCGGCGAAACCGATCGCGTCCGCCGTGGATGCGGTGTGCGCGCCCGAGAGCGCCAACGGCAGTCCGACGATAACCTCGAAGGCTCCGAGTTCGCCGACGATCTCGGCGATCCGCCGGCGGTCCGCAGCGTCCTCGGAGCGAGCGACCGTCTCCACCGGGGTGGCCAGCATCCCGTGCAGGTCGGACCGGCTCACGCCGATCCTGACCTTGCCGACGTCGATGCCGATCCGCACCCCGCTGCGCACGCGGTGCTATCCGATCGCCGAGACGACGGCGCTCAGCGCCGCGGGGATCGCGCCCGCGTCGGTCCCGCCGCCCTGCGCCAGGTCGGCCTTGCCGCCGCCACCGCCGCCGAGCACGCCCGCCGCCGTCTTCGCGAGCGCACCCGCGTTGACGCCCGCGTCACGAGCGGCCTGGTTGGTCCCGACGATCACGACCGGCTTGCCGGCGGCGCGTGCCGCGAGGGCGACCGCCGCGGCGTCCGACCCCAGGCGCTCGCGCACCGTGGTGACCAGCATCCGGAGGTCGTCCGCGCTGTTCAGCGTGCCCGCGTCCTCGGCCACCACGGTGACCGCTCCGCGGCGCGACGCCGACTCGAGCAGGGCAGGCACCTTGTCGAGCACCGCGCGGGCCTCGAACGCCTGGATGCGCTTCTCGGCCTCCTTGAGGCTCGACATCAGGTCGGCGATCTTCTCGGGCAGCTGCTCGCGGGGCGTCTTCAGCGAGCTCGAGAGCTGCGAGACGATCGTGCGCTCGACCGCGAGGTCCTTGAACGCCTCCAGGCCGACCAGCGACTCGACGCGGCGGTTCGTCGAACCGACCGACGACTCGCTGACCAGGTTGATCATCCCGATCTCGGAGCTCGTGGAGACGTGCGTGCCCGCGCAGAGCTCGCGCGACCACGGGCCGCCGATGTCGACGACGCGCACGACGTCGCCGTACTTCTCACCGAACAGTGCCATGGCGCCGAGCGCCTTCGCCTCGCTCAGCGGGAGCTCGCGCGTCGTGACCTCGAGGTTCTGCCGGATGGCGTTGTTCGAGATCTCCTCGATCTCGCTCCGCGTCTCGGCCGAGAGCGCCTGGTTCCACGAGAAGTCGAGACGCAGGTAGCCGGCCTTGTTGTACGAGCCGGACTGGTGCGCGTTCGAGCCGAGCACCTGGCGGAGCGCCGCGTGGATGATGTGGGTGCCCGAGTGCGCCTGTCGCGCGCCGCGGCGGTAGTCCGCATCCACGATGCTCGTCGCCGGGGCGCCGACGCCGACCTCGCCGCTGCGGACCAGCACCTTGTGGCTGATCAGGCCCTTCACGGGCTTCTGCACGTCGAGCACGTCGAGCTCATAGCCGGGGCCGACGATCGAGCCGGCGTCCGCATCCTGTCCGCCGGACTCCGCGTAGAGTGCGGTCGCGCCGAGGATGACCTCCGCGACCTGGCCCTCGCGGGCGCTGTTCACGGAACGTCCGTCGACGATGAGGCCGAGGATGCTCGACTCCGTCTGCAGCTCGGTGTACCCGGTGAACACGGTCTCGCCGAGCGAGCGGAAGCTGCTGTACACCGACAGGTCGGCCAGCGCGGTCTTCTTCGCCTTCGCGTCCGCCTTCGCCCGGGAGCGCTGGTCGGCCATGAGCTTGTCGAACGCGCCGCGATCGACGGTGAGCCCGGCCTCCTCTGCCATCTCCAGGGTGAGGTCGATCGGGAAGCCGTAGGTGTCGTGCAGGAGGAACGCGGTGTCGCCCGCGAGCTGCTTCCGCCCCTCCTTCTGCGTGGTCGCCACCGCGGTGTCCAGGATGCTCGTGCCCGCCGTGAGGGTGCGGAGGAAGGTCTCCTCCTCCGCGTAGGCGAGCTGCGAGATGCGGTCGAACTCGGTGTCGACCTCCGGATACGCCGCCTTCATCGCGTCGCGCGACACGGGGAAGAGCTCCGGGAAGGTCGCGGTCTCGACGCCGAGCAGGCGCATGGCGCGCACGGTGCGGCGGAGGAGGCGGCGCAGCACGTAGCCGCGTCCCTCGTTCGACGGGGTGACGCCGTCGGCCATCAGCATGAGGGCGCTGCGGACGTGGTCGGCCACGACGCGCAGCCGCACGTCGTCCTCGTGCGCCTCGTTGCCGTACGGCTTCTCCGCGAGCTCGGCCGCGCGGTCGAGCACCGGGCGCACCTGGTCGATTTCGTACATGTTGTCGACGCCCTGCTTGAGGAACGCGACGCGCTCGAGGCCCATGCCCGTGTCGATGTTCTTCTTCGGCAGATCGCCGAGGATCTCGAACTCCTTGCCGTCGCCCTCGCCGCGCAGGTACTGCATGAAGACGAGGTTCCAGATCTCGACGTAGCGGTCGTCGTCCGTCGCGGGGCCACCGTCGATGCCGTAGGCGGGGCCGCGGTCGAAGAAGATCTCCGAGCAGGGGCCCGCGGGACCGGGCTGTCCGGTCGACCAGTAGTTGGTGTCCTTGCCGAGGCCCTGGATGCGGTCGGCCGGCAGAGTGGAGACGCGCTCCCAGATCTCGCGCGCCTCGTCGTCCTCTTCGTAGACCGTGACCCACAGGTCCTTCGGGTCGAAGCCGAGACCGCCGTCGTCCTCCGACGTCGTCAGCAGTTCCCAGGCGAAGGTGATCGCCTGCTCCTTGAAGTAGTCGCCGAAGGAGAAGTTCCCGCACATCTGGAAGAACGTGCCGTGTCGCGGCGTCTTGCCGACCTCGTCGATGTCGAGCGTGCGGATGCACTTCTGGACGCTCGTCGCGCGTGGGAACGGCGCCGGCACCACACCGGTCAGGTACGGGACGAAGGGCACCATCCCGGCCACCGTGAAGAGCAGCGACGGGTCGTCGCTGACCAGGGAGGCGGAGGGGACGACGGTGTGGCCGCGCTGCGCGAAGAAGTCGAGCCAGCGGCGGTGGATTTCAGCGGTCTGCATGGGTTCCGGTCGATCGAAGTCTGCGGGTGGGAGGGAAAGGGGGCGTCAGTCGCCCTGGATGGCCGAGCGGATCTCGGCCTCGCGCTGACGGTATCCGTCGGTGACGGCCTCCCCGAAGTCGCGCGCCTTCTGGTCGATGTTGCTGAAGAATTCGCGACCCTTGGCGGTCTCGTTGACCTTGTGGGCGACGGCGAAGCCGATGGCCACGCCGGTGAGCAGCCACAGGAAACTCTTCATGCTGATCCTCCCTCTCTGGATGCCGCCGCGCGCGGGCGCGGCGCACGAGAGTCAAGTCTAGTGCGAGCCGCCGCGTCCCTTCCTGGAGCCGAATCCTCCAGCGGCCCGGAACGCCGCCCGCGCCGCGGCGCTGAAGCCGGCGAGCTTGATGAGCGGGCCGCCGACCGTCGCGGCGAACAAGGCCACCAGGGCAGACACGTTGCCGGTGACGTCCGCGACGTTCTTGGTGATCACGTCCACCCGCGCGAGCTGCTTGTTCGTCTCCTGCAGCGTCGTCGCGGTCTCGTCGAGGATCGGCGTGATGCCGTCGCTCGCCTCCTTGATCGCGTCGCGCGTCGAGTCGAGCACCCGCCCCAGCTTGATCAGGGGGATGGCGATGAAGCCGACGAGGACCGCGAACACAACGGCCGCGATCAACCCTGCGATGTCTCCTCCGGACACGTGGGCTCCTTCCATTCCGCCTCAGGCATACGGCACAAGCGTAGTCGCACGCGCGGGCGGCGGGAACGGCGCGAGCAGGAAAGGCGTGCCCGGAAACGACGAACGGGGCCGCGACGAAGAGTCGCGACCCCGTCCGGGGTGGTGCTGATGGTCAGCGAGCCGCGTAGTACTCGACGACCAGCTGGACCTCACAGGTCACGGGGACCTCTGCGCGCTTCGGGCGACGCACGAGGCGGGCCTGCAGCTTGTCGATCTCGACATCCAGGTAGCCCGGGGTCTTCGGCAGAACGTCGAGGTGACCGCCGGCGGCCGCGACCTGGAAGGGCTCGGTGCCCTCGGAGCGGGCCTTGACGTGGATGAGCTGGCCCGGCTTCACACGGAAGGACGGGCGGTCGACGAGCTGGCCGTCGACGAGGATGTGACGGTGCACGACGAACTGGCGCGCCTGCGTGATGGTGCGGGCGAAGCCGGCGCGGAGCACGAGGGCGTCCAGACGCATCTCGAGGAGCTCGACCAGGTTCTCACCGGTCAGGCCCTGCGTACGGCGAGCCTCCTCGAAGGCGATCCGGAGCTGCTTCTCGCGGATGCCGTACTGGGCGCGCAGACGCTGCTTCTCGCGCAGACGCACGGCGTAGTCCGAGTCGGCCTTGCGCTTGGTGCGGCCGTGCTCACCCGGAGCGTAGGGGCGCTTCTCCATGTAGCGCGCCGCCTTCGGGGTGAGCGGGATGCCCAGGGCCCGCGACTCGCGGGTCTTGCTGCGGGAACGTGAAGACACGGTTTCCTTTCGAAAGTTCTCTCTGACGTGATGGATGCGGGCATACGTGTGCGCCCGCAGAGAGAGGGATTGTCGCCAGGGACGCCCGGCTACAGGGCTCTTCCCATCGAATCGTGGACGCGGCAGCCGCACCCCGAACACGCTTCTAGGCGCAGAAAGTCTAACAGATCGCGGTCAGCGCCCGCGCACGATGCGGCGCAGCTTCGCGAGGCGCGCGGAGACGTCCCGTTCGTTGCCGTGCTCGGTGGGCGTGTAGTACGTCGTGCCGGCCAGCTCGTCCGGCAGATACTGCTGCTCCAGCACCCCGAGCGCGTCGTCGTGCGGGTACTTGTAGCCCTTGCCATGACCGAGCCGTTTGGCGCCGGGATAGTGGGCGTCGCGGAGGTGCTTGGGCACGCGACCGATCTTGCCCGCGCGCACGTCGGCGATCGCGGCGTCGAGCGCCATGTACGCGGCGTTCGATTTCGGTGCGGTGGCGAGGTGCACGACGGCCTGGGCGAGAGGGATGCGGCCCTCCGGCATCCCGATGTACTGCACGGCGTCGGCCGCGGCGATGGCGACGCCGAGGGCCTGCGGGTCGGCCATCCCGATGTCCTCCGACGCCAGCACGATGATGCGGCGGGCGATGAAGCGCGGGTCCTCCCCCGCCTCGATCATGCGCGCGAGGTAGTGCAGGGACGCGTCGACGTCGGAGCCCCTCACCGACTTGATGAAGGCACTGATGACGTCGTAGTGCTCGTCGCCGTTGCGGTCGTAGCGGAGCAGGGCGCGGTCGACGGCCTGCGCGACGAGTTCGGCGGTGATGACCGGCTTCTTCTTGGAGGTCGCCGGCGTTGCCGACGCCGCTGTGACCGAGGCTGCCTCCAGCGCCGTCAGCGCCCGGCGGGCATCGCCCGACGCGAGACGGATCAGGGCGGCACGCGCCTCCGGGTCGAGCGTGTACTGGCCGCCGAGACCGCGGTCGTCGGCCACGGCACGGTCGATGACGACGCCGAGGTCGTCGTCGCTCAGCGTCTCCAGGGTGAGGAGCAGGCTGCGCGACAGCAGCGGCGAGATGACGGAGAACGACGGATTCTCGGTCGTCGCCGCCACGAGAATGACCCAGCCGTTCTCGACGCCCGGCAGCAGCGCATCCTGCTGGGCCTTGGTGAAGCGATGGATCTCGTCGAGGAACAGGACGGTCGACACCCCGTAGAGGTCGCGGGTCGAGAGCGCCTCGTCCATCACCAGCCGGACATCCTTCACGCCGGCCGTCACCGCCGACAGCTCGACGAATCGGCGGCCCGAGGAGTGCGCGATCGCCTGCGCGAGGGTCGTCTTTCCCGTACCGGGCGGACCCCACAGGATGACGGAGACCGACCCTGACTGCCCCTCCTTGTCGGAGGCGAGCGCGACCAGCGGCGAACCCGGCTTGAGGAGGTGACGCTGACCGGCCACCTCGTCGAGCGACTTCGGGCGCATGCGCACCGCGAGAGGAGTCGCTCCGGTGCGGAGCCCAGGTTGCACGTCGACCACCCGTCCAGGCTAGTCGCGACCACCGACAGTCCGCCTGGGAGCGGCGAGTTTGTCGTCCATAGGGCCGCCGGATAGGGTTCTCCATGATCCAGCGGGCGCACGCCTCGCGGAGATCCCCCGTACCGACGCCGGAGGACACACGTGGCACCGAAGCAGAACGACCGCGAAGCGCGACAGGCACGCGAGCGGCTGCGCGCCTACCAGGCGCGGCAGACCGTGCACGAGCACAAGGTCAAGCGCCGCAAGCGTGACAACTGGGTGGCCGGAATCGCAGCAGTCGTGATCGTCGCCCTCGCGGTGGGCACGCAGCTCCTCTACTTCTCCGCCGGCCCCGGCGCGGCGAAGGCCTCGTCGTCCGCGTCGCCCTCGGTTTCGCCCTCCGCGGGCGGCGTCCCGCCGAAGACGCTCGCCGAGGACCGCACCTGGACGGGCACGATGACGATCAACGGCGTCCCGCTGGGGGTCTCGCTCGACGGCGCCGCGGCTCCGCAGGCCGTCTCATCCACCGTGTCGCTGGTGCAGAAGAAGTTCTACGACGGCCTGACCTGCCACCGACTGACCAACGGCGGCTTCTACGTGCTGCAGTGCGGTGACCCGAAGGGCGACGGTACCGGCGGACCGGGCTACGAGTACGGCCCGATCGAGAACGCGCCTGCCGATGACGTCTACAAGGCGGGCACGATCGCCATGGCGCGTCAGGGCAACAACGCCGAGAGCCAGGGCAGCCAGTTCTTCATCGTCTACGAGGACACGAAGATCCCCTCGGACGACGCCGGCGGCTACACGGTTATCGGCTCCGTCACCAGCGGCCTGGACCAGCTCAAGGCGCAGGTCACCGACAAGGGCATCGAGGGAGGAAAGACCGACGGCACGCCTGCGGTCACGACCACCATCGACAGCTTCACCCTGCAGTGACCGCGGCACGTGCAATAGGCTGATTCCCAAACGAGGGGCGGCATCCCGCCCGATCGCGCAGCAGCAAGGTGAGGCTCTTGGCTACTTCTGAACAGCACCCCTGGGGACGTGTCGACGACACGGGAACCGTGTACGTCCGCGAGGGCGACGGCGAACGCGTCGTCGGCGAGTACCCCGACGGAACGGCGGAGGAGGCGCTCGCGTACTTCGAGCGCAAGTACACCGATCTCGCCGGGCAGGTCGGCCTGCTGGAGCAGCGTGCGCGGCGGGGAGCCCCCGCGAGCGATGTCGCCAAGTCCGTCGCCAACCTGCGGTCGGCCGTCGAGGGCGCGAACGCGGTCGGCGATCTCGCGTCCCTCCTGACGCGTCTGGATGCACTGGGCGGCACCGTGGAGGAGCTCACCGAGCAGCAGAGCGCCGAGGCGAAGGCTGCTCTCGAGGCCGCAATCGCCGAGCGCACCGCGATCGTGGAGCAGGCGGAGGCCCTCGCGACGCAGGACCCGGCGCGGACGCAGTGGAAGACGACGAGCGCCGAACTCGACGCCCTGTTCGCGCGGTGGCAGGCGCACCAGCACGACGGCCCGCGCATCCCGAAGAACGAGGCGAACGAGCTGTGGAAGCGGTTCCGTGCCGCGCGCTCGACGATCGAGCACAACCGCAAGGCGTTCTTCGCCGAGCTGGACACGCAGCACCGCGACGTGCGCAACCGCAAGAACGCGCTCATCGAGGAAGCCGAGAAGCTCATCCCGCTCGGTGCGGACGGGGTGCCGGAGTACCGCCGCCTGCTCGACCAGTGGAAGGCCGCAGGCCGCGCGGGCAAGAAGAACGACGACGCGCTGTGGGCACGCTTCAAGGCTGCGGGCGATGCGATCTACTCGGCGAAGGCCGAAGTGGACGCGCGCGACAGCGCCGAGTACGAGGCGAACCTCCAGCAGAAACTCGCGCTCCTCGACGAGGCCGAGCCGCTGCTGAAGGCCACCGATCGTGAGACGGCCCGCGCGCAGCTGCTGTCGATCCAGGAGCGCTGGGATCAGATCGGCCGCGTGCCGCGCGAGCAGGTGCGGCCGATCGAAGACCGCCTGCGCCGCGTCGAGACCGCTGTCCGCCGCCTCGACGAAGAGCACTGGGAGAAGAACAACCCCGAGAAGAAGGCTCGCTCCGAGGGGCTCGCCAGCCAGCTCAATGCTGCCATCGCGAAGCTGGAGCAGGAGCTCGCGGATGCGCAGGCCACCGGCGACAGCGCCAAGGTGAAGGCGGCGCAGGAGGCCCTCGACGCGCGCAAGATCTGGCTCGACGCGCTCGGTTGATCGGTCGTGACGACGCGGCGGCGGTGATCCCGCCGCCGCGTCGCAGTTCTCCACAGCGCGCCTGAGGAAGACGTTCTCCACCGTTCCGCGAACGGCGGCCCGACCGGCCCTGTCCCGGACGAGGCTGGGGGCATGAACTCGATCTCCGCTCCCCTGCTCGACGCCGACATCCTGCCCGTCGTCGAGCTGCTCGCTCTCTGCCTCGACGGTCACCTGTTCCGGGTGGGCGACGCGTTCGCCCCGGCCGACGCCGTCGACGGGCCGGCGCTGCGGTCGCAGGCGTTCGCTCGCACAGCGCCTGGCTGGGCCGTTGCCGATCGTGGATCGGCGGCCTGGATCCACGGCACACGCGCCATGGCGCCACCGGTGCCGCAGGTCTGCGTCCCGCCTCGTCGCCGGGGAGGGGCCCTCTCCCCCGCTGTCGACACGTCGCACCGCCTGCTGGGCGATGACGAGACCGTCGTCTACGACGGAGTGCGGGTGACGAGCCCGTTGCGCACGGCCGTCGACCTGCTGTGCTCCGGCACGCGATTCGGCGACGGCGAGGCGCTCGAAGTCCGGCACCTCCTGCTGCTCGCCGACGTCTCCCCGGCAGAACTCGACGACCGGCTGCGGAGCAGTCGACAGAAGGGATGCGGGCTGGCGCGGCAGCGGTTGCCCGCCGTGGCGCGGGCGCGACTTCCGCTCGCGACCGGAGCTGCGGTCGGCTCTGCAGTCGGCCCTCCGGCCGGCCCTGCGGTCGGCTCGGCCGTCGGCCCGCCGGTCAGCCGCCGCTGACGCGGTAGACGTCGTAGACGGCGTCGATGCGGCGCACCGCGTTGAGGACGCGGTCGAGATGGGTGGTGTCTCCCATCTCGAAGACGAAGCGGCTGAGGGCCAACCGGTCACTGGAGGTGGTCACCGTGGCGGAAAGGATATTGACGTGATGCTCGGACAGTACGCGAGTGACATCGCTGAGGAGCCCGGAGCGGTCGAGCGCTTCGACTTGGATCTGCACGAGGAAGACGCTCTTGGAGCTCGGCGCCCACTCGACCTCGATCATGCGGTCGGGCTCCTGCAGCAGCGACTGCACGTTGTGGCAGTTCGCCTGGTGCACCGAGACGCCCTGGCCGCGGGTGATGAACCCGACGATCGGGTCGCCCGGGACGGGCGTGCAGCACTTCGCGAGCTTGACGAGGATGTCGGGAGCACCGCGGACGAGAACGCCGGAGTCACTGTTACGCAGCTGGCGACGGCCCTTGACCGGGATCTCGAGCTCGCCGTCCGACTCGACCTCGGTCTGCAACGAAGCGACGATCTTCTCGATCACGGACTGCGTCGAGACGTGCCCTTCGCCGACGGCCGCATAGAGGGCAGAGACGTCCGGGTACTTGAGCGACGAGGCGACCTCGACCAGGGCGTCCTGCGTCATCAGCTTTTGAAGCGGCAGGTTCTGCTTGCGCATCGCGCGCGCGATCGCGTCCTTGCCCTGCTCGATCGCCTCGTCGCGACGCTCCTTGGTGAACCACTGGCGGATCTTGTTACGCGCACGGGGGCTCTTGACGAAGTTGAGCCAGTCCTGGCTGGGGCCCGAGTCGGGGTTCTTCGACGTGAAGATCTCGACGACGTCTCCGGTGTTGAGGCTGCTCTCCAGCGGGACGAGGCGGCCGTTCACCTTCGCACCCATCGTCCGGTGGCCGACCTCCGTGTGCACGGCGTACGCGAAGTCGACCGGGGTCGCGCCGGCCGGAAGGCCGATCACTCGTCCCTTCGGCGTGAAGACGTAGACCTCTTTCGCGCCGATCTCGAAGCGGAGCGAGTCGAGGAACTCGCTCGGGTCGGCGGTCTCCGCCTGCCAGTCCGAAATGTGGGCGAGCCACGCCAGGTCGGTGTCCACCTTCGCGGGGCCGCCGGAGCTCTTACCGGTGGTCTGCTCCTTGTACTTCCAGTGCGCGGCGACACCGAACTCGGCACGCTGGTGCATCTCCTCGGTGCGGATCTGGATCTCGACCGGGCGGCCCTGCGGACCGATCACGGTGGTGTGGAGCGACTGGTACAGGTTGAACTTCGGCGTCGCGATGTAGTCCTTGAAGCGCCCGGGCATCGGTGTCCAGCGCGCGTGGATCTGTCCGAGTACGGCGTAGCAGTCGCGCACCGTGTTGACGAGCACGCGGATGCCGACGAGGTCGTAGATGTCGTCGAACTCGCGGCCGCGGACCACCATCTTCTGGTAGATCGAGTAGTACTGCTTCGGCCGGCCCACGACCTTGCCGCGGATCTTGGCGGACTTCAAATCGTCGTTGATCGCGTCGATGACCTGCTGCACCAGGCGCTCGCGCTCCGGGGTGCGCTGCTTCACGAGACTCTCGATCTCGGCGTACAGCTTGGGGTAGAGCACCGCGAACGACAAGTCCTCGAGCTCCCACTTGATCGCCTGGATTCCGAGACGGTGCGCGAGCGGTGCGTAGATCTCGAGGGTCTCGGTCGCCTTGCGCGTCGCCGATGCGGCCGGGACGAAGCCCCACGTGCGCGCGTTGTGCAGGCGGTCCGCGAGCTTGATGATCAGCACCCGGATGTCCTTCGACATCGCGACGATCATCTTCCGGACGGTCTCTGCCTGTGCGCTGTCGCCGTACTTGACCTTGTCGAGCTTGGTCACGCCGTCAACCAGCATCGCGATCTCGTCGCCGAACTGATCTCGCAGCTCGTCGAGGGTGTACTCGGTGTCCTCGACCGTGTCATGCAGGAGCGCGGCAGCGATGGTCTTGGCGCCGATGCCCAGGTCGGCGATGATCTGCGCTACGGCAACGGGATGCGTGATGTACGGCTCACCCGAACGACGCTTCTGGCCGCGGTGCGCCCGCTCCGCGACGGAGTAGGCGCGCTCGATCAGCGACAAGTCGGCCTTCGGGTGGTGCATCCGCACCGTGCGCATCAGCGTCTCGACGGCGCCGCCGGACGGCTGCGCTCGCGAGAAGATGCGTGGCACCAGACGGCGCAGGGAAGCGCTCTGCGATGTCGTCGTGTCAACCATTCGCGCGCCTCCTGTCGTCCATTATGACCGCTCCGGAACACCGTTCTGTCACGGTGCGGGATCTCGGTCCTAGACGATCGCTCCTGGCGTACCGTCGTCGCGCAGGACGGGACCGCCCTCGGCGTGCCAGGCGCTCATCCCGCCCGCGACGTTGGCGACGGGATAGTTCGCCTCGATGAGCGCATCGGTGACCCTCCGGGACCGGGCCCCGCTTCGACAGATGATCAGCAGCTGCTGATCCTCCGGCAGCTCGTGCTGCCGCTCCCCCAGCTCACCGAGCGGGATGTGGTGCGCGCCAGGAGCATGCCCGGCCTCCCACTCGTACGGCTCGCGCACGTCGAGCAGCCACGCGTCACCCGCGTCGGTCAGCTCGCGCGCACGTGCAACGGAGATCTCGTCCTCGGGGAGGAAAGGCGTCTGCGGGGCGGCGTCGGTCATCCGGCCAGGCTACTCCGCGGCCGCAGCGACAGCGTCGGCCTTGACTTCGGCCTTCGGACGGATCGACAGCACCTTCTGGTCGTGCTTCCGGATCGCTGGCTCCTTCTCACGGAACTGCGAGTACATCGGCGCGGCCAAGAAGATCGTCGAGTACGTGCCGACGATGATGCCGATCAGCAGGGCGAGGGAGATGTCGCGCAGCGTCGCCGCACCGAGCGCGTAGGCACCGATGAACAGGATGGACGCGACGGGCAGCACCGCGACGACGGCCGTGTTGATCGACCGCACCAGGGTCTGGTTGACCGCCAGGTTCACCGACTCGGCGAATGTGCGTCGGGTCAGCTCCATCTCCTCCTTGGTGTTCTCGCGGATCTTGTCGAACACCACGACGGTGTCGTACAGCGAGTAGCCGAGGATGGTCAGGAAGCCGATCATGGTCGCCGGCGACACCTCGAACCCGACGAGCGCATAGACGCCCGCCGTGATGATGAGGTCGTGGAACAGCGAGATGATCGCGGCGGCGGACATCTTCCAGGTGCGGAAGTAGAGCGCCATCGCGATGAAGGCCAGCAGCAGGAACACCACGAGGCCCTGGATGGACTGCTGCGTCACATCCGCACCCCACGACGGCCCGATGAAGGTCGCGGAGACTTCCGAGGCGTCGACGTCGTACGCCTTCGCGAGCGCCTCCGACACATCGCGCGTCTGCGTCTCCGACAGCTGGTCGGTCTGCACCCGCACGGCGTTGTCGCCGACCACGCTGACGTGCGAGACGGCGCTCGGCACGACGCTGCTGACAGCATCCTGCGCCTTGCCGGTGTCGGTGCTCGACACGTCGCTCACCTGGAACTGCGAACCGCCGCGGAACTCGATCGAGAAGTTGAACCCGCCGCGGACGATCGGCACGAGGATCGAGAGCACGACCATGACGGCCGCGATGGAGTACCAGATCTTGCGGCGGCCGACGAAGTCGATCGAGCGCGCGCCGGTGTAGAGGTCGTTACCGAATTGCACGAGACGGCTGGCCATCAGGAGTCCTTCCCCTCGGTCGATCGATCCGAGGACGTCGAGGCGCCGGCGAGCTCAGCCGCCTTGCGCTCGGCGATCGTCTGGCGGCGAGCCGCCTCCTTGCCCGCTCGCGCGGCCGTTCCCGCCTTGACGGATGCCGTCGGCGCCCGGAACTGCGCGGCCCCGCGATACACGGCGCCGAGTGCCTGCGGGTCGAGGCCGGACAGCGGGTGACCGGAGCTGAAGAAGCGCGTCCGCGCGAGCAGCTGCAGCGTCGGGTGCGTGAAGAGCAGCACGACGATGACGTCGATGATGGTCGTGAGTCCGAGCGTGAACGCGAACCCGCGCACGTTCGCCGCTGCGAGCACGTACAGCACTACGGCCGCGAGGAGGTTGGTGGCCTTCGACGCGTAGATCGTCCGGCGGGCGCGTCCCCAGCCGGCCTCCACGGCGGATTCGAGACCCCTCCCGTCGCGCAACTCGTCGCGGATGCGTTCGAAGTACACGATGAAGGAGTCGGCCGTGAAGCCGATCGCGACGATCAGACCCGCGACACCCGCGAGGGAGAGCCGGTAGTCGTAGTGCCATGAGAGCAGCGAGATCGTCAGCCAGGTCAGCACGCCGGCCACGACCAGCGAGAAGATCGTGACGAGACCGAGCAGTCGGTACTGGAAGAACGTGTAGATGGCGACCAGGATGAGGCCGATCAGACCCGCGATCAGACCGGCGAGCAGCTGCGCCGTACCGAGGGTCGCCGAGATGGTGTCCTGGCTCTGCACCTTGAAGCTGAACGGCAGCGCGCCGAACTTCAGCTGATCGGCGAGGGCCTTCGCGGTCGTCTCGGTGAAGTTACCGGTGATCTGCGGCTTGCCGTCCGTGATCGCCGCCTGCGTCGTCGGCGCGGAGATCACCTTGCCGTCGAGCACGATCGCGAACTGGTTCTGCGATCCCTGGAGGCCGACGAGGCGCGTCGTGACGTCGGAGAAGGCCTTGGTGCCCGCTCCGTTGAAGATGATGTTGACGGCCCACTGACCGGTCGTCACGCCCTGCGAGCTCTGCACGAGCCCGGCGTTCGCGTCGCTGATGTCCTGACCCTTGACCTCGACCGGACCCAGCAGGTACTTGACCGTGTTCTGGTCGTCACACGTGATCAGCGGCTGGTCCGTCGGCGCGGAGCTGGTCGTCTTGTTCTTGTTGGCCTTGCAGTCGTAGGCGTTGAAGTCGGCCTGCAGCTTCGGCGTCACCCAGGCGAGGTCGCTGCCGTTCGTGGGCTTCGTCGACGGGGTCGCCTGCAGGCCGGGCGCCGGCGACGGCGCCGGCGTGGACTTGCCGTCCGCACCCACGACCTCGTTGGTCGGGCCGCCGGCGATGAGCACCGGGCGGAAGTCGAGACGCGCGCTCGACTTCACGCGGTCGAGCGTCGCCTGGTCCGGCTTGCCGGGCAGCGAGACGACGATGTTCTTCGAGCCCTCGGTGGAGATCTGCGCCTCGGACACGCCGGACGCGTCGATGCGCTGGCGGATGATCGACACCGCCTGGTCGAGCTGCTGCTGCTGCACAGACTGGCCGTTCTCGACCTGCGGGGCGAGGATGATCTGCGTTCCCCCCTCGAGGTCGAGGGCGAGCTTCGGCAGCCACGTGGCGTTGCTGAACAGGACGCCTGCCGTGAGGGTGCCGAGGAGCACCACCACGATGACGCCGAGCCACGTCAGCGAACGCCAGGCTTTCTTGACCGGGGTCGACTTTGCCACCAGGAACTCAGCTTTCTACGAGCGCTCCGACGCCGCATGGGCGCCGGAGCACAGGGGATGTGTCAGTCGTCGCTCTTCGAGCCGGGCTTCTTGGGCGAGTCGTCGAGACGCTCGCCGTACTCCGGCGTCGTGGAGTCCGACGCGTCGTGGGTGATCGCGTGGTCCTCGTTGAGCTCGACACCGGTCGCCTCGGCGTCATCGCTCGTGGCCTCCGCGTTCGTGGGCTCGACGACACGGGCGAGCACCTGGCGGTGCACCTTGACGACGTGGCCCGGGCTCGTCTCGATGGTTGCGGTGTTGTCGTCCTCGTTGACGGACAGGAGCGTGCCGTAGAGACCGAAGTTGGTCATGACCTCGGCGCCGGGCACCATCTTCGAACGCGTCTCCTCCTGCTCCTTGCGCCGCTTGCGGCTGTTCCGGAACATGAAGAACACGAGGGCCGCCAGGATGACGACCATCAGGATGGTCAACGGGTCAAAGACCATGAAGCTGCCGAACCTTTCGATGGGGGCAAGGGGGTTGGCCGAACGGCCAGCTTGGATTATATGTCATCGACGAGCGTCGGAGGCTGGGAGGAATCCCGCCGCGGGCTCGGAATTCCGAGATGACGCCATGCCGCAGCGGTCGCCATGCGGCCGCGAGGCGTTCGGGAGAGCAGTCCGATGCGCACGAGGAACGGCTCGACGACCGACTCGATCGTCTCCGCCTCCTCCCCCACGGAGACGGCCAGTGTGTTCAATCCCACCGGTCCGCCGTCGAAGCGTTCGAGGATGATCTGCAGCACCGCGCGGTCGAGGCGGTCGAGGCCGAGCGGGTCCACGTCGTAGAGCTCGAGCGCCGCGCGCACCGCGTTGACGTCGGCCCGGCCGCCGTGGACGAGCGCGTAGTCGCGCACCCGGCGCAGCAGCCGGTTGGCGATGCGCGGCGTGCCCCGGCAGCGCCCGGCGATCTCGGCCAGCGCCTCCCGGTCGACCTCGAAGTCGAGCATCGTCGCCGCCCGCGTGAGCACCTGGGTCAGCTCGGCCTCGTCGTAGAACTCGAGGTGCGCGGTGAATCCGAATCGGTCGCGTAGCGGGTTCGGCAGGAGGCCCGAGCGGGTCGTCGCGCCGACCAGCGTGAACGGGGCCAGATCGAGCGGGATGGACGTGGCGCCCGCGCCCTTTCCGACCATGATGTCGATGCGGAAGTCTTCCATCGCGAGGTACAGCATCTCTTCCGCCGAGCGGGCCATGCGGTGGATCTCGTCGATGAAGAGCACCTCGCCCGGCGTGAGCGACGACAGCAGCGCCGCGAGGTCGCCTGCGTGCTGAATGGCCGGACCGCTGGAGAGGCGCAGCGGCCGCTCGCTCTCGTGCGCGACGATCATCGCGAGCGTCGTCTTTCCCAGGCCTGGGGGGCCGGCCAGCAGGATGTGGTCGGCCGTCCGCTCCTGCATCCGCGCCGCAGTCAGCAACAGCTGGAGCTGGCCGCGCACCTTCGCCTGCCCGACGAACTCGGACAGCGTGCGCGGCCGCAGGGCGCCCTCGAAGGCGAGCTCTGTCTCCGACTCGAGCTCCGGGGTGGTCAGGTCGTCGCTCATCGCGCCGGTCCGAGCCGCGAAAGGGTGAGGCGCAGGAGGGACTGGACGCTGTCGCGCTCCTTCTCCTCGGTGTCGGCCGTGACCTCGGCGACCGCCTCGGCGGCGACGCGCTCCGGCCAGCCGAGCCCGACGAGGGCGACGAGCACGCTGTCGCCGACCGACGAGGGGGCCCGGGATGCCTTCACCGCGGGCGCCGGACGACGGACGGCGGTGAGCTTGCCGGCCAGGGAGACGACGATGAGCTTCGCGGTCTTGGGTCCGATCCCGGACACTTTGCGGAAGGGGGCGTCGTCATCGGCCGCCACCGCTGTGGCGATGTCGTCCGGCGACAGCACCGACAGCACGCCGATGGCCGACTTGGGACCGACGCCCGACACGCCGTTGAGGAGCTCGAACACCTCCAGCTGCTCCCGGTCGGCGAACCCGAACAGCTGTAGGGCATCCTCCCGAACGATGAGCGACGTGTACAGGAAGGCCTCTTCACCCACCCGCAGCGACAGCACGTGGTCGGGTGTCAGCTGCAGGGCGAAGCCGACGCCGCCCACCTCGACGACGGCGGTGCCGCCGCTCGCCGAGAGCACGGTACCGCGGAGGGAGGAGATCACCGTGCAAGCCTACGGGGCACCGCCGACGTGCGGCTGGAGCGCTCCGCGGCGCGCCACGCCTGCTGCGCGGGGGTGAGCGCGGTGTCCGTCGCTCCCCCGGCGTCGGCCGCCACCGGGCCGCCGCGCCAGGCGTGGCAGATGGCGATCGCGAGGGCGTCCGCCGCATCCGCCGGCTTCGGCGCCTCCGCGAGCCCGAGGATGCGCGCGACCATCGCCTGGACCTGCCGCTTGTCCGCGGAGCCGTAGCCGGTGATCGCCGCCTTCACCTCGCTCGGCGTGTGCAGGGCGACCGGGAGGCCGCGTTTCGCCGCCGAGTGCAGGGCGACGCCGCTGACCTGCGCCGTGCCCATCACGGTGCGCAGGTTGTGCTGTGCGAACACGCGCTCGATCGCGACGACGGCGGGCAGATGCTCGTCGAGCAGGCGCTCGATGCCGGTGCCCACCGCGAGGAGCCGCTCCTCCAGGGCCATTCCCGGAGGGGTCCGGATGACCGTCACATCCACCAACGTGGCGCGACGGTCCGCCTGCACGTCGACGATCCCGACACCGCAGCGCGTCAGACCCGGGTCGATGCCGAGCACCCGGATCGTCACGGCCGCGACCTACTCGTCGTCTTCGTCGAGCTGCGCCTGCACCTCAGGGCTGATATCGAGGTTCGTGTACACGTTCTGCACGTCGTCCGAGTCCTCGAGGGCGTCGATGAGACGGAACACCTTGCGGGCCACCTCGGCGTCGGCCTCGACGTTCACGGTCGCCACGAACTCGGCATCGGCCGAGTCGTAGTCGATGCCGGCCTCCTGCAGCGCGGTGCGCGCCGCGACCAGGTCGGAGGCCTCGGTCAGCACCTCGAAGCTCTCGCCCCGGTCGGTGACCTCCTCCGCGCCGGCGTCGAGCACAGCGGCGAGGACCGAGTCCTCATCCACACCGTCGGCGTGCGGCACGACGATGACGCCCTTGCGGTGGAAGTTGTAGGCGACGCTGCCCGGGTCGGCCATGGTGCCGCCGTTGCGGGTCATCGCGGTCCGGACCTCGGCCGCTGCGCGGTTCTTGTTCTCGGTGAGGCACTCGATCAGCAGGGCGACGCCGCCGGGACCGTAGCCCTCGTACATGATCGTCGTGTAGTCGATCGACTCGCCGGTGAGGCCGGCGCCGCGCTTGATGGCGCGGTCGATGTTGTCGTTCGGCACCGAGGTCTTCTTGGCCTTCTGCACCGCGTCCACGAGCGTGGGGTTACCCGACAGGTCGGCACCGCCGGTCTTCGCCGCCACCTCGATGTTCTTGATCAGCTTCGCGAAGGACTTCGCGCGGCGGGCGTCGATCACCGCCTTCTTGTGCTTGGTCGTTGCCCACTTGGAATGCCCGGACACTGGTGCTCCCTCGTCTCACGTCTGAAGATCCTGACCATTGTAGGACGACTGCCCGCCCCGCTCCCGCACGACGCCCGCTACCTGAGCAACTCGCCCGGTGACAACCGGGCGTCCGCGACGATCCGGTCGGCGGTGTCGGCCGCGGACGACGCCGGACCGATCAGCTGCTCCGGGATCCGCCCGCCCGGCCCGCGCAACGGGTCGCTTCCCGCCCACCACTGCCGCAACTCGTCCTCGCCGAACGACCCGGCCTTCGCTCGCGTCGCATGCCGCGCAACGGTCTCCTTGAACGGGAGATCGAAGGCGTAGAACCACGACTCCACACCGGGGAGGCTGCGGAGCCGCTCGATGACGTCTCCATAGCGCGCCGACGTGAGGATGCCCTCCAGCACTACCGCGGGAGCGGCGGCAAGCGCCGCGCGGGTCAGCGCCTCGATCAGTCCGGCGTTCGCGCCGTCGTCGGTCATGCGACGACCGAGGACGGTCCGCCCGAGGTAGTCCTGCTCGACCAGCGCGATCCCCGTGCCCAACCGTTCGCGCAGCAGGCGGGCGACGGTCGATTTGCCGGCTCCCGACGGGCCGCGCAGCACAATCAGCTTCACGCTGCGCGCAGGGCCGCCCGGCGCACCTTGCCGAGGAAGTACTCGTGGAAGCGGGTGTCGCCGGTGATCTCGGGGTGGAACGACGTACCGAGAAGGTTGCCCTGCTCCACGGCGACGACGCGGCCGTCGGCGACCTGGGCGAGCGGTGTCGCCTTCTCGCCGACGCTCTCGACGATGGGCGCGCGGATGAACACCGCGTGCATCGGCTCCTCGCCGACCGCCGGGATGTCGAGGTCGGTCTCGAACGAGTCCACCTGCGAGCCGAACGCGTTGCGCCGCACCGACACATCCAGGCCGCCCAGGCTCTGCTGACCGGCGATGCCGTCGATGATGCGATCGGCGAGCATGATCAGCCCGGCGCACGTCCCGTACACGGGCAGACCGCCGGCGATGGCGTCGCGCAGTGGCTCGGCGACGCCGAACGCGCGCGAGAGCTTGTCCATGACGCTGGACTCGCCGCCCGGGATCACCAGGCCGTCGATCTCCTCCACCTCAGACGGACGGCGCACGGGGACGGCATCGGCGCCCAGGCCGCGCAGGACCGCGATGTGCTCGCGGAAATCCCCCTGCAGCGCGAGGACGCCGACGCGCGTCGTCGTTCCGGTCACGCTTACCAGCCGCGCTCGGCCAGACGATGCGGAGCGGGGAGGTCGCCGACGTTGATGCCGACCATGGCCTCGCCGAGGCCGCGGGAGACCTCCGCGATGACCTTCGGGTCGTCGTAGAACGTGGTCGCCTTGACGATCGCCGCTGCGCGCCGCTCCGGGTTTCCGGACTTGAAGATGCCCGAGCCGACGAACACGCCGTCCGCGCCCAGCTGCATCATCATCGCCGCGTCGGCCGGGGTGGCAACGCCGCCCGCCGTGAACAGCACGACCGGCAGCTTGCCCGTCTCGGCGATCTCCGCCACCAGCTCGTACGGTGCCTGCAGCTCCTTGGCCGCGACGTACAGCTCGTCCTTGGTCATCGACTTCAGGGCGTTGATCTCGGAGGTGATCTTGCGGATGTGCTTGGTCGCCTCGGAGACGTCGCCGGTGCCGGCCTCGCCCTTCGAGCGGATCATCGCCGCGCCCTCGTTGATGCGGCGGAGCGCCTCGCCCAGGTTCGTCGCACCGCACACGAACGGCACGGTGAAGCGCCACTTGTCGATGTGGTTGACGTAGTCCGCGGGCGAGAGCACCTCGGACTCGTCGATGTAGTCGACGTCGAGCGCCTCGAGCACCTGCGCCTCGACGAAGTGGCCGATGCGGGCCTTCGCCATGACGGGGATGGACACCTCGGCGATGATGGCCTCGATCAGGTCCGGGTCGCTCATCCTGGCCACGCCGCCCTGGGCGCGGACGTCGGCGGGGACACGCTCGAGCGCCATGACGGCGACCGCGCCGGCGTCCTCGGCGATGCGGGCCTGCTCGGGGGTGACGACGTCCATGATGACGCCGCCCTTCAGCATCTCGGCGAGGCCGCGCTTGACCCGGCTCGAACCGGTCGCGCTGCCCTGTACGTTGTCTGTCATCATCGCCCTCTCGTGCGGAACAAAGAATGTTTTGGCCTATGCCGAACGATAGCATCCCCCTCGCTGCTGGATAGACTCGACCACGGGACCACCGGCGGGGAGCGTAATGAACGGAAACGGCATCACCGGCGCCACGGCGTCGGAGATCGCGGCGAGCGTGCGCGCACTGCGCGAGCGCGGTGCGCTGCGCCGCGGCGACGCCCTGCCGCCGGTGCGCGAACTGGCGGCGCAGCTGCGGGTAAACCGCAACACCGCCGTCGCGGCTTACCGTCTGCTCGCGCAGGCGGGCGTCGTCACCGCGCGCGGCCGGGCGGGCACCGTCATCGCCGGGGTCGAGGCGGTCGCGCAGGAGGGCTACGCGCAGGACAGCATCCTCCGCGACATCGGCACGGGCAACCCCGATCCGCGGCGCATCCCCCAGCCGTCCGCGGCGCTCGCGGGCGCCATCGGGCGGCCCGTCCTCTACGGAGAGCCGGTCATCGACCCGGCGCTCGAAGAGCGCGCGCTCGCCTGGGTGCGCGACGACCTGCCCGACCAGCCAGTGCGCATCACCGTGACCAACGGCGCGGTGGATGCGGTCGAGCGCCTCCTCGCGCAGGCGCTGCTCCGTGACGACGCCGTCGCGCTGGAGGACCCGTGCTTCCTGGCGAGCATCCACACGGTCCGGCTCGGCGGGTATCGCGCCGTCCCAGTGCCGGTGGATGCGGAGGGCATGACCGTGGACGGCCTGCGTGCCGCTCTCGCCGCGGGCGTCCGCGCCGTCATCTGCACGCCGCGCGCGCAGAATCCCACCGGAGCGACCCTCTCCCCCGCTCGCGCCGCCGAGCTGCGTGCCGTGCTGGCCGACCACCCGTACGTTCTCGTCATCGAGGACGACCACTTCTCCATGCTCTCGCAGCGGCGCTACGAGACGCTGATCGGCCCCGGGCACCGGCGCTTCGCCCTCATCCGCTCGGTGTCGAAGTTCCTGGGGCCGGACATGTGCCTCGCCGTGGCTGCCACCGACCCGGAGACGGCCGAGCGCCTCGCCTTCCGGCTGAGCCCGGGCACGACCTGGGTCAGCCACATCCTGCAGCGGCTCGTGCTCGCCCAGCTGACCGACGAGGGTGCCCTCGCCGAGATCGCCGACGCCGGCCGGCACTACGCCGAGCGGAACAGCGCCTTCGCGGCGGAGCTGACAGCGCGCGGGCTCCCCGCGGAGGCGGCGGACGGGCTCAACCTGTGGGTCGAGCTGCCCGTACAGGCGCGGACGGTGGCGGAACGCCTGATGCGGCGCGGCTGGCTGGCCCGGACGGGTGACGAGTTCCAGCTCGCCGAGCATCCCGAGCCGTCGCACCACCTGCGCCTGACCGTGCACGACCTCTCGGACGAGGAGAGCGAACGACTGCTCGACGACCTGGTGGATGCGGCGCGCTGAGCCCCGGATCAGGTGAGAGGATCGAAGGATGAAGATCCTCTCGATCCAGTCCGCGGTCGCCTACGGTCACGTCGGCAACTCCGCCGCCGTCTTCCCGCTCCAGCGCATCGGCGTCGAGGTCCTGCCCGTCTACACGGTGAACTTCTCCAACCACACCGGCTACGGCGCGTGGCGCGGACCGCTCATCTCCCCCGACGATGTCCGCGACGTCATCACCGGCATCGAGGAGCGCGGGGTGCTCGGCCAGGTCGACGCCGTACTCTCGGGCTACCAGGGCAGCGAGGGCATCGGCGACGTCATCATCGACGCCGTCGCCCGCGTCAAGGCGGCCAATCCGGACGCGGTCTACGCCTGCGACCCGGTCATGGGCAACGCCAAGTCCGGATGTTTCGTCGCCCCGGCCATCCCGGTGCTGCTGCGCGAGCGCGTCGTGCCGGTGGCCGACATCATCACGCCGAACCAGTTCGAGCTGGGCTTCCTGACCGAGACCTCGCCCGACACCCTCGAGTCGACGCTGGAGTCGGTGGATGCGGCCCGCGCGATGGGCCCGAAGACCGTGCTGGTGACGAGCGTCGAGCGTCCGGATGCGCCGGCCGACACGATCGAGATGCTCGCCGTCGACGACGCGGGCGCGTGGATCGTGCAGACGCCGCGGCTTCCGATGAAGGCCAACGGCTCGGGTGATGTCACGGCCGCGCTGTTCACCGCGCACTACGTGCGGACCGGTGACGCGGAGCTGGCCCTACGGAAGACCGTATCGAGCGTGTTCGACCTGCTCACGCGCACCCTGGAGTCGGGCGAGCGCGAGCTGCAGCTGGTCGAGTCGCAGGACTCCTACGCCAACCCGCGCGAGCAGTTCGCGGTCGCGCGCGTGCGCTGACCCGCCTCCTCACACCAACAGCTCCTGAGTTTTTCGCGCGAATCGCCGCTAAGACGGCGGAAAACTCAGGAGCTGTTGGCTAGGGACGCGGCCAGGCGTCGGCGATGGCCGTGCGGACCTCTCCGAGCAGCTGGGGTAGCGCCTTCGTCTTGGCGATGATGGGCAGGAAGTTCGCATCCTGAGCCCACCGCGGGACCACGTGCTGGTGCAGGTGCGCCGCGATCCCGGCTCCGGCGACCTCGCCCTGGTTCATGCCGATGTTGAACCCGTCGTTCTTCGACACCTGACGGATGACGCGCATCGCCGTCTGGGTGAGGCTGCCGATCTCGGCGACCTCCTCCGGCGTCGCCTCGTCGTACGTGGCGATGTGGCGGTACGGGCACACGAGCAGGTGGCCGCTGTTGTACGGGAACAGGTTCAGCAGCGCGTAGGCGTGCGTTCCGCGTGCGACGATCAGCGCATCCTCGTCGCTCATGCTCGGGGCGACGCAGAACGGGCAGTCGTCCTTGCCCGGCTGCTGCCCGTGCTGGATGTAGACCATCCGGTGCGGGGTCCAGAGCCGCTGGAACTCGTCCGGGACGCCGACGAGGTACGACGGGTCGTCGACACGGATGCGCTCCGCGTCCACGCTGTCCCGGATCGCCCCGTCGGCGTCGCCGTCCCCGTTCGAGTCGTCGGACGCCCCGTACGAGTCGAGGTTCAGTCGTGCCATGCCGTGTCGACCAGCTCGTGCGAGCGGATGCTCTCGACGATCCGCTCGATCGCCTCGTCGACGGTCACGCCGTTGCGCTGCGTACCGTCGCGGAACCGGAAGCTGACCGTGCCGGCCGACGCATCCTCTTCGCCGACGATCAGCTGGAAGGGCACCTTGGCCTTGGTGTGCGTGCGGATCTTCTTCTGCATGCGGTCGTCGGAGTGGTCGACCTCGGCGCGCACGCCGCGGGCGCGGAGCCGCGAGATCACGTCGTCGAGGAACGGCGCGTACTGGTCGGCGACCGGGATGCCGACGACCTGCACCGGCGACAGCCAGACCGGGAACGCGCCGGCGTAGTGCTCCAGGAGGATCGCGAAGAACCGCTCGATCGAGCCGAGCAGCGCGCGGTGGATCATGGCCGGCTGCTTGCGTGTGCCGTCCGCCGCGTTGTACTCCAGCTCGAACAGCTCCGGCTGGTTGAAGTCCAGCTGGACGGTCGACAGCTGCCAGGTGCGGCCGATCGCGTCGCGCGCCTGCACGGAGATCTTCGGTCCGTAGAACGCCGCCCCGCCCGGGTCGTCCACGAGCTCCAGACCGGAGTCGATCGCGACCTCACGCAGCGTCTCCGTCGCGGTTTCCCAGCTCTCGTCGCTTCCGACGTATTTATCCGGGTCCTTGGTGGAGAGTTCCAGGTAGAAGTCGGTGAGCCCGTAGCCGCGCAGGGTCTCCAGCACGAACTCCAGCTGGCGGGCGACCTCGTCCTTGATCTGGTCTTCGGTCACGTAGATGTGAGCGTCGTCCTGAGTGAGGCCGCGGACGCGCGTCAGCCCCGACAGGGTGCCCGACTTCTCGTACCGGTACACCGTCCCGAACTCGGCGAAACGGAGCGGGAGCTCGCGGTAGCTTCGGCCGCGCGCCCGGTAGATCAGGTTATGCATCGGGCAGTTCATGGGCTTCAGGTAGTAGTCCTGGCCCTGCCGGGTGATGTTGCCCTCCGCGTCGCGCTCCTCGTCGAGGTGCATCGGCGGGAACATCCCCTCCTTGTACCAGTTGAGGTGCTGGCTGGTCTCGAAGAGGTGCGCCTTGGTGATGTGCGGTGTGTTGACGAGCTCATAGCCGTTGGCGATGAGCCGGTCGCGCATGTAGTCCTCGATCTCCTTGCGGATGATCCCGCCCTTCGGGTGGAACACCGCCAGGCCCGAGCCGATCTCGTCGGGGAAGCTGAACAGATCCATCTCGGCGCCGAGCTTGCGGTGGTCGCGCTTGGCGGCCTCCTCCATGCGGGTCTGGTAGGCGCGCAACTCCTCCTTGCTCGCCCAGGCGGTGCCGTAGATGCGCTGCAGCTGCTTGTTCTTCTCGTTGCCGCGCCAGTAGGCGGCCGCGACGCGCGTGAGCGCCCAGCCGTTGCCGATCATGCGGGTGTTCGGGAGGTGCGGGCCGCGGCAGAGATCTTTCCAAACCGTCTCCCCCGTCTTCGGGTCGACGTTGTCGTAGATGGTCAGCTCGCCGGAGCCGACCTCGACCGACTCGCTCTCGTCGAAGGCGGCGGTGTCGCCGTGCTGGACGCCGCCCTTGAGGCCGATGAGCTCTAGCTTGTACGGCTCGTCGGCGAGCTCCGCGCGCGCCTCCTCGTCGGTGACGACGCGACGGACGAAGCGCTGGGCCGCCCGCTGGATGCGCGACATCTCCTTCTCGAGAGCCTTCAGATCCTCCGGGGTGAACGCCTCGAGCACGTCGAAGTCGTAGTAAAAACCGTCCGTGATGGGCGGCCCGATGCCCAGCTTCGCCTCCGGGTTCACGGCCTGCACGGCCTGCGCGAGGACGTGCGCCGTCGAGTGGCGCAGGATGCTGAGGCCGTCGGGCGAGTCGATGGTGACCGGCTCGACCTCGTCGGTCGTCGTGACGGTGGTCGCGAGGTCCTTCAGCTCGCCGTTGACGCGCATCGCGACAACGGAACGGTCGGTGAAGAGCTCGAAGCCGTCGGCCACCTGTCCACTCCTTGTTCGTGGGTCTATTGGGAACCCTCCAACTCTAGCCGGAGCGGGGATGCCGCTCGGAGCGGGGTGCACTGTCTAGGCTGCAGCCATGCCGATGTCCGAGTACGTTCAGTCGATCCGTGACCGCGTCGGTAACGACTTCCTGCTTCTGCCGGGAGTCAGCGCGGTGATCCGAGACGACGACCGGTTCCTCCTGGCGCGACATGCGCACTCCGGCCTCTGGAGCCTGATCGGCGGGGGTATCGAGCCCGGTGAAGAGCCGGCGGAAGCACTCAGACGCGAAGTGCTCGAAGAGACCGGTGCTCGCGTGCGGGTCGCGGGCATCATCGGTGCGTACGGCGGCGAGCCGCTGATGGTCGAATACCCGAACGGCGACCGTGTGGGCTACGTCACCGTTGCGTACGACTGTGAGCTGCTCAGCCCGGCCGCCCCGGATATGGACGAGCTGCTCGAGCTCGGCTGGTTCGAGCGCGACGCCATCGCCGCGCTTCCCCGGCGTACGTGGATCGACAGGGTGATCGCCGACACGGGAGCCCTGTGATGACCGAGAGCGATCGCGAGGCGTCCGACGGCGACCGTTTCCGCATGTGCGTCCTCGACCAGTGAGATCGCCTCGTCTCCCGGACTCTCACGCTGGATGCGTACCCCTGGTGCGCGGCAATCGGTCCCGCCACACTTGACAGGAGTGGACGAGGGAGCCCGGGAGTCACTGGATCGGGCGCTCGAGCTGATCGCGCAGGCCGGTGGTGGCGAGGTGGTCTCGTTCCCCAACGAGCTCGCTCCCGGGAAACGGACGTCGTCGTTCCTCCACAACGGCACGAGGGCGATGTTCGAGAAGGCCGGATTCACCTTCGAGCGGCACATCGGCAAGAGCAAGACGGTGATGCGCATCACAGTCCCGCCGTCGGCGGACTGACACAGACACCTGCGACGAGGTCTCTCCGCTTGCCGTCGATCATGCGCTCGTACACTCGGCACATGCGGACGCATGACGTGATCGTGATCGGTGCCGGGCTCGCGGGGCTGCGCTGCGCAGCCGAACTGGCCGCCCGCGGCCGCGAGGTGGTCGTGCTCGAGGCCTCGGACCGTGTCGGTGGGCGGCAACGAACCGACCGCGTCGATGGCTTCACCCTCGACCGCGGCTTCCATGTGCTGAACACCGCCTACCCGGCGGTCCGCGCGGCGGTGGACGTCGATAGTCTTTCCGTCGCGGCGTTCCCGACAGCGGTTCGGGTCCGCCGCGCGGACGGCTCGATGGCCACCCTCGCGCATCCGCTTCGGCATCCCGGCCTGATTCCGGCGACACTCGCCAGCGGTCTCGTCACACCCCGTGACCTTGTCGGGCTCGCCCGGTGGCTCGGTCCCATGGTCCTCCGCCCGCGTTCTTCGGTCGCGCGCCCGGATCGCACCGTCGGGCGGGGCTGGGACGAGGCCGGCCTGACCGAGGCACTCCGTACCGAGGTGTTGTCGCCCTTCTTCGCGGGAGTTCTCGCCGATTCGTCGGAGTCGACGTCAGACACGTACGTGCGCCTGCTCGCCCGATCGTTCCTCCCGGCCGCCGCGGGCCTGCCCCGTGACGGCATCGCCGGGCTCCCGATCGCGCTCGCTTCGCGCGCTCGCGCGGCGGGAGCGGATATCCGGCTCGGCCGCGCGGTGAGCCGGCTGCGGCGGAGCGACGGTCGGTGGGAGGTGGATGCGCTCGGCGAGCAGACCCTGCGCGCACGCGACGTCGTCGTGGCGGTGGCTGCGGAGGCAGTCGACGGACTCGTGGACATGCCTGTGCCATCCACTCGGGGATTGCAGACCTGGTGGTTCGCGGCGCAGCAAGCTCCGGTCTCCGGGTTGCTGACGATTGACGGGGGTCGCGAAGGCCCGATCGTCAATGCACTGGCGATCTCCGCCACGATCTCGGAGGCAGCGCCGCCCGGCTACCACCTCGTGCAGGCGACCTGCCTGTTGACTCCCGGCAGCGTGGCGAGCGAGACCGACGTGCGCGCCCAGCTCGCACGGCTGTATGGCCCGGCTTCGTCATCATGGCGGCTCCTGCGCCGTGATGACATCCCGCACGCGCTCCCCGCTCTGCCGCCGCCGTTGCGGCACCCGTCCCCCACTCGCATCGGCCCGGGCCTGCATCTCGCGGGCGATCACCGAGAGTCCCCATCGATCCAGGGCGCGCTCCACTCGGGACTGCGGGCGGCGAGATCGGTGGTTCATGAACCACGTTGATGGCGCGGGCGAACGCTACGATCGCGCTGTGTCGTCCTTTCGATCACGGGCGCGGTTCCGCCGGACGGGAGCGGTGATTGTCGCGGCGGTCCTATCGTTTTGCTACTCGTTCGTGCTGGCGTTACTGGCCGTCGCACTTGTCGTGCAATGGGTCACCGGGCAGGGCACCATCGGGAACCTCACTAGCAATGCGGCGAATCGCGGCGTCGCCTTCCTCGTCGTCGTCTGCGTCGGCGGCGCGACCGCTCTCGCGGCGGGTGCGGGAAACGCCGTGAGGGGTCACCGTGGCCTCGCCGCGATCATCCCCCTCGCTGTGCTCGTGCTGATCGGCCTGGTCGGCGAGTCGATCGACATCGCGTCCGGGAACCCGCTGCTCGACAACCTGATCGGTGCCGCGATCATCGCTGCGGCAGCCGTACCGCTGGTGCTGCTTCTCCTACCGAGGCGACTGCACGTGGACTCGAAGGAGCCGAGCGCTGCCGTCGGCACACTCCCATGATGATCACCACGATCTAGTCGGAACCCCACACCGGACGGGCCTCAGAGGCCCGGGCGAGAAGTGGTGCGGTATCCAGCACGACGTGCGACTCCGGAATGTCGAACGCCGGCCACTGGACGACCACCTCGAGGGGGCCCTCCGGGGGAAGCGGCCACAGCCACATCCCGTCATCGAACCGGTAGATGTCTTCACCACCCCCGCCATTCCCGCCGGAGGGGTTGAGGCTGTGCTTCTCGGGGGCGACGCCGTACATGCCCGGCGCAAGATCGGAGATCAGCTGCTGACCGTCACCCAGCACGACGCCGTAGCGGACGCGATCCGGGTCGTACCGGGCGAAGTGGTTGTGGATAGCCGACTGCATCTCCTGCCACTCCAGGCGGGTCGCACGTCCACGGCGGATGCGACGGTCGATGATGAGCTCCACGCCGTTGCTGTAGACCCGAGCCATCGTCAGGATGAGGGCGACTTTGTCGTTCCTGGCGATCGTCTCACCGATCGGGAAGATCGCAGCCAGCTCACCGTCGGACGGCTTCCACCATGGCGCGGCGACACTCTCGACGGTCTCGTTCTCGTCCTCGGGCGGGTCCAGCGGGAAGAAGCTCACGGTCGCCACCTGATCACAGAGCTGGCGGTGCCCGCAAGAGGTAGCTCTGGTTTCCGGGGCCGTCCTCGCTACGCTGACACTCATGACCCCGAGCAGCCAGCGCAAGCCGCCACGCAAGCGGCCGTGGTGGGTCCCTGCCGCAAGCCTGCGGAACTCGCGAAACATGGCTTTCTGGTACACAGCCATCTTCGCCCTCAATGTGTCGGTCGTCATAGCATCTCCGCCGCCCAACCCCTGGTTCGTCCTCGTCTGCGTCTTGTGGGGCATGCTCGCCGCTTGGGCGTGGCTCGGTCTGTACTACTTCGCGCGGAAGGGTGAGCAGGGCCGCCCTGCCGGACGTCGGTGACGTGAAGGCGACGCGGGTTCAGTATGCAATGACCGTTGCTCTGGGTATCGTCGCCGTCACGCTCCTTGCGGGCTGCGCCCCACTGTTCCCTGTGTGCTCTATGCCCGACATCCGGCCGCCTCACATCACCGTCGACGCTGCGATCTGGTTGCGGGTGCATCCTGGCGGCACGGTTCACGCCTGCTACGCCGGCTCGTGCGACGAGGAGGACGGAGCCAGGCCGTCGTTCGACATCCTGGTCCCTCGCACCGCGGATCTCAGCAAGCAGCACGACCTTGTCGTCACGTTGACCGACCGGGCCGGGACGGCGACCCGGACCGCACGGATGGCGCTCAAGGTCGTTCCCGGGCAGAAGGGTGCACCGTGTCCTATGCCGGACCAGTGGAGCCGCATGGTCCTCGTCGGGATGGACGGCAAGGTCCAAGTGGGCGGGGCCGACGACGGCCGCCTCATCGTCCCGACCCCGGTGGAAACGGCTGGCCCGTGATTCGTCGGAACCATCCGGAAACGACGAAACCCCCGGTTCTCCGGGGGTTTCTCTCTGTGGGCGATACTGGGATCGAACCAGTGACCTCTTCCGTGTCAGGGAAGCGCGCTACCGCTGCGCCAATCGCCCGAGCCTGAACGCGAAGCTCAGGATCGAGGTGGATACGGGATTCGAACCCGTGTATACGGCTTTGCAGGCCGCTGCCTCGCCTCTCGGCCAATCCACCGAACGCCACAACACGGAAAAACCCGTACCGTACCTGAGAGGCCCGATCCGAAGACCGGGCCGACTCGAGCGGATGACGAGACTCGAACTCGCGACCCTCACCTTGGCAAGGTGATGCGCTACCAACTGCGCTACATCCGCATTTCGCCCCGCAGTTCCCTGCGGCACTTGAAAGACTCTAGCCGATCTGGAGGCGCAAGACAAAACCGATTACGCCCGCCGGGTGTGTCGCCTGTGGCCGCGTTCGGGCGCTCCGTGTCGATGTGCATCGGGGCCCCGGAGTCGGCTAGTATCGAATCTCGCAGCACACGGGCGATTGGCGCAGTTGGTAGCGCGCTTCCTTCACACGGAAGAGGTCATCAGTTCGAGTCTGGTATCGCCCACCAAAGAAAACCCCCGGTCCGCCGGGGGTTTTCTGTTTCTTATTCTGGGCCGACCCCGTAGTGCCACGCGCGGCTGCCGAAACCGTGGGGTCAGGATCCCGGCTGGCGCTTGGGTGAGCCATCATCTCGGACCGGCGCATCATCGGCACCGTCCGGCGCTGCCGACACGGCTGTCGCCGGGTGCCGGAGCACCCATACGAGTGAGATCCAAGCGACCGCAGCGGCCAGGACGAAGAACACCCCGATCAGTAGCCACCACCAGTCCCCTCGGCGCAAGGCGAGGAGCGGTTCGATGGAGGCAAGGGCGGTGTAGAAGATCGCCATCCACCACGAGCCCGCGCGCGAGGAGGTGAGTATCCACCACGGCTTCTTCGACGGCGCACCGGTCACGAATCGGACTCTACCCGTCGACTCCGTGGGTGTGGTCGTCGACGCCGGAAGCGAACGGACACCGTGATCGCACCGCCCACTCCCGCAGCCAGGATGATGGCAGAGGGAATCCAGAGCGACCGCAGAGGTAGCGTCACTGCGAGCACCGCGACGATGACCGCAAAGACAAAGCACGACACGGTCAGGCCGACAAGCGCCGGGGTGTTCCGGTTACGGCTCATAGTTCGGTCGATCGCCAGCTTGTTCGCGCGTTGCCTGCCGGTAGTACCAGAGGTAGAGGATGGCCTGGCCGGCGAAAATGATTCCGAGTGCGATGTTCACCCACCCTGTCGGAGTGCCGAGGACGACAAGAACGACACCGCAGACGAGGTTGAGCAGCGAGACACCGGCGAACATCCACGCGAAGTTTCGCCAGAACCGGAGGCCTCGAGTGTGCGGGTCGGTCACGGATCGGACTCTATGCCTGGAGGAGATGAACGTCGACGGTTTCCGCGCCCGCTCTGCGGACACTCGTTCAGCCGGATGATTCGAGCGGCGGTGTGAGCAGCACCGCCACGACCGCGAGCATTGCCACCGTGACAATCACTCCGGTGAGAACCACCAGCCACACCCTTTGTCCGGCTGTGCGGGCTGCGAACCCGGAAGCAATAGCTGCTCCGGCGAGCACTACGAGTGACATGAGTCCCCAGATCTGCGCCTTCACAATCGTCTCGCCACCGTTGGCCTCGGCGATGCTGCTCCGGTAGGGGCCGGGCCAGCCGTAGTGGAGCGCATGCTGCCACTCCCCGTACGCGGACGCGGCCGGGACGACGAGGACGACGGCTGCAGCTCCGAAGATGAACACGGCCGCGCGGGCACGATTGAGTTCCGCGTTCGATCGACGTGAGGGCACGTTACTCATCCTCCAGACGCTATCGCTCGTCCCCACGCCGGGCCATTCGTGTCTCCGCCCGCTACCCCGGTACTTTGTTCGAGGGGGGACATCGATGAGTGGATTTCGTGGCCGCCTCGCCGGGGTCTCTGTCGTTGTGGCGTCGCTCGCGTGCGCCCTCTCCGGATGCCAGATCGGCGACTACACCGCCGTTCCGCGCGACTGCGAAGCCATCGCCGAGCCCTTCGCCCGCTGGCTCTCCGACCAGCCGCTCGTGACCTCCGCGACCGTCGTCTCATCGGAGGCGGTCCTTGACACGGACAGCTGCGACCTGACTTTGCGCGCCGTCGTCCCCGACAGCGCCACGAAAGCCCAATTCCTGCCGCTCGGCCGGGCGATCCAGCGGCACCTTCCGGCCCACGCCTCTACGACGGTCGAGATCGCCCACGGCGAGTCCACCGAATTCGTCGACTTCCGGACGGATCTGGACGACATCAGCTGGTGAAGCGGAGCGCTGGACGCGTGCGAACTTCTCCAGCAGGATGAGTCTCGATGGAGGGTCTGCCCGAGGCCGCAACGGTGGCCGCGATGTCGCTCCTTCCGGCCGGCGACAAGGCGTGGCCAGTCGCCATCGGCCTGCCCGTCGCTGCACTCGTCAGCGTGCTGTACTGGCTTCGGTTCGCCAACGCCGGACTCTCGCTCACCGCGTGGCTGCGGCGGTGACCGCAGCGGCTAGACGGCGGAACGAGGCGACTACAGGTGGGTGGGAACCGCTGGGTTGAGGCGGTTCACTGCCTGGAGCATCGGCGTGAAGTCCTGGCGCTGTGCGGAGACCACGACGGGTGGGTAGCCGCTCCCGCGTAGCACGCACGTGGACGGCGCACCGAAGAATCGGCCGGCGCGCTCGATCGCATCCACCGGGATGCTGCCGCTTCGGAGCGGCGCTCGCCAATTGAGGGTGCGGCCGACGAGTTCGACCCGGTACGCGACTCGGAAAAGCCACCAGTACATGCTCCAGCCGAGCGCAAGGATCCACAACGCGCCGAACCACACCGGCGGCCCCGGCTGCCCGCTGATGGTGCGAACCGCGAGGAAGATCCCGGCGATCACCAACACGGTCATCACGAACAGCACAAAGGCGATCTGCAGGACCGGCTGGGACCAGGTCACGTCAGCGCTCTGGTGATCGGTATCGCGCGATCTCATGCTGCCTTCCCGTCAGAATCTGCTCCCGCAGGCTACCAGCGACCCCGCCTCACACCCGGCTGATCAGCGGCCCCAGCCGCACCGCGGTGTCGGCGACCAGCGACACCAGCCCGTCCCGGTCGGCTAGGCGCGCGGCCGGGAGCGCCAGCGCGAGGCCGGCGACCAGGCGCTGGTCGTCGCCGCGCACCGGGACGGCGAGGCAGCCGAAACCCGGGACCAGCTCGCCCTCCTGCGTCGTGAACCGGGTGGGTGACGGCACGGCCCGCGCGGCCTGCTCCGCCAGGAGGAGCCGGCCGAGGGCGGAGACGCTGAGGTCCGACTGGATGCGCTTGGCGTCCGAGAGCGGGAAGTCCGGGTCCACGTCGACGGGCACCACCCGGTCGTCGCGGTAGACGGCCAGGTGCACGCCACCGCGGATGCGCCCGCGCAGGTCGGCGACCGCCTCCCGAGCGGTGGCTGCCGCATCCTGCGCCTGGGCGACATCGGCCAGCTCTGCGACTTTCCGGCCCAGGGCGAAGCCGCGGAGGTCGGGCATGCGCACGAGGTACTCGTCCTGCACCAGCAGATTCAGGATGCGGTACGCCGTCGCGCGCGGCAGGCCCAGGCGCGCGGACAGCTGCTGCGCGGTGATCCCGGGCCCCGCACGCGCGACCTCCTCCAGCACCGCGAACGCGCTGTGCACCGCGCCCGGCTGTCGTCCGCTCAGCTCCGGGATGGCGTTCATGGCGCCCCGCCGAGCACGTCCCCCATCGTCGGCTCGTCGTACAGGCCGATGCGTCGCAGCGCGTCCGGCCTCCGGCGTCGGCACAGCGCCCACAGCGCGAACGCGACGGCCGCCACCCCGGCCAGCAGCAGAACGGCGAGGGCGCGGTCGCCGGAAGCCTCGAGCCAGAGGTCGAGCGCGAGGGCTGCCACGAGACCCGCGGTCGCGACCGCAGCGGCGACGGCAGGACCGACGGTCAACTCGCCGATCCGGCGCAGGAAGAACGGCGTCGCGACGCAGACGAGCGCGTAGGCGGTCATGTACCCGGCCGCCGCGCAGACGACCACGACGCCCATCGCCTGCCACGCCCCCATTCCGGCCATCACGAGGACAGCGGGCACGGCGACCTCGACCGCGACACCCACCGCCAGCGCGACGTGCGGGGTCCGGAAGCGGCGATGCGTGCGCCCGAGGGCGCGCGGCGCGATCCCCTCGCGGCCGAGGGAGAACAGGACGCGGGCGAGCGCCGTCGTCGAGGCCAGGGCGCAGGCCAGGAAGGAGCAGGCGAGCGCCGCATCCAGCAGCAGGCCGATCCACTCGACCCCCGCACGCGCCGCCAGGTCGTTCACCGGGCTGTCGCTGGCCACCAGGTCCCCGCCGAGCGCCTCGAATCCGGCCAGCTGCGTGTAGGCGGAGAGCAGGTACAGCAGTCCTGCCGCGATCACGGTCCAGCGGATGGTGCGCGGGATGGTCGCGAACGGCCGCCGCGACTCCACGCCGAGCGTCGCGGCGCTCTCGAAGCCGACGAAGGCGGTGACGGCGACGGTCGTGCCGGCGGCGAGCTCCGGAACGCCGACCGAGCGGGGCAGTGCAATGGCCGCGAACGACGAGCCGGGCACGCGGACGAGCAGCACGACGATCAAAATCAGGATGCCCGCGATCGACAGCAGCTCGATGACGAGCGTGACCCGGGCCGACAGCCGGATGCCGCGCCACAGCACCAGCAGGCCGACGGCACCGAACCCGGCCAGCAGCAGGAGCACCAGCCCGCGCGAGCCGGTCACGCCCGGGACGGCATGAGCGAGCAGCGTCAACCCGTAGTACGCGGCGCCCAGCAGGGCGAACATCGCGACGAATCCATAGCCGACGATCATCGCGGCGCTCGTCGCGAACCCGGCCCGAACCCCCAGACCGCGCGCGGCGAACGTGTAAAGGGAGCCGGTGGCGGCCATCCGCCGGGTGAATTGGTTGACGGCGTACGCGACGAGCGCCATCAGCACCCCCGCGAGAAGGAACGCGAGCAGCGTGCCCGATCCGGCACGCGCGGCGACGAGCACTGGGCAGGTGGCCGCGGCAGCGGAGGGCGCGACGGCGCCGACCGACTGGGCCAGCACATCCACGAAACCGAGGCTGCGCCGGTCGAGACCGGCCATCGGCGAGCGCGCAGCCAGGCCGTCGACCGGTGTCGGGTCGGCGATCGCTCGGCTCAGGGCCGTCACGGGGGGCTGTGCTGTCACGGTGTGCTCCTCGCCCGCGAGGCTACGGCGGGCGTGTTGCGTCCGCGTTTCGCCGGCGTCACGGGCGCGTGACCCTCGAATGCGACACGGTCCGTCCCATTCGGCGAGCGCCGACTCTTCACAGCGGCGGAACGACCGCGCAACACCCTCTCGCGAGACTGGCGGCACCCGCCCTCTCATCCCCCTGGAGGAACCCATGACGGCTGCACAGGAGCCTCAGGCTCTGCTCGGCGATCCGATCGCCATCCGTGGTCCCGGCGCCGCGCGCCAGCTCTCCGGCCGGCTCGGCGTCGGCTCGATCGTGTTCATGGTGGTCGCCGCTGCGGCGCCGCTCACCGTGATCGGCGGCGGCTTCCCGGTCGCCGTGCTGCTGGGCAACGGCGCCGGCGTGCCGAGCATGTTCGCGATCGGCGCCGTCATCCTGCTGTTCTTCGCCGTCGGGCTGAGCGCGATGAGCCGGTTCATCCCCCGGCCGGGCGCGTTCTTCACCTATGTCGGCTACGGGATGGGGCGGCCGCTCGGCCTCGCCGCCGCCTATCTTGCGCTGCTCACCTACACGACCGTGCAGGTGGCGGTGTACGGCTACCTGGGCGCGACGCTGGAGTCGTCGGTCGTCGCGCTGCACGGCCCGGACATCCCCTGGTACGTCTACTCGCTCGCGATGATCGCCTTGGTCGGAGTCCTCGGCTACCGGCACATCGAGCTGAGTTCGCGCGTGCTCGGCATCCTGCTCATCGCGGAGGTCGGGATCGTCATTGTCTTGAGCTTCGTGATCATCGGGACGGGAGGCGCGGAGGGCCTGTCGCTCGTGCCGTTCGAGCCGAGCACCGTGCTGTCGGGCTCCCCCGGCATCGGGCTGATGTTCGCCCTCGCCGGATTCATCGGGTTCGAGTCGACGGCGATCTTCCGCGACGAGGCCAAGGAGCCGGAGAAGACCATCCCTCGGGCGACCTACATCGCGGTCATCGCCATCGGCGTCTTCTACACGTTCGCGTCCTGGGCGCTGGTGATGGGATGGGGACCCGCGAAGATCGTGGATGTGGTCGCGGCCGACACCGGCGGCTTCATCGTGAACACCGCCATCCACTACCTCGGATCCGTCGGCGGGGTCATCGTCAACGTCCTCCTGATCACGAGCCTGTTCGCCTGCGTGCTCTCTTTCCACAACGTGGTCACGCGGTACCAGCACTCGATGTCGAACGCGTCGGTGTTCCCGGCGGCGATCGGGCGCGTCCACGGCAAGCACTCGTCTCCGTACGTGTCGTCGCTGGTGCAGACCGCCACAGCGGCGGTGCTAATCGTGGCGTTCGCGCTGTTCCGCCTCGACCCCGTGCTGCAGGTGTTCACCTGGTTCAGCGGCATCGCAACCCTCGCGATCGTCGTGCTCATGGCGCTGACCTGCCTGGCCGTCATCGTCTACTTCGCCCGGAAGAAGACCGGAGCCGGTCTCTGGCGCACGGTGATCGCCCCCGTCATCGGCCTGCTCGGCCTGATCGGGGTGACGCTCATCATCGTCGACAACTTCCCCCTGCTCATCGGCGATGTGGATGCGAAGGGCACCCCGGTGGTCGGCCCGCTCTCGATCGCCTTCTTCGCCGCCATGCTCGCCGTTCCCGTGATCGGCGTGGTGCAGGCACTCGTCCTGCGCCGCAGCAAGCGCGCCGCCTACGAGAACATCATCGACACCATCAGCGCCTAGGAGACCTGACATGACGACCGAACTGCCCCTGACCCTCCCCGACGACGACACGACAGTGCCCGGTCCGCTCTCCAGCCTGACGGCGGCCGAGATCGAGGCCGTGGCGCGCATCCTCCGTTCGGCCGGTGCCGTGACGGAAACGAGCCGCTTCGTCTACGTCGGCCTGCTGGAGCCCGACAAGGCGGATGTGCTGGCCGCGCTGGCGGGCGACGCACCGACGCCGGACCGCGAGGCGCGCATCCTGCTGCTCGACGTCGCCACCGGCGAGAGCGTCGACGCCGCCGTCTCGCTCACACGCGACGAAGTCATCGCGCTCGTGCCGATCGACGGCTCGCGCGGCCAGGTGCCCATCCTCGAGGAGGAGTTCGAGGCGATCGGCGGCATCCTCGCCGCGGACGCCGGCTGGCTGGCGGCCCTCGAGAAGCGCGGGCTGGTGAGCGACCAGGTCGTCTACGCTCCGCTCTCTCCCGGCTCGTACGACATCCCCGGCGAGGAGGGCCGACGGATCATCCGCGTCTTCGCCTTCCGGATGGACCACGCCGAGGACCACCCCTGGGCCCACCCGGTGGACGGGCTGTGCGCGTACGTCGACGTCATCGCCCGCGAGGTCACCCGGGTGGTCGACGCGTTCGAGCTCCCCGTCCCCGAGGAGCCGGGCAACTTCCACCTGGAGTCCGAGCGACCGGCCCCGCTCGACACGCTCAAGCCGATCTCTATCACCCAGCCGGAGGGACCGAGCTTCGCGGTGGACGGAGACACGGTCACCTGGGCCAACTGGTCGTTCTCCCTCGGGTTCGACGCCCGGGAGGGACTCATCCTGCGGAACCTCGGTTTCGCCGACCCCGACCAGAGCGGTGAGGTCCGTCCGGTGGTCTACCGCGCATCCATCGCCGAAATGGTCGTGCCCTACGCGGACCCGTCCCCGACGCGGTACTGGCAGAACTACTTCGACACCGGCGAATACCTGTTCGGCCGGTTCGCGAACTCGCTGACACTCGGCTGCGACTGCCTCGGCGAGATCCGCTACTTCGACGCGGTGCTGTCCGACGAGTTCGGCCGGCCGAAGACGATCGAGAACGCGATCTGCATGCACGAAGAGGACTACGGGACGCTGTGGAAGCACACCGACCTGTTCACCTCCGCGAACGAGGTGCGACGGTCGCGGCGGCTCGTGATCTCCTTCTTCACCACGGTCGGCAACTACGACTACGGCTTCTACTGGTACCTGTACCTCGACGGCACGATCGAATGCGAGGCCAAACTGACCGGCATCCTCTTCACGTCGTCCTACGTCGAGGGCTCGGCCACGGCGAGCGAGGTGGCGCCCGGGCTCGGTGCGCCCTACCACCAGCACCTGTTCTCGGCGCGGCTCGACATGATGGTGGACGGGCTGGCGAACGCCGTCGAAGAGGTGGATGCGGTGCGCCTTCCGGTCAGCGAGAGCAACCCGTACGGCAACGCTTTCACGAAGCGCGCCACGCGCATCCTGAGCGAGGCGGACGGCGCTCGGGAGGCGGACGCCTCCGTCGGCCGCACCTGGCACATCGTCAACACGGAGAAGACCAACCGGCTCGGCCGGCCCACCGGATACGTGCTCCACGCGGAGCAGAACCCGACACTGATGGCCGACCCCTCCGCCACCGTCACCGCCCGGGCCGCGTTCACGACGAAGCAGCTGTGGGTGACGCAGTACGCCAGCGACGAGCGCTACCCCGCCGGCGAGTTCGTCAACCAGAACCCGGGAGGCGACGGCCTGCCCGCCTACATGGCGGCGGACCGCCCCCTCGACGGCGAGGACATCGTCCTCTGGCACACCTTCGGGCCGACCCACTTCCCGCGCCCGGAGGACTGGCCGGTCATGCCGGTCGACTACGCCAAGTTCACGCTCAAGCCGTACGGCTTCTTCGGCCGGAACCCCGCCCTCAATGTGCCGGCGGAGGCACCCGCGCACTGCGCGCCGGGGCACCACGGGCACGGGGAAACGCACGCTGGGCACGGCAACCACGCGCACCACGGATGATCGAGGCCCTGCACCTCGGCAGCATGCTCCCGGCGACGCTGGGGGCATGCTGCGTGGCGGGGAGCGCCGACCGCCGCTCCCCGCTCGCGTGGTTCGGGATGCTCGCCATGCTCGCGGCGATGGCGGACACGATGCTGCTGCCGCATCCCCTCGTCGCCCCCGTGGTGTGGGCGGCGCTGCTGGTGGCGACGGGGGTCGCGACGGCGGTGGCGCTGCGGCTGTGGCCGGAGGGTCGGGGTGGTGCAGGTGACGCGCATCCCGCGCATCCCGCTCGGACAATGGCAGTGCACCGTGCGCTGCAGGCGATCCTGGTGGGCGGGTTGATCGTCGCGGCGGGTGCGCACCACGGCGCGGTGGGCGGCGGACACTCCGCCCACGGGGTGAACGTCGTCGCGGCGCTGGGAGTCGCCGCGCTCGCCTTCGCGGTGGCGTCCGGGCTCCTGGCGTTCCGCCGGCGGCTCCCGCTTCTCCCGCGCGCCGAGGCGACACTCGGGGCGGCCTCCGTCGCGCTGATGTCGCTGCCACTGCTCGTGTAGCGCCACATTCGTGCCGAATGTGCGGAAAGGCGCCGCCAAAACGCACATTCGGCACGAATGTCAGCGCGCTCAGGTCAGCAGCGTCGGCCAGCGGCCGTCGTCGTCGAACGGTTCGAGCTCGGTGAGCAGTGTGCCGTCCTGGGTCAGACACGACGGCAGGTGCTTCACGTCGTCGCCCGCGCTTTGCTCCTCCGCCTCGCCGGTGCGACGGTCGTACCAGCCGTGCAGGTGATCCCAGGTGGCGAACAGGACGAGATGGTGGTCCGCCTCGTTGTCGATCCACGCCCGGGTGATCGTCGGGATGCCGGTCTCCCGCGCGACGCGGCGGGTGCTCTTCGCACTCAGGGTCTGGATGGTCACAGCCGTCAGTGTGTCGTCACCGGGTGCAGGGCGTTGCTCAGCGTGCATCCCGCCTCGCCGGACTGCAGGGTGATGTTGGCCGGGTGCCACACGCGCACGGAGCCGTCGGCGTCCCGCTTTCCTACCAGGCAGTCAGTGGTGCCCGAGATGCCGACGGCGACGCCGAGGACCGTGCCTTCCGCACCGCTGTCGCGGGTCAGGTGGGCGCCGGTGACGGGGTCGTGCCGGACGGAATCGTCCGGGAACGCGGCCTTCAGATCGCCGGCGAGGCTCTTCGGCGTAGCGGCAGCCAGCACTGCGGAGATCCGGTCGGCGGTGTCGGCGGGCAGACTCGGATTCGGAAGCGGCGTCGGTGGCGGCGAAGCAGGAGCGGGCGGGCAGATCACGCTCTTCGGCTTCGTCGTGCTCCACTGGAAGAACGGACGGACGCGGAAGGCGAAGCATCCCGACCAGTCCCCTTCCGACCAGCCTTTCTGCGCGAGCGAAGCGGACCGGCTCGGGGCGTGCGCGGTGATGCGGAGGGTGATGCGGGCGCCGCCCGGATCGCGTGTCATCCCCTTCCACGACATCGCCTGAACCGACAGCTCGACGTCGTCGGCTGTCACGGTCGGCGCCGCGCCGCTCGATGCGCGGTACGAGTCGGAGTAGCGGTAGGCGAGGTCGGAGGCGAGCACGTTGCGCGGGCGGGAGTCGTCGATCGTCTCCGCGATGCGCTCTGCCTCCTGCCGGGCGGCATCCCGTGCGATGGAGTCTCCCGTCTCGTCACTGCCCACGCGGAGCGGTGCCGCGCAGGCGGCGAGCGCAGACGTGAGCAGGACGGCAGCCACGAGAGTCGCGACGGTGCGTCTCATCGGACTTCCCGTCAGCCCGCCTGCGCCGGCGGTGAATCCTGTCGCAGCGACCTGCGCCCGATCGTGAACCAGAGGATCGCTCCGAGGAGGGGCGCCAGCGTCACCAGGATGAGCCATCCGACCGTCGGTCCTGCGGCGGCCCGCATCGCGGCGATCTGGATCACGGCGATCAGCCACAGGATGAACGGGATGACGAACATCCCCAGGATCAGCACATGCCATCCGACGAGCCCACTGAACACGAATCCCCCATTCGCCCGGTGACACGACCCTACCGGACGACTGACCCGCTCACCGGCTCACCGCCAGCCGTAACGCGAGGCAAGCGCCCGGCGCACGGTGTCGAACCGGCGCGCGTCGAGTGCAGCGCCCTCGCGGCGCATGCCGCCCTGCTGCACCCGGAACACCCGGTCGAGCCGGACGAAGCTGGGGCGGTGGCGTCCATCCCACTCCCCCGAGCCGATCGGCAGGTACTCCGGTCGGCCGGGATGCTCCTGACTGGTCAGCGCGACCGCGAGCACGGAACCGGACGGCTCGGTGGCGACCACGAGCACCGGGCGGTCCTTGCCGCGGCCGTCCGCCTCCTCGTACGGCACCCACGTCCATACGATCTCGCCGGGGTCGGCATCGCCGTCGAGGCTGGGGTTGTACGACGTGCGGATGCGGCCCAGCCGAGACGGATCGACCTGGACGGTCTCAGCCGGCCGGCTCGGAGTCCGATCCGCTCGCGACGGACGGAACAGTGCGCCCAGGGCCGACAGGACGCTTCTCACGGATGCCACGAACGGCACCATAGCGGACCCGCGTGAGCCCGACCGTGAACCGCAGGGCGAGGGCGAGCAGCAGGGAGACGGTCGTCGCGTAGAGCAGCACGGACATTCCGGCGATCCCCTGGGCGATGAACAGGTCGAAGTTGCCGCTGTCGACCATCCCGCCGCCGATCGCGAACAGGCCGGGGAAGAGAAGTCCCACGAGGCTTCCGACGATCGTCACGACGGACAGCGTCAGGGCCGGCCCGAAACGGGCGCGGGCGGCCAGGTCAACCATCGTGGCGCACGCCAGGGCGGACAGCGCGCCGACGAGCATCGCCCAGCCGAGCGTGAGAACGCCGGAGGCCGCGGTGGCGGCGACCAGACCGGCGAGCGCCCCGCACGCCGCGCTCGTCAGCGTCGGACGGCGCAGCACCACAGCATCCACGAGCATCCACATCAGGACTCCGGTCGCCGACGCGAGGAACCCACCGAACGCCATCAGTGGTGCGTACGCATCGAGGGCGCCCTCCGAGCCGACGATCAACCCCAGCCAGCCGACCCAGACCAGCGCGCCGCCGATCGCGACCAGCGACGGCCGGCTCGCATGCGTCGGCAGGTGCTCACCCCGACCGCAGGCGAGCAGGATGCCGACAGCACTCCCACCCGCGGCGAGCACCACCAGGGACCCGCCGAAGTCCACGACCTTGAGCCCGGCGACCGCCCAGCCGTCGTTGAGGGCGAAGACGCCGTACGCCACCGGCACGACCACCACCGGGAACCAAAGCACCGTGAACACGATCCACGCCCGCAGGGTCAGCCGCGAGGCGACCGCGACCCCGACGATCGCCGTGCAGAGCACCAGAACGGCCATCAGGTATCCGGCGCGGGCGAGTGGATAGGGCGACGCGTCGGCCGCGTCCGGGCCGGCCATCGACGCCAGCCCGACGTCCGGACGGCCGACGAGATGCGGGATGAGCGGGTCGCCGACGATCATGCCGTACCCGCCCAGAACGGCGAGCAGCACGACGACGGCCGCGCCGACCAGCACGAACCGCAGCGCCCGGGCCGCCCGGGCGCGGCCGGCCATGCCGCCGGCGAAGAACGCCAGGCCGAACGCGGCCAGCAGCACCAGCGCGCCGCAGAAGAACAGCAGCAGCGCATCCACCTGATCCGGCGTGGCGTGTGCCATGGGCTCCCTCGGTCGAAATGCCTGCACTCACCCTAGCGACGACAGGACGGGGCGCCGCCTTCCGGCGACGCCCCGTCCCTTGCGGTCGAGTGACGGTCGATCAGACCGTCTCGAGCGAGTAGCCCTCCTCGCCGTGCACGACGGTGTCGACACCGGCGAGCTCGTCCTCGTTCTTGATCCGGAAGCCCATGGTCTTCTGGATGACCCAGCCGATCGCGTAGGCCAGGACGAAGGAGTAGATCAGCACTGCGAAGGCGCCGAGGGCCTGCACACCGAGCTGCTGGAAGCTGCCGCCGTACAGGAGGCTCGAGAACGGCTTCTTCGCGTCGCCGTCCACGTGGGTGAAGCCGAAGACGCCGATCCACAGGGTTCCGATGATGCCGCCGACGAGGTGGATGCCGACCACGTCGAGCGAGTCGTCGAAGCCGAGGCGGAACTTCAGGTCGATGGCCAGGGCGCAGACCGCACCGGCGACCAGGCCGAGGACGATCCCCCAGCCGGGCGTGAGGATGTTACAGGCCGGGGTGATCGCGACCAGACCGGCCACGGCACCGGACGCGGCGCCGATGGACGTGGGCTTGCCGTCCTTGATCTTCTCGACGATCAGCCAGCCGATGGTCGCAGCGGCCGGAGCGGCGAGGGTGTTGACCCAGGCGAGCGCGGCGACACCGTCGACCGCGGCCTCCGACCCGGCGTTGAAGCCGAACCAGCCGAACCACAGCAGGGCGGCGCCGAGCAGGGTGAGCGGGACGTTGTGCGGCTTGTTCATGCCCTTCTGGAAGCCGACGCGCTTGCCGAGCACCAGGGCGAGGGCGAGACCCGCAGCACCGGCGTTGATGTGGACGGCGGTGCCGCCCGCGAAGTCGTTCACGTGGAGCCCGGCGGCGATCCAGCCGTGCTGCAGGTTGAAGACCCAGTACGCGACCGGGAAGTAGACGACCGTGACCCAGATGCCCGCGAACACCATCCAGGAGCTGAACTTGGCGCGGTCGGCGATCGCGCCGGAGATCAGCGCGACGGTGATGATGGCGAAGGTGGCCTGGAAGCCGGCGAAGGCGAGGCCGCCGAGGTCAGGCGTGATCCCGTCCTTGCCCATCAGGCTCGACAGGAACCAGTCGGGGGTCCCCAGCACGCCGGGGATCGAGGCGGGGCCGAAGGCGAGACCGTAGCCGTAGAGCACCCAGAGGACGCCGACCAGGGCCATCGCGCCGAAGCTCATCATCATCATGCTGATGACGCTCTTGGCCCGGACCATGCCGCCGTAGAAGAAGGCGACACCGGGGGTCATCAGCAGGACGAGGGCTGCGGCGACAAGGAGCCAGAGGGCGTTGACCGTCCCTGCCTCCGCGTAGTCCGCTGCTGTGTGGAGCACCATGCGAATTGTCTACCTCTCTGTGCATAGCCCCGCGGGGTGACGCGATCCCGATCCGGGTGGGGGGCGCTTTCGGGGTGGAGCCAGTCTCGATGCGAGAGGTTTCGTGAGAGGGATGCTCGTGTTTCGCGACTGTTACGCATCCCGGCGGTGTGTAAACAGTGTGTTTCGGGATGCTGCCGATGTGCTCGGCCGGCGTACGGAGTCGGCCGGGAGGCGCGGGGGTGTCGGGGTCAGTGCGGGGATGGCGTGTTCAGATCACGCAACGACCGCTCGCGCGCCCAGCTGCGGATCGACGGATCCGCGAACACTCCGTAAACACATCGATGGCCACGGTTTCGGTGGTCGCGGTGAGACCATACTCGACCCCGTCAGCCCGCTCGGCACGCATCTCCACAGCCATCCAGTCCGTACCGGTGGTCGAGTCGATGGTTCTGGTCACGGTGAAGCCTTGGCTCTCCCCGTGTGCGGTGAGCTTGTTCGCGATCGGATGCGGGTCATGCTCGAACGGAGCGTGGAAGACGACGGCGGTGACCTGAAACGCATCATCTGAGGCAGTAGTGGCGTATGGTGCGAGGCTCACGTTTCCCACCGCCGGGTCCCACGGCTTGCTCTTTGCCAACGGTGTGTCGTCCGTCCACTCGTCGATGTGCGCAGTGGCGGCGATCGCGGCGCTGGTGAGGTCGGCCCACTGAGTCAGCAGCTCCGCAATGGTCTTCTGCGGACCGCTCGCGCTGTACGGTACAGGATCACGCAGAGCAGGAACTGACGTACACACTCCCAACAGCGACACGACCGCGGTCACCAAAACCGCGACACGCATTTGTTCACAGCCTCACACGGCATCCGCCCGCCGCGGATCACCCCGCAACGGGGCCGTTACCAGACCCACCCGTCGTCATCGACTTCTGTCCCGGCGGAGGAGGACGGAGTCGGAGACGGCGCGTTCAGGTCACGTAAAGACCGCTCACGGGCCCACTCATGGATCGATGGATCCGCGGAACACTCCGTCAGTACATCGATTCCTACCTGCTCCGTCGTGGCGGTGAGACCGTAAGAGACACCGTCGGAGCGCTCCGCGCGCAGCCCAACGCTTGTCTTGCCCGAGGGAGAGGTCCAGTCAATGATTCGGGTGACGGTGAAGCCTTGGCTCTCCCAGTACGCGGTGAGCTTATCCGCGATGGGATGCGGATCATGCTCGAATGCGACGTGGGTAGCAATTGCAGAGACCTGAGAAGCGTCGTCCGATGTTGTTGTAGCACACGGTGCCAGGCTCACGTCTTCGGCGGCCGGGTCCCACGGCTTCTTGTCTTGGATCGGGCCGCGGAACCAGCCCTCAGTGTGCCCGGTGGCCGCGATCGCGGCGTTGGTGAGGTCCTCCCACTGGGTCAGCAATTGCGTGATGGTCTTCTCCGGACCATTCGGGGTGTGCGGGACAGGGTCACGCAGAGCGGGAACAGACATACATCCTCCTGTCAGCGACGCTGTCACGGTCATCACGACCGCGACACCGCACCTCTTCGCGACTTCACCCCGCATCCGCCTGGCGCGGATCACTCCCGCCACGAGGCGGTTACCAAACCCATCCGTCGTCGTCGACCTCCGCCCCGGCGGACGGCGACGGCGATGGAGAAGGAGTCGGGGTCTGGTAAAGGGAGTCCAGCCTCTGTTGCACACGCTCCTCCGCCCACGCATGTATCGAGGGATCCGCCGAACATTCAGTCAACACGTCGATGGCGACAATCTCCGTCGTCGCGGTGAGACCGTACTCGACCCCATCAGCCCGCTCAGCACGCATCTCCACGGCCATCCAGTCCGTACCGGTGGTCGAGTCGATGGTTCGGGTGACGGTAAACCCCTGGCTCTCCCAATAAGCGGTGAGCTTGTCCGCAATCGGATGCGGGTCATGCTCGAACGGAGCGTGGAAAACGACGGCCGTGACCTGGGATGCATCATCCGAGGCAGTCGTGGCGCACGGTGCCAGGCTCACGCCTCCTCCCGCCGGGTCCCATGGCTTGCTTTTCGCCAACGGTGTGTCTTCCGTCCACCCGTCAGTGTGCCCGGTGGCCGCGATCGCCGCCTTAGTCAGTTCAGCCCACTGGGTCAGGAGCTGTGAGATGGTCTTCTCCGGACCACTCGGGCTGCGCGGGATGGGATCTCGCAGAGCAGGAACAGACATACACCCTCCTAGAAACGCCGTCGCCGCAATTACTACTGCAGCCGTGGCGCAAATTCTTCCGACGCGACGCACGCGCGCTTTGTGATTCATCGGGTTGGCCGCAACCCTCCTTCGACCTTCCCGGGAAGGCCGATCGTTGTAAAGGCAGCGTTGTACAGCGACTCCGTTTTGAGGTCGAGGTAGCCGTACCCTGCGGGGGCCGTCCCGTTCAGCGGGTTCGGATTGTCATCAGCCAGCGTCGCCCCTAGCGCGCTATGCCCTCTGGTCTGTTTCACCACGCTCCCGTCCGGAAGCACCGCACCTTCGGAGGAGAACGACTGCGCACCACCCATCGTCCAACCCGGACCGGCTACCTCCGGGTTGGGCTCGGCACGCCGACCCGCCACTGATCCGAACGGCGCAAGCAAGTCCTTCTGCGCCGCAGTCGTGTAGATCGCCGCAGAACCATCCGACTGTTTCACATGCAGATCCGACAACGATTTCACCACCTGGGTGTCGATTCCGGCAGATCCGAGCATGGTGAAGGAGTCGATCCGGTGTTTGGTGTGGGTCAACGCATCCGCAGCCATCGTCGTGCCATACGAATGTGCCAGGACTGACACGTATGCGGGCTTGGCGGCGCGAGTGGCGTGGGTGCCGTCCAGCTCCGCCGCGAATCGCCAGGATCCGTCCTGCGCTGCCGCCGGGTTGTTCACCGTCAGCAGATCCGGAGTGTCATAGCCCATCCAACCCACCACACCATGTGTACGACCAGGGTCGAGCCTGCGTTGCTCGTTGTAGAGGTTCTTTGCGGACCGCGACCAATCCTTAGTGGCGTCGGCGGCGTCGGAGAGCATGCCGGGCGCCGCCCAGGTCACGGTGTCGGCCGTGTCCAGGTCGCCGTATCCGACGGCGACCATCGGAACCGACGCGTCCAGGTTGAAGCAGACCAGCGACGCTGACGGATCGGCAAGAACGTCTCCGAGGGCGGCCAGTACTTTTCGCTGCTGCGGCGTGAGAGTGCCCGGGTGCGACCGCGCCGCTTTGTAGATCTCCAGGTTGCAGCGACCGCGGACCGCGTACGGCAACCCCGCCAGATTGCCCAGGACACCAGGCACGGCCGTCTCGAACGCACCCTGCGCCTCGGGGTCGAGGCCGGACCACCACTTCGCGACCTGGTCCGGGGATGGTGGGTGCTGCCAGAACTGCTGCAGGATGTGTGGGTCGTCGGCGACGAGGGTGGCCAGTTCCTGGGGTGTCAGGCTTTTCAGCGTGTCCATGAGCGTGGCGTTCACGCTCGCCGTCGGTGAGATCTTCGACAGCTTTCCCACCATCGACGCGAACGCCTGCCGCTCCGGCTTCGCGACGGTGGTCAGTGCGTCGTGCAACGCAGCATCCAGGGTGTCGGCGAACACCCTCTCGGCTGCGTCGTACTCGCGCTTGGCGTCTTGCGCTCGACGCTTCGCATCCTCCAGGCGTTCCTGTGCGTCCTCGACCGCGAACCGTGCCGTCGTCAGGTCTCCGCTGGCCTCCTGCTCCCGCCGGCGTGCAGCCGACACGTCCCCCGCCGATGGTGCGGTCTTGCCCGGTGGCGGCTTCTCGGTTGAGGCGTACGCCTTCTGCAGCGCACTCAGCGCGGACAGGAGGGCGGCATGCTCTGCGCCCAACGCGGCGACCGACTCCTGCGCCAGCTCCAGATCCGCCAACGCGTCCGCCGCGTCCCGCAACGCCCGATCGGCAGAACTCTGCGCCAGCCCCATCGACGCCGACCACCGGGTCGCCGCCTCAACACCCTCCGCGTGGCGTGCCGCCGCGTCCGAGGCCGACGCCGTCAACGAACGCAACCGATCCGAGAACACGTCCGCGGCCAAACCCGACCACGACGCCGCACCCAGACGGGTGTCCAGCACGTTCCGGGACACCTCCGCCTGACGATCCAACCGCTCCGACCACTTCCGAAGGTGGGTGCCGAGCGCCTCTACCATTTCCCGATCACCTGGCGTCGGGTCCGTTTCGTACCCGACCGGCGACCAGTCCTCTGCTCTAGAACCCAACGAACTGGCCCCCGCGACTCGTCAGGCTCTGGGCGTCATCCGCATCGCGTCGCTCGTACGACGCGGCAGCCTGCTCCAGCGCTCCGGCCAGCGTTCCGATCAGGTCATCGACGGCCGTCTGACCCGGAACCCAGTACGACTCGAATCGTCCGACGGCTCCCTCCGAGACGGCCGATCCGAAATCCTTCCCCTCCGTCGCCGACGGGCGACGGCCCATGACTGCCCCCTTCAACGACGCCGCACCCGCCCTCAACTCGGCCGTATCGACCCCGACAGCCCTGACCATCTGCGCTCCAACATTTCAATCGGTATTTCTCGCAGACCGTATCATTTCCGGTCGAGCGCGAATCCGATCGTGGCCGCAATAGAGCGCGCGACCGAGCAGTGGTTCCTATCGCAGGGCGCGAAGGATGCCGCCGATGTGCTCGGCAGGCGCTGCAACGCCCCTAGGCGGCGAGCTTCTGGCGCACCTGCCGCTTGGCGCGGCCGAGCAGCGCGGACATCCCGCGCAACCGCAACGGCGAGACCGCCTGCGTGAGCCCGAGCGTCTGCGGGAAGTCGTCGGGCACGGCGAGGACCTCGTCGGCGGTGAGGCCGGCGAGGCCCTGCACGAGGATGGACGCGAAGCCGCGGGTCGTCGGAGCCTCCGCCGGCGCGGTCGCGTACAGGTGTACGATTCCGGCGCCGTCGACCTCCACGAAGATGTAGACCGGCGCCTGGCACTCCTCGACGCGCTCCAGTAGGTCGGGGTGGTCGCGGTAGCGTTCGGGCAGTTCGGGGAGCTCGTCGGAGAACTCCAGCAGCAGCTGCAGCCGGTCGTTCTGCTCCAGCGCCTGGAAGTCGTCGCGGATCTCGGCGAGGGTCCCCGTCAGTTCGGTCATCCCTTAAGGCTACGTCCGATTGCGCCGCGCAGGGTCAGCGCGTCGGCACCTCCCCGGGCTCGGAGCCGGTGACGATCGGAACGCGGACGGCCGAGCCCCACTCCGTCCAGGAGCCGTCGTAGTTCTTCACGTTCTCGAAGCCGAGCAGGTGGGTGAGCACGAACCAGGTGTGGCTGGAGCGCTCGCCGATGCGGCAGTACGCGATCACGTCGTCGCCCGGCTTCAGGCCCGCCCCGTCGAGATAGACCTCCTCGAGCTCCGCCCGACGCTTGAAGGTGGCGTCGGGAGCGGCGGCGCGGGCCCACGGCACCGACTTCGCCGACGGGATGTGCCCGGCGCGCAGTGCGCCCTCTGTCGGGTACCCGGGGATCTCGGTGCGCTCCCCGCTGTACTCCTCGGGCGAGCGGACGTCGATCAGAGGCTGCCCGAAGTGGGCGAGCACGTCGTCCTTGAAGGCACGAACGACGGTGTCGTCGCGCTCGACCACGGGGTACTCGGCCGGGGTCGGCTGCGGCACCTCGCGGGTGAGCTCGCGGCCCTCGGCGATCCACTTGTCGCGGCCGCCGTCGAGGAGGCGCACGTCCTCGTGTCCGAACAGCGTGAACACCCACAGCGCGTACGCGGCCCACCAGTTGTTCTTGTCGCCGTAGATGACGACGGTCGTGTCGCGGGCGATGCCCTTCGAGCCGAGCAGCTCGGCGAAGCGCTCCGGGCTCACGTAGTCGCGGACCACCGGGTCGTTGAGGTCGGTGTGCCAGTCGATCTTGACCGAGCCCGGGATGTGCCCGGTGTCGTACAGCAGCACGTCCTCATCCGACTCCACCACGACGAGTCCCGGTTCGCCGAGGTGCGCGGCGAGCCAGTCGGTGCTCACGAGGCGCTCGGGGTGCGCGTAGCCGGCGAACTCGGGCGACGGGTCGGTCTCGATGGTCATGTCTGTGATGCCCTCCAGGGAATCGGTCGGTGGCGCAGGACTAGGCTGGGAAGCCTGCGACAAGCTGGAATCTACGTCCAGCGTAAGCGGCTCGGAACAGCCGCGGTAAGACTTCGACACAAAGGTGCAGAACCCGTCATGACCCTCGAACAGACCGGCGCCCTCCCCCGTCTCGCCGACCGCTCGCCCGAGATCACGGGCGCGGAGATCGCCGAGAGCCTGGTGCCGCCGTCGCAGTTCGAGCACGCGACGTTCGACTCGTACCGTCCCGACCACGACTACCCGTCGCAGTCCGAGGCGGTCGCCACGCTGAAGCTGTTCGCGAAGACGTGGGAGCCGCAGCGCCCGGCGGGCCTGTTCAGCCGCAGCCGCAAGAAGGTGGAGGCGATGAAGCCGGGGGTCTACCTCGACGGCGGCTTCGGCGTCGGCAAGACGCACCTCCTCGCGGCGCTCTGGCACGAGGCTCCGGGCCCCAAGTACTTCGGAACGTTCATCGAGTACACCGCGCTCGTCGGCGCGCTCGGCTACGCGGGCGCCGTCAACCTGCTGCGCGGGTCCACCCTGATCTGCATCGACGAGTTCGAGCTCGACGACCCGGGCGACACGATGATGATGACCCGGATGCTCGGCGAGCTGGTCGCCTCCGGCACCCGCATCGCCGCCACGAGCAACACCCCGCCGAACGCGCTCGGCGAGGGCCGGTTCGCGGCGAGCGACTTCCTGCGCGAGATCCAGTCGCTGTCGTCGAACTTCCAGACCGTCCGCATCGACGGCCTCGACTACCGCCGCCGCGACACCACCGGCAGCGCCATCACGGTGGATGCGAGCGAGTACGAGCGCGTCGTGACCGCGCTGGCCGGCCGCGGCGAGACCGTGACGAGCGACCGCTTCCAGGACCTCATCGCGCACCTCGCGACCGTCCACCCCTCGCGCTACATCAAGATCATCGACGGCGTGGATGTGATCGGCCTCCGGGATGTGGAAGTGCTGCACGACCAGATGGCCGCCCTGCGCCTGGTCGCCTTCATCGACCGCGTGTACGACGCCGAGATCCCGATCGTGCAGTCCGGAGTTCCGCTCAGCGACGTCTTCGACGACGAGATGCTCGGCGGCGGCTACCGCAAGAAGTACCTGCGCTCGACGTCGCGCATGATCGCCCTCACCGCGGGCGAGCTACCGCCGCACGACTAGTCGCCGCCGGATGCCGCGGCCGAGACGGCGGGTGCCTCAGCGGGGATGTTCGCGCCCAGCCACTCGGCGATGGCGCCCGTCCACTTGGCCTCGTCGTAGTTCCACAGCTTGGTGTGGAGCGCGACGTCGAACGGCACGAGGGTGACGATGTCGCTCCGCGCCTCGGCGAGCGCACGCGACCCGGTGGACGGCACGAACCCGTCGTCGTCGCTGTGCAGGATGAGCATCGGCAGGCTGAGCTCGGACGCCCGGGCGACGAAGTCCATGCTGCGGAGGTCGATCGGCGCGCCCTGACCGGTGATCGGCCCGCTCCACTCCGACTCGATGAGACGCATCGCGGCGCGCGTCATCATGTCCGGCAGGTGCAGGAGGTTGCCCTGGTAGCCGAGGGTGTCGATCCAGTCGATGACGGGAGACTCGAGCACGATGCCGGCGACGTGCTGCGCCGACGGCGACCGGGTGATCGTCTGGAGCACCACGGCGCCACCCATCGACCAGCCCATGAGGACGACGGATCGCGCGCCCTGCGACACCGCGTAGTCGATCGCGGCCTCGATATCGCGCCACTCCGTCCCGCCCAGACCGTAGCGGCGGTCGGCGCTCTCCGGCGCATCCCCGTCGTTGCGGTAGGAGGCGAGCAGGCAGGTGAACCCGGCGTCGTGGAACACCCGCACGGCGCGCAGTCCCTCCTGGCGGCTGGCACCCCAGCCGTGCACCTGGATGACCCAGCGCTCGTCGCCTGCACCCTCTGGCGCGGGGAACACCCAGGCGGGCGCCTCGCCGAGCTCGGTCGAGATCTCGACGGAGGTGACGGGCAGCCCGAGCTCGCCGGGCTGGAGGTAGTAGTACCCGCTGATGCGCGAGCGTCCCGCACGAAGCTCGCCGAACTCCACGCGCTCCAACTCGCGCGTCACCGAGCCGTCAGCACGCTCGATGAGGCCGCCGAGCTTGGCGTAGCCGGTGTCGCCGCCCCACCAGAGGCCGAGGCGGCCGGGCATCGTCGCGTCCGGCGTCTCGCGCAGGGTCACCGTTCCGACGCTCTCGTCGAACGAGCGGATGGTCTGGTTCTGCGGCCGGCGACGCACCGGCGTGATCACGGTGCGCGCGACGCGGGCCGTGGCCCATCCGGCGATGAGGGCGGTGCCGACCACCAGCCCTCCCGCGACGAACGCCGCTGTTCCGAGTGCCTTGCCCCACGCCGAATCCGAGCCGCCTGCCGCCATAACGGCAGCGTACCGGCGGCGGCACGCACACGGACTCAGGAGTTCCCCAGGCGGCGTGCCTTACTGCCGCACGACACCAAAGGCTTCTAGTGTTCGAAGCGTGCCGACACCGACATCCCCACCGCAGCACCCGGCGGAGTTCGCCACGGCGCTGCAGTCCATTCGCACCGCAGTGTCGCGTCCGGAGCTCGTGATCGAGGAGATCCCCGCGCCCGCGCAGCTGGCGCCGTACTCCGTCGCGCTCGCGGCCGACGTCCGGCCCGCGCGGCATGGAAGCGACTCGGATCTCGGCACCGGCCGTTTCATCCTGCTCTACGACCCCGATGAGCCGGAGGCGTGGGGCGGCCCGTTCCGCATCGTCTGCTTCGCGCAGGCGCCGCTCGAGACCGACATCGGGCTCGACCCGTTCCTCGCCGACGTCGCCTGGTCGTGGCTGGTGGATGCGCTAGATGCGCGCCACGCGCGCTACACCGCCGCGAGCGGCACGGCCACCAAGATCATCTCCACCGGTTTCGGCGAGCTCGCCGCCCAGGGCGACGGCTCCCAGATCGAGTTGCGCGCCTCCTGGAGCCCGCTCGAGGCGGACGTCTCCGCCCATGTCGAGGGATGGGGTGAGCTGCTCTGCATGCTCGCCGGCCTCCCCCCGACCGGCGAGGGGGTGAGCCTGCTCAGCGCCCGGGCGGCCACGCCCAGGAAGGCGCCGCGTGGCTGAGTACACGGTCATCGAGACCCGTGCCGACTACCTGGCGGCGGTCGAGCGCATCGCCGCAGGGACCGGCCCGGTCGCCGTCGACGCCGAGCGTGCGAGCGGCTTCCGGTATTCGCAGAGGGCTTACCTCATCCAGGTGTTCCGGCGCGAGGCGGGCACGTTCCTCTTCGACCCTCCGGCCGTCGGACGCTTCGACGAGCTGAACGAGGCCATCCACGACGACGAGTGGGTGCTGCACGCGGCGACGCAGGACCTCACCTGCCTCCGCGAGGTCGGCCTCGACCCGTCGATCGTCTTCGATACGGAGCTCGCCGCACGTCTGCTCGGGATGCCGCGCGTCGGGCTGGGGACGGTCGTGGAAGAGCTCCTCGGCATCCACCTGGCGAAGGAGCACAGCGCGGCCGACTGGTCGACGCGTCCGCTCCCCCAGCCGTGGCTCGACTACGCCGCCCTCGACGTGCAGCTGCTGCCCGACCTGCGCGATGCCATCGCCGCGCTCCTCGACGAGGCGGGGAAGACGGACATCGCGCGGCAGGAGTTCGCCGACGAGCTCGTCCGCGACCTCGTGCCCGTCCGCAACGAGCCCTGGCGGCGCCTGTCGGGCATCCACTCGATCCGCGGCATCCGCAACCTCGCCGTCGCCCGCGAACTGTGGCAGGCGCGGGATGCGCTCGCCCGCGAGATCGACACAGCGCCCGGGCGTCTCGTGCCGGACGCCTCGCTGACCGCCGCCGCCAAGGCGATGCCGGAGTCGAAGCGCGCCCTCGCGGCCATGCGCGAGTTCACGGGCCGGGCCAGCCGCACCGAGATCGACCGCTGGTGGGCGGCCATCGAGGCCGGCCGCACCACGGAGGACCTCCCCGTGGTGCGCGGCAACGGCGACACACTGCCTCCGCCGCGCGCGTGGTCGGACCGCAATCCGGACGCCGACGCCCGGCTCAAGGCCGCGCGGACCGCTCTGACGGCCGTCTCCGAGGAGCGCAGCATCCCGCTGGAGAACCTGCTCACCCCCGAGACGCTGCGCCGGGTCGCCTGGACTCCGCCCGCCGAGATCACGCCGGAGAGCGTCGGCGAGGCGCTCACGGCACACGGTGCACGACCGTGGCAGGTTGCCGCAACCTCACAGGTGATCGCCCAGGCATTTGTAGATGCCAGCCAAAGCGCCGACGAGGGGTCCGAGCCCGTTTCGTAGGAAGGATCAAACGATTCTTTTCGTGCACACCGGTGTACCTAGGATCGTTTCCGACCTTGATTTGGGAGGCACTGTGGCCGATAGGAACGATGTCGTGTTCGTCGACGGAGTCCGTACTCCGTTCGGACGGGCCGGCGAAAAAGGGCAGTACTGGAACACCCGCGCGGACGACCTCGTCGTGAAGGCGATGATCGGGCTGCTGGAGCGGAACCCGCAGGTGCCCAAGGACCGGATCGACGACGTGGCGATCGCCGCGACGACGCAGCAGGGCGACCAGGGTCTCACCCTCGGCCGCACCGCCGCCCTCCTCGCCGGACTGCCCAAGTCGGTCCCCGGATTCGCGATCGACCGGATGTGCGCGGGCGCCATGACCAGCGTCACCACCCTCGGCTCCGGCATCGCGTTCGGCGCATACGACCTGGTGATCGCCGGCGGCGTGGAGCACATGGGCCGTCACCCGATGGGCTTCGGGGCCGACCCGAACCCGCGCTTCCTCTCCGAGAGGATGGTCGCCGAGGACGCCCTCAACATGGGCATGACCGCCGAGCGCATCCACGACCGGTTCCCGGCGCTCACCAAGGAGCGCTCGGACCGCTTCGCCATGCGCAGCCAGCACAAGCTGGCCGCCGCGTACGACGCGGGCAAGATCCAGCCGGACCTCGTGCCGGTCGCGATCCGCTCCGAGTCCGGCTGGGGCCTCGCCACGCAGGACGAGGGCATGCGTCCCCAGACCACGATGGAGGGCCTCGCCACGCTCAAGACCCCGTTCCGGCCGCACGGCCGGGTCACCGCGGGCAACTCGTCGCCGCTGACCGATGGCGCCACCGCCTCCCTCCTCGCGTCCACCGACGCGGTGAAGGAGCTCGGGCTCACCCCGAAGATGCGCATGGTCAGCTTCGCGTTCGCGGGCGTCGAGCCGGAGATCATGGGCCTCGGCCCCGTCCCGTCGACCGAGAAGGCGCTGCGCAAGGCGGGCCTCAGCATCGACGACATCGGCCTGTTCGAGCTGAACGAGGCGTTCGCCATCCAGGTGCTGTCGTTCCTCGACCATTTCGGCATCGACGACGACGACCCGCGGGTCAACCAGTGGGGCGGCGCGATCGCGATCGGTCACCCGCTCGCCGCGAGCGGCGTCCGCCTGATGATCCAGCTGGCCCGCCAGTTCGAGGAGCACCCGGAGGTGCGCTACGGCATCACCGCGATGTGCGTCGGCCTTGGCCAGGGCGGCACCGTCATCTGGGAGAACCCGAACTTCGACAAGCGCGCCGCACGGAAGGGCTGACACGCACGTGACCGACTACAGCAAGATCGACTTCTCCCCCCTCGCCGACCTCACCGACGACGAGGTCGTCACCCGCTCGTTCGTCCGGGATGTTCCGCTTCCCAGCGGCAAGATCCTCGCCCTCGTCACCCTCGACAACGGCCGCGACCACACCCGCCCCAACACCATGGGACCGGCGACGCTGCTGGAGCTCGGGAAGACCTTCGACGAGCTGACCGAGCGGGCGAAGCGCGGCGAGATCGACGCAGTCGCCGTCACCGGCAAGCCGTTCATCCTCGCCGCCGGAGCCGACCTCAGCCGCGTGGACGCCATCCCGAGCGTGGAGGTGGCGAAGCTGCTCCCGCAGCTGGGCCACTACGTCCTCGGCAAGCAGGCGACCTTCGGCGTCCCGTCGTTCGTTTTCACGAACGGCCTTGCGCTGGGCGGCGGTGTGGAGATCGGCCTCAACGCCGACTACCGCACCATCGACCGCAACGCGGCCGCCTTCGCCCTCCCCGAGGTCTTCCTCGGCCTCATCCCCGGCTGGGGCGGCGCGACCATCCTGCCGAACCTGATCGGCATCGAGAACGCCCTCAAGGTGGTCGTCGAGAACCCGCTCAAGCAGAACCGGATGCTGAAGCCGCAGGAGGTGTTCGACCTCGGCATCGCGGACGCGATCTTCGACTCGGCCAACTTCCTGGAGGACTCCCTCCGCTGGGCCGACAAGGTGCTCACCGGCGAGGTCGTCGTCAAGCGCCCGAACGAGCCGGGCAAGATCGAGCGGATGGTGAAGTGGGATGCCGCCATCGGCATCGCGCGGAAGATGCTCGAGTCGCGCATCGGCACCGTCCCGAAGTCCCCGTACAAGGCGCTCGACCTGCTCAAGGCCGCGAAGTCGAACGACCGCGAGGCCGGGTTCGCCCTCGAGGACGACGCGCTCGCGGAGCTCATCGCCGGCGACCAGTTCCAGGCGAGCATCTACGCGTTCAACCTGGTGCAGAAGCGCGCAAAGCGCCCGGCCGGCGCCCCGGACAAGAAGCTCGCGAAGAAGGTGACCAAGATCGGCGTCATCGGCGCCGGCTACATGGCGAGCCAGTTCGCGCTGCTCTTCGTCCGCCGCCTCCGGGTGCCCGTGGTCATCACGGACCTCGACCAGGCGCACGTCGACAAGGGCGTCGCCTACATCCACGACGAGATCGGCAAGCTTCAGGAGAAGGGCCGCATCTCCCCCGATGAGTCCAACCGCCTGCGCGCGCTGGTCACCGGCACCACCGACAAGGCCGACTTCGCCGACTGCGACTGGGTCATCGAGGCGGTGTTCGAGGAGCTCGGCGTGAAGCAGGACGTGTTCGAGCAGGTGGAGCAGTTCATCTCCGACGAGGCGGTGCTCGCGACGAACACGTCCTCCCTGTCGGTGGAGCAGATCGGCGCCAAGCTGAAGCATCCCGAGCGCCTGGTGGGCTTCCACTTCTTCACCCCGGTCGCGGTCATGCCGCTGATCGAGGTCGTGAACACCCCGCTCACGGATGAGGCCACGCTGTCCACGGCGATGGTGACGGCGGCCGCCCTCAAGAAGAACGCGGTGATCACCGCCGACACTCCCGGATTCGTCGTGAACCGCATCCTCGCGAAGATCCTCGGTGACGCGATGCACGCGGTCGACGACGGGACGCCGTTCGATGTCGTGGACGAGGCCATCGCGCCGCTCGGCCTGCCGATGGCGCCGTCCGCCCTGCTCGACCTGGTCGGCCTCAAGGTCGGCGCGCACGTGCTCGACACCCACCACGCGGCGTTCCCCGATCGGTTCTACCGGTCGGAGAACCTCCACAAGCTGGCCGAGTACGGCACGCTGCTGGAGAAGGACGCCAAGGGCAAGGTGAAGGGCCTCGACAAGGGCGCGGCAAAGATCGTCTCCGGCGGTACGAACCCGTGGACGAAGGAGCAGATCCTGCGGACCCTCGAAGACGGCCTGGCCGACGAGATCCACCGCATGCTCGCCGACGACCACGTGGTCGAGGCGCCGGAGGACATCGACCTGTGCATGATTCTCGGCGCCGGCTTCCCCTTCCAGATGGGCGGCATCACCCCCTACCTGGATCGCGTCGGAGCCTCCGAGCGGGTGTTCGGGGACACGTTCCACCACCCGCCGGTCAAGGGCGTCGCCTAAGCACCGCAGAGTTGACGCAACACGCCGTCCGCCTGATGTGGCGGACGGCGTGTCGCGTCAGGCAGCGTATTGCGCCAGGCAGCGGGATGGGTCAGCGGTTGACCGTCGACATGTCGGGGTAGCGGTCGCCCACGGGGGCGGCCACTTCATCCAGGCGGGCGATCTGGTCGTCGCTCAGGTGCAGGTCGGCGGCGGCCACGTTCTGCTCCAGGTTCTCCACCTTCGTGGTGCCGGGGATCGGCGCGATGTCGTCGCCCTTCGCCAGCAGCCACGCCAGTGCGACCTGTCCCGGCTTCGCGCCCAGCTCGCGCGCGACCTCGTCGACCTGCTCGACGATCCGGATGTTCGCCTCCAGGTTGTCGCCCTCGAAGCGCGGATTGAACCGGCGGAAGTCGTCGTCCGACAGCTGGTCGAGCGACCGGATCGTGCCGGTGAGGAACCCGCGACCGAGCGGCGAATACGGCACGAAGCCGATCCCGAGCTCGCGGACCGTCGGCAGCACCTCGGCCTCCGGGTCGCGCGTCCACAGCGAGTACTCCGTCTGGATGGCGGTCACCGGGTGCACGGCGTTGGCGCGGCGGATCGTCGCAGGCGCTGCTTCCGATAGCCCGTAGTGGCGGATCTTGCCCTGCTCGATCAGCTCCTTCAACGCCCCGACGGTCTCCTCGATGGGCGTGTCCGGGTCCATCCGGTGCTGGTAGTACAGGTCGATGTGGTCGGTCTGCAGCCGGCGCAGGGAGCCCTCGACCGACAGCCGCACGTTCTCGGCCGAGCCGTCCATCCCGCGCTCGTCGTTCTGGCGGTGCTTGATGGTGCCGAACTTGGTGGCGATGACGACGCGGTCGCGGCGGCCGTCGGCGAACGCCTTCGCGAGCAGCTCCTCGTTCTTGTAGGGGCCGTACATCTCGGCGGTGTCGAAGAACGTCACGCCGAGGTCCATCGCCCGGTGGATGGTGCGGATCGAGCCGGCCTCGTCGGCACCCGCTCCGGTGTAGAACGCGGACATCCCCATGCAGCCGAGGCCCAGCTGCGAGACCTCCAGCTTCTCGGTTCCCAATGCGATCGTCTTCATGCGTCGTTCCCTTCCGTGACCTGGCCGACGCTCTGCCGGTACAGGTCGATCTTGTAGTCGATGGCCGCCAGGCTCGCCGTCATCTCCTCCAGCTGCCGCACGACGGCCATCCGGTGCAGGAGCAGAAGCTCCAGCCGTTCCGCCTGAGTGCCGTCTCCGTCGCGCGCGAGCACGACGTACTGGCGCATCGTCGCGATCGGCATGGCCGTCGAGCGCAGTTTCGTGAGGAACGTCACCCAGGTGACGTCCGCCTCGGTGTAGCGCCGATGGGTGGAGGATGCGCGCCCGACCGGGGTCAGCATCAGTCCCTCGCGCTCGTAATAGCGCAGGGTGTGGGTGGTGAGCCCGGTCCGCTCGGCGACGTCGGAGATCGACATCGCCGTCCGTGTGTCGGTCATATCGCCACAGTAGAACTTTGAGCGCACTCCAAGTCAACCGATCCCACCCACTCCGAAGATTTGCGCCAAATCGTGGTTATGCGGCGGCTATAACCGAGATTTGGCGCAAATCTCTCGCTTAGGGCGGGAGGCGGGGTCAGGGACGGGACGGACGGCAGGGACGGGCTAGGCGCGGCGCTTTTTCGCGGGGGCCGTAGCAGCGTCGCCGGCGGTGTCGTCGTCGGGCAGCGGACGCGCGATCGGGACGCGGCTGCCGAGCACCTGGGCGACCAGGTCGCGCGCGATCTTCTGCGGCGTGAGCCCGGCGTCCTCGAGGATCTGGTCGCGCGACGCGTGGTCGATGAAGGCGTCCGGGAGGCCCAGTTCGTCCACGGCCGTGTCGATGCCCGCCTCGCGGAGGTCCTGCCGCACGCGCGTGCCGATGCCGCCGACACGGATGCCGTCCTCGATCGTGACGACGATCCGGTGCTCCGCCGCGAGGGCGAGGATGCTCTTCGGCACCGGGACGACCCAGCGCGGGTCTACCACGGTCGCGCCGATCCCCTGCGCAGCCAGGCGGTCGGCGACTTTCAGCCCGAGGTCGGCCATCGGACCGACGGTGACCAGCAGGACGTCCTTCCGGTCGCCCTCGCGCAGCACGTCCACGCCGTCGTCGAGCCGGCGGAGCGCCTCGATGTCGGGCTGCACGGAGCCCTTCGGGAAGCGCAGGACGGTCGGGGCGTCATCCACGGCCACGGCCTCCCCCAGTTCCTCCCGGAACCGCGTGCCGTCGCGCGGAGCGGCCAGTCGGATGTTCGGGACGACCTGCAGGATCGCGAGGTCCCAGATCCCGTGGTGGCTCGGCCCGTCCGGACCGGTCACGCCGGCCCGGTCGAGCACGAAGGTGACGCCCGCCTTGTGGAGCCCCACATCCATCAGCACCTGGTCGAACGCCCGGTTCATGAACGTGGCGTAGATCGCGACGACGGGATGCAGCCCGCCGAACGCGAGGCCGGCGGCGCTGGTCGCCGCGTGCTGCTCCGCGATTCCGACGTCGTGGACGCGCTCGGGGAACCGCTCGGCGAACGTGTGCAGCCCGGTAGGGCGCAGCATCGCCGCGGTGATGCCGACGATCTTCGGGTCCTTCTCGGCCAGGCGGACGATCTCGTCGGCGAACACGCCGGTCCAGGACGGCTTGCTCGACCCCTCCATCGGCTCGCCGGTCTCCGGGTCGATCTGGCCGACGGAGTGGAACTGGTCGGCCGCGTCGCGCAGCGCCGGCTCGTACCCGCGGCCCTTCTGCGTGATGGCGTGGACGATGACGGGCGCGCCGTAGTTCTTCGCCTGGCGCAGCGCCTCCTCCATCGCCTCGATGTCATGGCCGTGGACGGGGCCGATGTACTTGATGTCGAGGTTCGAGTACAGCGCCTCGTTGTTCGAGAAGCGGCTCAGGAACCCGTGGAGACCGCCGCGCACGCCGCGGTAGAACGAGCGCCCGGGCGTGCCGAGCTTGTCGAACGCCTTACGCGAGGTGAGGTACAGGTTGCGGTAGCTCTTCCGCGTCCGCACGGTGTTGAGGAACCGCGCCATGCCGCCGATCGTCGGGGCGTAGGACCGGCCGTTGTCGTTGACGACGATGATCAGCTTGCGGTTGTTGTCGTCGGAGATGTTGTTGAGCGCCTCCCACGTCATCCCGCCGGTGAGCGCACCGTCGCCGACGACGGCCACGACGTGCCGGTCCTGCTGGCCGGTCAGCTCGAACGCACGCGAGATGCCGTCCGCCCACGAGAGCGACGAGGAGGCGTGCGAGCTCTCGACGATGTCGTGCTCGGACTCCGACCGCTGCGGGTAGCCCGCCATCCCGCCGCGCTGCCGCAGCTTCGAGAAGTCCTGACGGCCGGTGAGCAGCTTGTGCACGTACGACTGGTGTCCGGTGTCGAACACGACGGCGTCACGCGGGGAGTCGAAGACGCGGTGGATGGCGATGGTCGTCTCGACGACGCCCAGGTTCGGTCCGAGGTGCCCGCCGGTCTTCGCCACGTTGGCCACCAGGAACGCGCGCACCTCGGCGGCGAGCTGGACGAGCTCCCGCTCGGTCAGCCGGTCGAGGTCGCGGGGACCGTGGATGGTCTCGAGGATTCCCATGGATTCGAGTCTAGGCGCGCCATCGTGAAGAGAGGCTCGGAAGCCGCCGTTCGACGGTCCCCTTGACAACATGTCGTGCATCCGTGCCCGATCGGAACGGAGGAGATCCGGACGCGACACGCCCGTAGACGCGGCAAACGGAGGCGTCGACGGCCGTTCTGGCCGCCGACACCTCCGTTTCAGCGCGCAGCGTGCTTAGACGAGGCTCCGCAGCACGTACTGCAGGATGCCGCCGTTGCGGTAGTAGTCCGCCTCACCAGGGGTGTCGATGCGGACGACCGCGTCGAACTCGACGGTCTGCTTGCCCGCGGTCGAGTTCTCGCTCGGCTCGGCGACCACGTGCACCGTCTTGGGCGTGGTGCCCTCGTTGAGCGCCTCGAGGCCGGTGATCGAGAACACCTCGGTGCCGTCGAGGCCCAGCGAGTCAGCGGACTCGCCGGCCGGGAACTGCAGTGGCACGACGCCCATGCCGATGAGGTTCGAGCGGTGGATGCGCTCGAAGCTCTCGGTGATCACCGCGCGGACGCCGAGGAGGCTCGTGCCCTTCGCCGCCCAGTCGCGCGACGAGCCGGAGCCGTACTCCTTGCCGCCGAGGATGACGAGCGGGGTGCCCTGCGCCTGGTAGTTCTGCGACGCGTCGTAGATGAACGACTGCGGGGCGCCCTCCTGGGTGAAGTCGCGGGTGTAGCCGCCCTCGACGCCGTCCAGCAGCTGGTTCTTCAGGCGGATGTTCGCGAACGTCCCGCGGATCATCACCTCGTGGTTGCCGCGGCGCGAGCCGTAGGAGTTGAAGTCCTTGCGGTCGATGCCGTGCTCGGTCAGGTACTGGCCGGCCGGGCTGTCCGCCTTGATGGAGCCGGCGGGCGAGATGTGGTCGGTGGTGACCGAGTCGCCGAGCTTGGCGAGCACGCGGGCGCCGACGATGTCGGTGACCGGGGTCGTGTCCAGCGTCATGCCCTCGAAGTACGGGGGCTTCCGCACGTAGGTCGACTTCTCGTCCCACTCGAAGACCGAGCCGGTCGGGGTCGGCAGCGACTTCCAGCGCTCGTCGCCCTCGAAGACGGACGCGTACTGGTGCACGAACATCCCCTCGTTGATCGACGAGTCGATGGTCTGCTGCACCTCGGCCGCGTCGGGCCAGATGTCCTTGAGGAAGACGTCGTTGCCCTCGGTGTCGGTGCCCAGCGGGTCGACCTCGAAGTCGAAGTTCATCGAGCCGGCGAGGGCGTACGCGATGACCAGCGGCGGGCTCGCCAGGTAGTTCATCTTGACGTCCGGGTTGATCCGGCCCTCGAAGTTGCGGTTGCCCGAGAGCACTGCTGTGACGGCGAGGTCGTTGTCGTTGACGGCCTGCGAGATCTCCTCGGGCAGCGGGCCCGAGTTGCCGATGCAGGTGGTGCAGCCGTAGCCGACCGTGTAGAAGCCGAGGGCCTCGAGATCCTGCGTGAGGCCGGCCTTCTCGTAGTAGTCGGTGACGACCTTGGAGCCCGGCGCGAGGGTCGTCTTGACCCACGGCTTCGCCTTGAGGCCCTTCTTCGCCGCGTTGCGGGCGAGGAGGCCCGCGGCGAGCATGACCGACGGGTTGGACGTGTTGGTGCACGACGTGATCGCCGCGATGGCGACGGCGCCGTGGTCGAGGACGAAGTCCTCGCCGTTCTCCGACAGACGCACCGGGACCGGGTTGGATGCCGCCTTCGGCGCGTGGCTGTGGTGGCTGTGCTGGTGGGTGCTGCGCGCATCCTCCGGCTGGAGCTCACCCGGGTCGGACGCCGGGAAGGACTCGGAGATGGTCAGGTCGACCAGGTCGTGGGAGACATCGGCGTAGTCGACGAGGTCCTTCTCGAACTGGTCCTTCGCGTGGCTCAGCTCGATGCGGTCCTGCGGGCGCTTCGGGCCGGCGATCGACGGGACGACCGTCGACAGGTCGAGCTCGAGGTACTCGCTGAAGACGGGCTCCACCGAGGGGTCGTGCCACAGGCTCTGCGCCTTGGAGTACTCCTCGACCAGCTGGACCTGCTCCTCGCTGCGGCCGGTGAGGCGCAGGTAGTCGAGGGTGACGTCGTCGATCGGGAACATGGCGGCGGTCGAGCCGAACTCGGGGCTCATGTTGCCGATGGTGGCGCGGTTCGCGAGTGGGACCTCGGCGACACCCGCACCGTAGAACTCGACGAACTTGCCGACGACGCCGTGCTTGCGCAGCATCTGCGTGATGGTCAGCACGACGTCGGTCGCGGTGACACCGGTCGGGATGGCGCCGGTCAGCTTGAAGCCGACGACCTTGGGGATGAGCATGGAGACGGGCTGGCCGAGCATGGCCGCCTCCGCCTCGATGCCGCCGACGCCCCACCCGAGCACGCCGAGGCCGTTGACCATCGTGGTGTGCGAGTCGGTGCCGACGCAGGTGTCCGGGTAGGCGAGCAGCTCGCCGTTCACCTCGCGGGTCATGGTGACGCGCGCCAGGTACTCGATGTTGACCTGGTGGACGATGCCGGTTCCCGGCGGGACGACCTTGAAGTCGTCGAAGGCGGTCTGGCCCCAGCGGAGGAACTGGTACCGCTCGCCGTTGCGCTCGTACTCGAGGTCGGTGTTCCGCTCCAGCGCGTTCTCCGTGCCGAACAGGTCGGCGATGACGGAGTGGTCGATCACCATCTCGGCCGGGGCGAGCGGGTTGATCTTCTTCGGGTCGCCGCCGAGGGCGGAGACCGCCTCGCGCATGGTGGCGAGGTCGACGATGCAGGGGACGCCGGTGAAGTCCTGCATGATGACACGGGCCGGCGTGTACTGGATCTCGGTGTCCGGCTCGGCGGCCGGATCCCAGCCACCCAGAGCGCGGATGTGGTCGGCGGTGATGTTCGCGCCGTCCTCCGTGCGGAGCAGGTTCTCGAGCAGGACCTTGAGGCTGAACGGGAGCCGCTCGTACCCCTCGACCGTGTCGATCCCGAAGATCGTGTAGTCCCTCGACCCGACCGTCAGTGTCCGCTTCGCACCGAAGCTGCCGTGTCCTGCGTTCTCGGTTGCAGTCACAATGCCCTCTCCTTCATCGGCAGGCGATGTCCACGCACGCCTCGTCCATCTTCCTCGTCCGTCGAAGCGCCTTTCCAGCAAGGTAACCCTAAATCGCCGAACCGGAAAGTATCTTGACGTCGAGATAAATCTAGCACGCTCAGAGCCGGTCGAAGACCAGCGAGCGACGCTTCGCGAAGCGGTAGAAGAGCTCGACGCCCGCAGCGCCTACAGCCCCGACCGCGATGCCCCACGCGAGCGCCCCGTCCGCGTGCAGGTGCATCTCGAAGAAGGATGCGGTGAACGGGATGAGGCACACCAGCGCGAAGGCGGCGGCGACCGCGGCGAGGAGCAGCCACCGCATCCCGGTCAGTGGCCGCGTGAGCACGCACAGGATCCACAGCGACACGCAGAACAGGGCGACGGTGGTCACGCTGCGGGCCTCGTGCAGCGGGATGCTGCCGTAGAGCGGCGCGTAGGCGACGATCGCCGTCACCCCGGCGATGAGGCCGGTCGGCACGGAGTACTTCAGCACCCGGCCGAGCACGCCGGGTGTGTAGATGCGCTTGTTGGGCGCGAGCGCGAGGAAGAAGGACGGGATGCCGATGGCGAGCGTCGAGACCAGCGTCAGCTGCCGCGGGAGGAACGGGAACGGCCAGAGCACGACGGCGCTGACGAGGGCCAGCAGGATGCCGTAGGTCGTCTTCGCGAGGAAGATGTTCGACACCCGCTCCACGTTGGCGATCACGCGCCGTCCGGAGGCGAGCACATCGGGCAGCCGGTCGAAGCGGTCGTCGAGCAGCACGACCCGCGAGACGGCCTTCGTCGCGGCCGTGCCGGTGCCCATCGCGATGCCGAGGTCGGCATCCTTCACGGCCATCGCGTCGTTCACGCCGTCGCCGGTCATGGCGACCGTGCGGCCCCGCTCCTTGAGCAGCCGCACCGCCGTGCGCTTCTGGTCGGGGCTGACGCGACCGAGCACGCTCGCGGTCTCCAGCGCCTCGGCGAGCGCCTCGTCGGTCGTCAGGGTGGACGCGTCCACGGCCGCGCCCTCCAGCTGGAGCTCGCGCGCGATGGCCGCGACGGTGACCGGATTGTCCCCCGACATCACCACGACACGCACCGCCTGCTCGCGGAAGTAGCCGAGGGCGTCGCGCGCCTCCGGCCGCAAGGTCTCGGCGAGGAGCACGAGCAGCGCGGGCTCGACGCGCGTCCCGGTCAGCGGCCGGTGGACGTCCGCGGGCAGCGGGTCGACCGCCCGCGCCAGCGCCAGCGTCCGCAGCCCGGTGGCCGCCAGCTCCGTCGCGCGGGCCAGTGCCTCCGGGTGCTGCTCCAGCACGCGTTCCGGCGCACCGAGCACCCACGCGCTCTCGGCGCCGTCGACCGTCATCGCCACCGCACTGTACTTCGTCGCCGAACTGAACGGGATGCGTCGGGTCACCCGGAACCGGTCGCTGCGGAACCGCGATCCGAGCAGCCCGGACGTCGCGTTGCCCGCCTCGTCCGATCCGAAAGCGGCGAGCGCCGTCTCTGCCAGCTCCACGACGGCCGCGTGGCCGATGACCTCCGTGCCGTGCAGGGAGAGCTCGCCGGTGGTGAGCGTGCCGGTCTTGTCGAGGCACAGCACATCCACGCGGGCGAGCACCTCGACGGCGGCGAGCTCCTGCACCAGCACCTTCTTGGTGGCGAGCTGGATGGCGGCGACGCCGAACGCGAGGCTCGTCAGCAGCACGAGCCCCTCCGGGATCATGCCGACGACCGCGGCGACGGCGTCGAGCAGCGCGCGCCGCCAGCGGTCGTCGACGAAGATCTCCGAGAAGCCGCCGTAGGTGAGCACGCGCCCGATCAGCGTCACGACGATGAGCGGTCCGAGGATCCACGACAGGTACACCAGAATGCGGTTGGTCGCCTCGCGGAGTTCCGACCGCACCAGCGAGTGCTTGCGGATCTCGCTGGTCAGCCGGCTGGCGTACGAGTCGGCCCCGACCGCCGTCACGAGCGCGAGCCCGGTGCCCGTGACGACGTGCGAGCCCGAGAGGAGTGGCGCCTCGGCATCCTTGAACACGGGGTCCGACTCCCCCGTCAGCATCGACTCGTCCAGCGACAGCCCCGTGCTCTCGACCACCACGGCGTCGGCGGGGATCTGATCGCCCGGGCGCAGCACGAGCAGGTCGTCGATCACGACGTCCTCCAGGGCGACCGTGGCGACCTCTCCGTCGCGGCGCACGCGGCTGTGCGGTGCGGCCAGCAGCGCCGCACGGTCGAGCACGCGCTTGGCGCGGTACTCCTGCACGATGCCGATCAGCGCGTTGACGACGACGATGCCGAAGAAGAACCCGTCACGCAGGTCGCCGAGCAGCAGCACGGCGATGAAGCAGGCGGTGAGGATGCCGTTGAACAGCGTGAAGATGTTCTCGCGCAGGATGTCGCCCAGCGACCGCGAGCTCGGCTGCGTCTGCGTGTTCGCGCGACCCGCCGCGACCCGCTCCGCCACCTGGGCGGCCGTCAGCCCGGTCTGCGTCCCCGCGTCCAGCATCCGTCCCCCTTCGTCGCCCGCGAGCCTGCGACCGCCCCTAGCGGCCCGAGGCCGTGCGGCGCGGCGCGGCGGCCTTCTGCGGGAACTGCGCCTTGACCACGAACCACGTCACGAGCAGCAGCGGAGCGTACAGCGGGACGCCCATGAGGAGCTTGGTGAGGGCGAGCGCGCTGGTCGCTTCGTCCGTGTGCGCCAGATAGAGAGGTACCTGCACGACGAGCCGCGCGACGAAGAGCAGCAGCCACAGGAAGGTGAGCGCCTGCATCAGGCGGAACTTCCGCTTGTCGCTGCGCCAGGCGACGCCGTCGCCCATCAGATAGCCGGCGGCGAGGCCGATCACCGGCCAGCGGACCAGCATCGAGACGAGGATGCCGGCGGCGTACGCGGCGTTGGTCCAGATCCCGAACAAGAAGTTGTCTTCGCCCCGCCCGGTGATGAGCGCGAGGATCGCCGAGATGCCCACACCGATCAGGCCGGCCAGCGCCTGCGTGAGCGGTGTCTTGCCGATCACGCGCAGCGCGGTGAAGACGACCGCGACGGCGACCGAGCAGCCGATCGACAGCGGGACGTTCTGCGTGAACGTGAAGAGGATCAGGAAGACGAGCCCGGGAAGGATCGTCTCGCACAGCCCGCGGATGCCGCCGAGCGCGCCGAGGAGCGCCGCGCCGGTGGAGGCGTCGGTCTCCGCCAGCTGCCCGAGACCCGAGCGGCGGGCGGCCGCGGCGATGCTGTCGCCCAGGGCGGGAGCCGGCGCACCCTCCGCCGTGGCGGCGGGTTCGGCCGGCGTGCTCTTCCGGTCGGGCCGGTCCTGATCGGTCATGCGCGCGCCTTAGAGAGAGGAGTAGTCGTTCTCGTTGCCGGTCGTCGGCGCGGCCGGCATCCGCAGCGGGATGAGGTCGCGCGGCGGCATGGGCACCGAGCCGCGCACCACGACGATGCTGCGGAACAGGTCTTCGACGAGCGCGGCCGCCTCCGGCTGGACCGCCGCGTCGCCCGCGATCACACCGCGGAGGAACCAGCGCGGGCCGTCGACGCCGACGAAGCGCGCGACGCGCGTCTCGACGGGGCCGCCGTCGGGCGCAGCGACGGGGATCTCCGCCACGAGTTCCGGACCGAATGCGCCGTCGCGCTCGCTGACCCGGCCGCCCTGGCGCTGGATCTGGTCGGTGATCTGCTCGCGGATCTCGTGCCACAGGCCGGTCGACCGCGGCGCCGCGAACGGCTGGACCTGCAGGGTGGAGCCGGCGTAGTCGAGGCCGACCGCGACGACGCGCTGGGTCTCCTCCTCCACCTCGAGGCGCAGGTGCAGGCCCTCGCGCGGGAGGATCTTCACCCCGCCGAGGTCGACGTACGGGCGCACCGGGTTGGCCTCGCTCTCGTCGAGCGGCCCCTCGGTCTCGCGGTCCGGCGGCGCGGACTTCTCGAACTCCGCCTCCAGGCCGTCGTCCTGCTGCTCGAGCCCTGCGCCCTCCTCGGCTCCACGAGGGGTGTCGCTGATGTCGCTCACGCGTGTTCTCCTGACTCGGTCACGGTGTACCCGGACGAGCCGAAGCCCGCGGTGCCGCGGTGACTGTCCGGGAGGGAGTCGACGGGGATGAACCGGGCCCGCGTGACCGGCATGACGATCAGCTGGGCGATCCGGTCGCCGACGGCGATATCGTACGGCATCGACCTGTCGGTATTGAGAAGGGTCACCCGGATCTCGCCGCGGTATCCCGCATCCACCGTCCCCGGCGCGTTCACGATCGTGAGGCCGTGCCGCATGGCGAGACCGCTGCGCGGGACGACGAACGCGGCGTAGCCGTCGGGGAGGGCGATGGACACGCCGGTCGGCATGGTGAAGCGCTCCCCCGGGCCCAGGGTCACCGCCTCCGCGGCGCACAGGTCGGCGCCGGCGTCGCCCGGGTGCGCGTACGCGGGCAGGGAGGAGGCGATAATCGGGACGTCGACGGTATCGGTCACGTGTCAGAGGCTAGTGCAGAAGTCTGATCGAATAGAGGTCATGGACCTGTACCGAGAGCGACTGTGGGCCACCCCCTGGCTGTTCATCTCCACCCTGCTCGTCATCCCCGCGGTGATGCTCGTCTTCGCGCCGATCAACTTCACCATCGGTGTCGTGCTCGCCATCGCCATCTACGTGGCCTTCGCGATCTTCCTCGTCGCGACCGCGCCCGTCATCCGGGTGACGAAGGAGGAGCTGGTCGCCGGCCACGCGCGCATCCCGCTCGACCTCGTGGGGCAGCCGACGGCCTACCGCGGCGACGACGCGACCCAGGAGCGCGGCCGGCGGCTCGACGCCCGCGCATGGCTCCTCATCCGTGGCTGGATCAAGCCGGTCGTGAAGATCCCCGTTGTGGATCAGGACGACCCGGCGCCCTACTGGCTCCTCTCAACAAGAAACCCGGACCAGCTGGTCCGGGTTCTCGATGAGGCTCGCCTCAGTTCCTAGTTCGTTCGACGTCAGGCGGCGCACTCCACGCAGATCGGTCCGAGCTTCGTCTCGTGATCGATCTGAGAGCGGTGCTTCACCAGGAAGCAGTTCACGCACGTGAACTCGTCCGCCTGGGGAGGCAGCACCACGACGTCGAGGTCGAGGTCGGAGAGGTCGGCACCGGGGAGCTCGTATCCGCCGGGGTTGTCAGCGTCTTCGACGTCGACGACCCCCGACATCTTGTCCGGGACACGCTCCTTGAGGGCCTCGATCGACTCGGAGTCGTCCTCGGTCTTCCGCGGTGCGTCGTAATCCGTTGCCATGCCCATCCACTTCTCGTCGTAACGGCCGATTCTCGCAATCGGCGGCCATAGTTTGCATCAATCGCCCCTGAATAGCAAAACCAAACAGGAGCCTCTCAGCATTGCTCGGTGTGCAACTTCCGGCACGCCCGCTGTATTCCCCGGAATGCCTTCTGCTCCGTGGCATCCTGGGGCCGTACGAACGAGCTCGGAAGGCAATCCACATGCAGGATTTGAAGGTCATCGGGGTCGAGAACGGCGCACTGGTCGCCGTCGGCGACGACGGTGAGCGTTTCCGCATCGCCGTGGACGAGGCGTTGCAGTCGAAGGTGCGCCAGGTGCGGCAGGAGACGCCCGCCGACGCACCCAAACTCTCACCGCGCGAAGTGCAGGCCCACATCCGTTCCGGCATGTCCGCTGAGGACGTCGCAGCGGTCACCGGAGCCCCGCTGGAGTACGTGCAGCGCTTCGAGGGACCCATCATCGCGGAACGCGAGCACATCGTCGCGAGCGCCCTCAGCGTCCCCGTCCACACCTCCGACGCCGTCGACCCGCTGGGCGAGGCCGAGACGTTCGGATCCGTCATCCGCGACCGGCTCGCGTCGCTCGGTGTCGCGGGCGAGCGCTGGGCGAGCTGGAAGGACAGCGAGACCGGCTGGATCGTCAAGCTGGAGTTCACGGCCGACACGATCGACCACGACGCACGCTGGTCGTACGACGCGCGCAAGCACGCCCTCGCACCGCTCAACTCGGAGGCGACCACCCTGTCGCAGGCCGGCGAGCTGCGCGGCGGCTCGCTCATCCCCCGGCTCCGTGCCGTGCTGCCGCACGAGGGCGAGCCCGACAACTCCCGCTTCGACAGCGGAGCCTTCACGTTCCCCGCCCCGGCCGCCGACCTGATGGGCCCGGAGATCACCGCTCCCATCGAGCCGCTGCCGCAGGGCCGAACGCCGGGCGCGAACAACTCGATCACCGTCTCGGCGATCAAGCGCGCCGACGACGGGGCCCCGCGCGACCTGCACCAGACCGCCGACCTGCTGGAGGCCCTGCGCCGCCGCCGCGGCGAGCGGGAGGCCGCCGGCTACGAGGACCGCCCCACGCCGAGCGATGCGACCCCGCTGGATGTCGTGCCGACGGCGTCGACCGAGGCCCCGGTCACCCCGACGCCCGCCGCGACGCCGTTCCGTCTCATCGACGAGCGTCCGCCCGCGGCCGAGCAGCCGCCGCTCCCCCTCGACGTTCCGGCGCCGCCGAGCGGTCCGTCGAACGGCGGCCCGTCGAACGACTCGGGCCCGCAGCCGTCGCGTAAGAAGGGCCGGGCGGCCATGCCGAGCTGGGACGAGATCGTCTTCGGCGCCCGAACGGACGACGACCTGGCCTGAAACTGGCCTAGCCTGCCGCTCCGAACCGCAGCAGCGGAACCCGCGTCTCCTCCGGCGTGAGCGAGCCGTGCTGGCCGACCATGTTGCGGCCGGTCCGCTGCGGGTCGCGGCCGTCGTAGTACGCGATGCGCTTGCGTGCGGCGACCAGCACATCCCCGATCCGCGGTGCGACCTCGGGATCGACCCGCTCGCCGAACCAGCCCGCCTCCACCGCCTCGGCACGCGTCGCCACCCACGACCGGTCGCCTTCGGCGTCGCGCCAGCGCTCGGCGACGGCCACCGGGGAGGCGCCGTCCTCGACGTAGAGGTGGAGCAGGCGCGGCTCGCCGGCGAAGTCCGCCACGTCCTGCAGCAACTCGGGCGCGGTGTCGTAGAGGATATGGCCGCTTTCCGGCACATCCACCGCGCCGTGATCGGCCGTCAGCAGTGCGCCGCGGCCGGGGCCGAGGCGGCGGGCGAAGTCGGCGACCAGCGCATCCAGGGTCTCCAGGGCGGCCGTCCACTCCGGCGACTCCCAGCCACGGGCGTGCGACAGCTGGTCGAGTTCGGCGACGTAGAGATAGGTGAGGCCCGGCCCGGCGGTCGCCAGCACCTCGGCCGCCGCGGCGAACCGGTCGGCCATCGACTGGACGCCGACGAACTCCGCTCCGCGCAGCACGGCCGCGGTGAATCCCGTACCCGCGAACTTCGGGAGCGCGATCGCGCGCGGGCGGACGCCCTGCTCCGCGGCCCGCTCGAACACCGTGGTCGAGCGCTGCCAGGTCGCCGGATCCATCCGATCGTCCCAGCCGGTCAGCTGGTTCGTCAGACGGTCGGCGCCGTCGCGCACGCGGTAGCCGACCAGGCCGTGCTCGCCGGGCGTCGTCCCCGTGGTCAATGTGGCCAGGGCAGCGGCCGTCGTCGTCGGGAAGCCGGCGTCGATCGTCGTCGTCTTCCCGAGCAGCGGGGCGAGCGTCCTCGCGTGCCCGGCGCGGGCACGGAGGGCGGCTGCGCCGAGCCCGTCCACCACGATGACGACGACATGCTCCATCCGCGGCAGGCCCAGGTCGTTCGTCTCGCCGGAGAGCGCGGCGAGCGAACTCGGCAGAACCGTGGCGAGGCTCGCTCTCGTCGTGAACGCGGCCGGTAGCATGGGGGGCATCCGGCCCAGTCTGGCACAGCGATCCCGCCGCCTGACAAGCCGCCCCCGCCCCTTCGCACCGCACAGAATGCCCGAATGACACCTGCAGACGACAAGCCCGCCGCCGGAACGACGGAACGCATCGAAGACGTCGACGTCACGACCGAGATGCAGGGCTCGTTCCTCGAATACGCCTACTCGGTGATCTACTCGCGGGCCCTTCCGGACGCCCGCGACGGCCTCAAGCCCGTGCAGCGCCGCATCCTCTACATGATGACGGAGATGGGCCTGCGCCCGGACCGCGGCCACGTCAAGTCGGCACGTGTGACCGGCGAGGTCATGGGAAAGCTGCACCCGCACGGCGACGGCGCCATCTACGACGCCCTGGTGCGGATGGCGCAGGACTTCACCCTCCGCGTCCCGCTGGTCGACGGGCACGGCAACTTCGGTTCGCTCGACGACGGCCCCGCGGCCGCCCGGTACACCGAGGCGCGCCTGGCCGCCGCGGCGCTCGCGATGACCGAGGACCTCGACGAGGACGTCGTCGACTTCGTCCCCAACTACGACAACCAGCTGATGCAGCCGGACGTGCTGCCCGCCGCCTTCCCCAACCTCCTCGTCAACGGCGCGAGCGGCATCGCCGTCGGCATGGCCACCAACATGGCGCCGCACAACCTCATCGAGGTCGTCGGCGCCGCCCGGCACCTCCTCGAGAACCCGGACGCCACCCTCGACGACCTGATGGAGTACGTCCCCGGCCCCGACCTCCCCGGCGGTGGGACGATCGCGGGCCTCGCCGGTGTGCGCGACGCCTACGCGACCGGCCGCGGCAGCTTCCGGATGCGCGCCAAGGTGACCGTCGAGTCCATCACCGCCCGCAAGAGCGGGCTCGTCGTCACCGAGCTGCCCTACCTGGTGGGCCCGGAGAAGGTGATCGAGAAGATCAAGGACGGCGTCAACGCCAAGAAGCTCAACGGCATCTCCGACGTCACCGACCTCTCCGACCGTCAGAACGGCCTCCGGCTGGTCATCGGCCTCAAGACCGGGTTCAGCCCGGAGGCGGTGCTGGAGCAGCTGTACCGGTACACGCCGCTCGAAGAGGGCTTCGCGATCAACAACGTCGCCCTGGTCGCCGGCGGACCGCAGACCCTCGGCCTGCGCGAACTGCTGCAGGTGTACCTCGACCACCGCATCAGCGTGGTCACCCGCCGCTCGCAGTTCCGCCTCGCCCGCCGCAAAGAGCGGCTGCACCTGGTCGAGGGCCTGCTCATCGCCATCCTCGACATCGACGAGGTCATCCAGGTCATCCGCACCTCGGACGACACGGAGCAGGCGCGCGGACGCCTGATGCAGGTGTTCGACCTCAGCACGCTGCAGGCCGACTACATCCTCGAGCTGCGGCTGCGCCGCCTCACGAAGTTCAGCCGGATCGAGCTCGAGACCGAGCGCGACCAGCTCCGCCGTGAGATCGACGAGCTGGAGGCGCTGCTCGCGTCGCGTCAGGCCATCAACGACCTCGTGTCGGACGAGCTGGAGCGGGTCGCCGCGACCTTCGGAACCCCGCGCCGCACCCTGCTCACCGAGGCCAAGCCGTCGATCGCCGGAGCGTCGCGCAGCAAGGCGGCGAACGTGCAGCTCGAGGTCGCCGACGTGCCCACGCGCGTGTTCCTGTCGACGACCGGGCGCATCCTGCGCGTGGACGCGGTCGCGGGCGCCGACGGAGCGGAAGGCGGCCTCGACCGCATCCAAGCGCCGGCACGACGCAGCAAGCACGACGCGATCCTGTCGCAGCTGGACACCACCAGCCGCAGCGAGATCGGCGCCGTCACGAACCGCGGCCGGCTCATCCGCTTCTCCCCCGTCGACCTTCCCGCGGTGCCGGCGAACTCCATCCAGCTGGCCGCCGGGGTGAAGGTCGGCGACTACCTGGCGCTCGCCGACAAGAAGGAGCGCATCCTCGCCCTCGCGTCGCTCGACTCGGAGCGCACGATCGCGCTCGGCACCGCACAGGGGGTCGTCAAGCGCGTGGCGGCAGGCGACTGGGCGAACAAGCCGGAGTTCGAGATCATCTCGCTCAAGGACGGCGACGAGGTCGTCGGGGCCACGACGGTCATGGACGCGGACGAACTCGTGTTCGTCGCCAGCGACGCCCAGCTGCTGCGGTTCGCCGCGTCGAGCGTGCGTCCGCAGGGCCGAGCGGCCGGCGGCATGGCGGGAATCAACCTCGGTGCGGGCGCGCGCGTCATCTACTTCGGTGCGGTCTCCGCCGAGGAGGCGGAGACAGCGGTGGTCGCGACCATCGCGGCGAGCGACGCCACGCTTCCCGGCGCCGACCCGGGCACGGCGAAGGTCAGCGATTTCGCGGAGTTCCCAGCCAAGGGACGCGCGACCGGCGGGGTGCGCGCGCAGCGGTTCCTCAAGGGCGAGAGCGAACTGGTGCTCGCCTGGGCCGGCCCGGCGCCCGCTCACGCGGTCGCGCCGGACGGCGTCGCGCGGACCCTTCCCGAGGGCGGCTCGCGCCGCGACGGCTCGGGCACCCCGCTCGACACGGTCATCGGCTCCATCGGCCGCCGCATCGGCTGACCGTCCCCGATCCCCCGTCCCACGCCAACAGCTCCTGAGTTTTTCGCGCCGAAAGCGGCACAAAACGCGAAAAACTCAGGAGCTGTTGGCTTGGGGGCGGTGAGGGGTCAGGCGTCGATGCGAGACCGGCTGAGGTCGTCGGCGCCCGCGATGATGAACTCCTTGCGCGGGGCCACGTCGTTGCCCATCAACAGTTCGAAGACGCGGTTCGCCGCCTCGGCGTCGGGGACACGCACCCGGCGCAGGGTGCGGTGGGCACGATCCATCGTCGTGGTCGCCAGCTGGTCCGCATCCATCTCGCCGAGTCCCTTGTAGCGCTGGATCGGCTCCTGGTACTTCTTGCCCCGCTTCTTGAGGTCGGCGAGCACCGCCTGCAGCTCCGCCTCCGAGTACGTGTAGATCGTCTCGTTCGGCTTCGAGCCGGGGTTGACGACCACGACGCGATGCAGTGGCGGCACTGCCGCGAAGACGCGCCCCTCTTCGATCATCGGCCGCATGTAGCGGAAGAACAGCGTCAGCAGCAGCGTCCGGATGTGCGCGCCGTCGACATCAGCATCCGACATGATGATGACCTTGCCGTACCGGGCGACCGACAGGTCGAAGCTGCGACCGGAGCCGGCGCCGATGACCTGGATGATCGCCGCGCACTCGGCATTCGACAGCATGTCCGAGATGGATGCCTTCTGCACGTTCAGGATCTTTCCGCGGATGGGCAGCAGCGCCTGGTACTCGCTGTCCCGCGCCCGCCGGGCGGTGCCGAGCGCGGAGTCGCCCTCGACGATGAACAGCTCGCTGTTGGCGACGTCGTTGGAGCGGCAGTCGACCAGCTTCGCGGGGAGGGAGGAGGTCTCCAGCGCGTTCTTCCTGCGCTGCGTCTCCTTGTGAGCACGCGCGGAGATCCGGGACTTCATCTCGGCGACGACCTTGTCGAGCACGAGGGCCGACTGCGCCTTGTCGTCGCGCTTCGACGAACCGAACCGCTCGGCCATGGCCTTCTGGACGACGTTGGCGACGATCGCACGCACGGCGGGGGTACCGAGGATCTCCTTGGTCTGACCCTCGAACTGCGGCTCCGGAAGGCGGACGGTGAGGACGGCCGTGAGACCGGCCATGACGTCGTCTTTCTCGAGCTTGTCGTTCCCCGCCTTCAGCCGGCGTGCGTTCTGCTCCACCTGCTGACGGAGGAACTTGAGCATCCCCTGGTCGAACCCGGCCTGGTGGCTGCCGCCCTTCGGGGTCGCGATGATGTTGACGAAGCTGCGCATGACCGTGTCGTACCCGGTGCCCCAGCGCAGCGCGATGTCGACCTGGCAGTCTCGTCTCAGCTCGGTGGGCAGCATCGCGCCGGTCTCCGACAGCACGGGGACGGTCTCGGTGAAGTGCCCCTCACCGGTGAGCCGCCAGGTGTCCGTGATGGGGCTGTCCGGCGCGAGGAAGTCGACGAATTCCGAGATGCCGCCCTCGTATCGGAAGGTCGTGCGGCCCGTCTCCGCGCCGTCCGTTCCCGGCCGCTTGTCGTCGATAGAGATGGAGAGGCCGGGGACGAGGAACGCCGTCTGCCGGGCGCGCCCGACAAGGTCGTCCGTCGAGAACTCGGCGCCCTTGGTGAAGATTTGACGGTCGGCCCAATAGCGGATGCGCGTACCGGTCACGCCCTTCGCCACCTTGCCGACGACCCGCAGCTCGCTGCCGCTGACGAACGGGGTGAACGGGCTGTCCGGTCCCGGCTCGCCCTTCTTGTCGTCGAAGATGCCGGGCTCGCCCCGGTGGAAGGACATGGCCCACGTCTTGCCGTCGCGGTCGACCTCGACGTCGAGGCGCTCCGACAGGGCGTTGACGACGGAGGCGCCGACGCCGTGCAGGCCACCGGAGGCTGCGTACGACCCGCTGCCGAACTTGCCACCGGCGTGCAGCTTGGTGAAGACGACCTCGACACCCGAGAGGCCCGTCTTCGGCTCGATATCGACCGGGATGCCGCGGGCGCGGTCGCGCACCTCCACGCTGTCGTCGGCGTGCAGGATGACCTCGATGTCGGACCCGTGACCGGCGAGGGCCTCGTCCACCGAGTTGTCGATGATCTCCCACAGGCAGTGCATCAGGCCACGGGAGTCGGTGGAGCCGATGTACATGCCCGGGCGCTTGCGCACGGCCTCCAGCCCTTCGAGCACCGAGAGGTGCCTGGCCGAATAGTCCGAACTCGCCACGGGTGCTCCTTGTGGTTCCGGTGCGCCCATCCGGGTGCGGACGCACGTGCCTCTCCAGAGTAAGCGCCGCGCGGCGCAGCCTACGTCACCGACACGAGTCCGGAGCCGAGGCTACGCGTTGAGCGAAATAGCAGCCAATGCGCGCCTGATTGCCGAGCATCCGTGGTTCTATAGACGTACCGAGTTCAAGCGGTTGCGACGGAAAGGAGCATCACATGTCGACACTCACCTCGGAGAACGGGGCGGTTGACGAGCTCGCATCGGGGCCGCAGTTGACGGCCGCGGACCGTTGCGACAGCTGCGGCGCGCAGGCGTACATCCGTGTCGTTGTCAATAACGGCGAACTTCTCTTCTGCGCCCACCACGGCAAGAAGCACCAGGAGAAGCTGTCTCAGATCGCCCACAGCTGGCATGACGAGACCGCTCGCCTGTTCGAAGAGCAGCGCGCGTAACGCGGCCGCATCGCGAATCGCGAGGCTGACCGGAGGATGACACCAGGAACGGGTGTGCGCAGACGCGCCCACATCGACCTCTCCGTCATCCGCTCGACGGCAGCCGCCGCCATCGCGTCGATCCCCGACTGCACCGCCGATCTCCGCGCCGACGCGTACGGACACGGGCTCATCCCCGTGGCTCGTGCGCTGATGGATGCGGGGGTCGGCGGTTTTCTCGTCTCCCGGGTCGAGGATGCCGCCGCCATCGCCGACGAGGGTCTGCCCGTCGAGGCGACCGTCGGCAGCCGCCGTCCCGCATCCCGGCCCGCAGGCGCTCTCCTCGGTTCTGAACTCTTCGGGCTCGACGCCGACCGCCCGTCCGCCCCGGCTATGCGCCTCGAGGGCGAGATCATCGCCGTCAAGCGCGTCCCCGCCGATCGCGGCGTCTCCTACGGCTACACGTACCGCACCGCCCGGCCTAGCACCCTCGTGCTGGTCGCACTCGGCTACGCCGACGGCATCCTGCGCGTCGCCTCCAACAAGGCGCCCGTGAAGGTCGGCGACACCGTCGGCCGCATCACCGGACGGATCGCCATGGACCAGTTCGTCGTCGACATCGGCGACGACTCCGCCGCGCCCGGCGACTCCGTCATCCTGTTCGGCGACCCGGACCGCGGAGAACCGACCGTGCGGGACTGGGCGGATGCGCTGGGCGTCGCGGCTCCGGTCATCACGAGCCGGCTGGGCCGGCGCATCGAGAGGACGTACAGCGCGTGACCATCGTGGACGCCGTCGCCGAGCCGCTCCCCCGCGCCGTCATCGACCTCGCCGCCGTGCGGCACAACGTCGCCCACCTGACGCGGCTGATCGCGCCGGCGCAGACCATGCTCGCCGTGAAAGCGGACGCCTACGGCCACGGACTCCTCCCGGTCGCCGAGGCGGGCCTGGAGGCCGGAGCGACCTCGCTCGCCGTGCTGGAGATCCCGGCCGGACTCGTCCTCCGGCGCGCGGGCGTCACCGTCCCGGTGCTCGCCTGGCTGCACGGCCAGGATACGGACTGGCGTGCGGGCATCGAGGCCGACATCGAGCTCGGCATCTCAGCCGTGTGGCAGCTGGAGGCCGTCGCCGCGGCGGGTGCCGACCGCCCCGCCGTCGTGCACCTCAAGGTGGACACCGGGCTCAGCCGCAACGGCGCGACCCGTGACGAGTGGCCGGGTCTCATCCGTGCCGCCCTCGACCTGCAGGAGCGCGGCATCGTCCGCATCCGTGCCGCCTGGTCGCATCTGGCCGACGCCTCGATCGCCGACGACGAGGCCGCCCTGGCCGAGTTCCGCGACGCGGTCGCCGAGGCGGAGCGTCTGGGCGCCTCGTTCGACGTGCTGCACCTGGCCGCGAGTTCCGCGGGCATCCGGATGCCGGAGGCGCGCTTCGACTTCGTGCGCTTCGGTATCGCCGCGTACGGTTTCTCCCCCTTCGACGACTCGACCGGGGGCGAGCTGGGCCTCATCCCCGCGATGCGGCTGGAGGCTCCCGTCACCGAGGTCCACGTCGGCGGCACGACGCACGCCCGGCTCGGGATCGGCTACGCCGACGGCGTACCGACGCTCGGCATCGCCAAGACATCCATTCAGCTGAACGGCCGCCGCTGCCCCGTCATCGAGGTCGCCGCCGACAGCATGCTGGTGGATGCGGGCGCGCACCGCGTGGAGGTCGGCGACACCGCGATCCTGTTCGGCCCGGGCACGGATGGCGAGCCCACCGCCGAGAAGTACGCCGACTGGGCGGAGACGATCGCCGACGAGATGATCACCGGCGTCGCGACCCGGGTTCCCCGCGTCTACGTCAACTGACCCCAGCCAACAGCTCCTAAGTTTTTCGGCCGAAACGGCCGTACGCACGCGAAAAAGTCAGGAGCCGTTGGTGTGAGTCGGCGTGCGTCAGAGGGAGACGCCGAGGCGGTCCGCGATCGCGCGCCGGGCGTTGGTCGCGTAGCGGTCCACGCGCTCCGTCTGCGGCACCGGCGGCAGCTCGCCGCGCAGCGCGGTGGTGAGCAGTCGGTCAGCCAGGACGGGATTCATCGGCAGCAACGGACCGTGCAGGTGGGTGCCGATCGAGGATCCGACCAGGACGCCCTCCACCGAGCCGTCGTTCCCCGTGCCGCGCACGACGCGGCCGAGCGGCTCGGCGCCGTCGAGGACGGTGCGGGCCGAGTGGTTCTCGAAACCGGCGATCGTCGTGCCGTCCGCGAGGCGCACCACGATCTCGCCGACGTGCCGCTGGCTGCCGAGAGCTGCGCGCGTCGGGAAGACGGCGGCTCCCGCGAGCACCTCGCCCTCCGGGGTCTCCAGCTGGGTACCGAGCAGCTGCCAGCCACCGGCGATCGCCACGAACGGCACCCCCGCATCACGCCACTGGCGCAGCTGCGGCGCGATCCGGAGGACGTCGTCGTGAACGGCACGCTGCGCCGATAGCGGACCAGAGCCGATGTGGACGAGATCCACGGCGCCAGGGAGTTCCGCGCCGGGAGCGTGCTCGACGATATCCACGTCGACGCCCCGCCAGCGAGCGCGCTCGGCCAGCGCGAGCACGTTGCCCGCGTCGCCGTTGATCCCGAGCTCGGAGGGATACAGGTGCAGGATGCGCAGCACGGTCATCGCTCGCCGCCCTCCAGGTCGAGGAAGCCGAGTTGCTTGCGGATGAGCATCATCTGCTCGTAGTTCACGATCATCGTCTTGGTGCCGCGCGACGGCTTCGGCAGCGCCAGGAACGCCTGCAGTGCGGGCTTCAGCTCCGGCACGACCTGGTCGACGTCGATGCCCGCGTAGGCGAAGCGCGTCGCGAACTGCCACGCCTTCGTGCCGGACACCACATCCACATGGGTCAGCTTCGACAGGTCGATGTCGTACACCCAGGACGGGTCGGGCGTGCCCTCGTCGACCGAGACGAACACCTGCTCCGGCGACTCGCTCAGGTAGTCGAGGTTGAGCTGGAGGCTCGGCGGGTTCTTCATCATGATGATCTCGATGTCCTCGTCGCCGACGTGCAGCGTCTCCCCGCGGCCGTAGACCGTGCGGAGCGCCGCCATCGCAGCGACGACGGCGTTCGGCTGGAACCGGTCGCCGAGCAACCGACGCGCCATCGCCGTCGCGCCCGCCGCATCCACCGCGTAGTGCAGGCCGCGTGCGGGCAGGCCGATGCGGACGTTCTCGCCGCCGATGGTCAGCTGTGCGCTCTGCACTTCGAGCTTGCTGACGAACACCGACGGGATGGGCAGGGCGCCTGCGGCCGCGCCCGTCAGGTCCTTGACGTTGGCCAGCCCATTGGGCGACGACTCGATGATGGACGGCGCGACGGCGAACGTGGACACGTCGCGCCCCTGCGCGGCCAGCTCGGCACCCACCCGGGCGAGGCTGTCGTCGTCCGCGTTCACGACGACGAACTCCGAAGAGCCCTCGGCGATGGAGCGCAGCATCCCGATCACGCGGGTCGGCTCGAAGAAGCGATTCAGCTGGTCGATCTGGACGTTGAGCAGCAGCGAGCCGCGCGGCTTCAGCACGCGCGCGAGATCGACGCCGTAGGCCTCGTCCACCTCGATCACGCCGACGTCGCCGCGGACGTAGCCGTCGAGCGGCACGTCGGCGAGCAGCGCGGACGCGATGCCCTGCGGGAGGTTGCCGCCGGACGGGTTGGTGAACACGTCGAGACCGTGCTCGCGCAGGATCGCGGTGAGCATGTTCGTCGTCGTGGACTTGCCGTTCGAGCCGGACACGAACACGACGCCGAGCGGAAGGCGGCTGACCGCGCGCTCCAGGAACTTCGGTGCGATGGCCAGCGCGACACGGCCGGGGACCGCGGAGCCGCCTCCCCGCAGGCGCAGAAGCCAGCGGGCGAGGCGGCCGGCGATGACCGCCAGTCGGTAGCGCACCGGTTTACTCGAGGTAGTCGCGCAGCGACTGCGAGCGCGACGGGTGACGCAGCTTCGCCATCGTCTTCGACTCGATCTGGCGGATGCGCTCACGCGTCACACCGAAGGTGTCGCCGATCTGGTCGAGCGTCTTCGGCATCCCGTCGCCGAGGCCGAAGCGCATGCGGATGACGCCCGCCTCGCGCTCGGAGAGCGAGTCGAGCAGGCTCTCCAGCTGCTTCTGCAGCATCGTGAAGCCCACCGCGTCGGCCGGGACGACCGCCTCGGTGTCCTCGATCAGGTCGCCGAACTCACTGTCGCCGTCCTCACCCAGCGGGGTGTGGAGCGAGATGGGCTCGCGACCGTACTTCTGCACCTCGATGACCTTCTCCGGGGTCATGTCGAGTTCCTTCGACAGCTCCTCCGGGGTGGGCTCGCGGCCCAGGTCCTGCAGCATCTGGCGCTGCACGCGGGCCAGCTTGTTGATGACCTCCACCATGTGGACCGGGATGCGGATGGTCCGCGCCTGGTCCGCCATCGCGCGGGTGATGGCCTGACGGATCCACCACGTCGCGTAGGTCGAGAACTTGAAGCCCTTCGTGTAGTCGAACTTCTCGACGGCACGGATGAGGCCCAGGTTGCCCTCCTGGATGAGGTCGAGGAACTGCATGCCGCGACCGGTGTAGCGCTTGGCGAGGCTCACCACGAGGCGCAGGTTCGCGCCGAGCAGGTGGCTCTTGGCGCGCTGGCCGTCGCGGGCGACCCACTTCAGCTCGCGCTCCAGCTCCTTGCTCAGGTTCGGGGTGTTCGCGAGCTTGTCCTCGGCGAACAGACCGGCCTCGATGCGCATGGCGAGCTCGACCTCTTCGGCCGCGTTCAGCAGCGGGACCTTACCGATCTGCTTCAGGTAGTCCTTGACCGGGTCGGCCGTCGCGCCGGTGATCGTCGAGGAGTAGACGGGGATGTCGTCGTCCTCGTCGACGGCGCGCAGAACGAGCGCGTCCGTCGGCAGCGGGATGTCGCCGACCGGGATGGTGATCGCGGGCGTCTTGCCCTCGGTCTCGTCGGCGTCGTCGGAGTCGGCCTCCTCGGTCGTCTCCGCGTCGTCGGTGTCGTCCGCCGCCGCGTCGTCGTCCGCGACGACGGCCACGTCCTCCACGTCGATCTCGACCTCGGCGTCGTCGTCGATCTCCTCGTCGTCGTCCGCCGCACTGCCCTTCGCCTTGCTCGACGCAGTCTGCTTCTTCGCAGCCGTCTTCGTCGCAGCCTTCTTCGGAGCCGCCTTCGCGGCGGTCTTCCTGGCGGGCTTCGCCGTCTCGTCCGCGGCGACGGTCACGGTCTCGTCGACCTCGACCTCCGCATCGCGGGTCTTCGTTGCTGCACGGGTTGCCATGTGAACACCTTTCATACCAAGCAGAGGGGCCGGGATCCTGACGGCCGAGCCTGGCTCAGGGTTTGCGTGCGGACACTACTAAGACCCATGTCAAGTCCTGGGTGATTGCGCCGGGCATCGTCGAATGCTCCGGCCCAGGGACATGAACGGGTCCAGACGTCAATTATTGCACGTTCCACGTGAGCCCCCGACCACGTACGGCCATATCGGATCGAATCGGGACGCCGCCTGCGCCCCTACAGCGCTTCGCGCCCGCCGCGCCTCCTCCACGCTCCGACGAGTGCAACCCACAGAGGGGCCACTTCTATTCCCTCGTCGTCCTTCAATCTGCGTCGTGTGCGGCGTCGTGCGTGCACCAGGAACCCGACCCCGATGCCGACGATCACGTACTGGATGGCGAACGCCCAGCGGAAGTGGTCCAGCTGGTAGAGCTCCGCATCCCCGCCCGCTCCGTGCGCCTGCACGTCGAGCGAGACGCCGATCAGGAACATCATCACGAAGCTCGCGAGGAAGCCGCCGACGTTGACGATCCCGTTCGCCGAGCCCAGGCTGTGCAGCGGGTTGAAGGTGCGCGCGAAGTCGAAGCCGATGAGCGATCCGGGGCCGCCGATGCCGATCGCCGCGATCAGGACGATCACGGTCCAGAGCGGGGGCTGCCCCGGCCAGAGCAGCACGAGCGTCCAGGCGGCGGCCATCAGGGCGACGATCCCGAGCACCAGGTTGCTGCGGCGCATCGGGAAGCGGGCGGTGAGGATGCCGAGGATCGGCCCGGAGATGAGGCCGGCGCCGACGAGCACCGTGAGCAGGGCCGACGCCTCCGCCGGCTCGATGCCGATCGCGAACACCAGGAACGGGATGCCCCACATCAGGCTGAACACGGTGCCCGAGGATTGCGTGACGAAGTGGGACCAGAACCCGAGCTGGGTTCCGGGACGCGCCAGGCTGATGCGCAGCTGGCGCAGCGAGTCGGACCAGGTCGCCGGCCTCGGACCCTCGCTCGCCCCCACCGGCCGGTCGGTGACCGCAGCCACGATGCCCACCAACGCGATCACGGAGAGGCCGGCCGCGGTGAGGAACGCGACCGTCCAGCCGGAGAGGTGCAGCAGCAGCGCGAAGGGAACCGCCGACAGCACCTGTCCCAGCTGTCCGACATTGCCGATCCATTGCGACAGCTGCGGCACGATCTTGCCGCGGAACCAGGAATTGGTGAGCCGCATCAGAGAGGTGAAGACGGTCGCGTCACCGGCCCCGACCAGGATGCGCCCGATGATTGCGATGGCGATGCTCGGCGCGAGCGCGACGGCGACCTGCCCGACGACCATGAGCGCGGTCCCGGCGATCATGAGGACGCGCGACCCGATCCGGTCGATGAGCACGCCGACCGGGACCTGCATCCCGGCGTAGACGATCAGCTGGACGACCGCGAGCGTCGACAGGACGGACGCGGAGACGTGGAAGCGGTCGGTCGCTGCCACACCGGCGACGCCGATGGTCGTGCGCTGCATGACCGCGATCAGGTAGGCGAAGACACCGATCCCGTAGACGACCCAGGAGCGACGCGAATTCACCGGACGATCCTATGCCCGTCGTCGGGAAGGTCTCCTCCGGGGTGACGCGGCTGCCGCTCGGGCGTGTGCGCTCAGCGCTCGCCGCGCCCGTTCTCCTCGTCGCCGTGGCGGCGGAAGGCGAGGAAGTTCTCGAGCTCGGCGGCGATCTCGTCGGCGCTCGGGAGCTCGCCGTCGCTGTCGGTCAGCGGCGAGCGCAGCTGCGTGTCCTCCATATAGGAGTCGTGCCGCTCCTCCAGCGTGCCCACCAGGCGGCCGAGCTCGGCGTTGCCGGCGACCTGCTCGTCGATGTTCGCGACGAACTCCCTGTCCTCCTGCCGCAGGCGGTCGGTCGGGAAGATGAGCCCGGTGGCCGCGCTGATCGAGTCGAGAGCGGCGATCGCCGCGGCCGGGTACTCGGTGTCGGCGAGGTAGTGCGGGATGAGCAGGATGAAGCCGGCGATCGGGTACGACAGCTGCTGCAGGCGGTACTCGAGCAGATGCAGGGCGTTCGCGGGGACCTGCGTGTGCGGCTTCCAGATGGACATCGAGTCGATCAGGTCGGTGCGGTTGCCGCTCACCGTCACGCCGATCGGTCGCGTGTGCGGCACGGGCATCGGGATGGAGTGCACCCAGGTCACGCTCTTCACCTTGAAGCGCTCGATCAGGCCGAGCACGGCCTCCGTGAACGCCTCCCACCGGAAGTCCGGCTCGAAGCCCGAAAGCAGCAGGAACGGCTGACGCAGCTCGTCGTAGGCGAGGTACAGCTTGAGGGTCGCCGGCTGGTAGTCGGTCAGGTGGTCCTGGTCGAAGTAGATGATCGGACGGCGGGCACGGTAGTCGAGGAGGATGTCGGCGTCGAAGGTGGCGACCACCTCGCTGTCGAGCGTGCCGAGCAGATAGGTGCCCAGCTGGCTCACGCCGGAGCCCGCGTCGGCGAAGCCGGTCAGCCCCGCCACGAGCGGCAATCCCTCCGGCACCGACAGTGCCGGGTTGAGCTCGAACAGTTCGCCGGGGTCACGCATATCTCAACTCTAGAGCGGACCCCGGCGCCGGGAGCCGAGTGCGGGGCGGGTGCGCGAACGCCCACAGCGAACACGGCTGCCCGACCGGGCGGAACGCGCACGCGCGTTAGGGTCGAGGCATGACCGTTCCTGCGCTGACCGTGACCGACGCATCCACCCCCTCCGGCCCCGCCGACGTGCTCGTCGTCGCCGCGCGGGTCGCCCGCGACAGTGTGACCGTGCTGTCCGGCGCCGACCGCGACGGGCTCGCGCAGCAGTTGCGGGACGTCGGGTTCAGCGGGGGCAAGGACGAACTGGTGCGGCTGCCCGGGCAGGGCGCCGGCGCGTCGCTCGCGGTCATCGGGCTGCCCGAGGGTGGAGAGGATGCGCTGCGCTATGCCGCGGGAAGCGCCGTGCGGCAGCTGGCGGGCACTGCCGCGGTCGCGCTCGACCTCCCGGCGGAGGGCGACGCGCAGCTCGGCGCCGTACTCGAGGGCGCGGCGCTCGGCGCCTACGCCTTCACGGAGTACCGCGAGAAGAGCCGCGCAGCGACGAAGGACCCCGTCGGGTCCGTCGAGGTGCTCGGCGCCGCGTCGGACAGCGGAGCGCTGATCGCCCGCGCCACCGCCATCGCCGAGGCTGCTGTGCTCGTGAAGGATCTGGTGAACACTCCCCCGCTCGACCTCTACCCCGAGACGTTCGCCGAGCGTGCGCAGGCGGCGTCGTCGGACCTCCCCGTGACGGTGACCGTCTGGGACGAGGAGCAGCTCGCGGTCGAGGGGTTCGGTGGCATCCTCGGGGTCGGACAAGGCTCGACCCGGCCGCCGCGGCTGGTCAAGGTCGCCTACTCCCCCGACGGCGCCGAGCGGCACCTCGCGCTGGTGGGCAAGGGCATCACGTTCGACTCCGGCGGCCTGTCGCTGAAGCCGGCGACCGGCATGGTCGGGATGAAGTACGACATGACCGGCGCCGCGACGGTGCTCGGCGTGGTGCTCGCCGCCGCCCGCCTCGCGCTCCCCGTACGCGTCACGGCCTGGCTGTGCCTGGCGGAGAACATGCCGTCCGGATCGGCGATCCGTCCGAACGACGTGCTGCGCATCCGTGGCGGTCGCACCGTCGAGGTGCTCAACACCGACGCGGAGGGCCGCCTCGTGCTCGCGGACGGCCTGGTCGCCGCCAGCGAGGAGCAGCCCGACGCGATCGTCGACGTCGCCACGCTCACGGGCGCGGCGATGGTCGCCCTCGGCACCCGGTACGCCGCCGTGATGGGCTCCGACGACCTCGTCGACCAGGTGCTCACGGCGGGCAAGGAGAGCGGTGAGCTGCTCTGGCCGATGCCGCTGCCCGGCGAGCTGCGCGCGACGATCAACTCGGATGTGGCCGACATCGCGAACGCCAACCCGGGCAACACCGCGGGCGGCGCTCTGCTCGCGGGCGTGTTCCTCCAGGAGTTCGTGGGACGCACGGGCGACGCGGACGACGCTCCGCGCATCCCGTGGGCCCACCTCGACATCGCAGGCCCGGCGAAGAGCCCCGCTGCGCCGTACGGATTCACCGGGAAGGGACCGTCCGCCGTCAGCGTAAGGGCGCTCATCCGTCTGGCCGAGAGCTTTTCCGGGAAGTAGTAGGGTCGTATGGGCGGGAAATCCCGCCCATCAACACGTCTCCCGGAGCCACCCCTCTGGGCGGCAAATCGTGTCACATGATCCTGATGCGCGAGGGAGTAGCTGGGTGTCTGAGCAGAACTTTGACATTGTGGTGCTCGGCGGTGGGAGTGGAGGCTACGCAGCAGCGCTGCGTGCGGCCGAGCTCGGTTTCACCGTCGGCATGATCGAGAAGGACAAGGTCGGCGGCACCTGCCTGCACCGCGGCTGCGTCCCCACGAAGGCGCTGCTCCATGCGGCCGAGGTGGCCGACTACTCGCGGGAGTCGTCGAAGTACGGCATCGTGACCCAGTTGCAGGGCGTCGACATCAACGGCGTGACCGAGTACCGCACGGGAATCGTCGCGAAGAAGTACAAGGGCCTGCAGGGCCTGGTGAAGGCGCGCGGCATCACCGTCATCGAGGGCGAGGGCCGTCTGACCTCCCCGACCACCGTGCAGGTGGGCGACGACACGATCGTCGGCAAGAACATCATCCTGGCCACCGGCTCCTACTCGCGCTCGCTTCCGGGCCTCGAGATCGGCGGCCGCGTGATCACCAGCGAGCAGGCGCTCGAGCTCGACTTCGTGCCCCAGAAGGTGGCCGTGCTCGGCGGCGGCGTCATCGGCGTCGAGTTCGCCAGCGTCTGGAAGTCGTTCGGATCCGAGGTCACCATCATCGAGGCGCTGCCGCACCTCGTCCCCAACGAGGAAGAGTCGATCAGCAAGTCGCTGGAGCGGGCGTTCCGCCGCCGCGGCATCGACTACAGCCTCGGCGTGCGCTTCCAGGGTGTCACCCAGAACGAGAACGGCGTCGTCGTCACCCTCGAGAACGGCAACACCGTCGAGGCCGACATCCTGCTCGTCGCCGTGGGCCGCGGCCCGCTGACGCAGGGTCTCGGGTTCGAGGAGGTCGGGGTCACCATGGATCGCGGCTTCGTCATCACGGACGAGCGCCTGCACACGAACATCCCCGGCGTCTACGCCGTCGGCGACATCGTGCCGGGCCTGCAGCTCGCGCACCGCAGCTTCCAGCAGGGCATCTTCGTCGCCGAGGAGATCGCGGGCCTCAACCCGATCGTCGTCCCCGACGTCAACATCCCGAAGGTCACCTACTCCGACCCCGAGGTGGCCTCCGTGGGCCTCACCGAGGCGAAGGCGGCCGAGAAGTACGGTGCCGACAGCATCAGCAGCTACGACTACAGCCTCGCGGGCAACGCGCGCAGCGAGATCATCGGCACGAACGGCAGCGTCAAGGTCGTCCGTGTCAACGACGGCCCCGTGGTCGGCGTGCACATGATCGGCGCCCGCGTCGGCGAGCTCATCGGCGAGGCGCAGCTGGCCGTGAACTGGGAGGCGTACCCGGAGGACATCGCTCCTCTCATCCACGCGCACCCCACGCAGAACGAGTCCCTCGGCGAGGCCTTCCTGTACCTCGCGGGCAAGCCGCTGCACACCCTCTAGGACGACCAGCCGGGTCCGCCCCCGCGGACCCGGCTGCAATAAGCTACTGAACGATCAGGTTTTGAAGGAGAGAAGCTCATGAGCGAATCCGTCAGCCTCCCGGCGCTCGGCGAGAGCGTCACGGAAGGCACGGTCACCCGCTGGCTGAAGAACGTTGGCGACCGTGTCGAGGTGGACGAGCCCCTGCTCGAAGTCTCGACCGACAAGGTCGACACCGAGATCCCGTCGCCGGTCGCCGGCGTCATCGAGGAGATCCTGGTGCAGGAGGACGAGACGGTCGAGGTGGGCACTGCGCTCGTGACGATCGGTGACGGCTCCGGTGCAGGCGCCGAGGCGCCCGCTGCTCCGGCGGCCGAGGCCGCTCCCGCGGAGGCCGCTCCGGCCGAGCAGGCTGCTCCTGCGGAGGCCGCACCGGCCCCGGCTCAGGCCGCACCGGCTCCCGCCGAGCAGGCCGCACCCGCCGCCGAGCAGGCCGCACCCGCGCCGCAGGCTGCTCCGGCGGAGGCCGCTCCTGCCCAGCAGGCCGCACCGGCCCAGGAGGCTCCGGCCGCGGCTGCCCCCGCAGCTCCGGCTCCGGCTGCTCCCGCCGCTCCTGCCCAGCAGGCGGCGCCCGCCCAGGCCGCGCCCGCCCCGCAGGCGGCTCCTGCCGCTCCCGCGGCACCGGCCGCCCCGGCGCAGCCCGCGCCGGCTCAGGCCGCTCCCGCTCAGGAGGCCCCCGCGGCGTCCGGCGGCTCGTCATCGGGCGCCCACGCCGGCAACGCCGGCTACGTGACGCCGATCGTCCGCAAGCTCGCGAACGAGCAGGGCGTCGACCTCTCCACCGTCACCGGGACCGGCGTCGGCGGTCGCATCCGCAAGGAGGACATCCTCTCGGCTGCTGCCCCGGCTGCGGCTCAGGGTGGTGCGCCCGCTGCTGAGGCGGCCCCGGCTCCCGAGGTATCGCCGCTCCGCGGCACGACCCAGCCGATGTCGCGTCTGCGCAAGGTCGTCGCCGAGCGCGCCGTCGTGTCGATGCAGTCGACCGCGCAGCTCACCAGCGTCGTCGAGGTCGATGTCACGAAGGTCGCCGCTCTCCGCGACCGTGTGAAGGGCGACTTCCTCGCCAAGACCGGTGTGAAGCTCTCCTTCCTGCCCTTCTTCGCCCTGGCCGCGGCCGAGGCGCTGAAGACGTACCCCGTCATCAACGCGACGGTGGACGGCGACAGCATCGTGTACCCGGACCACGAGAACATGTCGATCGCCGTCGACACCGAGCGCGGCCTGCTCACCCCGGTGGTGCGCAACGCGTCGGAGCTCGACATCGCGGGTCTCGCGAAGGAGATCACCGACCTGGCCGAGCGCACCCGCGACAACCGGCTCAAGCCGGACGAGCTCGCCGGTGGCACGTTCACGCTGACGAACACCGGTTCGCGTGGCGCCCTGTTCGACACCCCGGTCGTGTTCCTCCCGCAGGTCGCGATCCTGGGCACGGGCATCGTCACGAAGAAGCCGGTCGTCATCTCGGCCGACGGCACCGACTCGATCGCGATCCGTTCGACCGTGTACCTGGCTCTCTCGTACGACCACCGCATCGTGGACGGTGCCGACGCGGCCCGCTTCCTCGTCGCGGTCAAGAACCGCCTCGAGGGCGGCAACTTCGAGGCCAACCTCGGAATCTGATCCGCTCACGGGTACACCGCCCGTAGCCGCCAACCGGCCTCGCTCCTCACCAGCAGGAGCGAGGCCGGTTCACTTTCCGGGGTGCGGGCGGAATCCGGGGCGGCGCTGACGAGCGCTGCACCGCCCCACCGCTCGACCAGCGACAGCTGCGCGCCGCGGTAGTCCCGCTCTGCGGCGGCACCCTCCGCACCGAGGGCGGCCGTGTCCTCCGCGACCGCGGGCGAGCCCGCATCGAGTAGGGCCGACAGACAGTCGGGTTGCGAGGAGCGCGTCGCGAAGCACGAATGCCGAGCGTCGAGGACAGCGCGGGCCGCATCCACCGGATCATCGCTCGCCAAGCCGCCGCCGACCGCACCCGCCCCGGCCGAGGCGTCGGCAGCAACGGCAGCCGGACTCACCCCGGACGACGCAGGCGTCGGCTTCGGCGTGGAGCCAGGAGGCAGAGTCGGCGTCGCGGCGGTCCGGGACGGAGATGCGGCGGCTCCCGTTCCCTCGGTCGCATCGCTCTGCTCGGCCGCTGCCGACGTGAGCGCTCCCCGGCTCTCCCCCGACGCCGACTCCGACGTCGGGCCAGGTGCGGGGAGCAGGGCGACGAACGCGATCGCCACCACCACCGGCACCGCCGCGGCTGCAGCCACAGCGGGCCTCCGCTGCAGCGTCGTCCGGATCCGGTCACCGAGAGCACGGCCCGGCCGGCCGTCGAGCCGGTCCATCATCCGAGTCACCGACACGGCGAGCTGCGATGCCCGACCGCCGGTCCTGCGCTTCTCGTCGGCCCCGCCATCAGCGGACGCGATCGGTTCCAGCGGGGCCGGCCGGAGTCCGACCGGCTCCGGCGCCACCACGAGCAGGACGGAATCGGCCAGCGCGGACCAGCTCCCGCGACGGAGACCGGCCTCCACAGCGGCCAGCAGTCGCATCCCGGACCCGTCCACAACCTTCAGACACAGTGCCCGGGCCAGGGCGTAGAACCTCTCTGCGTCCGTCACGGCGTTGTCGGGGGTCCACGGCTCCACATCGTCGAACGCGTCGAGCGCCGGGCACCCGTCGCCGAGGAAGACGATGTCCGAGCCGCTCAGTCCGGGTCCGGCCCAGCCGGACGTGTGCAGCGCCTCCAGCCCGCCAGCCACGCCGAGCAGGATGGTCGCGGCCTCCCCCGAACGCACGCCGCCGCGCCTCTGGGCGAGGAGGCTGTCGAGATCGCCGTGCTCCGGATTGGCAAGGACCACAGCATCCACTTCCCTCCCCCGCACACGCCGATGCGGGAGGTCTGCCACCACTCCGACCACGTGCTCGCTCGCCGCCGCAACGCGCGCGTCCACCTCGGCACGACCGGGCGGCGCCCCGGGAGAAGGTTCCCGCAGACGGAGGAGGCACCGCGCGGGGAGCCTCCCGCCGGAGACCGCCACCCGGAGCTCTCGTGGCGGCTCGCCGCGCACCTGACAGGTCGGCGCATCCACCTCCCACCCTTCGGCGGCGGCGATCGACCTGGCCACGCGCAGGAGTTCAGCCTCGGTCGGGGCGCGGTCGGCGGAACGCGCGGACGCGGGGGGTCGGATGGAGGCTGAACGAAGGGAGATGGGAGAGGAAGTCACCCCTCCATCCCATCCGACCGCCGGGCGCCGCGGCCGCCCGCCCGCGGATCTGTGCACAACGCATCCACTCGCCCGCCTGTGAACACATGAGTCGCCCCCGCGCATAGACTGGCCCCGTGACCACGTATGACGTCACGGGGCTAAGCGCCAACTCCGTGCCGTATCTCGAGGCCCTTCAACAGCAGCGTGCCCTGCACGCCGCCGTCGTCGCAGGCCGGGCGCCCGATACCGTCATCCTCCTCGAGCACCCGCCGGTGTATACCGCGGGCAAAAGGACCTCCCCGGACGAACGTCCCGACGATGGCACCCCCGTCGTCGACGTCGACCGGGGAGGCAAGATCACCTGGCACGGGCCGGGTCAGCTCGTGGGGTACCCGATCCTCCGCCTCCACGACCCCATCGACGTCGTCGGCTACGTCCGCGCGCTCGAACGGGTGCTCATCGACGTGCTCGCGCGCGTCGGCGTCACCGGGGTGCAGATCGAGGGCCGCTCGGGCGTGTGGATGCGACCAGAGCACAACCCCGGAGCCACCAGGGACGAGAAGATCGCCGCCATCGGCATCCGCGTCGCCGAGGGCGTCACCATGCACGGGTTCGCGCTCAACTGCTCCAACAGCCTCGATGCCTACGACCGCATCGTCGCGTGCGGCATCCGCGACGCCGGGATGACCACGATCTCCCGCGTGCTCGGCCGGACCGTGACGCCGCAGGACGTCGCGCCGCTCGTCATGGATGCCTTCGACCTGGAGTTCACCGCTGCGGAGGCCGTCGCGTGAGCGCCGTCCCCGAGGGGCGCCGGATGCTGCGCCTCGAGGTCCGCAACGCCCAGACGCCGATCGAGCGGAAGCCCGAGTGGATCAAGACCAAGGCGAAGATGGGGCCGGAGTACCGGCAGCTGCAGAGCCTGGTGAAGTCCGAGGAGCTGCACACGGTCTGCCAGGAAGCCGGCTGTCCGAACATCTACGAGTGCTGGGAGGACCGCGAGGCGACCTTCCTCATCGGCGGCTCGCAGTGCACGCGCCGCTGCGACTTCTGCCAGATCGACACGGGCAAGCCGGCGGAGTTCGACCGCGATGAACCGCGTCGGGTCGCAGAGTCCGTGCAGCGCATGGGCCTCCGCTACGCGACGGTGACGGGCGTCGCCCGCGACGACCTGGAGGACGAGGGGTCGTGGCTGTACGCAGAGACGATCCGCGAGATCCACCGCCAGTCGCCGGGCACCGGGGTCGAGATCCTCGTGCCCGACTTCTCGGGTAACCCGGCCCACCTCGGCGAGGTGTTCTCCGCCCGTCCGGAGGTGTTCGCCCACAATGTGGAGACGGTGCCGCGCATCTTCAAGCGCATCCGGCCCGCCTTCCGCTACGACCGCTCTCTCGACGTGCTGACACAGGGCCGGTCCGCCGGGCTGATCACGAAGTCCAACCTCATCCTCGGCATGGGCGAGGAGCGCCACGAGATCAGCACAGCCCTGCGCGACCTCCACGACGCGGGAACCGACATCATCACCATCACGCAGTACCTGCGGCCGAGCCCGCGGCACCTGCCGGTGGCGCGGTGGGTGCATCCCGACGAGTTCGTCGAGCTCAAGCAGGAGGCGGAGGAGATCGGATTCCTCGGCGTTCTGGCGGGGCCGCTGGTGCGCTCGTCGTACCGTGCGGGACGCCTGTGGGCGCAATCCATGCAGGCGAAGGGACGGCCGGTGCCGGAGGAACTGCGGCACCTCGCCGACGCGACGCTCGGCTTCGCGCAGGCGGTGTCCTGAGAGCCCTCTCCCCGCAGCGAACGGGTCATCTGGAACGCCGCCGAGCCGGTATCCTTGGAGCTATGGCAAAGGACAAGTCCACCAAGGAGCCCGGCCGTCTGAAGCAGATGTGGCAGGTGTTCCAGATGACCCGCCGGTACGACAACCGCGCGGTGCTGTACATCGTCCTCGGGGCTGTCCTGCCGATCGTCCTCGGCATCCTGCTCGCCGTGTTCCTCTCCGGCGGCAACATCTTCACGATGGTGCTGTGGATCCTCGCCGGCGTTCTCGCGGGTGTCCTGATCGCGCTGATCATCCTCGGCCGTCGTGCCGAGCGTGCCGCGTACTCGCAGATCGAGGGGCAGCCGGGCGCCGTCGGCGCCGTGCTCCGCTCGTCGCTGAAGCGCAGCTGGCGCGGCTCCGAGATGCCGGTGGCCGTCAACGGCAAGACGCAGGATGCGGTGTACCGGGCGACCGGTCGCGGCGGTGTCGTGCTCATCAGCGAGGGCCCGGTGACCCGCACCAAGCGGATGATCGACGAGGAGCGCCGCAAGGTGAACCGCGTGCTCCCGAACGTTCCGGTCACCGTCATCAGTGTCGGGCCGGACGCCGACTCCGTGCCGCTGCACAAGGTGCCGCGCACGCTCGCCAAGATCAAGCCGACCCTCACCAAGGCCGAGGTGCTCGCGATCAGCAACCGCCTCCAGTCGATGGAGAATCAGATGCCGATCCCGAAGGGCATCGACCCGATGAAGGTGCGCGCTCAGCGCGCGCGCTGACGCTCGCACTCCCCTCCGTCGGGCCGCTCCGCCCGTCGTCGAGTATGCGAAAACTGCACGGTCTCCACGTGGATTCCGTGCAGTTTTTGCGTACTCGACGGTGGGTGGGACCGCGTCAGGCGCGGATGAGGACGGTGCCGGCGATCTTGTCGTGGAAGCCGCGCTGGTCGGAGTCCCAGACCAGCGCCGGGATCACGATGCAGAGCAGCAGGGTCCGGACGATGGGACGCCACACCCCGACCCAGCCGCCGCGCACGGCGACGACCCGCATCCCGACTGCCCTGTGGCCGACACTGCCGCCGAGGGTCGGGATGAAAACGATCTGCAGCACGGCGAAGATCGAGATCGTCGCCCACGAGTCGTAATGGAAGAACGCGAACGACAGCAGGGATGCGATGGCCCAGTCGATGGCGATCGCCGCGATCCGCCGCCCCACCCGTCCGACCGACCGCGGACCGACCTCGGGGAGCCCGAGGCGCTCCCCCGGGTAACGACTGGGGGCGATGTCGCCGGGACGGTTGGCGGGATTCTGCGGCACCCGCCGAGTCTATCGAGAGCTTCCCGGCGCATCCTGAGCCCTGCGCGCCCCGATCGCGCATCCCCTGCCCGGGTACCCGTAACATGCCGGAAACATTTGCGTCACCCCCGGGAAACGGCCTCCCCTTAGCGTTGTCGTGGGCTGCACGCGCAGTCCGGTCACCCGCAAAGCCATTGGGAGTCGTCCGTATGTTCCGTGATTCGTCTGAGGTGCTCAAGTTCATCAAGGACACCGACGTCAAGTTCCTTGATATCCGCTTCACCGACCTTCCCGGTGTGCAGCAGCACTTCAACATCCCCGCCTCGACGGTCGACGAGGAGTTCTTCTCCGTCGGTCAGCTCTTCGACGGCTCCTCGATCCGCGGCTTCGCGTCGATCCACGAGTCCGACATGCAGCTGATCCCGGACGTATCGACGGCCTACATCGACCCGTTCCGTGCCGAGCGCACGCTGATCATGGTCTTCGACATCTACAACCCGCGCAACGGCGAGATCTACTCCAAGGACCCGCGCCAGGTCGCCAAGAAGGCGGAGAAGTACCTCGCCTCGACCGGCATCGCCGACACCGCGTACTTCGCCCCCGAGGCGGAGTTCTACATCTTCGACGACGTGCGCTACGAGGTGAAGCAGAACTCCAGCTTCTACTCGGTCGACTCCGAAGAGGGTGCGTGGAACTCGGGCCGCGTCGAAGAGGGCGGCAACCTCGCCAATAAGACGCCGTACAAGGGCGGCTACTTCCCGGTGAGCCCCGTCGACAAGCAGGCCGACCTGCGCGACGACATCTCGCTGAAGCTGATCGACGCCGGCCTCATCCTGGAGCGCGCGCACCACGAGGTGGGCACCGGCGGCCAGGCGGAGATCAACTACCGCTTCGACACGATGGTCCACGCCGCGGACGACATCCTCAAGTTCAAGTACATCGTCAAGAACACCGCCAACGAGTGGGGCAAGACGGCCACGTTCATGCCGAAGCCGCTGTTCGGCGACAACGGATCGGGTATGCACACCCACCAGTCGCTGTGGAACGACGGCAAGCCGCTGTTCTACGACGAGGCCGGCTACGGCGGACTCTCCGACATCGCCCGCTGGTACATCGGCGGCCTGCTGAAGCACGCCCCGGCCGTCCTGGCGTTCACGAATCCGACGGTGAACTCGTTCCACCGCCTGGTCCCCGGCTTCGAGGCCCCGGTCAACCTGGTCTACTCGGCCGGCAACCGCTCGGCGTCGATCCGCATCCCGATCACGGGCTCCAACCCGAAGGCGAAGCGCATCGAGTTCCGCGCCCCCGACGCGTCGGGCAACCCGTACCTCGCATTCGCCGCGCAGCTGATGGCGGGCCTCGACGGCATCAAGAACCGCATCGAGCCGCACGAGCCGGTCGACAAGGACCTCTACGAGCTTCCCCCGGAGGAGGCGCGCAACATCCCGCAGGTGCCGGCGTCGCTCGGCGAGGCGCTCGACGCGCTCGAGGCCGACCACGACTTCCTCACCGCGGGCGGCGTGTTCACCCCGGAGCTCATCGAGACCTGGATCGAGTACAAGCGCGAGAAGGAGATCAAGCCGCTCGCGCAGCGCCCGCACCCGTTCGAGTACGAGCTGTACTACGGGGTCTGATCCGTACGCTCATCACACGAAAGGGCCGCATCCGATCACGGGTGCGGTCCTTTCGTATGTTTCGGTATATTGCCGTAGAACTGGGGGTCCACCTCCCCCGCTCCTAGCGTGGAAGCATGACTTCTACTTCGCTTTCCTCCCCCGCGCCGCGGACCCGGCGCGGCCCTCGTTGGCTTCGCTCCTTCGGCGTCCAGGTCACCGCTGCGCTCGTGCTCGGCGTCGTCGCCGGACTGATCGCACGCCAGCTGGGCGAACCGGGCGGGCAACCCAACGGGCTCACCGCCACCCTGAACACCATCGGGCAGTCGTACGTCTCGCTGCTGAAGGCCGCGGTGATCCCGCTCGTCTTCCTCGCGATCGTCTCCAGCATCGGCAACCTGCGCCGCGTCTCGAACGCCGCGCGCCTGGCGGGGCGGACCCTGCTGTGGTTCGCGATCACCGCGTTCATCGCGGTGAGCATCGGCATCGCGCTGGGCGTCGTCATCCAGCCGGGCAGCCGGGCGTCGCACGGGGAGCTCGCCGCCGCCGATCCCGGCGTCACCGCGACGTGGTGGAACTTCCTGCTCGGCCTGGTGCCCGCGAACTTCGTCGGCGCGCAGGTCAACACCCACGTGGATGTGGTGGATGGCGTGGCTACTGCCACCTCCGCCGTCAGCTTCAACGTGCTGCAGGTGATCGTGGTCGCTGCGGCCATCGGCATCGCCGCCCTGAAGGTGGGCAGGAAGGCGGAGCCGTTCCTCACCTTCACCGATTCGGCGCTGAAGATCGTCCAGCGTGTGCTCTGGTGGATCATCCGGCTGGCCCCGCTCGGCACGTTCGCCCTCATCGGGAACGCTGTCGCGACCTACGGATGGACGACCATCGGATCGCTCGCCTGGTTCGTGTTCGCGATCTACCTCGGCCTCGCGATCGTGCTGTTCGTGGTCTACCCGATCATCGTCCGCAGCAACGGTCTCTCCATCCGCCAGTACTTCTCGGGCGTGTGGCCGGCGGTGCAGCTGGGCTTCGTGAGCCGGTCCTCGATCGGGACGCTCCCGCTCACGCAGCGCGTCGTCGAGCGGAACCTGGGCGTGCCGAGCGCGTACGCGTCATTCGCTGCGCCGCTGGGAGCGACGACCAAGATGGACGGCTGCGCCGCGATCTACCCGGCCATCGCCGCGATCTTCGTCGCGCAGTTCTACGGCATCCAGCTCAACATCCTGCAGTACCTGCTCATCATCGTGGTGTCGGTCGTCGGATCGGCGGCGACCGCCGGGACGACCGGCGCGATCGTCATGCTGACGCTCACGCTCTCGACGCTCGGCCTGCCCCTCGACGGTGTCGGCCTACTGCTCGCGGTGGACGCGATCCTCGACATGGGCCGGACGGCGGTCAACGTGGCCGGCCAGGCGCTGGTGCCGACGATCGTCGCCAAGCGGGAAGGCATCCTGGACCTTGCGCTGTACAACGCCCCGCGCTCTGGCGTGCCGTTCACCGATGAGGACGAGGCGCACGCGGCGGAGGCCGGCGACACCGACGCGACGGTGGACGGCGGTGAGCCGGAGCCCAGCGACAGCGGCGACGACGCCCGGGGTAAGGTCGTGCAGCCGGTCTGAGATCGGCATCCCGAAGATTTTCCACCGCTCTGTCGACCTTTCGCACCGCCGTTCGACACGATGGTAGGAGGGTGCGACCGAAGCACCCCGGATCTGAGGGAGACACCCCGTGAAGTACATGCTGATCATGCGCTCGGACGACGCCGCGAAGCAGGCCTACCAGGAGATGGACTTCAACGAGGTCATCACCCAGATGGGCAAGTACAACGAGCAGCTGATCTCCGCGGGCGTCCTGCTGTCGGGCGACGGCCTCGCGGATGATGTCGCCGACTCGGGATTCGTCGTGGACTTCTCGTCGACGCCCCCGGCGATCACGGACGGCCCCTACGGCGAGACCCACGAGCTGTTCAACGGCTTCTGGATCCTCGAGGTCGGCTCGAAGGAGGAGGCAGCGGAGTGGGCCAGCCGATGCCCGCTCGGCCCCGGCTCGAAGCTGGAAGTGCGCCGCGTCACCGACGAGAGCGACTTCGCCGCCTTCGCCGACAACGAGTACATCCAGAAGGAGGCCGAGTGGCGCGCGGCCGCCGACAAGGCCTGAGCAGAGCGGAAAGCAGCAGAACATGAGCGGGATCCCGGCACGGGTCGACGCCGTCTGGCGCATCGACGGAGCGCGCGTCGTCGCGACGCTCGCGAAGGTGACCGGCGACGTCGGCCTGGCCGAGGATCTCGCGCAGGAGGCTCTCGTCGAGGCGCTGAATCAATGGCCCCGGGATGACGTGCCCGAGAATCCGGGCGGCTGGCTCGTCGCCGTGGCGAAGCGGCGCGCGATCGACCACTGGCGGCGGCGTGAACGGCTCGACGACCGGTACCGGGCGATCGCGGCGACGCTGGAGGAGACGGGCGAAGACGCCTGGGAGCCGATCGACGACGACGTGCTCCGGCTCGTGTTCACCGCGTGCCATCCTGCTCTGTCGCGGGAAGGTCAGGTGGCACTCACCCTGCGCGTGGTGGCCGGGCTCAGCACGGCGGAGATCGCCCGGATGTACTTCGTGCCGGTGGCCACCGTGCAGCAGCGCATCGTCCGGGCGAAGAAGACGATCGCTGAGGCGCGCATCCCGTTCGCCTCCCCCGAGCCCGCCGAGTGGAAGCAACGGCTCGCCGGCGTGCTCAGCGTCGTCTACCTGATCTTCACGGAAGGCTACGCGGCGACGACGGGACGCGAGTGGATGCGGGCCGACCTCGCGAACGAGGCGCTGCGCCTGGGGCGCATGATCGCTGCGCTGCTGCCCCGGGAGCCCGAGGCGCACGGACTCGTCGCGCTCATGGAGTTGCAGGCCGCGCGCTTCCCGGCGCGAACCCGGCCGGACGGGACCCCGGTTCTGCTGACCGAGCAGGACAGGACGCGATGGGACCGAGCGCAGATCGTTCGCGGGCGGGCGGCACTCGCCCGCTCGGATGAGCTGGGTCGCGGGCGCGGGCCGTACGCGCTGCAGGCCGCCATCGCCGAATGTCACGCGGTCGCGCCGAGCGCCGACGACACCGATTGGGACCGGATCGTCATCCTCTACGAAGCGCTCGGCCGGATCGCGCCGAGCGCGGTGGTGGAGTTGAACCGGGCGGCGGCGGTGTCCATGGCGACCGGTCCGGCCAACGCGTTGCGGATCGCCGACGAGCTGGCCGCGCGCGGCGCCCTGCCCGGATCGCACCTGCTGCCGAGCGTCCGCGGCGAGCTTCTCGCCCAACTCGGGCGGACGGAAGAGGCGGTCTCGGAGCTGACCGCAGCAGCGGGACTCGCCGCGAATGAGCGCGAGCGCGAGGTGCTGCTCGCCAAAGCCGCCCGCCTCCGCGACGCCTGACGTCCTCCGCGCCCCCACTCCCCGCCCATGCGCCCACCGTCGAGTCCGCAAACTTTGCACGTTCCAGCGTCGAGAACCGTGCAAAGTTTGCGGACTCGACGGTGGCGGGAGAAGGGGGCGAGCGACGGAGAGGGGGCGGGCGCGTCAGGCGGTGGGTGCGGGGCGCTGCGGGAGGCCGTAGAAGGCGCGCTCGAAGACCTGGCGGGCGCGGCGGGTGACCGCGAGGTAGTCCTCCTCGAGGCGGGAGGCGGAGCCGGGCGGGTACTCCATCAGCCGGGCGACCCCGTCGAGGGCGACGCGGTCGGACGGCAGCACATCGGCCGTCTTGTCGGCCCACAGGGTCATCGCCGATCGGGTCCGGGATGCGAACACCCACGCGTCACGCAGCCGCGCGGCGTCCTCGGCGGAGACGAACCCGTGCTCGGCTGCCGCGGCCAGCGCATCCAGTGTGGAGGTGGTCCGCAGCGCGGGCACCTCGGCGGCGTGCTGCAGCTGGATCAGCTGGACGAACCACTCGACGTCGCTCAGCGAACCACGCCCGAGCTTGAGGTGGCGGGATGGATCGGCACCCTGCGGCAGCCGCTCGTTCTCGACGCGCGCCTTGATGCGCTTCACCTCGCGGATCTCCTGCTCGCCGATGCTCTGCGGATAGCGCACCTCGTCGGCGAGCTCGGTGAAGTCGGCCAGCAGGCCCGCGTCCCCGGCGATCCCGCGGGCGCGCAGCAGCGCCTGGGCCTCCCAGGTGAGCGACCAGCGCTGATAGTACGCGCGGTACGAGTCGAGCGAGCGCGCGGGCGGGCCGTTCTTCCCCTCCGGGCGCAGGCCGATGTCGAGATCGAGCGGGAGCCGGTTGTCCTCGGTGAGCCGGTTCAGCTCCGACACGATCGCCAGTGCGCTCCGGTTCGCCGCGTCCTGGTCCGCGGCCAGCGGCCGGAACACGTACATCACGTCGGCATCGGAGCCGAAGCCGAGCTCGCGACCACCGAAGCGGCCCATGCCGATGACGGCGAACTCCAGCTGGTCCGCATCCCCTCGGGCGAGCCGGATGGCCTGCAGCACACCGGAGATGATGTTCTCCGTGACGTCGGTGAGCCCGTGCGCGAGCTCCTCGATCGTGGCGAAGCCGAGGATGCCGGAGAACGCGAGCCGCAGGATCTCCCGCCGCCGTACCGCCCGGAGCGCGGCGGCGGCCGTGTCCACCGACTCATGCCGGGCGAGAATAGCCGCCGTCTCCTCCCGCAGCAGCGCCGCCGGGCGCGGCCGCAGCTCGTCGTCGTCCTCGAGCCACGCGACGGACTCGGGGATGCGCCCCAGCAGCTCGCCGGCGAACCGCGACCCCGACAGGACGCGAGTGAGCCCTTCGGCCGCCCCCGTGGAGTCGCGCAGCATCCGGAGATACCAGTGGGTGCTGCCCAGCTCTTCGCTGAGCCGCCGGAAGGTGAGGAGGCCGTAATCGGGATCCGGGCCGCTCGCGAACCACTGCAGCATCACCGGGAGGAGGTGCCGTTGGATCGCCGCACGACGCGAGACGCCGGAGGTCAGTGCACCGATGTGGGCGAGCGCACCGCGCGGGTCGCGGAACCCGATCGCGGCGAGGCGCGCCTCCGCCTGCTCGCTGGTGAGTCCCGCTCCCCCGGCGAGCCGCGCGTCGTCGGCCGGTGTCGCCGCGACCGCGCTGAGCAGCGGGCGGTAGAAGAGCCGCTCGTGCAGTCCGCGGACACGGTGTTTGATCTCGTTCCACTGCGTGAGGAGGCCGTCGGCGCTGGGAGCGAGACCGGTGGCGCGGGCGAGGATGCGCACATCCGCCTCGTCGCGCGGCATCAGGTGCGTGCGGCTCAGCCGGCGCAACTGCAGGCGGTGCTCCATCAGGCGGAGCGAGCGGTAGTCGCGCGAGAAGGTCGCCGCCTCCTCGCGGCCCACGTATCCCTGGGCGGCGAGGGCGGCCAGGGCGGAGAGCGTGTCGCGCTGCCGCACGGCGTCGTCGGTCTGGCCGTGGACGAGCTGCAACAACTGGACGGTGAACTCGACATCGCGCAGCCCGCCGGGCCCGAGCTTCACCTGGTAGTGGACCTCGTCGTCCGGGATGTGGTCGGTCACGCGTTCACGCATCCGCTGCACCGACTCCACGAAGTTCTCGCGGGAGGCGCTGCTCCACACTTTGGGTGCGAGGGCGGCGACGTACCGCTCGCCGAGCCCGGGGTCGCCCGCGAGCGGGCGCGCCTTGAGCAGCGCCTGGAACTCCCATCCCTTCGCCCAGCGGTCGTAGTAGGCGATGTGCGAGTCGAGGGTGCGGACGAGCGCGCCGTCCTTGCCCTCCGGCCGCAGGTTGGGGTCGACCTCCCACAGGCCCGGCTCGATGGCGGGCTCGTGGATGCCGCGCATCGTCAGCATCGCGAGGCGCGTGGCGATGTCGACGGCACGGCCGGGCTCCAGTCCGGCCTCCTCGTCGCCCTCGGTGACGAAGATCACGTCCACGTCGCTGACGTAGTTCAGCTCGCGGGCGCCCGCCTTGCCCATCCCGATGATCGCGAATCGCGTCGCTCGCACCTGCTCCTCAGGGAAGCGGCCGGGGCCGGTGCCGATCGTCATCCGCCGCGCCACGGCCAGCGAGGCCTCGAGCGTCGCCGCGGCGAGGTCGGAGAGCGTCGCGGCGACGGCATCGAAGCCGCCGACCGGGTCGGACTGCTCCAGGTCGAAGCTCGCGACCTGGACCAGGCGGCGACGGTAGCGGATGCGGAGGCGCGTCCACGCGCTCTCGTCGCCGTCGGCGGCCACGCCGTCGACGGCTCCGACGACGTCGAGCAGGTCGGTGCGCAGTTCGTCCGCCGACGGGAGCGAGGTGATCGGGGCGGCGAGCGCATCCACCTCGGCCGGCTGGCGGAGGAAGAACTCGGCCGCTCCCTCCGATGCGCCGATCAGACGGAAGAGCCGACGGGCGTCGTCCTCGATCCGGAGAGCCGCCGTCGCCTGCTCCGGCGCCTGCCGCAGCAGCCGCAGCGCGGAGGCGAGCGCGGTATCCGGATCGGCCGCGACGGACAGCGCCGAGATCAGCGTCTCGGGCGGCAGCCCGGTGAGGTCGGCGAGCTCGTCGAGTCCGTCGCGGACCGAGCTCAGCCCCACGAACCCGGCGCGCGCCAGGGCGGTGAGGGAGAGCTGCTGCCGCGTCACGACGAAGGGGTCAGAGGATCTCGAGGTTGGATCGCAGCTCGTACGGGGTGACCTGCGCTCGGTACTCGGCCCACTCCTTGCGCTTGTTGAGCAGCACGTAGTTGAAGGCCTGCTCGCCGAGCGTCTCGGCGACAAGCTCCGAGTCCTCCATCAGCGAGATGGCGTGGTCGAGGCTCGCCGGGAGCTGGTTGTAGCCGAGGGCGCGTCGCTCCCCGTCGGAGAGTGCCCAGACATTGTCCTCCGCCTCCGGCGGCAGCTCGTACTGGCCCTCGATGCCCTTGAGTCCGGCGGCGAGCAGCAGCGAGAACGCGAGGTAGGGGTTCGCGGCCGAGTCGATCGCCCGGTACTCGACGCGCGAGCTCTGGCCCTTGCTCGGCTTGTACAGCGGCACGCGGACCAGCGCCGACCGGTTGTTGTGGCCCCAGCTGACGAAGCTGGGCGCCTCGTCCCCGCCCCACAGGCGCTTGTACGAGTTCACGAACTGGTTGGTGACCGCGGTGATCTCCGGCGCGTGGCGCAGGAGGCCCGCGATGAACTGGCGCCCGATCTTGGACAGCTGGTACTGCGCGCCCGGCTCGAAGAAGGCGTTGGTGTCGCCCTCGAAGAGCGACATGTGGGTGTGCATCCCGGATCCCGGGTGGCCGGAGAGCGGCTTCGGCATGAAGGTGGCGTACACGCCCTGCTCGATGGCCACCTCCTTGATGACCGTGCGGAACGTCATGATGTTGTCGGCCGTGGTGAGCGCGTCCGCGTAGCGGAGGTCGATCTCGTTCTGGCCGGGGCCCGCCTCGTGGTGGCTGAACTCGACGGAGATGCCGAGGTCTTCGAGCATGCGCACCGAGCGGCGGCGGAAGTCGTGGGCGGTGCCGCCGGGGACGTTGTCGAAGTAGCCGGCCGAGTCGACGGGCTCCGGGCCCTCGGTGCCGAAAGACGACGACTTGAGCAGGTAGAACTCGATCTCGGGATGCGTGTAGAAGGTGAAGCCGCGGTCGGCCGCCTTCTCCAGCGTGCGCTTGAGCACGTTCCGCGGGTCGGAGACGGCGGGCTGCCCGTCCGGCGTCGTGATGTCGCAGAACATGCGCGCGGTCGGGTCGACCTCGCCCCGCCACGGGAGGATCTGGAAGGTCGTCGCGTCCGGAAGCGCGAGCAGGTCGGACTCGTAGGCGCGGGTGAGGCCCTCGATCGCGGAGCCGTCGAAGCCGAGCCCCTCGCTGAACGCGCCCTCGACCTCGGCCGGGGCGATCGCGACGGACTTCAGGGTGCCCACAACATCCGTGAACCACAGCCTCACGAACTTGACGCCACGCTCCTCGATCGTGCGAAGAACGAAGTCGCGCTGCTTGTCCATCCTGCCCCTTTCCTCGGCCGTGTCCAGACTAGTGGCTGACGGGCAGCGTCACCCCGCACGCGTCGGTGCAACACCTGAAATGTAGGTGCGACACTTCTGTCATGCCGACCACATTGCTCCGCACTCAAGTGACACATACGCCGACCGTCGCCCATGCACTGGAGACTGCGCGGGAGAGGTGGCCTGGCGAATCGGATAGCAAGCTGCTCCTGCATCTGGTCGAGCTGGGCGAGCACGCCCTTCGGGCCGATCAGAGGAAGCAAGCGGACGATCGGCTGGCCGAACTCGATCGCATCAGCGCGCGCTACGCGCATGCTTTCACCGAAAGCCCCTCGGGCGCTCGAGACGGCCGGCCAGAGTGACCTTGGTTCTCGATGCGAGCGTGCTCATCGGACTGCTCAATCCGAAAGACGAACACCACGCTGCATCAAAGAAGGTATTCGAATCAGAGCGCGCCTTTCTCGTCCACCCCGTGAATTTCGCGGAGGCACTCATCCGTCCTCACAAGGCACACCTGGCGGTCGAGGCATTCGAAGACTTGCGGCGGCTCGGAGTGGTATCGACGCACCTCTCGGAGCAAGGCCCGCTCTTGCTCGCCCAGCTGCAAATCGCTGACGGACTGAGCGAGATGGACGCTTGCGCGCTCGGCCTGGCCGTTGACAACGACATCCCACTGGTGACCTTCGACAAGCGGCTTGCTGCCGCAGCGCGGAAGCGTGGACTCCACGAACCCATATCCGCCTGAGCCGCCGGACACCTCTGCGCGCCGTCACTAGACTGAGCCGCATGAGTGAGCAGTCACCGGTGCCCTCCGTCCATCCCGCGACCTCGTCGATGCAGTCGCTGAAACGGGTGCGTACCCGCCACTTCCAGGCGGCGAAGGAGGAGGGGGCGCCGTTCACCGGCCTGACCAGCTACGACATGCTCACCGCCCAGATCTTCGACGAGGCGGGGATCGACTTCCTCCTCGTCGGCGATTCTGCCGGCAACAACGTGCTCGGCTACGACACGACGCTTCCGGTGACGGTCGACGACCTCATTCCCCTGACGCGTGCGGTCGCCGGCGCGGTCAAGCGTGCGTTCGTCGTCGCGGACATGCCGTTCGGCTCGTACGAGACCGGCCCGCTTGAGGCGCTGCACACCGCGGTCCGCTTCATGAAGGAGACGGGCGCGCACGCGGTCAAGCTCGAGGGAGGCCGGCGCAGCGCCGAGCAGATCCGCCGGATCGTCGACGCGGGCATCCCCGTCATGGCGCACATCGGCTTCACTCCGCAGAGCGAGCACGGCCTCGGGGGTCACCTCGTGCAGGGACGCGGCCAGGCGGCCGACGACCTGCTCGCCGACGCGCACGCCGTCGAGGAGGCCGGCGCGTTCGCGGTCGTCCTGGAGATGGTGCCGGCCGAGGTGGCCAAGCGCGTGACGGCCGAGCTGCGCATCCCGACGATCGGAGTCGGTGCAGGGCCGCACGTGGACGGCCAGCTGCTCGTGTGGACGGACTGGGCGGGCTTCACGACGGGCCGCGTGCCGCGTTTCGTGAAGCAGTACGCCGACATCAAGACCGTGCTGTCGGATGCGGCGCGCGCGTACAAGGCGGATGTCCAGGAGCGGACGTTCCCGACGGAGGAGCACAGCTTCTAGCGGTCACCGGCTCCCGCACGTCGGCGCCGCGGCGCGGCCGGCCGCGGCAGGGCGGCCGACCGTCGCGGGTCTAGCGACCGTCCTCGGCGTCCTCCTCGGCCCACTTCGCGGAGTTCTCGCGCAGCTTCTCGAGGGCGTGCTCGGCCTCGTCGCGGGTGTCGAACGGGCCGACGCGGTTCGGCGCGGGTGACAGGAAACCCTGCTCCACCTCGCCGGTCTTCATGTTGTACCAGTACTTGTGCTCGGCGTCCTGCTTGATGCCGTACTCGTCGCTCGTCATAAGGTTGATCGTATGCCTAAGGATTCCGCCGGTCACCTGATCCCCGGTCGCGTCACCCCGATGCGGCCCGTGCCGAGCCGGATCGCGCACCCCGAATACGTCGGCCGTCCCGGGCCCGCTCCGTACACCCGCGGTGATGTGTACACGCCCGACGAGGTGGAGCTCATTCGCGAGGCCGGGCGCATCGCCGCGCAGGCGATCGAACGCGTCGGCGAGGCCGTCCGCCCCGGCGTGACGACGGAGGAGCTGGATGCGATCGGGCACGAGTTCCTGCTCGCCCACGACGCCTACCCGTCGACGCTCGGCTACCGCGGCTACCCGAAGTCGATCTGCAGCTCGGTCAACGAGGTCATCTGCCACGGCATTCCGGACGACACGGTGATCGAGGACGGCGACATCGTCAACATCGACATCACCGCCTACAAGAACGGCTTCCACGGCGACAGCAACCAGACCTTCATCGCCGGCACCGCCTCCGACGAGGTCGCCGGTCTTGTCGAGCGCACCCGCGAAGCCCTGGGTCGCGGGATCAAGGCCGTCGCCCCCGGGCGGCAGGTCAACGTCATCGGCCGGGCGATCGAGTCGTACGCCAAGCGCTTCGGCTACGGAGTGGTCCGCGACTTCACCGGTCACGGCGTCGGCGCTGCTTTCCACTCCGGCCTGATCATCCCGCACTACGACTCGGCGCCCGCCCACGACGACGTGATGGAGCCGGGGATGGTGTTCACCATCGAGCCGATGCTCACCCTCGGCACGCACGAGTGGGAGATGTGGGCCGACGACTGGACGGTGGTGACCCGCGACCGGAGCATCACCGCCCAGTTCGAGCACACGCTCGTCGTGACCGAGCGCGGCGCCGAGATCCTCACGCTCCCCTGAGATCCCACGCCGACAGCTCCGGAGTTTTTCACCCCTGACGGCTGATTCCGGCCGAAAAAGTCAGGAATTGTTGGAGTGTGCGGGGGTGGGCTCGGGCGCGACGGGCGCGGGGGCGGCCGCGGCCCGCGCGGGAGACGGCAGCGCGAACGCGATCCCCACCCCGAGCACCGTCGCCGCCGTCGCCACCCAGAAGGCGGTGTCGAAGGCTGCCGACACGGACGCGCCACCCTGGACAGCCGCCTGCAGCAGCACCGCGAACAGCGCGGTACCGAACGACCCTCCCAGCTGCTGCGCCGTCCGAGTCAGGATGCTGGAGTGCGCGATCTGCTCCCCTGCGAGCCCCTGGTACGAGGCCACCATGAGCGGCATCGTGATCGCGCCGAGCCCGAACCCGCGCACGAACAGGGCGACCAGCAGCAGCGGATCCGCCGCCGACGTCGGACCGAGCGCGAACGGGATGGTCGCCACCGCGACCACCGCGAACCCGGCCACCGCGATCCACCGGGCACCGATGCGGTCGATGAGCCGACCGGCGATCGGACGGCATGCCAGCGTCCCGAGCCCCTGCGGCACGAGCAGCAGGCCGGCGCCGAGCGCATCCGTCCCCCGTGCCTGCTGCCAGAACAGCGGCAGCAGCAGCATCGCGCCGTAGAGGGCGACACTGGAGAGGAACAGGAGAGTGGATGCCGACCAGACCGAGCGGACCCGCAGCAGTCGCACATCCACCAGCGCGGCTCCCTTCCGCCGCAGTGCCCAGAACACGAAGGCGGCGACGAGGGCCGCGCCCACTATCAACGGCAGCCACGCGTCGAGCCGCGCGAACCCGCCGTCCAGCACCGAGTCGGACAGGCCGAGCAGCAGTCCGGCGAGCCCGGGCACCAGCAGCAGCACGCCGATCAGGTCGAGGCTGCGCTTCGGGTCACGGCCGCGGTCCGACGGCAGCATCCGCCAGGCCAGCAGGAGACCGGCGACCGAGAACGGGATGTTGACCCAGAACACCCAGCGCCAGTCGCCGAGCGCGAGGATGAGCCCGCCGATGACCGGTCCGAGGATCGGGCCGGCCATCGCCGGGAGCCCGATCACCGCCGAGACGCGGCCGAGCTGACGGCCGCCGGCCACCTCCATCACCATCGTCGTCATGACGGGCAGCATGAGACCGCCGCCGATGCCCTGGAGCACGCGGAACGCGATGAGGGAGTCCGCGTTCCAGGCCAGGCCCGAGAGCACCGAGCCGGCGAGGAAGGTCGCCAGCGCCACCATCCACACGCGCTTGCCGCCCCACCGCGCCAGGCACCACGCAGACAGCGGCACGGTCGCGGCGAGTGCGAGCAGATAGCCGGTGGTCACCCACTGGATCCGCGCGACCGTCGTGTGCAGGTCGCTCGCCAGCGTGTGCAGGGCGACGCTGAGGATGGTCGTGTCGAAGACCACCGCCAATGCGCCGATGACGAGTGCGGTCGCCGTCCGCACGACCGCCCGATCCAGCTTGTTCGCCATGTCCGCTCCTTAAGATGCGCATCTGTATCTTAACGAGATCGTACGACGATCGGATAAGATGCGCAAATGGACTCTAAAGAGACCGGTGGTCGTCGACGCCGCGGAGCAGCCCTCGAGAGCGCGCTACTCGACGCCGCCTGGGACGAGCTCAACGAGCACGGCTTCGCCGCCCTCACCATGGAGGCTGTCGCCGCCCGGGCCGGCACCAGCCGCCCGGTCCTCGCCCGCCGCTGGGCGACGCGCAGCGATCTGGCACTCGCGGCGATCCGCCACCACTTCGCCGCCGAACCGATCCAGGTGCCCGACCACGGCAGTCTGCGCGAGGACACGCTCGACCTGCTGCGCCAGATGAACACCCGGCGCCGCGGACTGGTAACGGAGGTGCTCCTACGGTTCTCCGGCGTCGTCACCGAGGCCGACGGGGGCATCGCGGGCCTCCGCGAACGCCTGATCGGCGACCAGCCGACCCAGCTCGGCGCCATCCTCGAACGCGCGGACGCCCGGGGTGAGATCGACCTCGCCCGGCTCTCCCCCGTCGTCGCCGACCTCCCGCTGACCCTCGTCCGCCACGAGATGCTCATGCGGCTCACCCCGGCCGATGATGCGACCCTCGAGTCGTTCGTCGACGATGCGTTCCTCCCGCTCGCACTGGCGACCCGTCGGAGGAGCCCCGGCGAGCGGTGAGGTTCGCGGCGCGGTAGATTCGAGGCATGACTTCGCAGAAGCACGCGATCGGCATCGACATCGGCGGAACCGGCATCAAGGGAGGCCTGGTCGACCTGTCGACCGGCGAGCTCGTCAGCGACCGGGTTAAGCTGCCCACCCCGGAGGGTGGCAAGCCGGACGACATCGTCGAGACCACGAAAGAGATCGTCGACCGGCTGGCCCAGGAAGAGCCGGATGCGCCCGTCGGCGTCTGCTTCCCCGCGATCGTCAGCCACGGGGTCACCCTCTCGGCCGCCAACGTCGCGAAGGACTGGATCGGGCTGCACGCCGAGGACCTGTTCGAGAAGGCGCTCGGTCGCGACATCCACTTCGTCAACGACGCCGATGCGGCCGGATACGCCGAGACCCGCTTCGGTGCGGCGAAGGGCAAGGACGGGCTGGTCATCATGACCACGCTGGGCACGGGCATCGGGTCCGCGCTGATCTACGACGGCATCCTCATCCCGAACGCCGAGCTCGGCCACCTCGAGATCGACGGCCACGACGCCGAGTCGCGCGCCGCGTACTCCGCCAAGGAACGCGAGGACCTCAGCTGGGAGAAGTGGGCCAAGCGCCTACAGAAGTACTACTCGACCGTCGAGTTCCTGTTCACGCCCGACCTCTTCATCGTGGGCGGCGGAGTCTCGAAGCACTACGAGGAATTCCTCCCGCTGCTGAAGCTGAAGACCCCGATCGTCCCCGCCGTGCACCGCAACAACGCGGGCATCCTCGGGGCCGCCGCGCTGACCATCCGCAACGAGCGCCGCGACGCCGGCGAGCGCGGCCGCAGCGCGGAGGCCGGGACGCCCCAGGACGCTCCTGCGCCGACCCCGGCGTAACACCCCATGCCGCGGGGTCGCCTCCGGGTGATGCTGGGAGCCGCCCCGGGCGTGGGCAAGACGTTCGCCATGCTCGAAGAAGGCGAACGGCTCCGCGCGCTCGGGAAGGACGTCGTCGTTGCGATCGTGGAGACGCACGACCGAGCGGCCACCGCCGCTCTCGTCGACACGCTCGAGGTCGTGGCCCGGCGCAGCGTCGATCACCGCGGGGTGACGCTTACCGAGCTCGACCTGGATGCGGTCCTGCGCCGCGACCCCAGCGTCGCCCTGGTCGACGAACTCGCGCACACGAACGCTCCCGGGTCGGAGCATGAGAAACGCTGGCAGGACGTCGAGACCCTGCTGGAGGCGGGGATCGACGTGATCTCGACCGTCAACATCCAGCACATCGAGTCGCTGAACGACGTGGTCGAGCAGATCACCGGTGTTCCGCAGCGCGAGACCATCCCGGATGCCGTGCTGCGGCGTGCGGATCGCATCGAACTCGTCGACCTGGCGCCGCAGGCGCTGCGCGACCGGCTGGCGGACGGTCTCGTGTACCCGGCGGCTCGGGTGGATGCGGCCCTGTCGAACTACTTCCGCCTCGGCAACCTGACCGCCTTGCGCGAGCTGGCCCTGCTGTGGCTCGCCGACGAGGTCGACAACGCGCTGCTGCAGTACCGCGCCGAGCACGGGATCGCCGGCACCTGGGAGGCGCGCGAGCGCGTCGTCGTGGCGCTCACCGGCGGCCCGGAAGGTGAGACGCTGCTCCGCCGCGGAGCGCGCATCGCCGCACGGAGCGCCGGCGGCGAACTGCTCGCCGTGCACGTCACCAGCCAGGACGGCCTCCGCGAGGCGGAGCCCGGCGTCCTCGCGGCGCAGCGCGCGCTCGTGGAGCAGCTCGGCGGCAGCTATCACCAGGTGGTCGGCGACGACATCCCGCGCGCCCTGGTCGAGTTCGCCCGCGGCGAGAGCGCGACCCAGCTGGTGATCGGCGTCTCCCGCCGCAGCCGGCTCGCGGCCCTGCTGACCGGTCCGGGCATCGGCGCGACCGTGATCCGCGAGTCCGGCGACATCGACGTTCACATCGTGTCGCATGCCCGCGCCGGCGGGCGGTTCTCCCTGCCGCGTCCGCGCGGAGGGCTGACCGTGCGGCGCCGGGTGTATGGATTCGCCCTCGCCCTGATCGGCGGCCCTCTGCTGACCCTGCTGCTCACCAGCGTGCGGTCGGGCGAGTCGATGACGGCGGATGTGCTCAGCTACCAGCTGCTCGTCGTGCTCGTCGCCCTCGTCGGAGGGATCTGGCCGGCGCTCTTCGCGGCACTGCTCTCGGGGCTGACGCTCGACTTCTTCTTCGTGGATCCGCTCTACACGATCACCGTGGGCGAGCCCCTGCACCTCCTCGCGCTCATCCTCTTCGTCGTCATCGCGGCGCTCGTCAGCCTGGTGGTCGACCAGGCGGCGCGCCGCAGCCGTGCGGCGATCCGGGCAGCAGCGGAGGCGGAACTGCTGGCCACGGTCGCCGGCGGGGTGATCCGCGGCGAGGATGCGCTGCAGGCGCTGGTCGCTCGCACCCGGGAGGCGTTCGGGCTGAGCGCCGTGCGGCTCGTGGTCACCGGGCAGGAGCGCGCGGAGTCCATCGTGGCCGAGGACGGCGAAGCGGACGCGTCGCAACCGGTGCAGCGCATCCCGGTCGGGCCGGCGGCGGGCGACGAGCGAGGCGCGACGACCGGCCGCACGTCGCCCTCGTCGGGGCCGCACGAGATCGCGACGCTGGAGCTGTACGGACGCGACCTGGAGGCGAGCGACCGCCGACTGTTGTCGGCCATCGTCGCGCAACTGGAGGCCGCGCTCGAACACCGCCGCCTCACCGCCACGGCCGCAGAGCTCGCGCCACTCGCCGAAGCCGACCGTGTGCGCAGCGCACTGCTGGCCGCGGTCGGGCACGACCTCCGCCGACCGCTCGCCGCCGCGACCGCCGCGGTGACCACCCTGCGCCAGTCGGACCTCGCGCTCGGCGACGACGACCGGGAGGCGCTGCTGGAGACCGCGGAGGACAGCCTCCACGGTCTCGCATCGCTCGTCACGGACCTGCTCGACGCCAGCCGCGTGCAGGCCGGCGCGCTGGCGGTGTCGCTGGCTCCGACCGAAGTGGATGACGTGGTGCTTCCCGCGCTCGACGAGCTCGGCGCCGGCCCCGGCGACGTCGAGCTGGACCTCGGCGCCCACGTGCCGCCGATGCTGACCGACGGCGTCCTGCTCCAGCGCGTCATCGTGAACCTGCTCGGCAACGCCCTCCGGTACAGCCCACCAGACGCGCGGCCGGTGCTCTCCGCCAGCGAGTTCGCCGGGACGGTCGAGCTGCGCGTGATCGACCGCGGACCGGGCATCCCCGCCGAGCGTCGAGAGGCGGTCTTCGCGCCGTTCCAGCGGCTCTCCGACACCGACAACGAGGCGGGCATCGGCCTCGGGCTCGCCCTGTCGAAGGGGTTCGTCGAAGGGATGGGCGGCACGCTCGAAGCGGAGGACACACCCGGCGGCGGACTCACCATGGTCGTCTCCCTGCCCGCGGCACGGGAGGCGGACGCGTGAAGATCCTCATCGCCGACGACGACCCGCAGATCCTGCGCGCGCTGCGCATCCTGCTCACCGCCCGGGGCTATCAGGTGCTCACCGCGCGCAGCGGGGCGGAGGCGCTCAGCGTGGCCGTCGACCAGCATCCCGACCTGGTGATGCTCGACCTGGGCATGCCGGAGCTCAACGGCATCGAGGTCATCGAAGGGCTCCGCGGCTGGTCGAGCGTACCCATCCTCGTTGTTTCCGGCCGCACGGGCTCCGCCGACAAAGTCGACGCCCTCGACGCCGGCGCCGACGACTACGTCACGAAGCCGTTCGCGGCGGACGAGCTGCTCGCGCGCATCCGCGCCCTCACCCGGCGGCAGAGCACGACGACGGACGAACCGGTCATCACGTTCGGCGACGTGACGGTGGACCTCGCGGCGCGTCAGGTGACCCGGCGGGACGGGGACGGGACCCGCGCGGTGCGGCTCACGCCGACGGAGTGGCAGATTTTGGAGGTGCTGCTGCGGAATCCGCGGCGGCTGGTGACGCGCCAATCCCTGCTGACCCAGGTGTGGGGTCCGCAGTACACGACCGACACCGGCTATCTGCGACTGTACCTGTCGCAGCTGCGGAAGAAGCTGGAGCCCGAGCCGTCGCGGCCGCGCTACCTGCTGACGGAACCCGGGATGGGCTACCGCTTCACGCCCGACGGCGCCGACACCGACGCGCCCTGACGCCGCACATTCGGCACGAATGTGCGTTTCGAGCGCCCGAAAGCGCACATTCGGCACGAATCTCGTGAGGGAATGGGCCGGCTGATACGCCGGGTTCTGTCACGGTGCGAGCACCGCGGACGGCCATCTATCTCGGGACGACGTTGCCGCCGCCCTCCAGCGGTCTACCCGGGGACGAGACGAGCAGCCTCATGGTCCCCTGTCCGACCTTGCTCCGGGCGAGGTTTACCCAGCCGGCCGGGTCACCCCGGCCGCTGGTGGTCTCTTACACCACCGTTTCACCCTTACCGCGGGCCGAAGCCTGCGGCGGTCTGCTTTCTGTTGCACTTTCTCGCGGGTTGCCCCGGGTGGGTGTTACCCACCGCCCTGCTCTGCGGAGCCCGGACGTTCCTCGGCGGCCCGCTCTCGCGGACCGACGCGACCGTCTTGCCGACCCATTCCGCGCTCAACGATAGCGCAGGGGCCTGAGGTCACTCGCCGTGCCGAGGTCAGTGCCCCACGACAGTGCCCCACGTCAGAGCCCTGAGTCCTCCCCGCGCACCAGGATGGCGCCGCTGTCGGGGCAGAGCACCACGTCGTCGGCCGCAGCGCGGCGGATGTCGGACAGGTCCGACTCTGTCAGCTTCACGTTGGAGCCCATGGAGACGCCGCGGATGAGCGCGGCGGCGCCGATGCCGTAGCGCGTGCGCTGGCGCTCGTACAGCTCGATCAGGTCGGCCGGGAGCGTCTCAGCGATGGCGGCCCGGTCTTTCGCGAGCGCCGTTCGCTGCGCCTCCAGCTTGCCGGCCTCTTCATCGCGTTCGCCTTCGAGCGCGGCGACGCGGCCGTTCAGCTCGGCACGCTCCGCCTCCACCCCGGCGAGCGCCTGCTCCAGGTCTTCGACGCGCTGCATGACGGTCAGCTCGATCTCTTCGAGGTCGTTCTTGCGTTTGGCGAGCGACGCGAGCTCTGCCTCGAGCGCCTGGACGTCTTTCATCGAGGCCGACTGCTGCACGCGGTCGGAGTCGCGCTTCGCCCGCGCGTCGACGATCTGGACGTCGGACTCGATGCGCTTGAGCTCCGCCCGGGCGTCTTCCAGCTCTCCGGTGGCGGCGATCCACCGCGCACGAAGAGCCTCCACCTCGGGCTGAAGCTTCAGCAGCTCGGCCGCCTGCGGCAGGTTCTTGGTGGCGTGGGCGAGCTGCGCCAGGCGGGTGTCGGCCGCCTGGAGGCGCAGGAGCTCGTTCTGGTCGGCGGGGCTGGCTTTCACGGTGTGGTGCTTCCTTCATGCGAGGTGGTCATTGCAGGATGACGAAATCCCAGGGGTCGGTGCGGAGCTCGCTGACGACGACCTCCACCCCGGGCAGCGCGGCGCGCAGCTGATCGGCGGCGGTGTCGAGCCAGAGCCACTCGCTCGCCCAGTGGGAGACGTCGAGGAGGGCGGGGCCGCCGCCGAGCGCCGATTGCTCGCGTGCTTCGGAGGCGGGATGGTGCCGCAGGTCGGCGGTGATGTAGACGTCGGCATCCCGCACGGCGTCGCTGCCGAGCAGGGAGTCGCCCGCTCCGCCGCAGAGGGCGACGCGGGTGACCGGCTGGTGGTAGTCGCCGGCGGCCCGGACTCCCCCGGCCGTCGGCGGGAGGATGTCGGCGAGCGCGCGAGCGAGCTGCCCGAGCGTCGTCGGCTGCGCGAGGTCGCCGACGCGCCCGATGCCCGTCGTGCCGTCGGCCGCCGGTGAGATCGGGCGCGTGTCGCGGAGCCCCAGCCGCGTGGCGAGGACGTCGCTGGTGCCGTCGGCGACCACGTCTGCCGTGGTGTGCGCGGCGTACAGGGCGACGCCGCCGCGGATCAGCCGGGCGAGCAGCGCGCCCTTGTACCGGTCCTCCGCGATGCTGGTGACTCCCCGCAGCAGAAGCGGATGATGGGCGATCAGCAGGTCGGCGTCGAGCTCCACCGCCTCGTCCACGGTCGCCGCGACCGCGTCCACAGACAGCAGGATGCGCTCGATCGAAGCGGCCGGATCACCCGTCACGAGCCCCGGCGCATCCCAGCTCTCGGCACCGGCGAGCGGCCAGAGCCGCTCGATGGTGTCGCGGACGGAGGCGAGGGTGTGAGGCATGTCGATCAGCCTACGGGATGCGGTCCGAACGGCACCGGACGAGCCGAAGGTGTGGAGAACGCGACCACGCGTCGCGCTGTGGACGGAATCCCCCGTCGCGTCACGCCGCCGCCAGCTCCTGCCGCCGCACAGCCGGAACGGCGCTCACCAGCACTCCCAACATCCCGATGACGAGGGCGATGACCACCCCGATGTTGCTGGCGCCGATGCCCGCATTCGGGTCGATGCCGACGAGACGGAAGAGATATCCCTCCCACGCCAGCCAGGGCAACGGTGAGCTGATCGTTCCCCACCCGACCGCCGTTCCGGCCACCAACAGGCCCACATTGATCCACCGCCAGTCCGGGTAGACGCCGCCGCGAGCGAGCAGCGACGCCTGGTGGAAGCGGCGCGTGCGGAGCATCATCTCGCCCGAGAACACGCCGACCCACGCGGCGACCGGCACGGAGAGGGCAGTCGGGACGCCACGGATGACGGCGGACAGGTCGGTCACCGTCGCGGCCAGCACGATGCCGACCGCCGCGATCGCCGCACCGGCGATCAGCGTGCTCCACCGGCGCCCGAGCTTGACGCCCAGCGCGTCGAGGGTGAAACCGGCTGAGTACACGGTCAGCACGAGTGCCGAGACGAGCGACAGCCCCACGGCGAGCAGCAGCGGCAGCGGGTACCACGCGGGAAGTCCGAGCTGCACGAGGCCCGCCACCGGGTCGCGCGCGAGTTCCCCCGCCAGCCCGGGATCGGATGCGGCCAGCAGTCCGCCGTACGACACGAGCAGCAGCGGAGGCACGCCCGCGCCGAACGTCGCCCACAGCATCGCCGCACCACCGGATGACAGCGGCCGCTGGTAGCGCGCGACCTCGGCGCTGCTCATCGCCCACGCCAGCCCGACGTAGCTGAACACGATGACGGCCCCCGTGACCACGTGCGTCCACAGCGCGTCGGGCACGGCGAGCGCCCGCGACACATCCACGTGCCGCCAGGTCGCCGCCACCATCAGGGCGATGAGCACGGCGGAGGCGATGGTCAGCACCAGTTGCACGCGCGCGACGAGGGCGTATCCGAAGTAGGCGACGGCGACGGCGACCAGGATCGTGACCGCCAGCCCCGCGGAGGTCGCGAGCACCGCATCCCCCGGCCACTGCTCTGCGACCGTGAGCGACCCGGCCGCGGAGCCCGCCAGCCAGAGCAGGACCGACCCCCAGAACAGCTTCACGACCAGCGCGAGCACCGTCGGGATAATGTTGCCGCGGAGTCCGAACGACGCGCGGGAGACGACCAGCGTCGGCTGGCCGCTCCACTTCCCGGCGAGCGTGCCGAGGCCGAGCGGCAGGAACGAGAGCGCGACGCCGACGAGGGTCGCGACGAGCAGCTGGCGCAGGCTCAGCCCGAGCACGAAGAGGGTCGCGCCGACCCCCACGCTGATGAGCGAGGAGGTGCCGGCGAACCAGAGCCAGAACATCCGGGAGGCGCGTCCGACGCGGCGCTCGACGGCCGTCGGTTCGAGGTCGGCGGCCTCCGGGACGAAGACCCCGGGACGGCGCTTCGCGGGGGCTTCGGGAGTGGACACCTCGCCGGTAGCCGACGGAGTCGCCGTCGCGGCTACCGACGCGGCCACGGGAGCGGGGAGGTCGGCGCCGGTCGAGTCGTCGGTGTCGGTCTCCGACGCGACCCCCTCGGACTCGACCGGAGGCGCAGCGGGAGCGACCGCCGTCACCACCGGGACGAGGGGAACCGGTTCCGAGTCCCGCGGCGCCAACTCCTCCGGCACCAGACCGAGTGGCTCCGCCCGCGCGAGCGGTGGATAGGTGGGCGGGGCGACGGCCGCGACGGGTTCCGGCTCCGGCTCCGGCTCGGCTTCGGCGGGCGCCGACGCATGCCGCCCCGGCCGGTGCCCCTCATCGCCGTCCTCCGGCTCGCGCTCGCCGACCGGCAGGGCGTGAGCGCCGGTGGGATGCGCCTCCCGCGTCACCGACTCCGCCACCGACTCCGGCTCACTGCGCTGGATCGGGATCGCGGCCGTCGCCACCCACGGGCTGAAGGTCGGCTCGGGCCCAGTCGGCTCCCGGCGAACGGGCAGGTCGTCGAAGCTGATCGCCTGCGTCGGCGGCCCCGTCCACTCGCCTTCGTCATCGTCGGCGACATCGGCACCGCCTGTGTCGACATCCACTTCCGCGGGCGCCACATCATCGGGTCTGACCTCGTCGGGCGCCCCGCCGTCGGACGCCTCCTCCGCGCCCCCGCGGAGCGCCTCGGGAAGGATGATCGGGATGGCGGACGTGATGCGCGCGACCTCTTCCTCGAGCACGCTCGCCAGCTCGTCGTCGCTGTGCCGATCGGCCGCTCCCCGGTCCATGGCCCCCAGACTACGACGCGCCGCCCCCGAGCAGCAGAGCCTCCCTCCCGCCGCCGCCCTACCCACCGACCCCACCCACCGTCGAGTCCGCACACTTTGCACGTTTCGCGTCGAGAAACGGTAAGTCTCCGCGGACTCGGCGGTGGGTCGCCTGGATGCGGGGGCGGGGGAAGTAGCATCGGGGGTGTGAGCGAGATTGCGACCCCGTACGAGGACCTCCTGCGCGACGTGCTGACGAACGGCGCCCACAAATCCGACCGCACGGGCACGGGGACGCGCAGCGTCTTCGGCCGGCAGCTGCGGTTCGATCTCGCCGACGGCTTCCCGCTGATCACCACCAAGCGCGTCCACTTCAAGTCGATCGCGTACGAGCTGCTGTGGTTCCTGCGCGGCGAGAGCAACGTCGGCTGGCTGCGCGACAACGGCGTCACCATCTGGGATGAGTGGGCCGACGCGGACGGCGAGCTCGGCCCGGTCTATGGGGTGCAGTGGCGCTCGTGGCCGACCCCGGACGGCCGGCACATCGACCAGATCCAGCAGGTCATCGACACGCTGCGCAGCGACCCCGACTCCCGCCGCATCATCGTCTCGGCGTGGAATGTGGCCGACATCCCGAACATGGCCCTCGCCCCGTGCCACGCCTTCTTCCAGTTCTACGTCGCCGACGGCAAGCTCTCTTGCCAGCTCTACCAGCGCAGCGCGGACATGTTCCTCGGCGTCCCGTTCAACATCGCCAGCTACGCGCTCCTCACGCTCATGGTCGCTCAGCAGGTCGGCCTCGAGCCCGGCGAGTTCGTCTGGACCGGTGGAGACGTCCACATCTACGACAACCACGTTGAGCAGGTCACCGAGCAGCTCACGCGCGATCCCTATCCCTCGCCCACCCTGCGCTTCGCCCGCACGCCCGACAGCATCTTCGACTACCGGTTCGAGGACTTCGTCGTCGAGGACTACCAGCACCACCCGGCGATCCGCGCGGCCGTCGCCGTATGACGATCGCACTGATCTGGGCGCAGGCCCACGACGGGGTGATCGGCGTTGACGGCGTCATGCCCTGGCACCTCACCGAAGACCTGCGGCACTTCCGCGCGCTCACCGGCGACGATCCGGTGGTGATGGGCCGCCGCACCTGGGAGTCGCTGCCCGAGCGCTACCGGCCGCTGCCCGGCCGCCAGAACATCGTGGTCACGCGGCAGTCCGGCTGGGAGGCTCCCGGCGCGGTGGTGGCGCACTCGGTGGATGAGGCCCTCGCCTCCGCGGGAGACGCCCCCATCGTCTGGGTGATGGGCGGCGCCGAGCTGTACCGCCAGACGCTTCCGACAGCCGACCGGCTGGAGGTCACCGAGATCGACCTCGACGTCGCGGGCGACACGTACGCCCCCGAGCCGGGCGACGGCTGGACGGTCGACGCGGGCGAGTGGCTCACCGGCTCCAACGGGATGCGGTATCGCTTCGTCACCTACACGCGCTGAAGCGCGTCAGGTCAGCCCGGCGACCAGGTTCACCGTCGCGGCGACGATGACCGTCCCGAACAGGTACGACAGCAGGGTGTGACGGAGCACCGTGGCCCGGATGTACGCGTTCTGGATGTTCGTGTCGGAGACCTGGAACGTCATCCCGAGCGTGAACGCGAGGTAGGCGAAGTCGCTGTAGCGGGGCGGCTCCTTCTGGTTGAAGTCGATGCCGCCGCCGGTGCGGTAATAGATACGCGCGTACCGCAGTGCGTAGACGGTGTGCACCAGGGTCCACGAGAGGGCGACGCTGACGACGGCCAGCAGCGCGACTCCGAGCTGAGCTCCGCCCGTGAGAGTTTTCGCATCGACCAGGATGTAGACGACGGCGACGACGCTCGCCAGGGACGCCAGGAGGAGCACCAGATCGGTGGTCCGTCTGCCCGGATCCTCGAGGGTGGCGTGGTCTTTCGTTGAGGTGCCGTCGAGCCTCCAGACCGACAGCCACACCCACGCGATGTAGACGATGCAGGCGGCCGCCCAGCCCGCGATGACCGCGTAATGCCAGGCGTTCAGCAGCCCCACGATCACGGCGACCACCACGCCGGACGCGACGGCGGTGGTCATCTTCGCGCGGGTCCGGCCGCGGCCCTTGTGCAGATCGTCGGTCACACTCCGGATGTTCGCACACGCCGGCTGAGCGCGCCGTGAAGCAGCGCCGGTACGATCGATGACGTGACGTCAGCAGCCCACTCCGCCTCCACTCTCCGCCCGTCCCCTTTGGCCGAGCTCGACACCGCCGCGCTCCGCGAGGCGCACTCCGCGTTCGCCCGCGCGTACGACGACCTGAAGGCCGCCGGCCTGAAGCTCGACCTCACGCGCGGCAAGCCGTCGGCCGAGCAGCTGGACCTCTCCAACGACCTGCTGCACCTGCCCGACGGTCGCTACCGCGATGCCGCGGGCACCGACCTGCGCAACTACGGCGGCGCGACGGGACTGCCGGAGCTCCGCTCGATCTTCGCTGACGCGCTGCGCGTGCCGGTCGACCAGCTGCTCGCGCTCGGCAACTCCAGCCTGACCCTGATGCACGACACGATCATGTTCGCGCTGCTGCACGGCGTTCCGGGCGGCGAGCTGCCGTGGGCCGGCCGCCCGATCAGCTTCCTTGCGCCCGTCCCCGGCTACGACCGGCACTTCACCATCGCCGAGCGCCTCGGCATCCGGCTCATCCCTGTGCCGTCGGACGACAACGGCCCCGACATCGACGCGGTCGCGTCGCTGCTGGAGACGGACGACAGCATCCGCGGCATGTTCTGCGTCCCGGTGTACTCGAACCCGACCAGCGCCGTGTACACGGAGGAGGTCGTGCGGGCGCTCGTGTCGCTCCCGGCCGCCGACGACTTCCGGCTGATCTGGGACAACGCGTATGCGGTCCACCACCTCACCGACGAGCGCCCCGAGCCGATCGACGTGCTCGCCCTCGCGGCGGAGGCCGGCAACCCGGACCGCCCGCTCGTGTTCGCCTCCACCTCCAAGGTCACGTACCCGGGCGCTGGCGTGTCGTTCTTCGGCGCCTCCCCGGCCAACGTCGAGTGGATGCTGCACAACCTGTCGGCGCAGAGCATCGGTCCCGACAAGCTCAACCAGCTGCGCCACGTCGACCTGCTGCGCGACGCGGACGGCCTCGCGGCGCACATGGAAAAGCACCGCGCCATCCTGGAGCCGAAGTTCGCCGCCGTCGACGCGGCCTTCCGCGAGCGGCTCGCACCGTGGGGCGGCGGCACCTGGACGGCGCCGCGCGGCGGCTACTTCGTGAGCCTGGACGTGATCGACGGCGCCGCGAAGCGCGCCGTGCAGCTGGCGAAGGAGGCCGGCATCGCGGTCACACCGGCCGGGGCCACGTTCCCCTACGGCGACGACCCGCGCGACGCGAACATCCGCATCGCCCCGACCTTCCCGCCGCTGGACGAGCTGACGACCGCGCTCGACGGGCTCTGCACGGCGATCCTCCTCGCCGAGGCGGAGACCCTGCTGTCCGCGCAGGACTGACCCGCATGGCCGGCTGGACGGTCCGCGCCAGCACGGAGGACGACTGGCAGGCGTACCGCGCGCTGCGGTTCGAGATGCTCGAGGATGCGCCGATCGCGTTCCTGGAGACGCTCGAGCAGGCGCGCGCGCATCCCGACGAGCATTGGCGCAGACGTGCGGCGAACACATCGTCGACGAGCCGGCTGTTCGCCGCTGTCGCGGACGACGGCCGGTGGCTCGGCAGCATGGGCGGGTTCCAGTCCGCGCCGTCGCGGGAGCCGTACCTGGTCGGCGTGTACGTGTCGCCGGCGTGGCGCGGACGGGAGCACGGCATGACGGACGCGCTGCTGGATGCGGTGATCGACTGGGCGCGCGGACGCGGCGACCGCCTGCTGCTGGAGGTGCACGAGGACAACGAGCCGGCCATCCGCTCGTACCTCCGCCGCGGCTTCATGTTCACCGGCCGCACGCAGCCCTACCCGCTCGACCGCACCGCCGACGAGCGCGAGATGCAACTTCCCCTGACGCGGACCTCCCCCGCGTCACCCCCCGCCGGCTCCTGAGTTTTTCGCGCTTCCGACGGCGTGTCGGGCGAAAAACTCAGGAGCTGACGGCGTGGATGTCAGACTTCGCCGAAGCCGGTGTCGACGAGGTCGGCGAGCGCGTCGACGGCGGAGCGACCGTCCGGGTCCTCGGACGCGATGCGCGCCGTGGAGCCCGCGGTGAGCCCGAGCGACATGATGCCGAGGAGGCTCTTCGCGTCCTTGCCGTTGACGGTCACCTTCACCGGGAACGTGTTGGCGAGCTTCACGAACTCCGCCGCGGGGCGGGCGTGCAGCCCTTCCGGGTTGCGGACGAGCACTTCGCGCTCGTACCGGCCGGCGGTCTCGGTTACCACTGGCTCGGCCGCTTCGGCCGGAGTGGATGCGGCCGCCGGCGCGCCGCTGGATCTCCCGGCCCACGCGTCCACCGCACCCTCCGCTCCGGCGACGACCTCGTCGAGACTCCCGCCGGACTCCGCAGCCACCGCGGCGGCAACACCGCCCTCGACGAACGGCACGTCCACGACCCGTACGCGGGACCGCTGCGCCTCGTCGAGCATGTCGAGAACCGTCTCGGCGGTGAGCAGAGCCGAGCCGAGGTCGCTGATCACCACGACGCCATCGCCGCTGTCGGCCTCCGACACGGCGGACATGACCTTCGTGAAGCTGGTGCCGATCCCGTCGTCGTCGGTACCGCCCGCGGCGACGAGCCGTACTGAGCCCGCCATCTGACCGGCGAGCTGCACCATCCCGGCGGCGATCTGGGAGCTGTGCGAGACGAAGACGACGCCGACCTTCGCGGTCATCCGGCCGCCTCGGCGGTCTGGGCCGCGGCGCGCAGCAGCAGCGCCGTCGACTGGGCGCCCGGATCGCGGTGCCCGGCCGACCGCTCGCCGAGGTAGCTCGCTCGGCCCTTCCGGGCGACGAGCGGCTCGGTCGCCTCCGCACCCTTCTCGGCGGCCTCCGCGGCAGCCGCCAGGATGCCCGCGGCCGAAGCCCCGGACTCCTGGGCGGCCGCAGCGGCATCTACGGCGGGCGTCCATGCGTCGATCATGGTCTTGTCGCCGGGTTCGGCCTTGCCGCGGGACACGATGCCGTCGCGCGCGGCCGCCAGGGCCGCCACGATGGCCTTCTCGTCGATCTCGGCGCCGTCGCCGACAGGGTCGGCCGCCTTGAGGAACGCCGTGCCGTAGAGCGGGCCGGAGGCGCCTCCCACCGTCGAGATCAGGGTCATGGCGACCGACCGCAGCGCCGCGTTCGGCGTGGTGTCGTCCGGCAGCTTCTCCAGCGCGATGACCGATGCGTGCAGCCCGCGGTCCATGTTCTCGCCGTGGTCGCCATCGCCGATCTCCCGGTCGAGCGTGTTCAGCTCCTGCTTGTGCTCGCCGATGGATGCCGCCGCGGCGGAGATCCACTGCCTCACCCAGTTCGTGTCCAGCGTCATCGACGCCTCCTCCTCGTTGTCCGTTCCGGCTTCCTACAGTCCCCAGCGGAGCGCCGCGGTGTGGACGGGGGCGTCCCACAGCTGCGTCAGCTCGTCGTCCAGCTTGAGCACCGAGATGGATGCGCCCTGCATCTCGAGCGACGTGACGAAGTTGCCGACGAGCGAGCGGCTGAGCGTGATGCCGCGCTCGTCGAGCACCTCGGCCGCCCGCCGGAACAGGATGTACAGCTCCGACAGCGGTGTGCCGCCCATGCCGTTGACGAACAGCAGCACCTGCGATCCGTCGAACGAGAGGTCGGTGAGCACCGCATCCATCATCCGGTCGACCAGGCGGTCCGCCGGCTCCAGCTTGATGCGCTCGCGGCCCGGCTCGCCGTGGATGCCCACGCCGAACTCGATCTCGTCCTCCGGGAGCACGAAGCCCGGCTCGCCGGCGTGCGGCACCGTGCCGTCCGTCAGCGCGAGGCCGATCGAGCGCACGTTGGCGTTGACGCGCTCCGCGATGGCCGTGACCGCGTCGAGGTCGTCGCCGCGGTCGGCTGATGCCCCGGCGATCTTCTCGACCAGGACGGTTCCGGCGACACCGCGCCGGCCGGCCGTGTACAGGGAGTCCTGCACGGCGACGTCGTCGTTGGTCACCACGGAGCGAACCGTGATGCCCTCGGCCGCCACCAGGTCGGCCGCTGTCTCGAAGTTGAGCACGTCGCCCGTGTAGTTCTTGACGATGTGGAGCACGCCGGCGCCGCCGTCGGCGGCCTTGGTGGCCTCCACGATCGGCATGGGCGTCGGCGAGGTGAACACCTCGCCCGGCACCGCGGCATCCAGCATCCCCTTGCCGACGAATCCGGCGTGGAGGGGCTCGTGGCCGCTGCCACCGCCGCTGACCAGGCCGACCTTGCCCTGCACCGGGCTGTCGGCCCGGGAGACGAAGCGCGGATCCTGGGACACCGTGACGATGTCCGCGTGTGCCCGGCCGAAGCCCGCGAGGGACTCGGCCACGACGTCGGGTACGTCGTTGATGAGCTTCTTCATCGAAACCCTTCCTTCCATTCCCGTGGAATGCTCCACTTTGTCAGTGCGTCGCCGCCACCCACTCGTCGAGCTTCGCGGCCGCAGCCCCGGAGTCGATCGCTCGGGCAGCGACCGCCATTTGCGAACGGAACCGATCCAGGATGGACTCCTGAACCCTCGACGGGTCGGACGCGAGCTCGAAGGACACGAGCCCGGCCGCCGCGTTGAGCAGGACGATGTCGCGCACGGGGCCTTCTTCTCCCGCGAGCACGGCACGCACGACCGCCGCGTTGTACGCGGCGTCCTTCCCGAGCAGGTCGTCGATCCGCGCGCGGGGGATGCCCAGATCGCGCGGGTCGATGTCGTGCTCGGTGACGAGGCCCCTCGAGACCTCCCAGACGTGGCTGTGACCGGTGGTCGACAGCTCGTCGAGCCCGTCGTCGCCGCGGAAGACCAGCGCGGTCGCGCCGCGGGTCTGGAACACGCCGACGATGAGCGGGATGCGGTCGAGCGTCGCGACGCCGACCGCGGACGCCTCGGGGCGCGCCGGGTTGCACAGCGGTCCGAGGTAGTTGAAGACAGTGGGGACGCCCAGCTGGGCGCGGACGGGACCGGCGTGGCCGAACCCGGGGTGGAACGCGCTGGCGAAGGCGAACGTGATGCCGACCTTCTTCAGCACCTCGGCGACGCGGTCGGCGGGGAGCGTGAGGTCGATGCCGAGGGCGGCCAGCACATCCGAGGAGCCGGACGACGAGCTCGCGGCGCGGTTCCCGTGCTTGATGACGGGGACACCGGCGGCCGCCGCGACGATCGATGCGGTCGTCGACACGTTGACGGTGCCGAACCGGTCGCCACCGGTTCCCACGATGTCGAGCGCCATCGGATCCACCACCAGCGGGACGGCGTGGTCGAGGATCGCGTCGCGGAACCCGACGATCTCATCCACCGTCTCGCCCTTGGCGCGGAGAGCGATGAGGAAGGCCGCCAGCTGGGCGTCCGTGGCCTCGCCGGTCATCACCTGGTCCATGGCCCAGGCCGCGTCCGCAACGCTCAAGTGCTCCCCCGCCAGGAGAGACGTCAGCACGGACGACCAGGACTGCGTGTGGACCATGAAGCGATCCTATCGGCGGGCGACACGCCACGGCGATAGCGGCCGATCGGTGCCCGGTAAGGCTGTCCTAACCGGAAATCCGGTCGATTCCCGCCCCTCAGGTGGGAAAACCAAGGGTTCTTTTCAGCCATAATGGGTTACGTGACGAGCACCTCCATTTCTCCCTCAGCGAGTGCGCCGGCGATCAACCGGCCCAATGTCGTGGCCGTCGGCACGATCGTCTGGCTCGGCTCGGAGGTGATGTTCTTCGCGGGGCTCTTCGCGATCTACTTCACCCTCAAGTCGACGTCGCCCGATCTGTGGGCCGCCGAGACGCAGCACCTCAACATCCCGTACGCGGCGACCAACACGCTGATCCTGGTGCTCAGCTCGGTCACCTGCCAGTTCGGCGTGTTCGCCGCCGAGCGCATGCAGCCGCGCCGCACGGGCGGTCTGCTGCAGTTCTGGCGCTGGGGCATGGTCGAGTGGTTCACGCTGACCTACCTCATGGGCGCGGTCTTCGTCTCCGGCCAGGTGCTCGAGTACGCGACCCTCGTCTCGGAGGGCATCTCCCTCAGCTCCAACGCCTACGGATCGGCGTTCTACCTGACGACGGGCTTCCACGCCCTCCACGTCACGGGCGGGCTCATCGCCTTCCTCCTCGTGATCGGCCGCGCATTCGCGGTCAAGATCTTCGGCCACAAGGAGGCGACGAGCGCCATCGTCGTCTCGTACTACTGGCACTTCGTCGACGTCGTGTGGATCGGACTGTTCGCGGTCATCTACATCATCCGATAGGAAACAGGAGCGTTCTTCACCCCATGCGTCCGAAAAACCCCCGCCCGGCCACCCAGCCCCGCACGGGCAAGCCCGCCCGCAAGGCCGGCCGTCGACACCCTCTGGCCACCGTCGCGCTCCTCGCGATCGGCCTCGGACTGACCGGCGGCGCGTACGCCGCGTTCACGACGACCACCGCGTCCGCCGACGAGCCGCAGGTGGCCGCCGCCAGCCAGAACTCGGTCGACGAGGGCAAGAAGCTCTTCCAGGCCAACTGCGCCACCTGCCACGGGCTCGACGCCCAGGGCACCTCGGTGGCCCCGAGCCTGATCGGCGTCGGCGCGGCCGCCGTCGACTTCCAGGTCGGCACCGGCCGCATGCCCATGCAGATGCAGGGCCCGCAGGCGCAGGAGAAGCCGGTCCAGTTCACTGACGACCAGGTCAAGGCCCTCGCCGACTACGTCGCATCCCTCGCCCCGGGGCCGTCCATCCCCGAGCAGAAGTACCTCGACGGGAAGGGTGACGCCGCCCACGGCGCAGAGCTGTTCCGCATCAACTGCGCCATGTGCCACAACGTGGCCGGCGCGGGTGGAGCGCTCACCGAGGGCAAGTACGCCCCGCCGCTCACCGGCGTCAGCGCCGAGCACATCTACGAGGCCATGGTCACCGGCCCGCAGAACATGCCGGTCTTCAACGACCTGAACATCACGCCGCAGGGCAAGGCCGACATCATCACGTACCTGAAGTACATCCAGAACAACCCGTCCCCGGGCGGCTTCGAGCTGGGCAACCTCGGCCCGGTCGCCGAGGGTCTGTTCCTCTGGATCTTCGGTCTGGGCGCCATCGTCGCCCTCACCGTGTGGATCACGGCGAAGTCCAATTAGTCGGCCCGCACAGGCACGAACCACAGCGTAAGAAGGAGAGCAATGGCACAGGACGAGAACGGCGGTCGCGAGCTGACGCCCGCCAGTTCGTCTGAGGCGCACCGCACCGGCGACCCCGGGACGGCGGTGATCATCCGCGACGCCGTCGAGAACCCCGGCTTCCCGCCTCACCGCCCGCGCGTCACCGACCTCGACCCGCGGAAGGAACGGCGCGCCGAGCGCACCGTCTACACGCTGTTCTACCTGTCGATCGCGGGCTCGGTGTGGGCGGTCGCCGCCTACCTCGCCTTCCCGATCGTCGACGGCGACCCCGGCTCGGTCCGCCTGAACAACCTGTTCATCGGCATCGGCGGAGCCCTCGCGCTCCTCGCGATCGGCATCGGCGCCGTCCACTGGGGCAAGGCGCTCATGCACGAGAAGGAGGGCGTCGACCTCCGTCACCCCGTGCGCGGAAGCGAGGCGACCACCGAGCGCGCCGCGGAGATCTTCCGCCAGGCCGACGAGGAGTCCGGGTTCAGCCGGCGCACGCTCGTGCGCAACAGCCTCATCGGCGCACTGATCGCCTTCCCGCTGCCCGCCGTCGTCCTGTTCCGCGGCCTCGCGCCCGAGAACGAGGACCCGGTCGAGCTGCTCTCGAACACGATGTGGGCGAAGGGGGTCCGGCTCACCCGCGACCCAACCGGAACCCCGATCAAGGCCTCGGATGTGACCCTCGGGAGCGCGTTCCACGTGATCCCCGAAGGCCTCAACGAGTCGGAGAACATGCTGGAGGAGAAGGCCAAGGCGGCCGTGCTCCTCATGCGCCTCAAGCCCGAGGACCTGCACGTGTCCAAGGGCCGTGAGAACTGGAACTACGACGGCATCGTCGCCTACTCCAAGATCTGCACACACGTCGGGTGCCCGGTGGCGCTCTACGAGCAGCAGACGCACCACCTGCTCTGCCCGTGCCACCAGTCGCAGTTCGACATCACGCACGAAGCGCAGGTCATCTTCGGACCGGCGAAGCGGCCGCTGCCGCAGCTGCCGATCACCGTCGACGCCGATGGCTACCTGGTCGCCCGCAGCGACTTCACCGAGCCCGTCGGCCCAAGCTTCTGGGAGCGCCATTGAGCACCACGACCGCCGCACCCGCGGCAACGACGACGGCCAAGAAGGGCGGCTTCACGGCGGCAGCCGCGAACTACCTGGAAGACCGCACCAGCATCTCAGGGGCCGTCAAGGAGTTCGGTCGCAAGATCTTCCCCGACCACTGGTCCTTCCTCCTCGGCGAGGTCGCGCTCTACAGCTTCATCGTCATCCTGCTGTCCGGCACGTTCCTGACGTTCTTCTTCCAGGCGTCGATGGCCGAGGTCACCTACAACGGCTCGTACGTGCCGCTGAAGGGCATCGAGATGTCCTCCGCGATGCAGAGCACGCTCAACATCTCGTTCGAGGTGCGCGGCGGTCTGCTGGTCCGACAGATCCACCACTGGGCAGCGCTGCTGTTCGTGGCCTCCATCGGCCTGCACATGCTCCGCATCTTCTTCACGGGCGCGTTCCGCAAGCCGCGTGAGCTGAACTGGGTGATCGGCTTCGTGCTCTTCATCCTGGCGATGGCCGAGGGCTTCACCGGCTACTCGCTGCCGGACGACCTGCTCTCGGGCAACGGCCTCCGCATCATCGACGGCCTGATCAAGGGTCTGCCGGTGGTCGGGACCTGGATCTCGTTCCTGCTCTTCGGCGGCGAGTTCCCGGGCACGGCGATCGTCGGGCGCCTCTACACGCTGCACATCCTGCTCCTGCCCGCGTTCGTCGTGGCGTTCATCGCGCTCCACCTGATGTTCGTGGTCATCCACAAGCACACGCAGTACGCGGCCCCCGGTCGCACCCAGGGCAACGTCGTCGGCTACCCGGTCCTCCCGGTGTACGCGGCGAAGGCCGGCGGCTTCTTCTTCATCGTCTTCGGCGTGCTGGTGCTGCTGGCGTCGCTGTTCACGATCAACCCGATCTGGAACTACGGTCCGTACGACCCCTCCCCGGTGTCGGCGGGTACCCAGCCGGACTGGTACATCGGCTTCGCCGACGGCGCGTTGCGGCTCGTCCCGCCGGGCTGGGAGTTCGTGTGGCTCGACCGCACCTGGTCGTTCAACATCATCGTCCCGGTGGCGATCCTGGGCCTGTTCATCGTCACGGTGATGATCTACCCCTTCCTCGAGGCGTGGATCACCGGCGACAAGCGTGAGCACCACATCCTGGACCGTCCGCGCAACGCGGCGACCCGCACCGCCATCGGCGCTGCCGGTGTCACGTTCTACGCGGTCTTCTGGGCGGCGGCGAGCTCGGACATCATCGCGACGCACTTCAAGCTGACGATGGAGGGTGTCATCCACACCCTGCAGGCGCTGCTGTTCGTCGGTCCGGTGGTCGCCTACTTCGTGACGAAGCGCGTCTGCCTGGCGCTCCAGAAGAAGGACCGCTCCATCGCCCTCCACGGCTACGAGAGCGGCCGGATCGTGAAGCTGCCCGGCGGCGAGTTCATCGAAGTGCACGAGCAGCTGAGCGACTACGAGCGCTGGCGTCTGGTGTCGTTCGAGTCGTACGAGCCGCTGATGCTGCGCCCGAACCGTCGGGGCAAGATCACGGCGGCGAACCGGATGCGTGCGGGCCTGTCCCGCTGGTTCTTCGAGGACCGCATCGTTCCGCCGACCCGGAACGAGCTCGAGTCGGGCCACGACCACCACTGAGGTCCGCCTCCGTCGGAAGCGCCGGTGCGTTCATTCGCGCCGGCGCTTTCGCGTTCCCGCCCGCTGTTTCCCGTTCCTTCGACCGAGGGGCTGCCGATGTCCGTTGATCCGTCCCGCCTGGCCGCCTGGCTGCGCTGCCCGGTGTGCCAGGCCGATCTGGAACCGGTCGAGCGCCTCACTCTGGGATGTGTGAACGGGCACCGCCACGACGTCAACAAGCGCGGCTACATCGTCCTGCTCGGCGGAGGTACAAAGCATCTGGGCGACACCGCCGAGATGCTGGATGCGCGCGACCTGGTGCTCGAGAGCGGCGCCTACTCCCCCATCGCCGACGCCGTGTCGGCGTCAGCCACCGGGACGCGCGTGCTGGATGCGGGAGCCGGCACCGGCCACTACCTCCGTGCCGCCCTCTCCGCCCTCCCGGACGCACGGGGGCTCGCGATGGACCTGTCTCCGCAGGCGGTCGCCCGCGCCGCGCGCTCTTCGGAACGGGTGGACGGCCTCGTGGCCGACACCTGGCGTCCGCTGCCCGTCCATTCCGAAGCGGCCGACACCGTGCTCGACGTGTTCGCCCCGCGCAACCTCCCGGAGTTCCACCGCGTCCTGCGTCCCGGAGGAACCCTCGTGGTGGTGGTCCCCCGCGCCGACCACCTCGGTTCGCTCCGCGCCGCCGGGACCATGCTCGACATCCCGTCCGACAAGGCGGACGACGTCATCACCACCACAGAGCCGCTGTACGGCCTCCTGGCGCGCGAACGGATCGCGTATGACCTGGCGCTTACGCCGCCGCTACGCGACGCTCTGGCGGGCATGGGACCGTCGGCACGTCACGCCGCCGCCGGTGCTGTCCTCCCGTCGGACGTGGACGCCACGCGCGTCTCCGTCGACGTCCTCCGCTTCACCCGCCGCTGACGCCACCGGCCCGTCCCTTCCTCCGCTAGGCGCCCCGTCGTCTGCACTGGTTGACGTAACACGCCGTCATGGTGTCGCCCACGACGGCGTGTTGCGTCAACTGGATGGCGTCAGGCCTCCGGCGGCGACGGGAGACCGAACCAACTCTCGCGCGACAACGGCCCCATCCGTGGGTCGCAACACGCCGTTACGACAGCGGCATAACGGCGCGTTACGCCCCACAGACGACAAGCGCCGGGGCGGCAACCCAGCGCCGCCGGAGTGCAGCCCCGCGGACCCGGCCCGGACACGGCGGAGAGCCGGGTGCGCCCCGACACGCAGCGAGGGCCGTCTCCCGTAGGAGACGGCCCTCGTCAGGCGCGGACGGTTCGCTCAGCGCGCGAAGTAGCCGCGGTAGTACTCGTAGACCCAGCCGACGATGCAGACCAGGGCGAAGGCGACGCCGATGTAGCAGATCCAGAAACCGACGGCGAGGCCCAGGACGACCAGTCCGGCGCCGAAGGCGAGAGCCACCGGCCACCAGCTCCACGGGCTGAAGTGGCCCAACTCGGGGTCGCCGTCGTCGATGTTCGCGTCGAGGCGGTCCTCCGGGAGCTCCCCGCCCTGCGAAGCGTGGGAGCGGCCGACGTAGAACGCGATGAACGCGGCGAGGATCGCACCGAGCAGCATGCCGATGGTGCCGACCCACTCGACGTTGCGGTGGGCCTGGTCGAGCAGGTTCCACAGCGTGTAGACGACCGCCGACAGCAGGAAGAAGATCGACAGGATCCAGAACAGGATGGCATTGGCGCGCATGGGTTACTTCACCTCGTCGTTCGCGACATCGTGCACAGGGGCGTCGGGGGCGTCCTTCGCGGGTCCGATCCCGACCGGGATGCCCGCCTCGGGGTGGTTCAGGTCGAACGCCGGGGACTCCGAGCGGATGCGCGGGATCGACGTGAAGTTGTGCCGCGGCGGCGGGCAGCTGGTCGCCCACTCGAGCGAACGGCCGTAGCCCCACGGGTCGTTCACGGTGACCTTGGGCGCGTTGCGCGCGGTGAGGTACACGTTCACGAAGAACGGGATCATCGAGATCGCCAGGATGCCGGCGCCGATCGACGACACCTGGTTCATCCAGGTGAAGCCGTCCGACGGCAGGTAGGTGGCGTACCGGCGCGGCATGCCCACGACTCCCAGCCAGTGCTGGATGAGGAAGGTCGTGTGGAAGCCGATGAACAGCAGCCAGAAGTGCCACTTGCCCAGCCGGTCGTTGAGCATCTTGCCCGTCCACTTGGGCCACCAGAAGTAGAAGCCGGCGAACATGGCGAACACGACGGTTCCGAAGACCACGTAGTGGAAGTGCGCGACGACGAAGTAGGTGTCGGACACGTGGAAGTCGAGCGGCGGCGACGCGAGGATGACGCCGGTCAGACCACCGAAGGTGAACGTGATCAGGAAGCCGATCGACCAGAGCATCGGCGACTCGAACGTGAGCGATCCGCGCCACATCGTGCCGATCCAGTTGAAGATCTTCACACCGGTCGGGACGGCGATGAGCATCGTCATCAACGAGAACCAGGGCAGCAGCACCGAGCCGGTGACGTACATGTGGTGCGCCCACACCGTGACCGAGAGGGCGGCGATCGCGATCGTCGCGTACACCAGCGTCTTGTATCCGAAGATCGGCTTGCGGCTGAACACCGGGAAGATCTCGGACACGATGCCGAAGAACGGCAGAGCGATGATGTACACCTCGGGGTGGCCGAAGAACCAGAACAGGTGCTGCCAGAGCAGGGCTCCGCCGTTCGCCGCGTCGTAGATGTGCGCGTCGAACACGCGGTCGGCCGCGAGAGCGAAGAGCGCGGCGGCCAGCACCGGGAAGGCCATCAGCACGAGGATCGAGGTCACCAGGGTGTTCCAGGTGAAGATCGGCATGCGGAACATGGTCATGCCCGGGGCGCGCATGGTGATGATCGTGGTGATGAAGTTCACCGCGCCGAGGATGGTTCCGAAGCCCGACAGTCCGAGGCCGAGCACCCAGAGGTTGCCGCCGATTCCTGGCGAGAACGTCGTGCTCGAGAGCGGTGCGTAGGCGAACCAGCCGAACGATGCCGCACCCTGCGGGGTGAGGAAGCCGGCGACCGCGATGAGCGAGCCGAACGAGTAGAACCAGTACGCCAGCGCGTTCAGACGCGGGAACGCCACGTCCGGTGCGCCGATCTGCAGCGGCATGAGCACGTTGGCGAAGCCGGCGAAGAGCGGCGTCGCGAACATGAGCAGCATGATCGTGCCGTGCATGGTGAACAGCTGGTTGTACTGCTCCTTGGTGGCGACCACCTGCAGGCCCGGCTCGAACAGCTGGGCGCGGATGATCAGCGCCATCACGCCGCCGATGAGGAAGTACACGAACGACGAGATCAGGTACATGTACCCGATGGTCTTGTGGTCCGTCGACGTGATGTAGTTCACGAGGATGTTGCCCTTACGGGCCACACCGTTCGCGGTGAGGATCGTGGGCGCAGGCTTGGGAGCGGTGGTCGCTCCCGGCGCCGGTGCTGTCGTCGTCATCTGTGCGTCCTACTCGTTGCCCTGCGGGGCGCCCGTTCCGGGCAGGTTCTGGTTGCGGTCGTACTCGGAGCCCAGCTGACCCTCGTAGCCCTGGTCGCGAAGGCTCTTGATGTGGGCGTCGTACTCGGACTGCGACACGATCTTCACGTTGAAGAGCATCGCGGAGTGGTACTCGCCGCAGAGCTCGGCGCACTTGCCGACGAAGGTGCCCGTGCGGTCGGTCGTCTCGAAGTACATGTAGTTGGTCTTGCCCGGGATGACGTCCTTCTTGTAGAGCATCGCCGGCACCCAGAAGGAGTGGATCACATCGCGCGAGTCGAGCTGGATCGTGATCTTCTTGTTCTCGGGGAGGTACAGGGTCGGGACCTCGCCCTCCTGGACCGATCCGGGGGTGGCGCTGTTGTCATCCGGCTGGACCTGGATTCCCGGATCGTAGACGTTGTCGCTGACGTAGTTGAAGTCCCATGCCCACTGCTTGGCGTACACCTGGATCTTGACGTCCGGGTTCGCGTAGGGCTGCTCGATGGCGTTCTGATCGCGAGCGGTGAAGGCGAAGAAGCCGAGCACCAGGATGAGCGGCACGATCGTGTAGAAGATCTCGATCGGCATGTTGTAGCGCAGCTGAACGGGGAGGCCGGTCTGGCCCTTCCGGCGGCGGTACACGATGACCGCCCAGAGCGTGAGGCCCCAGACGACGATGCCGACGATGAGGAGGACGATCCAGCTGGTCACCCAGAGGCCGCTGATGCGGTCGGTGTGGTTCGTGACGGGCGGCTCGCCCTCGACGAAGCCCGGGAGGAATCCGTGCAGCTGAGCCTGCGTGCAGCCCGCGAGTGCCACGACGAGCGTCGCGGCGATCGGGATGGCAGCCCATCGGAGACGGCGATTGTGACGCACCGGTGACCTTTCGAGTGACTACTGGACAGTTCACATGCAACTGTATGTGGCTGTGTCTACCCTACTCCGACTGACACCCTGATCCGAACAAAAGGGCCGCCCTGTGGAGGGCGGCCCGATGTGTTTCTCTGTGCTATACGGCGCTCAGTGGAAGGAGTCTCCGCACGCGCAGGAACCGGTCGCGTTCGGGTTGTCGATCGTGAAGCCCTGCTTCTGGATCGTGTCCTCGAAGTCGATCGTCGCACCGTCGAGGTACGGGACGCTCATCTTGTCGACGATGACCTCCACCCCGTCGAAATCGACGGTCGCGTCTCCGTCGAGCATGCGCTCGTCGAAGTACAGCTGGTAGATCAGACCCGAGCATCCGCCGGGCTGGACGGCGACGCGCAGACGCAGGTCGTCGCGGCCCTCCTGCTCGAGCAGGCTCCTGACCTTGGATGCCGCGGCGTCGGTCAGGCCGACTCCGTGGGCCTTGGTCGCGGTCAGCGTTGTGTCGGTCATGGGACTCCTCACGAAGGTGAAACGGGACTTCGGAACGAAATCTGCGTCGATTGTACGTCGCCGAACTGGAAATTCGGCAGAGCGCGGGATCTGCTCAGGATGCGGTGCGCCCGTTGAACCGCGACAGCAGGAGCGCCTCGGTCAGCACGGCGCGCTTGAACACGCCCAGGTGCAGCGACTCGTTGGGGCTGTGCGCCCGGGTGTCCGGGTCCTCGACGCCGGTCACGAGGATCTGCGCGGCCGGGAACTCGCGGACGAGGTCGGCGATGAACGGGATGGAGCCGCCGATGCCCGTCTCGACCGCTTCGGCGCCCCACGCGTCGGTCATCGCGCGCTTCGCCTCGGTCGCCGCCCACCCGTCGGTGTCGACGAGGAACGGATCGCCGAGGTCGACGTCGTCGATCTCGATGTGCGCTCCGAACGGCGCGTGCGCGCGCAGGTGGCGCTCCAGCGCCTCGTACGCCTCGCGGGCGGGCTGGCCCGGTGCGACGCGGGAGCTGATCCGCACGGCGACGCTGGGCAACAGGGTGTTGGACGCGTTGGCGACGGTCGGCGCATCGATGCCGGTGACGGTGACGGTGGGCTGCGACCACATCCGCGACAGGATGGGACCGCGGCCGACGCTGGTGACGCCCGGCAGGAACGCCGCGTCCTCCGCGAGCTGCTCCTCGGTGAACGCCGGGGGCTCCGCCGCGGCGTCGTACGAGGTGAGCCCCTCCACGGCCACCGCACCGTCGTCGTCGTGCAGAGTGGCGAGCAGCTTGACCATGGCGAGCATCGCATCAGGCGCCGCTCCCCCGTACATGCCGGAGTGCGAGGCGTGCTCGAGCGTCGAGACGGTGAGGCGGAAAGTCACGTTGCCGCGCAGCGAGACGGTCAGCGCCGGGGTGTTCACGTCGACGTTGTCGGAATCGGCGACGACGATGACGTCAGCCGCAAGAGCCGCCTTGTTCTGCTGCAGGAAGTTCGCGAACGAGCGGGACCCGAACTCCTCCTCCCCCTCGATGAAGACGGCGAGGCCGACCTCGAGGTCGTCGCCCAGCACGTCGCGCAGGGCGCGGACGCTCGCGACGTGCGTCATCACGCCCGCCTTGTCGTCGGCCGCGCCGCGGCCGTAGAGGCGGTCGCCGCGTACGGTCGGCTCGAACGGCGGCGTGTCCCAGTTCGCCTCGTCGCCCTCGGGCTGGACGTCGTGGTGGGCGTAGAGGAGGACGGTCGGGCGGCCGTTCTTCGCGGCCCGCGTCGCCAGCACGGCCGGCTGCCCGAGCGGGTCGCCGTCGCCGATCGGCGCCTGCGTGATCTCGACGCTGTCGAACATCCCCGTGTCCGTGAGGAGTGTGGCGACGGCGTCGGCGCTGCGGCGCACGTTCTGCGGGTCGAAGGCCGACCACGACACCGAGGGGATGCGGACGAGCTGCGAGAGGTCGGCGACGGCCGACGGCAGCCCCGCCTCGACCGCGGCTCGGACCTCCGCCTCGATGCCGGGGGTCGGTCCGCCCGACGCATCGTCGGCGGCCGCGGGAACTGGGGTCTGCTGGCTGTCTGTCATGCGGGTAATCTTAAGCGGACCCCACAAGCGAAGGCTCGAAGTTGGCGAAACGACAGAATGCGGCAGGCGAGGCGGAGACGCCCGTCGCCGAGACCCCCGAAGAGACGGCTGCCCGGCTGAAGCAGGGCAAGGGCGCACCGACGCCCTCGCGCCGCCAGCAGGAGGCCGCCCGCAAGCGCCCGCTGGTGCCGACGGACCGCAAGGAGGCGGCACGCGTCGCCCGGCAGAAGCAGGCGGAGGCGCGCGAGAAGGCGCGCATCGGCATGGCGGCCGGCGACGACCGCTATCTGACCGCTCGTGACCGCGGACCGCAGCGTCGGTACGTGCGCGATTACGTCGACGCCCGGTTCTCGATCGGCGAGTTCCTCATCCCGGTGATGCTGATCGTCATCATCCTGACCTTCCTGCCGTGGCCGGAGATGCAGGTCTACGGCCTGTTCGCGCTCTGGGGCTTCTTCCTGATCGCGGTCATCGACTGCTTCGTGCTCGGCTTCCTGGTGCGCAAGCGCATCGCCGCCAAGTTCGGCGCGACGAAGGTCGAGCGCGGCCTGCGCTGGTACGCCGCGATGCGCGCGCTGCAGCTGCGGGTCATGCGCCTGCCGAAGCCGCAGGTCAAGCGCGGCCAGTTCCCGAGCTGACGTGACGATCGTCGCGGCGGCGGACGGCTCCGCCCTGGGCAACCCCGGCCCGGCCGGCTGGGCCTGGTACGTGGACGACGACCACTGGTCCGCGGGCGGGTGGCCGCACGGCACCAACAACCAGGGCGAGCTCATGGCGGTCATCGACCTGCTGGAGGCGACCGCGCACCTGGGCGAAGACCTGCACATCTTCTGCGACAGCCAGTACGTCATCAACGCGGTGACCAAGTGGATGCCGGGCTGGAAGCGCAAGGGGTGGCGCAAGGCCGACGGCGCTCCCGTGCTGAACCGCGAGCTGCTGGAGCGTCTCGATCGCGCCCTGCAGGACCGGAGCTACCGCTTCGAGTGGGTCAAGGGGCACGCCGGCCACGATCTCAACGAAGCGGCGGATGTGCGCGCTCGTGCCGTCGCCCTCGCCTACCAGAAGGGCGACCCGATCCCGATCGGTCCGGGCTGGCCCGGTCGAGCGGCGGTCGCGGAGGTGCCGGCTCCTGCACCCGCAGCGGCGCCGGCGACCGCACCCGCTGCTGCCCCTGCGGCCGCCGTACCTGCCCCCGCGCAGGACGCCTCCCTCGAACTCGACCTCTTCGCCGACCTCGCCGCCGATGAGACCGACGAGCAGGTCGTCGCGCGACTGGAGCGCGAGCTGCTGGAGCCTGCGGTGCGCTCGGACGCATCCCGTCTCGCCGAGCTGCTGCATCCCTCGTTCGAGGAGATCGGGCGCTCCGGCCGGCTCTGGGGTCGGGATGCGATCATCTCCGAGCTGGCCGTCGAAGACGACCAGGCGGCCGCCATGGAGCTGCTCGCGGTCGACCGTGTCGCGCCCGAGACGCTGCTGCTCACCGCACGGACGACGGATGCGCGCGGCGCGACCCTGCGCAGCTCGCTGTGGGTGCGCAGCTCAGGACGCTGGCGGCTACGCTTCCACCAGGGCACGCCGGAGGCGTAGCAGCCCCCGGTTGATCTGACGGGCCCAGAGCGGGCCGCGGTAGAGGAACGCTGTGTAGCCCTGCACGAGGGTGGCCCCGGCATCCAGCCGTTCCTGCACGTCCTCCGCGGTGTCGACGCCTCCGACGGAGATGACGCAGAGCTCGGCGGGCACGACGGCCCGGATGAGGCGCAGCACCTCCAGGGAGCGCGCGGCGAGCGGGGCGCCGCTGAGGCCGCCCGCCCCCGCCGCCTCGACGACGGAGGGATCGGTGCGGAGCCCGTCGCGGGAGATCGTCGTGTTGGTCGCGATGATGCCCGCGAGCCCGAGCTCCACAGCGAGGCGCGCGATGCGCTCGACCTGCTCGTTCGTGAGGTCGGGGGCGATCTTGACCAGCAGCGGCGTCGTGCCCGCGACGTCCTTGACCGCGGTGAGGAGCGGACCGAGCAGTTCGAGCTCTTGGAGGCCGCGGAGTCCCGGGGTGTTGGGCGAGCTGACGTTGACGACGAGATAGTCGGCGACCGGTGCGAGCGCGCGGGCGCTGGTGAGATAGTCCTCCGTCGCGTGCTCGACGGCGACGACCCGCGACTTGCCGATGTTCACGCCGAGCACGGGACGCCGGGATGCACGTCGCACGCGGAGCAGCCGGTTGGCAGCGGCACCGGCGCCGTGGTTGTTGAAGCCCATCCGGTTGATGACCGCACGGTCAGGGATGAGACGGAACAGCCGCGGCTTGTCGTTGCCGGGCTGCGGCCGCGCGGTGATCGTGCCGACCTCGACGTGGCCGAAGCCGAGTGCGCCGAGACCGAGCACGCCCTCGCCGTCTTTATCGAAGCCGGCGGCGACGCCGAACGGCGAGTCGAACCGCAGTCCGAGCGCCTCGACGGCGAGCGACGGATCCGGGGCCGTGAAGCGCCGGGCCAGCCCGCCGAGCCCGACGGCCGAGAGGGCGCGGATCACCACGAAAGCGAGGTGATGGGCCCGCTCGGGGTCGAGTCGGGCCAGGACGAGGTCGAAGAGTGCGCGATACATGCCGGTAAGAGAATACCGGCTAGTCGACCTGCACCGGCTCCGCGTGGTGCGCCAGCCGCAGCGAGCGGATGGCCTCCTCGAAGTCGTCGAGTGAGTCGAAGCCCTGGTAGACGCTCGCGAAGCGCAGGTACGCCACCTCGTCGAGCTCTCGCAGCTCCGGCAGGATCGCCAAACCGATGTCGTTGGCCTCGATCTGCGACGCACCCGTCGAGCGGATGGTCTCCTCGACCTTCTGCGCCAGCACGGCGAGATCGGAGTCGGTCACCGGCCGGCCCTGGCAGGCCTTGCGGACGCCGAGCACGATCTTCTCGCGGCTGAACGGCTCCGCCACCCCGCTGCGCTTGATCACGCTGAGGCTCGCCGTCTCCGTCGTCGAGAAACGACGGCCGCACTCCGGGCACTGCCGGCGGCGGCGGATGGACAGCCCGTCGTCGCTCGTCCGAGAGTCGATGACGCGGGAGTCCGGGTGACGGCAGAAGGGGCAGAACATGGTGGGATTCTATCGCTCAGCGGGTGCGGAACCGCTGGGTGACCGCTTCGCCGTGCGCCGGCAGGTCCTCCGCCGTCGACAGGGCGACGATCCGGTCGGCGACCTCCTGCAGAGCCTCGCGGTCGTACTGCACGACCTGCTGCGGCCGGAGGAACGAGTATGCGCCGAGCCCGGGCGAGAACCGCGCCTGTCCGCCGGTCGGGAGCACGTGGTTCGACCCCGCCAGATAGTCGCCGAGGCTCACCGGCGACGTCGGCCCGAGGAAGATGGCGCCGGCGTTGCGGATGGAGCCGAGAAGCTCGTGCGGGTCGGCCGTCTGCAGCTCGAGGTGCTCCGGGCCGTAGGCGTTGCTGAATGCGGCCGCGGCGGCCAGGTCATCCACGAGCACCACGGCGGACTGCGGGCCGCCGAGTGCGGTGCGCACCCGCTCGCTGTGCTTGGTGGTGCCGGCCAGCGCATCCAGCTCGGCCACGACCCGCTCGGCGAACGCCGGGCTGTCGGAGACCAGCAGGGATGCGGCCGCCTCGTCGTGCTCGGCCTGCGACACGAGGTCCGCCGCGACGTACGCGGGGTCCGCCGTGTCGTCGGCGATCACGAGGATCTCGGTGGTGCCGGCCTCGGAGTCGATGCCCGCCTGACCGCGCACCACGCGCTTCGCGGCGGCGACGTAGATGTTGCCCGGGCCGGTGATGACCTGGACCGGGTCGAGCCCGAGCTCCTCGACTCCGTACGCCAGCGCGCCGATCGCACCGGCGCCTCCCATCGCGTACACCTCGTCGATGCCGAGGAGACCCGCGGCTCCGAGGATGACCGGGTGGACCGCTCCCCCGAACTCGCGCTGCGGAGGGCTCGCGAGGGCGACGGAGGCGACGCCCGCGATCTGCGCGGGCACGGCGTTCATGACCACGCTCGACGGGTACACGGCCTTTCCGCCCGGCACATAGAGTCCGGCACGCTCGACCGGCTCCCAGCGCTGCACGATGGAGGCGCCGGGGCGGATCACTGTCTCGGTCGGCGGCGGGACCTGCGCGGCCGTCGCCTCGCGCACGCGGGCGATTGCCTCCTCCAGCGCCTCGCGCACATCGGCGGGGAGCGCCTCGACCGCAGCATCGATCTCGGCCTGAGGAACGCGGACGGATGCGGGAGACGCACCGTCGAAACGCTCCGCCTGCTCGGTGAGCGCTGCGACACCGCGATGCCGTACGTCGTCGATCAGCTCGGAGGCGACCGACATCGCCGCCTGCACGTCCACGACGGGACGGGGAACGAGTCGCTGGAAGGCGGCGCGAGTAGGCTGGACACCGCGGAGGTCGATGGTCTGGATCATGGCCCATCCACCTTATCCGCTCGGGCGAGTCCCTCCCCCGCGGAATGGTCCACACAGATTCGGGCTTGTAACCAACAGTATGAACAGCGCATCCCCCGACCCCACCGACGGCGCCATCACCGACGCGACCCCCGACCTCGCGGCCTTCCGGCAGACCTTCCGCCGTCACGCGGCCGGGGTGGCCATCATCACGGCCCAACGCGAGGACGGCACGCCCGTCGGGTTCACGGCGACGTCGCTCGCCTCACTCGCCGCCGTCCCGCCGCTCGCCACGTTCAACATGGCGCTGTCGGCATCGAGCTGGCCCGCCATCGCGGAGACCGAGCGCGTCGTCATCCACACCCTCGGCGTGCGCAATCGCGAGGTCGCGCAGACGCTGTCGGGCGACAACAGCCAGCGCTTCCTCGGCGACCACTGGTACCGCGGCCCGCACGGGCTGCCGGTCATCAAGGACACGACTGCGTGGATGGTCGGCCGCATCGTCGAGCGCGTGCAGGTGCACCAGAGCGCCGTCGTCATCGTGCAGATCGAGCAGGGCGGCCTCGGCGAGGACGACGCGCCGCTCGTCTACCACGAGCGCACCTACTGGCGTCCGGGCAACCCGGTCTGACCCGGCGCCCTCCGGACCCCGGTCAGACCAGGCAGTGCGGGCCGAGCAGGCCCTTCAGCTCGCCGTAGAGGTCGGCACTCACCGTCACCGGCTTCGGCACCTCGAACACGCGCGCGACCTGTCCCTTCACCAGCCGGAGACGCACCTCGCTCTCGCCCGGATGCCGCGCGAGCACCTCGCTCAACGACATCACGGTGTCGGTCGTCGCGCGCTGATCGGGCATCGTGATGACGAGCGGGCCGGAGTCGTTGGCTTGACCCAGGTCCGGCGTCATCAGTGAGAACGCGTGCAGGTTCATCCCGTCGTCGCGCAGGCTGACGCGGCCGCGGACGACGACGATCGCGTCGCCCTGCAGCTGGGCCGAGTACTCCTGGTACGCCTTGCCCATGAACATCACCGTCAGCTCGCCGCCGAAGTCCTCGACCTGGATCATGCCGTACTGGTTGCCCGACGCCTTCGCCACGCGGTGCTGCACGCTCGTCACGAGGCCCGCGATGGTCACCGTCTCGCCGTCCTGGATGTTCTCCGATGCCACGAGTTCGGCGATCCCCGTGCTGGCGAGCTTCGCCAGCTGCAGTTCGAGCCCGGCGAGGGGATGGTCGGAGACGTACAGCCCGAGCATCTCGCGCTCGAACGCCAGCTTGTCGCGTTTCGCCCACTCCGGCCGCTGCGGGATGTGGTGCTGCGTCTGCGTCACCTCGTCCTCGCCCCACAGGCTGTCGAAGTCGAACCCGACGTCGCCGTTGGCCTCGTTGCGCTTGATCTTCACGGCCGATTCGACCGCATCCTCGTGCACCTCGACGAGCGCACGGCGGGTGTGGCCGAGCGAGTCGAACGCGCCCGCCTTGATCAGCGACTCCACCGTGCGCTTGTTCGCGGCGTGGATGGGCACCTTGTTCAGGAAGTCGTGGAACGACTCGAAGCGGCCCTTGCTCTCGCGTGCCTCGCGGACTCCCTCGACGACGTTGGCGCCGACGTTGCGAACCGCCCCCATGCCGAAGCGGATGTCCTGGCCGACGGCGGCGAAGTAGAGGTTCGATTCGTTGACGTCCGGCGGGAGCACCTTGATGCCCATGCGACGGCACTCGTTAAGGTACAGCGCCATCTTGTCCTTGGAGTCGCCGACGCTGGTGAGCAGCGCGGCCATGTACTCCGCCGGGTAGTGCGCCTTGAGGTACGCGGTCCAGTACGAGATGACCCCGTACGCGGCCGAGTGCGCTTTGTTGAACGCGTAGTCGGAGAACGGGAGCAGGATCTCCCACAGCTTGTTGACGGCGTCCATCGAGTAGCCGTTGGCCTGCATGCCCTGCGAGAAGCCCTCGAACTGCTTGTCCAGCTCCGACTTCTTCTTCTTGCCCATTGCGCGGCGCAGGATGTCTGCTTGACCGAGCGAGAAGCCGGCGACCTTCTGCGCGATCGCCATCACCTGCTCCTGGTAGATGATGAGGCCGTAGCTGGTCGAGAGGATGTCGGCGAGCGGCTCGGCGAGCTCCGGGTGGATGGGCGTGATCGCCTGCTGCCCGTTCTTGCGGAGCGCGTAGTTGGTGTGCGAGTTGGCGCCCATCGGGCCCGGGCGGTACAGCGCGATGAGTGCCGAGATGTCCTCGAAGTTGTCCGGCTTCATCAGGCGCAGGAGTGACCGCATGGGGCCGCCGTCGAGCTGGAACACGCCCAGCGTGTCACCGCGTGACAGCAGTTCATAGGCGGGCCGGTCGTCGAGCTCCAGGTCTTCGAGCACCAGCTCTTCTCCGCGGTTGTCGCGGATGTTGTCGAGGGCGTCGTTGATGATGGTGAGGTTGCGGAGCCCCAGGAAGTCCATCTTGATCAGGCCGAGCGACTCGCAGGCCGGATAGTCGAACTGTGTGACGATCTGGCCGTCCTGCTCCCGCTTCATGATCGGGATGACGTCGATCAGCGGGTCGGACGACATGATCACGCCGGCGGCGTGCACACCCCACTGGCGCTTCAGGTTCTCGAGCCCGAGCGCTGTGTCGAAGACGGTCTTCGCCTCGGGGTCGGTCTCGACGACCGCCCGGATGTCGACGGCCTCCTTGTAGCGCGGGTGGTCCTTGTCGAAGATCCCGGTCAGCGGGATGTCCTTGCCCATGACGGGCGGCGGCATCGCCTTCGTGAGCTTCTCGCCCATCGAGAACGGGAAACCGAGGACGCGCCCGGAGTCCTTGAGCGCTTGCTTGGCCTTGATCGTGCCGTAGGTGACGATCTGGGCGACGCGTTCCGAGCCGTACTTCTCGGTCACGTACTTGATGACCTCGCCGCGGCGACGGTCGTCGAAGTCGACGTCGAAGTCGGGCATGGAGACGCGGTCGGGGTTGAGGAAGCGCTCGAAGATGAGGCCGTGCTGCAGCGGGTCGAGGTCGGTGATCCGCATCGCGTACGCGGCCATCGAGCCGGCGCCGGAGCCACGGCCGGGGCCGACGCGGATGCCGTTGCGCTTCGACCAGTTGATGAAGTCGGCGACCACGAGGAAGTAGCCCGGGAAGCCCATCTGCGAGATCACCCCGATCTCGTAGTCGGCCTGCTTGCGCACCTCGGGCGTGATGCCGTTCGGGTAGCGCTGCTCGAGGCCCTTCTCGACCTCCTTGACGAACCATGTCTGCTCGGTCTCGCCCTCGGGCACCGGGAAGCGCGGCATGTAGTTGGCGGCGGTGTCGAACTTCACGTCGCAGCGCTCGGCGATCGCGAGCGTGTTGTCGCAGGCGTCCGGGTAATCGCGGAACAGCTGTCGCATCTGCTCCGGGGTCTTCAGGTAGAACTCGTCGGCGTCGAACTTGAAGCGGTTCGGGTCATCGAGGGTCGAGCCGGACTGCACACAGAGCAGCGCCGCGTGGCTCTTGGCGTCTTCCGCGTGCGTGTAGTGGAGGTCGTTGGTCGCCACGAGCGGAAGGCCGAGGTCTTTCGCCAGCCGGATGAGGTCGGACATGATCCGGCGCTCGATGCCGAGCCCGTGGTCCATGATCTCGGCGAAGAAGTTCTCCTTGCCGAAGATGTCGCGGTAGTCGGCCGCCGCGGCCCGCGCCGCCTCGTACTGTCCCAGTCGCAGGCGGGTCTGCACCTCGCCGGAGGGGCACCCCGTCGTCGCGATGATGCCCTTGGAGTATTTACTCAGAAGCTCGCGGTCCATGCGCGGCTTGAAGTAGTAGCCCTCCATCGAGGCGTACGACGACAGCCGGAAGAGGTTGTGCATCCCCTCGGTCGTCGCCGCCAGAAGGGTCATGTGCGTGTAGGCGCCCGATCCGGAGACGTCGTCGCCGCCGCCGTCGCCCCACCGGATTCGGGTCTTGTCGGAGCGGTGCGTGCCCGGCGTGAGGTAGGCCTCCGTGCCGATGATCGGCTTGATCCCGGCGTCCGTGGCCGTGCGCCAGAAATCGAACGCGCCGAACATGTTGCCGTGGTCGGTGATCGCGACACCGGGCATTCCTTGGGCGGCCGCGGACTCCACCAGGGGTTTGACGCGCGCAGCCCCGTCGAGCATCGAGTACTCGCTGTGGACGTGGAGGTGGACGAAGGAGTCGCTCATGACCCATTCAGCCTAAACGTCGTCGGCGACATTTTCGGGCCGACCCTCGGCGGCCCAGCGAGGAAAGGAGGAGATCCGATCGGACACGCCGCAACAGGGCGCGAACCGGAGGAGATCGAGGCCGGATCCGACGGGAATTCCTCCGGTTTCGACGGCCTGAGAGGCCGGAGATGGGGCGGGGTCGGGGATGAGGTGGTGGCGGACGTGCTCGGGGTCACGACTCTCGGAGGACGTCCAGCGCGTGTTGCAGGTCGGCCGGATACGTGGTCGTGAAGGTGACCCACTCCCCCGTCGCGGGGTGGTCGAAGGAGAGCTGGACGGCGTGCAGCCACTGCCGGGTGAGGCCGAGCTTCTCGCTGAGGACGGGGTCGGCGCCGTACATCGCATCCCCCACGCACGGGTGCCGCTGCGCGGCCATGTGAACCCGGATCTGGTGCGTGCGCCCGGTCTCCAGGTGGATCTCCAGCAGGCTGGCGGAGGGGAACGCCTCGATGGTCTCGTAGTGGGTCACAGACGGCTTACCGCCGGCGACGACCGCGAACTTCCAGTCGGACCGGGGATGCCGGCCGATCGGGGCGTCGATGGTGCCGGTCAGCGGGTCGGGGTGACCCTGGACGACCGCGTGGTAGATCTTCTCGACCGTGCGGTCGTGGAAGGCGCGCTTCAGCACCGTGTAGGCGTGCTCTGACTTGGCCACGACCATGAGCCCGCTGGTGCCCGCGTCGAGCCGGTGGACGATGCCCGCGCGCTCGGCGGCGCCAGAGGTGGAGATGCGGAAGCCCGCGGCGGCCAGGGCGCCGAGCACGGTCGGACCCTCCCAGCCGACTGAGGGATGCGCAGCGACGCCGACGGGCTTGTCGATGACCACGATGTCGTCGTCGTCATGGACGATCGTCAGCTCGGGGACCGCGATCGGCACGATCTCGACGTCGGATTTCGGCTGCCACGAGACCTCGAGCCAGGAGCCAGCGGAGAGGCGGTCGGACTTGCCGGCTTCACGGCCGTCGACGTTGACACCGCCGGCCTCGGCGATCTCGGCGGCGAAGCTGCGCGAGAACCCGAGGAGCTTGGCGAGACCCGCATCGACCCGCGAGCCCTCCAGGCCGTCCGGGACGGGGAAGCTGCGCGACTCCATCTAGGCCTGCGGTTTGTCGTCGTGCGGCTCGGGCGCGGGGCGGGCGGTGTCGGCGGCCGCTGCGTCTGCATCAGCAGCATCCGCATCCACGCCGTCCGCATCCGCCTGATCCGCATCGGCCTCATCGTCGTCATCGTCGTGGGTGTGACGGCCGTCGAGGCCGACCCCGCGGAGCGTGAGGATGAGGAAGAGCGCCATGCTCGACACGATGGCGACGTCCGCCAGGTTGAAGATGGCCGGTAGGAGCGGGATCTGCAGGAAGTCGACCACATGGCCGACCCCGAAGCCCGGCTCCCGGAACAGCCGGTCGGTCAGGTTGCCGAGCAGGCCGCCCAGCAGCAGGCCGAATAAGACGGCCCAGGCGGTGGAGCGGATGCGCGGGGCGTACCAGATGACGAAGCCGAGGACGCCGACACCGACGATGGAGAAGATCCACGTGGAGCCGCTGCCGATGGAGAAGGCCGCGCCGGCGTTCTTGACGAAATGGAACTGGAGCAGCTGCCCCAGGACCTCGATCTGCTGGCCCTCGTACAGGTTCGAGACGACCAGGACCTTGGCGATCTGATCGACGAGGTACACGCACAGCGCGACCACCGCCAGGACCGCCAAGGCCCTGATGCTGACCTTGGACCGGGAGGGACTAGCCTCCAAAGCCGGGGAACGCCGGAGGCTGCTGCCCCTGGCCGGAGTCGTCGGAGCCGCCCGCGGGGACCGGCGCCGGGACAGAGCCGCTCGCGCTCACGGGAGCCGCGGAACGGCTGCCGGACGCACCGCCGGGCTGGGCGCCGCCGCCCTGCACTGGAGCGTCGAGGTCGCGGAGCTGACCCTCGATGTAGCTCTTGAGGCCCTTGCGGTAGTCGCGCTCGAACGTTCGCAGTTCGTCGATGCGGCGCTCGAGGCCGGTGCGCTCCTGGTCGAGGGCGCTGATCTGAGCGCGCTGCTTCGACTCGGCCTCTGCGACGATCCGGGCGGCGGTCGCGTGACCCTCGGCGATGAGCTGGTCGCGCTTCTCGACACCCTCGCGCACGTGCTCCTCGTGGAGACGGCGGGCGAGCTGGAGCAGGTTGTTGGTGGCGTTGGGGTCGTTCGCGTCGTCCGCGGGCGCCTGGTAGGCGGGAGCGGCCTGCGCCTGCTGCTCGGCCTGCTGCTTCGCCTGAGCGGCCTCCTGCTGGGCCTGCGCGAGGCGCTGCTTGAGCTCCTCGTTCTCGCGCTGGAGGCGCTCGGCCTCGCCGTTGTCGGCCGCCTGCGGCGCTGCGGCGGCGACCGGGGCGGCACCGCCCTGGCCCGCGCTGCGCTGCAGCTCGGCGATCCGCGAATCGGCCGCCACGAGGCGCTGCTTGAGCTCCTCGTTCTCCTGGTTCAGGCGACGCAGCTCGACGACGACCTCATCGAGGAAGTCGTCGACCTCGTCCTGGTCGTAGCCCTCGCGGAACTTCGTCGGCTGGAACCGCTTGTTGACTACATCTTCCGGAGTCAGCGCCATGGCAAGCCACCTTAGATCGTGAAATTGGAACAGAAACGCGTTCAGCCAACGCTAGCAAAGCGGGCGGGAGTCGCGCACTCCAGCGCCTGTCCGGCGCGTCGGCTCGTCAACGATACAACGGGCCCTCCCCCGAACCGTGGACCGACGCTCAGCGGAATCCCAGGGTCACGTACAAGCCGATGATCACCACGAGCATGGTGAGGCTCCAGCCGAAGTCGATCGCCACCGGGCCCATCGAGACGCGCGGGATGATCCGGCGGAAGAAGCGGATGGGCGGATCGGTCACCACGTAGGTCGACTCGGCCAGCACCAGCCCGAAACCCCGCGGGCGCCACTGCCGTGCGAAGACGCGCACCAGATCGAGGACGAACCGGGCCCACAGGGCGAAGAAGTACAGCAGCAACGCATAGTAGAGGACGGTCGCGATGAGGGAGACGACAAACACCCTCCCAGTATGGACGAAAGCGCACCGCGTCCCCTGAGCGTCCGCAATGGACGACGAGGGAGGCGGTGCGCTTCGAGCGTCGACGGGCCGGAGCCCGCAGGTTCAGGCCTGGGCGAAGAAGGAGGCGTCGACCTCGGCGTCCTGGCCGCCGTGCTCGCCCGAGACGACGACGTGGCTGGGCGACAGCAGGAACACCTTGGGGGTGACCCGCTCGATCTTGCCGTAGAGGCCCTGCGAGAGGCCGCTGGCGAAGTCGATGAGGCGGCGGGCGTCGCCCTCGCTCATCTGCGAGAGGTTGATGATGACCGGGATGCCCTCCCGGAACGACTCGGCGATCGCCTGGGCGTCGCGGTACTGGCGGGGGTGGACCGTGAGGATCTCGTTCATTTCCTGTACCGATGCATTCCGTGCGGTGGACGACTTGCGCAGCGGCGTGACCGGAGCGCGACCGGCCGCGGGAGCGACCGGAGCGGGGTGGGGGACGGCCTGGACCGGCGAGGGGGCCGGGGTGTGGACCGGTGCTTCGCGGCGCGGCTGGTGATGAGCCTGCTCCTGCGGCTGCTCCTCGAACTCCAGTTCCTCGTCGGCGAGGCCCAGGTAGACCATCGTCTTCTTCAGCGGGTTGGCCATGGTTCCTCCGTACAGACCTGCGCGTCGACGCCTCGCCACGCACTTCGAACTCTTCGTTTCGAGATTAACGAAGCTCCGGCCGATTCCCGGTAATGGCGGTCCCGATCCGAAGGTGTGTCGCGCCGGCCGCGATGGCTTCGCGGTAGTCCTGCGACATCCCCGCGGAGATCGACGTGGCCTCCGGCGCGAGCTCGCGGACGCGGTCGGAGGCGGCACGGACCCGCTCGAAGGCACTGGCCGGCGCCTCGCCGAGCGGGGCGACGGCCATGACGCCGAGCAGGTTCAGCCCGGGCGCTGCGAGCACGTGCTCCACCAGCGGTTCGAGGTCGCGGCCGGCGACACCCCCGCGCCCAGGGTCGTCGGTGAGGTTCAGTTGGACGAACACATCCACATCCCGGTCGCCCTCGCTCTCGCGCGCGGCGAGCGCGTCGACGAGCGAGAACCGGTCGACCGAGTGGATGACGGACGCGTAGCGCCGCGCCTGCCGCGCCTTCTTGCTCTGCAGCTGGCCGACGAAATGCCAGGTGAGGTCGAGGTCGGCGAGCTCGGCCGCCTTCTCCTGCGCCTCCTGGTGGCGGTTCTCCCCCACATCGCGGACGCCGAGCTCGGCCAGCTCGCGGACGAGCGAGGCCGGGTGGAACTTCGTCACGACGATCGTCGTCAGCTCGTCGGGCGAACGACCGGCGGCCCGGGCGGCGTCGGCGACGCCCTCCCGGACCGCGGCGAGCCGCTCGGCCAGCGGACTACTTGAGGAAGTCGGGGATGTCGAGGTCGTCATTCTCGTCGTCGAACGCCGGGTCCTTCTGCTGGGCGGCCTCGGTCACCGGGCTCTCGCCGGTCTGCCAGGCGTCGTTCGTCACGGGCGCGGGGATCTCGCCCGCCTCCACCTCGGCGGAGGAGGCCACCTGGGACTCCTCCGAGCCGGCCTCGATGTAGCTGGCGCGGCGCGCGTCCACGGCGGCGGGCCGCGTGCTCGGCTCGCCGCCATCGAATCCGGCCGCGATGACGGTCACGCGCACCTCGTCGCCGAGGGTGTCGTCGATGACCGCACCGAAGATGATGTTCGCCTCCGGGTGCACCGCCTCCTGCACCAGCCGGGCGGCGTCGTTGATCTCGAAGATGCCGAGGTTCGATCCACCCTGGATGGAGAGCAGGACGCCGTGGGCGCCGTCGATGGACGCCTCCAGCAGCGGGGAGGCCACGGCGAGCTCGGCCGCCTTGATCGCCCGGTCGGCGCCGCGCGAGGAGCCGATGCCCATGAGGGCGGAGCCGGCTCCCTGCATGACCGACTTGACGTCGGCGAAGTCGAGGTTGATGAGGCCGGGGGTGGTGATGAGGTCGGTGATGCCCTGGACACCGGCGAGGAGCACCTGGTCGGCGGTGGAGAACGCCTCCAGCATGCTGATGCCGCGGTCGCTGATCTCCAGCAGCCGGTCGTTCGGCACGACGATGAGGGTGTCGACCTCTTCCTTCAGGCGCTGCACGCCGGCCTCGGCCTGCTGCTGGCGGCGCTTGCCCTCGAAGGAGAACGGCTTGGTGACGACACCGATGGTCAGTGCGCCGATCGACTTCGCGATGCGCGCGACGACGGGTGCGCCACCGGTTCCGGTGCCGCCGCCCTCACCCGCGGTGACGAAGACCATGTCGGCGCCCGCGAGGGCCTCCTCGATCTCCTCCGCGTGGTCCTCGGCGGCGCGACGGCCGACCTCGGGGTCCGCTCCGGCGCCGAGGCCGCGCGTGATCTCACGGCCGACGTCGAGCTTGACGTCGGCGTCGCTCATCAGCAACGCCTGGGCGTCCGTGTTGATGGCGATGAACTCGACGCCGCGGAGGCCGAGCTCGATCATGCGGTTGACGGCGTTGACGCCGCCTCCGCCGATGCCGACGACCTTGATCACGGCGAGGTAGTTCTGTTGTGCTGTCACGTCCGGCCTCCACTGGAACCTTCAACCTCTAGCTGAGGCTTAAAGTCTTGCTGAGTATGCAATTCTCGATCCGACGTTAGGTGGGCCGGGCCGCCGCCCCGGTATCCGGTCAGGCGTGTCGGAAAAGTCGTGCCCAACCCGGTCATCCCGTCGTCACGCTGTGCGGCGAGGAGACGTCGTACCGCGACGATCCCGGCGCGCTCTTCAGCAGCGCGCCGAGGTCCGCCGCCTTGAGCGACGAGTCCTCCGCGCTCCCCCAGACCACGGTCGCACCGTTGCCCCGGAGGGTGAAGCTCACGTCGTCCTTCGTCTTGGCGGCGATGGTGTCGACCTGTGCGAGCACGTCGGCAGGAAGGGCGCTCAGGACGCTGGCCGCGGCCGCGAACCCGGAGTCCGCATCCACGTCGGCCGCCCCGCCGCTCGCCGCGATCAGCGGGTAGCCGTCCGGCCGCTTCTCACTGCTGGAGATCGGCACCTTCGCGGCGTCCACCAGCGTGTATGCGGCCCCCTGCTGGATGACGCCGACCGGCTGCCTCTCCACCACGCGCACGATGATCGAGTCGGGCGGGTGGCTCTCCACCGTGTAGCTGCGGATGAGCGGGAACGCGGCCAGGTCGCTCGAGATGCCCGCCTGGTCGAGCAGCGGCAGCGGGGTGCCCAGCTGGTCGGAGAGCTTCTTCTCGACGGCCTTCGCATCCAGCCGGGCGGTGCCGGTCACCTGGATGTGCTTCAGCGCGAGCAGCGGCGAGTAGGCGATGAGCACGACGGAGAGCACGAGCCCCGCCACGACGGCAGCCGCAGCCAGCCACATGATGCGACGTCGTCGCGACCGCTTGGTGAAGCGGCGCACCTCGCCGCGCTCGAGCCGTTTGCGCTCGCGGCGGGCCGCCCGCAGCGCCTTGTCGATCTCGCGGTTCGTGGGGAGCCGGGAGTACGGGGACGTGTCCGTCGAGGTTTCGGTGCGCGGGGCACGGACCGGTTCGGCGTCGGCGGGCGGCGCGGCCGGAGTGCCCGGTGGATCGGCGATCACCGGGATGGGCTCGGTCACCGTGCCGACGCCGCGCGCGGGCGCGGCTTCCCGCCGCTGCTCGTCGCGCGCCTCCGGCTCGTGCCGCAGCGGCGCGGGCGCGGACGCCGGCACCTCCTGCCGGTCGAAACCCTGGGGACGCTTCACCGAGCGGCCCGCTACACGCCGGCGGCGTCCGGGTGCTCCCGGCGCAGCGAGTCCAGCAGCTGGGGCACGATGCGGTAGACGTCGCCGCAGCCGAGGGTGATCACGAAGTCGCCCTCCCGGGCGATCTGAGCGGTGTGGTCGGCGGCCTTCTGCCAGTCGGCGATGAAGGCCACGCGCTCGGGATGCTCGAAGCGATCGGCGACGAGCGCTCCCGTCACGCCGGGCTCCGGGTCCTCGCGCGCTCCGTACACGTCGAGCACGACGGTCTCGTCGGCGTAGCGCTCGAGCGTCTCGGCGAACTCCTGCGCGAACAGACGCGTCCGGCTGTACAGGTGCGGCTGGTGGACGGCGATGATGCGCCCGTCTCCGACCACCGTGCGGGCGGCGGAGAGCGCGGCGGCGACCTCGGTCGGGTGGTGGGCGTAGTCGTCGTAGACGCTGACGCCGCCCACCGTGCCGTGCAGTTCGAAGCGGCGCTCGGTGCCGCCGAACTCGGCGATGGCGGCGAGGGAGGCGGCCGGGTCGAACCCGAGGCCGGTCAGCACGGCGAAGGCGCCGCCGGCGTTGATGGCGTTGTGCCGCCCGGGCACGCGCAGTCGCGCCGAGTAGTCCTCCCCCTGGTAGCGCACCGTGAACGACACGGGTCCGTCGGTCACGATGGAGTGGACGCGGACGTCCGCGTCCTCCGCCTCGCCGAACGTGACGATCCGCTTGTCCGGCGCCTGCTCGCGCAGCCGGCCGGTCACGTGCACGGCGCCCGCGTCGTCGGACGAGACCACGACGAACTCGTCCGCCTCGCGGGCGAACGACACGAAGGCGTCCTCGAACGCCTCCAGCGAGCCGTAGTGGTCGAGGTGGTCGGGGTCGACGTTGGTGATCAGGGCGACGGCCGTGTCGTAGAGCAGGAACGAGCCGTCCGACTCGTCCGCCTCGACGACGAACAGCTCGCCGGTGCCGGTCTTGGAGCTCGTGCCGAGGGAGGCGATGACGCCGCCGTTCACGAAGCTCGGGTCTTCGCCGAGGCCCAGCAGCCCGGTGATGATCATGCCGGTGGAGGTCGTCTTGCCGTGCGCGCCGGCCACGGCGACCAGGCGCGAGCGGTTGATCAGCCAGGCGAGGGCCTGAGACCGGTGCAGCACCGGCAGACCCTTCTCGAGTGCCAGCTGGTACTCCGGGTTGTCCTGCCAGAGGGCGCCGGTGACGACCAGCGTGTCGGCGTCGCCGACGTTGGCGGCGTCGTGGCCGATGGCGATCGTCGCGCCGAGGTTCCGCAGGGTGTCGATGTTCGCGGAGTGCCGCACATCCGATCCGGTCACGGTGTAGCCGGCCTCGAGGAACAGGCGGGCGATGCCGCTCATTCCGGAACCGCCGATGCCGACGAAGTGGAGCTTTCCGAGCTCCTCCGGGAGGGCGAGGGTCAGGTCGGGCTTGATCGTCACAGGTACAGCTTTCGGTTACGCGAGAGGGACTCCATCCAGTATGAGGCTACGCGGCGACCCTGCGGATCGGCCCGAGGCTCACCGGAGTGGAGCTGTCAGAGGGCCGAGCGGATGAGGGCGACCATGCGGTCGGAGCCGTCGCGAACCCCGACCGACGCGGCCCGGCGCGCCATCTCGGCCACGCGGGCGCGGTCGGACAGCAGCGGAAGCAGGTCGCCGTCCACCCAGTCCGGGGTGAACGCCGCGTCGTCGACGAGCACGCCGCCGCCCGCCTTGACGACGCCTGCGGCGTTGAACCGCTGCTCGCCGTTGCCGATCGGGAAGGGGACGTACACCGCCGGGATGCCCAGCGCGGCGAACTCGCACACTGTCGCGGCGCCCGCGCGGGCGACAGCGACATCGGTCAGGGCGAACGCGAGGTCCATGCGGTCGCAGTAGTCCAGCAGGCGGTAGTGCTCGATTCCTGGGTCCGTCAGCTCGCCGCGGCCGCCCTGGATGTGCAGCACCTGCCAGCCGGCGGCTGTCAGCTCCGCGGCGCGTGCGAAGACGGTCTGATTGATCCGTCGTGCGCCGAGGGAGCCGCCCGTGACGAGCAGCGTCGGACGTTCGGGGTCGAGCCCGAACTCGGCTGCGGCCTGAGGGCGCACGGCGGCCGCGTCCAGCTGCTCGATCTCCACTCGCAGCGGCATGCCCACGAACGTGGGATGCGCGAGCGGCGTGCCCTCGAAGGCCACGCCGACCCACGGCGTGTACCGGGCGCCGAGCCGGTTCGCGAGACCCGGCCGCGCGTTCGCCTCGTGCAGGACGAGCGGGACGCCCTCTCGCCGGGCCGCCGAGTAGGCCGGGGCTGCGGCGTAGCCGCCGAAGCCGACGACGGCGTCGATCCCGCGGTCGCGGATCAGGGCGCGGACGGTCGCGATGCTGCGTCGGTACTCGCCCGGGAAGCGCAGCGCGGCCGCGTTCGGGCGGCGCGGGAACGGGAGCTTCGGGATGGTCGCGAGCTCGTAGCCGCGCTGCGGCACCAGGCGCGCTTCGAGTCCCTCCTTCGTCCCGAGCACCAGCACCTCGGCATCCGGCTGGTCACGGCGCAGACGGTCGGCGACGGCGAGCAGGGGGTTCACGTGGCCGGCGGTGCCCCCGCCGGCGAGAAGGTACCGCGTCATGCCCGGCGGCCCGCCGAACCGGTCTCGGAGGCGGCCAGGGAGTCACGGTGCGACTGCCGGGCGAACGACAGCACGATTCCGATGGCGATCATGGAACTGATCATCGCAGTCCCTCCCGCAGAGATCAGTGGGAGCGGGACGCCCAGCACCGGGATCACCCCCAGCACCACGGCGATGTTGACGAACGCCTGGCCGATCAGCCACACCATGATCGCCGCCGTCGTCACCCGCGCGAACGGGTCGGTCGACGCGTGGATGATGCGCAGGAAGACGACCGCGAGCATCACGAACAGCAGGAGCACGACGACCGCGCCGATGAGGCCCAGCTCCTCGCCGATGATCGCGAAGATGAAGTCGGTGTCGGCGGCGGGCAGCCACGACCACTTGGAGTGCGAGTTGCCGAGCCCGACCCCGAAGACGCCGCCGGAGGCGAGCGCGTAGAAGCCGTTCTTGATCTGCCAGTCCACGTCCGGGTTCGCGACGCTCGTCCCGCCGAAGTAGGCGGCGATGCGTCCGACACGGCTCGCGCTCGACAGCGCCACGACCACCGCGAGGGCGCCGACGGCGACGACACCAGTGAGGAGGTAGCGGAGGCGCACGCCGGCGAAGTACAGGGCGCCGAGGATGAGCGCCGCCATGATCATGGTCGTGCCCAGGTCGCCGCCGAGCAGCACGAGGGCGACCGCGCCTCCCGCGATGGGGACGACGGGGACGGCGACGTGCTTCCACTGGTCGAGCACATCCCGCTTGCGCGCAAGGACGACGCCCAGCCACACGACGAGCGCGAGCTTGATCGCCTCCGACGGCTGCGCCGTGACCGAGCCGATGCGCAACCAGTTGCGGTTGCCGCCGATCTCGACGCCCAGCGGGGTGAGCAGCACGAGCAGCTGCAGGAAGCACGCGGCGCCGAGGAAGAACCAGATCGTCTTCTTCCAGAACCCGCGCGGGATGCGCGAGACGAGGAACATCAGCGGCAGGCCGACCAGCGTGTACGCGCCCTGCGACCAGAAGCGGGAGAAGAAGTTGTCGTCGTCGTTGTGCGCCTCCACCGACGAGGAGGACAGCACCATGACGAGGCCGAACACGACCATGAACAGCGTGATTCCGAGCAGGAGGAAGTAGTTGGCCGATTCGGACGTCATCCCCCGGCCCAGCTGGATGCGGGTGGTCAGCGCGCCGATGCGCGCGGCGGCGCTGGGGCGGGACGTCGGCTGGGCGGAGTCCTGGCCTGCGGCCGTCGGACGCTCAGTCCTGCGCGTCGGGACGCGGGGCGGACTCGTCATCCGCCTCACCTCCCAAGTACTCGTTCACGGCCGACTGGAAGCGGCGGCCTCGTTCTGCGTAGTCGGCGAACTGGTCCATCGACGCCGCCGCCGGAGCGAGCAGCACGGTGTCTCCTTCTCGCGCGAGATCACCGGCCAGCCGGACCGCCGTCGGCATGACCTCTTCAGTCTCGTCGGCGACGACCTCCAGCACCGGAAGGTCCGGCGCGTGTCGTCGGAATGCGGCGAGGAGCGGCTCCCGGTCGACCCCGATCAGCACCGCGCCGCGGAGGCGCCCGACGTGCCGGCCGACCAGCGCATCCACATCGACGCCCTTGAGCAGGCCGCCGACCAGCCACACCACCGACGGGTAGGCGCGCAGGGAGGCGTCGGCCGCGTGCGGGTTCGTCGCCTTGGAGTCATCCACCCAGTTCACTCCGGCCTGGACGCGCACCAGTTCGATGCGGTGGGCATCGAGCCGGAAGGCCGTCAGGACGTCGCGGATGACCTGTGGAGCGACCCCGTACGACCGCGCGAGCGCGCTGGCGGCGAGGATGTTCGCGACGACGTGCGGCGCCGAGAGCCCGGCCTCCTGCAGCTCGTCGAGAGTGGTCAGCTCGAGCGCCGCGTTCGCGCGGTCGTCGAGGAAGGCGCGGTCGCAGAGGATGCCGTCCACGATCCCGAAGTCGCTCGGGCCCGGCACGCCGAGGCCGAAGCCGATGGCGCGTGCGCCCTCGGTGACCTCCGCCTCCTCCACCATGTGCAGGGTGTTCTCGTCGGCCTTGTTGTAGACGCAGGCGACGCGGGTGTTGTCGTACACCTTCGCTTTGGCGGCGATGTACGCCTCGAGCGAGCCGTGCCAGTCGAGGTGGTCGTCGGCGATGTTGAGGCACGCCGCCGAGAACGGCGACAGCTCGCCGCCGACGTTCCGGTTGACCCAGTGCAGCTGGTAGCTGGAGAGCTCGACCACGAGCACGTCGAATCCCTCGGGATCGCGGATGGCGTCGAGGACGGGGACGCCGATGTTGCCGCACGGTGCGACGCGGTTGCCTCCGGCGAGGATCATCGTCGCGGTGAGCTGCACGGTGGTCGTCTTGCCGTTGGTGCCGGTGACGCAGATCCAGTCGGCAGGACCCTCGGCTCCGTCGGGACGGGCGACCTTGTCGCGCAGACGCCAGGCGAGCTCGATGTCGCCCCACACGGCCGTGCCGCGCTCCTCCGCCCACAGCAGCAGGGGGTGATCCCAGTGGAAGCCCGGCGACGCGATGATCAGCTCGGGGTCGAACGCGACGAGACGCTCCGGCGGCGCGGTGAGGTCGGGCTCCTGGAGGAGCTCGGCGCCGATGACCTCCAGCAGCATCCGCCGCTCGTCGTCGGCCTTCGCAGCGACGACGAGCACCTGGGCGCCCAGCTCGGCGAGCGTGTCCGCGACCGAGAAGCCGGTGACGCCCAGGCCGTACACGGCGACGCGGAGGCCGCTCCAGTCGTGGTACCAGCTGGTCAGAGCGGCCAGGCGCTCGGCCAGGGCGTCGCCCGCGCGGGCGGTGCCGTCGGAATCGCTCACGTCGCCAGCCACTCCAGGTAGAAGGACCCGACGCCCGCGGCGACGAGCAGTCCGCCGATGATCCAGAACCGCACGACGACCGTCACCTCCGCCCATCCCTTCAGCTCGAAGTGATGATGGATCGGGCTCATCAGGAAGATGCGTTTGCCGTGCGTGAGCTTGAAGTACGCCCGCTGCACGATCACCGACCCGGCCTCGATGACGAAGATGCCGCCGATGAGGATGAGCAGCAGTTCCGTGCGGCTCAGGATGGCGAGGGCCGCGACCGCGCCGCCGAGCGCCAGCGAGCCGGTGTCGCCGAGGAAGATCTGCGCCGGCGAGGTGTTCCACCAGAGGAAGCCGACGACCGCGCCGACGATCGCCGTCGCGACGATCGCGAGGTCGAACGGATCGCGCACGTCGTAGCATTTCGCGACGTTCTCGGGGTTCAGGTTGATGCTCGCGCACGACTGGATCGACTGCCAGAACCCGATGATGATGTAGGCGCCGATCGCGAGGATGGACGCGCCGGAGGCGAGCCCGTCGAGGCCGTCGGTGACGTTGACGCCGTTCGAGGTGGCCGCGACCAGGAAGTTGATCCAGATCAGGTAGAGGCCGTAGCCGACGATCACGCCGATGGCGCCGTAGCGGGTGATTTCGCCGAAGTCGATCGCCGGCAGGTCGCGGATGAAGGACACCGTCATCGTCGCGGGTGTGTAGCCGTTGCCGTTCGGGAAGCGGATCGCGAGGAAGGCCCAGACGGTGGCGACGATGACCTGGCCGGCCACCTTGGCCCAGCCGGTGAGTCCGAGGCTGCGCTCGCGACGGGTCTTCAGGAAGTCATCGATGAACCCGACGACGCCCAGGCCGACCATGAGGAACAGCACGAGCAGCGCCGAGACGCTCGTCTCGTCCCCCGTCAGCAGGAGGGCCGTGAAGTAGCCGAACAGCGTGCCGAGGATGACGACGATGCCGCCCATGGTCGCGGTGCCGCGCTTTGCGTGGTGGCTCTGGGGCCCGTCGTCGCGGATGAACTGCCCCCACTGCAGCCGGCGGAACAGCCGGATGAAGAGCGGGGTCAGGAAGAGCGTGAACGCCATCGACAGCGCACCGGATGTCAGCAGGGCTCTCACGAGAACGATTCTCCCAGCCGGTCGCCGAGGATGCGCAGCCCGGCCGAGTTGGAGGACTTCACGAGCACCGTGTCGCCCGGGCGCAGGGCACCCCTCAGGTGCTCGAACGCGGCGTCCTGCGTGTCGAAGTACAGGGATTCGCCGTCCCAGGAGCCCTCGTTGATGGCCGAGATGTGCATCCGGCGTGCCGCCGGTCCGACGATCACCAGCTGGTCGATGCCGAGCCGCACGGCGAGCAGACCGATGCGGTCGTGCTCCTCACCGGAGAACTCCCCCAGCTCGCTCATCTCACCCAGGACGGCGATGGTACGGCCGTCCGGTTCGGCGATCTGCGCGAGGGTCTTGAGCGCTGCGGCCATGGAGTCCGGGCTCGCGTTGTAGGCGTCGTTGATGATCGTCACGTCGCTGCCGCCCATGACCTCCATCCGCCAGCGCTCCGCCGTCTTCACGGTCTGGAGGGCGGAGACGATGGTGTCGATGTCGACATCGAGCACGTACGCGGACGCCGCGGCGGCCAGGGCGTTCATGACGTGGTGCTCGCCGAGCACCTGGAACCGCACCGGGCGCGACTGCGCCTCGGAGCCGGGACCGTCGGCCCCGTTGCGCGGCGGGAGGTGAAGCGTGAACGACGTGCCGCGCCGGTCGGAGACGACGTCGGTCGCGCGCACGTCGGCGCGCTCGTCGAGGCCGAACCAAAGCACGCGGGCGACGGTCTTGTCCGCCATCGTGGCGACGCGCGGATCGTCCATGTTCAGCACGGCGACGTCCGACTCCAGCAGGTCGGTGACCATCTCGGTCTTCGCCTGCAGGGTCTTCTCGATGCCGCCGAACTCGCCGGCGTGTGCGAGGCCGACCTTGAGGACGACTCCGACGTCCGGGCGCGCCATACGCACCAGTCGGGCGATCTCGCCGATACCGCTCGCGCCCATCTCGGCGACGAGGAACTGCGTCTCCTCGGTCACCTGCAGCATGGTCACGGGTGCGCCGACCTCGTTGTTGAAGGAGGCGCGCGGCGCGATCGTCGGTCCGACCTGCTCCAGCACGGCGCGGAGCAGGTTCTTCGTCGTCGTCTTGCCGTTCGACCCGGTGATGCCGACGATCTTGAGCCGTCCGAGCGCCCGAACGCGGGCGATGACCTCGGTGGCCAGGTCGCCGAGAGCGACCACGGTGTCCTGCACCAGCAACTGCGGGACGGGCAGCTCGAGGGGATGGTCGACGACGACGAGCGCGGCGCCCGCCTCCACCGCCTGCGGAGCGAAGAGGTGACCGTCGGTCACCTCCCCCGGCTTCGCGAAGAAGATGCTGCCGGGGACGACCTCGCGCGAGTCGGTCGTGGACAGTCCGGAGACGGCCGTCTCCGGGGAGACGTGGGTGCCGTCGAGCAGCAGGGTGCCGCGGGTGGCCTCGGCGATCTCGGCAAGTGTGAGGGCGATCATCTACAGCCACCCGGCCTCTCGCAGCGCGAGGCGCACGTCGTCGCGGGCCGAGTACGGCAGACGCTGGCCGGCGACCTCCTGGTAGTCCTCGTGGCCGGGGCCGGCGTACAGGACGACGTCGCCCTCGTCCGCCAGGGACAGTGCGGTGCGGAACGCGGCGCGCGGATCGGGCACCTCGTACAGCTCGAGGTCGGGCACCGCGCTGCGCGCTCCCTCGAGGAGGGCGGCGCGGATGCTCGCCGGGTCTTCCCAGCGCGGATGGAAGTCGGTGATGACCACGGCGTCCGACCCGCGGGCCGCGATGGCGCCCATGTCGGTGCGCTTCGTGGTGTCGCGGTCGCCGTCGGCGCCGAACACCATGACGATGCGGCCGTCGGTCACCTTGCGCAGTGCGCTCAGCGTCGAGAGGAACGCATCGGGGCTGTGGCCGTAGTCGATGAAGACGACCGGGCCGCGATCGCCGGACAGCCGCTCGGCGCGACCCGGGATGTAGGCGTCGATCCCGCCGTCGCGCTCCAGTGCCGCTCCGATCGCGTCGAGGTCGTAACCCGACTCGACCAGCATGACGATGGCGAGCGCCGCGTTCGCCGCGTTGTAGGCGCCGAGCAGCGGGATGCTGGTCTCGAGCCGGCGGCCGTCCGGGCCTTCGAGGGCGAACGAAGTGCGGGTGAGCGTCTCCTCGAGCACGGTGAGCAGCCACTCGGAGTCGGCCCCGGGCGAGCTGGAGAGCGTGGCGACCGGGATGCGCGACTGCTCGACCAGGGCGCGGCCCCAGTCGGAGTCGACTGTGACGACGCCACGGCGGGCGCGGTCGGGCTGAAAGAGCTCGAGCTTCGCGGCGAAGTAGTCGTCCATCGCGGCGTAGTCGTCGAGGTGGTCGTGGCTGAGGTTGGTGAAGCCGACGACGTCGAACACGATCCCGTCGACGCGGTGACGGGTCAGCGCCTGCGCCGACACCTCGATGGCGACGGCGCGGACGCCCTCCTCGCGCATCCGGGCCAGCAGCGCGTGCAGCTCGCTCGCCTCGGGAGTGGTCAGCTTGCTCGTGATCGCCGTGTCGCCGATGCGGCGTTCCGCCGTCGAGCTGAGGCCGGAGACGACCCCGAGCTGCCCGAGGATGGCGTTGAGCAGGTACACGACGCTGGTCTTGCCGTTGGTGCCGGTGACGCCGAACAGCGTCGCCGAATTCTCGTCGGTGCGGTAGATCCACGCGGAGACCGCGCCGAGCGCGGCCCGGGGCTCCGGCGTGACGATGACCGGGAGGCCGGACTCGACCGCGAGGGCCGCACCCTCCTCGTCGGTGAGCACGGCGACGGCTCCCGCCTCCGCCGCGGCGGTCGCGTACGTCGCGCCGTGGGCGTTGCGGCCGGGTACGCCGACGTAGAGGTCACCGGGTTCCACGGCGGAGCTCGCGAGAGCCGCACCGGTCACCTCGACCCCGTCGAGGTCGCCGCGGCAATCCAGCCCGAACTCCGCTACCAGCTGGGCGAGCGGGCGGGCGACGGGATGCTCGGGGCGCAGTGAAGAGGGCGCCGGTCCTGTCACGTGGCTCACTTTCCGTTGACGGTGTTTCTAGTAGTAGGGCGGATAGTCCGCCGGGCTCGACGTGGAGGGCTTCACCCGGTAGGTCTTCAGCACCTGACTCATGATCGTGTGGAACAGCGGAGCGGCGGCTGCCGACGAAGTAATGGTAGTCGGGAACCCGAGGTTGACCGAAACGACGTACTGCGGATCGTCCACCGGCGCGACGCCCATGACCGACACGTAGTACGACGGCAGGTACCCGCCCTTGCCATCCGGCTGCTGGGCCGTTCCGGTCTTGGCGGCGATGCGGTACCCGGGGATCTGGAGCTGCTTCTTGAGCTCGCCGTCGGTGACGACGGACTCCATCATCCCGAGCGTCGTGGCCGCTGCCTGGGCGGAGACGACCGGCGTGGGTTTGCTGTTCGGGATGTCCGTCACCGAGCCGTCCGGGTGCTCGCATCCCTCGACCAGCGACAGCGGGATGCGGGTGCCGCCGTTGGCGAGCGCCTGGTACGCGCCGACCATCTGGAGCTGGGTCGCGGAGACGCCCTGGCCGAACATCGTCGCGTACTTGGTCTGGTCATCCCAGTCCTTGACCGGGTGGAGCTCCCCCGAGGACTCGTCGGGGTACGGCAGACCGGTCGGGTCGCCGATCCCGAACTTCTTCAGGTAGTCGTACCGGGTCTGGTCGCTGAGCGCGCGGCCCAGCTGCGACATACCGGTGTTCGACGACATCATGAGCACGCCCGTCAGGGTGAGCCGGAGCGGTGCGTGGAATCCCGAGTCGTGAAGATCGGCCCCGTTGCCGGACTGCCAGGAGTACGGAGCGAGCACCTGCGACGTCGGCGTGGCTTTGCCCTGGTCGATGAGCATCGCGGCCGTCAGCGCCTTGAAGGTCGAGCCCGGCTCCCGCGGGTCGGTGAGCGGCTGGAGCCGCCAGAACGACGGATCCGTCGCATCGATGTTGTTGGGGTCGAGCGACGGCACCTGCGCGATCGCCTTGATCTTCCCGGTCTTCGCCTCCGCCACGGTCACGAAGCCGAACTTGGACCCGGTCGCGGCGACCTGCTGGGCGAGAGTCTGCTGCGCGAACCACTGGAGGTCCGAGTCGATGGTCAGCTTGAGCGTGCCGCCGTCCTTCGCCTGCTTCTGCACGACGGTACTGCCGGGGATGGCCACCCCGTCGGCTCCGCGCTGGTAGGTCTCCTCGCCGTTCTCCCCCGCCAGACAGCCGTTCTCGCTGGCCTCCAGCCCCGCGTCGCCGCCCTGCGAGAGGTAGCCGAGCAGGTTGCCGGCGACGGCGCCGTTCGGGTAGCTGCGCGCCTGCTTCTTGGTGAAGGTGAGCCACGGGTACGGGAGCTTGTCGAGCTTGTCGAACGTCCCGACATCCATACCGGCCTTGATGAGGACGTACTGCGACTTCGGGTTCTCTTTGAGCGCCGCGTCGAGGAGCGCGACGACCGCATCGCCGCCCTGGCCGGTGATCGCACCGATCTTCGCGGCGGCTTCGACCATCTTCGCCCGCCCGCCGGCGATCGCATCCTTCGGCGAGGCCGCGGCGGTGTATGTGTAGATCGTGGTGGCCAGGACCGTGCCGTCGGTGTCGATGATGTCGCCGCGGTTGCCCAGCAGCGGCGTCGACACCTCTTTGGCGGTCACCGACTGCCGCTGCAGCGCATCCGCCCGGACCACCTGGATGTCGACCAGCTTGGCGCCCAGGATGCCGACGGTCGCCGCGACGGCGAGGACCGTCACGGCGGTCCGCCGCCGCAGCATCTTCTTGCTGACCATGCCCCGCATCCGTCCCGTCGTCAGTGCGTCACCGGAGTCGGCAACGCTCCCTGCAACGGTACGGTCGGCGTGGCACCGGAACCGGTAGCCCCACCCGAAGTCGTGGAATTCCCAGCCTGCCCCGCCGCTGTGGACGGATTCGCGGTCTGCTGCGGCTGCGTCACCAGGGAGACGCCCGCGAGCAGCGCGTTCGGGACGAGGTTGCCCTGCGTCCCGGTGACCGTCCCCGCCGCACCGCTCGCTGGGACCGGCGCGCCGAGCACCGCCCCGTCCGAGAGGCGCAGGTAGGCGGGGTTGCTGTTGCTGACCATCCCGAGCGCGTTCGCGTTCGCGGCCAGGTTCTGCGGAGAGGCGACCCGGTTCAGGTCCTCCGACACCGCCTGGTACGAGCGCTGCAGCTCGGTCTGCTTCGACTCCAGCGTCTGCAGCTGGTAGGCGCCCTGCGAGATCCCGATGCTGAGGAGGAGCTGGGCAACGACGACCGCCAGCAGCGTGGCGACCGCGATCCCCGCGTAGAGGGCCCGCGGACGTGCCCGCCGCTGCGACCGGGTCGGGACGACCTCCAGGTGTGTCCGTTTCGGCTCCTCCACCGGTGTGGGGAGGGCGCCGCCGCGCCACAGCGCCGCCGGACGCCGCGCAGCTGTCGGCCTGCGCCCGATGACCGGGGCCGCCTCTGCCAGATTGCCGCTCACGAACGCCTCCTCGTCTCGTCCTTGCTGGTGGATGCGCCGCTCGCCGGGCGCACCCGCTCGGCCGCCCGCAGGCGCACCGGGGTGGCCCTCGGGTTGGCGGCCTTCTCGTCGTCGTCTGCCAGCTCCGCACCGCGGATGAGGAGCTTCAGCTCGGGCCGGTGCTCGGGAAGTTCGACGGGCAGCCCTGCGGGAGCACTCGACGTGGAGCGGGCCTGCAGCTCGCGCTTCACGATGCGGTCCTCGAGCGACTGGTACGCCTCCACGACGATCCGCCCGCCCACCGAGAGCGAGTCGATGGCGGCGGGGATCGCCCGCTGCAGCACCGCCAGCTCCTGGTTGACCTCGATGCGCAGAGCCTGGAAGACGCGCTTGGCGGGATGCCCCTGCCGCTGCAGGGCCACCGGCGTCGCCTTGATGATCAGGTCGACCAGCTGGCCGGAGCGCACGAGCGGCTCGCGCTCGCGCGACTCCACGATCCGGGAGGCGTAGCGGCCCGCGAGCTTCTCTTCGCCGTACTCGCGGAAGATGCGCCGCAGGTCGGCCTCGGAGTACTCCGCCAGGACCGTCGCGGCGGTGAGCTCGCTCGTGCCGTCCATCCGCATGTCGAGCGGCGCGTCCTTCGAATAGGAGAAGCCGCGCTCCACCCGGTCGAGCTGGAGGGAGGAGACGCCGAGGTCGAACAGCACGCCGTCGACCGCGTCGAAACCGAGCCCCTCGATGGCCTCGCGGATGCCGTCGTACACCGTGTGGACGAGGTGCACGCGGTCACCGAAACGCTCCAGGCGCTCCCCCGCGATCGCCAGCGCCTCGGGGTCGCGGTCGAGCCCGACCAGCGTGACGTCCGGGAAGCGCTCGAGGATGCCGGCGGAGTGGCCGCCCATCCCGAGCGTCGCGTCGACGAAGACGGCGCCGGGCCGCGTCAGCGCGGGGCCGAGCAGCTCGATGCAGCGCTCCAGGAGGACCGGAGTGTGGATGCGGGAGGTGTCTTCGGAGTCGGTCATGGTCGTTCGGGACGAGTCGCCTGCCCCTGATCCCGGATCCCCATCCATTCCGACCTGGCACCGGGGAAGTGGTGTCAGGGCGTATGGCTGGGAGTCCGGCGCCAGGGACGCGGGCTCAAAAGAGTCCCGGGATCACCTCCTCCTCCGTGTTGGCGAATGCTGCTTCCTGTTCGGCCAGGTAGGTCTCCCAGGCCTGGGCGTCCCAGATCTCCGCGCGGCTGCCCGCGCCGATCACGACCAGGTCGCGATCGAGTCCCGCATACGAGCGGAGCGCGGACGGGATGGTCACCCGGTTCTGCTTGTCCGGGACCTCTGCGCTCGCCCCCGAGAGGAAGACGCGCAGGTAGTCGCGGGCCTGCTTGCTCGTCACCGGCGCCTGGCGGATCTTCTCGTGAAGCGATTCGAACTCGCGCTGCGAGAAGACGTAGACGCAGTGCTCCTGGCCGCGGGTCAGGACGAGGCCGGACGCGAGCTCATCCCGGAATTTCGCCGGCAGGATGATGCGACCCTTCTCGTCCAGCTTGGGGGCATGCGTACCGAGGAACATCGGCTGCCACCCCCACTCTCCCGGCCCAGGTTGCGGTGTGGCTCCACTTTACTCCACTTCCATCCACAAAATCTCGCATTGAAGACAGATTGCCCCGAAATGGGTACGCCGAAGCCCGAAAATACGCGGAAGTAACTGGTGGAGGAAAGTGGAGCACATAGGAAGCCCCGGGAGCAACAAAAAAGGGCCGATCAGAAGATCGGCCCTTCGTCGAAGAACAGGTGGAGCGGAGTGGAGGGTTAGCCCTCGCCGCCGTCGTTGCGCTTGTCCCAGCGGTCGTTCATGCGGTCCATGAATCCCGTCTGACCGCCACGCGCCTTCGCCTTCTTCGGCTCGGCGACGCCCGGCTCGACCGCGACGCGCTTGCCCGGCGCGATGGCCACGAGGACACCCGCGAACATCACCACGAAGCCCAGGATGCCGACGATCGGCTGCCGGTAGTAGACGCCGGCGATCAGCACGCCGACGCCGACGACGGCGAGCAGGATGCCGAGCACGATCGACCGGTAGGCGGGACGTGCCCGCTTGCCCCCGACCTTCGCGACGAAGTCTGCGTCGTTCTGGTAGAGACTGCGTTCCATCTCTTCGAGGAGGCGCTGCTCATGTTCCGAAAGCGGCATCCGATTCCCCCTCTTTCTCGCGGGTTCGAGGCTTCAGTGAGGTCGATTCTAGACCTCACGTGTCTGGCTAGGCTAGGCGTGTGTCTGAAAGCATCCGATTCGTCGACCTCATCCAGTCAAGAATCGATGGATTCTTCGATGCGCGTGCCTCCATTCTCGTCTCGATCGCCGATGAGCTCTCTCCCGTAGCGGCGTTCTCAAGGGAATTTCTCAGCGGCGGCAAGCGCTTCCGGGCCCTGTTCTGCTTCTGGGGATGGCAGGCCGTCCGCACCGCGGGAGACGAGGGCGACGACGGGTCGGACAGCGGCGCCGTCACGGCCGGCGGCGCGGTCACGGCCGGCGGCGCGGTCACGGCCGGCGGCGCCCTCGACGCGGTGGTGTCCGTCGCCAGCGCCCTCGAGCTGTTCCACGCCGCCGCGCTCGTCCACGACGACCTGATCGACAACTCGGACACGCGGCGCGGAAAGCCGGCCGCCCACAAGCGCTTCGAGCACCTCCACGAGAGCGAGGGATGGGGTGGCTCCGGCGCCACGTTCGGCACGGGCGCGGCGACCCTGCTCGGCGATCTGCTGCTCATCCTCAGCGACGAGCTGTTCGACGAGGGGCTCACGCAGCTGGTGAGCGCGCCGGCCCGTCGGGCGACGCGGGCGGAGTTCAACCGGATGCGGATCGACGTCACGGCCGGCCAGTACCTCGACATCTTCGAGGAGATCGGCTGGTCGGGCCGACCCAACTCGGAGCAGCTGGAGCGTGCCGAGCGCGTCATCGTCTACAAGTCGGCCAAGTACTCGATCGAGTCCCCTCTGCTCATCGGCGCGAGCCTCGCCGGAGCGACCGTGGGTCAGCTGGAGTCGCTCCGGGCGTTCGGGCTCCCCCTCGGCATCGCCTACCAGCTGCGCGACGACCTGCTCGGTGTCTTCGGAGACGCCGATGTGACGGGGAAGCCCAGCGGAGACGACCTCCGGGAGGGCAAGCGGACGGTCCTCATCGCACTCACGCGCCAGGCCATCCCGTCAGGAGCGCGCGCCGCGCTGGACGAACTGCTCGGCGACCCGGAGCTCACGCCGGAGCAGATCCGGACGATGCAGCTGACCATCCGGGAGTCCGGAGCCGTCGACACGGTGGAGCGGATGATCGCCGACAACGTGGCGCGTGCCATCGAGGCGCTGGATGCGGCACCGCTCGGCGCGGCGGCGAAAGGGCAGCTCCGCGAGCTCGCGATCGCGGTCACGCGCCGGAGCGCGTAGGCCCGCTCCCTGAGCCGGGAGCGATTCAGGCCAGCGCTTGGGCCACGCGGCGCACCTCGGCCTTGCGGCCGGCGCGCAGAGCCTCGATCGGCGATGTGCCGAGGCTCTCCTCCTCCGTCAGCAGCCAATCCACCGACTCGTCGTCGCTGAAGCCGTCGTCCGCCAGGACGATCAGGGTTCCCCGCAGCTCGCTGAGCGGCTGGCCGTCCTTGAGGAACGACGCGGGCACCTTGAGCACGCCGTCGACGCGCTTGGCTCCCAGGTGGCGGTCCTCGATGAGCCGACGGACGCGGCTCACGCTCAGTCCCATCAGCTCGACGAGGTCGGGTACGGTCAACCACTCGGTGGTCTGGACGTGCTCGGTCACCCCACCAGCGTGCCACGGATTGCCGTCCGCCGAGAAGCCGGAGTAATTGTTACGATCATGTAAACCCGTGTCACATCCGTCACTCCTGTTGACTCCTCTCTCCTTGTGTGTCAGCGTGATGGGCGACGTGTCACTCGAAGAGGGGGTCACATGGCTCTGGCAGACACCGGCAGATCGCGCAGCATCCTGGGCACCGTCCCGATCGCGGTCGCGAGCTCGCTCGCGGTGACCCTGAACCTGGTCACGCCCGCGCAGGCGGTGCCGCAGGAGGACCGCGCGACCGACCACTCCGGCGACACCGGCGAGATCAGTCCTCTCGAGCGCGCCGCGCTGGGGAGCACCATCGGGATGACGCCCAGCGGGTCGACGTCGAGCACGTCCGTTCCGCTCACCTCCGTCGCGGCAGCACCCGCGACCTACCGCGTGCAGTCCGGCGACACCATCTCCGGCATCGCGGCGCGGTTCGGGCTCTCCACCGCCGCCGTCCTCGCGATGAACGGCCTCAGCTGGAAGAGCCTCATCTTCCCGGGCCAGGTGCTCGCCCTCGCGCAGGCCGCACCCGCGGCCGCGCCGGCCCCGGCTCCCGCCCCAGCGGCCCCCGCGCCGACTCCCGCCGCCGCGGTGTACTCCGTGGTGCGCGGCGACACGATCAGCGGCATCGCCGGCCGTTTCGGCGTCACCACCCGCGCGGTGCTGGCTGCGAACGGCCTGAGCACGTCCAGCCTGATCTTTCCCGGACAGAAGATCCGCATCCCCGGCATGACCACTGCCGCACTCAACACCTCGGCACCGGCGCCCGCGCCCGTCGCCGCCCCCGCCCCCGTCGCCGCGCCGGCACCGCTGCCGACAGCGTCCGCCGGTCAGGTGGTCGCCCTCACCGACGAGATGCGCGCGAATGCTCAGCTGATCATCCGCATCGGCCGCCAGCAGGGCATCCCGGACCAGGGAGTCGTCATCGCCCTCGCCGCAGCAGCGCAGGAATCCGGCCTCCGCAATGTCCGCTACGGCGACCGCGACTCGCTCGGGCTGTTCCAGCAGCGGCCGAGCACCGGCTGGGGCACGCCGGAGCAGGTGCTCGACCCGACGCGCGCGACGCTCGCCTTCTACGGCGGAGCGGGGAACCCCAACGCCGGCCGCACCAGGGGCCTCCTCGACATCCCCGGATGGACGCGGATGAGCGTGACGCAGGCCGCGCAGGCCGTGCAGATCTCGGCGTTCCCCGACGCCTACGCCAAGTGGGAGACGTCGGCGCGCACCTGGCTGGCCCAGCTCGGCTGAGCCGGAATGTCACAGCCCGATCACAGCCACCGCGTCCACCGGTGTTTTGCAGGGTTCTCGCCCGGGTCGTTCCCTAGACTCGATCCGTGACCACGAGCCAGACCGACCCGATGATCGGCCGTCTCATCGACGGCCGCTATCAGGTGCGCTCGCGGATCGCCCGAGGCGGCATGGCCACCGTGTACCTCGCGACCGACCTGCGCCTCGAGCGCCGCGTCGCGATCAAGATCATGCACGGCCACCTCGCCGACGACTCCACGTTCAAGAGCCGCTTCGTGCAGGAGGCCCGCTCGGCCGCTCGGCTCGCCCATCCCAACGTCGTCAACGTCTTCGACCAGGGCCAGGACTCCGACATGGCCTACCTGGTCATGGAGTATCTGCCCGGCATCACTCTGCGCGACCTGCTCAAGGACTACGGCAAGCTGACGCCCGAGCAGACCATCGACATCATGGAGGCGGTGCTCTCCGGCCTCGCCGCGGCGCACAAGGCGGGCATCGTCCACCGCGACCTCAAGCCGGAGAACGTCCTGCTCGCCGACGACGGGCGCATCAAGATCGGCGACTTCGGGCTCGCTCGTGCGGCCAGCGCCAACACGGCCACCGGCCAGGCGCTGCTGGGCACGATCGCCTACCTCTCCCCCGAGCTCGTCACCCGCGGCGTCGCCGATGCCCGCAGCGACATCTACGCGCTCGGCATCATGATGTACGAGATGCTCACCGGCCAGCAGCCGTTCCAGGGCGAGCAGCCGATGCAGATCGCCTACCAGCACGCGAACGACGCCGTGCCCGCGCCGAGCAGCAAGAACCCGGCCGTGCCGGCAGAGCTGGATGAGCTCGTCCTCTGGGCGACGGAGAAGGACCCGGACCGTCGACCCCGCGACGCGCGCGAGATGCTCGATCGCCTGCTGGAGGCCGAGAAGGCGCTCCGCGGCGAGGCTGTGCTGCAGCCGACCATGGTCCTGCCGCCCGCGTACGAGATCGACCAGGGCGACACCCAGATCATCAACCCGGCGATCCGCCAGCAGGTAGCGTCCAGCACGCCGGCCGCGGCGACGACCCTGACCGCCGCCGCCACCAAGCGGCGCTCGAAGGGCTGGTGGCTGTTCGCGCTCGTCCTCGTGCTCGCCGGCGTCGCTGCCGGCACCGGCTGGTACTTCGGTGCGGGCCCCGGCTCGCTGGTCGCCATCCCGAACGTCGTCAATAAGGCGCCGGATGCGGCGGTCTCGCAGCTGCAGAAGCTCGGTTTCAAGACGGCTCAGGCGCCCGAATACAGCACGACCGTCGCGGCCGGGATGGTGTCGAGCACCGACCCCGGAGCCGGCGTCCCCGCCGGGCGCGGCAGCACGGTGACGCTGCGCGTCTCGCAGGGGCCGAAGCCGGTGACGATCCCGCCCCTCGCCGGCACGACCATCGACACGGCCAAGAGCGCCATCACCGGCGTCGGGGCGAAGGTCGGAACGGTCGCGGAGCAGTTCGACGCCAAGGTGCCCGCCAACACCGTCATCTCGGCGACCCGCGCCGACAACGGCGCGGACATCTCCGGCGGCGGCAACTACTTCGAGGCCGCGTCGGTGAACCTCGTCGTGTCGGTCGGCGCCATCCCGGATGTCGCCGGCAAGTCCGTGGAAGACGCCTCGGCCATCCTGAGCAAGGTCAAGCTCCTCACTTCTGCGGGCCCAGAAAGCTACAGCGACACGGTCGAAGACGGCGACGTGATCTCCGCGCAGCCGCAGCATGAGCCCGTCCGCCCCGGCGACACCCTGCTGCTGGAGACGTCGAAGGGGCCGGAGCCCGTCACCATCCCGGATGTCGCCGGCAAGACGTGGGATGTGGCCAAGAAGGCGCTCACGGACGCCGGCTTCAAGCTCAAATACAGCGCCATCGCCGACGTCGCACCGAACGCATTCGTCGTGTCGAAGGTGTCACCGGCCGGCGGGACGCAGGCGCCCAAGGGCTCGACAATCACGGTCAACTTCGCCGGGTTCTGAGCCGACCGACGCGGCAACCGGCGCGGTCTGCCGGCGCTGCCCCGCGTCGGAACGGAGGAGATAGCGCTCCGCCGCGCCCGTCAATGCAGAAACGGAGGAGCACCGCGGCCGTGGGGCCGGGGGCTCCTCCGTTTCTGCGGAGGGTGGAGGGTACTGCGAGCCGGTATCAGCGGGCGGCGGCCGAGAGCTCCTCGGCGACCAGGAACGCCAGCTCCAGCGACTGCTGGTGGTTCAGGCGCGGGTCGCAGAGCGACTCGTAGCGGGTCGCCAGCGTCTCCTCGTCGATGTGCTCGGAACCGCCCAGGCACTCGGTCACGTCGTCGCCCGTGAGCTCGACGTGGATGCCGCCCGGGTTGGTGCCGGCAGCGCGGTGCGCCTCGAAGAAGCCCTTCACCTCGTCGACGATGTCGTCGAACCGGCGCGTCTTGTAGCCGGTCGGCGTGGTGAGCCCGTTGCCGTGCATCGGGTCGGTGACCCAGAGCGGCTTCGCGTCCGAGCGCTTGATCGCTTGGAGCAGCGGCGGCAGCGCATCCCGGATCTTCCCGGCGCCCATGCGCGTGATGAAGGTCAGGCGGCCGGGCTCACGCTCGGGGTCGAGCTTGTCGATGAGGCGGAGCATGTCGTCGCGGGAGGTGGTCGGCCCGAGCTTCACGCCGATCGGGTTGCGCACGCGCGAGAGGAAGTCGACGTGCGCGCCGTCGAGCTCGCGCGTCCGCTCGCCGATCCAGACGAAGTGCGCCGACGTGTTGTACGGGGTGCCGGTGCGGGAGTCGATGCGCGTCATCGGCCGCTCGTAGTCCATGAGCAGCGCCTCGTGGCTGGAGTAGAACTCCACCCGCGTGAGCTCGTCGAAGTCGGCGCCCGCCGCCTCCATGAACTTGATGGCGCGGTCGATCTCGCGGGCGAGGCCCTCGTAGCGCTGGTTGGCCGGGTTCGCGGCGAAGCCGCGGTTCCAGCTGTGCACCTGGCGCAGGTCGGCGAATCCACCCTGGGTGAAGGCGCGGATGAGGTTCAGCGTGGATGCGGCGGTGTGGTACCCCTGCACCAGCCGGCGCGGGTCGGCCTGGCGCGACTCGGGCGTGAAGTCGTAGCCGTTGACGATGTCGCCGCGGTAGGCGGGCAGCGTCACGCCGTTGCGCGTCTCCGTGTCGCTGGAACGCGGTTTGGCGAACTGCCCGGCCATGCGGCCCATCTTGATGACGGGCACGGAGGCGCCGTAGGTCAGCACGACGGCCATCTGCAGCACGGTCTTGACGCGGTTGCGGATAGCGTCGGCGGTCGCTCCGGCGAACGTCTCGGCGCAGTCGCCGCCCTGCAGCAGGAACGCCTTGCCCTCGGCGGCCCGGGCCAGCCGCGTGCGCAGCTGGTCGACCTCGCCGGCGAACACCAGCGGCGGAAGGGTGGCGATCTCGGCGGACGCGGCGGCGGCCGCCTCCGGGTCCGGCCAGGCCGGCTGCTGCTTGATCGGGAGCGTGCGCCAATACTCCAGGCCCTCGATCACGGACTCGTCAGGTCGCACGACGGGCTCTGTGGTCTGTAGCACTGGTCTTCCGCTCACTCGGGGTTGGATGGGATATCCGAGCCTATCGCGAAAGCCGATGCGGCCGTCCTACTGTGACAGCGTTGCCCGCTTCTCCTTGACCGTGCTGGCGTACACGTCGACGTACTCCTGGTCGCCGAGGCGCTGCAGCTCGTACATGATCTCGTCGGTGACCGAGCGCAGGATGAAGCGGTCGCCCTCCATCCCGTCGAACCGGGAGAAGTCGAGCGGCTCCCCCACGATGATGCCGATGCGCCCGATCTTCGGGAGCCGCTTGCCGATCGGCATGATCCTGGCGGTATCCACCATCGCCACGGGGACCACCGGGACGCCCGCCTCCAGGATCATGCGAGCGACGCCGGTGCGGCCCCGGTACAACTTGCCGTCGGGGCTGCGCGTGCCCTCCGGGTAGATGCCGAGGACGCCGCCGCGCGCCAGCACCGCGAGTCCGGTGTTGAGCGACGCTTCAGAGGCCTTTCCGCCCGAGCGGTCGATGGGCAGCTGACCGGTGGCGTTCATAAACGCCTTGGTCGCCCACCCCTTCACGCCCTTGCGGGTGAAGTAGTCGCTCTTCGCCAGGAAGGCGACCCGGCGGTCGACCTCGAGCGGCAGGAAGATGGAGTCGATGAACGACAGGTGGTTGCTCGCGAGGATGACGGGACCATCGGCCGGGATGTTCTCGAGCCCGACGACCCACGGCCGGAAGATCCCGCGCAGGAGCGGCCCCGCGATCACGTACTTCATCAGCCAGTAGAACATCGAACCGAAGCCTATCCCCGCGGTGCGCCTAGAGCGAGGATGCGTGCAGTCGCGCCAGGTCCGCCGCGCCGACGACGCCGGCGTCGTTCACCAGCTCGGCGATCGCGAACTCGGGTTCCGGGTGGAAGCCGCGTGCTGGCAGGTTCTCCAGATACGCCAGCCGGATGGGCTCCAGCAGCAGCTCGCCGGCCTGGGCGACGCCGCCGCCGAAGACGAACAGCTGCGGGTCGAGGATGGCGCCGAGGCTCGCGCAGGCCTGCCCGAGCCAGTCGCCGAGCTGGCGGAGCGCGGCGAGCGCTCCCGGGTCGCCCGCGGTGATCAGGGCGCTGATGTCGTGCCCGGTGAGCGCGCCGGTCCGGCTGCGCACATCCGCGAGCCCCTGGCCGATCCCGCCGGCGTCCGCGAGCTCGTTCGCCATGCGCTGCAGGGCGCGGCCGGAGCCGTACTGCTCGATGCAGCCGTGCGCGCCGCAGCCGCAGGGAAGCCCGCCGGGGACGACGCGCATGTGGCCGATCTCCGCTCCCGCGCCGAAGCCGCCGCGGAAGAGCCGGTCGTTGCTGACGATCGCACCGCCCACACCGGTCCCGATGGTGAGGACCACCATGTCGGAGACGAGCCGGCCGGCACCGTAGCGGAACTCCGCCCAGCCGGCCGCGTTGGCGTCGTTCTCGATGATCACGGGGATGTCGAGGCGCGCCTCGAGCTTCTCCCGGAAGGGCTCGTGGCGCCAGTTGATGTTCGGCGCGTAGTAGACGGTCGACTGCGCGGCGTCGATGAAGCCGGCCGCGGCGACTCCCGCACCGGCGATTTCCTCCGGGCCGTCGCTGAGGCGGCGGATCATCGCGACGACGGCGTTCTCGATCTCCTCCGGGCGCGTCGCATCGGTGGGGACGCGATCCTCCCGGACGATCGTCCCGAGCTCGTCGACGAGGGCTCCGGCGATCTTGGTCCCTCCGATGTCGATGCCGATGGCGTGCACGTGGGGCCTTCCTGGAGGGATGGTGAGAGGGAGGGGCGGTCGGGCCGGGTCTCGGGCGAGCCGTGGCGGGACCATCTAGAGTGTAATCAACCGAATCGCCCCGAGCCATTCGGCCGCACGCCCGCCCACCGGTATCGAGGGAGCTACCGTGAAACAGATCCTTACCCCCGCGATCGTCCCTGCGGACCCGGACGCCAATGCCACCGACCTGCTCGTCGACCGAGTGGCGCAGACGCCGGACCAGCCGCTGTTCAGCCTCCCGGACGGCGACGGCTGGCGCGACGTGTCGGCGGCGGAGTTCCACCGCCAGGTGATCGCCCTCGCGAAGGGCCTGGTCGCCGCGGGCATCGAGCCCGGCGACAAGATCGGGCTGATGTCGAAGACCCGGTACGAGTGGACCCTGATCGACTTCGCCGTGTGGTTCGCCGGTGCGGTGCTCGTGCCGATCTACGAGACGTCCTCCCCCACCCAGATCCAGTGGAACATGGCCGACTCCGGCGCGATGGCGGTGTTCCTGGAGAACGCCGAGATGCACGCGCGCTTCGACGAGGTGCACCCGGAACTCCCCGACATCCGCACCGTCTGGCAGCTGCACCTCGGCGACCTCGACAAGCTCGCCGCCGCGGGCGTGGACGTGCCCGACGAGGAGATCGAGCGGCGCCGCCGCATCGCCAAGGGCTCCGACATCGGGACGCTGATCTACACCTCGGGTTCCACCGGGCGGCCGAAGGGATGCGTCCTCACCCACTCCAACTTCGTCGAGCTCTCGCGCAACTCGGCCGAGGCCCTCAAGGACGTCGTGCAGCAGCCGGGTGGCGCATCCACTCTGCTCTTCATCACCACGGCGCACGTGTTCGCGCGCTTCATCGCCGTGCTCTGCGTCACCGGCGGTGTGAAGGTCGGCCACCAGGCCGACACCAAGCAGCTGCTGCCGGCGCTGGCGAGCTTCAAGCCGACGTTCCTGCTGGCGGTGCCGCGCGTGTTCGAGAAGGTCTACAACTCGGCCGAGCAGAAGGCGGAGTCGGGCGGGCGGGGCAAGATCTTCCGCGCCGCCGCGGAGGTCGCCGTCGAGCACTCGAAGGCCGTCGAAGCGGGCTCGGTGCCGTTCGGCCTGAAGCTGAAGTTCGCCCTCTACGACCGGCTGGTCTACTCGAAGCTCCGTGCCGCGATGGGCGGCCGCGTGAAGTTCGCGGTGTCGGGCTCCGCACCGCTCGGGTCGCACCTCGGGCACTTCTACCACAGCCTCGGCATCAAGGTCCTGGAGGGCTACGGGCTCACCGAAACCACAGCCCCCGCCACCGTGAACCGGCCGGACACGTTCCGGATCGGAACCGTCGGTCCGGCGCTCCCGGGCGTCGACCTACGTCTTGCCGACGACGGCGAGATCGAGGTGCGCGGCATCAACGTCTTCAAGGAGTACTGGAAGAACCCGGAGGCGACCGCCGCGGCGTTCCACGACGGCTGGTTCAAGACCGGCGACCTCGGTTCGTTCGATAAGGACGGCTTCCTCACGATCACCGGCCGCAAGAAGGAGATCATCGTCACGGCCGGTGGCAAGAACGTCTCCCCCGCCGCCCTCGAGGACCCCATCCGCTCCAACCCGCTGGTGAGCCAGGTGATCGTGGTGGGCGACCAGAAGCCGTTCATCTCGGCGCTCATCACCCTCGACACCGAGATGCTGCCCACGTGGCTCGCCAACAACGGCGAGGACAAGGACATGACCCTCGCCGAAGCGTCGGTCAATCCGGCGGTCCACGCCGAGATCCAGCGCGCCATCGACCACGCGAACGCCGGCGTCTCGCGTGCCGAGAGCGTCCGCAAGTTCGTGGTGCTCGCGACGGAGCTGAGCGAGGCGAGCGGCCACCTGACGCCCAAGATGAGCATCAAGCGCAACGTCATCCTCGCCGACTTCGCCGACGTGATCGACGGCATCTACAGCGACAACCCCCGCACCGAGGGCTTCTCCCTCGCCCACTGACCGCTGATTCGTGCCGAATGTGCGTTATAGCGGTGGCTTAACGCACATTCGGCACGAATCTCTGCACGCGAGCGTGGAAGGGTGCGCGGTCGGCGAAGAGGTCCGTGGCGGTGATGCGGAGGACATGCCAGCCCTCGGCCTCGAGGAGTTCGCGGCGTTCGATGTCACGGTGCCACTGGCGACGATCGACGCGGTGCCCGTCACCCTCGTACTCGAACGCGAGTCGATGGGACGGGCTGCGAAGGTCGGGATGGAGGGTCAGCCGTCCGCCGGCGACCGCGAGCGGGCCATTGACCACGAGGTCCGACACGCCCCAGCTCTCGAGCAGGAGCCGTAACAGCGTCTCCGGACGTGAGTCGGCTCCGTACCGGATGCGCGAAAGCGCCCACGTCCGGGCTTTCGCGCCTTTCGTCCGACGCAGCTTCTCGCTGAGCGCGGCTAGGTCCGCGATCTCCGCCAGTGGCACCCGTGAGCGTGCGCCGACGAGATGGTCGCCCGCCGCCACCAGATCCTCGCGGTCGAGCACACCCGACAGCTGACACCAGACGTGGGCGGGGCTGCACACCGGCATCCCCTCGACGGACGTGCCGGCGATGGTTCCCAAGCTGTGGCCGACAACTCCCCGACCGCTCGGCGGAGTCCGCGGGAAGGCGACCGAAACGTGCAACGACTCCGTCGTGGACGATGCGGGCAACGGTATCCCGAGGAGAGCAGCCGCGGTCTGATGACTGAACCAGGCGTCTTCGGGCATGATCGGCGCGTACGCGCGGCAGAGATCCTCGACGCTGGTCGCAGGCGCGGCGAGATGCACGCCGTGGAAAGGATGGCGCAGGTCGCGGGCGAGCAATCGCCGGGGCCCTACGCCGGCATCACGTGCATCGGCCGCGGTGAACGGCCCCGAGGCAAGGAAACGAGGAAGGGGACGAGGTGTGCGCATCCCCACATCGTCGCCGCCCCCACCGCTGCGCAGCGCCGCTTTCCTACTTCTGTGGACACTCCCCGTTATCCACAGGCATCAGATTCGTGCCGAATGTGCGCTTAGCGGGAGCGAAAGCGCACATTCGGCACGAATCTCAGACCTCGTCGCGCCAGGAGTGGGTGGGGGCGTAGCCGAGGATGCGGCGGGCCTTGTCGATCGACAGGAGGGTGTCGTTGACGCCGAGTTCGCGCTTCAGCGGCACGCCGGGGAACACCTCGGCGACGAGCTCGTCGTTGGGACGGCTCATCACGGTATCCGCGGCGGCGATGATGAAGCGGTCGAAACCGGTCGTGTCCCACTCCAGCGCGCGGCGGATCGCCTGGGCGCCGTCCCGCGCGTCGATGTAGCCCCACAGGTTCCACTTTCGCGCCCACGGGTCGTCGTCGAACGCCGGGAACGCCGCGTAGTCCTCCGGGTCCATCACGTTCGAGAAGCGCAGCGCCACGATCTTCAGCGCCGGATCCCACCGCACCAGCTCGATCGCCATCTGCTCCTCGAGGTGCTTCACGAGCGAGTAGGTGCTCTCCGGCCGGGCCGGGTAGTCCTCGTCGACGGGGATGTACGGCGGCGGCACGTCGAAGGGCAGGCCCAGCACAGTCTCGCTCGATGCGTACACGACGTTACGGATGCCCGCGCGACGCGCAGCCTGGAACACGTTGTACGTCACGCGGATGTTGTTGTGGAACGTCGCGACGTCGCTCAGGATGCCCGGCGCCGGGATGGCCGCCAGGTGCACGATCGCGTCGAAGCCGTCGTGCTGGTCGTTGACGCCGAGGATCGCATCCACCGTCTGTCCGTAATCGGTGAGGTCCACCCGGACGAAACCGGGACCACGCTCCCCCGCCGCGTCCAGCGAGACGACGACGTCTCCCGACTTCCGCAGCTCGCGCACGACAGTGCGTCCGAGCTTGCCCGATCCTCCGGTGACCGCGATTCGCATGTCGCCAGTCTACGAGCGCGGCGGGAGCAGGAGCGTCAGAACCAGTCCGACTCGCGGACCTGCTTCATCGCCTCGCGGCGGCTCTCCTTGTCGAGCCGGTCGAGGTAGAGCTTGCCGTCGAGATGGTCGGTCTCGTGCTGCAGCGCCTGCGCGAGCACACCGGTGCCGGAGACCTCGATCTCGTTGCCGTCGAGGTCGACGCCCGTCACCCGGGCGAACGGGTAGCGCAGAGTCTTGAACCAGAGACCCGGCACGGAGAGGCAGCCCTCGTCCATCAGCACCGGCTCCCCCGACACCTCAACGAGGACGGGGTTGATCACGTAGCCGACCTTCCCGTCGACGTTGTAGCTGAACGCGCGCTCGTTGACGCCGATCTGCGGAGCGGCGACACCCGCGCGGCCCGGCGGGAGGACGCTGTCCACCAGGTCTTCGACAAGCCCGCGCACCCCGTCGTCGATCTCCCCGATCGGCTCGGACGGGGTCTTCAGAACGGGGTCGCCGAACAGGCGGATCTGACGCTCGGTCACAGGTGCTCCTCGATGGATCGGGCGGACGGTCGGGCGCTCAGTCGCGCTCCGCCGGCAGGCCCTCGACGACGAGGGCGGCCAGCGTGCGTGCCGAGAGGCGGGTCAGCGGCTTGAGGTCCTTCCACGACACCACGGAGCCGGCGGCCAGCTGCGGGTCGTACGGGACGCGGACGATCTCGCGGACCCGCGAACGGAAGTGCGCCTCGATCTCCTCCAGCTTCACCAGGTTCGTGGCGTGCGTCGCGGTGTTGAGCGCGACGACGGCGTTGCGGACGAGCTCGCCGTACCCGTTCGCCTCCAGCCAGGTGAGCGTCTCGGAGGCCAGGCGCGCCTCATCCACGCTGCCGCCGGACACGATGACCAGCGAATCCGCCCGCTGCAGGGTCGCGCGCATGACCGAGTGGACGATGCCGGTTCCGCAGTCGGTGAGCACGATCGAGTAGAACCGTGCGGAGAGGTCGGCGACGACGTTGTAGTCGTTCTCGTCGAACGCCTCGGAGAGCATCGGGTCGGTGTCCGACGCGAGGATGTCGAGCCGGGTCTCGTCGCGCGAGACCAGTGCCGAGAAGTCGGTGAAGCCGCCGATGCTCGCCGCCTTGTGCACCACATCCCGCACGGTCGAACGCGTCTGGCGCGGAACCCGCTCCGACAGCGTCCCGCGGTCCGGGTTCGCATCGATGGCGATGATGCGGTCCTCGCGGGCCGACGCCAGCGCCATCCCGAGCAGCGTGGTGACCGTGGTCTTGCCCACGCCGCCCTTACGGGTCAGCACGGGCACGAAACGTGCGCCGCCCTCGAAGTGCTTCTGGATGCGGTGGTCGAGCTCTTTGCGCGCCCGCACCTTGGCCGAGTCGCCCAGGTTCACGGTGCGGAAGGTGACGTTGTAGACGAAGCGCTGCCACGGTCCCTCCGGGCCGGGGCGCGTCTTGCGGTTGACCTCGAGGAGACGGTCGGCGGTCAGCATCGCGGCGGGCTCGGGCTGGCCGGACTGCTCGCCGCGGAGCCGGTCGCGGCGGGAGCCGGCGAACGCGTCGGACGCGGGAAGCGGCGGCACGTCGGCGGCGGGAGCCGCTGCGCCGTCCGGAGGCTCGGGCGTCGACGCGAGACGGGAGGCGACGATGGCGACCGACATGGTGGTCGGCTCGGCGGGCGAGGCGACGAATCCCGGATCGACCGGGACCTCGTCGATCGCGACGGCGGCCTCGTCCTCCGGCATCTCGCGCGGCGGCGTCGGCGGGAGGTCGACGGCGATGCTCAGCGTCGACTCCACATCCAGCACCGGCTCGCGCGACGACGTCGGCTCGAACGAGCGCGCGGGCGTCAGCTCGTCATCCGCGGGCACGAGGTCGCGCGGGGCGCGCTCCTCGGGCGCGTCGGCGTCGGACCTGTCTGCCACGTCGTCTCGTCCTCCTTCTGCCGCGGGAGTGTCCCGCGACTCGTCATTGTAGGCCGCCCCGGCGCGGGGCGGCCGTCCGTCGCCCGATCAGGCGGGCTGGATCACCACGAGCAGGTCGCCCGCGTCGACCTGCTGGGTCTTCGGGATGGCGAGCCGCTCGATGGTCCCGGCGATCGGGGCCGTGATGGCGGCCTCCATCTTCATCGCCTCGATCGAGGCGACCGCCTGGCCCGCGGCGACCGTGTCGCCGACCGCGACCTGGAGGGTGACGACGCCGGAGAACGGCGCGGCCACCTGGCCCGGGTTCGCGGAATCGGCCTTCTCGGCCGCCTTGGTCTCGACGACGATGCTGCGGTCGCGCACGAACACCGGCCGCAACTGGCCGTTGAGCGTGGTCATGACCGTGCGCATGCCCTTCTCGTCCGCCTCGCCGATGGCCTCCAGACCGACGTACAGGCGCACGCCGCGGCTGAACTCGATGACGTGCTCCGAGCCCTGCTTGAGCCCGTACAGGTAGTCGAGCGTGTCGACGACGGAGAGGTCGCCGAACAGCTCGCGCATCTGCTCGTAGATGCGGGTGGGAGCCGGGAACAGCAGGCGGTTGAGGGTCGCGCGACGCTCCTCGCTCGACCCCTCGAGCGCGCTGCGGTCGTCGGCCGAGAGGTCCTCGACGCCGACCTTGACCGTCTTGCCCGCCAGGACCTTCGTGCGGAACGGCTCCGGCCATCCACCGGGCAGCTCGCCCAGCTCACCCGCCATGAAGCCGACCACCGAGTCCGGGATGTCGTAGTTCTGCGGGTTCTCGGCGAAGTCGTCCGGATCGGCCTTGACCGCCGCGAGGTGCAGGGCCAGGTCGCCGACGACCTTCGACGACGGCGTCACCTTCGGGATGCGGCCCAGGATGCGGTTGGCCGCCGCGTACATGTCCTCGACGAGCTCGAAGTCCTCCGCGAGGCCCAGCGCCTTCGCCTGCTGGCGCAGGTTGGAGAGCTGACCGCCAGGGATTTCGTGCTTGTAGACACGACCCGTGGGGCCCGGCAGACCCGACTCGAACGGGCGGTAGACCTGGCGGACGGCCTCCCAGTACGGCTCGAGGTCCTCGACCGCGGTGAGGGAGATGCCGGTGTCGCGCTCGGTGTGGGCGAGGGCGGCCACCAGGGCGGAGGCGCTCGGCTGGCTGGTGGTTCCGGCCATGGGGGCGCTGGCCACATCCACCGCGTCCGCACCCGCGCGCGCGGCGGCGAGCAGCGTGGCGAGCTGGCCGCCCGGGGTGTCGTGCGTGTGGACGTGCACCGGGAGGTCGAACCGCTCGCGGAAGGCGGCGACGAGCTTCTCGGCGGCCGAGGGGCGCAGCAGGCCGGCCATGTCCTTGATGGCGAGGATGTGCGCGCCCGACTCGACGATCTGCTCGGCGAGACGGAGGTAGTAGTCCAGCGTGTAGAGGTCTTCCGCCGGGTCGAGGAGGTCGCCGGTGTAGCAGACCGCCACCTCGGCGATCGCCGAGCCGGTGGCGAGCACCGACTCGATGGCCGGGCGCATCTGCGACACGTCGTTGAGCGCGTCGAAGATGCGGAAGATGTCGACACCGGTCGCGGCGGCCTCCTGCACGAAGGCGTCGGTCACCTGCGTCGGGTACGGCGTGTAGCCGACGGTGTTGCGACCGCGCAGCAGCATCTGGATGTTGATGTTCGGCAGTGCCTCGCGGAGCGTCGCGAGTCGCTCCCACGGGTCCTCGCCGAGGAAGCGGAGCGCGACGTCGTAGGTCGCGCCGCCCCAGGCCTCCACCGAGAGGAGCTCCGGCGTCATCCGCGCGACATAGGGCGCGACGGCGACGAGGTCGCGGGTGCGGACGCGGGTGGCCAGCAGCGACTGGTGCGCGTCGCGGAACGTCGTCTCGGTGACCGCGAGCGCCTTCTGCGCACGCAGGGCCTCCGCGAAACCGGCCGGGCCGAGCTCGAGCAGGCGCTGACGCGAACCTGCGGGGGCCGGCGCGCTCAGGTCGATCTTCGGCAGCTTCTCCGCCGGGTCGGCGCTGATCGGGCGCGGGCCATTGGGCTGGTTCACCGTGACATCGGCGAGCCAGTTGAGCACCTTGGTGCCGCGGTCCTTCGAGGCGCGGCCCTTGAACAGCTCCGGGCGCTCTTCGATGAAGGAGGTGGAGACGTTGCCGGCGATGAAGTCCGGGTCCTCCATGACCGCCTGCAGGAACGGGATGTTCGTGGCGACACCGCGCACGCGGAACTCGGCCAGCGCGCGGCGGGCGCGCAGCACGGCGGCCGGGAAGTCGCGGCCACGGCAGATGAGCTTCGCCAGCATCGAGTCGAAGTGCGGGCTGATCTGCGCGCCCGGGTTGATCGTGCCGCCGTCGAGGCGGATGCCCGCGCCGCCCGGAGAGCGGTACGTCGTGATTTTGCCGGTGTCGGGGCGGAAGCCGGCCGTCGGGTCCTCCGTGGTGATACGGCACTGCAGCGCCGCACCCCGGATGTGCACCGTCTCCTGGCTGAGGCCGAGGTCGGCCAGCGTCTCGCCCGCCGCGATGCGGATCTGCGACTGGACGAGGTCGACGTCGGTGATCTCCTCGGTGACCGTGTGCTCCACCTGGATGCGCGGGTTCATCTCGATGAACACGTGCTGTCCCGCGCGCTCTCCCGCGGTGTCGAGCAGGAACTCGACGGTGCCGGCGTTCTGGTAGCCGATGGAGCGGGCGAACGCGACGGCGTCGCGGTACAGCGCCTGGCGGATGTCCTCCGACAGGTTCGGCGCCGGAGCGATCTCGACGACCTTCTGGTGGCGGCGCTGCACCGAGCAGTCGCGTTCGAACAGGTGCATCGTCTCGCCCGTGCCGTCGGCGAGGATCTGCACCTCGATGTGACGCGGGCGGAGCACGGCCTGCTCCAGGAACATCGTGGGGTCGCCGAAGGCGCTGTCCGCCTCGCGCATGGCCTCCTCGAGCGCCGGCCGCAGCTCGTCCTTGCTGCTGACCCGGCGCATCCCGCGACCGCCGCCGCCGGCGACCGCCTTCGCGAAGATGGGGAAGCCGATCGCGTCCGCGCCGGCGAGCAACTCGTCGATGTCGCGCGACGGCGGGGTGGACTTGAGGACGGGGACGCCCGCGGCGATCGCGTGCTCCTTCGCCGTGACCTTGTTCCCGGCCATCTCGAGCACGGAGGCGGACGGGCCGATGAAGGTGATGCCGGCCGCGCGAGCCGCTTCGGCCAGGTCCGGGTTCTCGGACAGGAAGCCGTAGCCGGGGTAGATGGCGTCCGCGCCGGACTCCTTCGCGACGCGGATGATCTCGTCCACATCCAGGTAGGCGCGGACCGGGTGGCCCGGCTCGCCGATCTGGTAAGCCTCGTCAGCCTTCAAGCGGTGCATCGAGTTGCGATCTTCATACGGGAAGACGGCGACCGTTTCGGCGCCGAGCTCGTACGCGGCCCGGAAGGCTCGGATGGCGATTTCACCGCGGTTGGCAACGAGGATCTTTCGGAACATGGGGACCTTTCGAGCAGGGGTCGACACCACACAGCAAACGGTTAGGTTCTCTAAGACTAGTGAAGGTAACGTGGCTCTCGTGCACGTACTCAGCGTTAGCTCCCTCAAGGGCGGTGTCGGAAAGACGACGGTGACGCTCGGTCTGGCGTCGGCGGCGTTCGCGAAGGGCCTCCGGACGCTGGTGGTGGACCTCGATCCGCAATCGGATGTCTCGACCGGCATGGACATCCAGGTCGCCGGTCACCTCAACGTCGCCGATGTGCTCGCGTCGCCCAAGGAGAAGATCGTGCGCGCCGCGATCGCCCCGTCGGGCTGGACGAAGGGCCGTTCCGGCACGATCGATGTCATGATCGGCAGCCCGTCCGCGATCAACTTCGACGGGCCGCACCCCAGCATCCGCGACATCTGGAAGCTCGAGGAGGCGCTCGCCAACGTCGAGCACGACTACGAGCTCGTCCTCATCGACTGCGCCCCGTCGCTCAACGCGCTCACCCGTACCGCGTGGGCTGCGAGCGACCGTGTGGCCGTCGTGACCGAGCCCGGCCTGTTCTCGGTCGCCGCCGCGGACCGCGCGCTGCGTGCGATCGAGGAGATCCGTCGCGGCCTCTCGCCGCGCCTCCAGCCGCTCGGCATCATCGTGAACCGCGCGCGCGTGCAATCTCTGGAGCACCAGTTCCGCATCAAGGAGCTGCGCGACATGTTCGGGCCGCTCGTGCTGTCGCCTCAGCTGCCGGAGCGCACGTCGCTGCAGCAGGCGCAAGGCGCGGCGAAGCCGCTGCACGTCTGGCCCGGCGAGAGCGCTCAGGAGATGGCGCACAACTTCGACCTGCTGCTGGAGCGTGTGCTGCGCACCGCCCGCATTGGCGAGTACGCGACCGTCCAGTCCTGACCCGGCTAAGAAGCAATCAGCTCCTGAGTTTTTCCGCTCAAAACGTCGTTTGAGACCGAAAAGTCAGGAGCTGTTGGCTTGGCGGGCGGAGCCTCAGGAGGCGCGGGTGCGCGCGGCGCGGCGCGCGGCGAGCTCGTCCATGGCGTCGGTCTGCGTGTCGAGCTCGACGAGGCTCGACTCGACCTCGCGCAGCACCTTGCCGACGGCGATGCCGAAGACGCCCTGCCCCCGGCTGACGAGGTCGATGACCTCGTCGTTCGACGTGCAGAGGTAGACGCTCGCTCCGTCGCTCATCAGCGTCGTCTGGGCGAGGTCGTTCACGCCCGACTCGCGCAGCTGGTTGACCGCCGTGCGGATCTGCTGCAGCGAGATGCCGGTGTCGAGAAGACGCTTCACGAGCTTGAGGACGAGGATGTCGCGGAAGCCGTACAGGCGCTGCGACCCGGAACCCGCGGCACCGCGGACGGTCGGCTCGACCAGTCCGGTGCGCGCCCAATAATCGAGCTGGCGGTACGAGATGCCGGCCGCGCGGGCGGCGACCGCACCGCGGTAGCCGTTCACGTCATCCATCTCGGGGAGGCCGTCGGTGAAGAGGAGTCCGAGGTCGTACCGGGCGACGCCGTCTTCACGACTCAGTTCGCTCATGTTGTTCGCCTCTCACCCCGGGTTGTGGATCGCGCGTCGCATCCGCGTCGCTTCATCCACGGTACCCATGCGGCGGTCGCCGGGCAACGACATCCGCCCTTTCGGTTTCGGCGTGTCGAGGCGACGGGGCCGTCACGGACGCAGCCGGGCGATGGATGAGCGGATGATGCTGCCGCGCACCACGTCGAGCTGCGCCGCGATCTCGCGGGCGAGTTCGGCGGTGCGGGCCTTGCTGCTCACGTCGTTGCGACGCGCGATGGGGACGAGCGCGGTCTCGATCAGCCCGATCTCGCGCTCGGCCGCTGCGCGGAAACCGCGGAGGTGCCGCGGCTCGATCCCGCTGCGGCGGAGCTCGGCGAGGGCGCGGAGCACGGTCAGCGCTTCGTCGCCGTACACGTCCGAGGCGGGGAGCAGCGAGGCGCTCACCGCATCCTGCAGCAGTTCCACGTCGGCGCCCGCCTCGCGCAGGAGCTCGTCACGCCGGTAGCGGCGCGTGCCGGCGAGGATGGACCCCGCGGGCGCGGTGCCGGGGAACGCGGGATCGAGCCCGGCATCTAAATCGGCGAAGTACTTCTTGATGACCTTCAGCGGAAGGTAGTGGTCTCGCTGCATGGCGAGCACGGCGCGCAGCCGCTCCACGTCGGCCGGCGAGAACTTGCGGTAGCCCGAGGCCGTGCGGGCCGGCGAGACCAGCCCACGCTCCTCCAGGAAGCGCAGCTTCGACGACGACAGGTCCGGGAACTCGGGAGTGAGCCGCGCGAGGACCTGGCCGATGCTGAGCAGGGCCGGAGCGCCGTCGGCGGCCCTGGTGGCCGGCCGGGCCACTAGCCGTTCGCCGCTGCGGCGAGGTCGTGACGCGAGGCGTAGAAGGTGAGGCGGAACTTGCCGATCTGCACCTCGGCCGAGTCGGAGAGGAGGGCGCTCTCGATCCGGACGCCGTCGTAGTACGTCCCGTTCAGGGAGCCCAGGTCGCGGACCTCGAAGGAGGTGCCGCGGCGGGTGAACTCCGCGTGACGACGCGAGACCGTCACGTCGTCGAGGAAGATGTCCGCGTTGGGATGGCGACCGGCCGTCGTGACGTCGGCGTCGAGGAGGAAGCGGGCGCCCGAGTTTGGCCCCCGTCGCACGATCAGCAGGGCGGAGCCGGACGGCAGGGCGGCGATGGCCTCCTGCTCTTCCGGCGACACCTCGCCCGAGGGGTACATCTTCGAGATGAACTCCTCGCCGAAACGCGCGGTCGTGTCCTCGTTGCCCGCCGCGTCCCGCAGGGGGCCCTTGGCGGCGTCGTCGGCTCCGTCGGCCGGGCCGTTCGGGTGAATGTCTTCAGGCACCGTCAACCTCCTTGCCGTCCAGCGTATCCGATCGTAGGCCCCTGTCATCGGCCGGAAGGCGGATTACCCGTGCCGTCTCCCGGATGTACACGATGCCGGCCCACCAGTAGAGGAACGCCCCCCACAGCGCGAAGGCCCAGCCCAGCGGGAGGGAGAAGGGCGCGAGCGGCTCGAACGCCTCCCCCAGCATCAGCAGCGGGAGTGCCCAGAACAGGCAGAAGGTGGCCACCTTTCCCAGGTGGTGCACGGGAAGCGGGCCGAACCCGTGGTTCGCGAGGATGACGCCGAGGACGGCGAGCATCACATCCCGCGCCACGATGACCACGAAGAGCCACCAGGGGATGACCTCACGCCAGCACAGGCCGATCAGGGCCGCGAAGATGTAGAGCCGGTCGGCGGCCGGATCGAGCAGCTGCCCGAGACGGGACTCCTGGTGCAGGCGGCGGGCGAGGAAGCCGTCGAGGAAGTCGGTCACGCTGGAGAAGACCAGCACGAGGAGGGCGAGGCCGTCCTCCCCGACGATGATCAGCCACAGGAACACGGGGACCAGCGCGAGCCGGAAGAAGCTGAGCACGTTGGGGATCGTCCACACCCGCGAACTCACCACGGCGGTCTCACCCTGCACGCTCCCGAGTCTAGTGAGGACGCGGCGTCCACTCGGCAAGGCGGTCACGCAGGCCCATGGCGTCGTAGGGCGCGCGCACCTTCACGTCGTTGTCGAAGTAGGCGTAGACATCCCGCCCCTCGCCGAGATGGGCCCCGAGTTCGGCCGCCCAGCGGTCGAGCGACTCGTCGGTGTACCCGCTGGTGTACAGCTCCTCGTCGCCGTGCAGCCGCACGTAGACGAATCCGGCGGTGGCCTCACGGATGACCGGATACCGCCCGGCGGTGTCCGCCAGCACGATCGCGACGCCGTGCGCGCGGGCGAGCGCGGTGAACTCCGGGACGTCGAAGGAGGCGTGGCGCACCTCCACCGCGTGCCGCAGCGGTCGCTCCTCCCCCGCGGCCAGGTGCGTGCGGTCCTCCTTCAGCGTCGTCTCGCGGGCGAGCACCGCCGCTTCGGTCGTGGTGCGGGGCAGCATGCCGAGGAAGGCATCCACCTCGCCCGCATCGAACTGCAGCGTCGGCGGCAGCTGCCACAACAGCGGCCCGAGCTTCGAGCCGAGGGCGAGCACGCCGGAGGCGAAGAAGTTGGCGACGGCTCCCCTGGCGTTCTTCAGGCGCAGGATGTGGGTGATGTAGCGGCCGCCTTTGACCGAGAACACGAACTCGTCCGGGGTCCGCTCGGCCCACATCCGGTAGCTCGTCGGACGCTGCAGCGAGTAGAAGCTGCCGTTGATCTCGATGGAGTCCAGCCGCTCGGCGGCGTACTCCAGCTCGAGGCGGTGCGGCAGCTTCGGCGGGTAGAACACGCCCCGCCACGGTGCGTAGGTCCAGCCGGAGATGCCGATGCGCGCGAACGCCATCAGCGGCCCCGGAGCTGCTCGAGGAGCCGCCGCTCCCGCTTGGTCGGACGCCCCGCGCCGCGCTCGCGAAGCACGGCGGCGGGCGCCTCGGTGCGCGGCGGGGGCAACGGGGTGCGGTCCTCGAAGCAGTCGGCGGCCGCGGCCGCGCTCAGCCGCTTCGTGATGAGCCGGCGCGCGATGTAGATGCGCTCGACACCGCCGACGAGCGCGCGGACCTCGTCGCCCACCTTCACCGGCTGCGCGGGCTTCGCGCGGTCGCCGTTCACCTTCAGGTGGCCCGCCTTGCACGCGTCGGAGGCTGCGGAGCGCGTCTTGAAGAGCCGCACCGCCCAGGCCCACGAGTCGACGCGGACGCTGGAGCGGCCGCCGTCCGGCGTCGCGTGCGGGGTGGAGCCGGCCATGTCAGGCCACCGGGACCGGGCGGCTCTCGGTGGCCGGCTGCGTCTCTTCCGCCAGCGAGGCCTTCCACTTCACCAGGCTCCGGACGGTCCGGCTGCGGTCGGCCGCGAGCTTTTCCATCACATCCGCCGGGACGAAGTAGTTGACGGCGACCCAGCCGCGCACGGTCTCGGAGCGGTCGTCGGCGAGCTCGCGCAGGATGTCGCAGGGCGTCGCCTCGTTCTTCGCGACGCAGCCGCGCACCCCGTCGTCGGGGTCCTTCGCGAGCGTCTCGAAGAGGTCCACCGGGGTGTTGTAGCTGCTGGCGACCGCTTCCCGGATCTTCGGGTTCGGGTCGGCGGCGAGCAGCCGCAGGCGGCGGAGCTTGCTCTCCGTCACCTCGGGTGCCGGGTGCAGAGCGGCCGCCTCCTCGGCGGTGAGCATGGCCGGCCGGTGGTTCCGCATGGCCTGGCGCTGGGCGGGGGTGTTGAACCGGATGCAGGACATGCCTCCACCGTAGCCCCGGTCGTCAGCGTCGCGCGGGGTGCGTCACCGCGATTCAGGCGACACGCGCGCCGCTCCGGCACCGCGGCCCGGGAACCACGGGACCACGGGCGAGGTGCGCGCCTGGTACTCCGCGTACTCCGGGTACCGCGACCGGCTGATGCTCTCGGTGAACACCGTCGAGCCGATGAACAGGCCGGTGAGCAGCAACGGCCCGATGACCGTCCACTGCAGGAGGGATCCGGCGGCGACGCATCCGAACAGGAAGAGCACCCACCACTGCGCCTGCTCGAAGAAGAAGTTGGGATGCCGTGAGAACCGGAACAGCCCCGCCTGCAGGAAGCGCGGCGACGGCTCACGGCCGGCCGCCACCTCCAGCTTCTTCCAGCGGTGGAAGTTCCACTGCTGCTGGTCGGCGATCGTCTCACCGGTGAGGAAGAAGAGGAAGACGGCGGCGAGGATGACGTCGAGCGCGTTCAGCGGCGTGCGGTGCTGGAACGCGGTCCACGCGGGGAGGGCGATGAGGAGCAGCAGGATGTTCTGGTAGATCACGATGAAGAACAGGTTGAAGACCTGGAACGCCGCCGCGCCCATCCGACCGCGCAGCACCACCCAGCGGTAGTCCTCTCCCCCGGGCGCGTAGCCGCCCTTCCGGGCGAAGTTGAAGGTGAGCCGGGCTCCCCACAGGGTGACCAGGATCGCCATGAGGTCGAGGCGCACGTCGGCGAGACCGGCCGCGCCTGCGAAGACCCATACGTACACCACCGGCACGATCGACCAGATGCGGTCCACCCACGAGTGCTCGTTGGTGATGAGGGACAGCACCCAGGTCGCCAGGCAGGCGGCGGCCAGGATCCAGAGACAGACGATGAAGGGCTCCACGTGCACAGTGTAGAACTCCCGTGCGACCGCCGTGACTTCGTCGGGATGCTGCTGAATGAAAGCCGAGGAGCACTCGAACTCTCAGCGCGACACGCCTAACGTGTGACCGTGTCGATTTCCGGTCCCCACGCGTTCCGCGCCGTGCTCCTCCGCGACAACGGGGAGCCCGCGCGCACGCTGACGCTGCCCAGCGACGTGGAAGTGCCGCCGAGCCGCATCCGCGTGCCGTCCGACTTCGTCGGCGCGTCGGCGTTCGATGTCTACGAACTCGTCGACGACCGGGCGTGGCCGGAGGAGGCGACGTTCCAGCTGGTGTCGACCGTCCCGCGTTCCACCGACGATCTGCCGGAGCACGAGCGCGACCTGGAGCAGAGCAGCGACCTCGACAGCGACGACGAACGCGCCTGACCCCGCCCGATCAGTTCTGCAGCACGGAGATCACGTTGCCTGCGGGGTCGCGGAACCAGGCGATGTCCGGTCCTCTGTCGGCCGCGCGGCCCCGGAGCACTCCCTTGTCGTCGGTGGGAAGCGACGGATCGTCGTAGATGGCGGTCACCACTCCGCGGGAGTTGAGGTCGTCGACCGCTGCATCGATGTCCTCCACGACCAGGTTCAGGATTGTGAACGTCGCCGGAGTGTGGTCGGGCTTCGGGTAGATGAACACGTGACCGCCGGAGGGCAGCTCGAGGTCGAGGTTGCCCATCGGGCCGTCGCTGATCGCGAGCCCGAGGGTGTCGCCGTAGAAGGATTTGGCCGCGGCGATGTCGTCGACGCTGAAGCCGCTGAAGATCTCGAGTGGAGTGACCATGGCGTCCACTCTGCTCGCGCCGGCCGCGCCGTGTCTAGAGCGGGTTCAGACGAACCGCACGGCCTCCTGCAGCCGGGTCCGCAGTTCGAACGCGCGGTCGACGCTCTCGCGTCCGGCCGCGTTCGCGCCGTCGCGGAGCAGCCGCGGGAGGAGGGACCGGCGCACGAGCATCGAGCCGCTCAGCCGGCCGCGCCGCACGACGTCGAAGGGCACGTCGAGGTCGTCGTCCGGCACCACGACGATGTACCCGGTGAACCGGACGCCGGCCTGCCGGCCGAAGCTCTTCGCCGCGTGGTACAGGTCGTGGAAGGGCTCCTCGTCGGGAGCGAGGCCCTCTCCGACCACCTCGCCCTTGGCGAGCTTCACGGGAGCGCCCCAGTCCGCCGAGCGGATGGCGAACAGCCCGGCCGGACCGAGCACGATGTGGTCGATCTTCGCGTCGGTCGACGGATGGACGGCCACGTCGTTCCAGATCGTGAAGCCGATGCCCAGCCCCGAGACGGCGCGTGCCGTCGCCTCCTCGGCGAGCGCGACCGCGAGCAGCTGGCGGATCTCGCGCGGTGCGGAGCGCACCAGGGCGGGATCGTACGGGTCGCGGTCGTCGGTGCCCCGGCCCATCCACTCGCGCATGAGGGAGAGGAATCGCTCGCGCGAGCGGCCGCCCGGATGCCCGTAGCTGCGGGCGCGGACGGTCGCGCCGCGCGACGTCCCGCGCGAGGTGTGGAAGGTCGCGCTGAAGCCGCCGCCGGCGGAGTCGCCGGCCACCGCATCCACCGTGATGCTCTCGCCGCGGTCGTACCGCGCGCGGTCCTCCGGGTCGCCGATGAGCTCCCACGCCTGCTGGACGGCCTGGAACGCGGCCGCAGTGCCGCCGGTATCGGGGTGCGTCTCCCGCAGCAGACGCCGGTACGCGCGGCGCAGGTCGTCGTGGCTCACATCCGGACGGACGCCGAGCACCTCGTAGGGGCTCGGGGCGGCCGGGGAGTCGCTCATCGCTGGGGCGTCGCTTTCGGTTCTGACGGGGGCGGAGATTACGACGATAGCGCGCGCGACCGCGAAAATGCCGAAATCATATTGCGGCCGGAAACTGACCGCATTCCGCTCTAGCCTGGGAATCATCCGATCACGAAAGGGTGTCACCATGACCATCACCGACTGGCGCATCGAGCTCATCATCCTGCCCGTCACGGACGTCGACCGGGCGAAGGCGTTCTACGTCGACGCCCTCGGCTGGAACGCCGACCACGACCAGCGCGTCTCGCCGGAGCTCCGCTTCGTGCAGATCACCCCTCCCGGCTCGGCGTGCTCCATCGCGTTCGGCGAGGGGCTCACCGACATGGCGCCCGGCACGATGAAGGGCCTCCAGATCGTCGTGCCCGACGCCGACGCGGCCCTCGCACACCTGACAGAGCACGGCATCGAGGCGCGCGGTGTGAACGACCTCGCGTGGGGCCGATTCGTCGACTTCACCGACCCGGACGGCAACGCCTGGACGCTGCAGCAGCTCCCCAAGCGCGACTAGCACGCTCTCCTTCTTCTCCCGCGCGCTCCGCCCCACCGTCGAGTCCGCACAAATTGCACGCCGACCACGCGATCGGCGTGCAATTTTTGCGGACTCGACGGTGGGGGGATGGGGGTCAGCGGAGGGAGGCCCAGAGGATGAGGAGCATCGTCACGACGAAGCCGCAGGCGTAGTTGATCCAGAGGAAGCGTCGCCAGCCGCGGTTCGCCGTGCTGGAGTCGGCGTCGGTCACCGACCAGAACGGGGCGGCGGCGGCGATGTACGGGAGGGCGAGCACCGCGGCGAGCGGGCCCGGCCACGCGGTGAAGAGCATGGCGACGCCGGCCGCGGCCCAGGCGACGATCGCCAGCCGGACGGTCGCCGCCGCGCCGATGGCGGTCGCGATCGACGAGATGCCGCCTTCGCGGTCGGGCACCACATCCTGAACGGCGCCGAACGCGTGGCTGCCGACGCCCCACAGGAAGAAGGCGAGCAGCACCAGCCACAGCTGCGGGGTGAAGGTCGCACCCGCGAGCACCAGTCCGTACAGGGCGGGGCTGACGAAGTGGACGCTCGAAGTGGCCGAGTCGACGAACGGCACCTCCTTGAAGCGGAGGCCCTTCACCGAGTACGCCAGCACCGCGAACAGCGAGAACCCGAGCACCAGCCACGACAGCGGCGACCCGACGATCACCAGGTACACGACGAACGGGAGGGTTGTCACGGCCGCCGCGATCAGGGTTCGGCGGTGGGCCGAGCGGTCGAGCAGCGCTCCCTCGGCACCGCCCTTCCGCGGGTTGCGCAGGTCGGACTCGTAGTCGAAGACGTCGTTGATGCCGTACATCGCCAGGTTGTACGGGATGAGGAAGAAGATCGTGCCGATGACGAACGTCGCATCGACGCGGCCGGTCGTCAGCAGGTAGGCGGCGGCGAACGGAAACGCCGTGTTGATCCAGCTGAGGGGACGCGATGCCAGCACCAGCTGCCGGAACGGGGCCGCGGGCGCCACGGCGGTCACGACCGGCTCCCCCGCCGCCGGGTCAGTAGCCACAGGGCTGGTAGCAGCAGAAGACCGGCGATCGGGTACGCGAAGTCCTCGAGCGGCACGATGCCCAACCGGACCCCGCTGATCCGCGAGTCCTGATACGTCATGAATCCCGCGCCGATCATCAGATTGTCGAAGACCGCGGTCAACAGCAGGATGACGACGGCCGCGACGGCGATCGGCGCCCACCATCGACGCACCAGCCGTGCCCGGTCGCGCGCGGTCGCCAGCGCGACGACGAGGACGGCCGCCGCGATCGCGAGGAACACCAGGCTGAGCAGCGCGTAGGTCACCGGGCACGCTCGCTCTCGCGCGCTACCTCGCGGGACGGCCGGCTACGCGCATCCATCAGGGCCCGCGCACCGAACACGGCCACCAGCGTGAGGTAGCAGAGGAAGAGCAGGAAGAAGACCTCCTCCAGCGGCAGCTCCGGGGCGAGCTCGACGCCGGTCATCAGCCGCGACTCTCCCCGGGCGAACACGCCGAGCAGGATACCGGCAGCATCCCACGCCAGGAAGAAGGCGAGGCCGACGAGGAGCACGATCGTCGCGCGGCGCGCATTGCGCCAGAACACCAGGCGGAAGCGGGCGTCGAGCAGCACCATCGCCGCCAGGGATACGAGCAGGCAGCCGAGATAGACGAAGGTCACGACACACGCTCCGCCTCGGGGGCGGGAAGCGGTTCGGGCAGAGGACCGGCCCCACCATCGCCGCGCAGCCGCTTCAGCACCAGTTCGGCGCTGATCAGGCACATCGGGAGGCCGATGCCGGGGATCGTGGAGCAGCCGGCGTAGAGCAGGTTGTCGACCTTGGCCGAGGCGTTGCCCGGACGGAAGAACGCACTCTGCCGCAGCGTGTGCGCCGGGCCGAGCGCGCCGCCGCTCCAGGCGTTCAGGTCGGTGGCGAAGTCCTCCGGTCCGACGGTCCGGCGGAGCACGATCCGGTCGGCGAGGTCCGGGATGCCCGCCCAGGCGGAGATCTGCGCGATGGCCGCGTCGGCGGCCCGTTCGATCGCGCGGTCGCCCGCGCCGTTCAATCCACCGGCTCCGAGGGAGACATCCGCCGGCACCGGGATGAGCACGAACAGGTTCTCGTACCCCTCCGGCGCGACGTCCGGGTCGGTCGTGCTCGGCATGCAGACGTACAGCGAGGCCGGGTTCGGGATGCCGGGGTTCGGTCCGTAGATGGTCTGGAAGTTCGCATCCCAGTCGGTGGTGAAGAACAGGTTGTGGTGGGTGAGCTCCGGCAGCCGGCCGCGCACGCCCAGCATGGCGAGCACGACGCCGGGGCCCGGGTCGCGGCGCTCCCACTTCTTCTCGGGATGCGTGCGCAGCCTCTCGGGCAGCAACGCGGTCTCGGTGTGGTGCAGGTCGGCGCCGGACACGACCACGTCAGCGTCGACGGTGTGCACGCCGCCGGCCGCATCCCGGTACTCGACGCCGGCCGCCTTCGGGCGCGCCGAAGCGCCGCCGCCGCGGCCGGCGGTGGTGCGGATCGCGGTGACCCGCGCCCCGGTCACCAGCCGGGCACCGGCGCCCTCCGCGAGCGCGGCCACCCGGTCGATCAGCGCCGCGAAGCCGCCGAGCGGATAGCGCACGCCGTCGTCGAGGTCGAGGTGGCTCATCAGGTGGTACATGCTCGGCGCGCGGTCCGGCGAGGTGCCGAGGAACACCGCGGGATAGCCGAGCACCTGGCGCAGCCGGACATCGCGGACGAAGCGGGCGGCGTAGCGGTCGAGCGGTTCGAGCAGCAGGCGCGCGAGGCGCGGAAGCCGGCGAATCAGGTCGGAGGCGAACAGCGGCCGCAGATCGGCGAAGGTGCTGTACAGGAAGCGATCGACGGCCAGACGGTACGTCTCGGCCGCCCCGGTGAGGTACCGGTCGAGTGCAGCACCCGCTCCCGGCTCCTCCCGTTCGAACACCGCACAGTTGGCCGCGCCGTCGGCGAGGATGTCGAGCGGCGGCCGGCCGTCCTCCGAGAACACGCGGTAGCCGGGGTCGAGCGTGACGAGGTCGAGCTGCTCGGCGGTGGACGTGCCCATCAGCCGGAAGAAGTGGTCGAAGACCTCGGGCATGAGGTACCAAGAGGGTCCGGTGTCGAAGCGGAAGCCGTCGTGCTCCCACGAGCCGGCCCGGCCGCCGAGGGTCGCGTTCTGCTCGAGCAGTGTGACGGCGTATCCCTCGCGGGCGAGCAGCGCCGCCGTCGCGAGTCCCGCGATCCCGCCGCCGATGACGACGGCGGTCTGCCCGGTCACGGTCGTTCTCCCTGCGCCGAGCGCGGCAGTGCGGCCGAGACGGTCGCGCGCGTCAGGATGCCGAGCTTCACCCGGGTCGGAACGCTGATGCGGCGGGTCAGCAGTTCGCTCGCGGGCGTCGCGCGGATGCGGTCGCTCAGCTCCGCGAACAGGCCGTGCGCGGCGATGATCGCCCTGCGGCAGTTGTCCGGGAGCTCCGGAATGACGTCGGCCGCCGCGCCGAGATCGCAGTCGATGTCGACGACCAGGGCGAGCTTCTGCCGCTCCGTCAGTCGCGCCGGGTCGATGCCCGGGAAGTAGCTGCGGCCGAGCTCGGTCCAGTCGACCGCCAGGTCGCGGAGGAAGTTGATCTTCTGGAAGGCGGCGCCGAGCCGTCGGGCGCCCGCCTCCAGCCGCCGGCGCGTGTCGTCCGTCACCGGACGATCAGCCAGGAAGACCGTGAGGCACATCAGGCCGACGACCTCGGCCGAGCCGTAGACGTACTCGCGCAGCTCCTCCGCCGTGAAATCGACGGGGCTGAGGTCTCGGCGCATCGACGCGAAGAACGGACGGGTCAGGTCGACCCCGATGCCGGTCGCCCGGGCGGTCACCGCGAACGAGTGCACGACGACGTTGGCGCTGTACCCGGTGCGCATCGCGCGCTCCGTGTCGGCCTCCAGGGCGTCGAGCAGCTCGCGCTGGTCGTCGACGTCGAGCCCGGCTTCGGCCGCGGCCCCGTCGACGATCTCGTCGGCGACGCGGACCAGGGCGTACACATCCTCGACACGCGGACGGATCTGCGCGGCGAGGAGGCGGGTCGCCATCCCGAACGATGTCGAGTAGGCGTGGATGATGGTGGCCGCGCCGGCGTGCGCCGCGTCGGTGTAGGTGGCGAGGTCGGTCGGCACGGTGGTCGTGGGGGCCTCGGGCGCTCGGGTCATGCGATCCTCCCGATGCAGGAGCGTGCCACGTCGGCGAGGGGTTCGGCCAGTGCCGGCGGGATGGACGGGGAGTCGAGCAGCGCGACGGCGCGGTCGACATGGTCGGCGAGCAGCCGCTCGACGAACCGGCGGGCGCCGCACTCCTCGAGCACGGTGGCGAGCCGTCCGGCCTCGTGCGGCGCGAGGTCGCCGCGGCCGAGGGCGGGCGCGACCTCCTCCCACCGGGCGGTGCCTCGGGCGTACGCGATGAGCGAGGTCTCCTTGCCCTGCCGGAGATCGCTGACGATGCTCTTGCCGGTGACGTCCTCCGCACCGAAGACGCCGAGCAGGTCGTCGCCGAGCTGGAAGGCGATTCCGACGAGCCGGCCGTACTCGGCCAGCGACGCGAGCACGTCCTCTCCCCCGCCGGCGAGCAGCGCGCCGGTCATCAGGGGGCCGGAGACCGAGTAGGCGGCGGTCTTGTGCTCGGTCATGGCGAGCACGTCCTCGAGGGCAGGGGCGTCTTCGCCCAGGCGCTCTGACAGGGCGACGTCGGCGAGTTCCCCCGCGGCCGTGACGAAGACACTGTGGTCGAGGATGTCGAGCAGGCGCTCGCGCGTCCACTCGTCGGTGTCGGCACGGGCGAGGACGGTGGATGCGGCGTGAAGCAGGAGATCGCCCGCCAGGATCGCCCCGGACTCGCCCCAGCGGCGAGCGCGGAGTGCGGTCGCACCGCGGGTGACGGCGTCCGCGGCGAACTCGCCTGCCGTGTTCGGCCGGCCGCGCCGGACGGTGTCGCCGTCGATCACGTCGTCGTGGAGGAGGAACGCGGTGTGCAGCAGCTCGTACGCCACCGCCCCGGTGCACGCGACGTCGCGCTCGACGCCGCCGAGACCGCGGTACGCGAGGAGGACGAAGCGCGGGCGGATGCGCTTCCCGCCGTCGGCCGCATCCCGCGCCGACTCCCAGAGGCGGCGGTACGAGGGGTCGTAGGCGGAGGCTGCGGAGATGCGCTCGGTGAAGAAGCCGTCGATGCGCTGCTCGACCGATGCGAGGTCATCCGCCAGAGTGTCGGCCGGCTCGGCGGTCACGCCCTCAGGAGTCTGTGCGTCATGAGTCTGTGCGTCATGAGTCTGTGCGTCAGGAGTCTGTGTCTCGGGGTGCAGCTGTGTCATACCCGGGCTCCCTTGTCTAGCTTGGGTAGCAAATAACCTAGCACGATTCTTACGGATAGGAATAGGATGTTCGCATGACACCGGCTCGGGATGACGCGCGACGCGACGCACGCCGCATCTCCGCATCCCTCACCGATCCACGCGTCATCGACCCGCGCCAGGAGCTCGTCCGCCACGACGACCTGAGCGAGGAGGAGCTGGCCCAGATCGTCCGCTTGCTCGCGGCGATGCGCGAGTGGCGCGACGCCGACCAGCGGCTCAGCTTCGAATCCCGCACCCACATGAAGCTCAACGAGACCGACATGCGGGCCCTGCGGTACATCATCGCGTCGATGAACGCCGACGTCCCGGTCACCGCCGGGGCACTGTCCGACCACCTGCACATCTCGACGGCATCCACCACGAAGCTGCTCGACCGCCTGGAGCGCGCGGGCCACGTCGTCCGACGCCCGCACCCCACCGACCGTCGTGCCGTCACCGTCGAGATCACGCCGGAGACGCACCGCGAGGTCCGGCGGACCATGGGGCTGCAGCACGCCCGCCGCTTCGAGGTGGTGCGTTCGCTCAGCCCCCAGGACCGTGACACGGTGACCCGCTTCCTTCGCGACCTCAGCGAGACGACGCTGGCGTCGGTTCCTGCTGTGGGTTCGGGCGACCCGGAGACTGCGGCGCAGGACTCGGATCCGGATTCTGCTGCCGCGTCGGACGCGCGACGCGGCTAGCCGCCTTCGGGTGCTCCGCCTCGTACACGATGCGGTTGGCCATCCCGTTGAAGATCACGCCATGGAACGGCAGGATCGCGAACCAGTAGAGGCGGCCGGAAAGACCGCGCGGGAAGAACACCGCACGTTGGCGGTACTGCGATCCCCCGCCCTCGCGCGGACGGACCGCGAGCTCCAGCCAGGCACGCCCGGGGACCCGCATCTCGGCGCGCAGCCGGAGACTCCTCCCCCGTTCGATCCGCTCGACCCGCCACCAGTCGAGCGCGTCGCCGGTGTTCAGGTGATCGGCGTCGCGGCGTCCGCGGCGGAGGCCGACGCCTCCGACCAGCTTGTCCGCCCAGCCGCGCAGCGCCCAGGCGAGCGGGAACGAGTACCAGCCGCGCTCCCCGCCGATCCCCTCCACGACGCGCCACAGCATCTCGGGATCGGCGGTCGAGTCGCGCTCGCGCAGGTCGGTGTAGACGGTGTGGCCCGACCATTCGGGGTCGCTCGGCAGCGGATCGCTGGGGGCTCCGGCCACCGAGGCGTCCTGCCAGCTGGTCTCCACCTCCCCCGACCGCTCTCGCGCCAGGGCCAGCCGGACCGCCCGGCGATACGGGGTCAGCCCTTCCGGCGGCGGCGGGATGACGGCGTCGATGTCGTGCTCGCGCATCACGCAGTCGTACTGCAGCGACTCGATGATGGGAACGGCGAGGCTGCGCGGGATGGGCGTGACCAGGTTCACCCACTGCGAGGCCAGCCACGGCGTGAACACCGGAAGGGAGGCGATCGGCCGTTGCGGCAGACCCGCCTCCAGGGCGTACGCGTTCATCATCTGGCCGTAGCGGAGGATGTCCGGTCCGCCGATGTCGAAGGCGCGCGACACGTCCGGCGGGAGCTCCGCCGCCTCGAGCAGATAATGCAGGACGTCGCGGATGGCGATCGGCTGTATGCGGTTGCGCACCCAGCGCGGCGCCGGCATGTACGGCAGCACCTCGGTCAGGTGCCGGATCATCTCGAACGACGCGGACCCGGAACCGATCACCACGCCCGCCTGGAACACGACGGTCGGGACGCCGGAGTCGAGCAGGATGCGGCCGACGGCCACCCGCGAGCGCAGGTGCCGCGAGAGCTCGCCCTCCGGGTGCAGCGCGCCGAGGTACACGATGCGGCGCACGCCGGCCGCCCTCGACGCCTCGGCGACGGTGCGGGCGGCGGCGGACTCCTCCTCGTCGAAGTCTCCGCGGGCCCGCATCGAGTGGACGAGGTAGTAGACGACGTCGACATCCCGGACCGCCCGCGCGACGGCGTCGGCGTCGTGGAGGTCGCCCTGCACCACCTCCACGTCGCCCGCCCAGGGCACATCGGTCAGCTTCTGCGGCGTGCGCGCCAGCACCCGCACGTCGTGGCCGCGGGCGAGCAGCCTCGGGACCAGGCGGCCTCCGATATAACCGGTGGCGCCGGTGACCAGGATGCGGGACGGCCTCATGTTGCCGACAGTACGCCCGTGGACGAACATCCGGGTGTGGCAGCCGTATGCCGTCGCCAGGACCGGGGTGACCATCCTGTACGTTTTCGGTATGGGAAAGCTCGTCTACGGTGGCACCACCGAGATCGGTTTCGAGGACAGGGTTCTGGCGCACCTGCAGATCGTCATCGGCCTGAAGCTCCGCCGCAAAGAGGGCTTCTTCTTCTCGTGGCGCGACGAGCAGGGCGTCGGCGACGGCCGGAGCGCGATCTGGATCGACCCGGCCATCCCCCTGCTCTTCCGCTACAGCGGCGGCCGGTACCCGCGCATCAACAAGACCTGGCTGGAGCAGCTGACGGCGTCGTCGAACAGCTCGCAGGGTCTCCAGCTGACCGAGGAGATCGGCGCGCTGGGCGCAGACGAGGTCGACGCGGACTCGCCCCCCGGGCGCTGAACGCAACCACACACGGAAGGACCCCGCATCCGATCGGATGCGGGGTCCTTCGTGTCGTGCTCTCGCTTCAGCGCAGGTACTCGAGCAGCTCCGGGCAGCGGAGGCGCTTGAGGCTGCGGGTCTCCAGCTGGCGGACGCGCTCACGGGTGATGCCGTACACCTCGCCGACCTCGTCGAGGGTCATCGGCTTCTGCCCGTCGAGACCGAAGCGCATGCGCACCACCTTGGCGTCGCGCGGCGGCAGCTCGCGAAGGCGCTCCTCCAGGTCGCGGTGACGGAACTCCACCTCGACGGCCTCCGGCGGGCCGGCGAAGTCGCCGTCCTCGATCAAGTCGCCGAGCTCGGCGCCCTCGTTCTCGCCGACCGGCACGGCCAGCGACACGGTCTCCGAGTCGCTCATCTGCAGCTTGTGGACTTCGGCGGGGTCGAGGTTCGACGCCTCGGCCATCTCCTCCAGGGTGGGCGTGCGGCCCAGCTCCCCGCCCAGGTCGCGGCGGATGCGGTCCAGCTTGTCGATCTTCTCCACCGTGTGCACGGGGATGCGGATGAGGCGGGCCGTGTCGGCGATCCCGCGGAGGATCGACTGGCGGATCCACCAGGTGGCGTACGTGGAGAACTTGTTGCCCGTGCGGTAGTCGAACTTCTCGACGGCGCGGACGAGACCGAGGTTGCCCTCCTGGATGAGGTCCATCACGGGGAGGCCGCGGCCGGCGTAGCGCTTGGCGATGCTCACCACCAGGCGGAGGTTCGCCTCGATGAAGCGCTCGAACGCACGCTTGCCGTCATCGGCGAGGTACTGCAGTTCGCGCTTCTCGCGGGGGGTCAGGTTCGGGCGGATCGCCAGCCGTTCTCCGGCCAGCACTCCCACCTCGATCCTCTTGGCCAGGGCGACTTCCTCGTCGGCGGTCAGCAGCCGCGTGCGGCCGATGGCGTTGAGGTAGTCCCGTACCGGGTCGCTGGTAACTTCGAGCGTCGTCATCGTGTCATCCCATTCAGCCCGTGTACGCACGGGCGACCTCGTTTTAAGTGCTCTCAGTTCGGGTGTTCCACGTTCCCTTCCGGGTCGGTGGTTCGTTAGCCACGATAAGCAATGGACCCCGTGCCCCAACAAGGGGTTGACAGGGGTACCGACGGTGCGCTAACGACCGATGGAGCAAATCAATCTCGGTTTGTCAAGGCTCTCCCTTCGGATACACAGCACCCGTACAGTCCCCGGAGTGACAGCTCACACATCGCAGAGGAACGCGGCGTCGCTGAAGACGATCCGCACAGCCATCCCCGCTCGCATGGACCGCCTCCCCTGGTCCCGCTTCCACTGGCTCGTCGTCGTCGGACTCGGGACCGTGTGGATCCTGGACGGCCTCGAGGTGACAATCGTCGGCGCCATCGGAAGCCGCCTGACCGAACCGGACAGCGGCCTCGGCCTCACCACCGCCCAGGTCGGACTCGCGGCGGCCATCTACGTCGCCGGAGCCTGTACCGGCTCGCTGGTGTTCGGCCATCTCACCGACCGGTTCGGCCGGAAGAAGCTGTTCATCATCACCCTGGGCCTCTACCTGGTGGCGACCGTGCTGACAGCCTTCGCCGTCACCCCGTGGATGTTCTTCCTGTTCCGGTTCTTCACCGGTGCGGGTATCGGCGGCGAGTACGCGGCCATCAACTCCGCGATCGACGAGCTGATTCCGGCACGGCGGCGCGGACTGGTCGACCTCGCCATCAACGGGTCGTACTGGCTCGGCACCGCGTTCGGCGCCATCCTCACCGTGTTCCTGCTGAACACCGACATCTTCGCCCCGAACATCGGCTGGCGCATCGCGTTCGGCCTGGGCGCGGTGCTCGGCCTCGTCATCCTGCTGGTCCGCCGCAATGTGCCGGAGTCGCCGAGGTGGATGTTCATCCACGGCCGCGACGAGGAGGCGGAGAAGCTCGTCGACGAGATCGAGGAGAGCGTCGAGAAGGACACCCACCAGAAGCTCGAGAGCGTGCCTCGGGACCGCGAGATCGAGATCCACCAGCGCCGGTCCACGGGCTTCGGCGAGATCGTGCGCGTCGCGATCACCCAGTACCCGAAGAGGTTCGTCCTCGGACTCTCGCTGTTCATCGGCCAGGCGTTCCTGTACAACGCCGTGTTCTTCACCTACTCGCTGGTGCTCACCAAGCTGCTCAACGTGCCGGACGACGTGGCGCCGTGGGCGCTCGTCCCGATCGCGATCGGCAACTTCCTCGGGCCGTTCCTGCTCGGGCACCTGTTCGACACGGTCGGGCGGAAGTTCATGATCACCCTCTCGTACGTCGGCAGCGGCGTCCTGCTGGTCGGGACGGCCATCCTGTTCGACGCGGGTCTGCTCGACGCGTTCTGGCTGACCGCGTGCTGGATGGTGGTGTTCTTCTTCGCCTCCGCCGGCGCCAGCGCGGCCTACCTCACCGTCAGCGAGATCTTCCCGATGGAGACCCGGGCCATGGCGATCGCGTTCTTCTACGCGGTCGGCACCGGCATCGGCGGCATCATCGGCCCGATCCTGTTCGGCACCCTGATCGAGGGCGGCATCCACCAGGTGGCCATCGGGTACTACATCGGGGCCGGCCTCATGATCGCGGCCGGGCTGGTGGAGCTCTTCCTCGGCGTGAACGCGGAGGGCAAGTCGCTGGAGGAGATCGCGGCCCCGCTCTCCGCCTCCACCAAAGCCCAGTCCCCCGCCAACCGCTGACCCTGTCCCTAATCCCCGTCCCAAGCCAACAGCTCCTGAGTTTTTCGCCCCCGCGACAGCGTGTCGCTAGGAAAAACTCAGGAGCTGTCGGCGTGTGAGGGGCGTCAGCTGGTGGAGAGCAGTTCGAGGAGAGCCGGCTCGGGGGCGCGCCCGCCGGACGTGTCGATGACCTCACCGCTGCGGTAGCGGTCGAAGATGCGCGGGTCGATGTAGCTGTTCCGCGCGATCGCGGGGGTGTTGCCGAGGGCGGCAGCCGCCTCGTTCACGGCGGCGCTGATCCGCTTCTTCCGCTGCGAGTCGGACCCCGAGACGCCCAGCTCGGCGAGCGCCTCCGCCGCGACGATCGTGCCGTGCAGCGTCCGGAAGTCCTTCGCGGTGAACTCGCCGCGCGTCTGCCGCCGGATGTACTCGTTCAGGGACGCCGGGCGGATCGCGTGCCAGGTGGTGTCCTTCCACGACAGAAGCCGCGAGCGCTGGCCGCGGAGTGCCTGGATCTGCCGCAGCAGCTCCGCCAGGTCGGCGTCGGTGATGGTGCTCGTCCACTTCTGCGCCGACTTCGCGGGGAACGTCAGCGTGATGTCGTCGTCCTCGATACGCGCATGGCGGCAGAGCAGGGTCGTCAGCCCGCGGCTGCCGTTGGCGTGCAGGTACTCCTCGCTGCCGATCCGGACGCTGCCGAGGTCGATGATGCGGAAGGCGGCGGCGAGGATGCGGTCGCGGCCGAACCCCTCCTCTCGGAGGTCCATGGTCACCTTGCGGCGTGCCGACGGAAGAGTCTCGGCCAGCTGCGCGGCCCGCTCGAATTTGACGCGGTCCTGGTGCAGCCTCCACGAGTCGTGATAGCGGTACTGGCGGCGGCCGGCCTGGTCCGTGCCGACGGCCTGGATGTGGCCGCGGGCGTCCGGCGAGATCCACACGTCCTGCCAGGCGGGAGGGAGCACGAGCGAGCGGATGCGCTCCAGCTCCCGCTCGTCGACGATCGTGTTGCCCGCCTCGTCCTCGTACACCGGTCCCGAATCCGTCATCCGCCGGTGGTACCCGGGGCCGGACGGGTTGCTGCGCTTCAGCCGCGTCACGCGGGCTTCTTCGCAGACTTCTTGGCCGGGGCCTTACGCGTGGATGCGGTGGACGACTTCGATGAGGCGGACTTCGACCCGGAGGCGGAGCTCTTCCGCGCCGCCGGCTTCTTCTCGCCGGACTTGTCGCCGGAGGACTTCGACGACCGGCTGCGCTCCACGCTGCGCTGCAGAGCCTCCATCAGGTCGATGACCTCGCCACCGCCCTTCTTCTCCTCCTCCTCGCCGAAGGTGGCGGCGGTGTCGACGCTCTCCCCCTGCTCCAGCTTGGCGTCGATGAGCTTGCGCAGTTCGTCCTGGTACTCGTCGCTGAACTTCTCCGGCTCGAAGTCGCCGGCGAAACTCTCCATCAGGGCGCTCGACAGTTGCAGCTCGCGGTCCGAGATGCGCGGGGTCTGATCGAGCGCCGGGAAGTCGGCCGCCCGGATCTCGTCGTGCCAGAGCAGCGTCTGCAGCACGAGCACGTTGCCGCGCACGCGCAGGGCGCCGAGCCGGGTCTTCTGGCGGAGGGCGAACTCCACGATCGCGGTGCGTTCCTCGTCCTCCAGCGTCTTCCGCAGCAGCGCGTACGCCTTCAGCGACTTGGAGTCCGGCTCCAGGTAGTAGCTGCGGTCGAACATCAGCGGGTCGAGCTGGTCGTTCGGGACGAACTCCACCACGTCGATCTCGCGGCTGCGTTCCGAGGGCAGCGAAGCCATGTCCTCGGCGGTCAGGATGACGGTGCGGTCACCGTCGTCGTACGCCTTCACGATGTGCTCGTACGGGATCACCTTGCCGTCGATCTCGCAGCGCCGCTGGTAGCGGATGCGGCCGCCGTCCGCGTCGTGCACCTGGTGCAACGGGACGTCGTGATCCTCGGTCGCGCTGTATACCTTCACCGGAACGTTGACCAGACCGAAGGTGATCGCGCCCGTCCAAATGGCCCTCATGTGCCCATCGTGTCCGGCAACAGGCGCATTTTCAAGCCATGATCAGGGAATGCGCCGGAACGCATCCGCGACCGTACGGCCCGGGCGTACGGTGAGGACATGGCCGCCCAGGACACCGAGGTCGTCGAGATCGACGGCCACCGCCTCAAGCTGACCAACCTCGACAAGGTCATGTACCCGGAGACGGGGACGACGAAGGCCGACATCTTCGGCTATTACAACGCCGTCGCCGACGCAATGATCCCCCACATCCGGGACCGCATCGCGACCCGCAAGCGCTGGGTGCACGGCGTGGGGACGCCCGACGATCCGGCGGAGGTGTTCTTCCAGAAGAACCTCGACCCGTCCTCCACCCCGGACTGGGTGCGCCAGGCGTCCATCACGCACAAGACCAGCACCAACACGTACCCGTTGGTCAACGACCGTGCGACGCTCATCTGGCTGGCGCAGATCGCGTCTCTCGAGATCCACGTGCCGCAGTGGCGGGTGGGACGCGGCGGCGAGCGGAAGAACCCCGACCGGCTGGTGCTCGACCTCGATCCCGGCGAAGGCGTCACCCTCGTCGACTGCGCGGAGGTCGCCCGGCTGGCCCGCGCCATCCTCACCGACATGGGGCTCGACCCGATGCCGGTCACGTCCGGCTCCAAGGGCATTCACCTCTATGCCGCCCTCGACGGGTCGCAGACCAGCGACCAGATCAGCGCGGTGGCGCACGAGCTGGCACGCGCGCTCGAAGCCGACCATCCCGACCTCGTCGTCAGCGACATGAAGAAGTCGCTGCGCGCGGGCAAGGTGCTCGTCGACTGGAGTCAGAACAACGGCGCGAAGACGACGATCGCGCCGTACTCGCTGCGCGGCCGGTTCCATCCCACGGTGGCGGCCCCGCGCACCTGGCGCGAACTCGCCTCCAAGAGCCTGGAGCACCTCGACTATCGCGAGGTCATGCAGCGGCTGAAGCGCCGCGGCGACCCGCTGGCCGAGCTCTCCGCCGGGCACGGGGGCCACGCGTCGGAGCCGGACCGCCTGTCCACCTACCGCTCGATGCGGGATGCGACCAAGACCCCCGAGCCGGTGCCCGCCGAGCGGCCCGCTGCCCGGGAGGGACGCTCGTTCGTCATCCAGGAGCACCACGCCCGGCGGCTGCACTGGGACTTCCGGCTCGAGAACGACGGCGTGCTGGTCAGCTGGGCGCTGCCGAAGGGCACGCCGACCGACACCAAGCAGAACCACCTCGCGGTGCACACCGAGGATCATCCGCTCGAGTACGGGAGCTTCGCGGGCGACATCCCGCACGGCGAGTATGGGGCCGGGCACGTCGACATCTGGGACCACGGCGACTACGAGCTGGAGAAGTGGCGCGACGACGAGGTGATCGCCACGCTGCACGGCCAGCCGGACGGCGGCCTCGGCGGCGAACCCCGCACGTTCGCGCTCATCCGCACGGCGCAAGGCGGCGACGAGAAGAACTGGCTCATCCACCTCATGAAGACGGAGGGGCAGGACGAGCACGCGGAGCCGGAGTCGAGGTCCAAGCGCCCCTCCGCGGCGGCCTCCCGCGAGCCGGGCCCGGCGATCACCGGCGACCCCGTCTCCCCCATGCTCGCCACGCTCGGCTCGCAGGCGGACGTGACCGACGAGGACGAGTGGGCGTTCGAGATGAAGTGGGACGGCATCCGGGCGGTCGCCGAGGTGCGCGGCGGCCGGCTGCGGCTCACCACCCGCAACGGCAACGACGTGACCGTGACCTATCCCGACCTCGCCGGACTCGTCGACCTCGCAGGCGACCACGACCTCGTCCTCGACGGCGAGATCGTCACCCTCAATCCGAAGGGCCGGCCCGACTTCGGGCTGCTGCAGACGCGGATGGGACTGACCCGGCCCGGCGACGTTCAGGCCGCCCTCAAGCGTGCGCCCGCGCACTACATGGTGTTCGACGTCCTGGAGGTCGACGGAAAGAAGCACACACGCGACACCTACGACGAGCGCCGCGAGCTCCTCACCGAGGTGCTGCGGCCGGGTCGAGGCGACCCTGTGCAGGTGCCGCCGGCGTTCGACGGCGATCTCGACCACGCCATCGCATCCAGCCGGGAACTCGGGCTCGAAGGAGTCATGGCCAAGCGCCGCGACAGCACCTACGCGACCGGCCGCCGCTCGCGATCGTGGATCAAGATCAAGCACCACCTCACGCAGGAGGTGGTCATCGGCGGGTGGACGCCCGGCAACGGCCGCCGCGCGAACACCATCGGCGCGCTGCTGCTCGGCATCCCGGACGGCGACACCCTGCGCTACGTCGGCAAGGTCGGGACCGGGTTCACCGACCGGGTGCTGGACGATCTGGCCGCCAAGCTCGGAGCGCACGAACGTAAGACGCCGCCGCTGGAGGGCGTGCCGTCCGCCGACGCGCGGGGCGCGCACTGGGTGCGGCCGGAGCTCGTCGGCGAGGTCGAGTTCGCCGAGTGGACCGGCCCCGGGCGGCTGCGGCAGCCGTCCTGGCGCGGGCTCCGCCCCGACAAGCGGCCCGACCAGGTCGTCCGCGAGTCCTGACCACCGTCGAAGTGCACGTCGTGGCGGCTATTTCGCCCGAATAGCGACCACTACGTGCACCTCGGCGAAAGACTCACGGTGTGGGGGCGAGCGCGTCGTAGCGCCGGAACGAGCCCTGGACGCGGGCGATCACTCCGACCAGTACGACGATCAGCAGGCCGCCGAGGAGCGGCGGGAACCACAGCGCCCCGGTCACGGCCAGCACGCCGATGTAGAGGTCGCCGAGGCGCGGGCCGCCCGTGACGACGACCGTGAAGACGCCCTGGAGCCGGCCGCGCATCGCATCCGGCGCGGAGGCCTGCAGGATGGTCATCCGGAAGATCGAGCTGACGTTGTCGGCCGCTCCCGAGGCGGCGAGCAGCACCGTCGCTGCGATCAGGGCGGGGAGGTTGGCCTCGACCAGGGACGCTCCGCCGCCGGCCGTCCCGGTGAACGCGACCACCGCGAGCACGATGCCGAAGCCGAGGATGCTGACCCCGTAGGCGATGATCGCCCGCTCGACCGCGCGGCCCTGCCAGCGGACGCCGCCGAGCCGCCCGGAGAAGACGCTCGAGAGCAGCGTCCCGACCGCTCCCGCCGCGGTCAGGATGCCCACCGTGATCGGGCCGCCGCCGATCAGCAGCGCACCCACCGCGGGGAACAGCGCGCGCGGTTGGCCGAAGGTCATGGCGACGACATCAAGCACGAACGTCATGCTGAGGTTCGGCGCGGTGCGGAGGAACCGCAGACCCTCCAGCACCGAGGAGAGTCCCGCGCTCTTCCGCTCGCCCTCCGGCACGATCGACGGGAGGGTGAAGATGCCGAGGAACGCGGCCGTGAAGAGCACCGCATCCACCGTGTAGGTCCACGGGATGCCGACCGTCGCGACCAGGAGGCCCGCGAGCGCCGGGCCGACCGTCACCATGACGCCCATGCTGATGCCGCCCAGCGCGCTGGCGGCGGGGAGCAGGCTCACCGGCAGCAGTCGCGGCGTGATGGCCTGGCGGGTCGCCCCGATCATCACCCCGGCGACGGCGTTGATCGTCGTGATCACGTAGAGCGGCCAGACGACGGGGATGTGCAGCCAGGCCAGGAGCGCGAGCGCGGCCGTCGACGACCATGCGACGATCGCGGTCACCAGCGCGACGGTGCGCCGGTCGAAGGCGTCGGCGAGGACGCCGCCGTAGAGCCCGAAGACGATCATCGGGAGCAGGGCGAACAGCGCCACCAGCGACACCGCGAGCGTCGAGTGCGTGAGGTCGTAGATGTGCAGGCCGACCGCGACGATGGTCATCTGCGAGCCGATGCCGGAGATGGCGCCGCCCGCCCACAGGCGGGCGAAAGCCGGGGATTCGCGCAGCGGCGAGAGGTCGACGAAGTGACGGCGCCGCGACAGCGTCTCGGCCGGTGGCGCCGACGGGTCCGCCGACGCGGTCGGGTCGGGGAGGCCGGTCCGGTCGATGCCGGTCCGGTCGATGCCGGTCCGGTCGGGGCTGGGGTGCGGGTCCGTCCCGCGCTGCCGGTCCGTGCTCAGAAGCGAGGCTGCTTGCTGAGGCGCACCGCGGCGGTCGAGAAGACGACGCCTGCGAGCATGATCACGACGGTGATCGCCTGGAGCAGCACCTGGAAGAACGGGGTGAACGGCGTCACGGAGACCCAGAGCCACAGGATCGCGCCGATGAGCGTGATCACGTAGCTGAACGTCCGGCGGGCGTAGAGCGCGTTGAGCGACACGACGGTGGCCGCGACCGAGACCTGGAAGAAGGGCAGGAAGTCCTCCGCGTTGCCGGTCCAGGTGGCCACGAGGCTCCAGATGCCGATGACGAGCGACGCCAGCACGACGATCGTGGCGAGGAGGTTGCCGAGGGCGGTCGGCAGGGTCGTGCTGAGGCTGCGGACGAGCGTGCCGTGCTCGTCGCTGCCGACGACGTCGCGCTGCTGTTCGTTGGGCTGGGAGATGACGTGCGTGCTCACGCCGTCGATCCTACCGCCCGCGGCGACGTCGCGCAGAGGCCGTCCACAGGGTGGGTCGTGCGCAGTCGTCCACAACTCCGCGTCCTCGGCGGTTGTCCACAGACGGCGGGGATGCGCGCCTCGCCGGACCGCCTCGGCGTACGTTGGCGGTATGGCAGCATCCCGTCGTCGCACCCGATCGCGCACCTCGCGCCGCACTCCCCGGCGCCTCTCGCTCCCCGCCCGTCTGAAGCGGTGGGATGCGAGCGTCGCGTCGCGCATCAATGCGCGCACCACGGGCGCCGTGTCCGATGGCTTCTGGCGCGGCCTCACCCTCGCGGCCAACCACGGCAAGCTGTGGTTCGCTGCGGCGGCCGTCCTGGTCGCCCTGGGTCGACCACGGGCTGCCGCGCGAGGACTCGCCTCGCTCGGCCTCGCGAGCTTCGTCGCCAACCTGGTCGGCAAGCGACTGATCGGCGGCGACCGGCCCGCGCTCACGTCGATCCCGCTCGCCCGACGGCTGGAGCGCTCCCCCACCTCGCCGTCGTTCCCGTCCGGTCACACGGCGAGCGCCGCCGCTTTCGCCACCGGAGCGGCGCTGGAGTGGCCGGCGGCCGGCGCGGTCCTGGCGCCCCTTGCGGCGGGTGTCGGTTACTCGCGGCTGCACACCGGGGCGCACTGGCTGTCGGACGTCGCCGGAGGCGCCGCGATCGGCGCCGGGGCCGCCGTCGCGCTGAACCTCGCCGCTCCGGCGGTGAAGCCCGTCGTGCGTCGCGACCCGCCGACGGCTCGCATGATCGACCTTCCCGCCAGCGAGACCGGCGATGGCGTCTTCATCGTGGTGAACCCGGGATCCGGTCGCGGGCTCGGCGGCCCGAAGCCGGCGCCGCTGCTTCGGGAACGGCTGCCGCAGGCCGACATCCACGAGCTCGCGGACGGCGACGACATCGGCGAGGTGATCGGACGCCGGCTCGAGGCGGAGACGCCGCCGCGCGTGCTCGGCGTCTACGGCGGTGACGGCACGGTCGCCGCGGTCGCGCAACGCGCTCGTGAGGCAGAGCTCCCGCTCCTGGTGTTCCCGGGAGGAACGTTCAACCACTTCGCGAAGGCCTCCCTGCTCGACACGGTCGACGCGACGCTGCAGGCACTCGCCGCGGGCTCCGGCCGCGAGGTCGACGTCGCCGACCTGACGTTCGGGACGGGTGAGACGATCACGGTGCTGAACACGGCGTCGGTCGGCATCTACCCGTCGTTCGTCGAAGAGCGCGAAAAGCACGAGAAGCGGCTCGGCAAGCCGATCGCTGCGCTGATCGCGGCCATCCGGGTCGTCCGCCGCGGCGATCCCCTGGAGATCGAGATCGACGGCCGGGTGCGAACGGTCTGGTCGGTGTTCGTCGGCGTCGACCGGTACTACCCGGTCGCGGTGGCGCCGATCGAGCGCCGGCGCCTCGACGATCACCTGCTCGACGTGCGCATCCTCTTCGCCAACGGCAAGCCGCGATCACGCGGCGCGGTCGCCCTCGCCTTCGGAGGAAGGACGGACGCCCTGGTCGCCCGGCTGCCGTTCCTGCAGGGGCCGCCCGCGCTCGAGGCGCGCACCGTCGACGAGATCACCATCGCGGCGCGGGGCGACGACCCCGGCTACGCGCACGACGGCGAGGCGTCGACCGAGACGCCGGGGGACCCGCGGAAGATCACCCTCCGCGTGCGACCGGCGGCGCTGAAGGTGTACTCGCCGAAGGCGTGACCGCCGCCCGGTGATGGGCCGCCGCGGCGCGACGCGAACGCCGCTCAGTGCACGGCCGCCTCCCGTGCCGGGAGCGGCTCGGGAGCAGCAGGTCCGACGTACCGCGACGACGGCCGCAGGATCTTCCCGTCGGCCGCCTGCTCCACGATGTGCGCCGTCCATCCCACCACCCGTGCGGCGGCGAACGTCGGCGTGAACATCGATCGAGGGATGCCGCACAGCTCCATCACGACGCCCGCGTAGAACTCCACGTTCGTGTGCAGCTCTCGGCCGGGCTTCAGCTCCGCGAGGAGCTCCTGCACCCGGGTCTGGACCTGCACCGCGAACTCGACGCGCGGTCCGCCGAACCCCTCCGCGAACTCGCGCAGCATGCGCGAACGCGGGTCCTCCGTGCGGTACACCGCATGTCCGAAGCCCATCACGCGGCCACCCTCCGAGAGCGTGCGCCGCACCCACTCGTCCGTCCGATCCGGCGTTCCGATCTCATCCAGCGTGTCCAAGGCGCGGCTCGGTGCGCCGCCGTGCAGCGGCCCGGACAGCGCGCCCAGCGCCCCGCCGACCGCCGACGCGAGATCCGCCCCCGTCGACGCGATCACCCGGGCGGTGAATGTGGAGGCGTTGAACCCGTGATCGATCGCCGCGGTCATATAGGCACTCAGCGCGCGCTCCTCCGGCGGCGTCGGCTCGCGACCCGTCACCAGCTGGAGATACCCGGCGACGTACCCGAGATCGTCCCGCGGCTCGAGCGGCTCGCGCCCCTCGGCGAGCGCGTGGAGTGCGGCGAGAAGGACGGGCGTGACCGCGGCGGTGCGGATCGCGTCCTCCACCCGGGCCTCCGGGCTCTCGTCGTACAGCGGACGCGCCCGGTCCGCCGCACCCACCGCGGTCAGCGCCATGCGCAGACCGGCCAGCGCATCCCCGCCCGTCGTCAGCCGGGCGATCGCCGGCAGCAGGTCGCGCACCTCGGACGGGATCGATCGGGCCGCCGCGATGCGGGCACGGAACGCGTCCAGCTCCATCGGGCCCGGCAGCGAACCGAACAGCAGGAGGTGCCACGCCTCCTCGAACGTCCGCTCGCGCGCGAGGTCGACGGCCGAGTACTGCCGGTAGTGGTAAAAGCCTTCGTGACCGCGCACATCGCCGAGTTCCGTCCGCGCGGCCACCACGTTGGTGAGGCCGCGGGGAACGTCGATGAGGGTGTCGTCCATCCTGTCCATATCGGTAGTGTGAACGTGGATGCAACACATCGTCAACGTTGATCGGATCAATATGGATGCGCTCCCCCGCCTCACCGCCGACCAGACCGCCGAGCGGCTCGGCGTGAAGCTGGAGACCCTGTACGCGTACGTCGCGCGCGGTCGGCTCGGACGCGAGCGCACCGCGGAGGGATCCACCTTCGACCCTCTGGAGGTCGAGCGGTTCGCGGCGAGCAGACGCCGCCGTCCATCCGCCGACGGCGGCCACTCCGAGGGTCGCCCGTTGATGGTGATAGAGACGACCTTCGCCCTCATCGAAGACGGCGAGCTTCGCTATCGCGGCCGGCCGGTCGACCGGTTGGCTGCCGAGCCGTTCGAGACGGTCGCACGCTGGGCGCTCACCGGCGAGTGGGATGCGACGGCGCGATTCGCGCCCGGAGCGGGCCTCGCGGCTGCGCGGGCCGTAACCGGCGCCCTTCCCGCTTTGGCCGGCGACCGTGACCGCCAGCTCGTCGCCGTGAGCGCCCTCGCGGCTGCCGATCCGCTGCGCGCCTCCCTCGACGCGGCGGTGGTGGCCTCCGCCGCCGAGCGCCTCGTGGCCGGGATGGTCGAGGTGCTCGAGCCGAGACGGCACGCCGACGGCGACCCGGGGCCGGCAGCGCTCCCGTCCGGAAGCCCCGACCTCGACCTCGCCTCCCGCCTGTTCACCCGGCTCTCCCCCGCGGCGGCGTCGGCCGACGACATCCGGCTGTTCAATGCGGCCCTCGTGCTGCTGCTCGACCACGACATCGCTGTTTCAACCCTCGCCGCTCGCGCCGCGGCCTCAGCGCGCGCCACCCCGTACGGCGTCGTCGTCGCGGGACTCGGCGCGCTCGACTCGCCGCTGCACGGGAACGCCAGCCGGGCGGCGCACCGGCTGCTGGCACGCGTCGTCTCGGGCGAGGATCCGGCCCGCGCGGTCGCGGATGCCGTGGTCGCGACGCACGGACCCGTTCCGGGATTCGGCCAGCCGCTCTATCCGTCGGGCGATCCGCGGGCGCGCATCCTGCTCGGGATGCTGGCCGACGACCCACGCCACGCCGAGGTCACGGCGGCGATGAGGGCCATCAGCGACGTCGTCCGCGAGCGCACCGGCGTGCATCCCAACGTCGACCTCGCGCTCGGCGCGCTCACGCTTGCGACGGGAATGCGCGACGACGCTGGCGAGGTCGTGTTCGCCACGGCCCGCACCGTCGGCTGGATCGTGCACGCCCTCGACGAGTACGCGCAGCGCCCGCTGCGGCTGCGGCCGGTCGGCCGGTACGTCGGCCCGTGACCGGCGATGCCTCCCGGGAAGGCATCCGTGGGTCGCAACACGCCGTTACGGCGACGCCTCAATGGCGCGTTGCGACCCGCGGATCGGCGGTCAGCGCCGCAGCGCCTTGCGCGCCAGCCCGTTGCCGAGGAACTGCGCCGCCTGCACCAGCACCACGATCGTGATTACGGCGATCCACGTCACCGCCCAGTTGTAGCGCTGGTACCCGTACGAGATCGCGAAGTCGCCCAGGCCACCGCCGCCGATGCTGCCGGCGATGGCGGAGAGGTCGACGATCGCGACGAAGATGAACGTGTAACCGAGGATGAGCGGACCGAGCGCCTCGGGGATGAGCAGCGTCGTGATGATCCGCCACGGGCTCGACCCCATCGCCCGCGCCGCCTCGATGACACCCGGCTCGATGGTGACGAGATTCTGCTCCACAATGCGGGAGATGCCGAAGGTCGCCGCGATCGTCATCGGGAAGATCGCCGCGGGGGTGCCCAGGAACGTGCCGAGCACCAACTGCGTCAGCGGCGCGATCGCGGTCATGAAGATGATGAACGGGATCGGGCGGATGAAGTTCACGACGACGTTCAGCACCGTGAAGAGCGCCCGGTTCTCGAGCAGTCCGCCGCGCCTGGTCGTGTAGAGCAGGACGCCGAGCGCGAGTCCGAGGATGCCACCGAGCACCAGGGTGGCGACGACCATCCACAGCGTCTGGCCGATGGACTCCAGATACACCGGCCACAGGGTCGACCAGTCGGTCATGCGGCCACCTCCTCGACCTCGGTGACCGTGCGGAGCTCGGCGATCAGCGCATCCACGTCGCCCGGCTCGCCCAGGAGCTCGAGCGTGAGGCTTCCGAACGACCGCCCTTGCAGGGCGGAGATGCCGCCGTAGACGATCTCGAAGCGCACGTTGTGGCGGCCCACCGCATCCGACAGCACCGACCCGAGACGGCCGTCGTCGTGGATGCGTGCCGAGACGATCCTCCCGGCATGCTTGCCGCGGAGGCGCTCGATGTCCGCCTCTCCCGGCTGATTGCGCAGCACCGTGCCGACGAACCGCCGCGCTGTCGGCGTCTGCGGGTCGGAGAACACCTCGAAGACCGTTCCCTGCTCGATCACCCGGCCGGCGTCGAGCACCGCGACGCGGTCCGCGATCGAGCGCACCACTTCCATCTCGTGCGTGATGACCACGATGGTGACGCCGAGCTCGCGGTTCACGCGCTTGAGCAGGGCGAGCACATCGGAGGTCGTCTCCGGGTCGAGAGCGCTGGTGGCCTCGTCGGCGAGCAGGATGTCGGGGTTGGTGGCGAGCGCCCGGGCGATGCCGACACGCTGCTTCTGGCCGCCGGACAGCTGGTCGGGGTAGCTCCACGCCTTGTCGGTGAGGCCGACGAAGGCGAGCAGCTCGGCGACCCGCTGCTTGCGCTTGTCGGCCGGCCAGCCCGCCACCTTGAGCGGGTAGGCGACGTTCCCGAACACGGTGCGCGAGCGGAACAGGTTGAACTGCTGGAAGATCATGCCGATCCCCGCCCGCACGCGCCGCAGATCCCGCTCCCGCAGCGTCGTCAGGTCACGACCGTCGACGATCACGGCGCCCGCGGTGGGATGCTCCAGCGCGTTGATCAGCCGGACCAGGGTGCTCTTCCCCGCACCGGAGTAGCCGATGATCCCGAAGATCTCGCCGCGTCCGATCGTGAGGTCCAGCCGGTCGACGGCCGGAACCGCGGCGCCGCCGGAGCCGAAGCTCTTGGTGACGCCGCGGAACTCGATGATGGGACCCGCGGTGGGAGTGTCGGGCACTACTGCGCCGCCTCGATGGTCTTCTTGAGGTCGTCGAGGATGCCGATCAGGTCGGACTCGGAGCGGTTGACGATGACCGCCGTGTTCTTCGACTCGGCGAGCACCGCATCCGTCACGGCCTTCGTGTGGTACAGCTTCGCGATCTTCAGGTAGGTCGGGTTGTCCTTGTCCTTCTCGCGCGCGACGAAGGCGTTGATGTAGGGCTCGGCGGTCTCCGACTTCGGGTCGTCCTGGAACAGCGCCGACTTGGGGTCGATGCCTGCGGTCAGGGCGTAGTTGTTGTTGATGATCGCGCCGTCGGCCGAGCTGAGGGCCGGGGCGGTCTGGGCGGCATCCACCGGGATGACGGTGACCTTGGAGGAAGCGGCGTCGATGTCGGCGGGGGTGGCCAGGGTGCTTCCGCCATTCTTCAGCTTCAGCAGACCGGCCTTCTGCAGCACGAGCAGGGCGCGCGCCTGGTTGGTCGGGTCGTTCGGGATGGCGATCTTCCCGCCCTGGGGGATGTCGTCGAGGCTCGTGTGCTTGGTCGAGTAGAGCGGCAGCGGGACGACGAGGGTGGCGCCGATCGGCACCAGGTTCTGCTTCGCCTGCACGTCGTAATTGGCGAGGAATTGCAGGTGCTGGAACAGGTTCAGGTCGAGCTGACCGTCGGCGAGCGCCGGGTTCGCCTGCGTGTAGTCGCGGAAGTTGACGGTCTGGATGTCGATGCCCTCCTTCGCCGCCTCCTTCTTCAGAACGGCCCAGTACGGCGAGGATGCCTCGGTGGTGCCGATCTTCACCGTGACGCTCTTGGCGGTGGCGGCGCCCGATCCCGTGAGGTTCACGACGACGAGGACGACGGCCACGATCACCGCGATGACGGCGATGCCGATGCCGACGAAGAGGCCGGTGCGGGAGCGCTTCGGCTTCTCCGGGAGCGCGGGGGTGGACGGGGTGGCGTCGGACATGGCTGTGCCTCTCTCTCGTGAAGGGGGGATGTGCCGGCGAACGCGGTGGCGGCACTTCCGAGCCTCTCCCGAGCCGCCGACAATGGTCAAAACGTCTTGCGAAATGTGACGCCGCCTGTTCATCCGGCGACCCTTACGGTCGCGGTGGGCCACGCGTAGGGTGAGTGGGGTCAGCGTTCCCGCAGACGGACTGGAGACGGAATGAGCGACATCAACGACGACGACATCAGCACCGACGCGGTCGGCGGCGGCGAAGGCCCCGCGGACGGCGGAGCGAACCCGGGCGGCCACGACGGCGGAGCCGACGGCTCGGCCGCAGGCGAAGGCCCGGCCGACGGCGGAGCGAACCCGGGCGGCCACGACGGCGGAGCCGACGGCTCGGCCGCAGGCGAAGGCCCGGCCGACGGCGGAGCGAACCCCGGCGGCCACGACGGCGGAGCCGACGGGTCCGCTTGATGACGACCCACGAGCGCGGGCCGGGCGACCGGCCCGCGCTTTCGCGTTGCGTGCCGATCACGCGCGAGGAGTTCGCGGCCGATCACTGGGGCCGGAAGCCGCTGTTCACCCGGACGGCCGCGCTCCCGGAGGACTTCTCCGACCTCTTCAGCATGGACGCCGTGGATGAGCTGGTCTCGTCGCGCGCGATCCGCACGCCGTTCGTCCGCATGGCGAAGGAGGGCTCCGTCCTCCCGCCGTCACGCTTCACCGGACCGGGCGGCTTCGGTGCGGAAGTCGGCGACCAGCTCGACTCCGCGAAGGTGCTGGCCGAGTTCGCGAACGGCGCGACCCTCGTGCTCCAGGGGCTGCACCGCACCTGGCCGCCCATCCAGGAGTTCGCGCGACGTCTCGCCACCGAGCTCGGGCATCCCGCCCAGGTGAATGCGTACATCACGCCCGCGTCCTCCCGCGGCTTCGATCCGCACTACGACGTGCACGACGTGTTCGTGCTGCAGATCGCCGGCGAGAAGCACTGGCGCATCCACGAGCCGGTGCATGTCGACCCGCTGCGCGACCAGCCGTGGAGCGACCATCGCGACGCCGTCGCCGCCCGCGCCCAGGAGGCTCCGGCGATCGACGAGACCTTCCGCCCTGGCGACGTGCTCTATCTGCCGCGCGGATGGATCCACTCGGCCGAGGCGCTCGGCGGCGTCTCGGTGCACCTGACCATCGGGGTCGCCGCGTACACCCGTCACGACGTGGTGCGTGAGGCCGTCTCCCGAGCGGCGGACGCTGCCGCACTGCGCAGCTCGCTTCCGCTCGGGTTCGACCCGTCGGACCCTGACGCGGTCGCGCCCCTCGTCGAGGAGACGGTGGATGCGCTCATCGAGGCGCTCAGCGACCCGTCCGCCCGGTCCGCGGTCACCGCCGCGGTGACGGAGCGTCTGCGCCGACGCCAGCGATCGGACACCCCGCCCGCGCCCGTCCGGCCGCTGGCGACGATCGCCGTCGCCGACGACCTGTCGGTCGACAGCGTGGTCGCGGCACGGCCCGGTCTCGGCGTCGACGTGACAGTGGAGGTGGAGACGGTGACCGTGCGGCTCGCGACCAAGACGGTCGCACTGCCCATCGCCGCGCGAAAAGCGGTCGAACGTCTGCTGGACGGGTCTCCGGTCGCCGTGGGCGAGCTGCCGCTCGACGAGCGCTCGGCCGTCGTCGTGGCGCGGAGGCTGCTGCGTGAGGGGATCGTCATTCCGGTCTCCGACCCGGTCGACGCCGGCTTCCCTGACGTGGACCCCGCCGACGAAGCGGGTGTCTCGAGCGACGGTGAGCGGAGCGCGACCGCCGACTTCGGGACCGCGACGGCGACGTGACCGGCCTTCCGCCGGATCTCGCGGGACCGGCGCCCACAGCCGCCGGGCACGGCGCTCCCGGGTGGCTGCCCTGCAGCGATCGCGCGTTGGAACGCCACGACCCGCTCGCCGGAACGGCCGGCTTCGGCGAGCGCTGGCTGCTGGTCGAGATCGAGAGCGGGTGGGGGCGCCACGCGTTCTTCGACTCCGCGCTCGATCCGGCGCTCGGCGCCCGGATCGTCGCGCGGGCCGAGGAGGCGGGCATCCGTCCGCTGGCGATCCGGCGCACGCGGTTGCGTGCGCCGGTCCGCCGCGACCAGACCTCGTGGCGCTGGGCGCTGGTGGACTCCCGTCCCGGCCGGGAGAGCATCCGCTGGGGTCGCGTCGACGACCCTGCTGAGCTCCTGGCGATCCCGCTCGACGGGAGCGCCGGAGAGTCGAGCGACGCACCGATCTACGCGGTGTGCGCGCACGCCCGCCACGACCAGTGCTGCGCCGTACGGGGTCGCCCCGTCGTGGAGACGCTGGCCGCCGAGCATCCCGAGCTGACGTGGGAGTGCTCCCATCTGGGCGGCGACCGGTTCGCCGCGACGATGATCGTGTTCCCCGAGGGCCTCCTCTACGGTCGGGTCGGCGCCGAGGACGCGTCGCGCATCGTGGAGCGTCACGCGGAGGGCCGCGTGGTGCCGGAGCTGCTGCGCGGACGCACCAGCCGCAGCACCGTCGCCCAGGCGGCGGAGGCGTTCGCCCGCGCCGACACCGAGGACGACCGCGTGGGTGCGTTCCGGCCGCTGGAGGAGCGTCCGCATCCCCACGGCTGGACGGTGGAACTCGCTTACGGCCGCGATCGCCTCACCGTGGAGGTGGGCGAGCGGCTCTCCGAGCCCCTGTTGAGCACGTGCGCTGCGACGATCGCGCATCCGGTCCGGGAGTTCGTCCCGGTGTCTGTCGACCGCGCCTGACGCGGGCGGCCGCGAGCGTGGCCCGCCTCAGCGACCAGCGCAATCCACCGACGCACGCGGCCGGCACGGGCGACCGGCATGCGCGGCGAGCGGCCGCGCACGCCGGCCTCCGGCTCAGGCGTTCTGCGTCGCGGGCGTCGACTGGAGGATGCGCACCATGTTGCCGGACGGGTCGCGGAAGGCGCAGTCGCGGGGACCCCACGGCTGGTCGATCGGCTCCTGGAGCACCTCCGCGCCCGATGCGCGCACCCGCTCGAAGGCGGTGTCGAGGTCGTCGGTGCGGAAGACGATCGGGCTCAGGGAGCCCTTGACGACGAGCTGCGCGAGCGCGTCGCCGTCGGCCTGGGAACGGCCCGCGTGCGGGTCGCTGAGCACGACGGCCGCGCCGTCGTCGCCGGCCACCCCGAGGGTGACCCAGCGGTGGTCGCCGGAGGTGACGTCCTGGATGACGTCGAGGCCGAGGGCGTCGCGGTAGAACGCGAGCGACTCCTCCGGGTCGAGGACGGTGATCTGCGAGTACTGGAGTGAAACGGTCATGAGTCGACTCTAGGAACGCCGGATCGAGCGCGCTTCTCCAAAACTGCTCAGGTGGATAACTGCACGCGCGGGCGGTCTGTGGACGGGTTCAGGCCCGCGCCCGGACGGGCCGGGTGCGCTGCTTGGCGATGCAGTCCGGCATCGCCCGCACGGCCTCATGCTCGCGGGTGCGATACTCGGTCGGCGTCATCCCGACGATCTCGGTGAACTTGGAGCTGAACGACCCGAGCGACGTACAGCCGATCGCCATGCACGCATCGGTGACCGACATCCCGGCGCGGAGCAGGGCCATCGCGCGCTCGATCCGCCGGGTCATCAGGTAGCTGTAGGGCGTCTCGCCGTACGCGGCCCGGAACTGGCGGGAGAAGTGCGCGGGCGACATATAGGCGCGCGCGGCCATGGTCGGGACGTCGAGCGGCTTCGCGTAGTCGCGGTCGATGAGGTCCCTGGCCCGGCGCAGGTGCGCGAGCGTCTGCAGCTCCTCCGGTGACACGGGATGAGCGTAACAGCACGCGTCTCGCGGCGGCAGGGCCGCTGTCGTGGCGCCGGTGTCAGCCGACCGGCAGCGCGGCCGTGCGCTCCGATCCTTCGACCAGCCGGATGAACGCGCTGAGCTCCCCCACCCCGGCCGGTGTCGTCGGGAGGAACTCGGTCAACTCGGGCGAGTGGACGAGGTATGCCGCCCACTTCGCACGCGAGATGGCGACGTTGAGCCGGTTCTTCATGAGCAGGAAGGACACGCCGCGCGGCACGTCGACCGCGGACGACGCGGCGAGGCTGACGATGGCGACGGCAGCCTCCTGACCCTGGAATTTGTCGACGGTGCCCACCCGCACCCCGCGATGACCCGCCGCATCGAGAAGGGCACGTACCTCGGCGAGCTGGGCGTTGTACGGCGTCACGACGATGATGTCGTCCTCCGCGAGGGGAACATCGTCGCGCCCAGCGGCCGGGTCGCTCCACGATCGGCCGAGGAGGTCGTCGACGAGGGCGACGACGGTCTCCGCCTCCTCGGGCGAGGCGGTGGAATTGCCGACGTGCAGCACCGGCACGGGATGCACGCCCGGCTCCACGCCGCCCAGCTCGCGTTCCGACGCGCACTCGTGAGCCCGCAGCTTGCCCTCGTACGACAGCCGCGACACCGCAGCTGCGAGCGCGGGGTGCATGCGCCGTGTCTCGGCGAGGAAGTACCCGTACTCCGGCGGCAGCACGTCGTGGCCGTCGCTCACCCAGCCCAGCGCGGACCCGTCGACCGGTTCGGGATGCCGCCCCTGGCTCACCTGCGGCAGCTGCTGCGGATCGCCGAGCAGGAGGAGGTTCTTCGCCGCGACACCCACGGCGATGGTGGATGCCAGCGAGAACTGACCGGCTTCGTCAACCACCAGCAGATCCAGGCTGCCCCGCGGGACGCGGCCGGCGTTCGCGAAGTCCCACGCGGTCCCGCCCAGCACGAAACCGCGCTCCTCATTGATGCCGGCGAACTCTAGATGCCCGTTCGCCGAGAGCGGCGTGAATCGGACAGCCGACTCCCCCGCCGCGTCCTCGGCCTCCGCCTGATCCGGCTTCGCGCCCCCGCTGGGCACCTTGCCGACCTGTTCCGGCTCGAGGCCTGCGGCCACCACCCGGTCAAGAAGGTTCTCGACGACCGCGTGCGATTGCGCGACGACTCCGACCTTCCAGCCGTGCTCGGCCACCAGCCGCGCGATGACATGCGCGCCCAGATACGACTTCCCCGTACCGGGAGGCCCCTGGACCGCCAGATACGATCGGTCCAGATCGAGCAGGCTCGCGACGACCGCGTCGAGCCGTCCCGTGCCGTCGCTCGCCTCGTCCTCTCCACTGCTCGTCGGGTCAGGCACCAGGGCACCAGACCGGGTTCGTGGCGGTGTGCGCCGCAGCAGGTCGATCGTCGCATCCGCTGGCCAGGTCTCATGGTGCCGAGCGATCAGCAGCGCGGTCCCCCACTCGCGGATCGCCTCCCCGAGCCGCCGCGAATCCGGTGGAGCGGCCGGAGTGAGGGCGCTCGGCAGGTCGCGGTAGGGAGCCACCTCGGGCGGCAGAGTCTCCCGGACGATGATGGAGCCGTCTTCGAGCGCGTCGATCACCGCGACCGTCCGAGCGGCGCGCGCACCGGGCTGCGCACGCGGCTGACGGAAGGGTCCGGGGTACTCGTAGAGCAGGTACGGTCCGGTGCGCTCGCTCACGCGGATGGCACTGCCCGCACCCCAGGCGCCGGTGAGCAGCAGCTCGCGCCGCTCGACGCGCTGGCCCTCATCGAGATACCAGTCGCGCAACACCGTCGCGCTCTCGACCACGAGCACATCACGCGTCTCGCCCCACTCCTCGATCGGTTGGATCAACCGCGAGAAGTGCGACTGCCAGAAGCTCTTCTGCTCCCGCCGGTGGAAGTCGATCGCCGCAGCGGCGAGCGCCATCGCCCGGCGATCGGCATCGCGATGCGGGTCGAGCGGATCGCCGGCGAACGCCAACAGCCCGGCGCGCAGCGGCGAGGCCTCGGGTGCGGCCTCCGTCTCCTCCATCGGAGCTGCGCCGATCGGGATGCCGTTCTCGGTCGCGCGGGCGATCAGCCAGTCGCGCAGGCGCAAGGTGGAGACGCAGTCGTACCGGTTGTAGTCGCCGATGTCGTCGAGCAGTGGCTGGGCCTCATCCAGGCGGCCGAGGGCGATCAGGTCGCGCGCGTTGGCGTACTCGGTGATCGAGTCGGCGCCGGTGGTCACGTCGCTCTCGCGGAGCTCGTCGCCCATGTAGAGCGGCTCGAGCTTCTTGATCGAGTACGAGCGCGACCCGACCCGGACGGCCTTCCGCACCAGCGGATACAGGTCGACCATCACATTGTCGCGCAGCAGGCCGTCGACCTGCTCCTCGCCGACGCCGTGGCGGGCGGCGAGGGCGAGCAGGTGCGTCTGCTCGTAGGCCGCGTAGTGGTAGATGTGCATTCCCGGGAACTGGGCACGGCGGTCGCGGACGAACGCCAGGAACGCCTCCAGCGCCACGCGCTCCGCCGCGAAGTCGTGCGCCCAGAACGCGGTGAAGCGCTCGTCCTGGTCTACCAGCCCGAACAGGTAGTCGAGGTTCCAGCGTTCACCGGCTCCCTCGGTGTACAGCGGATCGCCCTCGAAGTCGAAGAAGATGTCGCCGGGATCGGGATGCGGCAGCACCGCGAGAACCGGCGCGTTGAACACCCGCACCGGCGGCGGAGCGTCCGGCACCGCCTGCAGCTGCAGCCGCGCCTGTTCGCGCAGCCCGTCGAGCGTGCCTTCGGGGATGCCGTCGATCGGGCCGGTCGAGGCGGCGAGCGCGTCGATGGTGGGGATGCCCGCCGCGAGGAGGTGCTCCCGCTGGGTCACGCGCATCCCCGCCACCAGCAGCACGTCGCGCGACGCCTGCACCTCCGCGTCGCAGGTGTCGCACCGCCCGTCGACCGTGAAGCGCGGGTCGCCCCAGGCGACCGGCCCGGCGTCGGCCACGTGCTCCGCGACGATGGTCAGAAGCCGCGCGCGCCGCTTGCGGTACACCGGCTCGATGTCGCTCAGCGAGTGCTCGCTCACCGAGCCGTCGCCGAGCAGCAGTTCGACCGTGTCGTCGACATCCACACCCATCCGCCGCAGCTGCTCCGCGTAGGCGGCGAGCTGCAGCAGCGCCGTCACGCGGGCGCTGCGGGCCAGCTTGGAATCCTGCACCCGATAGCGGCCGTCGGGAAGTCGCACGACGAAGTCGGCGAACCCGACGAACGACCCGTCGAAGAACGTCGCCTGGAAGACGACCTCCGCTCCCCGCTCGAACGCGTCGGACGTGCGACGGACCGCGTCGGCGAGCGACTCCGCCGTCAGCTGCTCCGGCCGCTCGATCTCGGCCACCCCGCTCCCGAACCGCTCGCGGTAGCGCTCCAGGATGCGGTGTTCGTGCTCGTCGCCCATGCGCGAGGAGCGCACGTACATCGGATCTTCGACCTCTTCGGTCTTCTCGAGCCGTCCGAGCTTCACATCGAGGGTGCGCAGGAAGGCGAACTCGCACTTGGACGCCTCGGTGAGGTCGCTGGCGCTCGTGACGATGATCCCGTCGAGCAGGAACACGGCGACCTCCCTTCGCTTCGGGGCGGCCGTAGCGCCACCCGCTTTGCGAGACTACCGGCGACCACCGACAGCAGCGGGTTTTCCACACGGGCGGCCGGCTGGGCGCCGAAAGCCGCTTCCTGTGGTCACTTTCCCTTCGCGGCCGCCTTCATCGCCCGCTTGTGCTCGCGCACGCGGGCGAGCGAATCGGCGTCGACGATGTCGGCCACCGAGCGGTAGCCCTCACTGCCGTAGTCGCCGGCAGCCTGCTGCCAGCCGGCGGCGGTCAGTCCCTTCTGCTTGCCCAGGAGGGCGAGGAAGATCTTCGCCTTCTGCTCGCCGAAGCCCGGCAGCGCCTTGAGGCGGCGCAGCACTTCCGCGCCGTCCGGCTCTCCCTGCGTCCAGATGGCTGCGGTGTCGCCGCCCCAGTCGCTCACGATCGCGGCCGCCAGCGCCTGCACCCGCGCTGCCATCGACCCGGGGAAGCGGTGCACGGCCGGCGTCTGCTTCATGACCTCCGCCAGCTTGTCGGGATCGAGCGCGGCGACCGTCGCCGGATCGAGCGAGCCGAGCCGGTCGCGCAGCTTCGCCGGACCGGCGAAGGCGGTCTCCATCGGGATCTGCTGGTCGAGCAGCATCCCGGTGAGCAGGGCGAAAGGCGACTGATCGAGCAGCGCGTCGGCCTCGGGGTCGCCGGTGATGTTGAGAGCCATGCGCTCAGCCTGCCACCAGGAGCAGCACGCCCGCCACAGCCGACAGCGCGGCCAGGAGCAGCGCCACTCCCAGCAGCACACCGTGCACGATGAGGAACGGCGTGGCGCGGCCCGCCGCATCCCGAGCCCGCGCATCCTTGCGGACCCGGGTGAAGAACCGCGGCCAGGCGAAGACATTGAACAGGCCGTTGAGGAACAGCACGATGGCGGCGAAGACGGTCATGGTGCCTCCAGCCTAAGCGGCCGGCTGCACGGCTTCCGCGGCCTCAGTCACCGCAGCCTCAGTCACCGCGGCCTCAGTCACCGGACGCGACGAGCTGCACGCGCAGCGAGTCGACGCGCGTGGCGATCACGTCGTCCGCCGCCCAGCGCTGCGCCAGCCGCGAGAGGATGGCGTCCAGCTCCTCGCGCGTCAGGCCCGCCGCGAGGGAGAGGCGCACCACGAGCTCCTCACCCGCCAGTCGGTTGCCGGGGTCGCCCGCCAGCAGGGCGACGTCATGCACGCCGAGCTCGGAGGCGATGGACCGCTGGAACGCCTCGTGCACCTCCGCGTCGCGATCGCTCGGCAGCCACGGCGTGCCCTGCGCGACCGCCCACACGGCGGGTCGCCGCAGCACGAACTCGGTCTCCGACGTCGGGTCGAGGACGATGAGCTCGGTGCCCTCCGCTGCGGCGGCGAGCGCGGCCCGACGGCTGTCCACCGGGACGGGACGCGCGGACGGGTTCCAGGCCTGCAACGCCGTCACCGACGAGAACACGGGCTGGACGGTGCGTCCGTCCGGCCCCGCCACCGTCACAATGGACAGCTCCTGCGTCTTGTCGACGCGCATCCCCGCGTCGTTCGTGCCCTCGTCGCCGAGGTCCGCCATCAGCGGGACGAGCAGGCGCACATCGCGCAGCGCATCCACCACGGTCTCCGCTCCGGTCTCGCCGGCGCGGAACGCGGCGAGCGCGCCGAGCAGCGCGGGCGGCGCCGAGCCGTCGTCGTCGCCGAACGGATTGTCGTCGAATTCGCGGCCCTGCCACGGCTGACCCGCGGAGTCGGCGAGGGATGCGGCGAACCCGGCCAGCCGCGCGGCGCCCTCGGCGCTGGGTCGGCCCGCCGGGGTCACTCCCTGCGCATGCGCCGCGCCCTCCGGAACGGCGCCCGTCTCGTCGTCAGCGTCCCGCGACATCCAGCGCCTCGGGCAGCGTGAACGCGCCGGCGTACAGCGCCTTCCCGACGATGGCGCCCTCGAGCCCCAGCGGCACCAGGTCGCGCAGTGCGGCGATGTCGTCGAGGTTGGAGATGCCGCCGGAGGCGACGACCGGCCGCTCAGTGCGATCCAGTACCTGGCGCAGGAGGTCCAGGTTCGGCCCGCGGAGAGTGCCGTCCTTGGTCACGTCGGTGACGACATAGCGGGCGCAGCCGGCGTCCTCCAGGCGGTCGAGGACCTCCCACAGGTCACCGCCCTCGCGGGTCCAGCCACGGGCGGCGAGGGTGGTACCGCGCACATCCAGTCCGACGGCGATCGCCTCACCGAACCGGCTGATCGCGCTGGCGGCCCACTCCGGGTTCTCGAGGGCGGCCGTACCGAGGTTGACGCGGGTCGCGCCCGCTTCGAGGGCGTGCTCGAGCGAAGCGTCGTCGCGGATGCCGCCCGAGAGCTCGATGCTCACGCCGTCGACCTCGTGGATGACCCTCTTGAGCAGGGACCGGTTCTCCCCGCGGCCGAATGCGGCGTCGAGGTCGACCAGGTGGATCCACTCGGCGCCCGCCGCCTTCCACTCGGCCGCGGCATCGACCGGGTCGCCGTAGCTCGTCTCGCTGCCGGCCTCGCCCTGGGTGAGGCGCACCGCCTTGCCGTCGGCCACATCCACCGCGGGCAGGAGGACGAGCCGGGGCGTGCTGATGAAGTCGGTCATGTGTTTCCTCGTGTCGGTCCGCGGCGCGGACGGGTGGGGCCAGAGCCGGTGAAGGCCGGACGGGCGGCGGCTACAGCGAGCCGATCCAGTTGCGGAGCAGCTGGATGCCCGCGCGGCCGGACTTCTCCGGGTGGAACTGCGTGGCGCTCAGCGGGCCGTTCTCGACCGCCGCGACGAACGGGGAGCCGTGATCGGCCCACGTCACCTTCGGCTTGGGGAACGGGCCCGACGCCTCCAGGGTCCAGTCCTGCGCGGCGTACGAGTGGACGAAGTAGAAGCGCTCGTCCTGCAGGCCGGCGAACAGCGTGGAGTCCTCAGGCGCGCGCACCGTGTTCCAGCCCATGTGCGGCACGACGTCGGCGCGGATGAGGTCGACCGTCCCCGGCCACTCCCCCAGCCCCTCGGTCTCGACGCCGTTCTCGACGCCACGCTCGAACATGACCTGCATGCCGACGCAGATACCCAGCACCGGTCGGCCGCCCGCGAGGCGCCGGTCGACGACCTCGTCTCCGTGCGACGCTTTCAGCGCCTCGGCGACGGCGGTGAACGCGCCGACGCCGGGCACCAGCAGGCCGTCCGCCTCGAGCGCACGCTTGCGATCGCCGGTCAGCTCGACCTCGGCCCCCGCGGCCTCGAGCGCCTTGACGGCCGAGTGGACGTTGCCCGTCCCGTAGTCGAAGACGACGACCTGCGGGGCGCTGCCGGGAGTGCGTGCCACGGTCACAGCGCGCCCTTGGTCGAGGGGATGCCGCTGATCAGCGGGTCGAGCGCCTTCGCCTGGCGGAACGCGCGCGCGAACGCCTTGAACTCGGCCTCTGCGATGTGGTGCGGGTCGCGACCGCCGACGACCGTGATGTGCGTGGTGAGGCGCGCGCTGAACGAGATCGCCTCGAAGACGTGACGGACCATCGAACCGGTGAAGTGGCCGCCGATGAGGTGCAGCTCGAAACCGGCGGGCTCGCCGGTGTGCACGAGGTACGGGCGACCGGAGATGTCCACGACCGCCTGCACCAACGCTTCGTCGAGCGGCACCAGGGCGTCGCCGTAGCGGGAGATGCCCGACTTGTCGCCGAGCGCCTCCAGGATCGCCTGCCCGAGGACGATGCCGATGTCCTCCACTGTGTGGTGGACGTCGATGTCGGTGTCACCGGTCGCGCGGATCCGCAGGTCGGTGAGCGAGTGCTTGGCGAACGCGGTCAGCAGATGGTCGTAGAAGGGGACGCTCGTCTGGATGTCGGATTCACCGGTGCCGTCGAGATCGAGGCTCAGCTCGATGCTCGACTCGCTCGTCTCCCGCGTGACCGTGGCGGCGCGATTCGTCATGCGTCCGAGTCTACCGGGGCGCTCTGAGCCCTGTCGGGGGCCTCGTCGGCGCCTGCATCCTCCGGGGTGGGCCGGCCGAGCGCGGCCAGCGCCTCCAGGAAGGCGGTCGTCTCGGCCTCGGTTCCCGCGGTGACGCGCAGGTGGTGCGGGATTCCGACATCCCGGATGAGGATGCCGCGGTCGGCCAGCGCCTCGAACGTCGCGTGCGGGTCGTCCACCCCGCCGAAGAGAACGAAGTTGCTGCCGCTGCGGTGGGGCGTGTAGCCGAGGCGTGCGAGCTCGGTCTCCAGCCGGTCGCGCTGGCGGCGGATGTCGCCGACCGTCGCTAGCATCTCGTCGGAGTGGGCGAGCGCGCCGAGCGCGGCAGCCTGGGTCAGGGCGGACAGGTGGTACGGGAGGCGTACCAGCCGGAGCGCATCGACGACGGCGGGGTCGGCGGCGAGGTAGCCGACGCGCGCGCCGGCGAAGGCGAACGCCTTGCTCATCGTGCGCGATATCAGTAGGCGCGGTCGCCCGGGGAGCAGAGTCAGGGCGGATGGCTCGCCCTCCGGCATGAACTCCGCGTACGCCTCGTCGACGACGACGATCCCGTCGGTGGCGTCGTAGACGGCCTCGATGGTGTCGAGACCGAGGGGCGTGCCGGTCGGGTTGTTCGGCGAGCAGAGGATGACGATATCCGGGTTGTGCCGCCGGAGCTCGGCGACGGCCGTCTCCGGGGTCAGCTCGTAATCGGCGTCGCGGGCGGCGGCGACGTAGGCGGTCCCGGTGCCCGAGGCGAGCAGGGGGTACATCGAGTAGGTGGGCGTGTAGCCGAGCAGCGTCCTGCCCGGGCCGCCGAAGGCCTGCAGGATGTGCTGGAGCACCTCGTTGGACCCGTTCGCCGCCCAGATGTTCTCCGGCGCGAGACCGTGGCCGAGGTAGCGGGCGAACGCCGCACGAAGCTCGGTGAACTCGCGGTCGGGATAGCGGTTCACTCCACCGACTGCGGCGGCGACGCGGGCCACGATGTCGGAGGCCACATCGTCCGGAACGGGATGTGTGTTCTCGTTCACGTTGAGCGCGACGGGCACCGGACGCTGCGGAGCGCCGTACGGAGACCGACCGCGCAGGTCGTCCCGGATGGGCAGCTCAGAAAGAGAAGTCACCCCTCAATCGTAGCCAGCGCTGTCACTGCCCTTCCGCCGGATGACGCCCGGCGACGCGGCGATGCCCGACGAGCAGCCCCCACCAAGCCCCGGGATCGCTCGCCCGCACGAAGGGAGGAGATCCGGTGGTGCTGCGACCGCATCCACCTCCGTTCAGGGCCGAATCCGGCCTCCGCCGGCGGATCCCCTCCCTTTCGCCACCGGCCTCCGGGCGACGGAAACGGAGGACCTTCCGACGGAATGAAAGCCGGGGAACGGGAAACGGAGGCGATCCCGGCTGCCGAGCCGCGGATCGCCTCCGTCGATGACCGGGAGACGCCGACGGCGCCTAGTGCGCGTACTTCGCCGGGACCGCGAGCTGCTGGCCAGGCGAGACGACGGCCGAGTCGAGGCCGTTGAGGGAGACGATGTCGGCGATCACGTCGCGGGGGTCGGCGTTCGGCGCGACGCGCTCCGCGACGGACCAGAGGGAGTCGCCCGACTCCACGGTGACGTATTGGAAGCTGACGTGGGTCTGCTCGCCCGTGGCGACGGCGCCGCCGCCGTTCAGGGCGAAGACCAGAGCGCCGATCACCAGCGGGAGCGCGACGAGGGCGGAGAGGACCGCGCGACCGCGCCGCGTGAGACGCAGGCGGACCCGTGCTCCCTTCGGCAGCGGCGGGACCGCACGAAGGGTGGGAACCGACTCACTCATCAATACTGCGCTCATGGCCGTGACCTCCTCAGACTCGCGGGTGCGAAGCTGTGTTCCGAATGTATCTTCGAATGTCCGAATCCGCAAGATGCCCTCAGAGCGGGAATTCGTGGACGAAGTTCGCGACACACTCGAACACATGTTTGTCTTCCCTTCCCGACGCGGATACAGTTTCGACTGTCTGAGGACATCAGATCAGGAACCACCGACATTCCTGCAGGGAGCATCCCCGCAGGGCCGCCGACGCCAGGAGAGGACGCCCGTGTCGAATGAGAACCAGGCACGCGGAGGCACCCGTCGCCGCAAGAACCTGAGCGACAAGCAGCTGGCGATCCTCGATGTGATCCAGCGGTCGGTGAGCCAGCGCGGCTATCCGCCGAGCATGCGCGAGATCGGTGACGCCGTCGGCCTCTCCTCTCTGTCGTCCGTCACGCATCAGCTGAACCAGCTTGAGCTGAGCGGCTACCTCCGGCGCGACCCGAACCGTCCGCGCGCCCTCGAGATCCTGATCGACCTGCCGTCGTCGTCGCAGTCCGCGCCGGATTACGAGAACCAGACGCCGGTTGGCGACGCCGCGATGGTTCCCCTCGTCGGCCGCATCGCGGCCGGAATCCCGATCACGGCGGAGCAGCAGGTGGACGAGGTCTTCCCGCTCCCCCGCCAGCTGGTCGGCAACGGCGAGCTGTTCATGCTGAAGGTCGTCGGCGAGTCGATGATCGACGCGGCGATCTGCGACGGCGACTGGGTCGTCGTCCGCGCCCAGAACACCGCAGAGAACGGCGACATCGTCGCCGCGATGCTCGACGAGGAGGCGACGGTCAAGGTCTTCCGCCAGCGAGACGGCCACACCTGGCTGCTGCCGCGCAACTCGAACTTCGAGCCCATCCTCGGCGACTACTCGCAGGTGCTCGGCAAGGTCGTCGCGGTCCTCCGCGCGGTCTGAACCGCCGCCGAAGTGCACGTTGTCGGCCTCGACACGCCGGCCAGGTGCGCAGCAAGGTGCACTTCGGCGAAAGGGCTAGGCCCAGCCGAGTTCCCTCAGCCGGTCGTCGGAAAGCCCGAAGTAGTGCCCGATCTCGTGCACCAGGGTGAGCCGGACCCGCGCCCGCAGGTCGTCCTCCGACACGGCCGACGCCTCCAGATTGTTGCGGAACAGCGTGATCCGGTCCGGCAGCTCGCCGAACCCGTACACCGAGCGCCGGGTCAGTGGCCGTCCGCTGTACAGCCCGAACAGCCGCGGCCGGGCGCCGTCCGGCTGGTCCTCGATGAGGATGGCGACGTTCTCCAGCGGCCCCACCATGTCGTCCGGCAGCGCATCGAAGATGTCGCCGACCATCCGCTCGAACTCCTCGTCCGGGATGCGCACCATGCGCCCATCCTCACACGCACGCTCCCCCGGAACACGACGACCCCGGTACGCCGTGAGCGTACCGGGGTCGCACAATGCACCAATGAACGCGTCAGGCGTTCACGGCCGCCCGCTCGCGCACTCCGCGCGTCGCCTCGATGATGTTCCGCAGCGACGCCACGGTCTCGTCGTACCCGCGCGTCTTGAGGCCGCAGTCCGGGTTCACCCAGAGCTGTCGGCCCGGGATCGCCTCGAGTGCCGTCTCCAGCAGCTCGGTCACCTCGGCGACCGACGGCACGCGCGGCGAGTGGATGTCGTAGACGCCCGGCCCGATGCCGTGCTCGAATCCGGAGCGCTGGATGTCATGAACGACCTCCATGCGGCTGCGGGCCGCCTCGATGCTGGTCACGTCCGCGTCGAGGTTCCGGATCGCGTCGATGACGACGCCGAACTCCGAGTAGCAGAGGTGGGTGTGGATCTGCGTGCCGTTGGCGACGCCGGAGGTCGCCAGGCGGAACGACCCGACCGACCAGTCCAGGTACTCTCCCTGCGCTGCCTTCTTCAACGGAAGCAGCTCGCGCAGCGCGGGCTCGTCCACCTGGACGACGCGGATACCCGCCTCCTCCAGGTCGGCGATCTCGTCGCGCAGGGCGAGCGCGACCTGACGCGCGGTCTCGCCGAGTGACTGGTCGTCCCGCACGAACGACCAGGCGAGGATGGTCACCGGGCCGGTCAGCATCCCCTTCACCGGCTTGTCGGTGAGGCTCTGCGTGTATGCCGACCATTCGACCGTGATGGGCGCCGGCCGCGAAACGTCGCCCCACAGGATCGACGGGCGGGTGCACCGCGAGCCGTACGATTGCACCCAGCCGTTGCGGGTGACCGCGAAGCCGTCCAGGTTCTCGGCGAAGTACTGCACCATGTCGTTGCGCTCGGGCTCGCCATGCACGATGACGTCGATTCCGATCTCCTCCTGGAGGTCGACGACGCGCTTGATCTCGTCGCGCATGCGGCCCAGGTACTCCGCCTCGGTGATGAGTCCCTTCGCCAGCTGCGCCCGCGACCGGCGGATGTCGGCGGTCTGCGGGAAGGACCCGATCGTCGTCGTGGGGAGGAACGGGAGGCTGAGGGCGGCATCCTGCGCCGCCAGCCGGTCGGCGTACGCGCCGCGGCGGAAGTCGGCCTCGGTGAGCGCCGCCTCGCGCTCGCGGACGGCCGGGACGCGCACGCCCGGCGCCGACGCACGATCGGCGAGCGCAGCGGTGGCCGCGGTCAGCTCCTCCTGGATCGCCTCATGCCCGTCGACGATGCCGCGCGCGAGCACGGCCACCTGGGCGACCTTCTGGTCGGCGAAGGCGAGCCACGACGTCAGGCGCGCATCGAGGTCCGGCTCGTCGTCCACGTCATGCGGCACGTGCAGCAGCGACGTGGAGGTGGACACGGTGACATCGGGGCTGAGCGACAGCAGCTCCGTGAGCTTCCCGAACGCCGCCTCGAGGTCGCCGCGCCAGATGTTGTGCCCGTCGATCACGCCGCCGACGAGCGTCTTCCCGGCGAGGGCGGATGCGGTCGCCGCGTCGAGCCCCGACGGGAGGGACCCGCGCACCAGGTCGAGGGAGATCGCCTCGACCGGGGTGGCGGCCAGGGGCGGTAGGGCGTCATCCAGGCTGCCGTAGGGCGCCGCGACGAAGAGCGCGGGACGGTCGGACGCGGCCCCGAGCAGGTCGTAGGCCTCGCGCACCGCGGCGAGCACCGCATCCCGCGGCTCGTCGATGCTCTCGCTGACGAGGGCCGGCTCGTCCAGCTGCACCCACGGAGCACCGGCGGCGGAGAGGCGCGCAAGCAGCTCCGCGTACACGGGCAGGAGGTCGGCCAGGCGCGAGAGCGGACGGAAACCCTCCGGGGCGTCGTCGGCCGCCTTGCTCAGCAGCAGGAAGGTCACCGGCCCGACGATGACCGGACGCGTGACGAACCCCGCAGCGCGGGCCTCCTCGAACTCGCGGACGATGCGGTCCGAGGCCAGCCGGAACGCCGTCTCCGGGCCGATCTCCGGCACGAGGTAGTGGTAGTTGGAGTCGAACCACTTCGTCATCTCCAGCGGCGGGTTCTCCCCCTCGCCGCGGGCGATCGTGAAGTAGCCGGCCAGGTCGACGGAGCCGTCGGCCGCGGCGAGCCCCGCGAACCGCGAGGGCACGGCGCCGACGGTGACCGCCGCATCCAGCACCTGGTCGTAGAAGCTGAAGCTCTCCGGGATGGACGCATCGGTGCGGCCGAGGCCGAGGGTCGCGAGCCGCTCACGCGTGGCGGCGCGCAGGTCGGCCGCAGCCGACTCCAGCTCGTCCGCGTCGATGCTGCCCGCCCAGAACGCCTCGACGGCCTTCTTCAGCTCTCGGCGGCGGCCGATGCGCGGGTAGCCGATGATGGTGCCCGCCGGGAAGGCGGGGCGGCCCGAAGCGGCGGAGGTGGTGTCGGTCATGCTGGTTCCTTCTCGGTGGCCGGGTTCGCCGGGGTGGTGGATGCGGTCTCGCTCGCCGCCGGGAGGGCGCCGATGCGGTCCAGCACGGACAGGACGGCCTCGTGCTGGTTGAACGTGTACAAGTGAAGGCCAGGGGCCCCGCCCGCGAGCAGCCGCTCGCCGAGCCGGGCGGCCCAGGCGATGCCGATCTCGCGGCGACCCTCGTCGGTCGGCTCGACCTCCAGCTCGATCGCGAGGTCGCTGGGGAGGTCCTCGCCGCTGAGCTCCAGCATCCGCTTCAGGCGTGCGGGGCTCGTCACCGGCATGATGCCCGGCAGGATGGGGAACGTCACGCCTGCCTCGGCCGCACGCTGGGCGAAGTGGAAGTAGTCCTCGGCGTGGAAGAACAGCTGCGTGATCCCCAGGTTCGCCCCGGCGGCCTGCTTGGCGAGCAGGGCGTCGATGTCCTGCGAGACCGAGTGCGAGGACGGATGCCCGTTCGGGAAGGCGGCGACGGCGATCTGCACGTGCTCGCGATGCTCCAGCACGGCCTGCGCGTGCAGCTCCGGAACGACCAGCTCGCCGTACGGTGCACGCTCGGACTGAACGCGGTGGATGAGCTGCACCAGCTCGGCGGTCGTGCGGATGTCGCCGATCCCGTCCTCCCCGTCGGCCAGTCCCTCCGGCGGGTCGCCGCGCACCGCGAGGAAGCGGCGCACGCCGGCATCGAGGAAGTCGCGGATCAGCCGGTGCGCCTCCTCGTGCGACGAGCCGACGCAGGTGAGGTGCGCCATCGGACTGACCTCGGTGTGCTCGATGATGTAGCGCAGCACGTCGAGGGAGGCAGTCCGCGAAGAGCCGCCGGCACCGTACGTCACGGAGATGAAATCCGGACGCGTCGCGGCCAGCAGGTCGATCGTCCCCGGCAGCGCCGCCGCGGCGCGTTCGGTGCGCGGCGGGTACAGCTCGAAGGAGAACCGGGCCTCGGTACAGCTCATGGGTTCCTCGGATGGTCGGACAGCGGCACAAGGACGTCCCACCCGCGCTCGGCATTCGGCACAGGGAGGGATTCACTCGGGCGGGTGCCGGGCTCGGCTGTCGCACCACGTCGGCGGTCGCCCGCTTCGGTTGTCTGGCAATCTAGCAACGCAGAAGGCCGGGCGGAACCTCTCGCGTCATCCAGTGACACAGAGGATCCGCCCGGCCTTCGGGATACGGTGTGCGGCTACGAGGTCGCGGCCACCTCGAACGGCTCGAACGCCGCGTGGTACTCGGGCATGATCCGCGCGGTCACGCGGGTGCCCTCCTCGACGTACTCGGTCGAGATCACGCGACCCCGCTCGTGCAGCGCGGAGATGAGGTCGCCGCGGTCGTACGGCACCACCAGCTCCACCTCGAGGGAGGGATCCGGCAGCAGCCGCGCGATGGCGGCCAGCACCTCGTCGATCCCCTCGCCGGTCCGGGCCGAGGCGAAGATCGCGCCCGGCTCCAGTCCGCGCAGGATGAGCCGGCCGTCCGCCGAGATCAGGTCGGCCTTGTTGAAGACCACGATCTCCGGGATGTCGCGGGCGCCCACCTCGCCGATCACGTCGCGCACCGTCGCCAGCTGCGAGGCCGGGTCCGGGTGCGAGCCGTCGACCACGTGCAGGATGACGTCGGAGTCGGCGACCTCCTCCAGCGTCGAACGGAACGCCTCGACCAGCTGGTGCGGCAGGTTGCGCACGAAGCCGACGGTGTCGGCGAGCGTGTACAGCCGGCCGTCGGCGGTCACCGACCGGCGGACCGTCGCATCCAGCGTCGCGAACAGCGCGTTCTCGACCAGCACGCCGGCCTTGGTCACGCGGTTCAGCAGGCTCGACTTGCCCGCGTTGGTGTAGCCGGCGATCGCCACCGACGGCACGGAGTTGCGGTTGCGATTCGCGCGCTTCGCCTCGCGGGCGGGCTTGAAGCCGGCGATCTGCTTGCGCAGCCGCGCCATGCGCGTGTGGATGCGGCGACGATCCAACTCGATCTTCGTCTCACCCGGTCCGCGCGAGCCCATGCCGGCGCCCGCTCCACCCACCTGGCCACCGGCCTGGCGGGACATCGACTCACCCCAGCCACGGAGGCGCGGGAGCAGGTACTCGAGCTGCGCGAGCTCGACCTGCGCCTTGCCTTCGCGGCTCTTCGCGTGCTGGCTGAAGATGTCGAGGATCACCGCGGTGCGGTCGATCACCTTCACCTTCACCACGTCCTCCAGCGCACGGCGCTGGCTCGGTGCGAGCTCGGTGTCGGCGATCACGGTGTCGGCGCCGAGCGCGGCGACGACTCCGGCGAGCTCCTCCGCCTTGCCCCGGCCCAGGTAGGTGCTGGGGTCGGGATGCGGACGGCGCTGCAGCAGGCCGTCGAGCACGGCCGCGCCCGCGGTCTCCGCCAGGGCGGCGAGCTCGCGCATCGAGTTCTCGGCGTCCTGCAGGGAGCCCTGCGAGTACACGCCGATCAGCACGACGTTCTCGAGCCGCAGCTGCCGGTACTCGACCTCGGTGACGTCCTGCAGCTCGGTGGAGAGCCCGGACACACGGCGGAGCGCTGCGCGCTCCTCGCGATCGAACTGCTCGCCGTCATGCAGTCCGCCGTCGATCGCGTCCGCCTGCAGGGCCTGCGCCCGTGCGGACGCATCCGAGCCGAACAGCGTCACCGTCGCACGGCTGTCCTGCGTGGCGAGCACGCGCGCGACCACGTCGTCTGCGTCGTGGTCGCGGATGTCGGTCTTATCAGTCATCAGTTCCCCGATCCGGGTTAACCCTAGTTTGTTCGTGTCCTGTACGGTCTGCTTATGGCCAGCGGAGATCACTACTTTTCCCCGGCGCCCGAGAGCGAGATGAACCTGCGGCCGTTCACCGTTCAGCTCGCCGGCCAGACGTACGAGCTGGTGACGGCGAACGGGATCTTCAGCCCCGAGCGCATCGACATGGGTACGCGAGTGCTGCTGGACCATGTCCCCGCAGCGCCGCCGGGCGGTCAGTTCCTCGACCTCGGCTGCGGCTGGGGGCCGCTGGCTCTCACACTTGCTCTCGAATCCCCTCATGCGACGGTCTGGGCCGTCGACGTCAACACCCGAGCATTGGACATGGTGCGCAGGAATGCGCAGAAGCTCGGTCTCACCAATGTAAACCCGGTGACGCCGGATAATGTTCCCGATGACGTGCGATTTACGACGATCTGGTCGAATCCACCGATCCGCGTGGGCAAGAACGAGCTGCACAACATCCTCGAACGCTGGCTGCCCCGGCTCGAGCCCGGGTCGGACGCGTGGCTGGTCGTGCAGCGCAACCTCGGCAGCGACTCCCTCCAGCGGTGGATCCAGGCGACCTTCCCGGAGCTGACCACCACGCGGGCCGCGACCTCGAAGGGCTACCGCGTCCTTCGCGCCCGCTCCCACGCCGACGCCTGACCACCATCCCAAGCCAACAGCTCCTGAGTTTTTCGCGTTTCCGGGCGCTGAATCGGCGAAAAACTCAGGAGCTGTTGGATAGGTCAGGCGAGGTCCAGGGTGCCGGTGAAGACGAGGGCGGCGGGGCCGGAGAGGCCGACGTGCTCGCCGTCCTCCGTGGCGAACATGCGGACGCCGACGGTGCCGCCGGGCACCTCCACACGCCACTGGTTCGGGGCGCCCTCGCCCGCCCAATAACGGACCGCGAGCGCGGCGGCCGCCGCCCCTGTGCCGCAGGAGAGCGTCTCGCCGCTGCCGCGCTCGTGCACGCGCATCCGGATGCGGCCGACGCCGTCGACGACGAGCGGCTCGTGCGGCACGACGAACTCGACGTTCGCTCCGTGCTCGGGCGCCGGCTCGATGTGCGGGATGTAGGAGAGGTCGGCCGCGTCGAGCTCGGAGTCGTCGGCGACGGCGACCACGACGTGCGGGTTGCCCATGTCGATTCCCAGCCCCGGGCGGGCGACGGCGAGCTCCTTCGCTCGGACGAGCGGCTCGCCGCCGTCGAGCCGCCAGCGGCCCAGGTCGACCTGGAAGCCGTTGGTGCTGCGCTGCACATCACGCACGCCGGAGCGCGTGCCGATGGCGATCGTCCCGCCCTCCGGGAGTTCGGCGAGGCCGGTCTCGAGGAGGTAGCGGACGTAGACCCGTATGCCGTTGCCGCACATCTCGGCGGGCGACCCGTCGGCGTTGTAGTAGTCCATGAACCACGCGGCCGCGTCGTCCTCGGCGAGGGCTGCCTCGCCCTCCGGAAGGTGCGCAGAGCGGACCGCACGGATCACGCCGTCGGCACCGACGCCGAAGTGGCGGTCGCAGATCTCGGCGATCTGGGTGGCGGTGAGCGGCAGGCGCCCCTCCGGGTCGGAGTAGAGCACGAAGTCGTTGCCCGTGCCCTGACCCTTGGTGAAGTGGATGGTCGCCATGCGTTCCAGCCTAGCGACCCGTCGCCGGCGCACTGCGCTCGACGGTCTCCGCCGAATCCACCAGCGTGATCGCCGCATCCACCAGGTCGGGGGCGTCGTAGTCGAGCCAGTGGATGTCGGGGTAGCGCTTGAACCAGCTGACCTGCCGGCGGGCGTAGCGACGGGTCAGCTGCTGCGTCTGGGCGATCGCGTCCTCGCGGGAGAGCTCGCCACGCAGCTCGGCCAGGGCCTGCGCGTAGCCGATCGCGCGGCGGGCGGTGACGCCGCGATCGATGCCGTGCGGGATGAGGTGCGTCACCTCGGTGAGGAGCCCGTCGGCCCACATCCTGTCGACCCGGGCGTCGAGTCGAGTGACGAGCTCGTCGCGCGGGGCGGCCAGCCCGATGACGACGGTCGGTTCGTGCCAGAGGGACGGTTCGTCGGGCAACGCGCCGGTGACGGACGTCCCCGTCAGCTCGGCGACCTCGAGGGCGCGGACGATGCGGCGGCCGTTCCGCGATCCGATCCGCCGGGCGGCTTCCGGGTCGCGCTCGGCCAGGCGCTGGAAGAGCATCCCGGGGCCGTGTTCGGCGAGTTCGGACTCGAGGCGCGCGCGCAGCTCGGGGTCCGTCCCCGGAAAACGCAGGTCGAAGAGCACGCTCGACACGTATAGCCCCGAACCTCCGACGAGGATCGGGACGGCGCCACGGTCGGCGATCTCCGCGATGCGCGCCCGCGCTTCCGGCTGGTAGCGGGCGACCGTGGCTTCATCGGTGACGTCGAGCACGTCGAAGAGGTGGTGCGGAATGCCGCGCCACTCCTCCGCAGTGATCTTCGCCGTGCCGATGTCCATGCCGCGGTAGAGCTGCATCGCGTCGGCGTTGACGACCTCGGCGGAGCGCCCCCGGACGCGCAGCGCTTCGGCCAGCGCCAGCGAGAGGTCGGTCTTGCCGGTGCCGGTCGCGCCGACGATCGCGACGAGCGGAGGGATGGGCGCCGCGCTCAGCGCTGTCCGTCCGTCGGGTCGTAGATCGGCATCGTGCCGACACCCGGCGAGGTGAGCGGTTCGCGCGTGCGGAGCGTCGGGAGTCCGAGGGAAACCCGGCCCGCTTCCGCGCCCGCCGCCGTGCCGCCGTGGGCGGGCACGGCGCAGGACTCGGCCTCTGCGCGGTCCCAGGCGTCGCCCGCGCGGGTGCGGCGGATGCGCAGGGGCGCGCCGTCGGCGGAGTCGGCGATGAGGTGGTGCGGCGCGGCCTGGGTGACGCGGACCGTGACGACGTCACCGGGACGCGGCGTCTCGGAGCCTGCGGGCAGCTCGAAGTGCACGAGGCGGCTGTCTTGGGCACGGCCGCTGAGCCGGCGCGTGTCGGCGTCCTTCCGGCCCTCGCCGTTGGCGACGAGAAGTTCGACCTCGCGGCCGATGAGCTTCTGGTTCTCTTCCAGGGAGATGCGCTCCTGCAGCGCCGTGAGCCGGTCGTAGCGTTCCTGGACGATCTCCTTGGGCACCTGGTCCTCCATGGTCGCCGCGGGCGTGCCGGGGCGGATGGAGTACTGGAAGGTGAAGGCCGACGCGAAGCGCGCGGCTTCGACGACGCGGAGCGTCTCCTGGAAGTCCTCTTCGGTCTCGCCGGGGAAGCCGACGATGATGTCCGTGCTGATTGCCGCATCCGGCAGCTTCGCCCGCACCCGGTCGAGGATGCCGAGGAACTTCTCGGAGCGGTACGAACGCCGCATGGATTTGAGGATGCGGTCGGATCCGGACTGCAGCGGCATGTGCAGCTGCGGCATGACGCTGGGCGTCTCCGCCATGGCGTCGATCACGTCGTCGGTGAACGCTGCGGGGTGCGGGCTGGTGAAACGGATGCGCTCCAGCCCTTCGATCTGCCCTGCGGCCCGCAGCAGTTTGCTGAACGCCTGACGGTCGCCGAACTCCACACCGTAGGAGTTGACGTTCTGCCCGAGCAGCGTGACCTCGATGGCGCCGTCGTCGACGAGCGCCTGGATCTCCGCGAGGATGTCACCGGGCCTGCGGTCCTTCTCCTTGCCGCGCAGCGACGGGACGATGCAGAAGGTGCACGTGTTGTTGCAGCCGACCGAGATGGAGACCCAGCCGGAGTACGACGAGTCGCGCTTGGTCGGAAGCGTCGACGGGAACGTCTCGAGCGATTCGAGGATCTCGATCTCGGCAGCGTCGTTGTGTCGGGCGCGCTCGAGCAGGCTCGGGAGGGAACCCATGTTGTGGGTGCCGAAGACGACGTCGACCCAGGGCGCCTTCTCGAGGATGACGTTCTTGTCCTTCTGGGCGAGGCACCCGCCCACGGCGATCTGCATGCCCTCGTGCCGGCGCTTCACGCCCGCGAGGTGGCCGAGGTTGCCGTAGAGCTTGTTGTCGGCGTTCTCGCGCACCGCGCAGGTGTTGATGACGACGATGTCGGCCTCTTCACCGTTGGCGGGGATGTAACCTGCCGCTTCGAGAGAGCCGCTGAGGCGCTCGGAGTCGTGGACGTTCATTTGGCAGCCGAACGTGCGCACCTCGTAGGTTCGCGCTCGGCCGTCGGGACGGACTGCCGCCTCGGAGGGCGCGATGACGCTGTGCTGTTCCAGGATGCTCATGATGGCGACAAGTCTACGTTTCTCGCCGCCTGGCAGGCGACGTGGTCACGGGGCGTTCGGCAGACGCCCGCCTACTGGAAACGGACTCCGGAACCGCCACGCGGGCGCCGGGTCGCGAACGCCGCATCCATCGCCTGCCGCACGACATCCGACGCGTACCCTTTGCGCGCCAGGAACCCATGCAGCCTGCGCCGGGCCGTCTCGTCGTCGTAGGACGACAGCTGCCCTATGCGTTTCACGGCCAGCTCCGTCGCGCGCTCCAGTTCGTCGTCGTCGCCGATGTCGGCCAACGCGGCCTCGATCAGGACGGGATCGATGTGGCGGCGCTTGAGCTCCTGCTCGATCGCTGTACGCCCGAGCCCCTTCCGGCTGTGCTGCGTGAAGGCGAGCGTCGCGGCGAGCGCTGCGTCGTCGATCACGCCGAGCACCTCCAGCCGATCGAGCTCCGGCCCGTACACCGCAGGGTCGATCTCGCGCTTGGTGAGCAACTGCTCGAGCTCCCACCGCGACATCCCCCGTCGAGCCAGCTGACGGATCGCGACCCCGGAGGTCTTCCGCGCCTGCCGGACCGTCTCCTCGTCGACCTCCGACTCGTCCGCAATCGCCGGCGCCGGAGGCTCGGCGCCCCAGGTGTTGTTCCACCCGGCGTCCAACCCCGCGTCGGTCCTCTGACCGGATCGCCCGCGCGCGGCTCCCGTCACGGCGTCCCCGACTGGAGCCTCCCCAGGCAATGTGACCACCGGCCGCACAACGCCTTCATGCGGCTGACGCTCGCGAACCCGGCCGCGCCGCGAGGGATGCTGGTCACCATCGGCGCCGCGCTCCGAGGCCGCTCGCCGGAGCGGGGTCACGAGTGCCAGATGCTCCCGCTCCCCCGTCTCAGCGGTCGACGTACCGTCACCCTGGTTGTCCTCCGGAGAGGACGGGAACTTCACCACCACGAGGATCCCCTCCGTGAGGCGAAGGGCGCGGTCACGCGCCCTTTCGAGCCTGCAGCTTGTCTTCGATCGATCCGATGTTGGACGGCTGTTCCGCCGCCGCGTTCGGGTCGGCCATGATGCCCAGCTTGATCTTGATCTTCTGCTCGATCTCGGACGCGATGTCCGGGTTCGCGATCAGGAAGTTGCGCGAGTTCTCCTTGCCCTGGCCGAGCTGGTCGCCCTCGTAGGTGTACCAAGCGCCCGACTTCTTGACGAGGCCGTGCTCCACACCGAAGTCCAGCAGGCTGCCCTCTCGGGAGATGCCGACACCGTAAAGGATGTCGAACTCCGCCTGCTTGAAGGGCGGAGCCATCTTGTTCTTGACGACCTTCACGCGGGTGCGGTTGCCGACCGCGTCGGCGCCGTCCTTCAGGGTCTCGATTCGGCGGATATCGAGGCGCACCGAGGCGTAGAACTTGAGCGCCTTACCACCGGCGGTGGTCTCCGGGCTGCCGAAGAAGACACCGATCTTCTCACGCAGCTGATTGATGAAGATCATCGTCGTGTTGGTCTGGTTGAGCCCACCGGTGAGCTTGCGGAGGGCCTGGGACATCAGACGGGCCTGGAGGCCGACGTGCGAGTCGCCCATCTCGCCCTCGATCTCGGCGCGGGGCACGAGCGCGGCGACGGAGTCGATGACGATCAGGTCGATGGAGCCGGATCGGACCAGCATGTCGGCGATCTCGAGCGCCTGCTCACCCGTGTCGGGCTGCGAGACGAGCAGGGCGTCGATGTCGACGCCGAGCTTGCGGGCGTACTCGGGGTCGAGGGCGTGCTCCGCGTCGATGAAGGCCGCGATGCCGCCCGCGCGCTGAGCGTTGGCGATGGCGTGCAGGGTCAGGGTCGTCTTACCCGACGACTCCGGGCCGTAGATCTCGATGATGCGGCCGCGGGGCAGTCCACCGATGCCGAGGGCGACGTCGAGGGCGATGGATCCGGTCGGCACGACCTCGACGGGGGCGCGCTCGTCGCTGCCCAGTCGCATGACGGAGCCCTTGCCGAACTGGCGGTCGATCTGCGCGAGGGCTGTTTCCAGGGCCTTCTCGCGGTCTGCGGGTGATGGCATTTTGCGGTTCTCCTTCGTGGGCTTCGCTACGGTTCGACTCTAGGAGTGACGTCCGACACCCGAAGCGAGGGACGCGCATCTGTGGACAACCGGTTTTCGACTGCCGATGTGAAGAAGTGTAGCCAGTTCCGAACATATCTTCGAGAACCGAAAATGGCGTGTCGAGCCGACGGTCAGCGCTTCGGGGCGGGCTTTCCCGCGCCGTACCAGTGCGACTGCGGCACACCGGTCTCCTTGCAGAGCGCGATCCACACCTCGCGCGGAGACAGACCGGCTGCGATGGCCTCGTTGGGAGTGCGGCCGCCGAGTTCGCCGAGGACGAGGTCGGTCAGCAGCGTCTGACCGTAGGTGCTGCCGAACTCGTCGGTGACGGCGCGCTGGAACTCGCTGAGCTTCATGGGTCCTTTGTTTCGGAGAGCAGGGAGGGGGTAAACGAAGGACGCCCCGCCGAGAGCGGGGCGTCCTCCAGAGCGTGCGGGATCAGCGGGCGACCAGGTCCGAGTCCATCGCCGAGACGAACTCGTCCGGAACCGTGTCCGGAATCACCGGCTCGAGACCCTCGAGCACCGCGATCCGATCGCCGACCTCGCGCATGATGACCGAGACCGGCGTCTCCAGAGCGTCTGCCACGGAGGCGAGGATCTCACTCGACGCCTCCTTCTGTCCGCGCTCGACCTCGCTGAGGTACCCGAGCGCGACGCTCGCCTTACTGGCGACCTGGCGGAGCGTACGACCCTTTTGCAGGCGGAAGTCCCTGAGCACGTCGCCGATTTCCTGACGTACAAGAATCATTCGGAGCCTCCCTCTCTTACCCTGCCGACGTATCGATGGGATACGAATGTACCGCATCCCTGCGCTCCACGATATCGAGGGCTACTGGGCTTTTCTTGTGAATGCAGCAGGTGTAACGAGACCGAAACACCGCGTATTCCCGCGGTAATCCGGGGGTCTCAAACATCCGTTATTCCGAGCTCGGCGGCGAGCGCACGTACAGCCTCGACGACCGTCCACCGGCGGATGCCGTCGCGGTCGCCCGAGAGAACGAGCTCGATCGAGCGCGCGCCGGCGTCGGAGGCGATGCCGACGTACACCGTGCCCACCGGGCGGCCGCCCTGCGGATCGGGTCCGGCGACTCCTGTCGTGGCCACTCCGATGTCGGCGGGGCTTTCGGCGACGGCCAGGCGTTCGCGGACGCCGGTGGCCAGTTGCCGGGCGACCTCGGGATGGACGGGGCCTTCCGCCGCCAGCAGATCGGCATCCACACCCAGCAGCGTGTGCTTCAGCTCGGTGGCGTAGACGACCGCACCGCCGAGGACGACGGCGGACGCGCCGGGCACACTCGTGAGCTCGGCGGTGAGGAGCCCGCCGGTCAGCGACTCGGCAACGGCGACCGTGAGCCGGCGGTCGATCAAGGCCCGGACCACGACCTCGGTCGACGACTGCTCAGGCGACGGCACGCTTCGCCCTCCGGCCCTTCCAGGCCTGCCAGAGGTAGTCGATGCCGGTCCAGACGGTGAGGATGACGGCCGCGGTCATGAGGATGCCGTTCACCCAGAAGATCCAGTCGCCGAACACCGTCCACAGTGGGACGAGCGCGAAGGAGATGGCCACCGACTGGACAATGGTCTTGATCTTGCCTCCGCGCGAGGCAGCGATGACGCCCTGCCGGATCACCACGAAGCGGTAGACGGTGATCCCGATCTCGCGCACCAGGATGACGACGGTCACCCACCAGGGCAGCTCACCCAGGATGGAGAGTGCGATGAGCGCACCTCCGGTGAGCACCTTGTCCGCGATCGGATCGAGGAGCTTGCCGAGATCGGTGACGAGTCCCTGACGCCGTGCGAGGGCACCGTCGACGCCGTCCGTCGCGATCGCGAGGATGAACAGCACCGCGGCCGCCCAGCGAAGCCAGCCGTCGTCTCCGCCGTCGGCGAGGAGCATCCAGACGAACAGCGGAGCGAGCAGGATGCGCACCACGGTGATCGCGTTGGGCAGGTTCCAGTTGCTCACGTGCGCTGTTCCGCCGTCCGCCGCTGCGGGCGGAGGCGTGTCGGGCACCGACATCGTGGTCGTCTACTCTCTGTCGGTCAGCTGCCAGGCGTCCTCGTCGGAGTCGCCCTCGACCTCAGGATAGCCCGCCGTCATCGCCGCGACAGGGTCGTTTCCGTAGCGGTCGTCCAGCTCGGCATCGACGCCGCCCCCGGCCGGTCCGAGCGCGGCGCCCGCACCGGCTCCCGCCGCCGCGGTCGGCGCGGCAGCTCCAGCGGGCGGCTCCTCGCCGCGGAGCCGCGCGATCACCTGCGGAAGCTGTTCCGCCGTTGCGAGCACGTCGCGGGCCTTGGACCCCTCGGACGGCCCGACGATCTCGCGGGACTCCAGCAGGTCCATGAGCCGGCCGGCCTTCGCGAAGCCGACGCGCAGTTTGCGCTGCAGCATCGACGTCGATCCGAACTGCGACGACACGACGAGCTCCGCGGCGGCGAGCAGGAGCTCCAGGTCGTCTCCGATGTCGGAGTCGATCTGCTTCTTCTCGGCCGACACCGTGACGTCCTGCCGGTACTCCGGCCGCGCCTGGCGGGTGACATGGTCGACGACCTTCTGGATCTCGTCCTCGTTCACCCACGCACCCTGCACGCGGATCGCCTTGGACGCGCCCATCGGCAGGAACAGGGCGTCGCCCTGGCCGATCAGCTTGTCGGCGCCCGGTTGGTCGAGGATGACGCGCGAGTCGGTGACGCTCGTCACGGCGAACGCCAGTCGCGAGGGGACGTTCGCCTTGATCAGTCCGGTCACGACATCCACCGAGGGTCGCTGGGTGGCGAGCACCAGGTGGATGCCGGAGGCACGGGCCAGCTGCGTGATGCGGACGATCGAGTCCTCCACGTCGCGCGGCGCGACCATCATCAGGTCGGCGAGCTCGTCGACGACGACGAGCAGGTACGGATACGGCTTCAGCTTCCGCTCACTGCCGGCGGGAAGGACGATCTCGTCGTTCACGACGGCGCGGTTGAAGTCGTCGATGTGGCGGAAGCCGAAGCTCGCCAGATCGTCGTACCGCATGTCCATCTCCTTCACGACCCACTGCAAGGCCTCCGCGGCCTTCTTCGGATTCGTGATGATGGGCGTGATCAGGTGCGGGACGCCGCCGTAGATGGTCAGCTCGACGCGCTTCGGGTCGATCAGCACCATCCGCACTTCCGACGGCTTCGCGCGCATCAGGAGGCTGGTAATCATCGAGTTGACGAAGCTCGACTTGCCGGAACCAGTGGAACCGGCGACGAGCAGGTGGGGCATCTTGGCCAGGTTCGCGACGACGAAGCCGCCGCCCACGTCTTTACCCACGCCGATCGTCATCGGGTGGACGCTCTTGGTGGCCGCGGGAGACCGCAGCACGTCGCCGAGCGAGACGATCTCGCGGTCGCTGTTCGGGATCTCGATGCCGATGGCGCTCTTGCCCGGGATGGGCGAGAGGATGCGGACCTCGTTGCTCGCGACCGCGTACGACAGGTTCTTGCTGAGCGCTGTGACGCGTTCGACCTTGACGCCCGGACCGAGCTCGATCTCGTACTGCGTGACCGTCGGGCCGCGCGAGTAGCCGGTGACCTTCGCGTCCACGCCGAACTGGGTGAGCACGGACGTGATGGCGGCGACGATCTCGTCGTTCGCGCCGGAACGCGTCTTCGCCGGCGTTCCGGCGGAGAGCATCGTCGCCGACGGGAGGTTGTAGGGGGCGGACGGCTCGGGGAGCGCCGGCGGGGCGACATCCTCATCGAAATCCTCGGCGCCGGCCTGGAAGCCGGGGAGCACGGCCGCGCCTCCGGCCGCCCCGCCCACGGGCGGGAGCGGCGCGACGGCCGTCGGCGGCTGCTCGCCGGTGAAACGCTGCAGCGCGTCCTCGGCGTTGGCGAGCTCGCTCAGCACCTCGGTGTTGTAGTGGTCGCTGGCCGGGTCGGGCTCGAGGGCGGTCGCGAACTCCCCCTTGCCCCGCTGGCCGGCGCCGAAGACCTCGGTGAGGCCGTCCGCCGGGGCGGCGTCGTATTCCGGGTCCTCTTCGCGCTGCGACTTGTTCCGGCGCCACCAGGGCAGGTTGGCCTCCTGCTCGGGCTCGTCGTCGACCCCGTCCAGCTCGACCTGCTTCGATCGGGCTTCCTTCGCCTCCTGGCGCTCGTCCTCCGTCGGAAGCTGCGCTCCGAACAGGTAGGCATACAGCTCACGGATGCGCTCGGGCAGCTTGTTCGGCGGCGTCTTGGTGATGATGAAGAGGCTGAGGATCAGCAGCAGGATGATGACGGCGCCCGCGCCGTACGGGGTGATCAGCAGCGACAGCGGGGCCGCGATCAGCCAGCCCAGCACGCCGCCGGCCTGCGCAAGAGCCGTGACGCCGTCGCTCGGAGACGGGTGCGGGCTGAACAGATGACACAGGCCCGAGACCATGAGCAGCAGGATGCTCAGGCCGATGCCGATACGGGTGTTGTCGTGCACGGAGCTGGGGTGCCGGAAGAGCCACGCGGCGAACAGCACCATGACGATCGGAAGAGCGAACGCGACGCGCCCGAAGAGCGCACCGAACGTCCAGGCGTCGAGCATGCGCGCGACCTGGTCGTTGATCAGGAACCACTCGATGACCGCCCCGGCGATGGCGAGCAGGACGAGGAAGAACGGAAAGCCGTCACGCCGTTCCTCTTTGGCCAGCTTCTCGGGACCGAGCGCACGGAAGGCGGCGCCGGTGAGGTGCGCGAGACCCATCCACGCGCGGATCAGCGGACTGGTCCCCGCATCGGCTGCCGGGTAGGCGACCGTCTTCTGCTGCGCGGTCTTCGACGCCGGCTTGCGCGCGGTCGACCCGCCGCGACCGGAGTTCCGGGCGCGTGAATTCGACTTGGTGCTCGTAGCCATGCCACAACGGTACGTCGTGCCCCCGTCATCACGCGGTTCCCGCGCCTGAGTTGTGGAAATCCGGCCCGGTCAGCGAACTGTGCGCACCATCGTGTCGGAGCCCTCCCCCGAGGCCACCGTCACGTAGCCCTCGCTGACGTAGAGACGCTGAGCGAAGTTGGAGCGCTCGACGCTGAGACTCAGTCGTGCGTGACCGCGCGCAGCGGCTGCGCGCGCCAGCTCACGGAGCAGCGCCCGGCCGACGCCCTGCGCACGCCACTGCGGGTAGACGCCCAGCGTCAGCTCGGGCACCCCGGCCGCGACGAAGCCGTAGCCGGGGTCGCTCGGCGAGAACAGCCGCGCCCAGGCGGCACCGACGGGCACACCATGGGCGTCCTCGGCCACGCAACCGAAGTCGCCCGGCCGCTGCCAGCCCGCGATGTAGTGGCGCACGGACGGATCGTCGAGGACGGTCACCCGCGGCCGGGTACGGACCGGGTTCCAGTTCGCGGCCTCCACCAGCATGTCCGCGAGCACCCGGGCGTCGCCGGGAACGGCGGGGCGGATGTGGAACGCGTTCATGGACGAACGTTACCCACCGTCGTGTTTCCGGCGGGTAACGATCCCGGCCGGCCGGCGCGAGGCCGGGTCAGGCCTCGATCACCAGCGGCACGATCATCGGCCGGCGGCGGTAGCTGGTGTTGACCCAGCGGCCCACGGTCCGGCGGACCACCTGGGACAGCGCGTGCGAGTCGCGGACGCCGTTGTGGGCGGCCTCCGACAGGGCGGCGGCGATCTTCGGCTTGACGTCGTCGAACACCGCGTCGTCCTCCGCGAAACCGCGGGCGTGCACCTCCGGTCCCGTCACGATGCGGCCGGTCGCGGCCTCCACGACGACGATGATCGAGATGAAGCCCTCCTCGCCCAGGATGCGGCGGTCCTTCAGGTCGGCGTCCGTGATCTCGCCCACGCTGGAGCCGTCGACGTAGACGAAGCCCAGGTCGAGCTGGCCCACCACGCGGGCGACGCCGTCGCGCAGATCGACGACCGAGCCGTCCTCCGCCAGAATCGTGTTCTTCTCCGGAACGCCGGTGTCCATGGCGAGGCGCGCATTGGCCACCAGGTGGCGGTACTCGCCGTGCACGGGCATGACGTTCTTCGGCTTCAGGATGTTGTAGCAGTAGAGCAGCTCGCCCGCGGCCGCGTGGCCCGAGACGTGGACCTTCGCGTTGCCCTTGTGCACGACGTTCGCACCGAGCTTGGTGAGCCCGTCGATGACGCGGTAGACCGCATTCTCGTTGCCCGGGATCAGGCTCGACGCCAGGATCACCGTGTCGCCGGGACCGACCTCGATCTGGTGGTCCAGGTTCGCCATCCGCGCGAGCACGGCCATGGGCTCGCCCTGCGATCCGGTCGACATGTAGACGATCTCGTCGTCGGGCAGGTCGGCGGCCTTCTTGTAGTCGATGAGCACGCCCTCGGGGACCTTGAGGTAGCCGAGCTCCGCCGCGATGGTCATGTTGCGGACCATCGAGCGGCCGAGGAGGGCGACGCGGCGGCCGTTCGCGGCGGCGGCGTCGAGCACCTGCTGGACGCGGTGGACGTGGCTGGAGAAGCTGGCGACGATGACGCGGCGCGGCGCCCGGGCGATGACGGCGTCGAGCACCGGGCCGATCGAGCGCTCCAGCGGCGTGAAGCCGGGGACGTCGGCGTTGGTGGAATCGGCGAGGAACAGGTCGACGCCCTTCTCGCCGAGGCGCGCGAAGGCCCGCAGGTCGGTGATGCGGTCGTCGAGCGGAAGCTGGTCCATCTTGAAGTCGCCGGTGTGGAGCACGACGCCGGCCGGCGTCGTGATGGCCACGGCGAGCGCATCCGGGATGGAGTGGTTGACCGCGACGAACTCCAGCGAGAACGGGCCGAGCTGCTCGACCTGCCCCTCCTTGACCGTCAGCGTGTACGGCTGGATGCGGTGCTCCTTGAGCTTCGCCTCCACCAGGGCCAGCGTCAGGCCCGAGCCGATCAGCGGGATGTCGCGCCGCAGCCTGAGCAGGTACGGAACGGCCCCGATGTGGTCTTCGTGGCCGTGGGTCAGCACGACGCCGACGACGTCGTCCAAGCGGTCGCGCACGGGCGCGAAGTCGGGGAGGATGAGGTCGACGCCCGGCTGGTCCTGCTCGGGGAAGAGGACGCCGCAGTCGACGATGAGGAGCTTTCCCTCGTATTCGAAGACGGTCATGTTGCGGCCGATCTCACCGAGACCGCCCGTCGGGATGATGCGGAGTGTTCCGGGTTCGAGCGCGGGAGGCTCGGCGACGAGGTTGGGCATGTGCCCTCCTATTTCTGTGTTCTTCGCGGGGCTTCGCGCGCCCGCCATGTGTTCGACCGCCTGTGCGGTCGTCAGCGTGTGGTCCCGGCGATCTTCGGGAGCGCACCGCCCGCGGCCGCGTTGCGGTCGGGGCGGAAGTTCGAGAAGTCGACACCGGGGATGTCCTTGACGAGGTCGAGTTCGTCTTCGATCTGAGCGGCCTCCCACTCTTCGGGCCCGACGAGCGGCAGACGCACGCGGGGGCTCGAGATGCGGCCGAGGCCGTGGAGGATGTACTTCGCAGCAACCGTACCGGGCACGTGCGTCATCACGGCGCGCACCAACGGTTCGAGTTTCATGTGGGCGGCGGTGGCGGTCGCCAGGTCGCCGGCGTTCACCGCATCCACGATCTGGCGGTACGGGGTCGGGGCGATGTTCGCCGTGACCCCGATGAGTCCGCTCGCGCCGATCGAGAGGTGCGGGAGCACGTTCGCATCGTCGCCCGAGAAGTACATGAGGTCGGTCTGGTTGAGCACGCGGCTGACCTCGCTGAAGTCGCCCTTCGCGTCTTTGATCGCGAGCACGTTGGGGTGCTTCGCGATGCGGAGGATGGTCTCGTACTTGATCGGCACGCCGGTGCGGCCGGGGATGTCGTAGAGGATGACGGGAAGGTCGGTCGAGTCGGCGATCATCCGGAAGTGGGTCAGGATGCCGGCCTGCGTCGGCTTGTTGTAGTACGGGGTGACGACCATGACGCCGTCGGCCCCCGCCTTCTCGCTCTGCTGGTACAGCTGGATGGCGTGGGCGGTCTCATTGGACCCGCCGCCCGTGATGATCTTGGCGCGGCCGTCGGCGACCGACTTGCCCACTTCGACCAGGCGGAGCTTCTCGGGGTCCGTCAGCGTCGAGGTCTCCCCCGTCGTGCCCGTGACCACGATGCCGTCCGCCCCCGCGCGGATCACGTCGTCGATGTGCTTCTCGACCGCCGCCCAGTCCACTTCGCCATCGGCGGTGAACGGGGTGACCAGGGCGACGAGGACCTGGCCGAACGGATTCGCGGAAGCAGCCATGGCACAAGGCTATCGGGTCGCCGTCACGGGAGGTCACATTAGCTGCGCTGTCCACAGCGTCGGCGTAGCGTCCCGAGCTGTGAACGGATTCGCGGCTCTCGGCATCCTGCTCGGGCTCGTCGCCGTCGTCGCGGCGGCCGGGCTCCTCTGGCGCGCGACCACCGGGCGGGCGCGCACAGTGCGCGTCCACGACGTCGTCATCCCCGCCGAGGTGGGCGTCGACGGCTTCGGCGGCCGCGCCACCCTCCTGCAGTTCTCCACCGAGTTCTGCGCGCCCTGCCGCTCCACCGCCCGCGTGCTCGACGACGTCGCCGCCGACGTCGACGGCGTCACCCACACCGAGGTCGACCTCACCGACCGGCCTGAGCTCGCCACCCGCTTCGGGATCCTCCAGACGCCGACGACCCTCGTCCTCGACGCCACGGGCGCTGTCCGCGCCCGGATCGGCGGCGCCGCCCGCCCGGCCGACGTCCGCCTCACCCTCCACCGCATCCTCGGGAGTGACCATGTCTCAGCCTGATCCGTCCGCTCGCACCGGCATCGACCCGCGGTCGCCGCGTTTGGGCGCGGGGATCACCGCGGTGCTGCTGCTGATCGACCTCTTCCTCTCGCTCGTCGGGGCGACGACTGCCGCCGCGGTACTGCTGCTCGTCATCGCACTGCTCTTCGCCTGGGGCGCCTTCGCGGGCATCCGCCGCCATCCGTACGGCGTGCTGTTCCGCGCGGTCATCCGGCCCCGGCTCACGCCTCCGACCCAACTCGAGGACCCGGCGCCCCCGACCTTCGCACAGGCGGTCGGGCTGCTCGTCACCGGCGTCGGCCTCGTTCTGTACGTGTCCGGTGTGCCGCTCGCCCTCCCGATCGCGGCGGCGCTCGCCTTCGCCGCCGCCTTCCTCAACTCGGTGTTCGGATACTGCCTGGGCTGCCAGCTGTACCTGTTGCTGGTGCGCGCGCGGCTCATCCGGCGCCGCGCCCAGGCCTGAGCGAGCGGCCCAGCCGGGAATCCGCCCAGCACCCGGTGACGGTGTCGGAACCCGTCAGTAGGGTGGGAGACGCCCGGCCGCGCTCGGCGGCGGGGCGTCACGAGGAGGTCTTCATGGCAGTCACCAGCGCATCCACCACCGTCTGGAACGGCGATCTGACGAGCGGCTCCGGAACGGTCACGCTTGACTCGTCGCACGCGGCGGAACTGGCCGTCAACTGGAAGGCCCGCTCGGAGGGCGGAGCCGAGGTCACGACCCCGGAGGAGCTGCTCGGGGCGGCGCACGCCGCCTGCTTCTCGATGGCCTTCTCGAACGTGCTCGCGCAGTTCGGCAACGCGCCGGAGAGCATCCGCACCACCGCCGCGGTCACCTTCGACCCCGCTCAGGGCATCACCGGCAGCCACCTGACCGTCACGGCGACCGTTCCCGGCCTGTCCGAGGACGACTTCCAGCGGCTCGCCGACGAGGCCAAGAGCACCTGCCCGGTGTCGCGGGCGCTGGTCGGCATCCCGATCACGCTCGACGCGTCGCTCGCCTGATCCGCCGGCGGCCGGACATGCGCGTGCTGCTCGCCGGGGCCTCCGGCATGATCGGCGGCGAGCTGCGCCGTCAACTGGCCGCGGCCGGACATGAGACACGGAGGCTGGTGCGCCGCGAGCCCTCCGCTGCCGACGAATTCCGCTGGGCGCCTGAGGAGCGGGCCGTCGACCCCGCGCTGTTCGACTGGGCGGACGCGGTGGTCAACCTTTCCGGCAGTTCGCTGCAGCATCTGCCCTGGACACGCGCGACCAAGCGACGCATCCTGTCGTCACGGCTCCAGACCACGGGAACTCTTGCCGAGGGGATGCGCCGAGCCGACTCCCCGCCCGACGTGTTCGTCAGCGGCTCAGCGGTCGGCTACTACGGCGATCGCCCCGGCCAGCAGCTGACCGAGGCGGCGACGAAGGGGCGGGGATTCCTCGCCGACGTGGTCGACGCCTGGGAGGCGGCGGCCCGGCTCGCGCCCTCGTCCACCCGGGTGGCGTTCGCGCGCACCGGCGTCGTGATCGGCCGCGGCGGCGCTCTGAAACCGCTGCTCCCGATCGCCAAGGCGGGACTCGCCGGGCCACTCGGCGGCGGACGCCAGCACTGGCCCTGGGTGAGCCTGCACGATGAGGCGGCAGCGCTCGTCCACCTGCTGACCTCGTCGCTCGACGGGCCGGTCAACATCGCCGGGCCGACGCCCGCGACGGCCGGAGAGATCGTACGCGCACTCGCGCAGGCGGTGCGGCGGCCGTACCTCCTGCCGGTGCCGAAGTTCGCGATCGAGCTGGCGCTTCAGGACGCGGGTCGCGAACTGCTGCTCGCGGATCAGCTGGTGGTGCCGAAGGCACTGCTCGACGACGGCTTCGAATTCCGGGATCCGACGATCGAGGACGCGATGGATCGGCTCGTCGAGGTGCGCGCGGCCTGAGGCAGTTGCACTCCCGCAGCCGGCATCCGGAGCCGGGTGCTCAGCGTGCCGCGGGACGTTCCGCCTTCGCCTGCGACCGTTCCAGCCGGATCGCCTGCCGCAGCGCCTCCCGTGCCCGGCGCCGGTCGCCGGACGCGTCGTAGGCGAGCCCGAGCCGGAACCAGGCGCGCCAGCTCTCCGGCTCCGCCTCCACCTGGGCGCGGTACCGCGGGAACTCCTCGTCCGCGGCGTCCCGGAGCGGACGGCCGCTTGCCCTCGTCGGCAGGTCTTCGACGGGAAGCGCGCCCTCCGCATCCAGCTGTCGCACCAGGCGCTCGGTGCGCGCGCCGAACAGCAGCTCCCGGCCGATCGCCCACGCGGCGACGAACGGGAGCACGATCAACGCGACGCCCATGGCGATGCCGACGGGCTCGCCGGTCAGCAGGAGCATGATCGCGCGCTGCGTGACCAGTACGAGGTAGACGAGGAGGAGGACGGCCATCAGGATGGCGGCCAGACGGTTTCTCATGGCGGCCGGTCCGTTATCGCGTCGGGTCGGTGCCGTCGTCGCCCGCATCGCGGACGGTCGGACGCGGCGGTTCGCCGCTCGGCTCCGCGATCCCGAGGTCGACGAGCTTGTCGAGCCCGACCGTCACCCCGGTCGCGGTCGCGGCTGCACGCAGCGCGAGCAGGATGCCCGCCTCGTACGCCTCCGGGCCGATCGTGTCGTGGCGGATGGTCAGCTGCTCCCCCGCGCCGCCGAAGATCACCTGCTGCTGGGCGGCGACGCCGCGCATCCGGAGGCTGTGGATGGGCACGCTCGCGACCTGCTGACCGCGGGCGCGCTGGTCGGAGTGCGGTGCCTCCACCGGCCCCTTCGCCGCGCGTGCGGCGCCGATGAGCTCGGCGGTGCGCACCGCCGTGCCGGACGGCGAGTCGACCTTGCCCGCGCCGTGCGTCTCCACGATCTCGATGGAGTCGAAGAAGCGGGCGGCGACAGAGGCGAACGCCGTGCCCAGGGCGGAGCCGAGGGAGAAGTTGGGGATGACGACGGCGCCGCGTCCTTCGTGCGCGGCGACGCGTCGCTCCAGGTCGAGGATGCGGTCCGCCGACCAGCCGGATGTGCCCACGAGCACATTGAGGCCGTGATCGACCGCGAAGGCGACGATCCCCGGACTGACCTGCGGCAGCGTCATGTCGACGAGGACGTCCGCGCCGAGCATGTCCTCCAGCGGCGAGCGGGAGTCGAGCTGTGCGACGAGCTCGAGGTCGTCGGCCTCCTCGATGAGGCGGACCGCCACGCTTCCCAGTTTTCCGGTCGCCCCGGCGACGGCCACGCGAATGCTCACCCGATCAGCCTACCCGCGGGCCGCGTTACGCTGGGCCGATGGTGTCTTTCGCAGACGTCGCCGTCACCGACGCGACCGCCCACCGGATGCTGTCCGACTACTTCGCCGAGCGCGCCGAGACGTTCCCGAGCTCGCAGGGCGCGTACCGCACGTCGTTCCCGGACCCGAGCCAGTTCGTGGCACCGAACGGCGTCTTCCTGCTCGCCTACGACGAGGGCGTCGAGGTGGGATGCGGCGGAATCCGCGAGCTGCGCGTCCCGCTGTCGGAGGTCGAGGAGGGCGTGCCGGTCGTGCGCTACGAGATCAAGCACCTGTGGGTGACGCCGACACAGCGCGGCAACGGATACGGCCGGGCGATCCTCGCCGAGCTGGAGCTGCGCGCCCGCGGCTTCGGTGCGACCGAGCTGGTGCTCGACACGAACGCGAGCCTGGAGGCCGCGGGCGGCCTGTACCGCTCGCACGGCTACGAGCCGATCCAGCCGTATAACGACAACCCCAACGCGACCGACTGGTTCCGCAAGCCCCTCGGCTGAAGCCGACAGCTCCTGAGTTTTTCGGCGAAGTCGGGGCTCAGAGACCCAAAAAGTCAGGAGCTGTTCGCTGCTCAGGCGGGGCGGGTCAGACCGGCTGCAGCTCGGGGAGACCCGTACGCAGCTCGACGGGCAGGTGCCCGAGGTCGTTGTGCACCACCAGCACCGGCGGCTTGGCGGAGCGCACGCGGATGATCGTCAGGCCGCAGTTGGCCTGGTTGAGGCCCAGCCAGCGCCAGTCCGGCGCGTCGAACACGTGCCGCACGAACCAGCCGATCACGAAGTTGTGGGTCACCAGCAGGTCGTGCCGGTCGCCCATCGCCGGGGTGAGGAACTCGTGCACCGCGTCGTCCATCTGCGCCCGGCCCGCCTCGATCTCCGCCTCGGTCACCGGGCCGAAGAACGATTCGAACGCCTTCGGCATGTCCGGGGTCGGACCGGAGGGGATGCAGTCGAACAGCAGGCTCGACGGCTGCGGTTCGAGCGCCGGCATCCGCTCGGCCATGATCGCGGCCGTCTCGGCCGCGCGCACCAGCGGCGAGTGGTACATCGACGTGAACGGGATGCCGCTCAGCCGCTCGGCGACCAGCTGCGCCTGACGCTTGCCCCGCGGCGAGAGCGGGCCGTCCGGCAGGCCGTGCTCGGCATCCTGCTGCTCGCCATGGCGCACGAGGTAGATGTAGTGGGGCACGAGCGGGACCTTTCGGAGATGGAACGGAAGGAAGGGCGGGTCAGGAGGAGAGGCCGGCGAACACGTCGTCGGTGACGCTCCCCACCGCGGCGACGGAGATCGGCCGGTCCGCCAAATCGGCGGCGAGCGCGCGCACATCGTCGGCGGTGACGAGGTGGAGGCGCCGGAGGCTCTCATCGAGGTCGGCGAACTCGCCGAGTGTGATCTCGGCACGGCCGAGACGGGACATGCGGGTGTCGGAGTCCTCGAGGGCGAGGGCCGCGCCACCGGACAGCTGGCCGACCGCGCGGCGCAGCTCGTCGGGCGTCACGCCGCCGGACGCCAACCGCCGCAGCTCGTCGAGCATCAGCTCGGTGACCTGGCGGGCCTTCGCCGGCGTGCATCCTGCGTAGAGGCCGAACACGCCCGCGTCGGAGTACGAGCCGGAGAACGAGTAGACGGAGTAGGCCAGGCCGCGGCGCTCGCGGACCTCCTGGAACAGGCGGCTCGACATCCCGCCGCCGAGGATGGAGTTCAGCACGCTCATGGTCGTGCGGCGGTCGTCCGTGGCCAGGATCCCGGGCATTCCGACGAACACGTTGGCCTGCTCGTTGGGGCGCTCGACCGTGACGATGGGGCTCCCGCGGCGGATGTCGGCGGGCACCGACGGGCGGCGGTCGACCGGAGTGGCGACGAGCTCCGGATCCCAGCCCGCGGCGGCGAGCGCCCGCCCCACGCCGGCGACCAGCAGGTCGTGGTCGACCGCGCCCGCGGCCGTGACCACCAGGTCCTGCGGCCGGTAGTTCGCCCGGTAGTGCTCCCACACGCCGTCACGGCTCGCGGCACGGATGGTGTCGGGGCGGCCGCCGATGGGACGGCCCAGCGGGTGGTCGCCGAGGACGGCCTGGAACATCCGCTCGTTGGCGACGTCGGCGGGGTCGTCCTCCGCCATGGAGAGCTCCTCGAGGATGACGCCGCGCTCGTTCTCGAACTCGGCCGCGTCGAGCACCGACGATGTGAGCATGTCGCCGATGACCTCGACCGCCATCGCGAGATCCCGGTCCTGGACCTTCGCGTAGTAGCAGGTGTATTCCTTGGCCGTCATGGCGTTGTGCTCGCCGCCCACCGAGTCGAACGACACGGCGATGTCGAGGGCGGTGCGAGTGCGTGTGCCCTTGAAGAGGAGATGCTCAAGGAAGTGCGTGGAGCCGAGGGTGCCGGGATGCCCGGGCTGGCCGTCGCTCTCGTCGCGCGAGCCGACGGCGACCCAGTAGCCGAGTGTGGCGCTGCGTGCTCCGGGCACCTGCTCGCTGAGGATGCGGACTCCGCTCGGGAGCACCGTCCGCCGGACCAGCGCTTCGCCGGACGCCGCGAAGGTGAGGTCGGCCATACCGAGCGGGAGGTCGACTGCGCTGTTCATCCCTTCCACCCTACGCCAGAGCCGGCGGGATTCCGTGGCTAGGAAAAAGAGGACAAACAGACTCGTCTGTCTACGGCTATACTGTGAAAGCCATCGTGTCCGGTGCCCTGCGCCGGATGCGATCGGCCTACGAACAGCAACGCGGAGGCGCCCGATCCTCCCCCGAACAAGGAGTCGTGCCGGATGGTCGTAAGTGCCCGAGCGACCATCCGGCCGCCCGCGCCGTCGAAGGTCAAGATCCTCGCGACGGCGGATCAGCTCTTCTATCAGGAGGGCATCCACACCGTCGGCGTGGACCGCATCATCGCGGGCGCCCGGGTGACGAAGGCGACGTTCTACAAGCACTACCGGTCGAAGGACCTACTGATCATCGCCTACGTCGAAGGACGCGACCGCCAGGTGCGCGAATGGTTCGCCGAGCAGGAGGCCAAGCACGCGGATCCGCGTGACATCGCGCGCGCCCTCGTCGACTCGATCAACGAGCAGGCCGTCAGCCCCGGCTTTCACGGCGACCCCTTCATCAACGCCGCCGCGCAGTTCGCGGATGAGACGGACCCGGTCCGCGTCGCCGTGACGGCTCACCGCGACTGGTACGCGGACCGCATCGAGGAGCTCTTCCGCCAGATCGGCCACCCGCGGCCGGGAGACGCCGCGGACGACCTCATCCTCGCGCGCGACGGCGCCCTCGCCGGCGGCTACGTGGGCGACCCGATCGCCGCGGGCGCCGCGCTGCACCGGGCGCTCGACCGCATCCTCGGCGAGGTTTGACCGGCGCGACCCGAGCTGTGGGTCGCGACACGCCGCTATGCGACCCGAGTAACGGCGCGCTGCGGCCCACGTCTGCGCGGAGATGCGCGACGGGCGGGACGGGACGAGACGGTCGCGCCGGACGGGACGCGCGCTACTCGGAGACGCGGTCGAGGTCCAGCATCTGCGACCGGGTGAGGCGGATGCCCGCGGCGGCCATCAGCGCGTCGACCTGATCCGGCCGGCTGGCGCTGGCGACGGGTGCCGCGATCGTCCGCTTCGCGAGCAGCCAGGCGAGCGCGATGCTGGCGGGCGCCACGTGGTGCTCGGCCGCGATGCGGTCGAGGACGGCGAGCACGCGCTGGCCCCGACGGTTCACGTAGGCGGCGGCGCGGACGCTGCGCGCCCCGGCCGTCAGGTCGCCCTTGCTGCGGTACTTGCCGGTGAGGAAGCCGTTCGCCAGCGCATAGTACGGCATCACCGCGAGCCCCTGAGCAGCCGCGACGATGCGCGGGGCGCTCTCGAACTCGCTGCGGTGCATCAGGTTGTACTGCGTCTGGATGGCGACGAACTTCGGCAGGCCGGACGATGCCAGGATGCGCGCCTCGATCAGGCGGTCCGCACTGAAGTTGGATGCGCCCAGGTACCGCACCTTGCCGCTCTCGATCAGCCACTCGGCCGTCGCCAGGCTGTCCTCCAGCGGAGTCTCCGGGTCGTCCTCGTGGAAGTAGAGCAGGTCGATGTGGTCGGTCTGCAGCCGTTCGAGGGACGCCTCGACGGCGCGGATCATGCTCACGGAGCCGAGGCCCGGGTTGTCGTGGTGCCGCCCGACCTTGGTCGCCACGACCATGCGGTCGCGGTTGCGGCGCTCGCGCATCCACTTGCCGATGAGCACCTCGCTGCGGCCGCCGACGTAGCTGTCGGCCGTGTCGATGAAGTCGCCGCCCAGCTCGGTGAAGCGGTCGAGGATGGCGAGCGACGTGTCGCCGTCGGCCGTCCAGCCGAAGACGCTCGCGCCCAGCGACAGCGGGTACACCGCGAGGTCGCTCTCGCCGATGCGGCGGGGCGCGATGATCGACAGCGGGCCGGTGCTCGCGATCGCCGGGTCGACATCGATGACGCCGGTCGGCGGCTCGGCGGAGCCGGCGCGCGGGTCGGCGGCGGTGCTGCTGCGGAGGCCGACGGTCTCGAGCAGGCGCAGGGGTAGCAGCTGTGGCATGTCTCCCCCTCCCCCGCGACCTCCAACCGCCGCGTATCTCCGTTCTCCGCGAATCGACTGGTCTCGAATCGATTCGAGTACCTCGGATTCCCGATTGAACACTTGCAGCGTACGACATGCCTCCGACGTGCGAAGGACGAAACGGGTGAACCGTGGAGGAAAGCTAGGTCACAGTTTCATCACGAACGCCGGAGCACCGCCCGGGCGTGCGCGAGCACCGGTCCGTCGACCATCCGGCCCTCGTGCCGGAACACTCCTCCGCCCGCGTTCTCGGCCGCCGCGAGCAGCTCGCGAGCGGCCTGCACCTCGGCCGGAACGGGCCGGTAGGCGGCCCGGATCGTCTCCACCTGACCGGGATGGATGCACGCCGTCGCCGCGAACCCGACGGCCACCGCGTCCTCCGCCTCGGCCGCGAGCCCCTCGAGGTCGGCGATGTCGAGGTGCACCGTGTCGACGGCGTGGATGGATGCGGCGCCTGCCGCCAGCAGCACCGCCGACCGCGCATGGCGGGCGACGTCGCGGTACCGCCCGTCGGGGTGCCTGCTCGACGTGCCTCCGAGAGAGGCGACGAGGTCTTCTGCGCCCCACATCAGCGCGATCACGCCGGGCGCGGCAGCCAGCGACGGCGCCGCGAGCACGCCCGCAGCCGTCTCGCACAGGGCGATGACGGCGTAGTCGCGCAGCCCGTCGAGGTCGGACGGCCGCTCGGCCTTGGGCAGCATCACGGCGCGATACGGCGTCGCGGCGAGCGCCGACAGGTCGGCGTCGTGATCGGCGGTCCTGGCCGGATTGACCCGGACGATGACGCGCTCCGGGTCCAGCTCCGACGCCACGAGCGCCTCCCGCGCCGCGGGCCGCGTGGCCGGGTCGACCGCGTCCTCCAGGTCGAGGATCACCGCATCCGCCCGCTCAAGCGCTTTGGCGTAGCGCTCCGGGCGGTCGGCGGGGCAGAACAGCAGCGCCGGCCCCCACGGGAAGGTAGGCGCAGGGCCCTCGCTCACAGGATCTCGTCCGACCCGTCGCCTCCCGCTGCGCCCGGATCGGACGCGACCGGAGAGACGTCCCGGCACCACACCATCACCTGACGCGTCGCCGTGGCGACGACGACCCCGTCCTGGTTGCGTCCGGTGTGCTCGAGCGTGACGATGCCCTGCCCCGGCCGGGAGGCGGAGAGCCGCTTCGCGAGCACGACGGTCTCCGAGTAGAGCGTGTCGCCGTGGTGCAGCGGATGCGGGAAGGCGACCTCGCTGAACCCCAGGTTCGCGACGATCGTGCCCTGCGTCAGCTGGGTGACCGAGGCGCCGACGATCGTCGCCAGCGTGAACATGGAGTTCACCAGCCGCTCCCCGAAGGGCTGCCGGGCGGACCACGCGGCGTCCAGGTGCAGTGCCTGCGTGTTCATGGTCAGGGTCGTGAAGAGGACGTTGTCGGCCTCCGTCACCGTGCGCCCGGGCCGGTGCAGGTACCGCGTCTCCGGCTCGAACTCCTCGTAGTAGAGCCCGCGCTGCTCGATCTCCCTCATGCCGCCTCCTCCAGCTCAACGCGCAACGGTGCGCCGGTCGCGGCGACCACCTCGTCGACCGTGACGCCGGGCGCGACCTCGCGCAGCACCAGTCCGTCGTCCGTGACGTCGATGACGGCCAGGTCGGTGATGATCCGGTCGACGCATCCCGTGCCGGTCAGCGGGAGGCTGCACTCGGTCACGATCTTGGGCCGGCCTTCGCGGTCGACGTGCTCCATCATCACGATGAGTCGCTTGGCGCCGAAGACGAGGTCCATCGCCCCGCCCATCCCCTTCACCATCTTGCCGGGGATCATCCAGTTGGCGAGATCGCCGCGCTCCGACACCTCCATCGCGCCGAGGACGGCCAGGTCGACGTGTCCGCCGCGCACCATCCCGAACGACAGCGACGAGTCGAAGAAGGCGGCGCCGCGGTTCACCGTGACCGTCTCCTTCCCCGCGTTGATGAGGTCGGGGTCGACCGCGTCGTCGGCGGGGTACGGGCCGACGCCGAGCACGCCGTTCTCCGAGTGCAGGATGACCTCGACGCCCTCCGGGATGTAGTTCGGGATGAGCGTCGGCATGCCGATGCCGAGGTTGACGTACTGCCCGTTCTCCAGCTCGCGCGCCACCCGGGCGGCGAGTTCGGTGCGGCTGAGGCTCATCGTGCGCTCCCTTCGGCGACGGTGCGCCGTTCGATCCGCTTCTCCACGCCCGGCGCGTGCACGACCCGCTGCACGAAGATGCCGGGGCAGTGCACGGCGCCGGGGTCGAGCTCGCCCGGCTCCACCAGCTCCTCCACCTCGGCGATGGTGATGCGGCCGGCCATCGCGGCGAGCGGATTGAAGTTCATCGCAGCGGCGTGGAAGACGAGGTTGCCGTGCCGGTCGCCCTTTGCGGCGTGGACGAGGGCGAAGTCGGGGCGGAGGGATCGCTCCAGCACGTACTCGGCGTCGTCGAACGTTCGCACCTCCTTCGGCTCGCTCGCGACCGCGATGGAGCCGTCAGCGGCATAGCGGCGCGGGAGGCCTCCCGTCGCGATCTGGGTGCCGACGCCGGCCGGGGTGAAGAACGCGGGGATGCCGGCGCCGCCGGCCCGCAGCTTCTCGGCGAGCGTTCCCTGCGGGGTGAGCTCGACCTCCAGCTCGCCGGAGAGGAACTGGCGTGCGAACTCCTTGTTCTCGCCGACGTACGAGCTGATCATCTTGGCGATGCGGTGCTCGGCGAGGAGCAGCCCGAGACCCCAGTCGTCGACGCCGCAGTTGTTGCTGACTACCTCGAGGTCGGTGGTCCCGGCCTCGAGCATCGCCTGGATCAACGCGCTCGGGATGCCGCACAGGCCGAACCCGCCGACGGCGAGCGTACTGCCGTCCGGGATGTCGGCGACGGCCTCCGCGGCGCTTCCGACGGTCTTGTCGATCATGCGTCCTCCCCTTCGAGGGTCTCTCGCCATCAGCTCCTGAGTTTTTCCGGCGACACGCCGGGTGCTGCGCGGAAAAACTCAGGAGCTGTCGGCTGCGGATTCAGGTTAGGCGGAGAAGCCCAGCGCGCGCGAGATCACCATCAGCTGGACCTCGCTCGTGCCCTCGCCGATCTCCAGGATCTTCGAGTCGCGGTAGTGGCGCGCGACCGGGTTCTCGTTGAGGAAGCCGTAGCCGCCGAAGATCTGCGTGGCGTCGCGGGCGTTGTCCATCGCGGCCTCGCTGGAGACGAGCTTGGCGACGGAGGCCTCCATCTTGAACGGCTTGCCGGCCATCAGCTTGAAGCAGGCGTCGTAGTAGGCGAGGCGGGCGGTGTGGACGCGAGCCTGCATCCGGGCGATCCTGAAGGCGATGTACTGGTTCGATCCGATCGGCCGGCCGAACACGTTCCGGCTCTTGGCGTAGCGGATGGCCTCCTCCAGGCAGCCCTGCGCGGCACCCGTGCAGAGCGCGGCGAACGCCACGCGGCCCTCGTCGAGGGTCGCCACGAAGTTCGCGTAGCCGCGGCCGCGCTCCCCCAGCAGGTTCGCCTCCGGGACGCGCACGTCGGTGAGGGTCAACGGATGCGTGTCCGAGGTGTGCCAGCCGACCTTGTCGTACACGGGCTCCGCGACGAAACCGGGGGTGCCGGTCGGGACGATGATCGCCGACAGCTCCTTCTTCATCGATCCGTCCGCGCGCCGCTCCTCGCCGGTGACCGCCGTGATGGTGACCAGCCGCGTGATGTCCGATCCGGAGTTGGTGATGAACTGCTTGGTGCCGTTGATCACCCACTCGCCGTCGTGCAGCTCGGCCGTGGTCTTCGTGCCGGACGCGTCGGAGCCCGCCTCGGCCTCGGTGAGCCCGAAACCGGCGAGCGCCTCGCCGCGGGCGAGCATCGGCAGCCACTGCTGCTTCTGCTCCTCGGTGCCGCTGCGGAAGATCGGCATGGCGCCCAGCCCGACGCCAGCCTCCAGGGTGACGCCGATCGACTGGTCGACGCGCCCCAGCTGCTCCACGGCGAGGCAGAGGGACAGGTAGTCCTTGCCCTGCCCGCCGTATTCGACCGGGAACGGGAGGCCGAACAGGCCCATCCGGCCCATCTCGGCGATGATGTCGTACGGGAGGCTGCGCTTGGTGTCGTACTCGTAGGCGGCGGGCGCGACGACCGTGTCGGCGAAGTCGCGGACCTCGTCACGGAGGCGGCGCTGCTCGTCGGTGAGCTGGAAGCCGGCGACGTCGGTGTCGTCGGATCCGGCGGCTTCGGCCGCGGGGCCGGTGGGGCGGGTCATCTGCATGGTCATGCGGGTCCTGTCTCTTGTGGTGACTATCGCTGTGCGGCGGCCGGTCGTGTCGGCGCCGCGTCCGCCTGCTGGGGCGGAACGTCGGAAGTGCTCGGGATGGGCGGAGTCGCGTCGGCAGCGTCCGCATCGTCCGTGTCCGCCTCGTCCGCGTCGACGCGGGCGACGAGCTGGTCGAGCCGCACCAGGTCGCCGGGCCCGACGTGCACCGCGACGACGCCGTCGACGGGCGCCACCAGGCGGTGCTCCATCTTCATGGCCTCGACCACGACGACCGTGTCGCCCGCGGCGACGCGCGCGCCGGTCTCGACCGGAACGGCGACGACGGTGCCGGGCATGGGCGAGCGGAGCTCGGGATGCGCGGCGAGCGACCCGCGGTCGACCGCGGCCAGCCGCTCGGCGAGGCGTGTCGCGCGGTCGCGCAGCCGCAGCGGACGGGAGCGGCCCTCGCGCGCCAGCCACACGGTGTCGCCGTCGCGGGCGGCGTCGAAGCGGATGGTCTCACCGTCGAGGTCGAGGAGGGCGACCGCGGGGCGCCCCGCGGCGTCCGGTTCGCGCAGGCGTAGGGAGGCGCGGCGGGCGTCGGGTGCCGACGCATCGGACCCATCCCGCACCACGGTGACCGTCGCATCCTCGACGGGTCCGCTCACGGATACTGCCACCCCGTCTACGTCGTACCGCACCGGTCGAGCCGGGCCGGGACGCCATCCCGTCGGCGCACCCCACACCGCGCCGACTCCGATCGGCGGCTGCTGCCAGCGCTCACGGTGGGCCAGCAGCGCCGCCGCGATCAGCTCCGGCTCGGTCACCGACGCGGGCGACCGCTCGGCGAAGCGGCGGTCGATGAGCGTGGTGTCCATCCGTCCGGCGAGGACGTCGTCGTCGGAGACGAGCCCGACGAGCCACGCCAGGTTGGAGACCGCGCCGAGGATGCTCGTGCCGGCGAGCGCGCCGCGCAACCGGGCGAAGGCCTGGTCACGATCCTCGCCCCAGGCGACGATCTTGGCGAGCATGGGGTCGTAGTCGGTGACGATCGGGATGCCCGCGACGATGCCGCTGTCGACCCGCACGCCGTCGCCCTCCGGCTCGCGCAGCGCCAGCACGTGGCCGGCAGCGGGCAGGAAGCCGCGCTCCGGGTCCTCCGCGTAGACGCGCGCCTCGACGGCGTGGCCGTTCAGTCGCACGTCCTCCTGCGCGAACGACAGCGGCTCGCCCGCGGCGATCCGCAGCTGCTGCTCGACGAGATCCAGACCCGTCACCAGCTCGGTGACGGGATGCTCGACCTGCAGCCGGGTGTTCATCTCCATGAAGAAGAACTCGTCCGGCGCCTCGGCCGACACCAGGAACTCGACCGTGCCTGCGCCCACATAGCCGACGCTCTCGGCGACACGGCAGGCGGCATCGCCGATGCGCGCTCTGGTCGCCTCGTCCAGCAGCGGTGACGGCGCCTCCTCCACCACCTTCTGGTGGCGGCGCTGCAGCGAGCACTCGCGCTCGCCCAGGTGGACGATCCCGCCGTGGCGGTCCGCGAGCACCTGCACCTCGATGTGGCGAGGGGAGGCGACCAGCCGCTCCAAGAACAGGGTGTCGTCGCCGAATGCGGCCGCGGCGACGCGTCGGGCCGCCCGCAGCGCCTCCGGGAGCTCGCCCGCAGAGCGCACGGCCTGCATCCCCTTGCCCCCGCCGCCCGCCGACGGCTTCACCAGCACGGGGAACCCGATGCGCTCGGCGGCGGCGATCAGCTCGTCGTCGCTGAGGCCCGGCTCGGCGATCCCGGGGATCGTCGGCACATCGTGCTCGGCGACCGCGTGCTTTGCCGTGATCTTGTCGCCCATGACCTCCAGCGCGTGGACGCCCGGGCCGACGAACACGATGCCCGCCGCCTCGCACGCCTCAGCGAGCGCCGGGTTCTCGGAGAGGAAGCCGTAGCCGGGGTGGACGGCCTCGGCGCCGGTGCGGCGGGCCGCATCCACGATCCGGTCGACATCCAGGTAGCTCTCGCGCGCGGCGGGCGGTCCGAGGCGCACGGCGACATCGGCGAGCGCCACATGAGGCGCGTCGCGGTCGGCGTCGCTGTAGACCGCGACCGAACGGATGCCGAGTCGCTGCAGGGTGCGGATGACACGGCAGGCGATCTCGCCGCGGTTGGCGACGAGGACGGTGCGGAAGGGAGTGGAGGTCACGCGATCACATCCGGAAGAGCCCGAAGGCGGTGTCGGGCAGCGGCGAGCGGGAGACGACGTCGAGCGCCAGACCCAGCACCGTACGGGTCTCGGCGGGGTCGATCACCCCGTCGTCCCAGAGCCGGGCGGTCGAGTAGTACGGGTTGCCCTGCTCCTCGTACTGGGCGGCGATCGGGGCGCGGAACGCGGCCTCGTCGTCGGAGGACCACTCCTCGCCGCGCGCTTCCAGCTGGTCGCGCTTGACGGTGGCCAGCACGCTGGCCGCCTGCTGGCCGCCCATCACCGAGATGCGGGCGGCGGGCCACATCCACAGGAAGCGCGGCGAGTACGCCCGCCCGCACATGGAGTAGTTGCCTGCGCCGAAGGACCCTCCGATCACCACGGTGAGCTTCGGCACACGCGCCGTCGCGACGGCGGTGACCATCTTGGCGCCGTTCTTCGCGATCCCACCCGCCTCGTAGTCGCGGCCGACCATGAAGCCGGAGATGTTCTGCAGGAAGAGCAGCGGGATTCCTCGCTGGTCGCACAGCTCGATGAAGTGAGCACCTTTGAGGGCGGACTCGCTGAACAGCACGCCGTTGTTCGCGACGATGCCGACGGGGTGCCCGTGGATGTGCGCGAAGCCGGTCACGAGGGTCGTGCCGTACTCCGGCTTGAACTCGTGGAAGCCGCTGCCGTCGACGATGCGCGCGATCACCTCGTGGACGTCGTAGGGCGCCTGCACGTCGACGGGGACGACGCCGTACAGCTCGACCGGATCGGCCGCGGGCTCGACGGACTCTTCGACGGACCAGGCGGGCGCAGCGGGCGGCGGGAGGGTCGCGACGATGTCGCGCACGATGGCGAGCGCGTGCTCGTCGTCCTCTGCCAGGTGGTCGACCACGCCGGAGGTGCGGGCGTGCAGGTCGCCTCCGCCGAGCTCCTCCGCGCTGACGATCTCGCCGATCGCCGCCTTCACGAGCGGCGGACCGCCGAGGAAGATGGTGCCCTGGTCGCGCACGATCACCGTCTCGTCGCTCATCGCCGGCACGTAGGCGCCGCCGGCGGTGCAGGAGCCGAGCACGGCCGCGATCTGCGGGATCTTCGCGGCAGACAGCCGGGCCTGGTTGTAGAAGATGCGGCCGAAGTGGTCGCGGTCCGGGAAGACGTCGTCCTGCATCGGCAGGAACGCTCCGCCCGAGTCGACCAGGTAGATGCAGGGAAGCCGGTTCTCCAGTGCGACCTCCTGCGCCCGCAGGTGCTTCTTGACGGTCATCGGGTAGTACGTTCCGCCCTTGACCGTCGCGTCGTTGCACACGACCATGACATGGCGACCCGCGACCAGGCCGATCCCGGCGATCACTCCCGCCGCGGGGCTCTCGTCGTCGTACATCCCGGTGGCGGCGAGCGGCGCCAGTTCGAGGAACGGGCTTCCCTCGTCGAGCAGCGCGTCGATGCGGTCGCGCGGCAGCAGCTTGCCGCGGGCGACATGGCGCTCGCGGGCACGCTCCGGGCCTCCGGCCGCCGCGACCGCCAGGCGCCGCCGCAGATCGGCGACGAGCTCCCGCTGGGCGGCGTCGTTCTGCTCGAACCGGGCGTCCGTCGCGGACGCCTCACTGGTCAGGGTCGGCATGCTGCTCCATGTCGTCGTCGACATCCGGTTAGTGGTCACTAACTCGGTTTTTAGGTTAGTGTTCATTAACCGAAAAGTCCAGTGTCGCCGATCGGGCGGCCCGACCCCGCGAGGACGATGACCCAGCCAAGCCCCGCCGCTCCCCTCGAACGGCCGACGCAGCGCAGCCAGGCCAAGGCCGACCGCCGTGCCGCGCTGCTCGAGGCGGCCGCGACGCTCTTCGCCGAACGCGGCTTCAACGGCGTGTCCATCGAAGACCTCGGCGCGGCCGTCGGCGTGAGCGGACCGGCGGTCTACCGCCACTTCTCGTCCAAGCAGGCCGTGCTGTCCGCCCTCCTCATCGGCGTCAGCGAGCGCCTCCTCGCGGGCGGTCAGGCGGTCGAGGGGGCCGCAGCGGATGCGGAGACGGCCCTGCGCTCGCTGATCGGCTTCCACATCGACTTCGCGCTCGGGGAGCCCGACACCATCCGCGTGCAGGACCGCGACCTCGACTCGCTCGACGACGCCGCCCGCCGCCAGGTCCGTCGGCTCCAGCGCCGCTACGTCGAGGTGTGGATGGGCGTGCTCGGCGCCCTACACCCGGCCCTCGCCGACGACGAGCTGCGCGTGCGCGTCCAGGCCACCTTCGGCCTCCTCAACTCGACGCCGCACACCGCGCGCGTCGGCACCCTGCAGGTCGCGCCCGGAATCGTGCGCCCCGTCCTCGAGCGCATGGCCTGGGCGGCCCTCACCTCCCCCTGACCGATATACGTGCCGAATGTGCGGAAACCGGCGCGCTTTCCGCACATTCGGCACGAATCTCCGGGGTCAGCGTGGGGGGCGCAGTGTGAGCGTCTGGTCGGCGGCCTTCTTCACTGCGGCCGGGGTGAAGGGCCACGGGCGCGTCCTGCCCTCCGCCCACAGGTCGGTCTGGTCGGTGTAGTGCGCGTCGAACGCGTGACCGGACGCTCCCGTGAGATTGATCCACGTGCTCTTGTCGAAATCGGAGAGGTCGACGACCATCCGCATCGACGGCACGCGCTGCACCGCGAACCCGAGCGTCGCATCCCAGCCCGTCGCATCCACGACGCTGCTGCCGCCGCCCACGTGCCAGGGTCCACGGTTCAGCAGCGCCTCGATCGGGGCGACGCCGGACTCCCCGAGGCTCGCGTTCTTCAGCGTGAGCGTGTGAAGGCGATCCCAGCGCCATGACGACACGTCGCCGCCGAGCTGGTGTGTCGTCTCCTTCCATGCCTGGTCCGCCGCGTAGGCGATCATCGAGTCGCGGTCCGAGGTGCCGAGGTCCGAGTCCGCCCACCACGACGACTCGGGCTGCCCGAGCAGGGAGGCGACGACGGTGAACCAGCGGTCGCCGCCGGTCGGGGCGGTGGCCGCGGGGATCTTGCGGGCGAACATGTCGTGGAGCAGCTCCCGCCAGAACACCGCGAAGTAGGCGGCGGCCGCACTGTCCGCGTCGTCGCGGTAGTCCCAGTCGGCGAGGAGGCGCGCGGTCTGCTGCACGTCGGCCGACGCATCCGGCTTCTCCGCCACCGCGCGGATGACCGGGACGAGGTTCGCCGCGTTCGCGTCGTACGTGTCCGCCTGGATGGCCGACATGTCCTTCGACGTCAGCTTCTTCCCCTGCGCCAGCAGTGCGCTCAGCCGCACCTCGATCTGATTCGCGCGGTAGCCCTGATCCCAGTCGGCCGTGATCAGCTGAGGGAAGCCGGGCCCCACGGCGGCGTTGTTCGCCGTGACGATGTACCCGGCCGGCGGGTCGAACACCGACGGGAGCTGCTCGAACGGGAGGGTGCCCGTCCAGCCGTACCCGCTGCTCCAGCCGGGCATCGGCATCGTGCCGTCGCCACCGGAGCGGGTGGGGATGAGGCCGGGCGCCTGGTAGCCGATGTTGCCGTCCACATCGGCGTAGACGAGGTTCTGCGACGGCACCTGGAACTGCTGGGCCGCCGCCCGGAAGCTGGGCCAGTCGCGGGCCGTGTCGAAGGCGAAGATCGCGTTCGCCGTCGTGCCGGGGGTCAGCGCCGTCCAGGCCAGCGATAGCTGGAACTGCTGCGCGGGCACGCCGAGCTTGCCCGCCTGGTCCTTCGCGATCACGGCGTACGCATCGCCGATGTCCGTCACGATCGGGCCGTGCCGGGTCGACCGGACCGTGATCGTCACATCCTTGCCGCCGGCGACACGGATGCGCTCGGTGCGCTTCTCCAGCGGCACCTGCGTGCCGTCGTACTCGTAGGTGTCGCCGCTGACCTTCTCGACGAACAGGTCGGCGACATCCGGACCCAGGTTGGTGAACCCCCAGGAGATGCGGTCGTTGTGGCCGATGATGATGCCCGGGAAGCCGGAGAAGCTGAAGCCCGACACGTCGAACGGGCACTCCGGGCCCACCGTCGTGCAGTGCAGCCCCATCTGATACCAGACCGACGGGAGGGCGGCGCCGAGGTGCGGGTCGTTGGCGAGCAGCGGCTTGCCGCTCGCGGTGTGCGCCCCGCCGATCACCCACGAGTTGGATCCGATGCCGTCGCCGGCCGGGCCCATCAGCTGCGGGAGGGAGTCGACGCTCGCGGCCACCTGCTCCAGCTGCGACGCGTACGCAGAGGGCGAGGGCGCGGAGGCGTCCCCCGAGGACTGCTCCGGCTCGCCGGCGGCACCGGGCTCGGCATCGGGTGTGACGGTCCGCGGGTTCCCGCCGCCGAGGTCGGTGATCGTCGGGTGCCCGGTGTACGGGTACCCGGGATGGAGCTCGGCCACCTGCTCCGGCTTCAGCTTGGTCGCCAGCAGCGCGCGGTCGATCTCGTCCTCGAGGTTCGACCGGAGGTCCCACGCCATCGCCTTGAGCCACGCGATCGAGTCCGCAGGCGTCCAGGGCTCCGGCTTGTACGACGGATTCTGCAGGCCGAGGATGGCGTACTCCAGCGACAGTCCGGCGCCCGACCGCTGCTTCAGGTAGGCGTTCACGCCGTCCGCGTAGTCCTGGTAGTACCGCAGCGATGTCGGGTCGAGCAGCTTCACCTCCTGCTCGGCGACGCGACGCCAGCCGAGCGTGCGGATGAACGTGTCGGTCGGCACCTGGCTCGCGCCGAACATCTCCGACAGCCGGCCCGCGGTGACGTGACGGCGGAAGTCCATCTCCCAGAAGCGGTCCTGCGCGTGCACGTACCCCTGCGCGCGGAAGAGGTCGTCGGCGGTGGATGCGGACAGCTGCGGCACGCCGGCGTCGTCGCGGTACACCGTGACCGGCTTCGTGAGGCCCGGGATATCCACCGACCCGGCGGTCTGCGGGAACGAGCGCGTGATCGTCCACACGCCGATGCCCCCGGCGACGACGACCAGCACCAGGAGGACGGCGAGCACGCCGCCGATCACCCTCAGGACCCGATGGTGCCGCCTCAGTCGGGGGGTGTCGTCGCCCACGTCGCTCCTTCGTCGGCCGGTACCGCCGTCTCTGAAGGAGCGTATCCCTCCGAGATGACGTCGAGTCGTGGATGCGGCTCAGCGGCCGAGATCGCGCTCCGGCGAACCGACGTACAGCTGCTGCGGGCGGCCGATCTTCGTCTGCGGGTCGAGGTTCATCTCGCGCCAGTGCGCGATCCAGCCCGGCAGGCGGCCGATCGCGAAGAGCACGGTGAACATCCGCGTCGGGAAGCCCATCGCCTTGTAGATGACGCCCGTGTAGAAGTCGACGTTCGGGTACAGCTTGCGGTCGACGAAGTACTGGTCGGCCAACGCGACCTCTTCCAGCTCCTTCGCGATGTCGAGCAGCGGGTCGTGCACGCCGAGCGCCTCGAGCACCTCGTCGGCCGACTGCTTCACGAGCTTGGCACGGGGGTCGAAGTTCTTGTAGACGCGGTGACCGAAGCCCATCAGCTTGACGCCGGACTCCTTGTTCTTGACGCGCTCGACGAACTTCTGGACGCTCTCGCCCGAGTCGCGGATGCCGGCGAGCATCTGCAGAACGGCCTCGTTCGCTCCGCCGTGCAGCGGGCCGTAGAGGGCGTTGATGCCGGCGGAGACGGAGGCGAACAGGTTGGCCTGCGTCGAGCCGACCAGGCGGACGGTCGAGGTGGACGCGTTCTGCTCGTGGTCCTCGTGCAGGATGAGCAGGCGCTCGAGGGCCCGCGACAGCACCGGGTTCACCTCGTACGGCTCCGCGAGGGTGCCGAAGTTGAGGCGCAGGAAGTTGTCCACGAAGCTCAGCGAGTTGTCCGGGTACAGGAACGCCTGGCCCAGGCTCTTCTTGTGCGCATAGGCGGCGATCACCGGGAGCTTCGCGAGAAGCCGGATGGTCGAGAGCTCGATCTGCTCCGGGTCGTGGACGCTCAGCGAGTCCTGGTAGAAGGTCGACAGCGCCGACACCGCGCTCGACAGCACCGACATCGGGTGCGCGTCGTGCGGGAGGGCGTCGAAGAAGCGGCGCAGGTCCTCGTGCAGCAGCGTGTGGCGGCGGATGCGCTCGTCGAACTCCGCGAGCTCCGACGTCGACGGCAGCTCGCCGTGGATGAGCAGCCACGCCACCTCGAGGAACGTGGAGTTCTCGGCCAGCTGCTCGATCGGGTAGCCGCGGTAGCGCAGGATGCCCTGCTCGCCGTCGATGTAGGTGATCGACGAGCGCGTGGCAGCGGTGTTCACGAAGCCGTAGTCCAGGCTGGTCAGCCCGGTCTGCTTCGTCAGCGTCGAGAAATCGATGCTCGAGGCCCCGTCGACGCTCGGCCGGATCGGGAACTCGGCGACACCGCCCGGATAGGTCAGAGAGGCGGTCGCGAGTTCGGCCTCCGCTACGGCCTTCTCGGTGCCAGTGCTCTCGGTGCCGAGTCCGCTCACAACGCCTCCTGGTGGGTTAGTCGCCCATATGGGTGGTCAAAGGTGCGCGCCGATCGTGGCAGCGCTGCCCGGCGCCGTCCGCTCGACAGGCCGTGCCGGTACAGCCTAACGAACGCCGGCGACAACTGCGGCATCGGGCAAAGGGGCCGGCGACCCGTTAGAGGTTGTCTCCAAACGCCCGCAGCCGCTCCGCCGCTGCGGCCACCCGCTCGTCGGTCGCCGTGAGCGACAGGCGCACGTGCTCCGGGTAGAAGTCGCCGTAGAAGCGGCCGGGGCCGGCGAGGATGCCGAGGTCGGCGAGCCGTCCGATGCTCTCCCAGGCGTCGCGTCCCTCCGTCGCCCACAGGTAGAGGCCGCCCTCGCTGCGGTCGATGCGGAAGCCCGCGGCCTCGAGCGCCGGCTTCAGCAGGTCGCGACGGGATCGGTACAGCGCCTTCTGCGCCTCCACGTGCCGCTCGTCGCCGAGCGCTGTGACCATCGCGGCCTGCAGCGGTGCCGGCAGCATGAGGCCCGCGTGCTTCCTGACGTTGACGAGCCGCCCGATGATCGCGCTGCACCCCGCGACGAACGCCGCACGGTAGCCGGCGAGGTTCGACTGCTTGCTGAGCGAGTAGACCGCGAGGACGTTGCGGCGGTCCTGCCCGATGACCCGCGGGTCGAGGATGCTCGGAACGCGCTCCGCATCCCACGGCGCCTCCCAGCCCAGCTCGGCGTAGCACTCGTCGCTCGCGATGTACGCGCCCAGCTCGCGGGCGCGCGCAACGGCCGCGCGCAGCTCCGCGACCGAGAGGATGCGGCCGTCCGGGTTGCCGGGAGAATTCAGCCAGATGAGGCGCGTGCCCTCCGGCCACTCGGCCGGATCGTCGCTCGCGACGGCGGTCGCGCCGGCCATCGCCGCGCCGATCGCGTACGTCGGATACGCGGCGCGCGGATGCACCACGAAGTCGCCCTCGCCGAGGCCGAGCATGAACGGCAGCAGCGCGACGAGCTCCTTCGAGCCGATCGTCGGCAGCACGTTCTCGACGGTCAGCCCGCGGACGCCCCGCCTGCGGTGGAACCAGTCGACGATCGCCTCCCGCAGGGCGGGCGTCCCGACCGTCTGCGGGTACGCGTGCGCGTCCGTCGCGCTGGCGAGTGCCTCGCGGATGAGATCCGGCGTCGGGTCGACCGGCGAGCCGATCGACAGGTCGACGAGACCGTCCGCATGCGATCGCGCCCGCTCGGCGTACGGCGCCATCAGGTCCCAGGGGTAGTCAGGGAGCTCCTGCAGCGCCACGTCAGCGCTCCTTCGGCGGCGCGGCCATCGATGCCGTCATCGGTGCGCCGCGGCTCAGTGCGCCTGCGGCGGAAGCGCGGCGATCAGCGGGTGGTCCTTGGAGATCACACCCACCTTCGACGCTCCGCCGGGCGAGCCGATGTCGTCGAAGAACTCCACGTTCGCGCGGTAGTAGTCCTTCCACTCCTCGGGCAGGTCGTCCTCGTAGTAGATCGCCTCGACCGGGCAGACCGGCTCGCAGGCGCCGCAGTCGACGCACTCGTCGGGGTGGATGTACAGCGACCGTTCGCCCTCGTAGATGCAGTCGACCGGACACTCGTCGATACAGGCCCTGTCCTTCACATCGACGCACGGGAGAGCGATGACATAGGTCACAGTGGATCGGATCCCTTCAGGTGGAGCTGTCCCTCTAGCTTAGGCCGTCGCGGGCCGACTGCCGGGTCTTCACGTCGGGCCAGGCGATCACGATCGCCGCGATCAGGATGGGCCCCGCGAGCCAGATCTGGCCGGCGAGGTCGTTCTGGATGAGCACGGAGCCGCCCGCGCTCTGCTGCGCGAACAGGAGGATGACGGCGATGCAGCCCAGCGCCGCGAGCAGCGCGGGCAACCGGCTGTGACCGAGGAGGCGCAGGCCGACGAGCAGCGCAGTGAAGGCCAGCAGCGAGCCGATGAGCCCGAGCGGGATGGGGATCCCCCAGGTCACCGAGTACTGGTGGGCGACCGTCCCGATCGCCCCGAAGACCGCTCCCGCCAGCACGAGGAGGATGGCGCTGACGATCCGGCTGAGCATCCTCGCATCCTATCTGGACACTTCCAGGGCGGTGCTCTACGCTCGATTCAGTAAGGTTAGCCTTACCAATCACGAACCCTCCCCCGACGAAGGTCACCTGTGCTCGCGAACTACCTGATCGGCCTCCGCGAAGGCCTCGAGATGGCGCTCATCGTCACCATCCTGGTGGCCTACGTGGTCAAGCTCGGCCGCACCGAAGTGCTGTCGAAGCTCTGGATCGGCGTGGGAATCGCGCTCATCGTCCCGCTCGGGATCGGCGCCGTGCTCACCTGGGGCCCGTACGGCATGAGCTTCCAGGCGCAGGAGATCCTGGGCGGCTCCCTCTCGCTCGTCGCGGTCGGGTTCGTCACCTGGATGGTGTTCTGGATGGGCAAGACCGCCCGCAGCATGAAGTCCACCCTCCACAACCGGCTCGACTCCGCGCTCGTCGGCGCCGGCTGGGGCGTCGTGCTCCTCGCGATGCTGAGCGTCGGACGCGAAGGGATCGAGACCTCGCTCTTCGTCTGGGCGACGGTCGCGAGCACCGGCGGCAGCTGGGAGCCGGCCGTCGGCGCCCTCCTCGGCATCGCCACCGCCGCGGTGATCGGATTCCTGCTCTACCGCGGCATGGTGAAGATCAACCTCGGCAGGTTCTTCACCTGGACCGGCGCCTTCCTCGTCCTCGTCGCCGCCGGCGTGCTCGCCTACGGGCTCGGAGACCTGCAGGAGGCCGGCCTCCTCCCCGGCGGAGGCGTCCACGCGTACGACATCAGCCGCGCGATCCCCGCCTCCAGCTGGTACGGCACGCTGGCCGCCGGCATCCTGAACTTCAACCCGTCGCCGACCGCGCTGCAGGTCGCCGCCTGGTTCACCTACCTCGCGGTGGTCGGCTACTTCTACATCCGGCAGCACCGTTCCGCCGCACGACCAGCGCCGACGGCACCGGCCGCGGCCGCAGCGCCGCACGCGCCGATCGCGTCGTGACCCCCACTTCTTGATCCCTCACTGCACCACAAGAGAAAGAACAGCACACCCATGTCTCGACAGCGCCCGGTGACCCCCCGCACGCTCGCCTCCCGCTCGACCCGACGCCGCCTCACGGCCGTCGCCGGATCCCTCGCGGGGACCGCCGCCCTGGCCGCCGCGCTCACCGGCTGCGTCCCGAACCAGGCGACCGCCTCGGACGAGGCCATCGCGGTCACCCTGAGCGATGACAAGTGCACGGTGTCCACGAACACCGCGAAGGCCGGACCGATCACCTTCCAGGTGACCAACACCGGCACGGACGTGAACGAGTTCGAGCTGCTGGCCACCGACAAGCTGCGCATCGTCGGTGAGAAGGAGAACATCGGCCCGGGCACGACCGTCAACTACGTGGTCCAGCTCGCCGAGGGCGACTACTACTCGGCCTGCCGCAAGGGGATGGTGGGCGAGCCCGCGCACGTCGCGAAGTTCACCGTCGCACCCGGCACCGGCAAGACGGTCTCGCAGAGCGAGAGCAAGCAGGTGGCCCAGGCCGTCGCCAACTACACCGGCTATGTGAAGGACCAGGCCGGCGCACTGCTGACCGCGACCAAGACCTTCGCCACCGCCTACGCCGGCGGCGACGACGCTGCCGCTCGCGCACAGTACGCATCGGCGCGCTCCTTCTACGAGCGCATCGAGCCGACCGCCGAGCAGTTCGGCGACCTCGACCCCGCCCTCGACCTGCGCGAGGCCGACCTGGCCGAGGGCCAGGAGTGGACCGGCTGGCACCGCATCGAGAAGGACCTGTGGGCTCCCGCCGGGTACACGCCGTCCGATGCCGCAACGCGCACGCAGCTCGCCGACAAGCTCGTGACCGACACCCAGCGGCTGTACGACCTCGTCCACGCCAAGGACTTCACGCTCACCATCGACCAGATCTCCAACGGCGCCATCGGCCTGATGGAGGAGGTCGCCGGGTCGAAGATCACGGGCGAGGAGGAGGCCTTCTCGCACACGGACCTGCAGGACTTCCAGGCCAACCTCGAGGGCGCCCAGGTGGCCTACGGCGTCGTCCGCGACATCGCCGAGCAGAAGGGCAGCAACGGCAAGGACGTCGTCGCGAAGCTCGACGGCGAGTTCACGACCATCGAGAAGACGCTGGCCCAGTACCGCTCGGGAGACGGCTTCGTCAGCTACACGGAGCTCAGCACCGAGCAGGTCAAGGAGCTCTCCGACCAGGTCAACGCGCTCAGCGAACCGCTCAGCCACCTGACCTCGATCATCGTCAAGTAGGGCGCGTGACGCAGAACCACCACGACGCCGAGCGCCCGGAGGCCGACCAGGTCACCGGGCGCTCCGGCCTGTCCCGTCGAGGGATGCTCGGCCTCGCGGGCGCGACGGTCGGCGCCGGGCTCGTCGGCATCGGCGCGGGTGTCGCGGCCGACCGTGTCGTGGTCGGCGCGACCGCCGCATCCGCCACGACGTACCCGTTCTACGGCCCCCACCAGGCCGGCATCACCACACCTGCGCAGGACCGCCTCCACTTCGCCGCCTTCGACACCTCCCCCGGCCTCGACCGGGACGGGCTGATCGAGCTGCTGCACGACTGGACGGCCGCCGCCGCGCGGATGACGCAGGGGCGTCCCGCCGGCAAGTACGGCCCAGCATCCGGACCGATGGATGCTCCGCCGGACGACACCGGCGAGGCGCTCGACCTGCCGCCCGGCGGTCTGACGCTCACCTTCGGCTTCGGTCCGACGCTGTTCCGCACGGCGAGCGGCGAGGACCGGTTCGGGATCGCCTCCCGCCGCCCGGAGGCCCTTGTGGACCTGCCCCGGTTCCCGGGCGACGCGCTGCAGGAGTCGATCACCGGCGGCGACCTGTGCGTACAGGCGTGCAGCGACGACCCGCAGGTGGCTGTGCACGCCATCCGCAACCTCTCCCGCATCGCCTTCGGGCGCGCGGCGATCCGCTGGTCGCAGCTCGGCTTCGGCCGCACGTCGTCGACCTCCCGCGCCCAGGTGACCCCGCGCAACCTGTTCGGCTTCAAGGACGGCACCGCCAACATCAAGTCCGAGGACCAGACCGTGGTCGAGGACCAGGTGTGGGCCTCCGGGGGCGACGGTGCCGGGTGGATGGCCGGGGGCTCCTATCTCGTCGCCCGCAAGATCCGCATGGTCATCGAGACCTGGGACCGCCAGCAGCTCGGCGAGCAGGAGCGCATCATCGGCCGCGACAAGGGCGAGGGTGCGCCGCTCTCCGGTGGCACCGAGTTCAGCGACCCCAACTTCCTGGCGCTGGCGAAGGACGGCGGCACGAAGATCGACCCCGACTCGCACGTGCGGCTCGCGCATCCCACGATGAACAGCGGCGCGCAGCTGCTCCGTCGCGGCTACAACTTCGTCGATGGCAACGACGAGCTGGGCCGCCTCAACGCCGGCCTGTTCTTCATCGCTTTCCAGCGGGATCCGCGGAAGCAGTTCATCCCGATCCAGCAGCGCCTGGCGCAGAACGACCTGATGAACGAGTACGTCCGCCACGTCGGCTCCGGCGTGTTCGCCGTGCCACCCGGTGCGAAAGAGGGCTCCTACGTGGGAGCCGGGCTCTTCGCCTAGCCGCTTCGCTCAGCCGGCCGACGGCGTCGGGCTCGGCGTTCCGCCCTTCGACACCGAGTAGTTGGCGACCCACCCGTTGTTGCCCGCATCCGTCACGACCACGAGCACGCCGTACGTGCCGTTGCTGAATGTGCCGGTGCCGCCCCCGTTCGGGCCGCGGGTGCCGAACTGACCGGAGAAGCCGGCGTCGGTGAGCTGCTTCTCGATCGCGGTGTAGGCGTCGCCGTTCTCGACCTTGACGGTCACGTTCCACACCTTGTCGGCGCCGGAACCGAGGCCCGCGCCGAACACGACCTCGCCATCGGCGAGCGGGACCTCCTTCGGGAAGTCCGACGGGACGGATGTCCCGCCCAGGTCGACGTTGCCGCCCGACACATCCTTCACGACGCCCTGGAAGCTGCACGCGGTCAGCGCGGGAGCGGCGCCCAGCAGCAGGACGGCAGCGAGGGGCAGGGCGACGAGGCGGCGTTTCATGCTGCCATTCTCCCGGATGACCGCCCGGCTCTGGCTAGGCAGTGCCGTCGGCGGCCATCCGGAGGACGCAACGCGCCGCTCTGGCTGAGCCAGAACGGCGCGTTGCGACCCCTCGGTGAGCGGCGCAGGTCAGACGGCTGCGGCGTCCTGGCGCTTGAGGCGGGCGGCGGCGCGGCCGCGGGCGGTCGCATCCAGCTCAACCTTGCGGATGCGCACGGCCTCCGGCGTCACCTCGACGCATTCGTCGTCGCGGGCAAACTCGAGCGACTCCTCGAGGGTCAGCTGGCGGCTCGGCGTCATCGACTCGAACGTGTCGGCCGTGGAGGAGCGCATGTTGGTGAGCTTCTTCTCCTTGGTGATGTTCACGTCCATGTCGTCGGCGCGCGAGTTCTCGCCGATGACCATGCCCTCGTAGACCTCCTCCGTCGGATTGACGAAGAACGTCATGCGCTCCTGGAGCGCGATGATGGCGAACGGCGTCACGACGCCCGCGCGGTCGGCCACGATCGAGCCGTTGCTGCGGGTCACGATGTGACCGGCCCACTCGTCGTAGCCGTGCGAGATCGCGTTCGCGATGCCGGTGCCGCGGGTGGTGGTGAGGAACTCGGTGCGGAAGCCGATCAGGCCGCGCGACGGGACGATGAACTCCATGCGGACCCAGCCGGTGCCGTGGTTCGCCATGTTCTCCATGCGGCCCTTGCGGGCGGCGAGCAGCTGCGTGATGGCGCCCAGGTACTCCTCCGGCGCGTCGATGGTCAGGTGCTCGAACGGCTCGTAGGTCTTGCCGTCGATCTTCTTGGTGACGACCTGCGGCTTGCCGACGGTGAGCTCGTAGCCCTCGCGGCGCATCTGCTCGACGAGGATGGCCAGCGCCAGTTCACCGCGGCCCTGCACCTCCCACGCGTCGGGACGGCCGATGTCGAGGACGCGGAGCGAGACGTTACCGACCAGCTCGCGGTCGAGGCGGTCCTTGACCATGCGCGCGGTCAGCTTGTGACCCTTCACCTTGCCGACGAGCGGCGAGGTGTTGGTGCCGATGGTCATGGAGATCGCGGGCTCGTCGACGTGGATGGCGGGAAGCGGACGCACGTCGTCCGGGTCGGCCAGGGTGTCACCGATCATGATGTCGGCGAAACCGGCGACGGCGACGATGTCGCCGGGGCCGGCGGACTCGGCCGGGTAGCGGTCGAGCGCCTTCGTGATCAGCAGCTCGGTCACGCGGACGTTGTGCACGTCGCCGTCGTGACGGACCCAAGCGACGGTCTGACCCTTCTTGAGGGTGCCGTTGAAGATGCGGAGCAGCGCGAGACGGCCGAGGAACGGCGACGCGTCGAGGTTGGTCACGTGCGCCTGCAGCGGGGCCTCGGGGTCGTAGCTCGGCGCCGGGATGTGCTCCAGGATCGCCTCGAACAGCGGCTCGAGGTCGTCGTTGTCGGGCAGCTCGCCGTTCGCGGGCTTGTTGCGGCTCGCAGCGCCGGCGCGGCCGGACGCGTACACGACGGGGACGTCGAGGATCGCGTCGAGGTCGAGGTCCGGGACATCGTCGGAGAGGTCGCTCGCGAGGCCGAGTAGGAGGTCCTGGCTCTCGCCGACGACCTCGTCGATGCGGGCGTCACCGCGGTCGGTCTTGTTGACCGCGAGGATGACGGGGAGCTTGGCCTCGAGCGCCTTGCGCAGCACGAAGCGGGTCTGGGGCAGCGGGCCCTCGGACGCATCCACCAGCAGCACGACGCCGTCGACCATGGAGAGGCCGCGCTCGACCTCGCCGCCGAAGTCGGCGTGGCCCGGGGTGTCGATCACGTTGATGGTGATCGGGCCGTTCGGGGCGTGCTTGCCCTTGTACGAGATCGCCGTGTTCTTGGCGAGGATGGTGATGCCCTTCTCGCGCTCCAGCTCGTTCGAGTCCATCGCGCGCTCCTCGACGTGCGCGTGCGCGTCGAAGGAGTTCGTCTGCTTGAGCATGGCGTCGACCAGCGTGGTCTTGCCGTGGTCGACGTGGGCGACGATCGCGACATTTCGCAGATCATCGCGGCGGGCGACGGCGTTCTCGGACATGCGTACAGACTCGACTCTCGTCAGAAGGAAGAAGGGGAACGGTCCATTCTATCGTGGATCCGCTCCCCTTCTCCTGTGTCCGCTGTCAGCGAGCCCTTCAGCCCTGCGAAACGGAGGACATTCGCGGGGTCGCCGCCGCCCACACCTCCCTTCGTGCGCACCAGCGGTGTGTCCTTCCGGGTCTCCTCCGTTTGCCGTGGTCGCGGCCGCGGCCGCCGGCAAGCTTCCTCCGCAAACGCAGAGAGGGCCGGTCCTGGTGGACCGACCCTCCCCTGTGTGGCGAAGCGGCTCAGAGCCCCTGGGCGACCGGCGGCTCCGGCTGCTGCGGCTCCGGCACGACCGTCGGCGTCGCCGCGGTGTCGTCGGAACCGGCGGCGAGCAGCTCCAGGCGCAGGGCGCGACGGGCGCGCTGCTGCTCCGGGTCCGGAAGCGGCACGGCGGCGAGCAGTCGCTGCGTGTACGCCTCCTTCGGGTAGCGGAGGATCTCGTCGCGCGTACCGACCTCGACCAGCCGTCCGTGGTGCATCACCGCGATGCGGTCGGCCAGCACGTCGATGACGGCGAGGTCGTGGGTGATGAACAGGCAGGCGAAGTTCATCTCCTTCTGGAGGGTCTGCATCAGCTGCAGCACGCGCGCCTGCACCGACACGTCCAGGGCGCTCGTCGGCTCGTCGGCGATGAGCACCTGCGGCTTCAGCGAGAGGGCGCGAGCGATGCCGACGCGCTGCTTCTGGCCACCGGACAGCTCGTGGGGGAATCGGCTGCGGTACGCGCGCGGCAGCTCGACGCTGTCGAGGAGGCGGTCGACCTCCTTCGAGAGCTCCGCGCCCTTGAGGTTCTTCGCGAGGCGCAGCGGCTCGGCGATGGAGTCGGAGATCTGGAGGCGCGGGTTCAGCGACGACGACGGGTCCTGGAACACGATGCCGACGTTGCGGTGCAGCTTGCGGATCTCGTCCCGGCTCGGGTTGCTGATGTCCTGCCCGGCGACGACGAGCTGACCCGAGTGGATGGGCAGCAGGCCGATGGCGGCGCGGCCGAGGGTCGTCTTGCCGGAGCCCGACTCGCCCACGAGGCCGACGACCTCGCCCTCGTGGATCTTCAGGTCGATGTCGCTCGCCGCGCGGAACGCGGGCACGCGGCCGTGCTTCGGGTACTCGATCGCGACGTTGCGGAAGTCGACGACGACCTCGCGCTTGTCCATCTCGGCCTTCTCGTGCTCGGCTTGCGCCGCGCGCTCGTTGGCGCGGATGCGCTCGGCGAACGACGCGTCCGGGTTCTCCGTGCCCGCGGCGAGGGCAGCCGTCGTGTCGATCTCCTCGTCCTCGCGCTGGCCGAGGTGAGGGACGGCGTCGAGGAGGGCGATCGTGTACGGGTGCTTCGGCTCGGAGAAGACCTCCGCCACCGTCCCGGACTCGACGATGTCGCCCTTGCGCATCACGACGATGTTGTCGGCGAGGTCGGCGACGACGCCCATGTCGTGGGTGATCAGCAGGATGGCGCTGTCGAGCCGGTCACGGAGGCTGCGCAGCAGCTCCAGGATCTCGGCCTGCACCGTCACGTCGAGCGCGGTGGTCGGCTCGTCGGCGATCAGCAGCTTCGGGTCGCACGAGATGGACTGGGCGATCATCGCGCGCTGGCGCTGGCCGCCGGACAGCTGGTGCGGGTACGAGTTGAACGCCTTCTTGGGGTCGGGCAGCTCGACCATGGCGAGCAGCTCGAGCGCGCGCTCCTTGGCCTCGTGCGGCGACATCCCGAAGTGGATGCGCAGCGTCTCGACGATCTGGAAGCCCACCGTGTAGACGGGGTTCAGCGCCGTCATCGGCTCCTGGAAGATCACGGCGACCTGGCGACCGCGCACGCGCCGCATCTGCGGCTGGCTGAGGCCGGTCAGCTCGCGGCCGTCGAGCTTGATGGAGCCGCGGACGCGGGAGTTCTTCGGCAGGAGGTCGAGGATCGCCATCGAGCTCGCACTCTTGCCCGAACCCGACTCACCCACGATCGCGAGCACTTCGCCCGCCTTGATCTGGTAGTTCAGGTTCTTCGCCGCGGGCACCCAGACGCCGTCCACGCCGAAGTCGACGGAGAGGTTGTTCACCTCGAGGACGGGGCCGCCGGCCTGCGCCGTCGCCCGGACCGGGTTGGTCTCGGTCATGATTCGTGGTTCCTTTCGGGGGCGTTCCGGCGGGATGAGAGCATGGACCCATGCCCTACGTCTCCCCCGCCGAACGCGAGGTTTTCGTGTCCCGGTTCAACCGGGTCCTTGCCGTTCTGATCTGGGCGGCCGCTGCCGCCCTGACCATCGGCCTGCTGGTCAGCGTCCACGACGCCCGGCTGCTGTACATCGTGCCCGGCGTGCTGTTCGCGTTCGTCGCCTGGGCGATGCTGTGGCGTCCGCAGCTGACGGTCGCCGACGAGGGCATCACGGTCGTCAATGTCACGCGCACCGTCCGCATCCCGTGGGAGGCGCTGATCGCGGTCGACACCAAGTACGCGCTGACGCTGTACACCCCGGGCCGCAAGATCCCGGTGTGGGCCGCTCCGGCGCCCGGCACCGGCAGCACGCTCCGCGCCACCCGCAACGAGACGAAGGGCCGCATCGGCCGCCCACGGGTCGAGGACAGCGTGCGCCGCCCCGGCGACCTGCTGGGCACCGAATCCGGCGCTGCGGCCGAGGTCGTGCGCCGCCGATGGGGCATGCTCCAGGACGCGGGCGCCATCGACGCGGGTCGTGCCGACGAGACGCCGGTCACGGTGCGCTGGCACCTGGTCGAACTCGCGGTGCTGGTGCTCCTGCTCGCGGGCACCGTCGTCGCGCTGCTCCTGGCCTGAACCGGCCGGGAACAGCGCGACGCGGGCGGGCGTCACAGCACGTCCTCCGCGAGGGCCGCTCCGGTCTTGGGGCTCCGGCCGTCGCCTTCGCCCTCCTCCGGCTCCTGCTCCCGCATCTTGCGGAGGTTGAACCGGCGGTGGCGCGGGTCGAACGCGTCGCGCAGGCCGTCGCCGACGAAGTTGACGAGCAGCGCGAGCGTCACGATGAACGCACCAGGCCACCAGAACAGCCACGGCCGTGTCTGGAACGCGGACTGGTTCGAGCTGATCAGGAGGCCGAGCGAGACGTCCGGCGGACGGATGCCGTAGCCGAGATACGACAACGCGGTCTCGAGCAGGATGGCCGAGGCCATGATCAGGGTCGAGGCCACGATGACGACGCCGATGGCGTTCGGCAGGATGTGCTTGAAGATGATGCGCGAGTCCGAGGCGCCGGCCACGCGGGCCGCCTCCACGAACTCCCGCTCGCGGAGGGACAGGAACTCGCCGCGCACCAGACGGGCGATGCCCATCCACGAGAAGAACCCGAGCATCAGCGCCAGGAAGAACGCGCCGAGCCCGCCGAACGCGTGTCCGACGACCGAGCCGATGACCAGCGCCGGGATGACGATGAACACGTCGGTGATGCGCATCAGGATCGCGTCGACGACGCCGCGGAAGTACCCGGCGACGGCACCGACGACGACACCGACGACGCTCGCGATGAGTCCGAGGACCACCATGACGAGGATCGAGTTCTGGATGCCGCGCATCGTCAGCGCGAAGTAGTCCTTGCCGATGCGGTCCTGGCCGAACGGGTGCTCCCAGGTCGGGGCACCCTGCTGCACCTGGTCGTTCAGCTCGGTGTAGTTGTACTTCCACCACCCGGGGATCGGGCCGAGGCCGATCGCCGAGATGGAGAACACCAGGATGAGGATGAACAGGATGGCGCTGGCGACGGCGACCTTGTTGGAGAGGAACCGCTTCCAGACGAGCTTTCCCTGGCTGACGGGCGGGGCGCTCGGCGCCTCCAGCTCATCGGCGATTCGTGTGTCGTTGACGGACATTTATCGGACCCTCACTCTCGGGTCGAGTGCGGCGTACGCGAGGTCTGCCAGGAAGTTGAACAGGATGGCCATGGCCGCGATCACGAGGAAGTACGCCATGACGGGGTTGAGGTCACCGCGGCTGAGACCGAGGTTGAACAGCGAGCCCATGCCCGGGATGGCGAACACGCGCTCCGTGATGACCGCACCACCGAGCAGCGCTCCCACGTCGAAGGCGACGAGGGTCGTGATCGGGATGAGCATGTTGCGGAAGGCGTGGCGCACGACGACCGTCCGCTCCGGCAGGCCCTTGGCGCGCGCGGTGCGGATGAAGTCCTGGTTGAGCACCTCGAGCATCCCGGCCCGCGAGTAGCGGGTGTAGGAGGCGAACGAGATGAGCAGCAGGGCGATGGTCGGCAGGACCAGGTGCGTGAAGGTGTCGAGGCCCGTGACCCACATGTCGCCCTCGAGTCCCGGCGTCGAGGAGCCGACGGTCGCGATGGGGCGGCCGTTGGTGTCCTGGAAGTACTGCGGCCACGCCTGCATGAAACGGTCGACGATGATCAGGAAGCCCGAGACGATCGTCACGATGACCGCGATCCGCATGTTCTGACCGCGGTCGTAGCCGCCGACGAACCAGCCGATCGCGAGGCTCACGATGATGGCCACGATCGCCAGGATGATGATCGTGCCGATGGTCGAGACGTTGAAGAGCGGCTGGAGCGCGAAGTAGCAGACCAGGCTGATCGCACCCGCGATGGCCGCCGAGATGAGTGCCCGCCGGTTCTGCAGTCCCGAGATGAGCGCCGTGGCGCCGATCACGGTCGCGGCGATCAGCAGGATCATCACCACCGGGCCGAGACCCGGCATGAGGAACCAGTTCATCGCCGACATCAGCAGCAGGACGCCGGCCGTCGCGACGGCGGAGATGACGAAGGTCAGCAGGCGCCGCCTCCGGTCACCGCCGATCAGCGACTGCCAGATGAGTCCGGCCACCAACCCGATCACCACGGCCACCCACCAGGGGATGGTCGGGTGCGCGAGGAAGTTGTTGAAGCCGATCGCGACGAACTCCTTCAGCAGGACCGCCACGAGGAACGCCGGAAGCGAGTACAGGAAGAAGCTGAGGAAGGTGACGACGTTGTCGAGTCCGCTGTACTGCCGCAGGGCGGTGACGATGCCGATGGTGACACCGAGGAGGATCGCGAGGATGAGGGCGAATGTGACCAGCTGCACCGTCGACCCGAGGGCCTGCGGGAGGATGTCGGTCACCTTCGCGTTGGAGACGGTGGACCCCAGGTCGCAGGCGTTGGCGAACGGGATGAGGCACTTGGCCGCACCGCCCAGCCAGAGCAGCCAGCGCAGCGGCGGCGCGACGTCGAGCTGCAGGAGCTGGATGCGCGCGTTGATGAGCTGCGTCTTATTGGGGGAATTGCTGCCTCGGAGATCCTGGAGCGGGTCGGCGCTATAGGCGACCAGCATGTACATCAGGAACGAGGCGGCGATGATGATGAGCACTGAGACCAGAAGGCGTCTCAGGATGAAACTCGCCATAGGTTCAAAACCTTCACTGACAGGACGCGCCGATCGGGGGTGCGGCGGAGGGGGGTTTGCCGCCAGGCGCGTATCTCACGGGGTGGACGGATCACGTCCACCGACTACATGATACGGGGCGCCGGCCGGAACCGACGCCCCGCCGCAGTAAGAGTGCCCGGGGTTCACCCGGGCACTCTCACTTACGGAGCTGTTACTTCTTGGAGGACGACTTGACCGACCACTCCCAGAAGTTCCAGAACGGGCCGGACTGCCCGCCGTTGTACTTGACGCCGTCAACCCGCGCGGTGGTCGCGAAGACACCCGGGAGCTGGAACAGCGGCAGACCGTAGCCGTCGGTGAAGGTCTGCTTGTCGATCTGGTACTCGATCTTCGTCAGCTCATCCTTGTCCAGGGTGGTCTGCGACTTGAGGGCCAGGTCGTTGGTGCCGGTGTAGCGGTTGTAGTTTCCGCCACCCTGCGAGGCGAACACCTGCGGCAGCTGCGTGGTGCCTGCACCCGGGCTGATCCAGCCGAAGAGCGAGGCGTCGTAGTCGCCACCCGGGAGCAGCTTGCTCCAGTCGGGCGAGCCGGCGTCGACGACCTTGATGCCGGCCTTGGCGGCCGAGGCCGAGATCGACTGGAACTCGTCGACACGGTTCGGGTTGTTCGTGTTGTAGAGGATGCGCACGGTCGGGGTGGCACCGGCGAGCAGCTGCTTGGCGCCCTCGATGTCGACCTTGTCGTACTTGTCAGAGCCGTTCTGCTTGACGCTGCCCTCGTACTGCTCCTGGTTCGGCAGGAAGATCTGCGAGTTCAGGACCTTGGCCTTCGAGTCGACCGGGGTGACGATCGAGTCGAGGATTTGCTGACGCGGGATCGTCTTGAGGAACGCCTCGCGGACCTTCTCGTCCTTGAACACGGGCGAGCCGAAGTTCAGGTCGAGGTGGTCGTACGACGCCTGCGCACCGGTGAGGATCTTCGCGCTGGTCTGCTTGAGCGCGGTGATCGTGTCGGCGGACGCCTGCGGGTTGATGATGTCGACCTCACCGTTCTGGAGAGCGGTGACCTGGGCGTTCGCGTCCGGGATGATACGGAACACGATCTTGTCCACGTTGGGCTTCAGACCGCCGGCGTAGTACTTGTTCGGGGTCATCGTGAGCGACTGGCCGGGGGTCCACGACGAGACGACGAACGGGCCGGAGGAGACCAGCAGGTCCTTGTCGGTCGGGAACGCGGTCACGTCGTAGCCGGTGTTGACGAAGTCCGCCGCCTTCTTCAGCGTCGGGTCGGCCGGAGCCGGGTTCGCCGGGTCGCCCTTCGGCAGGCCCTTCAGCAGCTTCGTCAGGTCGGCGGCCGAGGAGAGGCCCGCCTTCTTGGCGACGATGTGCGCGGGCTGCGCGATCGGGTTGACGAGCTCCCAGTCCACGTACGGCGTGTCGTACTTGAGGGTGATCGTGCGGTTGTCGTTGCTGACCGTCGGGAAGTCGGTCGCGTCGATGCCGGCGGTCGAACCTGCGATCTGGAAGTACTGGGTGCCGCTCGTGACGTTGCCCTCGTCGTCGAACTTCGCCGAGTCGTAGTGGCCGGAGGCGATGGCCCACGCGAGGATCATGTCGTCGGCGGTGACGGGCTCGCCGTCAGACCACTTGTCGTCCTTGTTCAGCGTGTACTTGACCGTCAGCGGGTCGTCCGAGGTCTTCTCGAACGTGCCGAACTTGTCGTCGTGGACGATCTTGTAGTTGTTGTCGATGTACTGGAAACCGGTTCCGTAGGAGCCGTTGAGGTAACCGACCTGGCCGTTGGTGTCCAGGTTGCCCTGCGGCGTCTGCGAGTTGAACGAGGTGAAGTCGTTCACGACCGCCACCGTCACGGTGCCGCCCTTGGCAGCGGACGAGGTGCTGGTGCTCCCGGACGTGGTGCAGGCTGACAGCGCGAGTGCTGCGACGCCTGCGACGGCGACCGCGCTGACCGCGAACCTGCCCTTTCTTCCGTTGATGTGCAATGTTCCTCCTGTGCGAAGTGTGCGTCGGAACGGGCATGCGAGAAGCCTGGTCCGCGCGGGATAAGAATGACCCTAGGTATCGCTGCCAGCTATTGCAAAACAGCGCGGGAAAACGTTACAGAGTGGTAACTCAGTCGGTGGATTCGTGCACGATGCGCACAAAAACGGTGGATTTGATCGTGCAATGCAACGATTGAATGGTTTGGCGTCGGGGCTGGCAGGATGCCGGTATGGCTGACGCGCTGACCTGGGCCGGAGAGACCCCCGTGGAGCGCTCCGCGCGCCCACGCCTGTGGTGGGAGGTCGCGATCGTCCTCGGGCTGTCGCTCGGCCAGTCGGCGATCTACTCCATCGTCACGATCATCGACCGGGCGACGCAGAGCACGCCCCTGGCACAGCAGAAGGCGGAGGTGAACCCCGCCCAGTCCAGCCGCGAGGTCTTCGACTTCCTGTACCAGGTGCTGGGCAACCTGTTCCCGCTGTTCGCCGTCGCCCTGGTCGTCTACCTGCTCTGGCAGCCGCAGCGCAGCGGCTTCCGGCGGATCGGCTTCGACCTCACGCGTCCCGCCCGCGATCTCGGCGGCGGGGCGCTCCTGTTCCTCGTGATCGGCATCCCGGGCATCCTCGTCTACGCCCTCACCCGGCTGCTCGGGATCACCGTGACGGTGGAGGCCTCGACGCTCGACGCCCACTGGTGGACCGTGCCGGTGCTCATCCTCGCCGCACTCCGTGCCGCGCTGCAGGAGGAAGTCATCGTCGTCGGCTACCTCTTCACGCGTCTGCGCCAGCTGGGCTGGGGCACGTGGGCGATCATCCTGGGCGCCGCGGTGCTGCGCGGCAGCTACCACCTGTACCAGGGCTTCGGCCCGTTCGTCGGCAACGCGATCATGGGGATCGTCTTCGGCTGGTGCTACACCCGCTGGGGCCGGGTGATGCCGCTCGTCGTCGCCCATACGATCATCGACATCGTCTCGTTCGTCGGCTATCCCCTCGCCGTCGCCCTCTTCCCGCACATCTTCGCCTGACCAGCCAACAGCTCCTGAGTTTTTCGCGCCAAACGAGCAGGAATCGCGGAAAAACTCAGGAGCTGTCGGCGTGGGTCAGGCGAAGGCCTCGGGGGGCGGGCAGGCGCAGAAGAGGTTGCGGTCGCCGTAGGCCTGGTCGATGCGGCGCACCGGCGGCCAGTACTTCGCGCGGACGAGGGCGGGGACGGGGTAGACCGCCTGCTCGCGGGAGTAGGGGTGCGTCCACTCGGACGAGACCGCCGACTCCGCGGTGTGCGGGGCGTTCCGCAGCGGGTTGTCGTCCGACGGCCAGTCCCCCGCCGCGACGGCGTCGGCCTCCTCGCGGATCGCGATCATCGCGGCCACGAAGCGGTCGAGCTCGGCGAGGTCCTCGCTCTCGGTCGGCTCCACCATGAGGGTGCCGGCGACCGGGAACGACATGGTCGGCGCGTGGAAGCCGTAGTCGATGAGCCGCTTGGCGACGTCGTCAACGGTGACCCCGGTGCGCTCGGTCAGCGGACGCAGGTCGAGGATGCACTCGTGCGCCACGAGGCCGTCCTCCCCCGCGTAGAGCACCGGGAAGTGCTCCCGCAGCCGTGCAGCGACGTAGTTGGCCGACAGCACGGCCGCTCCCGTCGCATCCTTGAGCCCCTCCGCGCCCATCATCCGGACGTACGCCCAGCTGATCGGCAGGATGCTCGGGCTGCCGTAGGGGGCGGCCGACACCGGCGCTCCGCCGTGCTCGACGCGGCTGCCGCCGGCGATCGGGTGCGTCGCGTCCTGCGCGAGCGGGTGGCCGGGCAGGAACGGCGCGAGGTGCGCCTTCGCCGCGACCGGACCGACACCCGGTCCACCGCCGCCGTGCGGGATGCAGAACGTCTTGTGCAGGTTGAGGTGGCTGACATCGCCGCCGAAATCGCCGAACCGGGCGTATCCGAGCAGCGCGTTGAGGTTCGCGCCGTCCACGTACACCTGCCCGCCTGCGTCGTGAACGGCCTGGGTGATCGCGACCACCTCGTGCTCGTACACGCCGTGCGTCGACGGGTAGGTGATCATCAGCGCGGCGAGGGTGTCGGCGTGCTCCGCGATCTTGGTGCGCAGGTCGTCGAGGTCGACGTTGCCGAGCTCGTCCGTCGCCACGACGACGACGCTCATGCCGGCGAGCACGGCGGAGGCCGCGTTCGTGCCGTGCGCGGACTGCGGGATGAGGCACACGGTGCGCTGCAGATCGCCGCGCGACCGGTGGTAGCCGCGGATCGCGAGCAGTCCGGCGAGTTCGCCCTGGCTGCCGGCGTTCGGCTGCAGCGAGACGGTGTCGTACCCCGTCACGTCGGCGAGCCACTCCTCCAGCTGGTCGATGAGCTCCAGCGAGCCGGCCACGTCGGCGGCCGGGGCGAAGGGATGCAGCGCAGCGAACTCGGGCCAGGTCACGGCCTCCATCTCGGTCGCCGCATTGAGCTTCATGGTGCACGAGCCGAGCGGGATCATGCCGCGGTCGAGGGCGTAGTCGCGGTCCTGCAGCAGGCGCAGGTAGCGCATCATCGCGGTCTCGGAGTGGTGCGTGTTGAACACCGGGTGGCTGAGGTACTCGGACTCCCGCGCCAGCACCGGGTCGTACGACGCCTCGCCGGAGAGGGTGAGCGTCGGAGTGCCGTCGATGGTGCCGCCGAGCACCTCGATGAGGTCGCCGAGCGGGAAGGCGCCGTCGCGCAGGTCTTCCGCCGACTCCTCGTCGATGCTCAGCGAGACGAGACCGGCGTCGGTGGCGTGCAGCAGGAGGCCGCGGTCGTGCGCGCGGGCGACGACGGTGGCCGCGTCATCCACCTCGACCTGGAGCGTGTCGAAGAACGAGCGCGACACGACCTCGACACCGGATGCGCGGAGCGCCTGGGCGACCGCGGCCGTCGTCAGGTGCACGTGCCGACCGATCGCACGCAGTCCGGCGGGGCCGTGGTAGACGGCGTACATCGCCGCCATGACGGCGAGGAGCACCTGCGCGGTGCAGATGTTCGAGGTCGCCTTCTCCCGGCGGATGTGCTGCTCGCGGGTCTGCAGCGTGAGTCGGTACGCCGGCTTCCCGACCGCATCCTGCGACACCCCGACCAGCCGGCCGGGGAGCTGCCGCTCGAGCCCCTTGCGGACCGCCATGTAGCCGGCGTGCGGGCCGCCGAACCCCATCGGGACGCCGAAGCGCTGGCTCGTGCCGACCGCGACATCCGCTCCGAGCTCGCCGGGGGCGCGCAGCTGGGTGAGGGCGAGCAGGTCGGCGCCGGCGACGATGACGGCCCCCGCCTCCTTCGCCGTGCGGATGACGGCGCTCGGATCCCACACGCGCCCGGAGGCGCCCGGGTACTGCACGAACAGGCCGAAGGCGTCGCTCAGCTCCGGGGCATCCGCCGGGAGGCTCGCCAGGTCGAGCACGACCAGCTCGATGCCGACCGCGTCCGCCCGGTTGCGCAGCAGCGCCAGCGTCTGCGGGAAGGTGTCGACGTCGACGACGAAACGCGGCGACTTCGCCTTGGATGCGCGGCGCGCCAGCAGCATCCCCTCGACGACCGCAGTCCCCTCGTCGAGCATCGATGCGTTCGCCGTGTCGAGGCCCGTGAGGTCGGAGACCATGGTCTGGAAGTTGATCAGCGCCTCCAGCCGGCCCTGCGAGATCTCCGGCTGGTACGGCGTGTACGCGGTGTACCAGCCCGGGTTCTCGAGCACGTTCCGCTTGATCACCGCGGGCGTGATCGTGCCGTAGTAGCCGAGGCCGATCAGGCTGCGGTTGACGGTGTTGCGGGCGGCCAGCGCGCGCAGCTCGCGGAGGGCGGCGCGCTCGCTCAGCGGAGCCGGAAGCACGGACTCGCGCCCGGCGTCCACGCGGATGGAGTCGGGGACGGCCGCGAGGACGAGGTCCTCCACGGAGGCCCACTCGCGGGAGGCGGCCGCGCCGATGGCGGACAGCATGGTGCTCTGCGCGTCGCCGTCGGTGCCGATGTGACGCGCTGGGAAGAGGTCGGTCATGTGAGGTGGGGGAACCTTACTCGCCGGTCAGGGCGGCGTACTCGTCGTAGCTCAGGAGGTTGTCGGGCAGCTCGGTGAAGCGGACCTTCACCAGCCAGCCCTCGCCGAACGGGTCGGAGTTGACGAGTTCGGGGGCGTCGACCACGGCGCTGTTGGCCTCGGCGACGGTGCCGTTCACCGGGGCGAACAGCTCGCCGACCGACTTGGTCGACTCGATCTCGCCGACCACGCGGCCGGCGGTGACGTCGCTGCCCTCCTCGGGCAGCTCCACGAACACGACGTCGCCGAGCTTCTCGGCGGCGTAGGCCGTGATGCCGACGGTCGCGACGTCGCCATCGACCAGGAGCCACTCGTGCTCGGGCGTGTACTTCAGGTCTCGTTCTGCGGCCATGGCTAGCGCTTCTTTCTGCTGTAGAAGGGGAGGGCGGTGACGGTGAATGGCAGGCGGGTGCCTCGCACATCCACGTGGAGCACGGTGTTCTCGCGAGCGAAGCGCGGCGCGACATAGGCCATCGCGACGGGCATGCCGAGCGTCGGGGAGAGCGCGCCGGAGGTGACGATGCCGACCTCGGCGTCGTCGCCGGTCGTGTCGTCGTGCGCGAAGACCGGGTAGCCGGCGCGTGCGGCGCGCTTGCCCTCCCCGGTGAGACCGACGAGCACGCGGGCCTCCGGGTCGGGCCCCTCCTCGCTGGCGGCGCGGCCGACGAAGTCGGTGTCCTTCGCCAGGTTGACGACGCGGCCGAGTCCCGCCTGCGCCGGCATGGTGTCGAGGCCGAGCTCGTGACCGTACAGCGGCATCCCGGCCTCGAGGCGCAGGGTGTCGCGGCTGGCGAGGCCGGCAGGGACGAGGCCCTGCTCGGCTCCGGCCTCGAGCAGGGCATCCCACAGGGCGCGGGCGTTGTCGGGCGCGAGGTAGAGCTCGAAGCCGTCCTCGCCGGTGTAGCCGGTGCGGGCGATGAGCACGGGATGCGTCTCGAACTCGGCCGGGAGCGACCAGTAGTACTTGAGGGCCGAGAGGCGCTCGCCGAAGTCGGAGCCGCCGAGGGCGCCGGCGTCCGCCGACAGGCCCGGCGTCGCGAGCAGGATGGAGAGGGCGGCCGGCCCCTGTACGGCGATCAGCGCGATGTCGTCGGACTCGTCGAAGACCTCGACGTCGAAGGGCGCGGTGCGATCGCGCAGCTCGGCGGCCACCGCATCCCGGTTCGACGCGTTCGCGACGACCATGTAGCGGTCGTCGCCGGTGCGGTACACGACGAGGTCGTCGACGATGCCGCCGGAGCGGGAGAGCAGGAGACTGTACTTCGCCTGGTCGACGTTGAGGGCGGAGAGCTTGCCGGCGAGCGCATAGTCGAGCGCCTGACCGGCCTCCGGGCCGAGGAGCACGATCTCGCCCATGTGCGACAGGTCGAACAGGCCGGCGGCGGTGCGCACGGCGTGGTGCTCGGCGAGGTCGGAGGAGTACCGGACCGGCATCTGCCAGCCGGCGAAGTCGGTGAAGGAGGCGCCGGCCGCGGTGTGGGCGTCGTGGAGCGGCGAGGTGCGCTCGGTCGTGTCGTTCGCGTCCGTGTCGTTCACGTCCGTGTCGTCCGCGTCCGAGGCGTTCGTACCGTTGGGCGTGCTCTGCGAGGTCATGAGTTCTCCGATCGCCGGCCGTCGGCCGGGGGCTGCGGGGGCGGCGTCGCCGCTCCCGGGAAGAACTCCCCCTCTGTCATCCGGCCTGAGAGTTTCACCTCGCCTCCCGATGGGATGCGCGGCTTTCACCGTGGGCGAGGACGGCGGGCGCCATCCTGCTTTTCAGAGTGGCCAGTCCGATGCGGTACGCGTACCTGAGAGATTGTCGGGGAGGATTGCTCCTTCGGTGCCGCGCTCGCGCGCGACTCTCCCGCATCGACCTCGTTGGCCCGGTATTCGATTGTCCGGCCAGCATATCCGCTCCCGCCGCCCCGTGCGCACGCGAACATGTGCGCCACATCTCGGTATTGGGCCCGTCATAACGGAGATTTGGCGCAAATCCCAGCGCGGGAGGCGGAGGGGGGGTGGCGTTTGGCGTTCGGGTCGGGATGACACTAAGATGATCCCGACGTTAGAGTCAGGTTGACCTTTAGGTGACGGGAGCGGGCCATGACGGCACGGCACGAACGGGCGAGTGCTATCCTCGCCGTGTCGACGGTCATCTTCGCCCTGCGCACCGACGACGAGACCGGCGGCGTGCCGCAGGTGTGGCTGCCGCTCGTGCGCCGCATCCGCGAACCCTTCGAGGGACGCTGGGCCCTCCCCGGCGGGCCCCTCCGGGTCGGCGAGGACCTCGCCTACGCCGCCGCCCGCACGCTCAACGACACCACCGGGCTCACGCCGAGCTACCTGGAGCAGCTGTACGCCTTCGGCGACGCCGACCGCTCCCCCGGCGCCGAGCGCGTCGTCTCCGTCGTGTACTGGGCCCTCGTCCGGAGCGAGGAGGCCGAGCGTGCCAGCGTCGGCGAGAACGTGCGCTGGTTCCCCGCGGACGACCTCCCCGAGCTCGCCTTCGACCACAACGTGATCGTCGAGTACGCGCTGTGGCGCCTCCGCACGAAGATGGAGTACTCCCGCATCGCCCACGCCTTCCTCGGCGAGCGCTTCACGCTGGCCCAGCTGCGCGGCGTGCACGAGGCGGTGCTCGGCAAGGCTCTCGATCCGGCGAACTTCCGCCGCACGATCGAGGCCTCCGGAGCCGTCGTCGCCACCGACGAGTACCTCACCGGCACGCCACATCGCCCGCCGCGGCTGTACCGCTACAACGACCAGATCGACCTCGCCGACGCGGGGCCGCTCCCCCGCCAGCAGCACCCGTTCGAAGGAAGAAACGCATGACCATCGCTTCGGTCGACACCACCATCCGGCTCATCGCGTCGGGGCAGCTCGACGGCGACACCTGCACGCCTGACCTGGTGGAGGCGCCCTGGACGTTCGACAACACCACCCCCTCGTACGGGCCCGGCGCGTCGCTCGGCGACCCCATCCCGGCGAACGCGCCGCGGCAGGGCGAGCTGCCGGAGGAGTACCGCACCGCCACCGCCCAGGAGCTCGGCGACCGCATCCGCGCCGCCAAGGAGACCCTCGGCGACCGCGTCGCGGTGATGGGCCACTTCTACCAGCGCGACGAGGTCGTCCAGTACGCCGACTTCGTGGGCGACTCCTTCCAGCTCGCCAACGCGGCGAAGGCGCGGCCGGAGGCGGAGGCGATCGTATTCTGCGGCGTCCACTTCATGGCCGAGACGGCGGACATCGTCTCGCGTCCCGAGCAGAAGGTCATCCTCCCCAACCTCGCCGCCGGCTGCTCGATGGCCGACATGGCCGACCTCGACTCGGTCGAGGAGTGCTGGGAGCAGCTGGAGGAGCTGTACGGCACCGAACCGGACGCCGACGGCCGCGTCCCCGTCATCCCGGTCACCTACATGAACTCGTCCGCCGCGCTGAAGGCCTTCTGCGGCGAGCACGGCGGCATCGTGTGCACCTCGTCGAACGCGGCGACCGTGCTGGAGTGGGCGTTCGAGCGCGGTCAGCGCGTGCTGTTCTTCCCCGACCAGCACCTGGGCCGCAACACGGCGAAGGCCATGGGCATCCCGGTCGAGCGGATGCCGCTGTGGAACCCGCGCAAGGCGTGGGGCGGGACGGACGCCGAGACCCTGCAGGACGCCCAGGTCATCCTGTGGCACGGCTTCTGCTCGGTGCACAAGCGCTTCACGGTCGGCCAGATCGAGCACGCGCGCGCCGAGTTCCCCGGCGTCCGCGTGATCGTGCACCCCGAGTGCCCGATGGATGTGGTGGATGCCGCCGACGAGTACGGCTCCACCGACTACATCGTCAAGGCGATCCAGGCCGCACCCGCAGGCTCCACCTTCGCGATCGGCACGGAGATCAACCTGGTGCAGCGGCTGGCGGCGCAGTTCCCGCAGCACACGATCTTCTGCCTCGACGCGGTGGTGTGCCCGTGCTCGACGATGTACCGCATCCACCCCGGCTACCTCGCCTGGGTGCTGGAGGGGCTCGTCCGCGGCGAGGTGGTCAACCAGGTCTCGGTTCCCGCGTCCGTCGCAGAGCCCGCCCGGGTGGCGCTCGAGCGGATGCTGGCGGCGCGGCCCGACACCACGATGGCGGCCTGACATGAGCCGCGTGGTCGTGGTCGGGAGCGGCATCGCGGGGCTGACCGCGGCGCTGCGAGCGCACACGCTCGGCCACGACGTCACGGTCGTGACCAAGTCGTCGTCCGTCGCCTCCGGAAGCACACCGTACGCCCAGGGCGGCATCGCCGCGGCGCTGTTCCCCGACGACTCGGTGGAGGCGCACGTCGCCGACACCCTCCGCGCGGGAGCCGGGCTCAACGTCCGCGACGCGGTGGAGGCGCTCTGCTCCGACGGCCCCGACCGCGTCCGCGAGCTGATCGCCCGCGGTGCGGCGTTCGACCGCGACGGCGACACGCTCGCCCGCGGCCTCGAGGCCGCCCACTCCTCCGCCCGCGTGCTGCACGCCGGAGGGGATGCGACCGGCGCCGAGCTGGAGCGGGCGCTGGTCGCCGCGGTGACGGCGGCGCGCATCCCGGTCGTCGGGGGCGCGTTCCTCCGCGACGTCATCGTCGAGGACGGCCGGGCCGCCGGGGTGTCGCTGTGGGCCGACGGCGAGGCTCTCACCATCGACGCCGACGCGGTGGTGCTGGCCACGGGAGGCTGGGGCCAGCTGTACGCGCACACCACCAACCCGTCGGTCGCGACCGGCGACGGAGTGGCGGCGGCCTGGCGCGCCGGGGCGATGCTCGCCGATCTGGAGTTCACGCAGTTCCATCCCACCGCGCTCTACGCGGGCGATGGCGCGGGCGCGGCGGCCGACGCGGGCGCAGGCGCGTTCCTCGTCTCCGAGGCCGTGCGCGGCGAAGGCGCGGTCCTGCGGAACGCCGCCGGCGAGCGCTTCATGCTCGACGTGCATCCCGACGCCGAGCTCGCGCCCCGCGACATCGTCGCCCGCGGCATCGCCGTCGAAATGGCCGCGCAGGGCGGCCGCCCGGTGATGCTCGACGCGACGGCTCTCGGCGCGGAGTTCCTCGCCCGGCGCTTCCCGACGATCGACGCCGCGTCTCGCGCCGCCGGGCACGACTGGGCTCGCGGTCCTCTGCCCGTCACCCCGGCCGCGCACTATGCGATGGGCGGCGTCGCGACGGACACGGAGGGGCGCACCAGCGTCCCCGGCCTCTTCGCCGTCGGCGAGGTCGCCTGCACCGGGGCGCACGGCGGCAACCGGCTCGCCTCCAACTCCCTGCTCGAAGGTCTCGTCTTCGCCCACCGGGCGGCCGGGGCGATCGACGCTCCGTGGGCCGAGCCTCCCGCGTGGACGCAGCGCGCGGGGCGGGTGGAGGCGGACGCCGCGACGCGAGCCGCCGGCTCGCCGCATCCCGTTCTCCGCGCCTTCGACCGCGACCGCCTGCGCGCACTCATGTGGGAGGCCGCCGGCGTGCACCGCGACGGCGCACGCCTCGCCGCGGCCGCCGCCGAACTCGCCGCCACGGCGATGCCCGACGTCGAGGCCGGAGCGACGTCCGGAGAGGATGCGAACCTCCTCACCCTCGCCCGTCTCGTCGTCGCCGCAGCGCTCTCCCGCGAAGAGTCGCGCGGGGCGCACTTCCGCTCCGACTTCCCGCTCACCGGCTCCGGCGAGCCCGCCCACACCGTCCTGCTCCCCCAGCCGACCCGTCTCGAGGTTCCCGCAGCATGCTGACCCGCCAGCTCATCCATACCGCCGTCCAGGCCGCCCTCGTCGAGGACGCCCCGTGGGGCGACGTCACCAGCCAGCTGCTCATCCCCGAGACGGCTCGTGCGACCGCGCGTCTGATGGCCCGTGAGCCGGGCACGTTCGCGGGCGGCGAGGTGTTCGCCGCCGCGATGACGCTGACCGACCCGGCGATCGCCGTGACCGTGAACGTCGCCGACGGCGCGACGTTCGCGGCCGGGGATGCGCTCGCAACGGTCGAGGGACCGGCCCGCTCGGTGCTCCAGGCCGAACGTGTCGCCCTCAACTTCGTCCAGCGCATGAGCGGCATCGCCACCCTCACGGCCGCCTTCGTCGCCGAGGTCGCCGGCACCTCCGCCCGCATCGTCGACACCCGCAAGACCACCCCGGGCCTGCGCGCGTTCGAGCGGCACGCCGTCCGCGCCGGCGGCGGCCACAACCACCGCTACTCGCTCTCGGACGCGGTCATGGCGAAGGACAACCATCTCGCCGTCCTCACCGCGCAGACCGGCCTGTCGGTGACGGATGCGCTGCTGCGCGTGCGCGAACAGCTCTCGCACACCACGCACCTAGAGGTCGAGGTCGACCGCATCGACCAGATCGAGCCGGTGCTCGCGGCCGGGGTGGACACGATCATGCTCGACAACTTCACCCTCGACGAGCTGCGCGAAGGCGTCGCCCTGGTCGGCGGCCGGGCCATCGTCGAGGCCAGCGGCAACGTCAGCCTCGCGACCGTCCGCGCGATCGCGGAGACCGGCGTCGACGTGATCTCGTCCGGCGCGCTCACCCACAGCGTCCGCTCGCTCGACCTCGGACTGGACGTGGTGGTGGAGTGATCTACCTCGACGCGGCCGCCACCTCCCCGGTCCGCCGGGAGGTGCTGGAGGCGATGTGGCCGTACCTGACAGGCGACTTCGGCAACCCGTCGAGCCACCACGCCGTCGGCGAATCGGCCGCCCGGGGGCTCGCCGACGCCCGGTCGACGGTCGCGGACTGGCTGGGCTGCCGCGCGTCGGAGGTGACGTTCACCTCGGGCGGGACGGAAGCCGACAACCTGGCCGTGAAGGGCATCGCGCTGGCGAACCCGCGCGGACGCCACATCGTGACGACGCCGATCGAGCACGAGGCCGTGCTGGAGTCGGTCGACTATCTGGTGCGGCTGCACGGCTTCGAGGTGACGTTCGTCCCGGTCGGGCCGGACGGCCTGGTCACGGCCGAAGCGTTCGCCGCCTCGGTGCGACCGGACACGACCCTGGCGAGCGTGATGCTCGCCAACAACGAAGTCGGCACGGTGCAGCCCATCGCCGAGCTTGCCGCGATCGCGCACGAGCACGGCATCCCCTTTCATACGGATGCGGTACAGGCGGCCGGTTGGCTGCCGCTCGACGTGCGGACGCTGGGAGTGGATGCGCTGAGCGTCTCCGGCCACAAGCTCGGAGCGCCGAAGGGCGTCGGCGCGCTGTACGTGCGGGGGCGCATCCCGCTGGAGCCGGTCATCCACGGTGGCGGTCAAGAACGCGGCCGCCGCTCGGGGACCGAGAACGTCGCCGGCGTGGTGGCGCTGGCGACGGCTGCGCGGCTCAGCGTCGCCGGGCTCGAGGAGCGGGCGACGGCCTCTGCCGCAGCGCGGGACGCGTTCGCCGCCGCCGTGCTCGCTGAGGCGCCAGGCGCATCCCTGACCGGGCATCCCACGTCGCGGCTCCCCGGGACGGCGTCGTTCGTGTTCCCCGGGATCAACGGGGAGGCGGTGCTGCTGGAGCTGGAACGGCGCGGTGTCGTGTCGTCCAGCGGCTCGGCGTGCGCCGCCGGCAGCGAGGACGCGTCGCACGTGCTCCTCGCGCTCGGGTACCCGGAGGACGTCGCCCGCACGGCGGTGCGGTTCTCGTGGGGGCCGGAGGTGACGGCGGGTGACCTCGCCGCGGTGGCTCCGGCCGTCGGCGAGGCCGTGCGGGCCGTCGCGGGGCTCGGCGGCTAGGGCTGTACGCGGAGGCGGGCGATAATCCTCCCGGTCGGGGTGGAAATCAAGCGTCTGTGGGGTGCTTCTGTGCCGGCCTACCGTGTCCATCGACGACGACCACCCGCCGCGTGCGGGCGAACCGGAAGAGGCACGACATGACCGATCGACCGTTGCCGCCCGAAGACCGGGCGCCCGCTGACGCTGTGCGTGACCGTGACGCCGTGCGAGACCGCGAGGCCGTGCGCGACCGCGAGGCCGTGCGGGACGGCGCCGGTGCTCCGGCCAGTGCCCCTGCTGCGCCCGCGACGGCTCCCGTCGACGGCATCCACCCGGACGGGACGTACGGGGACGGGACGCACACCCTCCGCGAGGACGTCGTCGCCCGTGAACGCAGCGAGTTCGGCGGGATGAAGTTCGGCTCCGCCTTCTTCGGCTGGCTGACCGCGACGGGCACCGCCGTGCTGCTGACCGCGCTGGTCGCGGCGGCCGGCGCGGCCGTCGGCCTCGGCACCGCGGGGAGCGCCGACCGCGCGATCGACCAGGCCAACGCCAATGCGTCGACGGTCGGGCTCGTCGGTGCGATCGCGCTCGTCGTCATCCTGCTCGTCGCCTATTTCTGCGGTGGATACGTCGCCGGGCGGATGGCGCGCTTCGACGGCGTCAAGCAGGGCATCGCGGTGTGGCTGTGGGCGGTCATCATCGCCGTGGTCGTCGCCGTGCTGAGCCTCATCTTCGGCAGCCAGTACAACATCCTGGGCAACCTGAACAGCTTCCCGCGCATCCCGCTCGGCGAAGGATCCGTCACGCTCACGGGCATCATCACGGCGGTCGTCGTCGCGTTGGTGAGTCTGGCCGGCGCCATCCTCGGCGGCGTCGCAGGGATGCGCTACCACCGGCGCGTGGACCGCGTCGGGCTCGGGCGCTGAGCGGGCGTTTTATTCCACAGTTCTGCGGTCAGCGAACTCATCCACAGTTCAGGTCACGGACACCCCGCGCGTCGGTGGTCCCCGATAAGTTGTACCGGTGACTGAGAAGACCTCACCTGTGCCTTCGATCGATGCCGGCGCGATCGGACAGCCGGCCGCGCCCGCGGCGGGGCCGTCGGCCCCGCCGCGGATGTCGCCGCGCGACCAGCGCGTGATCTGGCTGCTGCTCGCGGCCACGTTCGTCGTGATCCTCAACGAGACGATCATGACGGTCGCCATCCCGAAGCTGATGGACGACCTGCACGTCGACGCACTCGCGGCGCAATGGCTCTCGACGGCGTTCATGCTGACGATGGCGGTGGTGATCCCGATCACGGGCATCCTGCTGCAGCGGTACACCACGCGGCAGATGTTCATCGCGGCGATGTCCCTGTTCTCGCTCGGCACCTTGTCCGCGGCGCTGGCTCCCGGGTTCCTGGTGCTGGTCGCGGCGCGCGTAATCCAGGCGTCGGGCACGGCGATCATGATCCCGCTGCTGATGACGACACTGATGACCCTGGTGCCGCCGGCGATGCGCGGGCGCACCATGGGCAACGTGTCGATCGTCATCTCGGTCGCGCCCGCCATCGGACCGACGATCTCGGGCCTCATCTTGAACTTCCTGCCCTGGCGCTGGATCTTCCTCATCGTGCTTCCGATCGCCCTGGTCATGCTGCTCATCGGCATGAAGTTCGTCGAGAACGTGACGGAGACCGAGAAGGTGAAGATCGACGTGCTGTCGGTCATCCTGTCGGCGCTCGGGTTCGGCGGTCTGGTCTACGGCCTCACGCTCTCCGGCGAGTCGGGCGGCGCGTCCGCCAGCCCGGTCATGCTGTGGGGTTCGCTGATCGTCGGCGTGCTGGGTCTGGCCGCGTTCATCACGCGTCAGCTGCTCCTGCAGCGGAAGGATCGGGCCCTGCTCGATCTCCGGACCTTCACGTTCCCGATCTTCACGGTCTCGATCGTGCTGATGGCCATCACCACCGCCTCGATGTTCGGCGTGATCATCGTGCTGCCGCTGTACCTGCAGCACGTGCTGCACCTCGACACGCTGGCGACCGGACTCATCCTGCTGCCGGGCGGACTGATCATGGGGCTCGCGGCGCCGTTCGTCGGCCGCCTGTACGACCGATTCGACCCGCGCGTGCTCGTTGTCCCCGGCTCGATCCTCGTCAGCCTCGTGCTGTGGTCGCTCACGATGGTGACCGAGCACACGCCGGTCGGACTCGTCATCGCCGCGCACGTCACCATGAGCCTCGGCCTCGCGATGATGTTCACGCCGCTGTTCACGGCCGGTCTGGGCGCGGTGCCGCCGCACCTGTACTCGCACGGCAGCGCCATCCTGGGCACCATCCAGCAGGTCGGCGGAGCGGCGGGCACGGCCCTGCTGATCGCGGTGCTGACGCTCCAGGGCACGGCCCTTGCCGCGGGCGGCGCGGGGGTGGACGCCGCGCAGGCCGGAGGCATCCGGGCGGCGTTCGTCGCGGGCGCGATCATCTCGCTGTTCGCGGTTGTCGGCTCGTTCTTCCTCCGGAAGCCCGCCGACTCCCCCTCCGAAGACCTCGCCTTCGCCCACTGACCCGATCCCCACCGTCGAGTCCGCAATCTTTGCACGCTCGCCCCGCGCGGCGTGTGCAATGTGCGCGGACTCGACGGGGATGGATGCGCGGAGCGGTGGTGCTCGGAGGGGCGCGCGAGTCAGAATGAGGCGGTCCGCATGGGAGGAGACCACCGTGTCCATCATCGAGAGCCCGGAACCGTCCGACGCGACCGGTGCCGTCGCCGAGCTGTACGCCGAAGACATCGACGACCTCGGATACGTCCCCGAGTACACGCGGGTACTGAGCACGAACCCCGAGGCGTTCCACGCGTTCGAGGATCTCGTCCACACGATCGTTCCGACCCTCGGCAAGCGCCGGTACGAGCTGGTCACGCTCGCGGCCGCCCAGGCGCTCCGCTCGCAGCACTGCCGACTCGCTCACGGCCGCAAGTCCCTGTCGATCATGGATGAGTCCGAACTCGAGCGCATCGCCCGCGACTACCACGACGCCGGGCTGAGCGAGGCGGACGTCGCCATGATGGAGTACGCCGAACGCCTCAGCACGGACTCCTCCGCCATGACCCCCGACGACGCCGGCCGGCTGCGCGACCTCGGCTTCACGGACCGCGAGATCGTCGACATCACGCTGGCCGCCGCGGCGCGCAACTACTTCAGCCGCGCCATCCAGGCCCTCGGTGTCGCCGTCGAAATCCCACCGGACCTGAGCGAGCGACTGCGCGGGGCGCTCCTGGCGCCGCTGTGAGGGACACCACCCGCGCCCGGGCCTTGAGCGCGCTCCAGGGCCTGGCGCTCGGCGACGCCCTCGGCATGCCCACCCAGTCGATGTCGCGCGAACGCATCTTCGCCGATCACGGCACCCTCCGCGGTCTGGTTGCCGCCGGTCCGCACCAGCAGATCGCCGCCGGGATGCCTGCCGGATCGATCACGGACGACACCGAACAGGCCGTCCTACTCGCGCGCCTCCTCATCGACGGGCGTGGAACCGTCCGCCCGAGCGTCTTCGCCGCCGAGCTGCTCGCCTGGGAGCGGACCATGGAGTCTCGCGGCTCCCTCGACCTGCTCGGTCCCAGCACCCGCGCCGCCCTTCAGCGCCTGCAAGACGGCATGCCGCCAGAAGAGGCCGGCCGGTTCGGGGCCACCAACGGCGCGGCGATGCGGATCACCCCGGTCGGCATCGCCGTGCCCGTCGAACCGCTCGGCGGATTCGTCGACGCCGTGGTGTCCGTGAGCGCGCTCACCCACAACACGGGCATCGGCATCGCGAGCGCGGCCGCGGTCGGCGCCGCGGTGAGTGCCGGCGTCGACGGCGCCGACACTCCGGAAGCACTGGAGGTGGCGGTCGCGGCAGCCCGCGAAGGAGCACGGCGCGGTCACTGGGTCGCGGGCGGCGACATCGCCGCCCGGCTCGAGTGGGCCATCCCCTCCCTGCTCGGTCTCGCGCCGCGTGAGCAGGACGACGCCCTCTCGGACGTCATCGGCACGTCGGTGGCCGCTCAGGAGTCCGTGGTCGCCGCGCTCGCGCTCGTCGCGGTGACCGTCGCCGGGTCTGAGCCCGCGCATCCCGATCCCGACGCGGCCTGGGACACGCTCTGCCGCGCCGCCGCGCTCGGCGGAGATACCGACACGATCGCCGCAATGGCGGGAGCCGTGCTCGGCGCGACCGGAGCCGCCGCCTGGCCGCGTACCGCGCTCGAGACGGTCCGCCGCGCCAACGCCCTCGACCTGGAACCCCTGGTCGACGGACTGCTGGAGCTGAGGAGACGACATGGCTGACGGACGACTCATCTTCACCGGGACGGTCGTCGTCGACCTTCTCCTGACCGTGGATGCGCTGCCCGAGCGCGGCGGCGACGTCCTCGCCTCCTCGGCGGGCATGTCCGCAGGTGGCGGCTTCAACGTCATGGCCGCGGCGGCCCGAGACGGCGCGGAGGTCGTGTTCGCCGGCCGCTCCGGCACCGGCCCGTTCGGCGAGGTCGTCGCCGAGGCGCTCTGGCGCGAGGGCATCTCGGTCGCCAACCCGCCGCTCGAGGGCGTCGACAACGGCTACAGCGTCGTCCTCCTCGACAGCGACGCGGAGCGCACGTTCGTCACCGCGCCCGGCGCCGAAGGGATGCTGAGCCGAGCCGACCTCGATGCGGTCCAGCCCCGCGCGGCGGACGTCGTGTACGTCTCGGGCTACAGCCTCGCGCATCCTGGATCCGGCCCCGCCGTCGCCGGCTGGCTGGGCGCCATCGGCCCGGAGACGCGTGTCGTCTTCGACCCGTCTCCGCTGGTCGGCTCACTCGATCCGGAGCTCCTGGAGACGGTGCTGCGCCGCACCGACGTGCTCAGCGCCAACGCGCGCGAGGCGCGCATCCTCCGGGCGCACGCCCATCCCGCGCCCGCCGCCGGGTCGCTGCGCGGCAGTCTGCGCGAGGGCGGAGTCGCGGTCGTCCGCGACGGCTCCTCCGGCTGCTGGGTCGCGACCGACGAGCCGGCGCCTGCGCACCTGCCGGCCTTCCCGGTCGACGCGGTCGACACGACAGGGGCCGGGGATGCGTTCGGCGGCGTCCTCGCCGCCGCGCTGGCCCGCGGCGCAGCACCGATCGACGCCGCGCGGCGGGCGAATGCGGCCGCGGCGATCGCGGTGACCCGGCGCGGACCGGCGACCGCTCCGACGGGCGCCGAGACCGACGCCCTGCTGGCCTCGGGCTGACCGCTTCGGGCACACTCGAGAGCACGAACGCGTCGCGCGCGCCGACCGAAGGAGGCCTCCCGTGTTCATGGTGAAACGCATCTACGACGCTCCCGCACCCGATGACGGCTACCGAGTGCTCGTCGACCGGCTGTGGCCGCGCGGCGTCAGCAAAGAGCGCGCCGACATCGACGAATGGCTCAAGGATGTCGCCCCGTCGACCGACCTCCGGCGCTGGTTCCACCAGAACCCGCCGGGCGACGAGGTGCTCGACGAGTTCCGCCACCGGTATGAGGACGAACTCGACGCCAACCCCGCCGTGGATGCTCTCCGCGAGCTAGGCCGGACGCATCCCACGGTGACGCTGCTGGTCGGCGCTCGCGACCCCGACCGCAACCACGCAACCGTGCTCCAGCAGTACCTGGAGCACCACCCCTGACCCCCGCTTCCCATCGTCGAGTCCGCAGACTTTGCACACGCCACGCGGCGGAAGCGTGCAAAGTTTGCGGACTCGACGGCGGTCAGCGGCGCGCGGGGTCCAGGTTGACGCCGACGCCGCTCGTCAGTTCGGGATCGGGCGAGTCCATGAGCAGCTCGGGATTGAGCCACACCAGCTGTGCCTCGGTCAGGCCGAAGCGGCGCGACACCTGGTAGAGCGTGTCGTACGGGTTGGGGATGTAGTACGCCAGCGTCCCGCTCTCCACGATCGTCCGCCCGTGCGCGTAGGCGACCACGCCGTGATCCACAGGCTTCAGGCCGGGGTAGGCGGAGGGGAGCGTCCAGGTGATCGACGCGGCCGCCGTCACTCGCCCGTCGCCGTCGGGAGCCTCCTCGATCGAGTGAAGGAACGACGGGTCGCCGAGGGACGGCTGGTCGAGCAGCACGGGGAGAACGAGTTCGCCATCCGCATCGACGCTCTGAGCGCCGGAGGTCACCGGGAAGTAGGCCTCGTCCTGGATGTTCTCCGGCAGGCCGTCGTGCCGTTCCCCGGTCAGCATCAGGTCGATCCCGGCAAGGCTCGCGCGGGCCGGGTCGTCGGGATGGACGCGTACCTCGATGCCCCGATCGGGACGGACGACGATGCGAACGGCCCCGGTCACGGGATGCTCCGCCACCGGATCGGCGATCGGTTCGTGGTCGATGACGCTCAGCCGGCCTGAGCCGATCGTCTCGCCCGGGACGAGCAGGTTCGGAACCTGCTGCGCGATGGGCTCGGAGGCCTCCGCTGTGGCCCGCGGCGTCGCACTCGGACGCGCCAGAGGAGCGACCAGCGCGCATCCCGACATCAGCCCGACGACGCATGCTGCGACCACGGCCGCGGCGACGCGACCCATCCCCCGATGCATCATGATGCGACCCTACCAACGAGATGATCTCCTCGACCGCCACGCCCCCGCCTCCTGAGACATCCCAACCAACAGCTCCTGAGTTTTTCGCACGAAAGAGCCTCGAAAGGCGGAAAAACTCAGGAGCTGTTGGCTTGGGAGGAGGCGTCAGTCGAGGGCGAGGAGGCGGATCGCGACGCCGTAAGGGTCGAGCGCTACAGACGGGGATGCGTCGCCGTCGAGCGTCCGCAGCTCGCCGCCGGCGACGGTCGGCTCGACCGTGACCGCGGTGTCGTGCTGCGACACGAAGAACACGAAGCGGCGGCCGTCCTCGTGCACGAGCGCGTCGGTGAAGACGCGCGGGTCGTCGAGCCGCACATCCCGCTCCACATCCGCGACGACGGCGAGCGCGTCGTATAGCCGCCACGTCTCCTCCGGGTTCACGCGGCCCTGCGCCGACGCGAAGAACTCGAGCGGATACGTGCACAGCACCGCGCGCCCCGCGCCGTGATCGCGCACCACGACAGCCGGCCGGCCGTGCGCATCCACCGCGACGACGCGACCCGACGTCGTGCGCACCGGGAGGTACGTCCGCCCGTTCTCGTTGCCCGCCGCCGCGAACGACAGCTCCGTCCCGGCCGCGATCGACCCGAAGTCCTCGGTGAACCGCAGCGTCACGGTCGCGTCCGTCACCGGCTCGGCGAGCCCGTACGCGCTGTCCATCCGCACCCCGAAGAGCTCCTCCGTGTGCGCCCACCAGGGTCCGCGCTGCACGCCGCTCGGCCCGTGTGAGTACGACGCGTACACGGTCGCCCCCTCGCCCGCCAGCGACACCAGCTGCTCCCACGAGGTCGCGCATAGCTGCTTGACCGACGGCAGCAGGTACAGGCCGTACCCGGTCGGCAGCCCGCCGTCCTCCTTCTCGCGCACCACCGCGACGGGGATGTGCGCCTCATGCGCCGCGACGTAGGACTGTTCCCCCGTCGCCACGATGTGCGCGCGCTCCTCCTCCTGCGTGAACGGGTAGTCCTCGGCGAGGTGCGAGGGGACGACGAGCGCCGCATCCACCGGCGCCCGCCGCACCGACGGCAGCTCGATCGCGGCGAGGTCGGCGGCGAACCGCGCCAGCTCGCGCAGCGGCGGCTTGGGGTTGCCGTGACGGTCGGTGATTCCGAAGTGCATCTCGAAGGGATGGTGCGAGTACGGCCGCTGATCGGCGAGGTCGTCGTAGTCGGTGTTGTTCCACGCGATCCATCCCGTGGCACCCGCCAGGAGCGTCGAGTACAGCAGCTGCCGGTAATAGGAGGCGGCGCCCGCGTCCGACACGAAGTCGCTCGTCAGGCCGAACTCCTCCATGATGACGGGCAGTCCGTCGGTCGCCGCGAGCTCCGCGATGAACGCCGCCTTGAGGTGCTGCCGCACCTGGTCGGTCTCCATCCGGTACACGTGCGGGCCGATGAAGTCGGTGAACTTCGCCAGGTCGCGCACCGAGAACCCATTGTCGTGACCCGTCGTCTCGATGCCCCAGGCGCCGTCGCCGACGGCGACCGGCTGCGTCCCGCCGCCCGCGCGCACCGCATCCACCAGCAGCGAGGCCCACGCGTCGACGATGGGACGGGGCGCCTCCCCTCCGTAGATCGGCACCTCGTTGGTGAGCAGCCACCCGGCGACGGCGGGATGCGCGGCGAACCGCGACGTCAGCTCCCGCACGTACCAGGCCTGTCGCCCGACGAACCAGACGTCGCTGTACAGGTCGCGGCCGTCGCGCCACGCCGGGTCCCAGTTCTCGCCCGACATGTGCCCGACGAGGAACGTCGGGACCGTCGTCATCCCGATCTCCGTGTGCGCGTCGAGGAAGTCGGCGAAGTTCGCCACGCACTGCTCGTCGAGGGAGTCCGGGGTCGGATGGAAGTCGGGCCAGTAGAAGAAGGAGCGGGTCATGTTCAGGCCGTGCTCGGCGAGCACACGCAGCTCTTCCCGCACGATGGCCGCGTCGTAGCGCGTCCACATCAGCGGGCCGCCGGTGCGCGACCAGAAGTTGGCGCCGAGCCACACCACGGGGGCGTCGTCGACCTGCAAGACCGGGGATGGGCGATCCATGGTGCCTTTCAGAAGGAAGAGGGGATGCGGCCGCGCGTCACTTCACCGCGCCGGCGGTCAGACCGGCGACGAAGTTGCGCTGCAGCAGGAGGAACGCGACGACGATCGGGATGGACACGACCAACGACGCCGCCATGATCTGGTTCCAGTACACGTTCGTCTGGGTCGAGTAGAGCTGCAAGCCGACCGCGAGCGTCCTGTTCTCGTCCGTCGTCATCACGGATGCGAACAGCACCTCGCCCCAACTGGTCATGAACGAGTAGATCGCGACCGCGATGAGACCCGGGCGGGCGGCCGGCAGCACCACGTGCCACAGTGCGCCCATGGGACCGGAGCCGTCGACCTTCGCGGCCTCGTCCAGGTCGCGCGGGATGCCGTCGAAGTATCCCGCGAGCATCCAGATCGAGAACGGCAGCACGAACGTGAAGTACGTGATGATGAGGCCCCACCGGGTGCCGACCAGCTGGATGCCGGTCGCCTGGTTGATGTTCACGAAGATGAGGAACAGTGGAAGCAGGAAGAGCACTCCGGGGAACATCTGCGTCGACAGCACGGTCGTGGTGAACACGTTCCGGCCCTTGAACCGGTAGCGCGACACGGCGTACGCGGCGAACACGGCGATGACCAGCGAGATCAGCGTCGCCGCGCTCGACACGATGAGCGAGTTCACGAAGTACGACGCCAGCGGGACGGTCGACCACATGTCGATGAACGGCTGGAACGTGATCGTCTGCGGCCACCACGTGAACGCCGACTGCACTTCGGAGAGCGGCTTCACCGACGACGTGATCATGACGTAGAGCGGTACCACCGTGAACACGGTGAGCACGGCGATGGTGACCCAGCGGAAGACGTGGGAAGAGCGGGTCTCACGCATTGCGGTTCCTCCGGTTGACGACGAGCAGGTAGGCGCCGGTCACGACCAGCAGGAACAGCAGCAGGAGGACGCTCATCGCGGCTCCGGAGCCGAAGTTCCAGGTCAGGAAGGAGGCGTTGTAGATGTGGAACGAGATCAGGTCGCCGGCCGCGGGTTGGGCTGTGCTCCCGAACAGCACGAACGGTGTGTTGAAGTCGTTGAAGGTCCACAGGAACATGACGAGCAGCAGAACGGAGTTGACCGGCCGCAGCATCGGCAGTGTGATCGCGCGCCACTGGCGGAAGGGCTTCGCGCCGTCCACCGCGGAGGCCTCGTACACCTCCGACGGGATGGACTGGAGACCCGCCATCAGCATCAGGAACGCGAACGGCCAGAGCCGCCAGATCGCGACGATGACGATCGACCAGAAGGCGTTGCCGCCGATCAGCCAGAACGGCTTGTCGCCCGGAAGGCCGAGGTTGTCGAAGAGGAAGTGGTTGATCGCGCCGGTGTCCTTCTGGAACATGAACTTCCAGGTGATGATGCCGGCGTAGAGCGGCAGCGCGTACGGCACGAGGAACAGCGTGCGGAAGAACGCACGCCCCCGGAACCGGCCCTGCAAAGAGACGGCTGCCGCCATCCCGAGCACCCAGGACAGGCCGACGACCAGGATGGTGAAGCCGACGGTGACGAGGAACGACCGGAGCAGCCCGGCGCCGACCGACCCGTTGAAGTCGAGCGCGACGGCGTAGTTCTTCAGGCCGACGAACGGCGCCTCGCCCCAGTTGGCGATGTAGAACTTCGTCAGCTGCGTGAAGCTGATCCAGATGCCCGTGAGCATCGGGACGACGTGGATGAGGAGCTCGAACACGATCGCCGGTGCGAGCAGGATGAACGGGAGCCACCATCCCTTGGGGCGGCGGCGCTTGGGCTGGGGCGGTGCAGCTGCGGCGGCCGGCACGGTGCGCGCTGGGCCGCGGACGTCTGTCGTCGTCGACATGAGTCTCCTTGAGGGGTGTGGCTGTCCGCCGGGCGGGACGCGGTGGCCGCGCCCCGCCCGACGGGCTGGTTTCCGGGTGTCAGCCGCCGAGCGACTGCTTGACCTGGTCCTGCGCGTTCTTCAGAGCCGCCTTGATGTCGGCGTCGGAGACCGTGCTGCCGGTGGCGATCTTGGCGAACATGTCGTTCATCGCCTTGCCGACGGTGTTCTCGAACTGGTCCTCGGCCGGCACCAGCGGGAGCGGCTTGGACATGTCGTTGTAGATCTTCTGGAACGTCGCCGCCTCTTCGGCGTTGTCGGTGAAGACCGGCTTGGCGTCATTCAGCACCGGCAGGCTGGCGTACGGCTTGCCCAGCGTGGTCTGGACGTCCTCGCTCGTCATGTACTTGACGAACTTGAGCGCCGCATCCTTCTGCTTGGTGTTCTTGAAGATCGACAGGTTGATGCCGGCGATGAAGGTGGCGATGTCCTTGCCGCCCTCGGGAGCCGGGAACGGGACGACGCCGTACTGGTCGTTCTTCATTCCGTTGGCGACGATCGAGGCGTCGGCGTTGTTCTGGCTCAGGATCATCGCGACCTTACCGGTGGCGAAGTCGTTGACCGCCTGCACGCCGTTGTCGTACTGGGCGTTGGACGGGTTGACGACCTTGTCGCTCTGCATCAGGTCGAGGTAGCGCTTGATGCCGTCGATGTTGGCCTGGCTGTCGAACGTCGGGTTGCCCTTCTTGTCGAACCACTCGCCGCCGTTCTGCGCCGAGTTGATGAACGCGAAGTGGACGTTCTCGGTGTAGCTGCCCGCTGCGAGGGCGAAGCCGTACTGGCTGCCGTTGGTGAGCTTCTTCGCCGCGGCGACGAGCTCCTCCCACGTCGTCGGCGGCTGCACGCCGGCGTCCGTGAACATCTTCTTGTTGTAGTAGAGGCCGTATGCGAGGCCGTACAGCGGGACGCTCGTGACGGGCTTGCCCTCGGCGCCGCCGGTGTCGAGCGCGGCCTTCACGAACTTGTCGCTGCCGCCGATCGCCTTCATGTTGGCGTCGTCGAACGGCAGGAACGCTCCGGTCGCCTGCAGGGAGGCGGCCCAGGTGTTGCCGATGTTCAGCACGTCCGGGCCCTGGCCCGAGGTGACCGCCGTCTGGATGCGGGTCTGCAGGTCGTTCCAGCCGATGACCTCCAGCTTGACCTTGATTCCGGTCTGCTTCGTGAAGTCGTCCAGGACGGGGGTGAGGACCTGCTTGTCGTTGTCGAGGCTGGTCCCCTGGTTGCTCGCCCAGTACGTGAGCGTCGCTCCGCTGGACGACGATCCGGATCCCGAGCTGCTGCAGCCCGCGACCACGAGCGAGACCGCTGCGGCTAGTGCCGCGACGGCGATGGCGCGTTTCCTCATTGTGACTCCTTCGTCTCTTGATGGGGGGCGATCCCGGCCCTGGTGCGAGAGCCGGACGCGGGAGCGCCACGCTGAGCCTAACTTAACCGGTTCAGGTGTCAATCCTTGACTTCACCTCGTCCGAGGGTATACCGGCCGGTCGCCCCGGCCGCGCCGTCCCGCGCGCTGCGCGCGCCGCGCTGGCCGCCAGGATGTGGCCGCGAGGTGCACGTAGTGGCGGTCCGCTACGGCGTGTCGCCCGCAACGACGTGCACTTCGGTAGGCGGCGTGAAGGGCGAGCGGCGACCGCGCGCTCAGCGCGCGGCGTGCTCGCCGGCGCGGATGCTGGTGGCGCGGGGCACGAGCCGGCTCGGCCGTGCGCGGCGGTCGAACGCCGGGCGCCCGGCGAGCTGGTCGAGCAGCAGCCGTGTCGACCGCCGCCCCTGCTCCTCCGGGTACCGGTCGAGCGCGGTGATCGGCCGGGTGCCGAGGCGGCAAAGCAGGGAGTCGTCCCAGCTGACGATGGCGACATCCTCGCGGCCGGCGTGGTTGAGCGCGGTCTGTGCGCCCAGGGCGAGCAGGTCGTTCGACGTCAGCACCGCGGTGAGGGAGGTGTCGGTCGACAGCAGCTCGGCGGCGAGCCGCTCCCCCGACTCCATCGAGTAGTCGGAGACCGCGAACGAGAACTCGACGCCGAGCTCCCGCCCGTGCGCGGCGACGGCGTCGCGGCGGTCCTGCTCGTGCTCGAACTCGGCGGGTCCGGCGATGTGCAGCGCGCGACGATGGCCGAGGGAGGCCAGATGCTCGACGAGGAGTCCGGCGTCGGCACGCGCGTCGTACAGCAGCACCTTGCCGGGCGCGACCGCCTCGCGGTTTCCGTGCAGCACGAACGCGAGGCCGAGCTCCTCCAGCAGCTGCGGTCGCGGGTCGTCGAACGTGATGTCGAAGAGCATGACGCCATCCACCCGCGCCTCCGCGCTCCAGCGGCGATACGCGGCGACCTCCTGGCCAGAGTCCGCGCCGACCATGCGCAGCAGCAGCGACTGCCCGGTCTCGGACAGTTCCGACTCCACCCCGGCGAGCAGGCTCATGTAGTAGGGCTCGGCTCCGAGCAGGCTCGGGTCACGGCGGAGGACGATGCCGATCGTGTCGGACCTCGCCCGCGACAGAGCGCGCGCGGACGAGCTGGGGTGCCATCCCAGCTGCTCCGCCAGGGCCAGCACCCGCTCGCGCGTCTCGTCGCTCACTCCGGGGAGCCCGTTGAGCGCGTACGAGACGGACGCCTTCGAGAGACCCAGCTGGTCGGCCAGCCCCGCGATGGTCACGCGCCCCGCTCCGTTGCTCACGGCCGCCTCCCTTCATGGTGCGCGGCCAACAATACTTGTTCGCGCGTTTCGCGCACCCGCCAGGTCGTGCGAGAACGCTCAGGGGATGCCGCGCCCTGCGCCCGGCCCGTCGCCCGGACGGATTGGACGGCGCACCCCGGGTTTCCCGACGAACGGCCGCAGCCCGGTCGGGCAGAATGTCGGCGTGAGCCCATCCCGGACCAGCACCGTCTTCGAGCGGCAGCGCCCCGACCCATCCGTCGTGCGGCACGCGCTCGCGGCCAGCAGGCAGGCCGTGTTCTGGACGGAGGACGCGCCCGCCGAGCGTCATCCGCGCCTCCACGGCGACCTCAGCTGCGACCTGGCTGTCGTCGGCGGCGGCTACACGGGCCTGTGGACGGCGCTGCTCGCGAAGCGGGAGGATCCGTCCGCGCGCGTCGTCCTGCTCGAGGGCCGTCGCGTCGGCTGGGCGGCCTCCGGCCGGAACGGCGGCTTCTGCGAGGCGAGCCTGACGCACGGCGACGAGAACGGCCGCACCCGCTGGCCCGGCGAGTTCGACGAACTGCAGCGGCTGGGGATGCAGAACCTCGACGAGATCGAGCAGACCGTCTCCGAGCTGCGGCTCGACGCGGAGTTCGAGCGCAACGGCGCCCTGGATGTGGCGACCGAACCGCACCAGCTTCCCTGGCTGCGGGAGGCCGAGGGGCCGGAGGCCACCCTCCTGGACGGGGACGCGATCCAGGCCCTCGTCCACTCCCCGACGTACGAAGGTGCTCTGCTGCGCACCCGCGACTCGGCGCTCGTCCACCCGGCGAAGCTGGTCCGCGCCCTGGCACAGGCCTGCAGCGACGCGGGGGTCGAGATCTTCGAGCGCAGCCCGGTCGAGAGCATCGGCGACGGGACGGTGCTCGAGACGCCGACGGGAACCGTCCGCTCCCGCCGCACCGCTCTCGCGACCAACGTCTTCCCCAGCCTGCTGCGGCGGAACCGTCTTGCGACGGTGCCCGTGTACGACTACGTGCTGATGTCGGAGCCGCTGACCGCATCCCAGCGGCAGTCGATCGGATGGGAGGGCCGGCAGGGCATCGGCGATTCGGCCAACCAGTTCCACTACTACCGCCTGACCTCCGACGATCGCATCCTGTTCGGCGGCTATGACGCGGTCTACCACTACGGCGGTCGCGTGCGGTCGTCGTACGAAGATCGCCCGGCGTCGTTCCGGCGCCTGGCCGGGCATTTCTTCACCACGTTCCCGCAGCTGGAGGGGCTGACGTTCACGCATCGCTGGGCGGGCGCCATCGACACCTGCAGCCGGTTCTGCGCCTTCTTCGGATCGGCACGGGAGGGACGCGTCGCCTACGCCGCCGGCTACACCGGCCTCGGTGTGGCGGCGACGCACTTCGGTGCGAAGGTGATGCTCGACCTGCTCGCCGGCCGCACCACCGAGCGGACGGAGCTGGAGATGGTGCGCACGCGACCCATCCCCTTCCCGCCAGAGCCCGCAGCGGCGATCGGGATCAACCTCACCCGCTGGTCCCTCGACCAGGCCGATCACCGCGCCGGACACCGCAACGCCTTCCTCCGCGCGCTGGATGCGGTCGGCCTCGGCTTCGACTCCTGACAGCGTCCGTCCCGTCGGGCGTCGAGGTGACGCAACACGCCGTTCGGGCGCCTTCCACGACGGCGTGTCGCGTCAACCAGATTGCCGCGGTCAGGTCAGGTCAGGTCGCGACGCGACCCCGCGTCAGCACCGCGGCGTGGAGGGCCGCGACGGTCTCGCCGTCGTCCAGGTCCATCCCGAGCAGTTCTTCGATCAGGGCGATGCGCTGGTAGAAGACCGACCGGGAGAGGTGGCTCGCGGCGGCCGCGCGCGTCCGGTTGCCGGGGTGGCTGAGGTACGCGCGCAGCACCTCCACGAGGTCTCCGCCGGTCGCCAGGTCGTACTCGATCAGCGGGCGCAGCAGCTGCTCGGTGTGCTCCAGCAGCCGCGGGTCGCTGCCGAGGGCGTTGACGAGCCGCAGCAGCGGGCGATGCTGCACGCGCTGGATGAGCGGGGTCCGCCCGAGGCGCGCGTCGGTTCGCGTGGCGGAACCCGCTGCCAGTTCGACCGCCTCCTCGAGCGACGACAGCAGTCCGGTGACCCCTCGCGCGTCCGATCCGACGGCGACGACCGCCACCGGGTCGTCGAGGCGCACCGACCCGACGCCGTCCGCGATCGACGAGAAGAGCGCATCCGCGAGCTGCCGTCCCGGCCGCGCCGACACGGCGACGACCAGGGTGCCCGCCTGCTCGGGATGCCGCCCGGCCACCGCGTCGACACCCGCCGCCCGCGCCGCCTCGACGGCCCTCGCCGCCGCGGGCACGGGAACGGTGCCCGACCTCAGCCGCACGGCGACGCCGGCGACCGCTCGGCCGCCGAAGGGAAACCCCGCCGCCTCGAACCGCGCCGTCACGCCGCCCTCTCCCGCGAACCGCCGCCCGAGGAGCGCCGCGAGCAGCGCGTCGTGGCTGCGCCGCGTCCACTCGTCCTCGTCCCGGTCGGAGAGCCGGCTGAGCGCCAGCGCGACGGCGGCCTGCTCGAGCACGTTGGAGCGCCCGGCGGGATGCGGCTCCCCCGGCAGACCGACCAGGTGACCCCAGCGCATCCCCCGCGCCTCGACGGGGACGATCGTCCACCCGGCCTCGCCGGACCGGTGGGCCGCGCGCGACCGCTGCTCCCAGCCGGCCAGCTCGTCCTCGCCCGGTGCGCTGCGGTCCGGGGCGGCCGCGCCACCGCCGGTGCCGCTCGCGGTCAGGCCGCTCGCCGTCAGGCCGCTCGCCGTCTGCCCGCTCGCCGTCAGGCCGCTCGCGGCGATCACCCGGTGGCTGGTGTCTTCCAGCACGACCGGCGACCCGAGCACGCGCGCCGCCTGCTCCACGATGAAGTCCGCCGGGCTCCCGCGCAGGCTGAGGCCGGTGAAGAGCGCATGGATGTCGTCCCGCGCCCGCAAGGCCACCATCTGCTCCGCGATGATGCGCGAGTGCACGGCCTCCGTGATCGCGACGAACCGCGCCTCCCGGTGGAGCACGACGAACGGCAGGCCGGCCGTCTGGAACTCCTGCACCAGGGCCGCGGGCGCTGCGGGCACGGGTGCGCCCAGCTCCAGCACCAGCCCGGCCACACCGGCCTCGACGAGCACCCGGCCGAGCCGCCGCAGAGCTGCATCGTCGGAGGGCCAGCCGACTCCCGTGGCCAGCAGCAGCTCGCCGCCGGAGCTGAGCCTGGCCGCCTCCGCCGTCTCGGCGACATGCACCCAGCGCACCGGCGCATCCAGCCGCTCCCGTCCGGTGAGCACCTCGGGCAGGGCGACGGCCACCGGTTCCAGGCGCAGCACCTCGCGCACCGTCGGCAGCACGGACGATGACGGCGCGTGCAGCTGCGGCGCACTCCCCGGACTGTCCGGACGAACTGTTCGGCCCGCGTGCGGGTCCCGACGATCTGGCATCGCTTCTACCGCCCCTGCTCTGTGATCATTGGGAGGCAAGCTTACTGTCACCGTCGGGCAGAACGTCCGGCGAAACCGCGAGGAGGATCCCCGTGGCCCTGATCCGCCACTTCATCGCCGGCGAAGAGATCGCCGCAGAATCGACCGGCGCCCTGCGCACCGGCCCGGTGTTCAATCCGGCGACCGGCGAGCGCCAGCACGAGGTCGCCCTCGCGGACGCCGCCGAGACCGAGCGCGCGATCGCCGCCGCGCGCGCTGCCTTTCCCGGCTGGCGCGCCACCAGCCTGACCAAGCGCGCCGACGTGATGTTCCGCCTCCGTCACCTCCTGACCGAGCGTCGCGACGAACTCGCCGCCATCGTCACGAGCGAGCACGGCAAGGTGCTCTCCGACGCTGCGGGCGAGATCGGCCGCGGGCTCGAGAACGTGGAGTTCGCGAGCGGCCTGATCGACAAGCTCAAGGGCGAGTACAGCGAGCAGGTGTCCACCGGCATCGACGTGCACAGCGTCAAGCAGCCGGTCGGCGTCGTCGCCTGCATCACCCCGTTCAACTTCCCCGTCATGGTGCCCCTGTGGATGGTCGCCAGCGCAATCGCGTGCGGCAACACCGTCGTGCTGAAGCCGAGCGAGAAGGACCCGAGCGCCTCCGTGTTCCTGGCGAAGCTGTTCCGCGAGGCCGGGCTGCCGGACGGCGTGCTCAATGTCGTGCACGGCGACAAGGAGGCGGTGGACACCCTCCTCGACTCCCCCGACGTCGCCGCGGTCAGCTTCGTCGGCTCCACGCCGATCGCCCGCTCGATCTACCAGCGCGCGTCGGCCAACGGCAAGCGCGTCCAGGCGCTCGGCGGTGCCAAGAACCACATGGTGGTGCTGGCGGACGCCGACATCGACGCCGCCGCCGATGCCGCGGTCTCGGCCGCCTACGGCTCCGCCGGCGAGCGCTGCATGGCGGTCAGCGTGGTGGTCGCGGTCGGCGACGTGGGCGACCGGCTGGTGCCGGCCATCCAGTCGCGCCTCGGCGCCCTGCGCATCGGGCCAGGCACCGATGCGGCCAGCGAGATGGGTCCGCTCATCACGCGCGAGCACCGCGACAAGGTGGCCTCGTACGTCAGCGGCGCAGCGGCGGAGGGCGCGACGGTCGTGGAGGACGGCACCGCGCGCTCGTTCGACGGCGACGGCTTCTTCGTCGGCGTCAGCCTGCTCGACAACGTGAAGCCGGGGATGAAGGCGTACGACGACGAGATCTTCGGCCCGGTGCTGTCGGTGGTCCGGGTCGACACCTTCGACGAGGCGATCGAGCTCATCAACGCCAACCCGTACGGCAACGGCGTCGCCCTGTTCACCCGCGACGGCGGTGCGGCACGCCGCTTCGAGTTCGAAGTGGAGGTCGGGATGGTCGGCATCAACGTGCCCATCCCCGTCCCGGTCGGCGCCTACTCGTTCGGCGGCTGGAAGAACTCGCTGTTCGGCGACTCTCACATCTACGGCCCCGAGTCGTTCCACTTCTACACGCGGAGCAAGGTGGTCACCACGCGCTGGCCGGACCCGCTGCACTCGCGCATCGAGCTGGCGTTCCCCGGCAACGCGTGAGCGAGGAGACGACGATGACGGACACCATCCCGGCCACCGGCACGCGAACCGGCTACCTAGACCGGCACGGAGTCGAGCATCCGTTCGGGGATGCGGCGGCCGAACGCCAGGTGCGCAGCGACGACCGCGGCCACGTCTTCCACTCGTGGAGCGCCCAGGCGAAGATCGACCCGCTGCCGATCGCCGCGGGCGAGGGTTCCACGTTCTGGGACTACGACGGCAATGCGTACCTCGACTTCAGCTCGCAGCTGGTCAACCTCAACCTCGGTCACCAGCATCCCGATCTGGTCGCGGCCATCCAGCAGCAGTCGGGCCGCCTCGCCACGGTGCAGCCCTCGATGGCGAATGACGTGCGCGGCGAGCTCGCGCGACGCATCGCCGGGGTGGCGCCGGGGACGCTGAACAAGGTCTTCTTCACCAACGGCGGGGCGGACGCGAACGAGTACGCGGTGCGCCTGGCGCGCGCGGTGACCGGCCGCCGCAAGGTCCTGTCGATGTACCGCTCGTATCACGGCGGCACGTCGACCGCGATCGCCCTCACCGGCGACCCGCGGCGCTGGGCGAACGAGCCGAGCGACCCGTCGGTCGCGCACTTCTTCGGCCCGTACCCGTACCGCAGCGCGTTCCACTCGACCTCGCCGGAGGAGGAGACGCAGCGCGCCCTGGAGCACCTCGAGAACGTGATCGTGCTGGAGGGCGCCGGCACGATCGCGGCACTCATCGCCGAGACCGTCGTCGGCACCAACGGCGTGCTGGTGCCGCCACCCGGGTACCTCGCGGGCGTGCGGGAGCTGTGCGACCGGTACGGGATCGTGTACATCGCCGACGAGGTCATGGTCGGCTTCGGGCGGGTCGGCGAGTGGTTCGCCGTCGATGCGTTCGACGTGGTGCCCGACCTGATCACCTTCGCGAAGGGCGTCAACTCGGGATACGTGCCGCTCGGCGGCGTCGTCATCTCGGACGCCATCGCGGCGCAGTTCGACGATGTGCCATTCCAGGGCGGCCTGACGTACTCCGGACATCCCCTCGCCTGCGCCGCCGGTGTCGCCACGTTCGAGGTTTTCGAGCGCGACGGCATCCTGGAGCGGGTGCGCGACCTCGGCTCGCGCGTGGTCGAGCCGGAGCTCCGGTCGTGGCAGGAGCGGCACCCGTCGCTCGGCGAGGTGCGCGGCCGCGGCCTGTTCTGGGCGCTGGAGCTGGTGCGCGACCGCGAGACGCGGGAGCCGCTTGTGCCGTTCAACGCCGCTGGAGCGGATGCGGCGCCCATGGCCGAGGTCGCCGCGGCCTGCAAGGCCGCGGGCGTCTGGCCGTTCACCCACTTCAACCGCGTGCACGTCGCGCCGCCGCTGGTCATCGGCGAGGACGAGCTGCGTCGCGGTCTCGCCGCGATCGACGCGGCGCTCGATGTGGCGGACCGCTACGCGCGGGCCTGACGGCCGGGTGGATGGGCGGCACCCGATGCCGCCCATCCACAGACCGAAGTTGTCCACATCCTGCCTCCGCCCGGTCGGCTCACGGCGGCCGCAAGCTATCGTGGCAGCATGAGTGAACCCGGAGACGGCCGTGTCGCTGTCTACATAGACTTCGACAACATCGTCATATCCCGTTACGACCAGGTGCACGGTCGTGGCTCCTATATGCGCGATCGGCCCAAGTCGAGTTCGACCGCGCCCAAGGCGGGCTTCGCCGAGAAGCTGGCGGAAGCGCGCGTCGACCTGGGCGCGGTGATCGACTTCTCCTCGTCGTTCGGCACGCTGGTGCTGACGCGGGCGTACGCCGACTGGTCGTCCGCCGTCAACGCCGAGTACCGCGGCCAGCTCGTGGGCCGCGCGGTCGACCTCGTGCAGCTCTTCCCGGCCGCCGCCTACGCCAAGAACGGCGCCGACATCCGGCTCGCGGTCGACGCGGTCGAAGACCTGTTCCGGCTTCCCGAACTCACCCACGTGGTGATCGTCGCGGGCGACTCCGACTACATCCCGCTGGCCCAGCGGGTGAAGCGCCTCGGGCGCTACGTGATCGGGATCGGCGTCGCCGGCTCGACCGCCAAGTCGCTCGCCGCAGCGTGCGACGAGTTCGTCAGCTACGACGATCTCCCGGGCATCGCCCGTGACGAGGCGGAGGACGCGGACGACGTCGAGGTCGACGCGGGCACCGAGCCGGTGACCGCGGTCGCCGCGGAGCCCGCGGGTGACCCGGCCGAGACGGATGGCGCCGCCACGACACCCGAGACGGTGGATGCGTCTGTCCCGGCCGCTGACGCTGCCTCCGAGCCGCCGCAGCGGGCGAAGCGCGGCAGCCGCAAGCGTGCCGCTGCGACGACCAGCACGGGCGATGCGGACGAAGAGCAGAGCGAGGACCCGCAGCACGTCGCCACGCGACTCCTCGCTCGCGCCATGCAGCTCGGCCACGAGAAAGACGACTCGCCGTGGCTGCACAGCTCGACGGTCAAAGGCCAGATGAAACGGATGGACCCGTCCTTCAGCGAGAAGGCCCTCGGGTACCGATCGTTCAGCGACTTCATCAAGTCGCGCGGCGACCTGGTCGAGCTCGACGACAGCTCGACGGCCCAGATGCTCCGGCTCGCGCCGACCCGTCCGCGCCGGGCCCGGCACAGCGGGCGTGCTGCGGACCGCGTCTCCGCGACCTGAGACGGCACACCGCAGGTCTTGAGCCGGCGCACAGCCGACGGGAGTTGACTGCGAGCATGGCGAGCCAGAAGACAGCACGACAGTGGCGAGCGACCCGCTGGGGCGGGCCGGAGACGTGGGAGTTCGCGGAGGTCGAGGTCCCCGAACCTCGACAGGGCGAGGTCACGATCGAGGTCCGCGCCGCGGGCGTCAACCCGGCCGACTACAAGCACGTGTCGGCACCCCGGGAGGGCCTGGAGCTCCCGGTTCCGATCGGCTACGAGGTGGCCGGCGTCATCGCGGCCATCGGTCCGGACACCGAGATCGCGTCCGGCGGCGGGGCGGTCGGTGACGCGGTCGTCGCGTTCCGCATCCAGGGCGGCTATGCCACCGCCGTCACCGTGCCGGCGAAGGACGTCTTCGCCAAACCCGCTCGGCTGGCCGATGAGGAGGCTGCGAACCTCCTGCTCGTCGGCACGACGGCCGCCCAGATGCTGGACGTCACCGATGTGCGCGCGGGCGAGACCATCCTCGTGCACGGGGCGTCGGGTGCCGTCGGCGTGAGCATCCTGCAGCAGGCGGCCGAGATCGGCGCGCGTGTCATCGGGACGGCGAGCGAGGCGAGCTTCGCCCGGGTGCGTCGCTTCGGCGGCCTGCCGATCGCCTACGGCCCCGGGCTCGCAGAGCGCGCCACGGAAGCCGCCCAGGGGCCGATCGCCGCGGCGCTCGACACGGTCGGCACGGATGAGGCGGTCGACGTCTCCCTCGAACTCGTCCCCGACCGGCGGCGCATCGTCACCATCGTCGCTTCTCAGCGCGCGCAGCAGGAGGGCTTCCACGCCGTCTTCGGCGCCCAGCCCGAGAGCCAGGCGTTCCGCGACTCCGTCCGCGGCTCACTCCTCGAGCTGGCGGGCAGCGGCCGGCTCCAGGTCCCCGTGGCGCGCACGTATCCCCTCGCCGACACGCCAGCGGCCCTCGCGTTCCTGAAGGAGGGCCACCCGGGCGGCAAGCTCGCGCTGCTGCCCTGACGGGCGCCGCGGTGCCACGCGAGAGATCAGCCGCCCGGCTTGGTCGCCTTGCCGTCCAGCCACAACGTCGCCGACTCGTCCCGGTGCGCGCCGTCGATGCCGACGAACTTCGTGTCGATCTGCGGGCCCTTGGTGATCACGTGCACCATCGCCATCCCGTGTCCGCGGCCCAGCCCGTAGTCGTCCTTCAGCCAGGCGAGGATGTCGCCCGCCTTGGTGCCCGGACCGAACCCGCGCTCCCCCGCCTCCGCGACGAGTTCGCGCGGCGTCTTGCCGGTCTTCTCCTCGACGGCGTCGAGGTACGCCTGAAACGACATCCTCAGTTCCCTCTTTCGTCGCGGTCGACGATGGCTTCCGCCTCCGCTTCGGACACGACCACCATTCCGCCGGTCCGCTGACTCGTCCGCAGCAGCACATCCATCCAGCGCTCGTTGAGCCGCGGCGGCCTGCTGCCGCTGAACACGAACGCCAGCGGGATGTCGCGACTGATCCAGAGGCTCACCCGGCCGCCACCCGAGTCGGCCGGGATCTGCCAGTTCAGCAGGAAGCTCTCGTGGCGGCGCAGCTTCGTGACGACGGCGATCTTGACGTGCGCCAGAGTGCGGTCGTCGAACTCGTACTCCTGCGGCGCGGTCCCGTAGACCAGCCTCCCCACGTCACGCCCCCTCGCGGCGCTTGCCGTTCCTCGTCCTGCTCGCCCGGTAGGTCCCCTCCGGGATCTCTTCGCGGATCTCGGCGCGCAGGTCGTCCTCGAGCATCAGTCCGGAGTTGCTGTTGGCGCGCTCGCCGAGGATGGTCAGCCAGTCGCGGTTCAGCTCCGGCAACTCCGGCCTCGCGAACACGAATTGGAGCGAGATGGACGGGTCGAGCCAGATCGACCGCAGCACGCCGTCCGGACCGGCTGTGCGATCCGTCCAGATCAGGAGGAAACCCTCCCGGCGCCGCAGCTTCGTCTGGACGACCGCCTGGAGGTGCGCGAGCACCCGGTCGTCGAACGTGAAGCCGTCGGCCCCGTCGTAGATCAACGTTCCCACGCGAGTCCTTCCTCTTGGGATCACTTTCTCCAAACCACCGCGCGCCGTCAAGTCACGGTCGCACGAACCGCCGTAAAGTCCGGTCATGGACGCACTTACGCGAACCATCAAAGCGGCCCTCCTCTACGAGGACGGCCGGACCCTCGACAGCGTCGTGGTCGTTCCGCTGATCGGCGGATGCCCGCCCGGCGAGATCCGCGTCGCCACCCTGTTCGCCGGGGCCCTCGCCTACGACGTGTACGAACTGGCCGACGAGGAGGAGTACTCGTCGATGCCCGCCTACCCGTACCGCTCCACCATCCCGGTCACGACCGCCGACCTCGACGAGTGACCGCACGGCCCGAGTAGCGTGGACGGAGTGACCCGCTCCGACGACCCAGCGCGCCCGCGCACCGGGGCGGCCGTCGCCGCGCTCAGCCTCGGCACGCTGCTGAACCCGCTCAACTCGTCGATGATCGCGGTCGCCCTCGTGCCGCTGCAGCACGACTTCGGTGTGGATGTGACGGCCGTGACCTGGGTCATCACCTCGTTCTACCTGGCGTCGGCCGCGGGCCAGCCGCTCATGGGCCGGCTCGGCGACCGCTTCGGCCCGCGCCGCCTGTTCCTGTTCGGGATGCTCGTCGTCGTGCTCGCGTGCGCGCTCACGCCGTTCGCCGGGTCCCTCGCCGCTGTCTGCATCGGCCGGGTGGCGCTGGCGGTAGGAACGGCGACCGCGTTCCCGTCGGCGATCGCCCTGCTGCGGCCGCTCGCAGCGACCTCCGGGGTGGGGACGCCGCGACTGCTCGGCCGCATCCAGATCGCCAACACCTCCGGCGCCGCCATCGGACCGGTGCTCGGCGGCGCGCTGATCACGTTCCTCGGCTGGCAGTCGATCTTCTGGGTGAACGTGCCGCTGGCCCTGATCGCCTTCGTCGGTGTGTGGTTCTTCGCTCCACGCGATGCCGAACGGGAGCGGGTGCCGCTGGGTCGCACCCTGGCCGAGTCAGACATCCCCGGCATCCTGCTGTTCATCGCGACCCTGACGTCGCTCCTCGTCTTCCTCCTCGACCTGGAACCCCAGCCGCTCTGGTGGCTGCTGCCGGTGTGCGCCGTCGCCGCCGCGCTCTTCGTCTGGCGGGAGTTGCGCACGGCCCACCCGTTCCTCGACCTGCGGCTGCTGGCGGCGAACCGGCGCCTGCTGCTGGTCTACCTCAGCTTCGCGATCTTCAACGTCGTCTACTACTCCGCCTTCTTCGGCCTGCCGCAGTACCTGCAGACGCACGGCGGCTACAGCGCGGGCGTCGCCGGGCTGCTGATGTTCCCGCTCGCGGCCGTGACCGTCGTCGTCACGCCGTTCGCCGCGCGCGCCATCGAGTCCGTCGGGCTGCGGCCGACGCTGATCACCGGTGCGATCGCGCTCGTGATCGGGGCTGCCCTCCTCGCCGTCGCCGCCGCGACGACGGCGCCGTGGGTCGTGCTCGTGCTCACGGCGGCGCTCGGCATCCCCTACTGCGTCGTCAGCATCGGGATGAATCAGGCGCTCTACTCGGCGGCCCGCCCGGAGGACAGCGGCGTCGCCGCGGGCATCTTCCAGACGTCGCGCTATGTCGGAGCGATCGTCGCCACGACGGTGCTCGGGCTGTTGTTCAGCGGAGGGACGACCGCAGGCAGCTGGCTGACGGCCGTCGGGGTCGCGACCGTGTTGGCGGTGGTGCACCTGGCGCTGCTGGTGTTCGTGCGGCCCGGGCGCGCGGGGCGGTCCGGGCGCGCGGCCTCCTCCGCTTCCTGATCGCCGCTCCTGTGGGTCGCAACGCCGTTATGGGCGCGCCAGAACGGCGTGTTGCGACCCGCAGACGGCGGACCGGCTGCCTGCACTCAGGCGACCAGCGTGGTGCCGGGCGGCACCGTGCGCTGCTGGGCGAGGGACGACGCACGGCAGAGCGGATTTCGGCAGCCCACCGCCACCGTCACCACCGTCCAAGCCCCGCGCGACGTCGGCACCAGCCGCCGCTCCTCGGAGATCGGCCCTCCGCACACTCTGCACACCCGTGAGTCCGCGACCATCGTGATCATCCCCATCCGACCCGTTGGCGCCCGCATCGCCACTTCCATGGTCCGCCCGGCGGCGTGCGGAAGCAAGAGTCGCGGTGGATGCCGGGCGGTCGGGATGTGCGCATTTCCGTCCACAGCCGCGCACCGCACCGACTCATCCACAGTCGGGGCGCGCACCGCCCTCTGCCGGGCCCGCACGGGTAGCGTCGACTCCATGCAGATCGACGTCCCCACCTCGGTCGGCCCCGGCCGGCTGACCGTCTCCGCGTCCGAGCATCCCAGCGCGGTCCTTTGGATGGGTCACGGCGCCGGCGGCGGCATCGAGGCGGCCGACCTCGCTGTCCTCGCCTCCCGGCTGCCCGACGAGGGCATCACCGTCGTGCGCTACGAGCAGCCGTGGCGCGTCGCGGGCAAGCGCGTGGCCGCCCGTCCGGCCACCCTCGACATCGCGTGGCAGGAGACGGCGCCGCGGGTCCGGGAGCTCGCCGGCGACCTTCCCCTGGTCACCGGCGGCCGCAGCGCGGGCGCGCGCGTCGCCTGTCGGACGGCGACGGCCCTAGGCGCTCGAGCTGTCGTCTGTCTTGCGTTCCCGTTGCGCCCGCCGGGAAAGGCCGACCGGTCGCGGCTGGACGAACTGCTTGAGCCGGCCGTCCCTGTGCTCGTCGTCCAGGGCGGAGGCGACCCGTTCGGGTCAGCGGCTCTCGTCGCGTCCGAAGTGGGCGCTGCACAGGTCGGGGCATCCGCGGCCGCGGCCGCCGATCGCATCCGGGTGGTGGAGGTCCCGGGAGCCGATCACGGCATGCGGGTGCCGAAAGCGTCCCCGCTGGGAGCGGCCGGTGTGCGCGACCTCATCGCCTCGACGGTCGCCGAATTCGTCCGTACGGTCGTGTGACGGAGGAGGTCAGTACTCGCCCTTGATCACGAAGTAGGACCCGCGGATGGTTCCCGCGAGCCGGGACTTCTGGCGCGCGAACTTGAACGACGACAGCTCCTCCGGCACGTCCATCCCGTCGGAGAGCTTGAAGCCGACCGCCCGCTTGCCGCCCTCGGCGAGCGTGTACATCACGTTGATCGACAGCCCGGACTCGTAGAAGACGTACGTCATCCGCATCCCGTCGACCTCGAAGTCCGTGGCCTCGAGCGCCGGCGAGCCGATGACGATGCCGCGCTCCTCTTTCAGGACCCGCGCGACCCGGTCCACCGCATCCTGCTCTTCCTCGGCGGTGCCGACGGTGAAGACGTGGTCGTACTTGTTGCGGTAGTACCGCGCTTCGTTCGCGCGAAGGCCGGCGAGCGCGTCCGCCACGGGCGACGACTCCAGCCCGACGGTGGAGACGTTCTCGAAGTCGACGACGTACGGCATGGGTCCTCCTGGATGTGCGGTGTCGAGCCTTACCGTAGCGTGCGCCGGCTCTGGGCGCGCCCTGGCGTGTCCGCTGCCTGCGCGCGCGACGCCGCGTCAGGATCATGGGGTGTCCGAGCTGCTGATGCGCATCCACAGTCCCGAGTTCCAGGCGATGACGGAGCGGGTGCTGGAGGTGACCGCGTTGACCTCGCGGCTGAACGTGCTCCCCTTCGACGACGAGGAGGGCAAGTCCGCCCTGTTCGAGCAGATCCTCGGCCGCCCGCTCCCGCCACGCGTGACCATCTACCCGCCGTTCTTCACCGACCACGGCCGCAACCTGAAGCTTGCGGAGCGGGTGTTCATCAACCAGAACTGCACCTTCCTCGACTACGCGGGCATCACCCTCGGCGAGCGCGTCATGGTCGCCCCCAAGGCGACCTTCATCACCGTCGGTCACCCCGTCGACACCGACGACCGCCGCATCTGGCTGACCGGCGGACCTATCACGGTCGAGGAGAACGTGTGGATCGGCGCGGGAGCAACCATCCTCCCCGGCGTCACCATCGGCCGCGACTCCGTGATCGCCGCCGGCGCGACCGTCGCGGAGGACGTGCCCGCGCGGACGCTCGTCGCCGGCCCGAAGGCGACGGTGCTCCGGAGCTGGTGAGAGGGCGGCGGCCGCGGAAAGGGAGGACTCCCGCTCCGACACACCGGGCACGCTCCGGAAAGGGAGGACCGCTCGCCGCCCACGCGGCGTAATGTCCTCCGTTTCTGCTTGGATCGCGTCCCGCGGTTGTCAGAGACGCACGCTCGACCTCAAGGCGCGCCGACGGCTCCATCGGCGGACGGACGACCGAGGTCCGGCTGCGGCAGTCGAGTCGCGGTGCACGCGTGGCGTCCATCACCACACTGATCGTCTTCCTGCTCGCCTGCTTGGCGGGTCTGTTCCATCCATCCCCGGATCGGTCAGCGCTCGATCGGAGTTGGGCCCCGCTCATCTGGGCTGCTGCCTGCCTGCTCGCTGTCGCTGTGGTCCGGTCGCTGTTCGTCGGCGTCTACCTGTCCGACCGCCACATCCGGGTGCGGAGCTGGTTCCGCACCTATACGATCCCGATCGACGCGGAGACCCGGTGCAGAACCGATAGGTGGAGCAGTTGGTTCGTCACCCGCGGCACCCCGTACCGGTCGGTGCAGATGCTGCTTCTGTCCTGGATGCGCGAAGGAAGACGCACCTCCCGCTCGTTCCCGGCGACGGCCGTACGCCGCTCCCGCGCCATCGCCCAGGCAGACGTCATCAACGCGTTCATCAGCGCCACCGAAGCGGGCGCGGCACCTCCCGCCGTCCGGGACTTCGCCCGTGGATCCGAATGGTTCCGGATCACCGCCGACTCCCGGCGGCGGCTGGCTGAACGGGACGCCGAACGGGACCGTCGCGGGACGCACGCGTGAATGGCGGCGAAGCGCGCGCAGTTACTTGGTGAAGACCGCGTCGAGGACACGCCCGTCGGCGAGGCTCAATCGCACGCGCCAGCACGACCACGTATGAGCGATGACGGCGTCATCCACCAGCCGGGCACTCGTCCATGCGTCATCGGAGCCGAAACCATTCGGAGTCGCAGTCCAGAGGACGGCCCCATCACGCTGGACAAGAGAGACGGACTCGAACAGGTTCCCATCCGGGTGAGGGTCAAGCCGGAGGGCCACTCCCCCGCGGCCGTCATGATCGCTCACGCTCGGTGGGCCTCCACCACATCGCCGTCCGGCCCGCGTCGGAAGCTGCGCGTCACCTCGATGCGCCCGACGATGTTGCCGTTGAGTTCTTCGAGCTGCTCGGCGGGAATCCAGTACTCGAGGATGGTCTCACCGCCGACCTGCTGCACCTCGAAACGGTCCAAGAAGTCCTTTCGCACGCGGAAGCGGGTGACGTGCCCGACCCCGGACGCTTTGACGTTCCAATCTCGTGCGATGCGGACCGCATGGTCCTCGTTGAGTACCGGATAGAAGATCGGCTGATCCGGCAACCGCGGAGGCCAGCGAGTCCAATCGGATTCCTCCACCAGCACCAGCTCTTCGGGTCCCGTCGGACGCCAAAGCGTGACGGTTTCGACGTCGGTCATGGCTCATATGCTAGACGGCCGTTCGAGCCTCGCTTCGGCTAGCGCGATCGGCGGTACGCAAAGAGGTCGACGAGATCCCTCGCGCCCCGGCTGAGTTCCCCGGGCTGGATGAGCAGCGTCAGGTCGAGCTCGTCGTCGAGGAGGCGCGGGATCTTTCAGCCCTACCAGTATCCTGACCGGGTGATCGAGGGCACGGAATTGACCCCGGCGGAGACGGAGCTGCTCGCGGGAACTGGATACGACGATGTCGCCCTTGTCTGGGCCCTGATCCACCTCGGAATCAGGACCAATCCGCCGCCGACTCCCGACTGGCGACCAAGCGACGACGACATTGCTGCGGCCTTCGGCAGCTTCGAAAAGCTCAGCACCCTGGGCCTCATCAGCGTCGGGCGCATGGAGTACATCGACGGAGGTCCGCCTGGTCGCCACGCGCCCGTTCGTCACGTTCCCGAGGCCCTCGAGGACGTCAGAGCACGCGTTCAGAACGAAGTCTCGGCCGCACAGGTCGCGACCGATTGGGAATTCGCCTGCTGGGTCGTTGCGACGGAGGCTGGATTGGCCGTCGCGGAGGAAGCCAGCCGAGAGACTCGGCCGGGACGGAAACGGTCACTGCGGGAGATGTTTTCGAGACGCTCCCGCGCTTGGTGAACTCGGAGAATCGGCAACTTCTCACAGTCGAATGCAAGAACGTCCCGGTCAACCGGACAATAAGCCGGAAATCCAAGCCGACCCCCGTCAGACCGGCGTGAGCTGGGTCGCCTTGCCGAGGAGCTCCAATTCGACTCCTCGCCGCACCGCCTCCGAACGCGACGACACCCCGAACTTCTGGAAGATCGCGCTGATGTGGGTCTTGACGGTGTTGGGCGAGACGTAAAGGCGCTGCGCGATCTCCGGTCGGGTCAGGTGAGTCTGGAGGTACGGAAGAACGCGCTGCTCGGCTTCGGTGAGCGCCACGGAGTCGACTCGACGCTGCACGGTGCGCGTGTGCTCGGCAAGCAGATTCCGGGCGAACGCTCTCCGTGTATCCACGGCGTCGCCCGGAACCCCCGGGCGAAGGACTTCATCGATCTCATCGAGGAGGATCCGGGCGGCGTCCGCATCTCCGACGGCTATCTGCGCGCGGACGAGCAGCAGCCGGGTCGGGATGCTGAGGAGCGGCACGGCGCTCCCGCAGCGCTGACGTTCTGACATGGCACGCGCCAGGTACCGTCCCCCGGACAGCGTTCGGCCGGCATGGAGTTCCAGGCAGGCGGCAGCCGCGTGCGCGTACGCGGACATGACGTAGCCGTCGATGCCTCCCTCCCGGATGGTATCCAGGGCTCTCTCGATGTGCGTCGCTGCCCGCTCCCACGCTCCGGCCTCGATCGCGAGGAAGGCGAACTCGGACTCGCAGATCACAATCGAAGCGGGATTGCCGTGGACGCTGGCGATGTGGATCGCCTCGCCGAGCACGATCCTGGCGCGCTCCTCATAGCCGGCGTGGAGCAGGGTGCTTCCCAGGATCTGGACGGCAGGGTCGCGCCACGGACTCTCGAGCGGCTCGACCTCAGCCGCGAACTCTGCGTCCTCGAGGGCCGATTCGATGCCGTCGGACATCATGATTGCCCGGATCATCGCCTTCGCCGAAGGGATGTTGATGCCGGCGGCAGCAGCGTCATCGGGAACCATCCCCAACAGGGTTCCCCACTTGCGGGCGTCGTCATCCGATCCCGCGAGGACGGCGAACCAGGCGAAGACGACAACGGCTGACGGGTTCGCCAGGAGGTTGGCGTCGCCGATCTCACGCAGCCATCGGCCGAGTGTCGCGCTCTGGCCCGCCTCGTAGGCCGGGAGACCGGCGGCGGTCACCAGGGCCGTCGCGGTGGGGAAGTCCCCGGCGGCGATGGCATGATCGATGGCCGCGGGGAGTTGGCCGCGCTCGGCGAACCACTGCGATGCTCGAGCGTGCAAGACCGGCACCAGCGAGGCGGACTCGAGCTGCAGCTCATCCGACAGGTACTCCCTGAACAGGGGATGCAGGCGGAACGCGCGGCCGTCCACGTCCGCGGTGACGAAGAGCTGGCGCGCTTCCAGGTCCCGCAGAATCCGGATCGAATCGGTCCGTTCCAGCACGGCATCGCAGAGGTCCGGGATATGGGTGTCGAGGATCGACGTGCGGAGCAGAAACTGGCGGGTGTCCTCCGGGAGGTCGCGGACGCATTCTCGATAGAGGTAGTCGGCGAGTGCGCTGTGGTCGCTCGTGACGGCGAACGGCCGGCTTCTGGAGAGCAGTGCGTACATGTGCAGCCCGGCCGCCCAGCCCTCGCACCGCTCCACCCAGTCCGCAAGGAGGCCCCGGTCCACCTGGGCGCCCGCCTCCTCGGCGATCCGCGCGGCCCCGTCGAGGTCGATCCGCAACTCGGCCGCTCCGACCCTGGCCGCCGACAGCTCGACGCGCCCCCGGGCCAACGCCGACAGATGCTGCCGGCTCGCCAGCACCACCTGCGATCCCGCCGGCACCCGAGCCAGAGCCACCTCCAAGGCGTCGATGCACCCGACCGTTCTCAGCACGTGGACGTCGTCGATGAACAAGACGAAAGGGCGTTCGCACCGCGAGAGCGCAAGAGCCAGCGCCGGGGCAAGCCTGCTCAGCACTCCCGTCTGGGTGGTCGCGATCTGCGTGAAGACCGATTCGGCCTCCGATGCGAACGCTGTGCACACCCGAGCCAGGAGGCGGATCAGCGCCGCCGGATCGTCATCGTCTTCGCGGAGCGTGAGCCAACCGGTCGCCCGATCTTCGAGGTGTTCCCATTCGGCGAGGAGCGACGTCTTCCCGTAGCCGGCAGGCGCCTCGACCGTGACGACGCGGGAGTTACTTGCGCGCAGCGATCCGATGAGGTCCTGCCGGCGTACATAGGCCGGGTCGAAGAGCGGAGCGGTGGTCTTGCTCTCGAAGAGCAGAGTTTCCAGATCGTCGTTCGCCGAACCCACCCGATATCCCATCGCCGCACGGGCTGGAGGCTCGCGCGAGCCACCAGGACAAAACCGCATCACCTGCATTTATACCGGGGCGCCCCGCAGCCCTGGAGAACGCGATTCGTGACCCACAATGAAGCGGGAATCCGCGCGCCAGGCGCCTTACTCGGCGGACCAGAGTTCCTCGGCTTCGATGACCAGATCGATCGTCTGACGCAGGAGACCTCCCAACGATGTCGATCTGAGCAGGGTGTACCTGTCGTACTCGCCCAGCGGGGCGATCGCCGCCAGTTGCCACGCGGCTTCGACGGGGTCGTTAGACAACTCGATCTCGGCATCCGACTGCGGCTCCGCGACGCGGGCGACCACGCGGCGGACAACCGATTCTGCCTCGGTCCGTAGGGGTGCGAGTGCCTCGGACCACTCCAGATCCGGCAGCATCGAGAGCTCGGCCCGGGGATACGGGTCGTCGTCGAGCCATCGCTCGACCCTGAACCGCCGGGTCCCTACGCCGACGATGAGCAGGTCGTCGGCGCCCACGGCGGCGCTCACAAGGCGCGCCATCGTCCCGACCGAGGCGCGCTGGTCGCCGCCCCCGGCTTCGAATCCGCGCTCGATGAGCACGACGCCGAACTCGAAATCCGGTTCGACCTCGTCGAGCAACCGCCCGACCAGCGTGAGATACCGCGGCTCGAACACCCGCAGCGGGATGGGCACGGAGGGGAACAGCACGGAGCCGAGCGGGAACATCGGTGAGGCGGCCATGCTCCAGTGAATCACCGCGGACGTAGAGTGGACAGGTGCCCCGACCGCGTCCCGAGATCCCCGGACCGGGGCAGGAGTCTGTGTGGGACTACCCGAGGCCGCCGCGCATCGAGAGCGTCGCCGTGCCTGTCACGATCCGTCTGGGCGGGCAGCTCATCGTCGACACCCGCGACGTTGTCCGGGTGCTCGAGACAAGCCATCCGCCGGTCTACTACCTCCCGATAGCGGACTTCGCGACCGGCGCGCTGGTCGACGCCGATGGTTCGTCGTTCTGCGAGTTCAAGGGCACCGCACGATATTTGGACGTGCGCGGCGGAGGCGAGATTCGGCCCGCGTGCGCGTGGAACTACCCGCATCCGTCACCGGGGTTCGAGCCGCTCCGAGACCGCGTCGCCATCTACGCCCAGCAGATGGACGCGTGCACGGTCGACGGGGAGGTCGTCACGCCGCAGCCCGGAGGCTTCTACGGCGGCTGGATCACGAGAGCCGTGGTTGGGCCCTTCAAGGGGTCGCCCGGGTCACGGCACTGGTGAACGCCGAGGCGATCTACACGTTGAAGCGGAACTCCACCACGTCGCCGTCCACGATTTTCAGATTCCAAGTTCCCTTCTCTTCGGGCTCGTCGCGCCCAACGGCATGGGATAGCCTGCAGCGTCGGAGGATGTGGTTATCCTGCGATCATGACTCCCGCCGCCGACCTCTTGACTCCTCCTGAGCTTGCTGAAGTCGTGGAGCATTCGACCGGTAAAGCGCTGGCGCTGATGCTGTATGGCAGCTATGCCCGCGGCACTCAACAGTTCGACTCCGACGTGGACCTGCTAGAGATTGTGGCGGAATCCCCGGCTCCATATTCGCGAGGGACGGTAAACGTCACTCAATACACTCCTGCGCATCTGCACGAAATGGCACAAAGGGGCAGCCTTTTCGTTCTGCACCTCTTGACCGACGGAATATTCATCTTGGATGAGTCTGGCGTGCTCGACAGGGCACTTCGGGCATACCGGCAGCCTGCGTCATATCAACCAGTGTGGAATCAACTATCGGTAGTCGCGGGTGCGGTCAACCTTGCGGCTCCTGACGTGGAGCAATATCAGCACGGCTTGTGCCGGCTTGCGCTTTACACGCTACGCACAGCCGTGTACCTGAAGTCAATTGAGAGCGGCACACCCTGTTTCGACGCCGATCTGGCTGCTGAGAATCTCGATATCGCCGGTCTCGCTCAAGCTCTGAAGATGCGACGCCAGTCCGAATTTTCGTTCCAGGACCTTGAAATCCTCGCCCGCTTGCTCGATCGTGTGCTGCCCGCGCCGATTCGCCGCGAGAACCGAAGTACTCTGAGTTACGCTGTGGCAAACTCTGCGTCCAAAGATCTGGCAGCACTTTTTGCAACCGTGCTCGGGCCGGGCGATATTGAGTACAGCGCGCTCTCGGTTCCTCCGTTCTGATGGAAGCGGTGGCCGTCGTAGGCGATATTCATGGGAACGTTCGAGCCCTTGAAAAGGCTCTCGCCTGGATGAGCTCTTGGCCCGCGAAGGTCGTGTTTGCAGGCGATTACGTGAATCGCGGGCCCTTTTCGCGTGAAGTACTGGATCTGATGGTCGCATTCGGTTCCGATTTGGGCGAACGCGTCACGTTCCTTGCCGGCAATCATGACTTGGCTCTCCTCAACTTTGTCAGAGGGCAAGATGAGGCAAAATTCCTGGCACACGCGGGCCTCACCACCTTGCATAGCTACCTTGGTTCAAATGTGGGAGCCAACCCGTTCACAGAGTTTCGCCATGCCTTCCCTCCATCCCACCGGCGCTTCCTAGAGCGCCTCGCCCCGTACTGGGAGAGCGCGGACATGATTATTTCTCACTCAGGCATCAATCCGCAGCGCCCGGACAGTCGGCTAGACGAGGACGTGGTCTATGGCAGTCACCCCACGCTATTTGACCCGGACATCGTGCTCCCGAAGATGGTAGTGGCGGGCCATTACGCGCAGCGTCAAGGGCTCCCATACATTGCAGACAGCTTCGCCTGCATCGATACGGGCTCTGGAACCATTCCGGGAGCCCCGCTCTGCGTTATGACTTTTCCTACTCGTGCGTACTACACCTTCAAGGGACAACATGACTGAAGTGCGTCAGGCAATAAGTGAGATCACGCGAGCGCTCGCGCGAGGAGAACGCGTGCTGTGCGTTCACTACTCCTGTGAGAGCTTCTACGATGTCCAGGACCGCCCCCTGGCGATTGCAGCAATAGGCTTGACTGAGATCATTGACGCATCCGGCGAAAGCAAAACGGAAGTATTTTCAATAGCCAATTCGTCGCCAAATGATGACCCAGTCGAGCGCGAAAAAGAGATGCTCCAGCGCTTCTTCGAGAACGCAAAGCTCATCCCCGATGCACGCTGGGTTCACTGGAACATGAACAAGGCAGCTTTCGGATTTCCCGCCATAACGGCTCGCTACCGATACCTGATGAACGTGGATGCACCTAACGTGTTCAGCGCGGACCGGCTTTACGACCTGGACGCGATGATCGAAGCACGTTACGGAACCGATTTCGCTCGTCACCCGAAAATGCGGAACCTCTTCTCACTCAACGGCTACTACATGCCCTTCTTCAAGGACGGGCGCGATGAAGTTGCTGCCTTTTCGAGTGGTGACTACAAGGCGTGTGAGAATTCCACAGGCGAAAAGTCCAGCCTTCTGGCGTCAGCCCTGGTCGCCTTCACCCGTGGGGAACTGATCACAGCCAATTCGGTGGGGCGCCTCACGTTTGCCGACGCCCAGCTCGACGCCGTAGACGTCGTGCTCGAACTCGGGCATCGGATGCTGGACGTCGAGCGTGAGCTCAGCCATCGGCACGATTCACGTCCGACGCTTACAGTAAGCGACGAATATGACAGTCAAGACCTCTACCGATCGCTGCTTCGGGTCTTCTTCACCGACGTGCGGCCCGAAGTTGTAAGCCCCCAGTATGCGGGAGGTTCGTCGCGAGTCGACTTTGTCTTGCCCGAATTTGAGCTAGCAATAGAGCTCAAGTTCACGCGCGCAAGCCTGCCCGATCGAAAGCTGGGCGAGGAATTGATCATCGACCGTGAGCGCTACTCAACACTCGGTAACGTTCGCCATCTCGTCTGCCTGGTATTCGACCGCTCGGGAGTTCTGCGCAACCCACGTGGCCTAGAGAGCGATCTCGCACGGGAAGCAAGCCTGGACAACTTCGCGGTAACCGTCCGCATATTCGACCGCTGATACCGGTTGTTAGTCACAGCACATCGAAATCCCGCGGAAGCAGAGTCTGTGTCAGGCTCCCTGCGCTCCCGGCTCGTTGGCCACGCCAAACGGGACGTGGACTGAAGGAACGACGGCAGCAGCGGGGCGTAGATGTACGGGCTGGTCGTCGAAGAAGATGTGTGGACGGAGAACCGCGAGCACCTTCGCCTTCTCAATCCCGCCGAGGAAGAAGGCATCGTTGACCATCAATCCCCAGTTCTTGAGGGTTGTGATGGCCCGCTCATGGGAAGGAGCGTTGCGCGCTGTGACAACCGAAACGTGGATTCTATTGCGATATTCGGGGTCACTTAGCCTTCTTGCTTCTTCCAAATCCTGAAGTCTTTTGACCTCTGCGAGAAACGGCTTGAGCGGACCGGGGTTATGAGTGGTAGTCGCGTTCTTACTCTCGTGGGCATGGAAGTCGGCCAGTGTGCCGGCTTGCCCGACCCGCTCCGCCGCATCATCGACGAGCACACCGTCGAAGTCGAACGCTATTCGGAGGTCCTGATCTTCGTCGTCGTCAACGATTGCAGACGGCAGCACCAAACCGGCGGGTAAGCCAAGCCTCAATGCCTCACCAACGTCCTTGGCATTCCCGGACAGGAACAATGAGATGTTCAACGCCGGAATGAAGGGATACGGAGATTTTCCCTGCATGAAGATCGCGCGCGTCATCTCCAGGCTGTAGTGCTCAATGGATTTCATTACCCGCAGCCCGGTGTCAGGGTCGTTGCGGGAGAGGAGGATCACCTCGACCAAGGGGTCACCAGGAGTCGACAGGTCGTTCAGCGATAGCAGCCGCTTAATGAATGAGAATGAGACGCCTCGTTCGAAGGGTTGGTTCAGATGCTGCTCTTGGAACTTGCGGTACGCTTCCTCTCCTTTACTCCGGAAAACCGCGTCTGACTCGGCAAGGTCGAACATTGCGCTAGACGCGATTCCGACTACGAGGCGATTATCGAGTGAGTAGGGCATGGCGACTCACCGCGAGGACGGGGTGTGTCCGGGCGACATCGCAACTTCCTCAGCAGCGAGCCCGCACTTTGTTAGTTCCAAGCCCTATCCCTTCGACGTTGACTGTGATCCAAAGCGGAACTCGACCACGTCGCCGTCCTGCATGACGTAGTCCTTGCCCTCCATGCGCGCCTTGCCGCGCGAGCGGGCTTCGGCGACGCTTCCGGCATCCATCAGGTCGTCGAAGGAGATGACCTCCGCCTTGATGAAGCCCTTCTCGAAGTCGGTGTGGATGACGCCGGCCGCCTGCGGTGCCTTCGCGCCCTTGGGGATGGTCCAGGCGCGCGATTCCTTCGGGCCGGCCGTCAGGTAGGTCTGCAGGCCGAGGGTGTCGAAGCCGATGCGGGCGAGCTGGTCCAGGCCGGACTCCTCCTGGCCGGTCGACGCGAGCAGTTCGGCGGCGTCGGCCGCGTCGAGGTCGATGAGTTCCGACTCCAGCTTGGCGTCGAGGAAGACGGCCTGCGCCGGCGCGACCAGGGCGGCCAGCTCGGCGCGGCGGGACTCGTCGGTGAGCACATCCTCGTCCACGTTGAAGACGTAGATGAACGGCTTGGCGGTGAGCAGGCCCAGCTCACGGACCGGCTCCAGGTCGATCGACGAGGTCGACAGCGGCTTGCCCGAGTTGAGGTACTCGATCGCGGCGCGCGCGGTCTCGAGGACCACGGGCTCCAGCCTGCGACCCTTGACCTCCTTCTCGTACCGCTGCTCCGCCTTCTCGAGGGTCTGCAGGTCGGCGAGGATGAGCTCGGTGTTGATGGTCTCCATGTCACCCGCCGGGTCGGTCTTACCGGCGACGTGGACGACGTCGGCGTCGCTGAAGCCGCGCACCACCTGTGCGATCGCGTCGGCCTCGCGGATGTTCGCCAGGAACTTGTTGCCCAGCCCCTCGCCCTCGCTGGCACCCTTCACGATGCCCGCGATGTCGACGAACGACACGGGGGCCGGCACGATGCGCTCGCTGTGGAACAGCTCGGCGAGGCGGTCAAGCCGCGGGTCGGGCAGGTTCACCACGCCGACGTTCGGCTCGATGGTCGCGAACGGGTAGTTCGCGGCGAGCGCGTCGTTCTTGGTCAGCGCGTTGAACAGGGTGGACTTGCCCACATTGGGCAGCCCGACGATTCCGATAGTGAGAGCCACGGTCGTCCATTCTACGGGGAGGGTGGGATGCGGCCGCCGACGGTCGGGCGGCTCAGCCCTGCAGGGTCGCCCGGTAGCTGCGGGTCACGTACGGCAGCTCGAAGGTGTCGCGCCCCGCGAGGTCGGGATGCTCGCGAGCGAGACGCCGCAACGACTGGATCACGGCGGCCTGGCCGTCCGGGTCCTTCGTGATGAAGTAGCTGCGGGAGCGCGCCAGATCGAGTAGGCCGTCGAGCGTCAGCGCCTGCACCCAGCGGGTCTCGTGGCACTCAAGCGGACCGAACGGCGGTGGGACCACCGGGTCGGCCTCGTCGTCGAACACGGCCGAGCCCGCATCCATCAGCTCCCCCAACTCGCGCACCCAGCCGACGCTCTCGTCGCGTTCGTTCCAGATCAGTCCGAGCCGGCCGCCGGGGCGGAGCACCCGGGCGACCTCGGGCACCGCGCGGTCGGCGTCCACCCAGTGCCACGCCTGGGCGACGATCACCAGGCCGAAGGCGTCGTCCGGTAAGGGGATGCGCTCGGCGGCGCCCTCGCGCGCATCCACGTCGGGGAGACGTTCCTGGAGTACGCGCAGCATCTCGGGCGACGGATCCACGGCGGCGACCTCGAATCCGCGCTCGACGAGGGATGCGGTGAGCTTGCCCGTCCCTGCGCCGAGGTCGAGCACCGGCCCCTCCACCGCGTCGAGGAGCCAGCTGACCGCCTCGGCCGGGTACGTCGGCCGGGCCGCGTCGTAGAGGTCTGCGGCGCGGTCGAAGGAGGCGGCATGTAGGTCGCGCTGCTGACGGGATCGCATGCCGCCGATGGTACGCGTCGCGACCGCCACACGCCCGGCCGCGCAGTTGAGGTGCACGTAGATGCGCATTCACGCGGCGTGTCGACCGCAACGACATGCACCTCGCGGCGGGATGCGGCGGCGCGCGGGCGGGATGCCGGGCGGCGTCGGTGGGCCGTGTCAGCATGACGACGTGACCCTGGACTTCACCGCCATCGACTTCGAGACCGCCAACTCCTCCGCCGCATCGGCCTGCTCGGTCGGACTCGTCAAGGTCCGAGACGGCAAGGTGGTCGACCGGGCGGGATGGTTCATCCGGCCGCCGCTGGGCCACGACGTCTTCCAGGAGTGGAACGTGCGCATCCACGGCATCCGGCCCGAGGATGTGGCCGACGCGGCGGGCTGGGTCGACCAGCTGGCCGATCTGGTCGAGTTCGCGGAGGACGACCACCTCGTCGCCCACAACGCGGGCTTCGACATGGGCGTGATCCGGGCCGCCTGCGCGGCGACCTTCGTCGCGTGCCCGGAGTACAGCTACCTCTGCAGCCTGCAGGTGGCGCGCAAGACGTACCACCTGGAGTCGTACCGTCTGCCTGTCGCGGCGATGGCGGCGGGGTTCGAGGACTTCGCGCACCACGACGCGCTGGCGGACGCCGAGGCGTGCGCGGCGATCATGATCCACGCCGCCCGGCGGCACGACGCGGCTACCATCGCCGACCTCGCCGAGCTGACCGGCGCCCGGCTCGGGCGCATCGGTGTTCCCATCGCCGCCTGATCCCGTCTCGACATGGCGCGGCGATCCGCCGCGGATTCGGGCGATTCCGGTCCTCCCGGGGGGATGGGATCGGACTCGCGGGCCGCGCAAGCGGCAGTGTCGGCGGCTGCTGACACACTGAGGGCATGGACATCCTCGCCCTGCTCCTCGGCCTTCTGATCGGCCTCGTCGTCGGCGCCATCGGCGCGGGCGTCGCGGTTCTGCGGCTCCTCCGCTCGCGGCCGTCGGCCGAGCCTGCCGCGCCGGTCGTCGACCCGGTCGTGCTCGCCGCGCAGCACCAGGCCGAGCTCGCCGAACTGCGGGCGGCCGAGACGGCGGTGCAGTCGGAGATCCGGGCCGACCTCGCCGCTGCGCACAGTCGGGTGGATGCGCTGCAGGATCAGCTGCGCGCGGCCCAGGAGCAGTACCGCGAGACGGTGGAGCAGCATCGCGCCGAGGCGGAGGCCCGCGCCGAGCGGGAGCGCGCCGAGAGCAAGGTGCTGCAAGCGCTGGCGCCGGTGCGGGAGAGCCTCACGGACATGCAGCGCAAAGTCATCGAGCTCGAGACCCAGCGCAACCAGCAGCACGGTCAGCTCGCGCAGCAGCTCCGGTCGGCGGCGGAGTCGGAGGAGCGGCTGCGCAGCACCGCGGAGGCCCTTGCATCCGCCCTCCGCTCGAACAGCACCCGCGGCGTCTGGGGCGAGACCCAGCTGCGGAGCGTCGTGGAGGCGGCAGGTCTCATCGAGCGCGTCGACTTCGACGTTCAGTCGAGCATCCACTCGGAGTCCGGCGCGGGGCGGCCCGACATGATCGTGCGTCTCCCCGGCGGCAAGAGCATCGCGCTCGACGCCAAGGTGCCCTTCAACGCATACCTTGAAGCCAGCCAGATCCCGGCGACGGCGACCGGTTCGGAGGCTGCACAGCGGGAGGCGCTGCTCAAGCAGCACGTCAAGGCCGTGCGCGACCACATCACGGCTCTGGGCAGCAAGGCGTACTGGACCGGTCTCGAGTCCTCCCCCGAGCTCGTCATCGCGTTCATCCCGAGCGAGTCGCTCGTGTCGTCCGCTCTCGAAGCCGATCCCTCCATTATGGAGTTCGCCTTCGGCAAGCGGGTCGCGCTCGCGTCGCCCGTGACCCTGTGGTCCGTGCTCAAGACCGTGGCCTTCAGTTGGCAGCAGGATGTGCTGACGCAGGAGGCGAAGCAGCTCTTCGACCTGAGCCGGACGCTGTACAGCCGTCTCTCGACCACGGCCGGTCACATCGAGAAGCTGGGCCGGTCGCTGGAGCGCACGGTCAAGGACTACAACGGCTTCGTCGGGTCGTTCGAGCGCCAGGTCTTCCCCGCGGCCCGCAAGCTCAACGCGCTCGACGAGTCGAAGGTCATCGGCGTGATCGAGGGCATCGAGGAGGCCCCGCGCGAGCTGACGGCGTTCGAACTCGTCAGCGAGCTGGAGCCCCGCGACATGCACGGGATCGACAAGCTGGCCATCGAGGAGCAGGAGCGCGCCCACGCCCTCGAGGCAGAGCGCGACACCGGCGCGGCGTAACGCGCGCGCCGGACCTCAGAGCTGGTCGGGCTCCAGCCACTTCTCCGCGAGGTGGTCCGCCACCACACGGCGAGCGGTGCCCGACTTCGAGCGGAGCACGATCGACTCCGTCCGGATGATCGGTCCCTTGCGGCGCACGCCCTCCACCAGGCCGCCGTCGGTCACACCGGTCGCGACGAAGAACGTGTTGTCGCCCTTCACCAGGTCGTCCGCGCTCAGAATGGTGTCCATCTTCAGCCCCGCGGCGATGCCCTTCGCCCGCTCCTCGTCGTCGCTCGGCGCCAGCATGCCCTGCATGAACCCGCCGAGGGCCTTGATCGCCGCCGCCGTGATCACGCCCTCCGGGCTGCCGCCGATGCCGACGCACATGTCGATCCGCGACTCGTAACGGGCAGCGTTGATGCCGCCCGCGACATCGCCGTCGAGCAGCAGCCGCGTCCCGGCTCCCGCCGCCCGGATCTCCTCGATCAGACCCTCATGCCGCGGCCGGTCCAGCACCGCCACCCGAACCTCCGCGACCGGCTTGCCCAGCGCCTTCGCCAGCGCCCGGATGTTGTCACCGATCGACTGCGAGAGGTCCACGACACCGTGGCCAGCCGGACCGGTCACGATTTTGTTCATCCGGAACACGCTCGACGCGTCCAGCATCGATCCCCGGTCCGACACCGCGATGACCGACAGCGCGTTCTGCCGCCCGGCCGCCGTCAGCGAGGTGCCGTCGATCGGGTCGACAGCGATATCCACCGCCGGCCCACGTCCGTTTCCGACGTGCTCGCCGTTGAAGAGCATGGGCGCGTTGTCCTTCTCGCCCTCGCCGATCACGATGACGCCGTCGAAGTTGACCGTCCCGAGGAACTTGCGCATCGCATCCACGGCGGCGCCGTCGGCCGCGTTCTTGTCGCCGCGCCCGATCCACGGCGTCGCCCGGATCGCCGCTGCCTCCGTCGCCCGCACCAACTCCATCGCCAGGTTCCTGTCCGGGTGCTGGAAGTGCGTCGCGGTGTCGGTCATGCTCATGGTGGGTCCTCCCGGACGGATTCGGAACGTCGTCGTCGATACCGGAGCGGGATGCCCGCCGCCGGACGCTGCCAGTGTATCGACCGCCCCCTGCCGCGTCAGGGGGCGCGCACGGATGTGCACCCGCGGGCGGTACGAAGGCCCTCGGTATGATGAGGGCGTTCGACACCCCGATCCTCAAGGAGCCGCAATGCCCATCGCCACGCCGGACCAGTACGCAGAGATGCTCGACAAAGCGAAGGCCGGCGGCTTCGCCTACCCCGCGTTCAACGTGTCGTCGTCGCAGACGATCAACGCCGTGCTGCAGGGTCTCACCGAGGCGGGAAGCGACGGGATCATCCAGGTCACCACCGGCGGTGCCGACTACTTCGCGGGCCAGACCGTCAAGGCCCGCGCGACCGGCGCGCTCGCGTTCGCGCGTTTCGCCACCGAGGTCGCCAAGAACTACCCCATCACGGTCGCGCTGCACACCGACCACTGCCCGAAGAACGCGCTCGACGACTTCGTGCTTCCGCTCATCGCCGCCTCCGAGGAGGAGGTGAAGGCGGGCCGCAACCCGATCTTCCAGTCGCACATGTGGGACGGCTCGGCAGTCCCGCTCGACGAGAACCTCGAGATCGCGCAGGAGATGCTCAAGCGCACCAAGGCCATCAACGCCATCCTCGAGGTCGAGATCGGCGTCGTCGGCGGCGAGGAGGACGGCGTCCGTCACGAAGGCTCCAACGAGGCCCTCTACACGACCCTCGCCGACGCGGAGAAGGCGGTCGACGCGCTCGGCCTCGGCGAGAACGGCCGCTACATGGCCGCGCTCACCTTCGGCAACGTCCACGGCGTCTACAAGCCCGGCAACGTCAAGCTGCGCCCGGAGCTGCTCAAGGAGATCCAGGACGGCCTGGCCGCCAAGTACGGCCACGGCCCGAAGCCGCTCGACCTCGTCTTCCACGGCGGGTCGGGCTCGACCGACGAGGAGATCGCCGAGGCGGTCCGCAATGGCGTCGTCAAGATGAACATCGACACCGACACGCAGTACGCGTTCACCCGCTCCATCGCCGGCTACATGTTCGAGAACTACGACGGCGTGCTCAAGATCGACGGCGAGGTCGGCAACAAGAAGGCCTACGACCCGCGCGCCTGGGGCAAGGTCGCCGAGACCGGGATGGCCGCGCGCGTCGTCGAGGCGACGCAGCAGCTCGGCTCGGCCGGCCACTCCGGCAAGTAGCAGTCACGGGCGGCGGTCGCGTCACGCTCCGCCGCCCGCACCACGCGAGCCACGGGCTCCAGCAAGGGAGGCGGCCACGATGGCCGAGCAGGAACCGCAGCCGGACGACCGGCCGCGCCCGCAGTACGGGGAGCTCGCGCCTCCCGGCTGGGTGTGGCGTCCGCCCGCGGATGCGAACCGTCTCGACACGTCGCGCCCGCTGGAGCGGGAGGGCGACGTGCCGGCTGTACCGGCGACCCCCGTCCTCGGGCCGCGTCCACCGGCTCCCGGCGCTCCGCCCGCGAACGCGGACGGGCGCCCCGCACCCACCTGGAACCTCACGCTGACGGTCCTGCTCGGCGTCTTCGGCTTCTTCGGGATGACGTACTCGATCGCGACGCTGCAGGCGATCCCCGCATCCATGCAACTGCTGCACAGCACGAATGGGCTCGGCGAGTATGTGCCGGTTCCGCTGGTCGGCACGCTCGTGCTCATCGGCTCGATCGTGATCGCGGTCATCTGGGTTGTATCGGCCGGATTCGCCGCCTGGCTGCTGGTGAAGCGGCGCCTGGCGTTCTGGGTGCCGCTCGTCGCGGGGATCGTCGCCATGCTCGCGCTGATCATCTTCGCGGGGGCCATCCTCGCGACGGACCCGGTGCTCCTGGGGTTCTACGGGGGCGTCACGCCGCCGTCGACTCCGGTCGAGACGCCGTAGCGCGCCGGCTCAGCGCCCGCGACCGCTCAGCGTCCGCGACCGCCGAGGGCCCGCGCATCCTGCTTGCCCGTGATGTCCTTGCGGAGCTCCTTCGGCAGCGAGAACATGAGGTCCTCCTCGGCCGTCTTGACCTCCTGCACGTCCTGATAGCCGGCGCCGGCGAGGTCGTCGAGCACCTCCTGCACCAGGACCTCGGGCACGGATGCGCCGCTCGTCACGCCGACGGACGAGACGCCGTCGAGCCACTCCTGCTTGATCTCGCTGGCGTAGTCGACACGGTAGGCGGCCTTCGCGCCGTACTCCAGCGCGACCTCCACCAGGCGGACCGAGTTGGACGAGTTGGCGGAGCCGACGACGATGACGAGCTCGGCCTGCTCGGCGACCTTCTTGATGGCCACCTGGCGGTTCTGCGTCGCGTAGCAGATGTCGTCGCTCGGCGGGTCCTGCAGGTTCGGGAAGCGCTCGCGCAGGCGGCGGACCGTCTCCATCGTCTCGTCGACCGACAACGTGGTCTGCGACAGCCAGACGACCTTGTCCGGGTCCTTCACGACGATGGAATCGACGTCGTCCGGCCCGTTGACCAGGGTCACGTGGTCCGGAGCCTCTCCCGCGGTGCCCTCGACCTCCTCGTGACCGGCGTGGCCGATCAGCAGGATCTGGAAGTCGTCGCGCGAGAAGCGCACGGCCTCGCGGTGCACCTTGGTCACGAGGGGGCAGGTCGCGTCGATGGCGCGGAGCCCCCGCTCGGCGGCCGCGTTGACGACGGCCGGCGAGACCCCGTGGGCCGAGAACACGACGTGCGCGCCCGACGGCACCTCGTCGACCTCATCCACGAAGATGGCGCCCTGCTGCTCCAGCTCGGACACGACGTGGACGTTGTGGACGATCTGCTTGCGCACGTAGACGGGCGCGCCGTACAGGTCGAGCGCCTTCTCGACGGCGACCACGGCACGGTCGACACCGGCGCAGTAACCGCGGGGCGCTGCCAGCAGCACCCGCTTATGTCCGACGACCGGGTTATCCTGAAGCCGTCGCCTGGCGCCGGGAATGCGCGGCATCGGGAGGCTGATGGTTGCGTCGCTCACCCTTCGATCCTACGTGAGCGCGCTGAGCACGGAATGGGAGACGGCGGTGAGCCAGACGACCACGGTCGCGATGCAGGCGGCGCCGCCGACCGTCGACGCGCCCTGGCCGGTCGCGCTCCTCAACAGCAAGATCAAGGGATGGATCGACCGGCTCGGCACCGCCTGGGTCGAGGGTGAGATCACCCAGTGGGGCATCTCGGGCGGAAACGTCTACGGAAAGCTCAAAGACCTGAACGAGGACGCCACGATCAGCTTCACGATCTGGTCGTCCGTCAAGGCGCGCATCCCGGCCGATCTGAAACAGGGTGACCGCGTCGTGGCCGCGATCAAGCCGAACTTCTGGGTCAAGGGCGGCACGCTCACGATGCAGGTCTACGACATGAAGCACGTCGGCCTCGGCGACCTGCTCGAGCGGCTGGAGCGGCTGCGTCAGCAGCTCGCCGCCGAGGGCCTGTTCGCGGTCGAACGCAAGAAGCGCCTGCCGTTCCTCCCCCACACCATCGGTCTGGTGACCGGCAAAGACTCCGACGCCGAGAAGGATGTGCTCCGCAACGCGCAGCTGCGCTGGCCGCAGGTGCGCTTCCGGGTCGTGCACGCGTCCGTCCAGGGCGAGCGCACCGTGACGGAGGTCGTCTCGGCCATCCGCACATTGGATGCGGACCCCGAGGTCGAGGTCATCATCGTCGCGCGCGGTGGCGGCGACTTCCAGAACCTTCTCGGCTTCAGCGACGAGCGGCTGGTGCGGGCGGCCGCGGCCGCGCTCACGCCCATCGTCAGCGCCATCGGGCACGAGGCCGACCGGCCGCTGCTCGACGAGGTCGCCGATCTGCGCGCATCCACCCCGACGGATGCCGCGAAGCGCGTGGTGCCGGACGTCGCCGAGGAGCTCGCGCGCGTCCAGCAGGCGCGCGCCCGGATGGGTGTGCGCGTCACCCAGCGGATCGCGCACGAGATCGACCGGATCGGACACCTGCGCACGCGACCGGTGCTCGCCTCCCCCTCGTGGATCGTCGACGCGCGGGCGGAGGAGCTCACCCGCTACGTCGCCCGTGGCACCGAGCTCGTCGGCCGCTGCGTCGAGCGCGAGACCACGCGCGTCGCCGAGCTGCGCGGCCAGCTCCGCGCGCTGTCTCCGCAGGGGACGCTCGACCGCGGCTATGCGATCGTGCAGACCCGTGCGGGGCACGTCGTGACCGAACCGGCCGAGGCGTCGGCCGGCACCGAACTGCGGGTCACCGTGTCGGGTGGCTCCTTCGCCGCGACGGCCGGGGACGAGCTCCCGTCGCCCGCGGGTCACGGAGCGTCGGTGTCCGCTGAAGCATCGGCTGCTCCAGCGGACCCCCAGCGGGACAAATAGAATGGACGTCATGCCCAGTTCCGAGACCGCACCCGCGGGCGACCCGCTCAGCGCGCTCAGTTACGAAGAGGCGCGCGACGAGCTGATCCGCGTCGTCGGAGAGCTCGAACAGGGGTCGGCGACGCTCGAGGAGTCGATCGCCCTGTGGGAGCGCGGCGAGGCTCTCGCCCGCCACTGCGAGGAGTGGCTGATCGGCGCGAAGGCACGACTCGATGCGGCGCGGTCGGGCGCGGGAGCCGCTCCACAGTCGTCAGTAGCCGCACAGTCCTCAGAAGTCTCGGGCGGATGAGCCCCCGCAACAGCAAGCCGCCCGCGGTCGTCGCCGAGCTCGGCCGCCCGGAGACCCCCGAGGAGACGGCCGCCCGCAAGGCGCAGAACTCGGCGAACCACCGCAATCGCCAGACGATCAACAACCTGATCTACTCGCTGATCGCGACCCTGGCGCTCGTCGCCGTGATCGTGCTCGTCGTCCCGCGCGGCAACCCGACGGCGACCAAGCCGCCTGTCGACTACGCGGCCGTCGCGCAGGAAGCGCAGGGCAGCGAGCCGGACCGCCTGCTCGTGCCGAAGCTGCCCTCGACCTGGAAGTCGAACAACGCCGAGCTGCGCACCAAGACGGCGGACCGCGTCGACTCCTGGTACATCGGCCTGATCACGCCGAAGGAGCAGTTCATCGGCGTCACACAAGGCTTCGGCGCGAATGACAGCTGGGTGTCCGATCAGGTCGCCAAGTCTCGGATCGCGGGCACCCGTGAGATCGACGGCGTGACCTGGGACGTCTACGACAATCGTGCAGCGGGGTCGGGCAACGGGAACGTCGAATACGGCCTCGTGACCCACGCCGGCGACAGCTCCATCATCGTCTTCGGCACCGCGATCGACGCCGAGTTCCGCACGGTGGCGTCGTCGCTGGCCGATCAGATCCACTCACTCGGAGGAGAACGATAACCGTGCCCACCACGCGCCCCGGAAAGATCTGGAACGCCATGCTCGAGGGCAACGCCCGCTTCGTCGCGGGCGAGCCGCAGCATCCCCATCAGGATGTGGCCCGACGCGAGGTCGTCGCCGGCGGCCAGGAGCCGGTGGCCGCCATCTTCGGCTGCGCCGACTCCCGCCTCGCCGCCGAAATCATCTTCGACCTCGGGCTGGGCGACGCCTTCGTGGTGCGCAACGCCGGCCAGGTCGTCTCCGACTCGGTCGTCGGGTCGCTGGAGTACGCGGTGGCGGTGCTGAACGTCCCGCTCATCCTGGTGCTCGGTCACGACAGCTGCGGCGCGGTGGCCTCGGCCATCGCCTCCCAGGCCGCGGACGCCGAGCCGCTGCCCCCGCACATCGCTGACCTGATCGCTCCGATCGTCCCGGCTGTGCACCGCGTCGCCGGTCCGGGAGCGGTCGAGCCGTCCGCGGTCGACGCCTCGGCCGTGGGTCGCGAGCACCTGCGCGACACGGTCTCCGAGCTGCTCGCGCAGTCGGAGATCATCTCTTCCGCGGTCGCCGAGAACACCCTCGCGATCGTCGGCGCCAACTACCGGCTCGCGGAGGGCCGGGTCGTCCCCGACGTCGTCGTCGGCATGCGCGACTGACACCAGCTCCCGCCAACAGAAAGGAAATACACACCGTGGTGGACACCCAGGCGGACGCCGAGTACCGCATCGAACACGACACGATGGGCGAGGTGCGCGTCCCGAAGGACGCCCTGTACAGCGCGCAGACGCAGCGTGCGGTCGAGAATTTCCCCATCTCGGGCGACGTGCTCGAGCCGGCCCAGATCGCCGCGCTGGCCCGCATCAAGAAGTCGGCCGCCCTCGCGAACGCCCGCCTCGGCGTGCTCGACCAGGAGATCGCGGACGCGATCGCCGCGGCCGCCGACGAGGTGGCGTCGGGCGCCCACAACGCCGAGTTCCCGATCGACGTGTACCAGACCGGTTCGGGCACCTCGTCGAACATGAACATGAACGAGGTGCTGGCGACGCTCGCCTCGCGCCGCCTGGGTCGTCCGGTGCACCCGAACGACCACGTGAACGCCTCGCAGTCGTCGAACGATGTCTTCCCGACCTCGGTGCACATCGCCGTGACGGGTGCGCTCATCGATGAGCTCATCCCGGCGCTCGACCACCTCGCGGTTTCGCTGGAGGCCAAGGCGGAGTTGTGGGCGGAGGCCGTGAAGAGCGGCCGCACGCACCTGATGGATGCGACCCCGGTGACCCTGGGTCAGGAGTTCGGCGGCTACGCCGCACAGATCCGTTACGGCATCGAGCGCATCCGCGCTGCCCTCCCCCGGGTCGCCGAGGTCCCGCTCGGCGGCACGGCGGTCGGAACCGGCATCAACACCCCGCTCGGCTTCCCGCAGCTCGTCATCGAGCTGCTGACGGACGAGACCGAGCTGCCCATCACCGAGGCGCGCGACCACTTCGAGGCGCAGGCGAACCGTGACGCGCTCGTGGAGGCCTCCGGAGCGCTCCGGACGATCGCCGTCTCGCTGACCAAGATCTCGAACGACCTCCGCTGGATGGGATCCGGCCCCAACACGGGACTGGGCGAGCTGCACATCCCGGACCTCCAGCCCGGCTCCTCGATCATGCCCGGCAAGGTCAACCCGGTCATCCCGGAGGCGGTGCTCATGGTCGCCTCCCGGGTCATCGGCAACGACGCGACCATCGCGTGGAGCGGCGCCTCGGGGCTGTTCGAGCTGAACGTCGCCATCCCGGTCATGGGCACCGCGCTGCTGGAGTCGATCCGCCTGCTCACCCAGGCCAGCCGCGTGCTCGCCGACAAGACGATCGACGGCCTCGAGGCGAACCTCGACCGCGCGCGCGCCTTCGCCGAGTCGAGCCCGTCGATCGTGACCCCGCTCAACCGGGTGATCGGCTACGAGGCCGCGGCGAAGGTCGCCAAGCACGCCGTCGCCAAGGGCGTTACGGTGCGCGAGGCCGTCATCGACCTCGGCTTCGTCGAGCGCGGCGAGGTCACCCTCGAGCAGCTGGACACCGCCCTCGACGTCCTCTCGATGACCCACCCCGGCTGATCTGTCGAAGCACTCCAGCCAACGGCTCCTGAGTTTTTCCCGCGACACGCCGTGCCGTGTGCGAAAAACTCAGGAGCTGTTTGCTTCGGCCCGGAACTAGGGTCGAAGGGTGTTGTCGTACGGGGATGCGCTGCGGGGGAGGCCGCGGCGGGTGGTGGTTGCGGGGGTGTCGGGCAGCGGCAAGACGACGCTCGCCGGGCGCATCGCGCAGCTGACCGGCGGACCGCACACCGAGATCGACGGACTGCGACACGGGCCGGGGTGGGAGCCGCGGCCGGAGTTCGTGGATGACGTACGTGCCTTCACCGCGGCCGAAGCCTGGACGACCGAGTGGCAGTACTCCGCGGTGCGCGACCTGCTGGCCGAACGCGCCGACCTCCTCGTCTGGCTCGACCTGCCCTTTGCCCGGGTGACTCTGCCGCGCGTCGTGCGTCGAACGCTGCACCGCCGCATCCACCGCTCGGAGCTCTGGAACGGCAATCGCGAGCCGCGCCTGCGCACGATCTTCCGCGACCCGGAGCACATCATCCGCTGGTCCATCTCGTCCCGCAACGTGTATGCGGAGCGGGTCCCGGCCGCCGAGCGCGCGCACCCGCACCTCGTCGTCGTGCGCCTCCGTTCGACGCGCGAGGTCGAACGCTGGCTCGCCGGCCCGCTACGAGCCGCCATCGCGGCCAACAGCTCCTGAGTTTTTCGCGCGACACGCCGTCATTCGCGCGAAAAAGTCAGGAGCGGATTGCCTGGGTCGGTCAGAACAGGCGGCGGGCGGTGTCGACGTCTCCGGGTGCGTCGTCGGTGAGCGGGAGGAACCACGCGCACTGCCAGCGCTGCGTCGCCGCGGCCTGCGGACTGGTCGCCTCGGACCAGGGCGGATAGACCCGGAACCCGCGTTTGCCGCCTGAGCCGTCGACTGCCACGACGCCGCGCGAGGCGAGCACCTCGCGCGGGAACACGAATGCCCCGAAGCCGCTCCCCTCCCGGGCGACGATCACGAGCCGCCGCTGATCGGCCGTGTCGAACGGCTCTGTACCGCCGTCGGCCGCACGGCGCCAGACGGCGACGAACAGCCCGGTCTTGCGGGGCGTCACACGCGCCACCCGGAACCGAACGACACCGTCCGGCGTGTCGCACAGGGCCGCGTCGTACCCGCCGTTCTCGCCCTCCGGCCGGAGCGCACCGTGCGGAACGCCCAGAGCATCCATCACTCCCAGCACCCGCTGGATGTCGGCAGCAGTCATGCGCCCTCCCCCGTCACCATGAAGACGAGGGAGGGCGGCGATGTATGACGCGCGACGGGCTACGCGAGCTCGTTGGCCTCCAGCATCTCGGTGACGAGGGCCGCGATCGCGGAGCGCTCGGAGCGGCTCAGCGTGACGTGCGCGAACAGCGGGTGTCCCTTGAGGGTCTCGATGACGCTGGCGACCCCGTCGTGCCGGCCGACGCGGAGGTTGTCGCGCTGGGCCACGTCGTGGGTGAGGATGACCCGAGAGTTCTGGCCGATCCGGCTGAGCACCGTGAGGAGCACGTTGCGCTCCAGCGACTGCGCCTCGTCGACGATCACGAACGCGTCGTGCAGCGACCGGCCGCGGATGTGCGTGAGCGGCAGCACCTCGAGGATGCCGCGGTCGAGCACCTCATCCAGCACGTTCTGCGAGACCAGCGCGCCGAGCGTGTCGAAGACCGCCTGGCCCCACGGGTTCATCTTCTCGCCCGCGTCGCCGGGCAGGTACCCGAGCTCCTGGCCGCCGACCGCGTACAGCGGGCGGAACACCATGATCTTTTTGTGCTGCCGCCGCTCGAGCACCGCCTCGAGGCCGGCGCAGAGTGCGAGCGCCGACTTGCCGGTGCCGGCGCGACCGCCGAGCGACAGGATGCCGATCTCCGGGTCGAGCAGCAGGTCGATCGCGAGCCGCTGCTCCGCCGAGCGCCCGTGCAACCCGAAGACGTCGCGGTCGCCGCGCACCAGCTTCACTTCGCCCTCGGCGACGACGCGGCCGAGCGCCGAGCCACGGTCCGAGTGGATGACGAGGCCGGTGTTCACGGGAAGGTCCGCGGCCAGCTCGGTGCGCATCCACTCGTCTTCGTACAGCGCGGCCATCTGGTCGCTGCCGAGCGAGATGTCGGCGAGCCCGGTCCAGCCGGAGTCGACCACCTGCTCGTGCCGGTACTCCTCCGCGGCGAGGCCGATGGAGGCGGCCTTCACCCGCAGCGGCAGGTCTTTGGAGACGACGGTGACGTCGAGACCGTCGTTGGAGAGGTTGAGGGCGACCGCGAGGATGCGCGAGTCGTTGTCGCCGAGCTGCATGCCGCTCGGAAGCACGGACATGTTCGAGTGGTTGAGCTCCACGCGCAGCGAGCCGCCGTCACCGACGGGGATCGGGAAGTCGAGCCGTTCGTGCTCGACCCGCAGGTCGTCGAGGTTGCGCAGCGCCTGCCGCGCGAAGTACCCCAGCTCGGGGTCGTTGCGCTTGCCCTCGAGCTCGCTGACGACGACGACGGGGATGACGACAGCATGTTCCGCGAAACGGAAGATGGCCTTCGGATCGGAGAGGAGGACGGACGTGTCGAGCACATACGTGCGCTCTTTCGTCTTCGCCGCTCCCGCTGCCTCGCCGTTCGACCGGGTTGCTGCCTGTCGGGTTGCTGATTCCGCCACGACCACTCCCACCCCGCCGCTCCCTCGGGAGCCGGCGGATCTCACTGACGAGACGGCCGCTTGGTTTCGAGACGAACTTTTGTGGCCGTCTCGATCGGGCGCGGTGCCCGATGGGTTGAACCTACGCCCGGGCACCGACATCGGTTCGACCGCGCCGCCGCGTGTCGTGTTACGACGACGTGAACAATCGCCCCCACTTCGGGGAGGGCTCCGACGCGCGTCAGGCGACCGGAGAAGGGGGATGCCCGTGAACCGCGATCAGGCCGCCGACGCGTACGACGTGAAGGCCGCCCGCAGCATGTCGAGCGTCTCCTCCGTCGTCCCCGCGTGCACGCTGATCCGCGCGTTCGTCGCACGCACCGAGGCCGTGACGCCGTGGTTGTGGAGGGACGCGCCGAGCACGGTCAGCTGCTCGGGCAGCGGCTCCAGCACGATCATCCCGGCGCGCTCGGCGGGGCTCCGCGAGGAGCTGACCGGCACGGCGAACTCGTCGGCGAGCTGCAGCACGCGCTCGACGTTGTCGGAGATGGCCGCCGAGATCGCGCTCACGCCGACCGCGTCGACCTCTTCGAGCGCCGCCGCGAAGCGCGCCTCCGCGACGAGGTCCGGGTTGGAGATCGAGAAGGCGCCGGCGCCGCGCACCGGCTCGAGCACCTCGTCCCACGGTTGCTGCGGCCCGGAGCCGGTCCAGCCGCTGAAGACGGGCGTCAGGTGGTCGATCGCGCGCTCGCTGAGCGCGAGGAATCCTGTGCCCCAGCCCGCGCGCATCCACTTCTGACCGCCCGACACGACGACGTCGGCGACCTCCCACGGGGCGTCGACGACACCGAAGCCCTGGATGGCGTCGACGATGAGGAGGCGGTCGCCGATGACCTGACGGATGCCGTCGATGTCGGCGAGGTAGCCGGTGCGCGAGTCGACGAGGCTCACCATCACCGCCGAGGTGCTGTCGGTCAGCTGTTCGCGGATGCGCGACGGCGTCACACGGCCGCCGTCGGTCTCCAGCCAGGTCGGCGTGATGACGCGAAGGGCCCGGGCGGCGCGCTCGGCGGCGTAGGTCAGGGACGGGAACTCGGACAGCGACAGCAGCACGTCGCCACCGGTCAGCCCGAAGGCCGCATGCAGCAGGCCGCTCGACGCGTTCGGCTGAAAGCTCACCTGGTCGGCCGGGAACCCGGTGAGGGCGCTGACGGCCTCGCGCACGCGCTCATCCTCGGTACGCATCCGCTCGATGGTGCCGTAGCGCGCCTTGGAGAGGATCTCGTACTGCCCGATCGCCTCCGCGCGCACGGTCGCGGACAGCGGTCCGACCCGTCCGTAGTCCAGATATCCGGGCTCTTCGCCGAACCCGCGGGCGTACTCCTCGACCGTCGTCACCCCTCGATTCTGGCCGAAGCCGACCGGCTGCCAAAAATCGGTGACGAAACGAACCGGAGCCCCCGGTCAGCCACCGAAGCGGCGGTGCCTGCGCGAATAGTCGCGGACGGCGCGCAGGAAGTCGACCTCGCGCAGGTCCGGCCCCAGCGCCTCCACGAAGTAGAACTCGCTGTGGGCGCTCTGCCAGAGCATGAAGTCGCTGAGGCGCTGCTCTCCCGACGTGCGAATGACGAGGTCGGGATCGGGCTGGCCGCCGGTGTAGAGGTGCTCGCCGATGAGGTCGGGCGTCAGCAGGTCCGCGAGGGTCTCCAGGCTCCCGCCGTCGGCGTGGTGCGCGGCCACGATGCTGCGCATGGCGTCGGTGATCTCCTTGCGGCCGCCGTAGCCGACAGCGAGGTTGATGTGCATGCCGGTGTTCGCCGCGGTGCGCTTCTCCGCATCCGCCAGCGCCTGCAGCAGCCGGGGCGGAAGGCCCGTCGCCGACCCCACGTGCTTGACCCGCCAGTCGCGGTAGCGGGACAGGTCGTCGGCCAACTGGGCGATGATGTCGATCAGGTCGCCGAGCTCGCCGCTCTCGCGGTTGGTGAGGTTGTCGGAAGACAGCAGATACAACGTGACGACCTGGATGCCGAGCTCGTCGCACCACTCCAGGAACTCGCGCATCTTCGCCGCACCGGCCCGGTGGCCGTGCGCGACGGTGGTCAGCCCGGCCTGCCGGGCCCACCGCCGGTTGCCGTCGATGATCATGGCGACGTGCTGCGGCAGCGACTCGCGATTGAGGTCACGGCGGAGACGCTTCTGGTAGAGCCCGTACAGCAGCCCGCTGCCCTCCAGCCGGCCCATCCCCGGCCTTCCGCGTCTGCTCACGCTGCTACGTTAGCGCGGCCGACGGTGCCCGGCTCACAGCATCCGGCCACCCGTCCTCCCCTACGCTTGGTCTATGTCGCCCCGAGAGAGTCACAACCCCGGTACGACCGACGACCGCGCAGCCGACGAAGACGTCGCAGAGCTGCTCGCGGAGCCGACGGCCGATCTGAGCTCCTCGGATGCTGCCGTGCAGGCGGACGAGCGCGAGGCGCGCGACGGTGGCCCGGAGCTGCCGAACATCCCGCTGCTGGATGCCTCCCCCGCCTTCCCCGGCGAGGTCAAGCCGACCTGGCGTGGCTGGATCCACGCCGCAACGTTCCCGGTGGCGATCGCGGCCGGAATCGTCCTGATCTGCCTCGCCCACGGAGCGCCCGCCAAGTGGGCGTCCGCCGTGTTCACGCTCACCTCGATGCTGCTGTTCGGGAACTCCGCCCTGTACCACCGGTTCAACTGGCGGCCGCGCACGAAGATCATCCTCAAGCGCATCGACCACGCGAACATCTTCCTGCTGATCGCGGGAACCTACACGCCGCTCGCCGTGCTCGCGCTGCCGCCGGAGAAGGGCATCCTGCTGCTCACGCTGGTGTGGGCCGGCGCCCTCATCGGCATCGGCTTCCGCGTGTTCTGGATCAGCGCGCCCCGCTGGCTGTACGTGCCTATCTACGTGGCGCTCGGCTGGGCGGCCATGATGTACATCGTCGACCTCGTCGACGCCAACGTCGCGATGATGGTGCTCGTGCTCGTTGGCGGTTTGATGTACACCGCGGGCGCGGTCATCTACGGCATGAAGCGGCCGAACCCCTTCCCCGGGCGCTTCGGCTTCCACGAGATCTTCCACACGCTGACCGTGCTGGCGTTCCTCTGCCACTGGACGGCGACGCTGCTGATCGCGATGCACCCCGCGTACAACGCGGGCTGAAGGCGCGGGATCAGGTGGGCAGCGCCCGCCGTCCGGTCACCTGCTTCATGACCAAGGTCGAGGACAGCTTGCGGACGCCCGGAAGCGCCCCCAGCGGCCCGTCGAACAGCTCCTGGTAGCCGGTGAGGTCGGCGGTCAGCACCCGCAGCATGTAGTCCGGGTCGCCGAACAGTCGCTCGGCCTGCACGATGTTCGGGATGGCGAGCACGCCCTCCTCGAAGGCCCCGACGGTCTCCGGGTCGGTGCGGTCGATGGTGACGAACACGATCGCCTCGAAGTCGAGTCCGACCGCGGCCGGCGACACCACGGCGCGGTACTGCTCGATCACGCCGGCGCGCTCCAGTTCGCGCACGCGGCGGTGGCACGGCGACAGCGTCAGGCCGACGCGTGCGGCGAGGTCGGTGAGGCTGAGCCGGCCGTCCTCCTGCAGCGCAGCGAGGATCTCCCGGTCGATCGCATCCATGCAGCAGATTCTTCCACGGATGGATGTAGAAGGCACGAAAATCGCAAGCACTTTCGGTCGCTCACGCCATAGCTTTCCGGTAGACCGCAGAGCGCGGACGGAGGGAGGACGGCGATGGATCCGGCACTGGTCTTCGGCTTCTGGGGAGTGGCCGCGCTCCTCGTCTGCACGCCGGGAGCCGACTGGGCGTACGCGGTGACGGCCGGGCTCGGTGGCCGGACGCTCCTGCCCTCGATCGGCGGCATCCTGTTCGGGTACCTCGTGGTGGTTGTCGCGGTCGCGGTCGGGTTGGGCGCGCTCGTCGCCGCCAATCCGGTGCTGCTCGACGTGCTCACGGTAGGCGGCGCGCTGTACCTGCTCTGGCTCGGGATCAGCGGGCTGGTGCGTTCGGCGGTCCCGTTGACCGCGCAGACCGGCACGGTGACAAGCGGTGCGTCCTCGCTGGGGTCGTTCCTGCGGGGCGCCGGCGTGAGCGGCTTCAACCCGAAAGGGCTGTTGGTGCTGGTTGCCCTCGTGCCGCAGTTCACCTCGTCTCACGGCGGCTGGGCCCCGGCGGCGCAGATGCTGATGCTCGGCGGCCTGTTCGTCGCGACGTGCGCGGTCGTCTACCTGGCCGTGGCGGTGCTCGGCCGCCGGCTGCTGGCGGCGCGCCCCCGCGGAACCGTGATCATGGCCCGCGTCTCCGCGATCGCCATGACACTGATCGGCGTGGCCCTGCTCGCCGAGCGGGTGGCGCAGGCGATCTGAGCGACGCTACGGGCGGTCGGGCCCGTCCAACCCGTCGCCGCGGCGCTCCGCCTCTTCCGCATCCAGCTTCTCGGCGATCTCGGCGCGATAGCGCACGCGACGGATGCGGCGCACCATGTCGAGCACGAGGAGGACGACGACCACGGCCAGCAGGAACGTGACGACGAACCCGAGCACGCCGGGCGTGACCGAATCGTCATCGGGGGTGCCGGACGGCGTGGGCGTCGGGGTGGCGGCCAGCCAGACGGAGGCGCGCAGCAGGCTATCGGCGATCACGCACGCACCCCGGGGAAGAGGTCGGTCTCGGGCATCTCGGTCTCCACTTTCGAGTCGATGAGCTGGAACCCCTCCATCGGCCGGCGGGCGGCAGCATTCACAGCTTTCTCTCCTAGTCTGGACTCAGCCTACCGTCGCCCGACGGGGGGCTCCTGAGCGAAAGGCGGGGCTGACGGCATGGCGGTGCATGCATGACGACAACCCACCGCGTCCCCACGCTCGACACCCGCTACGGCCGCACGCCTCAGCGCAAGCGGCGCGACCGCTGGCTGCTGATCTTCGGAGCGATCGCCGCGGTCGCCATCGCCACGGTCTGGGCGTTCTGGGCCGGCTGGGACAACGATCAGGCGAACCTCGAGACCACCGACACCGCCTACACGATCCCCGACGACAGCCACGTGGACATCTCGTTCTCGATCAACGCGCCTGTCGGCACCCCGGTCACGTGCGCCCTCCAGGCCCTCAACGAAGACTTCGCGATCGTCGGCTGGCGCATCGTCGAATACCCCGGTTCCGAGAGCCGGTTGACCGCCCACACCGAGTCGATCCGCACGATCATGAAGCCCAACACGGGTTTGATCAACACCTGCTGGCTGTCCTAGTATTGTGCGGATACGCCCCGGCCGTGGCCGGGGCGTCGACTTTAGCACCGGTACCGAACCGGACCATCAGCCGAGGCGGCTCATAGCCGCAGGCGCGAAGGAGTTCATCATGTCTCAGGAGTCTCAGGTCACGTTTCTGACCCAGGACGCGTACGACCGTCTCTCGGCCGAACTCGAGGAGCTCAGCGTCAACGGCCGTAACGAGATCGCGAAGCGCATCGAGGCGGCCCGCGAGGAGGGCGACCTCAAGGAGAACGGCGGCTACCACGCGGCCAAGGACGAGCAGGGCAAGATCGAGGCCCGCATCGTCCAGCTGACGAACCTGCTGCGGAGCGCCACCGTCGGCGCGGCGCCGGAGAGCCACGGCGTCGTCGAGCCGGGCACCGTCATCACCGCGACGATCGCGGGCGACGAGAGCGTCTTCCTCATCGGCAACCGCGAGATCGCGGCCGGCACCGACCTCCCCGTCTACAGCGAGCAGAGCCCGCTCGGCGCGGCCATCCTGGGCCTCAAGGTCGGCGACAAGACGGAGTACACCGCTCCGAACGGCCGTCAGATCGCCGTCGAGGTCACCAAGGTCGAGACCTACACCGGCCAGTAAGCCGCTCCCGCGCATCCACGCCAACAGCTCCTGAGTTTTTCCGCCGTTTCACCGCGAAACGGGCGAAAAACTCAGGAGCTGTCGGCGTGTGTGGGGGCTACTCGTCGTCGACCACGACCGGGTCGTAGCCGGCGGCGCGAAGCGCCTCGATGACGTGCCGGCGGTGGTCGGTGCCGCGCGTTTCGACGCTCACGTTCAGCTCGACCTGGGTGATCTGCATCCCGCGCCCGTGCCGGGTGTGCAGCACCTCAACCACGTTCGCGTTGACGCCCGCGAGGATCTCGGCGATGCGCGCCAGCTGGCCGGGGCGGTCCGGGAGCATGATGGTCAGCTTGAGGTAGCGGTCGGAGGCGGCGAGACCCTGGCTGATCACGCGCTGCATGAGCAGCGGGTCGATGTTGCCGCCGGAGAGGATGGCGACGGTCGTGCCGTCGGCGGTGACCGATCCGGCGAGGATGGCGGCGACGCCGGCCGCTCCCGCCGGCTCGACGACGAGCTTGGCGCGCTCCAGGAGCACCACCATGGCACGGGCGATGTCGTCCTCCGACACTGTGACGATCTCATCCACCGCCTCGCGGATGATCTCGAAGTTGAGGGCGCCGGGCCGTCGCACGGCGATGCCGTCGGCGATCGTGCCGGTGAGCGAGATGTCGGTCGGCTCCCCCGCCGCGAGCGACGGCGGGTAGGCGGCTGCGTTGGCCGCCTGCACACCGACGATGCGGACGGTCCGTCCGGTGACCGCCGCGCGCTGCTTGATCGCGCTGGCGACGCCGGAGATGAGTCCGCCTCCGCCGATCGGCACGACGACGGTCGAGACGTCGGGGACGGCGTCGAGGATCTCGAGCCCGAGCGTCCCCTGCCCCGCGACCACGTCGGGGTGGTCGAACGGCGGGATGAGCACGGCGCCCGTCTCGGCGGCGAAGTCGGCGGCGGCTTGCAGCGTCTCGTCGACGATGCTGCCGCTGAGCACCACATCCGCACCGTAGGCGCGCGTTGCCTGGAACTTGGGGATGGCGACGCCCACCGGCATGAAGATCGTCGCGTGGATGCCGAGCTCGCGGGCCGCGAAGGCGACGCCCTGCGCGTGGTTGCCCGCGGAGGCGGCGACGACGCCCCGTGCGCGCTCCTCGGCACTCAGCTTCGACATCCGGTTGTAGGCACCGCGGATCTTGTAGGAGCCGGTGCGTTGAAGGTTCTCGCATTTGAGAAGCACGGGGGCGCCGAGGATCTCGGTCAGGAACCGCGATGACTCCATCGGCGTCGGCTGGGCGACGTGGGCGACGATGGCGCGCGCAGCCTCGAACTCGTCCAGGCTGGGGCCTGCGAACGGGGTGCGCGTGTGTTCGGTCGCGGTTGCCACGCGCTCAGCCTAGCGGCGCTCGTATGCCGGCGACTGTATGCGTGCTCGCGCTACGACCGCGCGGGCGGGCGGCGCACCGGTCGCGGGACCGTCTCCCAGATCGCCCGCTCCGGCGGCGTGTAGTTCTCCGGCGGCACGTTCCGCCAGACGCCGCTCGCGATGTAGTGCACCATCACGTTCAGCACGGCGACGAACGGCACGGCGAACAGGGCGCCGGGGATGCCGGCCAGCAGCGATCCGGCCGCGACGGCGAGCACCACGGCGAGCGGGTGGACCTTCACGGCGCTGCCCATGATGAGCGGCTGCAGGATGTGTCCCTCGATCTGCTGCACCAGCAGCACGACGCCGAGCATGATCAGCGCGAACACCCAGCCCTTGAAGACGAGCGCGATGAAGATGGCGAGCGCTCCGGTGACGACGGCGCCGACGACCGGGATGAACGAGCCGAGGAACACCAGGACCGAGATCGGGATGACGAGCGGCAGCCCGAGGAAGAACGCGCCGAGGCCGATGCCGAGCGCATCGATCGAGGCGACAAGCACCTGCACCTTCGCGAAGTTCTTCAGCGTCACCCAGCCGGCCTGGCCGGCTCCGTCGATTGCAGCGCGCGACCGCTTCGGGAAGACGCGGACGATCCACCCCCAGATGCTCCTGCCGTCGATGAGGATGAAGATGGTGCTGAACAGCACGAGCAGCGCCCCGGCGAAGACGTGCCCGAGGGTGGAGCCGACCGACAGCGCACCGGACAGGAAGACCTGGCCGTCCTGCTGGATCGACTTCCCGATCGAGGCGAACGCGTTGCTGATCTGGTCGGGGCTGAGGCCGAGCGGTCCGCTCGTCAGCCAGGCCTGCAGGTCGTTGAAGGAGGCGACGGACTGCTTCTGCAGCTCCCCGCTCTGCCGCGTCACCTGCCAGATCGCCAGGTACAGCAGACCGCCCACGACGACGATCAGCGTGATCAGCACCACGACGATCGCCAGCCACTTCGGCCAGCGGTGCCGCACCAGGAAGTCCTTGAACGGCACCAGCAGCCCCGCCAGCAGCACCGCGATGAGCACGGGGATGACGATGAGCTTCAGCTGGATGATCAGGAAGACGACGACGGCGAGGACCGCGCCGATCACCAGCAGCCGCCACGACCACGCACCGGCGATGCGCATCCCGCGCGGAACCGTCTCGTCGGCGGACTCGATCGGCTCGCCGAGCTCTCGGCGGCGGCGCTGGAACCAGGCGCGGGCCGGTGCGCGGTTGGCCTCGGTGCCGGCTCCGGGCGCAGTCGTGGGCGACGGGACGGGGCGGTCGATGTCGGACATGACCGTCAGTGTAGGCCGCGGCTCCGTTCCTCCGCCGAAACGGCGCCGCGGCTCCCGGCCCCTTGACAGCCGGACGGATCAGGGGATGCCTCGGGCATGGGTGAGACCCGCGAGCTCAGAGCTGCAGGATCAGCGGCGGATACTCGATGGCTGTCCGGTACCACTGCCACGTGGCCCCGCCGGTCTGCTGGATGGAGGCGTACGTCACCTGCGTCGGCGGCACCTGTTTCAGCCCGACCACGACGGCGACGTTCCCGTTGACCGTCCGCGGGCCGAGGCCGGTCGGCGTCGTGCCGCCGGCGAACCCGCCGACCGTGAGGTTCACACTGCCGTTCGCCGCGATGACGAAGGTGACGACGTAGTCGCCGACCGCCGTCGCCCCGTAGTCGCCGGGCGTGAAGTGCACCGAGACGCCCGGCCCGCCGGACGGTGTCGGGCGGTACGTGAACGACGCGTACGGGGTGCCGGTCATGTCCGTCTGCATGATGTCGGACGCGACGAGGGTCAGGTTGGTCCTCCCCTTTCCCACGGTGTGCGTGGGGCTGATGGTGTCGATGGGGCGGTACCAGGGAAAAGTGATGACATCGTGCACCGAGATGCGGTGCGCGATGTCCGTGAGGGACTGGGTCTTCTCGAACGTTGCGGGATCGATCTGCACAGCGACTTCTGCGTCCTCCCCCGCACGCCCACCCCGATTCGGAGTCTCGCTGGACATGCGCGGACTCTACTCCGCGGTCAGCGCGCCGGGACTTCCCCATTTCCGGCGTCGCGCGGGGCGACAGTGACCGGAGAACCGGTGAGGCCCACGGCGACGCGCTCGCCCGGTTCCGGCCGCTCGCGGGCGCCGTGCTGCAGCGACAGCTCGATGCCGTTCTCCAGCCGGACCCGGGTGCGGCGGAGTGCGCCGAGGAAGCTCGTGGTGAGCACGACACCGGGGATGCCGCCGCCGGCGAGCACGACATCCTCCGGACGCAGGTACGCGGTCACCGGGCCGTCGACCGCGTCGGAGGCCAGCGGAACCTCGTGCCCGAGGACGGTGAGCCGCCCGCCCGCGACCACGCCGTCCACCCGGTTGGTCAGGCCGACGAACTCCGCGACGAAGGCCGTGGCAGGGCGATGGTACAGCTCCTCCGGGCTGCCGATCTGCTCGATCCGTCCCGCGCGCATCACGGCGACCCGGTCGGCGACGGCGAGCGCCTCCTCCTGGTCGTGCGTGACGAAGAACGTGGTGATGCCGAGCTCGGTCTGGATGCGGCGGATCTCATCCCGGAGCTGGACCCTGACCTTCGCGTCGAGCGCCGACAGCGGTTCGTCGAGCAGCAGGACGCGCGGCTCGGTGACGAGTGCGCGGGCGAGGGCGACGCGCTGCTGCTGGCCCCCGGACAGCTGGTGAGCGTACCGGCCCGCGTGGTGGTCGAGGCCGACCAGCTCGAGGGCCTCCGCGGCGCGGCGGCGGCGGTCCGCCGGGGCGACCTTGCGCATCCGCAGACCGAACTCGACGTTCTGGCCCGCGGTGAGGTGCGGGAACAGCGAGTACGACTGGAACACCATCCCCAGGTCGCGACGGCTGGTGGGCTCGTCGGTGACGTCATGTCCGTCGATGAGGATGCTGCCGCTGTCCACCCGCTCGAGTCCGGCGAGCGAGCGGAGCGCAGTGGTCTTTCCGCACCCGCTCGGGCCGAGGAGGGCGATCAGCTCCCCCGGCGCCGCCTCGAGGTCGAAGCCCGACAGCCCGACGCCGCCGCCGAAGTCGCGGACGAGGTCGCGCAGTTCGACGGTGGAGCCGGTGCGGGAGGAGAGGAGCGGGGTCTCGAGGGCGGTCATGTCAGCCTTTCGCGGTGCGGCGCCGGACGCTCACGAGGCGGTCGACGACGACGAGGAGGACGAACGCGAACACCAGCGCGAGGAGCGCGAAGATGACCGCGACGAAGGGGTCGGACTGGGACACCAGCAGCAGGGAGGTCTGCAGGTTGACGCGGGAGAGCAGCGAGGCGATGGTGAACTCGCCCAGCACGACGGCGACGGAGAGCGCGGAGGCGGCGAGGATGCCGCGCCGCAGGTTCGGCACGAGGACGCGCCAGAACACCGTCCACCAGCCGGCGCCGAGCGACCGGGCTGCCTCGCTGAGGGTGATCATGTCGACGGCGGCGACGTTGCTCTGGATCGCGCGATAGGCGTACGGCAGCACGGTGATGCCATACGCGAAGGCAAGCGTCCAGGCGCCGGAGCCGAAGACCTCGGTCACCACCGCGTAGGTCGGAGCGAGACCGACGACCATCACGATCGCCGGGATCATGATCGGCAGCAGGCAGATCCCCTCCAGCACCCTCCGCAACTTCGGGAACCGCAGTTCGACGAGCACGATCGTCGGCAGCAGCACGAGGAGCACGATCGCGACCGTCACCACCGCCAGAACGAGCGAATTGCCGAGGCCCTGGTAGACGCGGTCGTACCGGGTCGTCTCGCCCGAGAACACGGCCACCCAACGGTCGAGGTTGTACACGCCGGGCTTCGCGGTGCGCAGGGTGAACTCGACCATCGAGAACAGCGGGATGAGGAAGAACAGCCCCAGCAGCGTCCAGATCACGGCACGGACGACGGGACCGGGGCCGAGCCGCAGCTCGGGCGCTCGGCGGCGGACCGGGCGCGGGCGGACCGGGCGCGACTCGACCGCCCGGCTCATCGCTGCCACCGCGCCGTCCGTCGCACCAGGGCCGAGTAGCCGAGCATGACGACGACCATCACCAGCAGCATCCCGAGCGCCATGGCCCCGGCCAGGTTCGCCCGGCCGAGCACGGTCTCGCTGATGAGCGCCTGCCGGATCTGCAACGACACGATGTTGTTCGCCTGGCCGACGAGGGCCGCGGCCGTCGCGTACGACGAGAACGCGTTGGCGAACAGCAGCAGCAGGCTGCCGAGGAACGACGGGAGGAGGATGGGGCCGCCCACGCGCGTCCAGTACGTCCAGCGGCTGCCGCCGAGCGTCGCCGTCGCCTCCAGCCACTGCGGGCGGAGTCCCTCCAGGGCCGGCATGAAGGTGATGACCATCAGCGGGATCTGGAAGTAGAGGTACGGGAGGATGAGGCCGGGCACCGTGTACAGCCAGACGCCGTTCTCGTAGATGTTGATGTGCGCGACGTTCCGCAGCAGCACCGTCACCAGTCCCTGCGCGCCGATCGTCGCGATGAAGGCGAAGGCGAGCATGACGCCGCCGAACTGGGCGAGGACGCTGCTGGCCGAATCCACCAGGGAGCGCGTCACCCCGCCGGATCGCGAGCGGAGCAGGGCGAAGCACAGCGCGGCTCCGGCGATCGCGCCGACGACGGCGGTCACGGCCGAGAGCCAGAACGCGCCGAAGAAGGAGCCGGCGATCGCGGGCTCGGCGAGGCCGGTGAGGTTCGCCCAGGTGAAGCGGCCGGCGTCGTCGAGGAAGCCGCTGCCCACCGCGACGACGGTCGGGACGGCGAGGAACACCAGCACGTAGAACGCGAACGGGGTCAGCCCCAGCACCGCGGCCGCGCCGGTCCTGCGGCGTCGTCCTGCCCGCTCGACCGCGGGCCGGGCGGACGACGGCCGCCGCCGGGTCTCCGTCTCGGAGACTCCGGCGGCGGTGCGTCCGACCGCAGGCGCCGCGGCGCCTGTGACGGTCTCGGTCATCAGCCGACCGCGTTCGCCCACTTGGCGTTCAGCAGGGTGCCGGCGTCGGTGGCCTGCTTGTCGCTCATGACGGCCACCTCATCCAGCTTGCCCGGGAACTCGTCCTTGTCGAGCGTCCCGGCCTTCTCCATCGCGTCGACGCGCGCCGGGTAGGCGCCGCCCTTCAGCCACGCGTTCTGGGCGGCGTCGCTGTAGAGGTACTCCTCCCAGAGGCGCGCAGCCGCGGGGTGCGGGGCGTCCTTGTTGATGGCCTGGTTGTAGTAGCCGACGTACGCGGTGCCCGGGAGCACGACATACTTCCAGTTCACGCCGCCGCCCTTGATGGTGTCGGAGGTGGCGTAGCCCTTCTGGTTGAACGACCAGTCGAGCAGCACCGGGGTCTCACCCGAGGCGATGGTGTTCGGCTTGCCGTCGGCGGCGTTCCAGTTGCCGGCCTTCTTCAGCTTGGTGAACCAGTCGATGCCGGGGGTCAGGTCGTCGAGCGTCCCGCCGTTCTGCAGGGTGGCGTACGCGACGGCGCCGGCCGCTGCGGCCGCCTGGGTCGGGTTGCCATTCAGCGCGACCGCGCCCTTGAACTCCGGCTTCAGGAGGTCGTCGAACGACTTCGGCGCGGTCTTGATCTTGTTGGCGTCGTAGCCGACCGCCATGACGCCGTAGTAGCCGACCTTCCAGAGGCCGTCCTTCTCCTTCTGGTTCGCGGGGATGTCGTCCCAGCCGGTCGGCTTGTACGGCGCGAAGTACTCGGTGTTCGCGAGAGCGACCGAGGAGCCGATGTCGAAGGTGTCCGGAGCGGTGTCCTGGCCCTTGAGCTTCTTGGCGGCGTCGATCTCCTCCTGGCTGGAGGCACTGTCCTGGCTCGGGTTGATCGTGATGCCGTACTTCTTGGTGAAGCCGTCGAAGATCTCCTGATAGTTCGCCCAGTCGCCCGGGGTCGCGATGATGTTGAGGCTGCCCTCCTTCTTCGCGGCCGCGACCAGCGCGTCCATCCCGCCGGCCGACGCGACGTCGGTGGCGGAGTTGATCTTCGCGGTGTCTGCGGTGCTGGCGCTCGCGCCACCGGAGCAGGCGGAGAGCGAGAGTGCGACGACGGCGGCCGCGGCGGCGAAGCCGGCGACACGTGCGCGCTTGTTGATCACGGGTTTCCTCCAGTGCAAGGTGTCGACCGGGCGGAGCGCCCGGACGTGGTCACGGTAGGAAGGCCAGGCGTCCGGGCGGTCGCGCGCCGGTGACGACGCGGTGAACGTCCGGTGTCCGGGGTTGTCGATAGGGTCGTCGCGTGGTCGAACAGGTCTCCCCCGCACTCGCACGTCGCATCGCGCTGGCCGCGCAGGGCTTCGGCCGTCCGCATCCCGACACGGTCGGCACGCGGCAGCTCAACGGGCTGATGGACCGCCTGCGCCTGCTGCAGATCGACTCGGTCAACGTCTTCGAGCGCAGCCATTACCTCCCGGCGTTCGCACGCCTGGGCGCCTACGACCGCGGCCTCCTCGACCGGCTCACCTTCGACGCGCGCGGCCCGTACACCGAGTACTGGCCGCACGAGGCCGCCTTCATGCGGACGGAGGACTGGCCGCTGTTCGCCTGGCGGATGCGCGACTACCGCGCCCGGTACGGCGGTCCGGGGAGCTGGTTCGAGGTCAACGAGAGCACGGTCGAGTGGCTGCGCGGCGAGCTCGCCGAGCGCGGGCCGCTGGTCGCGGGCGAGATCGAGCACGACGCGAACCACCGCACGGGTCCGTGGTGGGGCTGGTCGGAGGTGAAGCGCGCGCTGGAGCGGATGTTCCTGTTCGGCGAGGTCGCGATCGCCGGGCGCACGCGATTCCAGCGCCGGTACGGGCTGGCCGCCGACGTGCTCCCCGCGAGCGTGCTGCAGCAGACCGTGAGCGATGAGGACGCGATCCGCGAGCTCCTGCGCCGGGCCGCCGTCGCGCACGGCATCGGCACCGCGCGCGACTTCGCCGACTACTACCGCATCACGGGCCCGCGCGTCTCCGTCGCCCTGCAGGAGCTGGAGGATGCAGGCGAGCTCGTCCCCGTCCAGGTGCCCGGCTGGGAGAGCGCCGGCCGGCCGCTGCGCGCGTGGATGCACCGCGATGCCCGCAAGCCGCGGCAGATCGAGGCCGCGGCGCTGCTGTCGCCGTTCGACCCGGTGGTCTGGTACCGCGACCGGGCCCTGCGGATGTTCGGCTTCCACTACCGCATCGAGATCTACACGCCGGCACCGAAGCGCGTGTACGGGTACTACTCGCTGCCGATCCTGCTCGACGACGCCCTGGTCGGGCGTATCGACCTGAAGAGCGACCGGCAGGCGGGCGTCCTGCGCGTGCAGTCGGCGTGGACGGAGCCGGGCGCTCCCCCGGCGACGATCGACCGGCTCCTCCCGCTGCTGGATTCGACGGCCGCGTGGCAGGGGCTGGAGCGCGTGGAGGTCGCCGAGGGTGCGCGCGGCGACCTCGCGCCGCTCCTCGCGGGTGCGCTGCGGGCGGGGGTAGGGTTCGGGGCATGACGACGTCACCGCTGGACTATCTGGATCAGGACGGGGCCGACGAGGCCGACTACGAGACGCCGATGCGCGAGCTGTACGCGTACCACGACGGCGACACTTGGCTCGACGGGATCGTCACCGGGGTCAGGCCGCACGCCGCCGCCGACGGCGGTACGCTGGTGCAGTTCGACGAGCGGCTGTGGGTTCCGGCGCGCGAGGTGCGACAGTCGGACCACTACGTCGCCGTGCTGCTCAATCCGGACTCCGAGGTCTACGCCGAGGTCATCCAGTCGTTCGTCGACGGGCAGCCGAAGGACGTCATCCGCGACGTCTCGATCGTGGGCGACGACAATGTGGGCACCGAGTGGCGTCCGATCGACGAGCCGCGCACCGGCTCGCGCGTCCGGTACCGCTACACGGGCACCGCCGAGCTGCCGGTCTCCGACCAAGAGGCGAGCGCGTAGCGGTCTCGCTGCACCGCCTGCGTCGGAGCTCCGCCACCTCCCGTCGGAGATTCCGCCGCATCCGCCCCGGATCTCCATCCGCACCGCGGTGCGTCGGAGATCTGCGGCGGTTTTACCTACGCAAGCAGAACGCCCCCCAGCCGCTAGGCGGTGCGGCGCTGCAGGGTCAGCGCCCCGAAGACGACCGCGGCGACCGCGAACGCCCCGATGATGAGGAGCTGACCGCCCACGTAGGCGGCGTCGTGCGAGTTCGTCGCGACGGCGTTCAGCGCATCCACCGCGTGCGACAGCGGCAGCCAGTCGCTGATCTCCTTCAGGCCGGCGGGGAGCTGGTCGCGCGGGAGGAAGATCCCGCCGAGCAGGATCTGCGGGAACACCAGCAGCGGCATGAACTGCACCACCTGGAACTCGGTGCGGGCGAACGCGCTCGCGAACAGTCCAAGGGTGCTGCCGAGCACGGCATCCGTCACCGCGACAGCCACCAGCAGCCACGGGTCGCCCTTCACATCGAGCCCGCACACCCACAGCGCGTACGCCGACGCGACGAGCGCCTGCACCACCGCGAGCAGCCCGAACGCGAGCGTGTAACCGAGGATGAAGTCGCTGCGGCCGAGCGGCATCGAAAGCAGCCGCTCCAGGGTGCCGGTCCTCCGCTCCCGCAGTGTGGTGATCGAGGTCACCAGGAACATCACGATGAACGGGAACAGGGCGAGGATGGCCGGGCCGATGGTCTGGAACACCGGGGTGTCGGTGAAGATCCAGGCGACGAGCCCCACGAGGAGCGCGGGCACCACCAGCAGGAGCACGACGGTGCGCGGGTCATGACGGATCTGGGTGAGCACGCGGCCGGTGGTCGCGAGCGTGCGCGTGGGGTTCATGGCGTTCCCACCTCCGTTCCGCTCTCCGACTCGGCATCCGGCTCCGCTTCCGGCAGGGCATGCCGGGCGTGGTGGCGGCGCAGCAGGGCGAGGAAGGCGCCCTCGGCGTCGACGGCTCCCGTCTCGGCGAGCAGCTCCGCCGGGGTCGCATCGGCGAGCACGGCGCCCTCGCGCATCAGGATGAGGCGGTCGCAGCGGCTGGCCTCATCCATCACATGGCTCGACACCAGGAGGCTGGTGCCAGCCTCGGCGAGGCGGTGGAACAGCGCCCACAGCTCGACGCGGAGCAGCGGGTCGAGGCCCACCGTCGGCTCGTCGAGCACGAGGAGGTCGGGCGAGCCGAGCAGGGCCGCGGCGAGGGAGACCCGGCTGCGCTGACCTCCCGACAGGGTCGAGACCAGGCGACCGGAGTGCTCGTCGAGGTCGGTCGCCGTGATCGCGCGGTCGACGTCGGCGCGGCCGGCGCCCAGCACCCGGCGGAAGTACTCGAGGTTCTGGCGGATGGTGAGGTCGTCGTAGACGCTGGCCGCCTGGGTGACGTAGCCGACCCGGTGGCGAAGGGCCGCGGTGCCGGCGGGCTGGCCGAGAACCGTCACGGTGCCCGACTTGACCTTCTGCACGCCGACGACCGCGCGCATCAGGGTCGTCTTGCCGCAGCCGCTCGGCCCCAGCAGGCCGACGACCTGGCCGCGCGGGATGCGGAGGTCGAGGCCGTGCAGGACGTCGGTGCGTCCGCGCCGCACCCGAAGCCCCTCGATGGCGATCGCATCGGCGAGGGCGTCGTCGCCCGCTTCCGCGGACGTTCTCCGCGAATTCATCATGTGATGAATTATTCGCCTGTGGGATGCTTCGCGTCAAGAGGTGCGTCCGGCGCTCCGAACAGGTGCCACTGCACGACGGCGCCGACGCGACGCGCGAGCTCCTCCCGGGGCGTGCCGGCGATGGGCTCGACCCGGAGGGCGTACCGCGTCATGATCAGGCCGACCAGCTGGCTGGCGGCGAGCTCGGCGCGCAGCTCCGCATCCTCTCCCCCGACCAGCCCCGCGAGCTTCGAGAGGACCTCGCGCACCAGGAACTCGCGCACCATGCGCGTGCCCGGGCCCGAGCTGAGGACGGTGCGCAGGATGACGACCATGCGTCGGCCGGACTTCTCGTCATCCAGACGTTCCAGCAGGTAGGCGACCAGTCGCTCGCCCATGTCGTGCTGGGTGCCGGCGAGGATCAGATCCACTGCGCGGTCGGGCCGGAGCGGCGCCTCGAGCGTCGCGGTGAACAGGTCGGCCTTGTCGTCGAAGTAGTGGTGGACGAGCGCCGGGTCGACGCCCGCACGCCGGGCGACCGCCCGCAGCGACGCCGCCTCGTACCCGCGCTCGGCGAACTCCTCCGCCGCCGCACGCATGATCGACGCCCGCGCGGACCCGGCCCCGCGTTCCTTCCGCGGCCGTCCGGGACGTCGCCGCGTCGCTGCTTCGCTCACGGCCCCATTCTGCACGCCGCGGCGCAGATCGAGGGTGCTGTCCACAGCCGATGCGCTTGCTTCGAGTGTGATGAGAACGCGGTGAGAGCCCGCTCCGCCGAAGCTAGGATGAGGTCTGCGCATCTGCTCGACCCGGCGCCTGGCACACAAGGAGTTCTGCGAACATGGAATGGCTCATTCCGGTCATCATCGTCGTCGTGATCGTCGCGATCATCGGGATCTACCTGTGGGCCACCTACAACTCGCTGGTCACCCTCAAGGTGCGGGTGGACGAGGCGTGGAGCGACATCACGGTCCAGCTGAAGCGCCGTGCCGATCTCATCCCGAATCTGATCGAGACGGTCAAGGGATACGCCGCGCACGAACGAGGCGTCTTCGAGTCCGTGACGCAGGCGCGCGCCGAGACGCTCTCCGCGCAGACGCCGGGTGAGGCGTCCGTCGCCGAGAATCACATGCAGACCGCGCTGAAGAGCATCTTCGCCGTGGCCGAGGCCTACCCGCAGCTGCAGGCCAGCCAGAACTTCCTGCGCCTGCAGGCCGACCTGGTCGACACCGAGGACAAGATCCAGGCGTCGCGTCGGTTCTACAACGGCGGGGTGCGCGAGTTCAACACCAAGATCAAGGTGTTCCCCAACAACCTGTTCGCCCGACGCCTGGGCTTCACCGAGCGCGAGTTCTTCGAGGTCGACAACCTCGCCGCGATCGCCGAGCCCCCACGCGTCCAGTTCTAGGGCGTAGATGTACAGGGCGATCGCCAGGAACAAGCGCAACACCGTCTTCATCATCCTGCTGTTCCTGGTACTCATCGGTGCGCTCGGATGGCTGGCGGCGTACATCTACCAGAGCTACACGATCCTTGTCGTGGTGCTCGTCGGAGCGGTGCTCTACGCGCTCTTCCAGTACTACCTGGCCAGCAGTCAGGCGCTGAGCATGTCGGGGGCCATCCCGATCCAGAAGGCGGACAATCCCCGGCTGTGGAACGTCGTCGAGAACCTGTCGATCACGACGGGTACGCCCATGCCGGCCGTCTATATCGTCAACGACCCGGCGCCCAACGCGTTCGCGACCGGCCGCGACCCCGAGCACGCCTCCGTCGCCGCGACGACCGGCCTGCTCGACATCATGACCGACGCCGAACTCGAGGGCGTCATGGCGCATGAGCTGGGGCACGTCCGCAACTACGACATCCGGCTCGGGATGATCGTCTTCGGCCTGACCGTGGCGATCGGCTTCATCGCCGACATCTTCCTCCGCATGGCGTTCTTCGGCGGCAACCGCAACAACAACAACAACGGCGGCGGAAACCCGGTCGTGCTGGTGTTCGGGCTGATCGCCGCGATCGTCGCTCCTCTGGTGGCGACCCTCGTGCAGCTGGCCGTGTCGCGTCAGCGCGAGTACCTCGCCGACGCCACCGGTGCGATGACGACCCGCCACCCGGACGCCTTAGCCAGCGCGCTGCTGAAGTTGGAAGCGTACGGCCGTCCGATGCAGAAGCAGAACTCATCCATGGCCCACCTGTGGATCAACGACCCGCTGAAGCCGGGCCTCATGGCGCGTCTGTTCTCCACCCACCCCCCGATCCCCCAGCGCGTCGAGCGCCTGGAGGAGATGGGCGGCAGCTTCTAGCCGCCGAAGTGCACCTTGTGGCTGCTATTCCGGCGGTTGAGCGACCACGACGTGCACCTCGGCGGGTCAGGGACCGAGGACGCGGCGCAGGTAGGCGTTCTCGAAGCGCCGCTCGGGGTCGAGGCGGTCGCGGACCGCGAGGAAGTCGTCGAAGCGCGGGTACGTGGCGCGCAGCGCGTCCGCATCCCGGCTGTGCAGCTTGCCCCAGTGCGGGCGCCCGTCGTGGGCGACCATGATCTCTTCGACCGCGGCGAAGTACTCGCGCTGGTCCTCCCGGTAGTACCGGTGCACGGCGATGTAGCCCGTCTCGCGCCCGTACGCCGTCGACAGCCAGTTGTCGTCGGCCGCGGCGCTCCGCACCTCGATCGGGAACGAGATCCGCCATCCCTTCCGCTCGATGAGCGCCTTCACCTCGGCGAGCGCCTCGGGCACGGCCTCCCGCGGCAGCGCGTACTCCATCTCCCGGAATCGCACCGTGCGGTTGGTGACGTACACCTGCGGCGCGTGGTCGGTGAAGTCGCGGTTGCCGGTGAGGCGCTGCGCGAGCCGGCTGAACGGCGGGATGACGGCGGGCGCCGCCGTGCCGAGCGCGCACACTCCCCGATAGAGGCCGTTGGCGAGCAGTTCGTCGTCCACCCATCGTCCGACCCGCGGGAGCGGCTTCCGTTCGGCCGTCAGGGGCAGGCGCGTGTTGGTCTTGGTGAGGGCGGTCTCGGTGTGCGGGAACCAGTAGAACTCGAAGTGGTCCTCCGCCGCCGACCGCTCCAGGTACGACTCCATGGTCGCCTGCAGCGGTTCGGGCCGCTCGACGGCCTGCAGCAGGTACGCGGGAACGCACTGCAGGGTGATGTCGACGATGACGCCGAGCGCGCCGAGCCCCAGGCGCGCAGCAGGGAGCAGCTCGGCGTTCTCCGTCTCGTCGATGTGCAGCAGCTCCCCCGTGCCGGTGACCAGGGTGAGCCCGACGATCTGCGTCGCCAGGCCGCCGAACGATCCGCCCGTGCCGTGTGTGCCGGTGGAGGTCGCCCCGGCGATCGTCTGCCGGTCGATGTCCCCCATGTTCTCGAGCCCCAGGCCGTGCGGCCGCAGCAGCCGCGGCAGCTGGTGGAGGTGCGTGCCGGCCGCGAGCATCACGCGCCCGCGTTCGAGGTCGACGTCGCGGATGCCGTTCACATCTTCGAGGTCGAGCTGCACACCCGGTGCCACGGCGATGCCCGTGAAGCTGTGCCCGGCGCCGACCGCTTTGACGCGCATCCCGGTCCGGTTCGCCGCCTGCACCGCGCGCTGCACCGCCTCGGCCGTGGCCGGGCGCTCCACCCGTTGCGGGCGCACCGCCTCGGTCCGGCCCCAGTTGCGCCACAGGCCGCCGACCGCCGTCACAGGAAGACCTTCCCGTCGCCGCGGTAGGTCGCGGCTTCGCCGACGACGCGCGCCCGACCGTCCACGGTGTCCACCAGCTGGAAGGCGTCGACGTGCTCGCTGAGCTCGCCGGACTTCGTGTGCCGCAGCCAGACCCGGTCGCCGATGCGCAGCACGCCGGCCGCGGCGCCGGTGAGCGGCGTCTGCACCTCGCCGGCCATCTCGCGCGCGACCATGCTGAGGCCGGTCGGCCACTCGACCTTCGGCATCCGGTCGGGCCCCGGCGGCCCCGAGGCGATCCAGCCGCCGCCGAGCAGAGTCGCCGTCTCCGGGTTCGGCCGGCGCACCACGGAGAGGGCGAAGGATGCGGCCGGCGCCGGATGGAACGACCGGTAGGTGTCGAACAGATGACCGCCGAACAGTCCGCTGCCCGCCGCGATCTCGGTGACCGACTCGTCGGAGGCGGTGAACTCGATGGAGCCGGTCCCGCCGCCGTTCACGAACTCCAGATCCGCGATGCGACGCACGGCGGCGACCGCCTCCCCGCGCCGGCCGAGGAGCTCGTCGCGGGAGTTCTTCTGCATCCACCGCAGCGTCGCACCCCACGCCGGCTTGCCGGGCAGGTTGTCGCCCTGGCCGGCGATCTGCGCCTCGTACCCCATCATCCCGACGAGCGCGAAGCCCGGGCGCCGCACGATCTCCTCGGCGACTGTGCGCACCGACGCCGCCGAGTGCAGCGGCGACCGGAACACGCCGACGTGACCGAGCACCGGCGCGAACCAGGAGGAGTCGAGCTCGAGGCACAACCGGATGGTCTCCCGCTGCGCCGGCGGAACCACCGCGTCGATGAAGTCGAGGTGGGCTATCGAGTCGACCATGAGCGTGACGCGGGCAGCGAGCTCGGGAGACGCGGCGAGCCGCGCGATCGCCGCGCGGTCGGCCGTCGGGTAGCCGACCACGACGTCCTCGATCGGCGAGTGCTCCGCGTCGCCCTCCGCGAGCCACAACGCCTCCGGAAGCGTGTATGCGAGCACGCCCGAGTACCCGGGAAGGGCGAGCACCGCATCCATCACCGAGCGCACCCGCACCGACTTGGAGGCGACCCGGATGGCCTTCGCCGGCCGGTCGGACGGCCCGGCCGCCCGACGCAGCAGGTCGTGGACGTTGTGCCGCAAGGCGGGCAGGTGGAGCACCGCGAGCGGAGGGTCGAGCCGCGCGGTCGCCGCGGAGAGCGACGGCCAGAACACGTCGGGCGTCGTCCAGGTCCGCTCGGCCGGGGCCGGCGGGGTGGACAGGTCGAGGTCGCTCATCAGCGCACCGCTTTCACTCGGGCGACCGCAAGCGCTCCCGCGAACGCGAACACGGCCGACAGGACGAACAGGCCGGCGAAGCCGCCCAGCGCCGCCACGATCATCGCGCCGAACAGGGGCGCGACCGCCTGCGGCACGGCCAGGGCGATGTTCATGATGCCGAGGTCCTTCCCGCGGCTCTCCGGATCGGGCAGCACCTGAGTGGCGAGCGCCTGATCCACCGATAGGAAGCAGCCGTAGCCGATGCCGAGGAGCGCCGCGGCGACGACGGCGACCGACAGCTGCGGGACGAACGCGAGCAGCAGCGCCGCGACGCCCTGCACGGCAGAGGACGCGAACACGAACGCCTTGCGGCGGCCCAGACGGTCGGACAGCCGGCCGAGCACGAGCGACGCCACGATCACGAAGACCATGTAGACGAGGATGAGGATGAGCAGGTCGTCGTCGGCGTTCGGGTCGCGCAGGCCGAACTCGAGGAAGTAGAGCAGCAGCGACGTGCCGAACGCGTTGCCGAAGTTGACCAGCACGCGACTGAGCAGCGTCCACCCGAAGTCGGGATGCTCGCGCGGGCTGATCCACAGTCCCTCGACGACGCCGCGGAACGACATCCGTTCGCGCAGCTCCACCGGCAGCACCGCGTCCGGCAGGAACAGGAACGGCAGCACGAGCACCACCAGCAGCACCGCCATCGCCGTGTAGCCGACGAACGCGCCGACGAAGACGTAGGTGACCAGGGCGACGCCGAGGATGATGCCGATCGCCTGGGGCGCGCTGATCCAGCCGCTGACGTATCCGCGCTGGTCGACCGGCACCTGGTCGCTGATCGTGGCGGTGAGCGCGGCGGTGAGGATGCAGAAACCGGTCAGCGCGAGCGACCAGAACACGCCCATCCCGACCATGGTGGTCTGAAGCCCCAGCAGCACCAGGGAGACGGCGAAGACGACGGCTCCGGCGGCGATCCACGGGCGGCGGCGGCCGAAACGGCTGGTGGTGCGGTCGGAGAGAGCGCCGGTCAGCGGGTAGGCGACGATGGCGCACACCCCGGAAATGCCCGAGATGACCCCGAAGGCGACCACGTTGTCCACCCACCAGTCGGAGTGCAACTGCGCCTGCACCTGGTCGGGCAGGAGCTTCTGGATGGGCGCGAGCTGCGCCATCCACACGCCCAGCCAGGCGACGGCGAAGGCGGCGATCCACCGTCCGGGGACCTTGCGCACCGGCTCGGCGAAGACCGCCGGCGTCGTCGTGTTCGTCATCGTGCACCTGCGTTCGTCGAGGGGGCGGGGGTGTGGTGCGTGGTGCGGTGGTGCGGTTCGGAGGTCGGGACGGCGAGGGCGGCGAGGGCGTCGGCCGCCACATCCATCACGGCGGCGGCCGCTGCGTCGTCCCGGGTGACCAGCCAGCCGACGGTGAGCCCGTCGGTGAACGAGACCAGGATGCGGGCGATCTCGTCGAGCGGACGCGTCCACTCGTATCCCGCCAGGCGCGCGGTCTCTGCCGCAGCGTGCGCCGCGACCTCGTGGTAGCGCGCGTACTGCCGGCGCGCGAGCGGCTCGAATCCCGGCTCGCGCAGTGCCCAGTGAGTCAGCTCGAACATCGCCTTCTCGCGGCCGGGATCGGCGCGGACGCCGTCGAAGTAGTGCTGGAGGCCCGCGCGGACCGCGTCGCGCATCCCTGCCCCTCCGGCCTCGACGGTGAGTGCGGGCGCGAAGTCGGTCTGCTCGCTGCCGACGGCGGCCTCGATGAGTTCGGCCATGAGTTCGTCACGCGATTCGAAGACGTAATGGAAGCTGGCCAGCGGCATGCGGGCCTCGGCGACGATCCGGCGGGTCGTGGCGGCGGCGACACCGTCGCGGGCGATCACGCGCAGGGCGGCCTGGACCAGGGCGGTGCGACGGTCTGCGACCGGGATGCGCGTCATCCGGACTCCTCGGGCTCCACCCGCGCTCCGTCGCGCGGGGAAAGTGGGACAGTTGACCCACATCACAGTATGCCGCAAATGCGGGCGATTCGTTTGACACCGGCTATCAGTACCCCCTGGAATGGGGTGGAATGCGGGGATTTACGAGCGACGTGTCACCACCAGTCCGGCCACGGGGGTCGCGCCGACTGGTGTCCGTCGCTGCCGTCGCAGCGCTCGCCGTGCTCCTGCTCAGCGCTGCTGGCCTGATCGGCGCCGCTCCCCCCGCCACCGCGTCACCGCCCCCGCCCGGCGCACCGACGTCCGCACTCGCAGTATCCGGTTCCACCGCAGCATCCGGCTCCACCGCAGTCCGCTCCTCCGCAGCACAGTCACCCGCAGCCTCGTCCGCTGCAGCCTCCTTCTCCTCCGGCTCCGGCACATCGCCGGCGTCCGCTTCCGCGCGCCCGGCGGCCGTTCCGACGCCGTCGGCCGTCTCGCCGACCGACACCTCCTCCCCGTCCGACACCCCCACCCCGACCCCGACGCCGAGCCCGGTGAGCATCGACCGCCTCCCGGATCTGGTGCGCAGCTTCCCCCTGGCTGTCTCGGGCACCGCGACGCCGACCGACACGATCTCCGTCTCGGCCGGCTCCTCCCCGGGAAGCGCGCAGAGCTGCACCGCCACGGTGGATGACGACGGCGACTGGCGCTGCACCCTCGCCTCGCTGCCCGACGGCCCCGGCGTCTCCGTCCGCGCCGAATCCACCCTGAGCGGGTCCTACAGCGCCCGGGTGGATGTGCTGCACCCGCCCGTGATCGCCGGTACCGGCGCCGTGTCGACCGGCGGCAGCGTGCGCGGCACCGCTTACCCCGGCGCGAGCGTCACGGTCACCGCCGACACCGGCGCGAGCTGCACCTTCCCGGCGGACGCGAACGGCGGCTGGGCGTGCGTGCTCAGCGGCTCGCTGCCGGATGGACGCCACACCGTGACGGCGATGCAGACGGCTCCGTTCTCGTCGCAGGCGTCCGCATCCAGCGGCCGGGTCACCCTCGATGTGGACCGCACGGCTCCCGCCGCCCCGGGCATCACCTCCCCGCCGAGCGGGACGTCCGTCCTCGCCGGTGCGGCGGTCGCGTTCGGCGGCACGGGCGAGACCGGCGCGCATGTGACCCTCTACGCCACCACCGCCCAGGGCACGACCGTGGTCTGCACGGCGGACGTCGCCGCAGGCGCCTGGATGTGCCAGGGCGCCCTCCCCGAAGGCGCGTACACGCTCTCCGCCCTGCAGCGGGACGCCGCGGGCAACGTGAGCGCCGGGAGCAACGCCGTCACCCTCGGCGTCACGGCAGCCACCACGCCGTCGACGCCGTCGCCGACGCGCACGCCGACCCCGACGCCGACCCCCGTGGTGCCGGTGCCGCCCGCCGCCGGTGGCGGGACGGGTGCCGGACCACTCCATCCCGACACCCGCGGGTGGATCGCGACGCCGTTCTCCAACGCCTCCGCTCCGGTCGTGACGGCGGCCTCGCTGCCCGGGTGGATGCGCTCGGTCGGTCTCGCCGTCGCCGCACTCCTCCTGCTGGTCCTGCCGGCGCGGCTGCTGACCGCCGCACTCGCCCGCGGGCGCGCCGCCCGCGCGGATCGGGAGCGCCGCCGAGTGTCCGTGTTCGGCCGCAACCGGCCGCGTTCCGACGTCGCGGAGGCCTCGGCGCTGTTCGGCGCCGCAGCGCGGTCGGAGCGGACGCCGACACCTGACAACGGACCCGCCGCGGGTGGGTCGCCGTCCACGCCGGCTCAACCGCGCTGGCTCGTTCCCGTGGTCGGTATCGCCGCGGCCGTGCTGGTGACCCTCTCCACGCCGCTCTCCGACCCGGGCGCCTACCTGCGGGTCCTGCTCGCCATCGGGATCGCCGTCGCCGGCGTGAACGCTGTGTGGGTGCTCGCCGGTCGCGCCCTGGCGCCGCACTTCGGCCTCCCCGTGCCGCGCCTCACCGTGCGGCCGGAACTGCTCGTCGTGGTCGCGGTCGCGGCCTTCGGCTCCCGCCTGCTCGGGCTCTCCCCCGCACTGCTGTTCGCCCTCGTGCTCGGGCTCTCGATGGCGCCGCACGCCGGCCGCGCGCGCCGCGGACGGATCGCGGCCGTGCAGATCTCGGCGGTCGCGGCCCTGGGTGTGCTCGCCTGGCTCGCGGTCGGGCTGCTGCCGACACCGACCGGGGCATTCAGTGCGTTCGTGGTCGAACTCGTCAACGCGCTCGCCCTGATCGGCATCGGCTCGGCGTCCGTCATACTGCTCCCGCTCGGCGGCCTCGCGGGCCGTGCCGTCGCTCAGTGGTCGCGCTGGCTCTGGGGCGGGCTCAGCCTCGTCGTGTACACGGTCCTGTTCGCGCTGCTCCTGCCGGTGGCCTCCCTCGTCGAACGGGGTGTCGGCGTTGTCGTCATCGTCGGTGTCGCTGCCGGTTTCGCCGCGGCCAGCGTCGCGGTGTGGCTGTGGGAGCGCTACGTCGCGCCGGCGCTCGACCGCACGGTGCCGTGACCGGCGTCAGGATGCGCTGAGCGCATCCACGTAGAACCAGCCGCGCCCCTCGCGCGCGAACCGCGAGACCTCGTGCAGGCTCCCCCGCTCGCTGCCCTTGTAGTACGCGACGAACTCCACCACGCCGTCCCGGTCGAACGGACCTCCGCGCTCGGTGCGCTCGATGTCGAGGCGGTACCAGCGGAGCCCCGGGTCGAGCTCCAGCTCGTCGGGTCGGGTGGACGGATGCCAGCTGCGGAGCAGATACGCGGCGTCACCGAGGGCGAAGGCGCTGAAACGTGATCGCATCAGACGCTCCGCGGTCGGGGCCGGGTCGCCGCGGTGCAGCGGACCGCAGCAGGCGTCGTATGTCTCGCCGCTCAGGCAGGGGCACCGGGTGGTCACGGATCGAGCCTAACCGGCCGTGGCGGGCCCGAGTGGAGGCCCGGCCGGCGCCCGCGTCGGGGGATCCCGGGCACCGGCCGGACCGAGGACACCTCACCAGAAAGGGTGTCTGCGACGAGTGTGCCGCAGAAGGTTGGAGAAGGACTCCGGAACGGCTGAGGGAGTTCGCAGACGCGGCGTGCGGCGGCGACGGTGTAGCGTTGATCGCATGGAAGGTCTGCTCATCGGATTCATCTGGCTCGTCGTGATCGTCGGTGGCGGGATCGCTGCAGCCGCGATCGTCCAGATGGTCAAGTCGCCCTACCGCGACCGCTAGACCTCGACCGGCGGCCGTCCGCGCCGCTCGTCGGCCCGCTGCACCATCGGCCCCCATAGCCCAATCGGTAGAGGCAGGCGACTTAAACTCGCCCGAGTGTGGGTTCGAGTCCCACTGGGGGTACTCGGCCGCCGGGCGCGCTTGCGTCGGTAAAACCGGCCCGAAACTCCGACGGACCGCGGTGCGGATGGAGTTTCGGCGCGATCGGGAGCAAATCTCCGACTGGAGCGCCTCGACCGGACGACGAAGGCCCGGCCCCTGCGGGACCGGGCCTTCGCGCGGCGTTCGCTCCGCGAACTACTTCGCGGTGACCTCCGCCGGCTGCTTCTCGGCAGCGGGCTTCTTGCGGGCCGAAGCCTTCTTCGCCGGCTCCTCCGGAGCGGCCTCGACGGCCGGCTTCGGGCGGGCGGCGAACTCCTCGAAACCGGCGCGCGGGTGCTGCACGGCCTCGAGCGACACGATGTCGCGTCCGAGCCACACGTTGTTCCACCAGCCCCAGATGACGCGCCACTTGCGCTCCCACGACGGCATGGCCAGGCCGTGGTAGCCGCGGTGGGCGAGCCAGCCGATGACGCCCTTCATGGCGATCTTGCCGGACTGGAGCACGCCGACGCCCACGCCGAGGCCGGCGACCGCACCGAGGCTCTTGTGGTAGTACTGGCGCGGGAGCTCGCCGCGCAGCGACGCCACGATGTTCTTCGCGAGTAGCTTGCCCTGGCGCACCGCGTGCTGGGCGTTCGGCACGCAGTAGCCGCCGACGCCCGCACCGGTCAGGTCGGGGACGGCCGAGACATCGCCGGCGCCCCAGGCGTCCTCGACGATCTCCTCGTCGGTGCCCACGCGGAGGTCGGCACGGACGCGGAGGCGGCCGCGCTCCTCGATCGGGAGGTCGGTGTGACGCACGATCGTCGGGTTCGCCATGACGCCGGCGGTCCACACGATCAGGTCGGTCTCGAAGGTCTCGCCAGTCGACAGCTGGATCACGCCGTCCACCGCGCTCTGCAGCTGGGTGTCGAGGTGGATCTGCGCCCCGCGCTCCGCGAGGTTCTTGATCACCCAGTGGCTGGTCTTGAGCGACACCTCCGGCATGATCCGGCCCATGGCCTCGATCAGGTGGAAGTGCGTGTCCTCGAACGACAGCTCCGGGTAGCGCTTCAGCAGCGCGCTGGCGAACGAGCGCAGCTCGGCGAAGATCTCGATGCCGGCGAAGCCGCCGCCGACGACCACCACGGTGAGGAGGCGGTCGCGCTCCGGGCCGGCCGGCATGCCGGCAGCCTTGTCGAAGTTGGTGAGGAGCTGGTCGCGGATGTACACGGCCTCCTCGATGTTCTTGAGGCCGACCGCCTGGTCCGCGACGCCCGGGATCGGGAACGTGCGCGAGACGGCGCCCGCCGTGACCACGACGATGTCGTACTCGAACTCGTACGCCTCCCCGATGGGCGGCTGGATGGTCGCCACCTTGCGTGCGTGGTCGACGTAGGTGACCTTCGCGGTGATGATGTTGGTGGTCTTGAGGTGGCGGCGGTGCGCGACGACCGCGTGACGCGGCTCGATCGACCCCGCGGCGACCTCCGGGAGGAACGGCTGGTACGTCATGTACGGCAGCGGGTCGACCATGGTGACCTCAGCCTCGCCCGGGCGGAGCTGTTTCTCGAGCTTCCACGCGGTGTAGAAGCCGGCGTATCCGCCGCCGACGATCAGGATTTTGGGCACAGTGAAGCGTCTCCTCTAACCGATAAGTTTGGGCCTTACATTACTCCTTGCTGCGCATCCGCCTGAAATGCGACCACGCGCCGACGCCGCCGAGGGCGACGAGAGCGAGAAAGCCGGCAATCAGACCGAACGGCAGCCAGAATGCGGTGAGGACGCTCCATTGCGGCCAGAAGAACCGGTTCCATGGTACCGCGCGCTCGGGGGTGAGTTTCGCGGGGACGGGAGCGGCCTGCGGGTCGCCGCCCGGAGCAGGGGTCGACGGCGCGGGCGTCGACGGCGATTCGGCGCGTCGGTGGATGCGGATCCAGTCGCCCAGATCGCCCATCGGATTCGCGGTGACATGCGGGACGGAGGCGGTGACCGCGGCCGCGGCATCCAGGAGTCCGTAACCGTAGATGGGGCTCGGCACGGCGCCGCCCGCGGGTTTCGCTGTGCGAATGATCCGCTCGATGACATCCGGCGCCTTCAGCTCGGGATGCGCGGCGCGCACCAGGGCGACGGCCCCCGAGACGAGTGGCGCGGCGCCGCTGGTGCCCGCCCACTGCACGTACCCTCCGCCCGGGTTCGCACCGACGAGCTGCTCGCTCGGCGCCGAGACGCCGATCGTGATGCCCTGGGCGGATGCGTCGAAGCTGGCCTTGCCGGCGCGGTCGACGCCGGCGACGGTCAGAACACCGGGGATGGTCGCCGGGGCGCCGACCTCGCTGGTGCCGCTCCCCCGGTTGCCCGCGGCGGCCACGATGACCACGTCGTGCGAGAAGGCGTACTGGAACGCCTCATCCCAGCTGGTCGGCCAGTCGAGGGTGTTGCGAGTCAGCGACATGTTGATCACCGACGCACCGTTGTCGACCGCCCAGCGGACGGCCTCGGCGATCTGCTCGTCGCTGCCGACCGGTCCCATCGCCTTGCCCAAAGCGACGGACGCGCTGAGGATGCTGGCGTCGGGCGCCGCGCCCAGCACGCCGCTGTCCGGCCCGGTCCCCCGGCCGGCCAGCAGAGAGGCGACCCAGGTGCCGTGATTGGCGCTCTCGGCGTCGCCCAGCGGCTTCTGGCCGGAGGCGGCGCCGACACCGGAGACGTCGGTGCCTCCGACGACCGCACCGGCGAGGTCGGGCACCGAACCGTCGACCCCAGTGTCGATGACGGCGACCTTCACCCCGGCGCCGCGGGTCGTGTTCCAGGCCTGGGCGAACCCGTAGTCGTTCAGCCAGTACTCAAGGTCGCGCACCTGATCGGCGCGGGCGGCCGTGGCGGGGACGAGGGTGGACGCGATGGCGATCGCTGCAGCGGCGGCGATGGATGCGAGGCGGCGGGTGGGGCGCGAGCGAGTGGGGCGCGGGCGGCCGTCGCGCGGGCGGACCGGCGTCTCCGGGCCGCCTGCGGCGACTCGGGCGTCCTGCGCGGCCGGCCGCCGCATCCGGTCCCCCACCGGGTGTCCTAGCCGGCGACGTCGATGCGGCACTCGCACACCGCGGGCGACCAGTCGCCGCGGGCGAGCGCCAGGTCGCCGATCGGGTTGACTCCGGGGCCGGCGGCGAGGGCGTGCGCGGCGAGGGCGTGCAGGCACTTCACGCGAGAGGGCATGCCGCCCGCCGAGATGCCCGCGATCTCCTCCACCACGGCGATGGACTCGCGGTCCGCCAGGTACTGCTCGTGCGCCGCGCGGTAGGCGGTCGCGACGCCGTCGTCCTCCGCGAGGAGGTCGTTGTACTCGGCCATGACCTGCGTCGCCTCGAGCGCCGACATGGCCGCGGTCGCGGCGGGATGCGTCAGGTAGTAGAAGGTCGGGAACGGCGTCCCGTCGTCGAGGCGCGGCGCCGTGGAGACCACCGTCGGGCGGCCGCACACGCAGCGCGCGGCGATGCCCACGACGTTGCGGGCGGGGCGGCCCAGCTGCTCGGAGACGACGGCGATGTCCTCGTCGGTCACGGGGTCGAACGGGGGTCTGGTCATGGCGTTACTTCTTCGGGGTGGGCGACCCGGTGGCGGGAGCCGTCGGGTCGGGAGCCGGGGTTCCGCTCAGCTGTTGCGGGGCCGCCTGCGTCAGTCCGGCGCCCATGAAAGAGCCGAACAGCGACCCGACCCAGTCGGTCTGCGTCTTCACCAGCTTGGAGCTGACGGGGGTCGTATCCTGCTTCGCCGCCGGCGGCCGGTCGTCGATGACGAGGTAGCTGACCTCGCCGGGCATGACGTAGTAGAGCCGGTCGCGGGCCTGGGCGCGCAGGTAGCTGGGGTCGTTCCAGCGCGCGCGCTGGTCCTTGAGGGTGTCGACCTGAGCCGCGAGCTGGTCGACCGCGTGCTGCTGGTCGGCGATCTGCTGCCGCTGGGACAGGAAGGCCTGGACCGTCGGTGCCAGGATGAGCACGGCGAGCACGAGGACGCCCATCATCACGAGCGAGAACGCCGAGAAGTGCAGCTGGCGCAGCCAGCGACCGGTGCCGGTCGGGCGGGACATGCGTACCGGGACGCGTTGCGTGCGCGGCTTCGGCATGGGCCCTCCGGTTCGGGCTGCTGGTGGCGGATCGGGACCGGGCGGCCCCCTCCTATCGTAAGCGATCACATGCGTCCCACCCGTGGCGGCGCGGGGTGTCGGGATGCGTTCAGCCGGCGGTCAGGATGCCCGCGAGGCGCACGGCGCCGAGTGCGACCAGCGCACCGCCGCCGACGAGGAAGACCACGCCGAGCGCCCGCGCGTCGCGTGCCCGGAAGCGGCGGTGCGCATCCTCGTCGGAGAAGAACTCGGCACTCCGGTCCGGCCGTAGCGTCAGGAACAGCCCGAGGAGGGCGAACAGCGCGGCGAGCGCGAGGAACAGGACGAGCGGGACGACCTCCGACTCCGTGGTCATGCGGCGCTCCGGCCGAGGCGGTAGGCGAAACCGGCCGCGAGGGAGAGACCAACGCCGGCGACGAGCACGGGTACGAACAGCAACGGCGACCCGAGATATTGCGCGAGCGGCCTGGCGACCGTGAGCACGACCGCGGAGGCGCCCCACCAGATCGCGCGGCGGTGCCACTGAGCGGGCGAGGCTCGCAGAGCGACGCGGGCGACCAGCGGGAAGTCCAGCGCGGCCGCACGGTATCCCGCGAAAGCGAAGAAGAAGATCGAGAACGGGGCAAGGAGCACGAGCAGCCCCACGGCCACCAGAGCGGCATCTGCAGCCAACCGGTATCTGCGGACCCACCGGGGATCGAGCGTCGCGTAGGCGCGCCACGCGCAGACCTCCAGGGTCACTGCGGCGGCGAGGGCGACCAGCGATGCGACGAGAAGGTACACCGCGTAACCGGGCGTCGCGCGCGGCACCAGGAAGAGCACCGCCGCGAGGGCACCGAGCGCCAACAGCATGCCGGGGAGGACGGCCTCGTACCAGCGGAGGGGCGCCCCGATGGGCGCCTCGACCTCCCCCGCGTCCCCGTCCTCGTCGATCCGCACCCCAGCACCCTACCGTCGGGCGCCCGCCCGCGGCCTCGAGGTGCACGTAGTTGCGCGCGACACGCCGTGCGGAGGCGCAACTACGTGCACCTCACGCAGCCGGAGACGCGGACGGCCCCCGGGGGAACCCCGGGGGCCGCGCGGTGGGTGCGCGTTACGCGGTGAAGCGCGGGAAGGCGCTGCGGCCGGCGTAGACGGCGGCGTCGCCCAGCTCCTCCTCGATGCGGAGCAGCTGGTTGTACTTCGCGACGCGCTCGGAGCGGGCCGGGGCGCCGGTCTTGATCTGGCCGGCGTTGGTGGCGACGGCGAGGTCGGCGATCGTGGTGTCCTCGGTCTCGCCGGAACGGTGCGAGAGCACGGCGGTCATGCCGCTGCGCTGGGCGAGCGACACGGCGTCGAGTGTCTCGGTCAGGGTGCCGATCTGGTTGACCTTGACGAGGATGCTGTTGGCCGCGTGCTTGGTGATGCCCTCGGCGAGGCGCTTCGGGTTGGTGACGAACAGGTCGTCGCCGACGAGCTGCAGCTTGGTGCCGAGCTCGGCGGTGAGGTGCGCCCAGCCCTCCCAGTCGTCCTCCGCCAGCGGGTCCTCGATGGAGACGAGCGGGTAGTTCGCCGCGAGCTCCTGGTAGTAGGCGCTCATCTCGGCGGCGGTGCGCTCCTGGCCCTCGAAGCGGTACACGCCGTTCTCGAAGAACTCGGTGGAGGCGACGTCGAGGCCGAGGGCGATGTCGCGGCCGACGGTGAAGCCGGCCTTCTCGATGGCCTCGGAGATGAGGTCGAGCGCCGCACGGTTGTGCTCCAGCTCCGGGGCGAAGCCGCCCTCGTCGCCGAGACCGGTGTTGAGGCCCTTCGACTTCAGCAGCGCCTTGAGCGAGTGGTAGGTCTCGACGCCCCAGCGGAGGCCCTCGGAGTAGGTCTCCGCACCCAGCGGGAGGACCATGAACTCCTGGATGTCGACGCCGGTGTCCGCGTGCGCTCCACCGTTGATGATGTTCATCATCGGGACGGGCAGGACGTGGGCGTTCGGTCCGCCGACGTAGCGGAACAGCGGCAGGTCGGCCGAGTCGGCCGCGGCCTTGGCGACGGCGAGGCTGACGCCGAGGATGGCGTTGGCGCCGACGCGCTTCTTGTTGTCGGTGCCGTCGAGGTCGATCAGGGCCTCGTCGACCAGACGCTGCTCGGAGGCCTCGAAGCCCTCGATCGCAGGTCCCAGCTCGTCGAGCACCGCATCCACGGCCTTGAGCACGCCCTTGCCCTGGTAGCGCTCCTTGTCGCCGTCTCGCAGCTCGTAGGCCTCGAACGCCCCGGTGGACGCGCCGGACGGGACGGCGGCACGGCTGACCGTGCCGTCCTCGAGGAGCACCTCGACCTCGACGGTCGGGTTGCCGCGCGAGTCCAAGATCTCGCGAGCGCCTACAGCTTCGATTGCAGCCACAACTGTCTCCTTGCGTGGTTTTTCGTGGGATTTACGACGTCAGTCTAGTGATGCCGGGTGAGCCGGTCAGTTCAGCGGCTTGACCTCGAGGGCGGCCGCATCCGCCGTGTCGGCGTTGACGAACGCGAACGAGCGGAAGCCGGCCGAGGCCGCACGGTCGAGCACGGCCTTGAGGTTCTTCGCCCGCCGGTCGAGGCGGACGCGCTGCCCGCGCGCGATCAGCTCCGACTTGATCGCGACGAGGCGGTCGAGCGGAACGGCGGGGTCGTACACGAGCACGACGGACTCCGCTGAGGCGTCCTCCGGCAGCTCGATCAGGTCGACGACCCGCTCGAAGCCGATCGAGAAGCCCGCGGCGGGCACGTCGGTGCCGAGGAAGCGGCCGATCATCCCGTCGTAGCGTCCGCCGCCGCCGACCGAGCTGCCGGAGCCGGGGTGGGCGATCTCGAAGATGGTGCCGGTGTAGTACCCCATGCCGCGCACGAGCGTCGGGTCGAACCGCAGGGCGACGCCGGGCGGGAGGGTGTCAAGGGCGTGCGCGAGCGCCTCCAGGTCGGCGACGGCGTCGGTGTCCATCCCCTCGGGGAGGATGCCGGTGATCGCCTCGACGGTGAGCGCGACGCCCCCGTCGGCCAGATGCGGCTCCAGGTCGGCGAGGATGCCGCCGAGCACGGCCGCGGAGTCCGCCCCGCCCTCGGCGAGCTCGGCCACCACGCCCTCCGCGCCGATCTTGTCCAGCTTGTCGATGGAGATGAGCACCTGTGGCCAGCGCGTCTCGTCGAAACCGCAGTACTCGAGCAGCCCGTTCAGGATGCGGCGGTCGTTGATGCGGATCGTGCAGTCGCTGAGGCCCAAGGCCTCGAGCGCCGCTGCGGTCGCCGTGATCAGCTCCACCTCGGCCAGCTGCGTCGCCTCGCCGATGATGTCGATGTCGCACTGCACGAACTGGCGATAGCGGCCCTTCTGCGGACGCTCCGCCCGCCACACCGGCGCGATCTGGATGCTGCGGAAGACCGGGGGCAGTTCCGCCCGGTGGGTGGCGTAGAAGCGGGCGAGCGGAACCGTCAGATCGAACCGGAGCCCGAGGTCGGCGAGGCTCAGCAGGTCGCCCGAGTCGATGGCGGCCGTGAGGTCGTCGCCGTCGAGTCCGCGCTTCAGGATGCTGAACGACAGCTTCTCGTTGTCGCCGCCGAGCCCCGAGTGCAGACGCTCGACGTCTTCGACGACCGGGGTCTCGATCTCGTCGAACCCGTGCGCGGCGAAGCTGCGGCGGATCACCCCGAGAGCATGCTCGCGGCGGGCCTTCTCAGCGGGGAGGAAGTCGCGCATGCCGCGGGGCGGGGTGATCGGTGAGGCCATGCGTCGATTCTTCCATGAAGGCGGCCGACGGCCGGTGCCGGGGGTATGGTGCGCATCCACGCGCCGGCGTAAAATCCAGGCGTTGCCACCCTGAGGCTTCGCCATTGCGCGGGGCTCGGTGGCGTCCTCAACACAGGACCTGGCATGAGTCGCACCCGTCCGACCACGAACGCGTGCTCGCTGCCAGACACGGGCCGACAACGCGTCCGCCGAGACCAGGAGAGCGCCGCCGCGAGGCGCCGCCTCACCCGAATGGCGACCTGAACCGGGCGGACGCGCTGCCGGCCATCCCTGGCGCTTCGCCGGTCGCGTGCGCTCCCCGCTCGACGGCGCGGGTCGATGCTCAGGTCTTGGTCGCCCGCGATCTCTTAGGTTAGGCTTGCCTTACATCGCACCGGCCGTATCGTCGGCTGCCATCCCATCCCATCCCCTCCCGAGGAGAACCATGCTGCTTGTCCCCCGCGCCGCCCGTCGCCGGTCGCGTCTCGCTGTGATCGCCTCCGCGATCGTGGCCTCCGCCGCCCTCGTGCTCACCGGCTGCAGCGCCGGCGGACCCGCCGCGCAGAGCAGCTCGGACAGCGGCACCGGCGCCTTCCCGGTCACGGTGAAGAGCGCGCTCGGAGATGCGACGATCGACGCGAAGCCGAAGCGCATCGCGACCTGGGGATGGGGTGCCCAGGACATCGTGCTGGCTCTCGGCATCGTCCCGGTCGCCATGCCGGCGTTCGCCTACGGCGGCACCGCGGACGGCATCCTGCCGTGGGACGCCGACCGCATCAAGGAGCTGGGCGGGAAGACGCCGAAGATCATCCCCGCCGACACCGGAGAGGTGCCGTTCGAGGACTTCGTCACGGCCAAGCCCGACGTCATCCTCGCCCCGTACTCGGGGCTGACGCAGGCGGAGTACGACACGCTCAGCAAGATCGCCCCGGTCGTCGCCTACCCCGAGAAGCCGTGGGCCACCAGCTGGCGCGACCAGACCGAGATCGTCGGCAAGGCGCTCGGCATGACGAAGGAGACGGACGCCCTCGTCACGAAGACCGAGGACGCGGTGACCGCGCTCGCCGCTAAGTACCCGGTGCTCAAGGACAAGACCTTCTTCTACGCCGCCGCCAACGAGCCGGGCAAGCTCAACGTCTACCGCGCTGACGACCCGCGCGTGCAGCTGCTCAACGACCTGGGGCTCAAGAACTCCCCGAGCATCGCCTCCCTCGACTCCTCGAAGGGCGACGGCAGCTTCTTCTACCAGCTCAGCTACGAGAACCTGTCGAAGATCGACACGGACCTGCTGGTGATGTACTTCGAAGACCAGGCCGCGGTGGATGCGTTCACCTCCGACCCGCTCGTCGCCGCGATGCCGACGATCAAGGAGGGCCGATTCGCCCCGATCATCGGACGGTCGTTCGTCGCCGCGACCAGCGCGCCCAGCGTCCTCAGCATCCCGTGGATGCTCGACCGCTACGTGCCGCAGCTGGCCGAGGCCGCCGACAAGGTCAAGTAGCGCGGATGTCCGCGAGCGTCGACGCGCCCGCCGCCGCCGGCGGGGCGGGTACCGGTCGCGCGGGGTCGCCCCCGCGCGCCCGGCGCCGCCGCATGCTCGCGGGCTTCGCCGTCGCGGCCCTCCTGCTCGCCGTCGTCTCGGTGCTGAGCCTCATGGTCGGCGCGCGCACGATCGCCCCGGCCGACGTCGTGCACGCCCTGCTTCACTACTCGCGCAGCGACGCGGACTCGCTCGTCGTCGTGGACAGCCGCCTTCCCCGCACGCTGCTGGGCCTGGTCACCGGGCTCGCCCTCGGGCTCGCCGGCACCGTCATGCAGGGGCTGTCGCGCAACCCGCTGACCGACCCCGGCATCCTCGGTGTCAATTTCGGGGCGTCGCTCGCCGTTGTCGTCGCCATCGCGTTCCTGGGCATCACCGCGCCGACGGGGTACCTGTGGTTCGCGTTCGCCGGCGCGGCACTCGCCTCGGTGCTCGTCTATGCCGTCTCCTCCCTCGGGCGCGAAGGGGCGACGCCGGTCAAGCTGGCACTCGCGGGAGCGGCCGTCTCCGCCGCCCTCGGCTCGCTGATCACCGCGGTGGAACTGACCAGCCGCGCCTCGCTCGACGCCATGCGCTTCTGGCAGGTCGGGTCGCTCGCCGGACGCGGGTTCGGGGTGCTGTGGCAGATCCTCCCGACGCTCGCTGTCGGCGCGATCCTGGCGCTCGGGCTCGGGAGGCTGCTGAACGGTCTCGCGCTTGGCGACGATGTCGCCCGCGGGCTCGGCCAGCGCGTCGGGGTGACCCGCGTGCTCTGCGGGGTGGCGATCGTGCTGCTCTGCGGCTCGGCGACCGCGGCGGTCGGGCCCATCGCGTTCCTCGGCCTGATCATCCCGCACATCGCCCGGCGCGTGGTCGGCGCGGACTACCGCTGGATCCTCGCGTACTCGGCGGTCGCCGCACCGACGCTGCTGCTCGCGTGCGACATCCTCGGCCGCGTCGTCGCCCCTCCCGGCGAGCTGCAGGTGGGCGTCGTGCTGGCGTTCGTGGGCGCGCCGGTGTTCATCGCGCTGGTGCGGCGCCGACGGCTGGTGAGCCTGTGAGCGCGGAGTCCGAGATCTCCACACGCATGGGCAGCACGGTGGATGCGGTGCGCGCCGACCGGCGACACGGCCGTTCGCGCGCCCTCCGGGTCTCCATCGTGCTCGCCGTGCTCCTCGTGCTCGTCGCGGCCGTCTCCCTCACGCTCGGCGCTGTGGCCGTCTCCCCGGCGGATGTGCTGGCCGCGCTGACCGGCCGGGCCGACCGGCTGACGTCGTTCGTCATCCTCGACCTGCGGCTGCCGCGGCTGGTCGCGGGTGCCCTGGTCGGCGCGTGCCTCGGGATCTCCGGCGCGCTCATCCAGTCGGTCGCCCGCAACCCGCTCGCGAGCCCCGACATCATCGGCATCACCGCGGCGGCGAGCGCGACCGGCTCCGTCGCCCTGATCTGGTTCGGGCTCACGGGTCTCGCGCTCTCCGGCATCGTGCTCGCTGGGACGCTCGTCGCCGCCGCGGCCATCTACCTGCTGGCCTGGCGCCGCGGTGTCAGCGGCTACCGCTTCGTGCTGGTCGGGATCGGGATCGCGGCCTTCTGCGCCGGGATCGTCTCGTACGTGCTCACCCGCGCCGACCTCTCCGACGTGCAGCAGGCGCTGGTGTGGATCACCGGGAGCCTCAACTCCGTCGACCCCACCTCGCTGGTGGTGCTCGGCATCGGGACGGTGCTGCTGGTGCCCTGCGCGCTCCTGATCGGCCGTCCGCTCGGAGCCCTGTCCCTCGGCGACGACCTCGCCGCCGGGCTCGGTGTGCGGCCGGAGCGCACCCGCCTCCTGGTGGTCGCCGTGGCCGTCGCGCTCGCGGCGCTCGCCGTCGCCGTCGCCGGTCCTGTCTCCTTCGTGGCGTTCCTCGCCGCGCCGATCGCCCGGCGGCTGCTGGGCCGCGGGTCGCTCGCGCTCATCCCGTCGGCGCTGCTCGGCGCGCTCATCCTCGTCGTCTCGGACATCGTCGCCCAGTTCGCGCTCCCGGGCGTCGTGCTGCCGGTCGGCGTCGTCACCGGGATCGTCGGCGCCCCCTACCTGCTCTGGCTGCTCGCCAGGACCAACCGCATCGGCCGTGGAGGCTGACATGACATACGAGACCCCTTCCGCCGTGCCGGAGCTGGCCGCCCGCGATCTTTCGCTCGCCTACGAGGGACGGGTGGTGGTCGACGGACTCGACCTCGACATCCCGGCCGGCCGCGTGACCGCCATCGTCGGGCCGAACGCCTGCGGCAAGTCGACCCTGCTGCGCGGGCTGTCGCGGCTGCTCCCGCCGGCCTCCGGCAGCGTCCTGCTCGACGGCTCCGACATCCACTCGCTGCCGACGAAGCAGGTGGCGCAGCGCCTCGGACTGCTGCCCCAGACGCCGACCGCGCCCGACGGCATCACCGTCGCAGACCTGGTGTCGCGCGGCCGGTATCCGCACCAGGGATGGTTCCGGCGGTGGACGGCCGACGACGACGACGCGGTGGCCGAGGCGATGACGGCGACCGGGATCACCGACCTCGCCGACCGGCCGGTGGACGAGCTCTCCGGCGGTCAGCGGCAGCGCGTGTGGATCGCGATGGCGCTCGCCCAGCGCACCGACATCCTGCTGCTGGACGAGCCCACCACCTTCCTCGACCTCAGTCACCAGCTGGATGTGCTCGACCTCCTGCTCGACCTCAATGCTGCCCGCGGCACGACGGTCGTCATGGTGCTGCACGACCTCAACCTGGCCGCGCGGTATGCGGGACACCTGATCGCCATGCGCTCGGGGTCGGTCGTGGCGGCGGGAGACCCGGCCGCGGTGGTCACGACGGAGCTCGTGCGCGACGTGTTCGGCGTCGAGTCGGTCATCGCCGACGACCCGGTGACCGGGACGCCGCTCGTCGTACCGCTCGGACGGCACCACACGGCCTAGGCCCACTCGGCTAGTGTCGGCGTGACACGCCGTGCGGCGGCCCCGACCGGAGGACCACGATGACCGACCTCTCGATCCCGTTTCTCGAGCAGCAGGAGCGGGAACTCGTCCTGCCGTCGTTCGACCTCGCCGCGGCGTGGCGCCTCGGAAGCCTCATCATCGAGCGCGCGCTCGCGGCCGGCGCCGGCGTGGCCGTCGACATCCGGCGCGGTGACCACATCCTGTTCCGCGCCATGCTGCCGGGGACGACGGTCGATCAGCAGGACTGGATCCGCAAGAAGGCGGCCGTCGTGCACCGGTTCGAGGCGAGCAGCGCCCTGGTGGCCCTCCGGCTGGCGGACGTGGATGTGGAGGGTCTCGGCTGGCTCGATGCCCGCGACTACGCGCTCACCGGTGGCTCGTTCCCGATCCGGGTCGCCGGCACCGGCGTCATCGGAGCGGTGACCGCATCCGGCCTCACCTCGGAGGAGGACCACCTGCTGGTGACCGACGGCATTCGCGAGTACCTGGCTTCGCTCGGCGAGTGAGGTAGTGGCGGTGGGCTAGACGGCCTCCTGCTCGCGGATCTCGTCCTGCAGGTCGCGCAGGGTCGAGCGCAGCGCGCGCTCCGCATCCAGCCCCTGCGCCTTGGCCGACGCGACGATCGCGAGCAGCAGCGGCCCGAGCTCGTCCTCGCTGCCCACCTGCACTCCGCCCGACTCCTGAAGGTCGAGCAGCCCGACCTTCTGCGCCCGGCCGAGCAGCTTGTCGGCCAGCGCGAGCGAGGGCATGCCCTGGGGGATGCCGTCGAGCACGCTCGTGCGGCCCGGCTTCTCCTGCTTCTTCAGCTCGTCCCAGAAGCCGACCACGTCATCCGCGGTCTCGGCGCGGCGCGCGTCGGCGGCGGTCCGGTCGCCGAAGACGTGCGGGTGACGGCCGACCATCTTCGCGGTCATGTGCGCGGCGACATCCTGGATGTCGAAATCCTCGCCCGGCGTGTGCGCGGCGATGTCGGCGTGGAAGAGCACCTGGTACAGCACGTCGCCGAGCTCCTCCAGCAGCTCGTCGCGGTCACCGGTCTCGATGGCGTCGATGAGCTCGTAGGTCTCCTCGATCAGGTACTGCACCAGCGACTCGTGGGTCTGGTCGGCATCCCACGGGCAGCCGCCCGGAGCGCGCAGGCGGGCCATCACGGCGACCAGCTCGTCGAGCTTCGTCGCGGCCTCCGGCACCACCACCGGTCCCGCGTCGTGACCCACTGCCTCGCCCATGCGGACCTCCTCGCTCTACGATTCATCCATCCTGCCACCGGGTAGAGTCATGAGCGGTGTGCCGGGAAGTCTGGTCGGCGTCGTTTCCGTGACCCTGCATGAATGGTGACCGCATGAGCATCATCCGATCCGAGCGCACCGCCGCCGGACTCCTCCTCGGAGCCGCCGCGCTCGGCCTCCTCCTCGCCAACACCGCCGCCGGCCCCGCGCTGCTCGACGTGCAGCACACCCACCTCGGAGCCGGGCCGCTCGACCTGAGCGTCGGCCATTGGATCAGCGACGGCCTGCTCGCGATCTTCTTCTTCATCGTCGCGGTCGAGCTCAAGCACGAGCTCGTCGTGGGCGAGCTCAACAGTGTGCAGAAGGCCATCCATCCGGCGATCGCGGCGGTCGCCGGCGTGGTCGTGCCTGCGGGGATCTACCTGGCGCTGACCGCGGGCACCGGCGTGTCACAGGGGTGGCCCATCCCGACCGCGACCGACATCGCCTTCGCGCTCGGCGTGCTCGCGGTCTTCGGCCGCGGTTTGCCGAACCGGCTGCGCGTCTTCCTGCTGGCCCTCGCGGTGCTCGACGACCTCATCGCGATCGTCATCATCGCCGTGTTCTTCACCACCGACCCGAACCTGCTGGAGCTGGCGCTCGCCGCCGTCACGGTCGCCGTGTTCGGGGTGCTGAGCCGGATGCTGCGCGGGCGGATGCGCTGGCCGCTCGGTGTCCTCATGGTGCTGCTCGCGCTGCTCACCTGGTGGCTGGTCTACGACTCCGGCGTGCACGCGACCATCGCGGGCGTCGCCCTCGGACTCGTCATGGCGCGCCGGCCCGCCGGGAAGGTCACCCACGCTCTCGAACCGTGGTCGAACGGGCTCATCCTGCCGCTGTTCGCGTTCTCGGCGGCTCTGGTGCCCATCCCCGCCGTGTCGCCGTCGCAGCTGTCGCCGGCGTTCTGGGGCATCCTGGTCGCCCTGCCGGTCGGCAAGCTGATCGGCATCACCCTCGGCGGATGGCTCGGCTCGTTCACGAAGCGCGGTGCCGAACGCGGGCGCATCTCGCTCTTCGGACTCGTCACCGTCGCCGCGCTCGGCGGGATCGGCTTCACCGTGTCCCTGCTCATGAACGAGCTGGCGTTCGCGGGATCGGAGGAGGTGCGGGCGGAGGGCACGCTGGCAGTGCTGCTCGGATCCGCGGTCGCGATCGTCGCCGCCGGATTCCTCGTCAGCGCGCTGGCCCGGCGCAACCGGCGCGAGCACCCGCACCCCTGATTCGTCGCATCCGTGGGTCGCAACACGCCGTTATCGCCGTTGCATAACGGCGTGTTGCGACCCACGGAGGAGCGGGACGGGTCGCGTCAGCTGGCGCGCTCGGCGGCGGCCGTCTCCTTCTCCGGGAACAAGGCACCCAGCAGGTCGGCGACCCAGGTGATCAGGGACGCATCGTCGAGCGCCTCGCCGTTCACCCGGGGCAGCGGGACGGTCGCGACCTTCGGAGCCGCGTGGTACTTCGACCCCGGGTACATGCGCTGCAGGCGCACCTGCAGCGAGTCCGGCAGGATCGCCGGCGCCAACCGCAGGTTGGATCCCATCGCCACGACCTCGCCGAGTCCCGCCTTCTGCGCCGCGCGACGCAGCCGCGACACGGCGACGAGGTTGGTGACGGCCTCCGGCGGGGTGCCGTAGCGGTCGGTCAGCTCCTCCAGCACGAGGTCGATCTGGCCGTCCTTCGCGGCGGGCGAGCTCGCGGTCGACAGCTTCTGGTACGCCTCGAGCCGCAGCCGCTCGCTGTCGACGTACTCCTCGGGGATGTGCGCGTCGACAGGCAGTTCCAGTCGCAGCTCCGTCTGGCCCTCCGCGACCTCGCCGCGGAAGGTGGAGACGGCCTCGCCGATCATGCGGAGGTACAGGTCGAAACCGACGCCCGCGATGTGGCCGGACTGCTCGCCACCGAGCAGGTTGCCCGCTCCACGGATCTCGAGGTCTTTCAGTGCGACCTGCATGCCGCTGCCGAGGTCGTTGTTCGCGGCGATGGTCGAGAGCCGGTCGTGGGCGGTCTCGCTCAGCGGCTTGTTCTCATCCCAGAGGAAGTACGCGTACGCGCGCTCGCGACCGCGGCCGACACGACCGCGCAGCTGGTGCAGCTGGCTGAGGCCGTACTTGTCGGCGCGGTCGATGATGATCGTGTTCGCGTTGGCGATGTCGAGGCCGGTCTCGATGATCGTCGTGGAGACCAGCACGTCGAAGCGCCGCTCCCAGAAGTCGACGACGACCTGCTCCAGCGCGTGCTCGTTCATCTTGCCGTGGGCGACGCCGATCCGGGCCTCCGGCACCAGCTCCGCCAGCTTCGCGGCCATGCTCGTGATCGAGCCGACGCGGTTGTGCACGAAGAACACCTGACCCTCGCGCAGCAGCTCGCGACGGATCGCCGCCGCCACCTGCTTGTCCGAGTACGGACCGACGAAGGTGAGGATCGGGTGCCGGTCCTCCGGCGGTGTCGCGAGCGTCGACATCTCGCGGATGCCGGTGACCGCCATCTCCAGCGTGCGCGGGATGGGCGTCGCGCTCATCGCGAGGATGTCGACGTTGGTCTTCAGCTTCTTCAGCGCGTCCTTGTGCTCGACGCCGAACCGCTGCTCCTCGTCGATGATGACGAGGCCGAGGTCTTTGAAGCTGACGCCGTCGGCGAGGATGCGGTGAGTGCCGATCACCACATCCACCGTGCCGTCGGCCATGCCGCGCAGGGTCTCGCGCGCCTCCTTGTCGGTCTGGAAGCGACTGAGCTGGCGCAGGTGGATGGGGAAGCCGGCGAAGCGCTCCTGGAACGTCTCGGCGTGCTGCTTCACGAGCAGCGTGGTGGGAACGAGCACCGCGACCTGCTTGCCGTCCTGAACCGCCTTGAACGCGGCGCGCACGGCGATCTCGGTCTTGCCGAAACCGACGTCGCCCGAGATCAGGCGGTCCATCGGGATGGGCCGCTCCATGTCGGCCTTCACCTCGTCGATGGTCTGCAGCTGGTCGGGCGTCTCCGCGAACGGGAAGGCCTCCTCCAGCTCGCGCTGCCAGGGTGTGTCCGGAGCGAAGGCGTGACCCTTGCTCGCCATGCGGGCCGAATAGAGCTTGACCAGCTCCACGGCGATGTCGCGTACCGCCCTGCGCGCGCGGCCCTTCGCGGCGGCCCAGTCGCTGCCGCCCATCTTGGACAGCTGCGGCGCCTCGCCGCCGACATAGCGGGTGAGGAGGTCGAGCTGGTCCGTCGGCACGTAGAGCTTGTCGCCGGGGTAGCCGCGCTTCGAGGGCGCGTACTCGAGCACGAGGTACTCGCGCTTCGACTTGACCGCTTTGCGGCCGCCGCTCGACACCTCGCGCTGGGTCAGCTCCACGAACCTGCCGATGCCGTGCGTCTCGTGCACGACGTAGTCGCCCGGCTTCAGCTGCATCGGGTCGACGACGTTCTTGCGCCGCGCCGCCAGCTTCTTGACCTGGCGGGAGTCGTAGCCCACCGCGCGGCCGTAGAACTCGGCCTCGCTGATCAGGGCGAGCTTGGTCTCGGGAACCTCGAAGCCGTGCTCGGCCGTCGCCTTGACGAGGTAGGCGATGCCGGGCTCCGGGTCGGTGGGGAACTCGTCGACCGGCCGTGCGGGCAGCTCCGACTCGGCCAGGACGTCGGCGGCGCGCTCCACCAGGCCATTGCCTGCCGCGACGATCGCGACGCTCCAGCCGTCGCGCAGGCGCGCGGCGACGTGTTCGACGGCGCCGGAGACGTTGCCCTGGAAGCTGGGCACCGCCTCGGCGTGGATGCGCACCTGCAGGTGCTCCTCCAGCTCGCGCTCCTCGGGCAGCACGTCGTTCGCCTGGAAGCCACTCATCGTCCACCAGGGGTGGTCGGGGCTCGGAGCGCCAGGACGGCTGAACTTCACCGAGTCCTTCAGCTGCTGCAGCGTCAGGAAGTCGCCGGCGGCGAGATCGATCGGCGCTGCGGCACCGACGGTCGCCGCGCTCCAGGCCGCGGAGAGGAATTCGCGGTTCGTCTCGGCCAGGCTGACCGCGCGGGAGGCGACGCGTTCGGGCGACAGCACCGCGACGGCCGCGCCGTCGGGCAGGTAGTGCGTGAGCGGCACCAGACGGTCGACGAGCGCGGGAGCCAGCGACTCCATCCCCTCGACCGGGATGCCCTCGCCGATCTTGGCGAGCATGGCCGACAGGCTCGGGAACTCGTGCTCCATCTCGCGCGCCCGCTGACGCACCGATTCGCTGAGCAGCAGCTCGCGGCTCGGCGGCAGGCTCACCTCGGCGATCGGCTCGGGCATCGACCGCTGGTCGGCGACGGAGAAGGCGCGGATCGCATCCACCTCGTCGCCGAAGAAGTCGATGCGGTACGGGTGGTCCGCCGTCGGCGGGAACACGTCGAGGATCCCGCCGCGGACGGCGAACTCGCCGCGCCGGGTGACCATGTCGACGCGCCCGTACGCCAGGTCGATCAGCTGTGACGCCAGGCCCCCGAGGTCGAAGCCGCGTGCTCCCGACTTCAGGGCGACCGTCGAGTAGTCGGTGAGGTTATCGGCGAGAGGCTGCAGCGCGGCCCGCACCGACGCGACCAGGATGAACGGGGTGCTCCGGTCACCCTCCGACCAGTCGGCCAGACGCCGGAGCGCGCTCAGTCGCTTGCCGACGATCTCGGGACTCGGGCTCAGCCGCTCGTGCGGCAGCGTCTCCCAGGCGGGGAACTCGACGATCTCGCCTTCGGGCAGGATGCACGGAAGGGCGCCGCGGATCGACTCCGACTCGCGACCGGTCGCCGTGATGAGCAGGATCGCCTGCGATGCGCCCTGCTCGGCACGCCTGCGCAGCAGCCCCGCGAGGAGAGGAGCACGCAGGCCGTCCGCCAGCGAGAAGTCGGCGTCGCGCGCCGCATAGCCGAGCGCATCGTTGAACGAGGACTCGCGTGCGAGCGCGGCGACCAGACCCTGGAGTATCACTCGGTCAATTCTACGTGGGCCCACCGACAGGTCGAGGGGTGCGGAATGGACGGGAGTCAGATCCAGCCCTCGAGGGCCCGCATGAAGCCCTCGTGATCGTCGCGGTTGATGACGTGGCCGGAACCGGGGACGACGCGCACCTCATACCCCTCGGACCGCAGGCGCTCCGCGAGCTCCGGTTTCACGAGCTGGGAGTTATCGGCCAGCATGACCATCGACGGCACCGTCATGACCTCGGGCGCACGCATCGCGGACGGCGTCACCACCACGGGAAGCACGGCCCGGTCGAACGCCTTGAACGTCTCGACCTCGATCGCGACATCGGCCGGATCCCAGCGCGGGTTGCGCTTCGCGATGCGTGCGGCCGACTGCCGGGCGAGGGTGCGCAGGAACGCCGGCGCGAGCATCTGCTGGAACCGGTTCGCCGCCGGGCACGAGAACGCGGGGTCGACGTAGATCACGCGCTGCGGGTCGAGCCGCTCGATCGCGAGGCTGACGGTCAGACCGCCGAGCGAGTGGCCCATGACCAACTCGGGATGCGCAGGCACCGTGTCGAGGATGTCCTGCGCCATCAGCTCGGCCGAGTACTCCTCGGTGCGTGGGCTGTGCCCGTGGCCGCGCAGGTCGACGGCGATGACGTGGTACCCGCGCTCCGCGAGCACCGGCCCGACCCTGCGCCAGTTGCGCGAGTCCGACATGACCCCGTGGACCAGGATCGCGAGGCGGTCTCCGGTGCCCCACTCGCGCGTGAACAACTTCATGGCGGTCACCGTACGCGTCGTCTCCGGTTGCAGGCAGGGCGTCCGCTACGCTCTGGCTGAGCATCCGCCGTGAGGCGGCCCGAATCCGAGGGGGAAGTGTGACCGACCCGAATCAGCCCGCGTACTACAACTCCTATCCGCCGCCGCCGTCGCCGTACGCGCCCGCCGGGTGGGATGCGCCGCCCGCTCCCCCGCGCTCGCGCGCGCTCGGCATCACGGCGATGTCCATCGCGGTCCCGGTCTTCATCCTCTCGGTGATCGCGTCGGTGGTCGTCGGCATGGCCGCCGGTCCGCTCGCGTCGCGCACGTCGACCAGCTTCTCGTTCAACACGAGCGATCTCACGCCGGAGCAGGCGCAGGCGTTCGCGCCCGTCGCGCTCCTCATGGGTGTGCAGATGCTGCTCGGGACGGCGCTCGGCATCCTCGCGCTCGTGCTCGGCATCGTGGCGGTGGCGACGAAGCGCGGACGACCGTTCGGCGTCGTGGCCATCATCGTGGCCGCGGCGGCGCCGATCGTGTCGTTCGCGGTGTACGCGGCGGCGCTGGGGGCGTCGCTCCCGCCCGCGTAACGGCCGTCGGAAACGGAGGTCATTCGCGCGCCTGACGCACGCATCCGCCTCCGTTTCCGGCCGACACGCGAGTTCCCGTTCCGTTTCTCCTCCCTTTCCGACTGCCTCGAAGCATGCGGGAAGGGAGGAGGTTCCGGCACGGCACGCCGGTGGGCGCGCGAAAGGGAGGCATCCGGGCCCGTATGCCCCGAGAAGTCCTCCGTTCGCGGCGGACGGGTCAGCGCGCGTGGAAGCGGTTCTGCGCGGTGGTGAGGCCGTCGGCGGCGATCTGCTCGACCGCGTCCGCGGCATCCGCCACGAGGATGGGGAGGTTCTTGCGCTCGGTCGCCGAGAAGCCCTTGAGGACGTGGTCCGCGGCAGCCGATGAACCCGGCGGACGGCCCACACCGACGCGCACACGGGTGAAGTCGCCCGTGCCGATCGCGGCGATCACATCCCGGACCCCGTTGTGGCCGCCGTGGCCGCCGCCGTACTTCAGACGGATGGAGTCGAACGGGATGTCGAGCTCGTCGTGCACCACGATCAGATGCGACGGGTCGAGCGAGTAGAAGCGCAGCAGCTGCGACACCGGCCCACCGGACACGTTCATGTACGTGTTCGGCTTGGCCAGGACGAAACGCGGGCCGCCGGGGGTCAACCGCCCCTCGGCGACCGTCGCGTTCGTCTTGTGGGTCTTGAAGGTGAGACGGCCACGCGAGGCGAGCTCGTCGAGCACCATCTGGCCCACGTTGTGGCGTGTGGCGGCGTAGCCGGGCCCGGGGTTGCCGAGCCCGACCACGAGCCACGGCCCGTCGGACGGTCCCGTGGACGACGCCTGACGGGTGGATTCCATGGGAGGCGCTTACTCGGCGCTTCCGGCGGCCTCGGCATCCGCGGCGGCCTCAGCCGCAGCGGTCTCCTCGTCCTCGGCGCGGGCGGAGGCTGGCACCGAGATGTTGACGATGAGGAGCTCCTCGTCCTCGGCCAGGGTGGAGCCCTGCGGGAGGTCGAAGTCCTTCGCGAGGTACTGGGTGCCCTCCGGCGCGTCGGTGACGTCGATGACGATGCGCTCCGGGATGTGGGTCGCCTCGGTCTCGAGGCGGATGGTGCTGACCTCGAGCATGGCGATGGTGCCGGAGTAGGGCTCGCCCTCGACGTGCACGGGCACCTCGACGGTGACCTTCTCGCCACGGCGGATCAGGATGAGGTCGAGGTGCTCGATGATCTGCGACACCGGGTCCTTCTGCACGTCCTTGACCAGCGCGAGCTCGGCCTTGCCGGCGATGTCGAGGTCGAGGACCGCGTTCGCCTTGCGGAGCAGCAGGCCGACCTGGTGCGCCGGGACGGTGATGTGGACGGGGTCGGTGCCGTGACCGTAGATGACGGCGGGAATCTTGCCGGCGGCACGGATCTTGCGCGCCGCGCCCTTGCCGAAGCTCTCGCGCAGCTCGGCTGCGACCTTGTTGGACTCGTCTGCCATGGTGTCTCCTCGCCGGACGTGGTCCGGCTGTCGGGCGAGCCGCGAGGCCCGCAGTGTGGTTGTTGTTCGACTCGAACGCATCGAAGTGCGCGAGGAAAGACTGCGTAGCCTGCTCCACCGCGTCGATCACGGATGCTGGGGGCAGCATCCCTCGCCGAAGTTCAGTTGCCGAGTCTACCCGATGGCGATACGCTAAGCGCGCTTATTAGTTTTCGGATCGGAGAACACCATGTGGACCACCCAGTACCGCGACCTGACGACCGCCCCCGCCTCCGCCGTCTGGTCGGCGCTGCGCGACCTGCACAGCGGCACGCCGCTCGGCCCGGCCAGCGACCGCTTCGAGCTGCACGGCCCCTTCGCGGTCGGGACGGCCATCACCGTCACCCCGCAAGGACAGGACGCCATGACCTCCGAGATCGTGGAGCTCGTGCCCGAGCGGGTCTACGCGGATCGCACCGCGTTCGGCGGCCTCACGCTCACCTTCCGTCACACGATCACGCCGGAGGCGGACGGCCGGACCGCCGTGACCCACACGCTCGAGATCGACGGTGAGGGCTCGGACGCCGTCGGCCCGGAGCTCGGCCCGCAGATCGCCGGCGACTTCCCCGAGGCGATGGCGGAACTGCTGCATGCGGCCGAGACCCGCACGGCCGCCCATGCCTGACGGCGGGCTCGGCAGCCGGTTCCCCGCCGCCGCGCAGAGCCCCGGCCTCCTGCTCTGGCGGGTGACGAACCGGTGGCAGGCGGCGATGCGCGCGGCCCTCGCGCCGCACGAGCTGACACACGTGCAGTACGTGCTGCTCGCCTCCCTCACCTGGCTGAGCGATCGGGAGCCGGAGCGGCTGGTGACCCAGGCCGACCTGGCCGGATTCGCTGCGACGGATCCGATGATGACCTCGCAGGTCGTCCGCACGCTCGAACGCGCGGGGCTGGTCGAGCGGCTGCCGCATCCCACCGACGGGCGTGCGCGCGTGCTCCGCCCGACGGCGGAGGGTGTCGCGGCCGCCCGGGGAGCGACGGCGGACGTCGAGGCCGCCGACGCGGCGTTCTTCGCCCCGGTCGATGCGGCCGCGTTCGCGAGCCAGCTGGGCGCCCTCGCAGCCCCGCCGGAGCCGGACTGACCGCCCCACGCAACCCGTGGGTCGCAACACGCCGTCATGGCGCGGCCATAACGGCGTGTTGCGACCCACAGAGATACGGAATCAGGCGCGGGCGGGCAGCTCTCGCGCGATGGTGTCGGCCAGCTCGCTCGGCGGGCGGCCGACGTCGAGACGCATCCCCGGTTCGTCCTCCTGGAGCGGCTGGAGGGTCGCGAGCTGCGAGTCCAGCAGCGACACGGGCATGAAATGGCCGGGCCGGGCTGCCATCCGTCCCGCGAGCAGCTCGCGGGAGCCGTCGAGCTCCGCGAACACCGCGCCCGACGCCTCCGACCGGATCAGGTCTCGGTACGCCCGCTTGAGCGCCGAGCACGCCACGACCACGCCCTCCGGCGCGGTCGTCTCAAGCACCCGGCCGACCTCGCGCAGCCACGGGATGCGGTCGTCGTCGGTCAGCGGGACGCCCGAGGCCATCTTGGCGACGTTCGCCGGCGGGTGCAGCGCGTCGCCGTCGACGAAGGGCACCCCGAGGCGCGCCGCGAGCAGCTCCCCCACGGTGCTCTTGCCCGAACCGGACACGCCCATCACCACCACCTGCACACGCTCCACGTGCGCTCCTTCCCTGCGTCCCCGGTCACCAGTCGTGCATCGAGCCGTCGAGCAGACGGTTCACCGGCAAGTATGCCGCCTGGTACGGGAAGGACTCCGCGAGCACCTCGTCGTAGTCGACGCCGAGCCCCGGCTCCTCGCCCGGCACGAGCAGGCCGTCCTCGAACCGGTAGCCGGGCCGGAACAGCTCGTCCGTCTCCGGACTGTGCTTCATGTACTCCTGGATGCCGAAGTTCGGAATGGCGACGCCGAGGTGGATGGCCGCGGCCAGTCCGACGGGCGAGACGTCGGTCGGTCCGTGCACGCCCGACTTGATCTGGTACACCGCCGCGTAGTCGAAGATGCGGCGGAGGCCGGTGATGCCACCCGCGTGCGTGACGGGGCTCCGCACGTAGTCGATCAGCTGCTCCTCGAACAGCTCCCGGTAGTCCCAGATCGTGTTGAAGACCTCGCCGATCGCGAGCGGCGTCGTGGTGTGCTCGCGCACGCGCCGCAGCACCGCCTGGTTCTCGGCGGGGGTCACATCCTCGAGCCAGAACAGGTCGTACGGCTCCAGCGACTTGCCGAGCTTTGCGGCCTGGATGGGCGTGAGCCGGTGGTGCGCGTCGTGCAGCAGCGGCAGCTCGGGCCCGAACTCGTTCCGCACCGCCTCGAAGACGCCCGGGATGTGGCGCAGGTACGCGCGCGTGTCCCACTGCTCCTCGACGGGGACGGCGCTGCGGCGGGCCGGCTCGTGGTCGTAGCGCGCGGTGCTGCCGCCCGCGTGGGGGTCCGCTCCGGCGATCGCGTTCGGTGAGGACGCGACGCCGTAGACGGATCCGAGGCCGGGCACCCCGGTCTGGATGCGGATGGCGCGGTAGCCCTGCTCCAGGTGGGCGCGCACCGAGTCGAACAGTTCGGGCAGCTCCGCGCCGGACGCGTGACCGTAGGTGAGGCATCCCGTCCGGCTGCGGCCGCCGAGCAGCTGGTAGAGCGGCAGCCCGGCGACCTTGGCCTTGATGTCCCACAGCGCGGTGTCGACCGCGGCGATCGACGCCATCGTCACCGGGCCGCGCCGCCAGTACGCGCCGCGGTACAGGTACTGCCAGGTGTCCTCGATCTGGTGCGCGTCACGTCCGATCAGCAACGGGACGACGTGCTCGCTCAGGTAGGCGGCGACGGCGAGCTCGCGGCCGTTGAGGGTGGCGTCGCCGAGCCCGACCGTGCCGTCGTCGGTCGTGATGCGGAGCGTGACGAAGTTGCGGCCGGGGCTGGCGACGAGGACGTCGGCGGAGATGATTCTCATGCGGGGGCTCCTTGCAGGGATGCGATGCGGTCGGCGATGAGGCCGACCAGGTCGGTGCGTTCGGTGAGGTCGGGGGCGAGGGCGTCGAGGATGAGGACGGCACGGTCGGCGTCGGTCCGTGCCTCGCGGAGCCGCGGGGCCAGGTCGGCGGCTCCCGCGTCGCGCAGGTCGCCGGCCTCCTGGACGAGGTGCAGGGCCCACGCCGCGAGCACGCCCGCCTGCGCAGTGCCGGGCGGGCGTCCGGCCGTGAGCCGGGCGCGCAGCGGATCGAGGATGCGGGGACCGAGCTTCTGCGAGCCGTCCGCCCCGATCTGGGCGAGCCGGTGCTCGATGCGTCCGTTGGCGAACCGGTCGCGCAGAGCGGCGAGCGCCTCGTCCACGACGGCGTCGTCGAACGGGAGCTCGGTGCGCTGCTCCGACCAGAGCAGCTCCAGCTCGTCGCGCAGCCCAGGGTCGCCGACGGCCTCTGCGACGGTCGCGCGACCGCGCAGCAGCCCCTGGTACGCCAGAAGGGAGTGCCCGGCGTTGAGCAGCCACAGCTTGCGGCGCTCGAACGGCTCGATGTCGGCGACGAAGCGGGCTCCCCCGGCCTCCCAGTCCGGCCGTCCCGCGGGGAACGCTCCGGCGAGCACCCACTCCGTGAACGGCTCGGTGACGACGGGCGCCGCGTCGTCCCAGCCGGTGAGCCGACGCACCTCCGCCCGGTCGGCCTCGGTGGTGGCCGGGGTGATCCGGTCCACCATGGTCGAGACGAAGGACACGTCGGCGCGGATCCAGTCGGCGAGTTCCGCATCGGGCGCGGCGAGCGCGAGCACGGCATCCCGGAGCACCTCGCCGTTGCGCGCGAGGTTGTCGCAGCTGACGACCGCGATGCCGCCTGCGCCGGCCGCCGAGCGCGCGGCGAGGCCGTCGAGCACCCGGGCCGGAGCGCCGGAGCCCGGCCGGTACCCCGCCTCGGTGACGGTGAGCGTGAGCACCGCGACGTCGGGGTCGGCGATGGTCGCCCGCCACGCGTCGCGGTCGGCGCCGTCGTGGACGCGGCTGAGCGCATCCACCGCCCGGGCCGCGTCGCCGTCCGCTCCGCGTTCGACGAGTGTGTAGACCGCGTCCTGGGCGGCCAGCACGCGGGCCGCCTCGGGGCTGCGCCCGGTGAAGGCGGCGATGCCCCAGGAGCCGCCCGCGTCGTCGGCGGCCTGCGTGTACCAGGCCTGGTGGCCGCGGTGGAAGGCGCCCAGGCCGAGGTGGGCGACCCGGACGGGGTGGCGGGCGGACCGCGGCGGGGGCGTCACGCGGCCGCCGTCGGCCGGGTCCGCGCGTCGACAGCGCGCAGGTACGCGAGATCGTCGCGGGTGCGCTCCGCGAGCGGAACCGCGGTCGAAAAGTCTTCGCACGTGACCCAGCCGTCGTACCCGAAAGCGTGCAGCGCCCGGAAGTACGCATCCACGTCGCCGGTGCCGGTGCGGAGCGGCGCCCACTCGTGGTTCCAGCGGACGGTGCCGTCGGTCTCCGGCTCCCCCGGCACCCACGCGGCGTTCTTCACGTGCACGTGCGCCAGGTACGGGCCGAGCAGCTGGAGCGACGCCAGTGTCTCCTCGCGCCCCTCGATGACGAGGTTGCCGAGGTCGTGGATGACGCCGACGTGTTCGGGGTCGAGCCCGTCGAGCAGGCGGAACGCTGCGGAGGCGGACGGCGTGATCGTCTCATGGTGGAGCTCAACCAGCGCTTTCACGCCGTGGTGCGCGGCACGCTCGGCGGCCCACGCGATGTCGCGGCGGGCGGCGGCGAACAGGGCGCGGTAGTCCCCCGAATCGGTCCGCGGCATGGTGACGCGCACCTGGCGGGCGCCGAGTCGCGCGGTCGCGGCGAGCATCCGCTCGACGTCGTCGTGCTGGTCGCAGCGGGCGTAGCCGCCGATGCCCGAGAATTCGAGACCCGACTCGCGGGTGACCCGGGCGATGTCGTCCAGCCGCTCCTCGAGCCCGGTCAGCGGCCAGGTCGCGCGGTTGCCGGCCCAGAATCCCGGCTCGTCGGCCTCCTGCTGGTCGGTGATCCGCCACTCGATGCCGTCCCAGCCCTGCTCGGCGAGGTACTGCGCGGCCTCTTCGGGAGTCCATTCCGGGGTGGATGCGGTGAAGACGGAGAACCTCATGCCGGCACCCCCGTCGTGACCACGACATCGTCGAGCTCGCCCGCGAGCACCTCGTCGAATCGGACCGGCCGGCCGAGGGTGGCGGACAGGTAGACGGCGCGGACGACGCAGAGAGACTCGAACGCGTCCTCCACCCGGACGCCCGGAGCACGCCGGCCGTCGATGGCGTCGACGATGTCGTCGTACTGCCGCAGGTGCCCGATGACGAAGGCGTCCGGCCCGCGGTCGCCGCCGCGCAACTCGGCCGCGGGAACGACATCGGCGGCGCGCTCGGCGGTGTCGCCGTCGGCGAAGAACGTCTCCAGCTGGTCGTCGTGCACGATCGCCGATCCGCGGTCCCCGTGCACCTGGATGCGCACGGCCAGCCCGGGGAACGCCGCGGTGGTCGCATGCAGCACGGCGAGCGCGCCGGACTCGAAGCGGATGGTCGCGACGGCGATGTCCTCCACCTCGACCCGCTCGTGGGCGAGCAGGGCGGTGTGCGCCGTGATCTCGACCGGACGGCCGAGGAACCACACCAGCAGGTCGACGGTGTGGACGCCCTGGTTCATCACGGCGCCTCCCCCGTCCAGCTCCCAGGTGCCGCGCCACTGCCCGGAGTCGTAGTACTCCTGGCTGCGCCACCAGGCCACCGACGCGACCCCGCTCGTGACGCGACCGAACCGGCCCGTGTGCGCGGCATGCGCGATCGCCCGCGAGGCCGGGTCGAAGCGGTGCTGACTGATCACCGAGACGACGAGACCGTCGCGCTCGGCGGCGCGGGAGAGCTCGAGGATCTCGCGCGCCCGTCCCATCTCCGTGTCGAGCGGCTTCTCGATGACCACGTGCGTGCCCGCGGCGAGAGCCTCGCGTGCCACCGCGACGTGCAGGCCGCTCGGCGTGCAGATGATGACGACGTCGATCGGGGCGGCGGCGAGCGCCGCGGTCAGCGTCGTGAACTCGGCCGGGCGGTCGGCACCGGATTCCGCCACGACGGTGTCGGCGAGCGTGCGCGCGGCCGCGGGCACCGCATCCACCAGGGCGGTGATCGCGAGGCGCGGATGCCGCAGGATCGCGCGGGCGTGGTTGAGGCCGATGATGCCGCACCCGACGATGGCGACGCGCAAGGGCGACGCAGGTGCGGTGGTGGCGGGGTTTGTCATACGAGGGTCACTCCGATCCGGTCGGTGAGGAGGCGGAACGCGCGCCCGGCCCGTCCGAAGGCCGCCGGCCCGGAGAAGCCGCCGAGCGCGTTCACGTCGGTGAGGTGTGGTTCGAGGGAGGCGAAGCCCGTGTAACCGTCGTCACGCAGCGCGGTCAGGGTCTCGATCACCTGGCCGTCGCCCTCCCCGGCCGGGGTGACCTCGCCGGTGGCGGACAGCGCGTCCTTCACCTGCAGGTACTCCAGGTGCGGGCGCAGCAGCGCGTACCCGTCGTCGAAGGGATGCGCGACACCGACCTGCACGAAGTTCGCGCTGTCCCAGGCCAGGCGGAGGGACGGGGAGCCGACGGTCTCGACGATGTCGAGGCAGCGCTCCGGGGTGTCGCCGTAGATGTCCTTCTCGTTCTCGTGCAGCAGGATCACGCCGGCCGCCTCGGCGAGGTCGGCGAGGGCGCGCATCCGCACCATCACGTCGTCGCGGATGCTCTCCACCGGGACGCCGTCCGCGCGGAAGAACGAGAACAGCCGGATGTAGCGCGCGCCCAGCCGTTCTGCCGCGGCGATCGCGCGGCCGAGACGCTCCACTTCGTGCTCCACCGGCAGCGCGACATCCACTTTGCCGACCGGCGAGGCGATGGCCGAGACGCCCATCCCGCGCTCCTCGAACACGGCGGCGAGCCGGTCGAGCTGCGCCGCGTCGAGGTCGACGATGTTGACGCCCCAGGCGCTCCGCACCTCGATGAAGCTTGCGCCGAGCGCTTGCAGCACAGCCGCCTGCACGACGGGGTCCGCGTCGATCTCGTCGCCGAACCCCGACAGGGTCCAGCTCACGGGTGCGGTCATTTCTCCACTGGTCACTTCATTCACTGGTCACTTCACTCCTCCGGATGTCAATCCGCCCACCAGGTACCGCTGGAAGACGAGGTACAGCACCACCACCGGCAGTGCGCAGATCAGGGATGCGGCCATCATCTGGCCGTACAGCGGCACGGCGCCGCCCTCCTGCGTCGCGCCGAACACCTGCAGGGCCACCGCGGCCGTGCGCGTCTCGGGGTTCGTCAGCACCGAGGCGAACAGCACATCGTTCCAGCCGAGCAGGAAGGCGAAGATGCCCGAGACGACGATGCCCGGCCAGCTGAGCGGGACGACGATGCCCGTGAGGATGCGCCACGACGACGCGCCGTCGATCCTGGCCGCCTCCTCCAGCGCCTTCGGCAGGCCGCGCAGGTAGGTCACCATCACCCAGGTCGAGAACGGCAGGGCGAACGTGAGATAGGTGATGAACACCGCCCAGCGCGTCCCGATGATCTGCACACCGAGCAGCGACGCGGTGGACGAGAACAGCACGAACACGGGCAGCAGCATCAGCGTGCCCGGGATCGACTGCAGCCCGAGCAGCGCCCGCAGGAACGACAGCCGCCCGCGGAATTCGTACCGCACGAGCACGTACGCCGTCGCCACCGCGAGGAACGCGCACACGATCGCCACCGCGCCGCAGATGAGCACGCTGTTGGCGAGCCCGGTGCCGAGGTCGACGGTCGTCCACACCTTCAGGTAGTTGTCGAGGTGCAGCTCGGTCGGGAGGAACGCACCCGACGCGACCGAAACATCCGAATTGACGGAGGCGAACAGCATGTACAGCACAGGGCCGAGCACGATCACGAGCAGCACGGTGATGATCGTGACGATGAGCCAGCGCGGGAGCAGGCGGTGGACGTCGGCGCTGGAGGTGACGGCCGTCATCGCTGCGCCTCCTCTCCGGAGTCGAGCCGCACGGCCCGCAGGTAGACGAACAGCGGGATGGCGATCAGCACGAGCGAGCAGATCGCCATCGCCGCGCTCAGCCCGAACCGGAAGCTCTGGAAGCTGGTCGTGTAGGTGAGCACGGGCAGCACGTCGACGTCCTGCGGCGCCGGGATGCCGAACAGCACGAACGGCAGCGTGAAGGCGTTGATGTTGTGCAGGAACGCGATGATCAGCGCCAGCAGGATGGATCCCCGCAGGTAGGGCAGGATCACGTAGCGGAGCTTGATCCACCAGGTCGCGCCGTCGATCGCCGCAGCCTCGTGCACCTCGGGGTCGACGCTCTGGAGGCCGGCGACGACCAGCAGGTAGAAGAAGGGCCACGACGTCCACAGCTGCACGATGATCAGCGACCAGTAGCTCAACGGGCCGTTCAGCCAGAGCCCGGGATGCGCGCCGACCGCGCCGAGCATGCTGTCCACCACGCCGCCCGGCTGCAGCATCGTCCGCCACAGCGTGCCGACGACGAATGCGGGGAGCACGTACGGGATGAGGAACAGCGAGCGCACCAGCGCGCGGCCACGGAATCGGTTCTGCGTGGCGAGCGCCGCCGAGAGCCCGATCGGGAGCGTGACGACCGCGGCGATGACCGCGAACGAGACGCTGATCCCGATCGAGCGGAGCAGCGGCGACGCGGTGACGGCCTCGACGTAATTGCCGAACCCGAGGAACGGCGCCTGAAGCCAGCTCTGCAGCGTGTACTGGTCGAGGTCGAGCGTCGACATGACGACGGCCACGATCAGCGGGACGACGATGATGACGAGCATGAGGATGCCGCCGGGGAGCAGCATCCAGAGCGGTCGGTTGCGTCGTTCGAGGCCGCGGCGTCGCGCGCTGCGGGGCGTGCGTCGGCCTGGGGCGCCCGCGCGGCCCGGGCCGCCCGCGGGAGCGCGTCCCGCGGGCGAGCCGTCGGCCGGTGCCGGGCCCTGGGGCGCGGCGATGGTGGGATTAGACATCGGTCTTACTACTTCGCCTTGCTCAGCGCGGCTTGCGCGGTCGCCTGCGCGGCCTTGAGCCGCGACTGCAGGTCGGACGACGAGACGCCTCCCGACGACAGGGCCGGGATGGACTGCACCACCACGTTGACCAGGGCCAGCTGGGTGTCGCCCCAGGCGCCGGAGAACGGCGTGCCGTACGCCTTCGTCCCGGCGTCGAGGATCGGGCCGAGGAGTTCGTTCCCCTCCTCGATCTTCTTCGCCGCCGCGGCGTTCGTCGGCAGGTCGCCGAACGTCTTCGTGTATGCCACTTGGTTCTCCTCGCTGGTCAGCATCTTGATCAGCGCGAACGCGAGGTCCTGGTTCTTCGAGTACTTGGCGACGACCATGTTGTCGCCCGAGATGATCGTGGCGGCAGCCTTGCCGTCACCGGGCAGCTTCGACGCGCCGGGCGGGACGGTCGGCATGACGGCATAGGCGTACTTGCCCGCGACACCCGACTTGTCGAGCGAGACCTGCGACGACGAAGAGACCATCGGCAGGAACGCCGCCTTGCCCGAGGCGAAGGCGGCGACGGCCTGCGCGTTCTTCCACCCGATCGCGGCAGGGTCGACGACCTTGTCCTCGGTCAACCAGCCGAAGTACGTCTGGTACGCCTTCTTCACGGCAGCGTCATCGATGGTCGCCTTCTTCGTCTTCAGGTCGAGGATGGTGTTGCCCTGCTGCATCGACATCGCCCAGACGAACTTCCACGGGTCGAAGCTGTCCGCGTAGGCGACGGCCATGCCGTGCACGTCGCCGCTGGTCAGCTTCTTCGCCTGCTCGGCCAGGCCGTCCCAGGTGTCGGCCGGCTTGTCGATGCCCGCCGCCTTCAGCAGATCCTTGTTGTACGCCATCACGAACGGGCGGCTGAGGAAGGGGATGCCGACCTCGTCGGACTCGCTCGGGCCGGAGATGCCGAGGGTCGCCGGCACGAAGCGGTCGCGGCCTCCGATCTTCTCCCAGTCGTCCTTCGTGAGCTTCACGAACGCGCCGGTCGAGTAGGCGGTCGGGGTGAACGTGGTGCCCAGGTCGTAGATGTCCGGGCCCTGACCGCTCAACACCGAGGTCTGGATCTTGGTGAGCTCGTCGTTCGCCGACGCGAACGTCTCGAACTTCACGGTCGCCCCCGTCTCCTTCTGGAACTGGGCGGAGACGTCGGAGAACCATTTCTGCTGCTCCGTCGGATACAGCGTGTTGGCGGCGATCATGACGTCGAGGGTCTTCCCCGTTCCGTCGATCTTCCCGCCCGCGGAGGACGAGGACGTGGAGCCGGAGCCGGAGCATCCGGTGAGGGCGAGCGTTGCGGCCGCGAGGGCCGCCACCGCGCCGAGCGCAAGACGTGATCTCATTCGTGACTCTCCTTTGAGCAGGGATCGTGTGACCTCGACCCGGTGGGCCGGGCAGGTTGGCTGCGACTCTAGAAGCGCGGCAAATTGAACTGCAAGCGATTGCCACAATTTGCCATCGTGTGCTCTGATATCCGCATGAGCCCTCTCACCGGTGCGGGGAACGACCGCCCCGCGACCCTGGCGGACGTGGCCGCGCTCAGCGGAGTCGCCACCTCCACGGTGTCGCGCGCGCTCTCCAACCCGGGCCGCGTGAACGCCCTCACCCGGGAGCGGATCGAGCGCGCCGCCCGGGAGCTCAACTACGTGCCGAACTCGCAGGCGCGGGCGCTGACGAGCGGACGGACCCGCGCCATCGCCGTGCTCGTCTCGGACGTGACGAACCCGTTCTACTTCGGCATCATCCGGGGCACCCAGCACCAGCTGAAGGCCGCCGGCTACACGCAGCTCCTGGTCGACACCGAGGAGTCGGACGAGCTGGAGGACGGCACACTGCACAAGCTCCGCTGCTCGTTCGACGGCGCCATCCTCGCCGCCTCCCGTCTCACCGACCGGCGGCTCACGGCCCTCGCCAAGGAGATCCCGCTCGTCGCCGTGAACCGGCAGACGCGCGGCGTGCCGAGCGTCTTCATCGACACGCCCAGCGCGATCGAGCAAGCCGTCGGCCACCTCGTCTCCCTCGGCCACCGCCGCATCGCGTACGCCGCCGGCCCGGCGACGTCCTGGCCGAACGAGGGCCGCTGGCGGGCGCTCGTCCGCGCGGCCGAACGCTACGGGGTCGAGGCGGTCCGCATCGGGCCGTTCGCGCCGCGACAGTACGCCGGAGCAGCGGCGGCAGACGCGGTCCTGCACGCAGGTGTCACCGCGTGCATCGCCTTCAACGACCTACTGGCGATCGGGATGCTTCCGCGCTTCCGCGAGCGCGGCGTCCGCATCCCCGAAGACCTCAGCATCGTCGGCTGCGACGACATCTTCGGCGCCGACTTCTGCAACCCGCCGCTGACGACCCTCACCGCGCCGATCGAGCAGGCGGGGCGCACTGCTGTCGCCATGCTGCTGTCCCGGCTCGACGGCGGCCCTTCTCCCGTCACGCGGCAGGCCGTCACCCTCCCCACGCACCTGACTGTCCGCGACTCCACCGGACCGGCACCCCGGAACGCACCGACCACGAACGGAGCATCGACCGCATGACCGCCCTTGCGCCACATCCCGACCGCCTGTTCCCCGCCGACCCCGGTGTGCGCGACCTCGCCCGGCGTCTGCACGCGGAGGTGGCCACGGCGCCGATCCTCTCGCCGCACGGACACGTGGATGCGCGCATGCTGGCCGACGACGAGCCCTTTCCCGACCCGGCGGCCCTCCTCATCTCGCCCGACCACTACGTGACGCGGATGCTGCACGCGGTCGGCGTGCCGCTCGACGACCTGGGGCTCGCGCGCGACGGCCGTCCGTCGACGGCCGATGGACGCTCGATCTGGCGGCGGCTCTGCGAGCACTGGGACGCCTTCCTGGGCACGCCCGTGCGGCTCTGGTTCGAGACGGAGTTCAGCGAGGTCTTCGGCCTCACCGAGCAGCCGTCCGCAATGACCGCCGACGCGCTGTACGACCAGTTGAGCGCGACGCTCGCCGACCCCGCGTTCCGGCCCAGGGCGCTGTTCGAGCGCTTCAATATCGAGGTCCTCGCGACCACCGACGACCCCGCCGACGACCTGGCTGCACACGCCCGGCTAACCGCCGACCCGACGTTCGGCGGCCGCGTCATCCCCACCTTCCGCGCGGACCGCTACATGCACCCCGACGAACCGGGATGGGCCGGTCGGCTGGAGCGCCTGGGCGCCGTCGCCGACGTCGACACCGCCACGTACACCGGGCTGCTGGAGGCGCTGCGGCGCCGTCGCCAGGCGTTCATCGAGGCGGGCGGAACGGCGACCGACACCGGCGTGATCGACGCGGGGAGCGATCCCCTCGACGAGGCCGAGGCGTCCCGCATCCACCGGGCCGCCCTCGACGGCACCCTCACCTCGGGGGAAGCCGTCGCCTACCGCCGCAACCTGCTCTACCGGCTCGCGGAGCTCTCCGCCGAGGACGGGCTCGTGATGCAGCTGCACCCGGGCGTCCTTCGCAACCACCACCGGCCCACGTTCGACGCCTACGGCCCGGACACCGGTCACGACCTGCCCGCCGTCGGGTCGTTCACGCAGCCGCTCACGCCCATTCTGCGCGACTTCGGGACTCATGCCGTCTTCCGGCTCGTGCTGTTCACTGTCGACGAGACGACCTTCTCGCGCGAGATCGGGCCGCTGGCGGGCTTCTACCCGTCTGTCTACGCGGGAGCGCCGTGGTGGTTCATCGACACCGCGGACGCCATCCTCCGCTACCGCCGGGCGGTCACCGACAGCGCCGGGTTCACCAAGACCAGCGGGTTCATCGACGACACGCGTGCCTTCTGCTCCATCCCGGCACGGCACGACATGTCCCGCCGGGTGGATGCGTCTTATCTTGCCGCGCTGGTCGCCGAGCACCGCCTGGGCGAGGAGGACGCGTTCGTCCTCGCCCGGCGGCTGGTCGACGACATCCCGCGCACCACGTTCCGACTCGGCTGACCGGGCGTCGCGCTACGCTTGTGGGACTGCTCGATTCTTGCCACCAGCGGGAGAGCTGACCCCCGACTACATCCCCGTCGTGGCGGACGGCCTCCGTCCGTCGCGGCTACACGAAGGAGCACTACGTGTCACAGGAAGCAACCGCGAACATCGGCGTCGTCGGCTTGGCGGTGATGGGGTCGAACCTGGCCCGCAACCTCGCCTCGCGCGAGGGCAACACCGTCGCCATCTACAACCGCACCTACACGCGGACGGAAGACCTGATGAACGCGCACCCCGAGGCCGGCTTCGTCGGCTCGGAGGAGATCGACGACTTCGTCGCGTCGCTGTCGAAGCCGCGCACCGCGATCATCATGGTGCAGGCCGGCACGGGCACCGACGCCGTGATCGACCAGCTGGTGGAGCGGTTCGAGCCGGGCGACATCATCGTCGACGGCGGCAACGCCAACTTCCACGACACCATCGAGCGCGAGAAGCGCATCGCGCCGACGGGCATCCACTTCGTCGGCGCCGGCATCTCCGGCGGCGAGGAAGGTGCACTGAACGGCCCGTCGATCATGCCGGGCGGTTCGGTGGAGTCGTACAAGACGCTGGGACCCATCCTGGAGTCGATCGCCGCGGTGGCCGAGGGTGAGCCGTGCGTGACCCACGTCGGCACCGACGGCGCCGGGCACTTCGTGAAGATGATCCACAACGGTATCGAGTACGCCGACATGCAGCTGATCGCCGAAGCCTACGACCTGCTGCGCACGATCGGCGGCCTGTCGCCGGCGGAGATCGCGGACGTGTTCGCCGAGTGGAACAACGGCTACCTCGAGTCGTATCTGATCGAGATCACCGCCGAGGTGCTGCGCCAGGTGGATGCGGAGACCGGCAAGCCGTTCATCGATATCGTGCTCGACCAGGCCGGCTCCAAGGGCACCGGCGTCTGGACCGTGCAGAACGCGCTCGACCTGGGCGTGCCTGTCGGCGGCATCGCGGAGGCCGTGTTCGCCCGCGCCGTCTCGTCGAAGCCGCAGCAGCGCGCGGCCGTGCAGGCGACCATCCAGTCCCGGCCCGACGTGCAGAAGGCCGAGGACGTGCAGGCGTTCGCCGACGACGTCTCGAAGGCGCTGTACGCCTCGAAGGTCGTCGCCTACGCGCAGGGCTTCGACGCGATCATCGCCGGCGCCGAGAAGTACGGGTGGGACATCCACAAGGACAAGATCGCCAAGATCTGGCGCGGCGGCTGCATCATCCGCGCTCAGTTCCTCAACCGCATCGCGGACGCGTACGACGAGAACCCGAACATCGCGACGCTGCTCGAGGCGCCGTACTTCGCCGACGCGGTCCGCGAGGGCGAGGACGCCTGGCGCCGGATCGTCGCGACGGCGGCTCTCTCGGGGGTGCCGGTCCCGGGCTTCGGCTCGGCGCTGTCGTACTACGACTCGCTCGCCTCGAAGCGCCTCCCCGCCGCGCTCGTGCAGGGCCAGCGCGACTTCTTCGGCGCGCACACCTACAAGCGCGTCGACAAGGACGGCGTCTTCCACACCCTCTGGTCCGGCGACCGCACCGAAATCGAGACCGAGCCCTCCACCCACTGACCGTCTCGGGCCTCGGCCCCCGTCGAGTCCACAAAAATTGCACGCTGATCGCGCGATCGGCGGGCAATTTTTGTGTACTCGACGGCGGTGGAGAGGGAGGATGGGAGGGTGACGTACGACGACCATCCGGAGCTCGCGGAGTACGAGCCGCTCGGGGAGCGACCGCTCCGCGGGCGGACGATGACGGTCGCCAGCCGGGTCTTCGTCGTCGTCGCGCTGAGCGCGCTGCTGCTGCCCGGCATCCTGCTGACGATCAGCATCCAGACGCAGACCGCCGACTACACCTGCTCCGTGTACGCGCAGCACTACCAGCCCGAGGCGCAGGGCTCGTCCGCGCGCTTCGAACTCGCCGGGCCGGTCGGGCCGGGATGGCAGTGCTACGCGCTCAACACCGAGGGCGACGCGACGTGGGTGGCGCCGCTGGGCCTGATCCCGTCGACGCCGCACCGGCTTCCGTAGGCCTCGCGAACGGAGGCGTTCCCGGCTGCGGTCGACCGCCACGTCCTCCGTTCGTGGCGGCACGCCGGGGCCGACACGTAGATCTCCTCCGTTCGCGGCTCAAAGCGAGGCGGTGAAGAAAGGGAGGTGGATGCAGTAGTGGCCACCCCGAAAGGCGCAAAACGGAGGATGGCTCGGCGCGGCACGGCGGAATGTCCTCCGTAGGCGCCGTGACGGCTGGGACTCATCCCGTCGACGCCGCACCGGCTTCCGCGATGAGCGTGCGCACGGTCGCGAGCACCCAGGCCGAGTAGCGCTCGAAGGTCCATCCGCTCTCGCCGACGAGTTGCTGGTGGCCTTCGGGCGACATGACGAACGAGAGCGCGTCGGCGAGCTCACGGCGCGCGGCCGGCGACTGGGCCGAGATGGAGGCGATCCCGCGCTCGCCCAGGAGACCCACCATCGCCAGGTAGTCGGCATGGCGGCGCCCGAGCAGTTCCGTGTACGCGGTGCGAACCGCCTCATCGTCGCGCGCCGCGGCGGTGAACGTCGCCCAGAGGCCCGCTGTCCGCGCATTGGCGGCGGCGATGAAGGGAACGAGCCGGTCGAGCATCTCCTGCGGATCGTCGAGCGCGGCGATCGCCGCGATCTCGGGACGCTCGGTGAGCGACGACTCCCCCGCCTCGCCGCCGAAGCTCAGCTCGAAAGCGGCGAGCAGCAGCGCCCGCTTCGGCCCGTGCACCTTGACGCTCTCGACCGAGACGCCCGCGGCCGTCGCGATGTCCGCGAGCGAGGCGCTCGCATAGCCGCGTGCGGAGAACACCTCGGCGGCGGCCTCCAGGATGCGGCGCCGCGTCTGCTGCGCGTGCTCCTGCCGAAGGGTCGAACGGTACGGACGCGTGCCGGCCACTATTGACTACCTTTCGAGTGTAGTGAATACTGTTGACGTTTATTCGACTTTACCCGAAACGAGGACCCGGACCATGAACGCCCGCCCGCTCGACATCCTTCTCTGCAGCACGCCCGTGCACGGACACGTCATCCCCCTTCTCGCCGTCAGCCGCGCTCTGGTCGACCGCGGCCACCGCGTCCACTTCCTCACCGGCGAGCGGTACCTCGAGCGCGCCGCGGCGACAGGCGCGTCCGTCCTCCGCCTGCCGGCCGAAGCCGACTACGACGACACCGACATCGACGCCGCCTTCCCCGGCCGCGTCGGACTGACGGGGCCGGCCGGGATCCGGTGGGACATGACCGAGATCTTCCTCCGCCCGGCGCGGACGCAACTGGCGGCGATGGATGCGGTCATCCGCGAGCTGGACATCGACGTCGTGCTCGCCGAGAGCCTCTTCCTCGGAGCCGCCCTGCTCGCAGCCCGCCCGCCCGCGGACCGCCCGGCACTGCTCAATCTCGGCATCGTCCCGCTCGGTGTGAAGAGCCGCGACACCGCGCCGTTCGGGCTCGGTGTCCCGCCGCGACCCGGAGCCCTCGGCCGTGTCCGCAACGCCGCGCTGACGGCGATCGCCGAGAAGATCGTGTTCGCCCCGGTCCAGCGGGCCGCGCAGCGCATCGGGCAGGAGGCGGGGACCGGCCTGAACGGCTTCGTGCTCGACTGGCCGTCGCACGCGGACGGCGTCGTGCAGTTCACCGTCCCCGAGTTCGAGTACCCGCGCGCAGACGTCCGTGTGCCCATTCACTTCGTCGGACCCGTCTCCCGCACGCAGCCCTCCGACACATCCCTACCGGCATGGTGGGGCGATCTGGACGACGGCCGCCCGGTCGTCCACGTCACCCAGGGGACGGTGGCCAACCGCGACCTGAACGACCTCATCCTGCCCACCATCCACGCGCTCGCGGACCAGGACGTGTGGGTGGTGGCGAGCACCGGCGGACGCCCCGTGTCCGAGCTGGGCGCCGACCTGCCGCGCAACGCGCGCGTCGCGTCCTACCTGCCGTACGACCGGCTGCTCCCGCGGACGGCGGTGTACGTCACGAATGGCGGATACGGCGGCATCCACTACGCCATGGAGAACGGCGTCCCCGTGGTCGTCGCCGGCACCACGGAGGACAAGACCGAGGTCTCCGCGCGGGTGGCCTGGTCGGGTGTCGGGGTGAAGCTGCCGACCAACCGCCCGGAAGCCGCGGCGATCGCAGGGGCGGTGCGGACCGTACTCGACGACCCCGCCTACGCGGAGCGCAGCGCGGCGATCGGCCGGGCCATCCGCGCATCCTCCGGGTTGGAAGGCCTGGAGCGCGCGGTGGTCGACACCGTCCGCGAAGCGGCTGCTACGCGGCCCCGTCGAACATCGACGTCACCGAACCGTCGGTGAAGACCTCGCGGATCGCGTTGGCCAGCAGCGGCGCGATCGGCAGGACTGTGAGGCCCTCCCAACGCTTGTGCTCGGGCAGCGGGAGGGTGTCGGTCACGACGACCGAGTCGATCGCGTCGCTCTGCAGCAGCTCGACCGCCGGGTCGCTGAACACGGCGTGCGTCGCGGCGACGACGACACCGGTCGCGCCGGCATCCTTCAGCGCCTCGGCGGCCTTCACGATCGTACGGCCGGTGTCGATCAGGTCGTCGACGAGCAGGCAGACGCGACCGTTGACGTCGCCGACGATCTCGTGCACGGAGACCTGGTTCGGGACCAGCGGGTCGCGGCGCTTGTGGATGATCGCGAGCGGTGCGCCGAGCTTGTCGCTCCAGATGTCGGCGACACGGACGCGGCCCATGTCGGGCGACACGACGGTCAGCGTCGAGGGGTCGAGCTCGCGGCGCATGTGCTCGAGCAGCACCGGCATGGCGAACAGGTGGTCGACCGGGCCGTCGAAGAAGCCCTGGATCTGCGCGGCGTGCAGGTCGACGGACATGATGCGGTCAGCGCCTGCCGCCTTGAACAGGTCGGCGACGAGCCGCGCGGAGATCGGCTCGCGTCCGCGGCCCTTCTTGTCCTGACGGGCGTAGGGGTAGAAGGGAGCGACGACGGTGATGCGCTTAGCGGAGGCGCGCTTCAGCGCATCCACCATGATGAGCTGCTCCATGAGCCACTCGTTGATCGGCGAGGTGTGCGACTGGATGACGAACGCATCCGACCCGCGGACGCTCTCGTCGAAGCGCGCGTAGATCTCGCCGTTGGCGAAGGTGCGCGCGTCGGTCGGGATGAGCTCGCTGCCGAGGCATTCGGCGATCTCCTGGGCGAGCTGAGGATGCGCGCGACCGGAGATGAGGACGAGTCTTTTCTGGCCGGTCGCGGTGATCCCTGACACTTACGCTCCGCTCTCTTCCGACGCGTCGCTTTCGCGAGCCGCTCTGTCGGCGTCCGTGCCCGGTCGCTTCTCCGCGACCCAGCCTTCGATATTGCGTTGAGGAGCGACAGTGATCGCGAGGGCTCCGGCGGGGACGTCCTTGCGGACGACCGTGCCCGCCCCCGTGTACGCTCCGTCACCCATCCTAACCGGCGCGACGAGCACGGTGTTCGTGCTGATCCGGACATGGGAGCCGATGACCGTGCGGTGCTTGTTCACCCCGTCGTAGTTGGCGGTGATGACGCCGGCGCCGAGGTTGCCCTTCTCCCCCACCTCGGCGTCGCCGACGTAGTTGAAGTGCGCGAGCTTGGTGCCCTCGCCGATGACCGCGTTCTTGGTCTCGGTGAAGGTGCCGATCTTGCCACGAGCGCCGAGCACGGTGCCGGGACGGAGGTACGCGAACGGGCCGACCGTCGCGCCCGCGCCGATGACGGCGAGCGTCGCGTCCGTGCGGGTGACGGTCGCGCCTTCGCCGACCTCCGTGTCGGTGAGGGTCGTGTCCGGTCCGACGGTGGCGCCGGTCTCGATCACGGTAGCGCCGCGGAGTTGCGTGCCCGGGAGGACGGTCACGTCGGGGGCGAGCTTCGCCTTGACGTCGATCCACGTCGTCGCCGGGTCCTGGACGGTCACGCCGGCCAGCTGCCAGGTGCGGACGATCAGCGCGTTGAGCTTCGCCGCGGCGTCGCTCAGCTGGGCACGGTCGTTGATGCCCTCGACCAGCCACGACTCGGCGACGGGGAGCGCATCCACGTCGAACCCGGCCTCGCGGAGCAGCCCGATCACGTCGGTGAGGTACTTCTCGCCCTGGGCGTTGTCGGTGGACACCAGCGCCAGCTTGTCGCGGAGGGCCGCGAGCCCGAACAGGTAGATGCCGGCGTTGATCTCGCCGATCGCCCGCTCCTCCTCGCTCGCGTCCTTGTGCTCCACGATGCGGTCGAGGTGGCCCTGCGGGGTGCGCACGATACGGCCGTATCCGGTCGCGTCGGCCGGGAACGACGAGAGGATGGTCGCAGCCGCCTCGCTCGCACGGTGCCGCTCGATGAGCTCGCGGAGGGTGCCCGCGTCGAGCAGCGGGACGTCGCCGTTCACGACCAGCACATCCCCGGAGAAGTCGGCGGGGAGCGCCTCGACCGCGAGCTCGACCGCACGGCCGGTGCCGGGCACCTCGTCCTGGTCGACGATGACGGCCTCGGGGAGGTCGGCCTCGATCACCTCGGCGAGGCGGTCGCGCTCGTGACGCACGACGGCGACGACGTGCGCGGCGTCGAGCGCGCGCGCAGTGGCCAGCACGTGGGACACGATCGGGATGCCGCCCAGCGGGTGCAGCAGCTTGGGGGTGGCGGACTTCATCCGCGTGCCCTGCCCCGCCGCGAGAACGACGATGGCGAGATTCTGGTCGGTCAATGTCCCTCCAGGGGGTCGGGCGGTCGGTCGCTCCGCCTCCAGGACTCGAACCTGGACCTCACAGCTCCAAAGGCTGTCGTGCTGCCATTACACCAAGGCGGAACGCGCGTTTCGCGCAGATGACAGTCTGCCAGACGCGTCCCGCCCGAACCCCCAATAGCATGGGGGGATGGCCGACGCACGCGACGAGGTGGACCGCATCGTGGACGCCTGGCTGCGGGAGCGCCCGGACCTCGACTTCGCCCCGTTGCAGGTGCTCTCGCGCGTCGACCGGCTCTCCCGCCATCTCGACCGCGCCCGTCGCGGGGCGTTCGAACGCTCCGACCTCGACTCGTGGGAGTTCGACGTGCTGGCGGCCCTCCGCCGCGCGGGAGCGCCGTACCAGCTGAGCCCCAAGTCGCTGCTGCAGCAGACCCTCGTCTCGTCCGGCACGATGACGAACCGCATCGACCGTCTGGTCGCGCGGGGCCTCGTCGAGCGCCGAACCGACCCGAACGACGGCCGCGGCATCCTCGTCCAGATGACCGCGCAGGGCCTCACCCGGGTGGATGCGGCCATCACCCGCCTGGTGGATGCGGAGGCCGACCTCCTCGACGGTCTCTCGGCCGCCGACGCCGAGCGCCTCGCCGGGCTGCTCCGCAAGCTCAGCCTCGGGTTCGACACCGAAGGGTGACGCCGTGCGCGAGTGCCGCGCTCACGGCCGCCGCATGATCCGCTCCCAGGATGCTGTTATCCCGCTCTCATAAACTCGTGCGCGATGAGACTCTCCCGACTGAAGCGACTCCCCTCTCGGGTCAAGCGCGCCGCGCGCTATGAGATCCACGCGCACTGGCGCCGTCAGCCGATCGTGCAGGGTTCCGTCTTCTACGAGTCGTTCTCGGGTAACGGGATGCTCGACAACCCCGAGGCGATCTTCCGCGAGCTGCTCGCGAGCCCCGACCTCGGCCACCTCACCCACATCTGGGCGCTGTCGGATCTGACCCAGTACCGCGCCGCCGTCGAGGAGTTCGCCGGAAACGACCGCGTCAGCTTCGTCCGCTACGGCTCCGCCGCCTACTACCGCGCGCTCGCCACGAGTCAGTACCTCGTGAACAACGCGACCTTCCCTCCGGACTTCTCGAAGCGTCCCGGCCAGGTCTACCTCAACACCTGGCACGGCACGCCGCTGAAGCGGATGGGCTACGACATCGAGGACGGCGCGCTCGCCACCGCGAACATCATCCGGAACTTCGTGCAGGCCGACTACCTGCTCTCGGCGAACCCGTTCATGTCGGAGCAGATGTACCAGACCGGCTACAAGCTGACCGGAATCTACAGCGGCACCCTCGTCGAAGAGGGGTATCCGCGCATCGACCGGCAGTTCCTCGACGACGCAGGACGCGAGACGGTGCGGCAGCGGCTCATCGCCGCCGGCATCCCGGTCGGCGACCGGAAGATCGTGCTCTACGCGCCGACATGGAAGGGGCAGACCTTCGGCCGCCCGGAGGACGACCTGGACGCGCTGCTCGCCCACATCGCTCAGATCGAGGAGCGCATCGACACCAGCCGGTACGCCGTCCTGCTGAAGACACACCAGACCGTGCACGCGCTGGCCGCGCACCGGCCGGAGCTGAAGCGGATGCTCGTCCCCAACGAGATCCCGACCAACCTCGTGCTCGGCGCCACGGACATCCTCATCTCCGACTACTCGAGCATCTTCTTCGACTTCCTGCAGACCGGCCGACCGATCGTGTTCTTCACGCCGGACCTCGCCGACTACGCGGGCACCCGCGGGCTCTACTTCGAGCCGGAGGAGTGGCCGGGCCCCGTGCTGCTGTCGGCCCGGGAGGTCGGCGACGAGCTGCACGCCATCGCCGAGGCGGGCGACACCGTCCCGGCCGAGTCGCGCGAGCGCTACCTCGACATGCAGCGGCGGTTCACCCCCTACGAGGACGGCGAGGCGTCGCGCCGGGTCGTCGACGTCGTGTTCCGTGGTGTGCGCGACGGGTATCGCCTGCGCACCGACCTCGCGGACGACGGGCGGCAGAAGATCCTGCTGTACCTCGGCGGGATGCGGCCCAACGGCATCACGACCTCCGCGCTGAACCTGCTCAACAACCTCGACCACGACCGCTACGACGTCTCCGCGTTCTTCGCCCAGAGCCGGTCGCAGGTCGTCATCGGGAAGCAGCGGCAGATCCATCCATCGGTGCGGCAGTTCCCGCGCGTCGGCGGGATGAACGGCACCAAGCTGCTGCATGTCGCCCGGCACCTCGACTTCCGGCGCGGGCGCATCGCCCAGCACGCCGACATCCCGGCCCAGAACCGGCTGTGGGACGACGAGTGGTACCGCTGCTTCGGCGAGAGCCGGTTCGACTACGTCGTCGACTTCTCCGGGTACGGGCCGTTCTGGGCGACGCTCCTGCTGCACTCCCCCGACGCCCAGCGCGCGATCTGGCTGCACAACGACCTGGCGTCGGACGCGCACCGCGAGGTCAACGGCGAGAAGCGGATGCTGCACAGCCTCACGCAGATCTTCACCCTCTACGGCCAGTACGACCACCTCGTCTCCGTCTCGCCCACGCTGTCCGAGATCAACCGGACGTCGCTCGCCGAGTACGCGTCGCCCGAGAAGTTCGTGTCGGCGCTGAACACGGTCGACGCCGAGCACATCCTCGAGAACGCCGGCGCCGACCTGCACGAGCTGACCTTCGACGAAGAGACCGGGAGCATCCCGGACTGGGCCGAGCTGCTGCTCGCCGACGACGACGTCACCACGTTCGTCAACGTCGGCCGTTTGTCGCCCGAGAAGAACCAGGCGCGGCTGATCCGCGCGTTCTCCGCGGTGCATGCGGACAACCCGCGGACACGGCTCGTGATCGTCGGGTCCGGGCCGCTGGCCGGCGAGCTCGAAGGTCTTGTCGCCGAGCTGGGTCTCGAGGGTTCGGTGTTCCTGACCGGGATGCAGCGCAACCCGCACGCGATCATGGCGAAGGCCGACTGCTTCGTGCTCTCCAGCGACTACGAGGGCCAGCCGATGGTGCTGCTGGAGGCGCTGGTGCTGCAGCTGCCGATCGTGACGGTCGAGTTCGCCTCGGCGAAGAACGCCCTCCCCGCGGGCAGCGGCATGATCGTGCCGCAGACGGTCGACGGCGTGGCCGACGGGATGCGCGCCTTCCTCCGCGGAGACGTGCCGGACAGCCGCTTCGACTACCACGCGTACAACCGCAAGGCGGTCGGAGAGTTCTACGCCGCCATCGGCGCCCCATCCGCCCCATCCGCCCCATCCGCCTGACCGCACTCCCCAGCCAACAGCTCCTGAGTTTTTCGCGCCAGCCGCAGCGTGTCGCCGGAAAAACTCAGGAGCTGTTGGCGTGGGGGTGCGGCGACGGGTCAGGCGCGGGCGGTGAGGGCGGGGAGGTCGAGACCGGCGGGGAGCTCGCCGTAGAGGGTGCCGCGCTCGGGGCCGAGCCGGGCGGCGACGAAGGCGTCCGCGACGGCGGCAGGTGCTGTGCGGATGAGCAGGGACGCCTGCAGGGCGACAGCGAGCGCCGCGACGAGCGGGCGCACCGCCGCCTCGGCCGACGCGGGGTCGTCGGTGGCGGACGCCGCCGCCGCCGCGAGGCGCGCCCGCAGACGGTCATGGTGTCCGTCGAAGGTCCGGTACACCCCCCGAGCGGCCGCGAGCTCGGAGTCGAACGCCTCCGCCGCCGCGGGCTCCCGACGCAGCGCGCGCAGCGCATCCAGGGCGATCACGTTGCCCGAGCCCTCCCAGATCGCCATCACCGGCTGCTCCCGATACCGCCGGGCCAGCGGGAACGCCTCCGTATAACCGTTGCCGCCCAGACACTCCAGCGCCTCGTACGCGTGCCCCGGACCGCGCTTGCACACCCAGTACTTGGTGACGGCGGTCGCGAGCCGGCGGAACGCCACATCCCCCTCCGGAGCATCCGCGTCGTGAGCGCGCGCCAGCCGCAGGGACACGGCGGTCGCCGCCTCCGACTCCAGCGCGAGGTCGGCCAGCACCGCCGTCATCGCCGGCTGGTCGATCAGCCGCCGCCCGAACGCCGCCCGGTGCCGCACGTGCCAGGCCGCCTCGGCGACCGACTGCCGCATCCCCGCGGCGCTGCCGTAGACGCAGTCGAGACGGGTGCGGTTCACCATCTCGAGGATGGTGCGCACGCCCCGGCCCTCCTCCCCCAGCAGATACCCGACCGTCTCGTCGAACTCCACCTCGGACGACGCGTTGGAGCGGTTGCCGAGCTTGTCCTTCAGCCGTTGGATGAGGAACACGTTGCGCGTGCCGTCCTCCAGCAGGCGCGGCACGAGGAAGCAGGACAGCCCGTTCGCGGTCTGCGCGAGCACGAGGAACGCGTCCGACATGGGCGCGGAGCAGAACCACTTGTGGCCGGTGAGCAGCCACCGCCCGTCCCCGTCGGCGAGCGCGCGGGTCGTGTTGGCTCGCACATCCGATCCGCCCTGCTTCTCGGTCATGGCCATCCCGAACAGCGCGGAGGTCTTGCCCGCGAGCAACCGGCCGTCGTAGTCCCGGCTGAGCAGCCGCGGCATCCACTCGGCGGCGAGGCTCTCGGAGGCGGCGAGCGCCGGGACCGCGGCGTGCGTCATCGAGACCGGACAGGCATGGCCCGGCTCGACCTGCGCGAACTGCAAAAAGGCGGCGGCGCGGGCGACGTTCGCGCCGGGCCGGGGGTCGGCCCAAGCGGAGGTGTGGGCGCCGGCCGCCACCGCCGCGGCGATGACGCGGTGGTACCCGTCGTCGTACTCGACCTCGTCGATGCGGTTGCCCCAGCGGTCGAAGGCGTGCAGCTGGGGCTCGTGGCGGTCGGCGAGCTCCGCATCCCGCTGGAACGCTTCCGAGCCGACCAGCCGCCCGATGTCACCGAGCGACGGGATGGCCCAGCCGGCGTCGTAGCGCTCCACGCCCTCCCGGAGCGGCAGGTTCGCCGCGAACTCGTCCACGTCGACGCGCGGCGGCGCCTGGTTCACGACGGTGTGGGTGACCATGGCGGGAGTCTAGCTCCGCCCGCCGGGTAGGCTGGAGACCCTCATGGCTCACCTTCTCGGCGCGGAATCCCTTCACCTGGAGTACCCGACGCGCACCGTCTTCGACTCGGTCACGCTGGGGCTCGCCGAGGGCGACCGCGTCGGCGTCGTCGGTCGCAACGGCGACGGCAAGTCGACGCTGCTGCAGCTGCTCGCCGGGCGCATCGAGCCGGACTCGGGCCGGGTGACCCGGCGCCGAGGAGTCACGGTCGGGATGCTCGACCAGCGCGACGAGCTGCCGTCGCAGCTGACCGTGGGGCACGCCATCGTGGGCGACCGGGAGGAACACCTCTGGGCCGGCGATCCGCGCGTGCGCGACGTGCTGGCCGGGCTCGTCTCCGACATCCGCTGGGAGGCGACCATCGGGGAGCTCTCCGGCGGCCAACGCCGCCGCGTCGCCCTGGCCGCGCTGCTGGTGCACGACCACGACATCCTCTTCCTCGACGAGCCCACGAACCATCTCGACCTGGAGGGCGTCGCCTGGCTCGCCCAGCATCTGAAGGGCCGCTGGTCGACGGCGTCCGGCGCGCTCGTCGTCGTGACGCACGACCGCTGGTTCCTCGACGAGGTGTCCACGACGACGTGGGAGGTGCACGACGGCATCGTCGAGCCCTTCGAGGGCGGGTACGCCGCCTACGTCCTGCAGCGCGTCGAGCGCGACCGGATGTCCGCGGTCGCCGAGACGAAGCGGCAGAACCTGATGCGCAAGGAGCTGGCGTGGCTGCGCCGCGGGGCTCCCGCTCGCACCTCGAAGCCGAAGTTCCGGATGGATGCGGCCGCGACACTCATCGCCGACGAGCCGCCGCCGCGCGACACCGTCGAGCTGACGACACTGGCCACCTCCCGCCTCGGCAAGGATGTGGTGGACCTGATCGACGTCTCCGTCTCGTACCCGCCGAAGACCGTGCTGCGCGACGTGGAGTGGCGGATCGCCCCCGGTGAGCGCACCGGCATCCTGGGCGTCAACGGCGCCGGCAAGTCGACGCTGCTCGGCCTGGTCGCGGGCACGGTGAAGCCGGACTCCGGCATTGTGAAGCGCGGGAAGACCGTGCGGATCGCGACACTCACGCAGCAGCTCGCCGAGCTCGACGACGTGCAGGACGAGCGGGTCTCCGCGGTCGTCGCCGGCAAGCGGACGACCTACCTCGCCGGCGGCAAGGAGGTCACCCCGGGCCAGCTGCTGGAGCGTCTCGGCTTCTCGAACGCGCAGCTCTCGACCCCGGTGAAGGATCTGTCGGGCGGCCAGAAGCGCCGGTTGCAGCTGCTGCTCATCCTGCTCGACGAGCCGAACGTGCTCATCCTCGACGAGCCGACCAACGACCTCGACACTGACATGCTGGCCGCGATGGAGGACCTTCTCGACTCGTGGCCGGGGACGCTGCTGGTCGTCTCCCACGACCGGTACCTGCTCGAGCGCGTCACCGACCAGCAGTACGCCGTGCTCGATGGCCGCCTGCGGCACCTTCCTGGCGGGGTGGACGAGTACCTGCGGCTGCGGCGCGCGCAGGGCGCGGTCGGGGCCGCGGCCTCCGATGCCGTCGCGAGCACAGCATCCACACCGACGCCCGTCAGCCCCGCCCTTTCCGGCGCCGCGCTCCGCGCCGCCGAGAAGGAGCTGTCGGCGCTCGACCGCCGGCTCGCCAAGGTGGGCGACCAGGTCGCCGCCAAGCACGAGGAGCTGGCGCGCCACGACCAGAGCGACTATCAGGGCCTCGGCCGGCTCACCGAGGAACTCCGGACGCTGGAGGGCGAGATCGCCGACCTGGAGACCCGCTGGCTGGAGCTCTCGGAGCAGCTGGAGGGCTGATCCGGCACGGCCGGCACCCCGCGTCCACTCCCCCGGACTGGGGAACGAACTCGGCTTCGCGCTGTGCGATGATCCTGAGGATCGGTCGCGCAACCCGACCCGACGCGGCCGACGGGGACGGGAGCGCCACGTGACTGACCAGGAGCGGGCCGACGAGCGGCCCCTGTTCGGACGGGACCGTGCCCGCGAGACGATGCTCCTGGTCGCGCACCGCGCCAAGGAGCGCGGCGGGGCCGTGCTCCTGACCGGCGAGGCCGGCATGGGCAAGACGGCGCTGCTCGCCGATGTCGCCGAACGGCTCGAGGGCTGGACGGTGCTGCGGGTGCACGCCGACTCGTTCGAGTCCGACCTCGCCTACGCGACCGTGGAGACCCTCGTCCGCGGCCTCAACGCCCAGCGGACCGGCACGAAGCGGGCGACGAATGCCGCCATCCGCCCGCCGTCGCCCGGCGACGACCCCCTGACGGTCGGCCGGCTGCTGCTCGACGCCATCGACGCGATCGACGGCCCGGTGTGCCTCATCGTCGACGACGCGCAATGGGTGGACGAGCCCTCCGCGCGCGCTCTCCGCTTCCTGGTGCGCCGGCTGGCGGAGCAGTCGTTCCTGTTCACGGCGGCGGCACGGCCGCAGCCGAACAGCGTCAGCGCCCTCTTCGACGACCTGGCGTCGACCACCACGAACCACGCCCGCGTCGAGCTCACGCCGCTGGCCGTCGGCGACACGCAGGAGCTCGCCCGCCACATCCTCGGACACCCCGTCTCCCGCCGTACCGCCACGCGATTGACGGAGGCGACGCAGGGATCTCCGCTGCTGCTGAGCGTCCTCCTCGGCCAGCTGCGCGACACCTTCGCCCAGGCGCTGCACCCGGCCGGATGGGACCTCCCCGCCACCGCGATCACCCCGCTCGCCACCGCGATCGCCGCCTCGCTGGAGGGCGCCGACCCGTCGGTGCGCGCGGCTGCCGAACTCGTCGCGGTGCTGCGCGACCCGCTGCCGCTGCCGGTGGTCGGAACCATCGCGCAGCGCCTCGGAATCGATGTGGATGTGCACGGTGCGGTCGCCCGCGGGCTCGTCCTCGCCGAGACGCGCGACGGCGTGGTCCGCGTCGAGCCGGCGCACGCCATCCTCGCCGACGCCCTCGCGGGCGAGCTGTCGCTGGAGAGGCGCGTCGCCATCCACCGTGTTGCCTCCGAGGTGCTGTCCGGTCACCGGGCGCTGCGGCACCGGGTGGAGGCCGCAGACCATGCCGACCCGACCCTGGTCGCCGAGTTGCTCTCCGCCGCGCTCACGGTGTCCGACCTCGGGCAGGCGGAGCAGGCGCTCAGCTACGCACGATCGGCCGTCGACCTGGCGGACAGCGGCGACGCGGAGCGCGCGCTGCTCGAGCTGGGTCTCATCGCGATGCGGTTCCGGATGCACGAGCGCATCCTGGACCTCCGGCCCGCCTTCGAGGCGACGCCGGCCTCGCCCACGCGCGACGCGGTCCTGCTGGAACTGCGGACGCTCTCGGGCGACCTCCCGGGCGCGCTCGCGCTGGCGCTGGCATTCGAGCGGCGACCGGCACTCACCCCGGACGAGCGGGCACTCCGGTCGCACGTGGCCGAGGCGCTGCCCAAGGTGCTCATGGCGATGGGCGACTTCGCCGGCGTGATCGACCACCTCGACGCCGCGCGCGAGCACATCGCCGCCTCCCCCGCGCCGAACGAGGTCGCCGATCCGACCCTCCGCTGGCTGGCCGCACCGCAGGACGACCTGACGCGTCTGCTCGGCTGGGCGATCAATTCGGCCGCGCACTCCCGCCGGCCCGACCTGTTCGGTCCGCTCACCGTCGAACTCGACGAGCTGCTCGTCGGACATGAGTCGCCGGCCGCGGTGGATGCGCTGGTCAGCCGCTCGCGCGTATTCATCCTGAGCGGCGACATCGGCCGGGCGCGTGCCGACCTGGCGCGCGCTGCGGACCTGGCGCGACGCTTCCCCTCCAGCTGGACGGCCGGATTCGCACGCACGATGTACGCGCACATCCTCTTCCTCACCGGCGAATGGGAGGACTCCGTCACCCTGGCGGACACGGCCGTCGCGCTCGCGCTCGACGAGACCGACCTGTCCTGCTGGCCGATCGCCCTGTGGACCTCCGCGCTGGTGCGGGCCGGCCGTGGCGAGGCGGAAGCCGTCGAGGAGCGGCTCCGCGCCGCCGCGCAGGCCGACCCGCGCATCACCGGATCGTACGACGGCGACCTGCCGCACCTCGCGCGTGCGGAGCTCGGGCGCGCTTTAGGCCGGCCGCACGATCAGCTGGCGGCAGCCGAACAGGCGGAGGCTGCCGCATCCCGCGGCTCCACGCTCGGCTGGCTGACCTACCGGGTCGACGCGCTCGCGGCCCTCGGGCGGCCGGTGGAGGCGCGGGAGGCGTACGAGCGGGCGGCGTCGTCGCCGATGTGGCGGCCGTATTACGGATCGCTGCGCTGGCTGGAGGGGTGCGTGCTCGAGGCGGAGGGCCGCGCGGCCGAAGCGCTCGACGCCTACGAAGACGCGGTCGCCGAGCCGGGAGCGGAGCGGTTCCCCTTTCCCCGCGCCGTCGCCGCGCTGGACGCCGGACGGCTCGCTGCCGCGCAGCCGGGAGCCACGGCCGGAACCCGGGAGCGGGCGCGGGCACAGCTGGATGCTGCGGCCGAGACATTCCGCCGGCTCGGCGCCGCAGATTACCTCGCCCGCTGCGTACGTCTGCTCGACGAGACGGCGGTCGCGTCCTCCACCGTCGATCCGCTGGCAACGCTCACCACGCGCGAGCGGCAGGTGGCGCACGCGCTCGCCGCGGGGATGACGAACAAGGAGATCGCGGAGCGTCTCTACGTGTCCGTGACGACCGTCAACTTCCACGTCCGCAACATCCTCTCGAAGCTCGGGCTGCGCTCGCGCCGCGACCTGCGGACGCTGTCCCGGAGGAGACCCGTCAAGTCTTGACGGTTTCGCGCTTCGGGCAGCTTTCAGGGGCCGAGCGCTGGTTAAGGTGGAGAGACCTGGGATGCCCGGCCCGGGACGTGGATACGCTTCACATTCCGACGAATCGTCTCAACCCGACGCGTGTCGTGGCCGGGCATCCTCGGGCAGTCCGCCCTCTCGCGTCCGCCCTCCGGGCGCTTGCGTCGGCCCTCCGGGCGCTTGCGTCGGAGATTCGCGGCTGATCGCGCCGAATCTCCATCCGCACCGCAGTCGGTCGGAGATTTGCGGCACTTTCTCCTACGTTGCACCCGAACGTGCGCGGCGCGGGTTCTCCACAGATTCCGCGATCGGAATATGGCTCGAGACTGGTGCCGGGATGCTGAATGCATGACCCCACATCACCGCACCTGGTGCACCACACGCACGAGCGCCGCCGTTACCGACTTTCGGGCCGGCGCTGCGAGATCAGTCGCCGAGGATCCGTGCTCCATGCACGGGCCCGGTGGCCCGGACGGCCCTCACGCGTGCGGCGCTGAGTGCGATCTGCAGATCGATCGCCGAATCAAGATCGGCCGCCAGGAAGGCGACGGTGGGGCCGGATCCGGACACGATTCCGGCCAGCGCACCGTTCATCTCGCCCAGCTCGATGACATCGGCGATCTCGGGCACGAGGTGGATGGCCGGAGCCTGCAGGTCGTTGGTCAGCGCCTCGGCGAGCATGGCCGGTTCGCCGGCGCGGAGGGCCTGCAGCACGGCGGAGTCGACCGTCGGCGAGACCTGCGCCGGAGCGATATCGGCCGCGTGGCGCTCGCGGTGCCGATCCAGCTCGCTGTAGACGCGCGGCGTGCTCAGCTCGCCGTCTGGGAGCGCGAGCACCCAATGGAACTGGCCTGTCGCCAGGGCAGGGCTCAGCCGGTCACCGCGACCGGTTCCGATGGCGGTGCCGCCGACCAGCGCGAAGGGCACGTCGGCGCCCAGCTTCGCGGCGAGCGTCAGGAGTTCCTCGCGCCCGAGCTCGGTGCCCCAGAGGGCATCGCACGCGACGAGCGTCGCGGCGGCGTCGGCCGAGCCTCCGCCCATTCCGCCGGCGATGGGAACGTGCTTGTCGATCTCCAGGCGGACCCCGCTCGAGTAGCCGGTCCGCTTCGCGAGCAGACGGGCGGCCTTGATCGCCAGATTGGATTCGTCGCGCGGCAGGCCGCTCGTGTCGACGGTGCCGCCGAAACTCACCGAGAAGTCATCGGCGTGATACGCCCGGACATCCTCGTAGAGGGAGACGGCTTGGTAAGCGGTCGCGACGTCGTGGTACCCGTCTTCCATGACGGCTCCGACACGCATGAACACGTTGATCTTGCCCGGGGCGCGTACATGCACGCCGTCGACGTCCCACGCGTCCACCATACCTCCAACCTACACACACCGGAACGTCCACGCTGGGCACGGCCTGAGCGTCTGTTCGCGGCGCGGGCCGCGCCGGGCCGGCCCCCGGGCCGCGCCGGGTCGGCTCGGGCTGCGTCAGATTACGTCGGGCTGCGTCGGGCCGATTGGCGGCGCAGGTCGGCAGCATGGCGGTCACCATGTGGTCGCGACCACCGGCCGCCAAGACCGCGCGTCCGTGGACGGGCGCTGCAGCCGCCGGGATGCCGCCGCCGGGATGCGGCCGCCGCTACTCCGCGCCGGCCGCCGCCAGGCGCGCGAAGTCGCTCAGGCCGAGCTGTTCACCGCGCAGGGACGGGGAGATCCCCGCCGCCTGCAGGGCCGCCTCAGCGGAGGCCGGGTCGCCGTAGACGGGGGCGAGGGCCTGACGGAGGGTCTTGCGGCGCTGCTGGAAGGCGGCGTCGATGAGGGCGAACGTGCGGAGGCGGAGCTGCTCGTCGCCGGGCGGGTCGTCGCGGCGTTCGAACGCGACGAGGACGGAGTCGACATTCGGCACCGGCCAGAAGATCTGGCGGCTGACGGAACCGGCGGTGCGCCAGGTGCCGTACCAGGCGGCCTTCACGCTCGGGGCGCCGTAGACCTTCGAGCCGGGCTGTGCCGCGATCCGGTGACCGACCTCAGCCTGGACCATGACGACGCCGGAGCGGAGGGACGGGAAGTGCTCGAGGAAGTGCAGCAGCACGGGCACCGAGACGTTGTAGGGGAGGTTCGCAACCAGGCGCACCGGATCGACCGGCAGCTCAGTGATGGCGAGCGCGTCGCGATGCACCACGGTCAGGTGCTGTGCGGCGTCCGGCGCCAGCTGGGCGACCGTCGTGGGCAGCTGCGCGGCGAGACGGCCATCGATCTCGACGGCCACCACGTCCGCTCCGGCCTCCAGCAGGCCGAGGGTGAGGGATCCGAGTCCCGGCCCGATCTCCACGACGCTGTCGCCCGCCTGCACCTCCGCGACGCGGACGATCCGACGGACGGTGTTGGCGTCGATCACGAAGTTCTGCCCGAGCTTCTTCGTCGGGGTGACGTCGAGCAGCTCCGCCAGGTCGCGGATCTCCGCCGGCCCGAGCAGCCGGAGCTCACTCACGCGATGATCCCGATGGGGCGCGTCGGCGGCGGCCCGACGGGCTCGCTGTCCCACCGGCCGTAGACGAGCTCGGTGTTGGAGTTGATCTGCGCGGCGAGGGTCGAGGCGTCCGTTCCCATCACCTCGGCCATCGCCCGGAGCGTATGCGGGATGAGGTAGGGCGCATTCGGGCGGCCGCGGAACGGCATCGGCGTGAGGAAGGGGGCGTCCGTCTCCACCATGACCAAGTGGCGCGGGGCCGCTTCCAGCGCGGCACGGAGGTTCGGTGCGTTCTTGAAGGTGACGTTGCCCGCGAACGACATGTACCAGCCGTTCTCGGCACAGATGCGGGCCAGCTCCACATCGCCCGAGAAGCAGTGGAACACCGTCCGCTCGGGAGCTCCGACCCGCTTCAGCGTGGCGACGACGGCCGCGTGCGCGTCGCGGTCGTGGATCTGCAGCGCGATGTCGTTCTGCTTCGCGATTTCGATGTGGGCCTCGAACGTGCGGAACTGCGCATCGCGCCGCGGACCCTCCTCCGTGCGGAAGAAGTCGAGGCCGGTCTCGCCGACGGCGCGGACCCGGGGCCGGCCTGCGAGTTCGGCGATCACGGCGAGGGCGTCGTCCAGCTCTCCGCGTTCGTCGTAGTCCGGCGCGTCGTTCGGGTGCAGCGCGACGGCGGCGAGCATCCGCGGCTCGACGGCCGCCGTCTCGGCCGACCAGCGGGACGTCTCGACGTCGTTGCCCACCTGTACGACGCCGCGCACGCCGACGCTCGACGCCCGGTCGAGCTGCTCGCGGTAGTCGAGCGGCTGCTCGCCGTCGGCGATCTCGAGGTGCGTGTGGTTGTCGTAGACGGGAACGGTCAGCGCCTCGGGCAGCGGAGGATAGCTGAGGTCGCGGCCGTCGGTGACGTGCCGCTGCCGGACGAACGACGGGTCCGTCATACCGCGGCGACCGCCTCCGCGTCGATCCGCGGGAACAGCGCCTCGAGGCCGTTGACCTCGGTGCCCGCCGGCAGCTGACCCCAGTCGCCCGCCGTCCGGAGCGGCTGCGCGTCGAGGGCGCCCAGCTCGCCGGAGACGGCGAGCGACTCCCACAGCTTGCCGGTCGCGGCCGGGATCACCGGCGACAGCAGCACGGCGAGGGACCGCAGTCCCTCGGCCGCCGTGTACAGCACGGTGCCAAGGCGCTCGCGCTTGGCCTCATCCTTCGCCAGGGTCCACGGCTCCTGCTCGGTGATGTAGCCGTTGAGCTCGTCGACGATCCGCCAGATCGCCGTCAGGGCGTCGTGGATTGCCAGGCGCGAGATCGCCGCGTCGGCATCGGCCGCCGCGGTGCGGACGACCTCCTGCACGTGCAGGTCGACCTCCTGGTACTCGCCCGCCGGCGGCACGATGCCCTCGAAGTACCGCGTCACCATCGCGATCACGCGCGAAGCGAGGTTGCCGAAGCCGTTCGCGAGCTCCGCCTGGTACCGCGCGGCCAGGTCTTCCCAGCTGAACGAGCCGTCCTGCCCGAAGTTGATGGCGCGCATGAAGTAGTAGCGGAACGCGTCGGAGCCGAACGTGTCGGTGATCTGCGTCGGCGCGATGCCCGTCAGCTTGGACTTGGACATCTTCTCGCCGCCCACGAGGAGCCAGCCATGACCGAACACGCGCTTCGGCACCTCGAGACCCGCCGCCATCAGCATGGCGGGCCAGATGACCGCGTGGAAGCGCAGGATGTCTTTGCCGACCAGGTGGTTCGCCGGCCAGCGGCGGGCGAACTCCTCGTCGTCCTGCCCGTAGCCGACGGCGGTGATGTAGTTGAGCAGGGCGTCGAACCACACGTAGACGACGTGCGATTCGTCCCACGGCACCTTGATGCCCCAGTCGAAGCTCGACCGCGAGATGGACAGGTCGCTGAGCCCCTGGCGCACGAAGCTGACGACCTCGTTGCGGGCCGACTCGGGCTGCACGAAGTCCGGGCGCTCCTCGTAGAGCGACAGCAGACGGTCGGCGAACTGGCTCATCCGGAAGAAGTAGTTCTTCTCCTGCAGCAGCTCCAGCGGCTTCGAGTGGATGGCGCAGACCTTCTGGCCCTCGTACTCCCCGGTGCCGTCGACGATCTCGCTCTGCGGCTTGAACTCCTCGCAGCCCACGCAGTAGAGGGCCTCGTACTCGCCGGCGTAGATGTAGCCGTCGTCGTAGAGCTTCTGCAGGAACTTCTGGACGTTGACCTCGTGCCGCTCATCGGTGGTGCGGATGAAGTCGTCGTTGGCGATGTCGACCGTGTCGAGGAGGGGCAGCCACTCCTCGGTGACCAGCTTGTCGGCCCACTGCTTCGGCGTGGTGCCGTTGGCGGTCGCCGTACGCAGGATCTTCTGCCCGTGCTCGTCGGTGCCGGTGAGCAGCCAGGTGTCGTCGCCGGCCTGGCGGTGCCAGCGGGCGAGGACGTCGGCGGCGACCTCCGTGTAGGCATGCCCGATGTGCGGGACATCATTCACGTAGAAGATCGGCGTGGTGATGTAGAAGGAAGAGCCGTCGGACATGGTGACTATCCTACGGGCGCTGGAGCACGCGATCCGGTGTGTTACTCCGTCTGTGGAGAACGGGATGTGCTGTGGGGAACGAGCGCTGCGGGGAATGAGCGCGTGGACGGACTCGTCAGCCGCGCCGCTCGAGCGCCGCCTGATAGAGGTCGCGCTTCCCGAGGCCCGTCGCCTCGGCGACCTCGGCCGCTGCATCCTTGAGCCGCGTGCCCGACGCGACCAGCGCGAGCACCTGCTGCACCGCCGCCTCGGGATCCGCCGCCCGCGGCGGCGCGCCCGCGACGACCACGACGATCTCCCCGCGCACGCCCTCCGCGGCCCAGGCGGCCACTTCCGCCGCGGTGCCGCGACGCACCTCCTCGTACAGCTTCGTCAGCTCGCGGCAGACGACGACGCGCCGGTCGGCGCCGAGCGCGGTCGCGATGTCGCCGAGGGAGGCGGCGAGCCGGTTCGGCGACTCGAAGAACACCATGGTCCGCTGCTCGGCGGCGACCGCCCGCAGGGTGGACAGCCGCTCCCCCTGCTTGCGCGGGAGGAAGCCCTCGAAGGTGAACCGGTCCGTCGGGAGCCCGGAGACGGCGAGCGCCGTCAGCACCGCCGACGGGCCGGGAAGGGCCGTCACGCCGACCCCGGCCGCGGCGGCCGCCTCCACGAGGTGGAATCCGGGGTCGGACACCGTGGGCATCCCGGCGTCGGAGAGCAGCACCACATCCTGGTCGCGGGCCAGCTCCACGAGCTCCGCCGCGCGGTCCCGCTCGTTGTGGTCGTGCAGGGCGATCAACCGAGGGCGGTTCTCGACGCCGAGCCCGGCCAGGAGGCGCTGGGCGACCCGGGTGTCCTCCGCCGCGACCACCGTCGCGGCCGACAGCACCTCCACGAGCCGCCGGGACGCGTCGCCGAGATTGCCGATCGGGGTCGCGGCGAGGATGATCATGGCTTCTAGTGTGGCAGTCGAAAGGCGACACCGAGCCTCCGCCCCTAGCATGGCTGGGTGACCTCTGCTCCTCCGACCGACCTCCCGGCCGCGCACGTCGCCGCGGTCCCCGTCGGCACGCGCCTCGACGACTGGTGGGCGCGCGTCCTGGGAACACCGGCCCGCCTGCGGCTGTGGATGTGGGGCGCGCCCGTCGCGGTGACCCTGCTCGCCGCCGTGCTGCGACTGTGGAACCTGGGGCAGCCGCACGCGCTCGTGTTCGACGAGACCTTCTACGTGAAGGACTCCTGGAGCCTGTGGAACCTCGGCTACGAGGGCAGCTGGCCCGACAAGGCCGACCCGCGTTTTGCCGCAGGCCAGACGCAGATCTTCGACGCGGATCCGTCGTTCGTCGCGCATCCACCGCTCGGCAAGTGGCTGATCGGGCTCGGGATGGCGGCCACCGGCCCCGCGAACTCGTTCGGCTGGCGCGTCTCTACCGCGATCGCCGGGACGATCGCGGTGCTGCTCGTCTTCCTCATCGCGCGGACCCTGTTCCGCTCGACGATGCTCGCCACAATCGCCGGCTTCCTGTTCGCGATCGACGGTCACGCCATCGTGATGAGCCGCGTCGCGCTCCTCGACAACTTCGTGATGTTCTTTGCGCTGCTGGCATTCTGTTGCATCCTGCTCGACCGGCGCTGGGCGGCCGATCGGCTGGCGGCGAAGGTCGCAGCCGCCCGGTCGGCGGGTCGCGATCCGGCGTGGGGGCCTGTGCTGTGGTGGCGTCCGTGGCTGATCGCCGCGGGCATCCTCTGCGGGCTGTGCGCCGGGGTCAAGTGGACGGGCTTCTACTTCCTCGCCTTCTTCGCCGTGTACACGGTGGTGGTGGATGCGGTGGCGCGCCGCCGGGAGAGGCTGCCGTTCTATGCGAGCGGCGCCCTGCTCAAGCAGGCGCCGGCGACCTTCGTCCTCATGGTCCCGCTCGCGTTCGTCACGTATGTCGCGACGTGGACGGGCTGGATCCTGTCGAGCAACGGCTACTACCGACACTGGGCCGAAGCCGCGCACGCGCAGTGGACGGGCGCCTTCAGCTGGGTGCCGCTCTGGGTGCAGAACCTCTGGTACTACCAGACGCAGATGTACGACTACAGCATCAATCTGCACACCCCGCACCCCTACCAGTCGAACCCGCTGACGTGGACGCTGATGCTGCGGCCGACGAGCATGTACTACGTCGGCACGACGAAGGGGCAGGCCGGCTGCCAGTGGGACTCCTGCTCGGCGGCGATCACGTCACTCGGCAACCCGCTCATCTGGTGGGCGGGGACGGCGGCCATCCTCTTCCTGGTGTACTGGCTGATCCGCTACCGCGACTGGAGGATCGGCCTCATCCTGACAGGACTCGCGGCGGGCTACCTGCCGTGGTGGCTCTACATGGGCCGGACGATCTTCACCTTCTACTCGATCGCCTTCGAGCCGTACCTCATCCTCGCGCTCGCGGCGGCCATCGCGATCGTGCTCGGGAAACGCACCGATCCGGAGCCGCGACGGCGCCGCGGCATCGTCTGGACCGGCGTCTTCCTTGCCGCCTGCACCCTGGTGAGCGCGTTCTTCTGGCCGATCTGGACGGGCCAGCAGGTGCCGTTCTGGTTCTGGCAGATCCACATGTGGCTGCCCAGCTGGGTATAGCTGCGGCCCTGTGCGGTGTCGGAGGCCGGTGGTAGACCGAGTGGTATGACCGATGCGGAACAGCCCCTCGACCTCGTCCCCCTCCCCGGAAGCGAACGGCCGGAACGTCCGGGCTTCCGCGCGCACGGCGGCCTGGCGCCCGACTCCCGGGTGGATGCGACGCTCGTCCTGCGCCGCCGCGCCGAACTCCCGCAGAGCGCCTTCGCCGAGCCGCTGAGCCGCGACGAGCTCGCGGAACGCTATGGCGCGTCGCCCGAGGACGTCGAGCTGGTGCGCAGCACGCTCGAAGGCCTGGGGCTGACGGTCGACGAGGTGGATGCGGGCGCGCGTCGGGTCCGCATCTCCGGTCCCGTGCAGACGGTCGCCCGGGTGTTCGGCACCGACCTCGCCGAGTCGAGCGCCGAAGACGCCGGCGAGGGCGGGACCGTCTACCGCCAGCGGACCGGCGGGCTCAGCATCCCCGCCGCGCTCGCCGGCGTGGTGACCGCTGTCCTCGGGCTCGATGACCGCCCCCAGGCGCGGGCGCAGTACCGGTACGTCCCTGCAGCCGCGGTCAACACGAGCTATACGCCGCCGCAGCTCGGCACGGTCTACGCGTTCCCCGAGGGCACCGACGGCAGCGGGCAGACCATCGCCATCATCGAGCTCGGCGGCGGCTACGTGCAGGAAGATCTCGACGTGTACTTCGCCGGCCTCGGCATCCCGACGCCGAGCGTTCGCGCGGTCGGGGTCGACGGCGGCTCGAACGCGCCGGACGGCAACCCGAACGGCGCCGACGGCGAGGTCATGCTCGACATCGAGGTGGCCGGCGCGCTGGCCCCCAAGGCCGAGATCGTCGTCTACTTCGCGCCCAACACCGACGCCGGCTTCCTGGATGCGGTGACCACCGCCGCGCACGCCGAGCCGACGCCCGCGGCGATCAGCATCAGCTGGGGCCAGTCGGAGGACGGCTGGACGGCACAGGCGCGCACGGCATTCGATGAGGCCCTGCAGGACGCCGCCGCCCTCGGCGTGACGACCACGGCCGCCGCGGGCGACGACGGGAGCAGCGACCGGGTCGGCGACGGCCGGCCGCACGTCGACTTCCCCGCCTCCTCGCCGCACGCGCTCGCCTGCGGAGGCACGCGGCTCGAGGCGGACACCTCGACCGGCACCGTGCGCTCGGAGATCGTCTGGAACAACGGCACGGGCGGCGGCGCGACCGGCGGCGGCGTCAGCGCGGTCTTCCCGCTGCCCTCATGGCAGGCGGGCGTCGGGGTGCCGTCGGGCGCGGACGGGACCGACGCCGGCGGCTCGGCCAACGGCCCAGGCGGACGCGGGGTGCCCGACGTGTCGGCGGTCGCCGACCCGCAGACCGGATACCGCATCCGCGTCGACGGTCAGGACACCGTGATCGGCGGCACCAGCGCGGTCTCCCCGCTCTGGGCTGCGCTCGTCGCGCGGCTCGTGCAGTCGACGGGCAAGCCGCTCGGACTCCTCCAGCCCCGGCTCTACGATTCGGTGCCGGCCGGGCAGGTCGCGGACGGCTTCCGCGACATCACGACCGGCGACAACGGCGCCTACCGGGCGACGGCCGGGTGGGATGCGTGCACGGGTCTGGGCGTGCCGGACGGCACGCGGCTGCTGTCGTCGCTCTGACCGGCCCGTGCGCCGCGCCGCGTCGCGTCGGACGAATCGCCCCGAATCTCCGACGGACCGCGGCGCGGATGGAGTTCTGGCGCTGGGGGAGCCGAATCTCCGACGCAAGGGGTCGAGTCTCCGAGGCCAGCGGTCGAATCTGCGGCGCGGGGGCGGCGCCGTTCGCGGTAGGGCGGCGCGAGGACGGTGGGCGCTGCCGACAGAATGGACCGGTGAGCACTCCGTCGGTGACCGCCCGTCCGCTTCCCTGGCTTCCGGGCCTCGCGGTGTGCGCGTTGGCTGCCGCCGTCGCGTGGGGAGTGCACTGGCTGGTGCCCGCCGTGCCCTTGCTGACCGCAGCGGTGGTGCTCGGGATCGTGGTGGGCCAGCTCCCGGTCGCGCGGCAGGCCGTGACCGGGCGCCTCGCACCGGGACTGTCCGTCAGCGCCAAGCGCCTGATGCGCATCGGCCTCGTGCTGCTCGGCCTGAAACTCAGCCTCGGCGACATCGCCGGGCTCGGCTGGGTCGCCATCCTGACCACCATCGGCGTCGTGCTGCTCAGTTTCGCCGGCACCTTCTGGATCGGCCGGCTGATGCGCCTCCCGGGTCACCAGCCGCTCCTGATCGCCACCGGCTTCTCGATCTGCGGCGCGTCCGCGATCGGCGCGATGAGCGGCGTCGTGAAGCCCAAGGATGAGGAGGCCGCGACGCCGGTGGCCCTGGTGACGCTGTGCGGCACGCTCGCGATCTTCGTGCTTCCGCTGTTCTGGCATCCCCTCGGACTGGATGCTCAGCAGTTCGGCCACTGGGTCGGCGCCGGCGTGCACGACGTCGGGCAGGTCGTCGCGACCGCGCAGCTCGCGGGCGCCGCCGCCCTCGCCGTGGCGGTCGTCGTCAAGCTCACCCGCGTGCTGATGCTCGCCCCGATCGTGGCGGTCGCCGCGGTCGTGGAGCGTCGCCGCCACGTCGTCGGCGACCCGGGCGTGAAGCGCCCGCCCATCGTCCCGCTCTTCGTCGCCGGGTTCCTGCTCGCCGTTCTGGTGCGGACATTCGTGCCGCTCCCGTCCACCGTGACGGACGGCGCCGACACCCTGCAGACCGTACTGCTCGCCATGGCGCTGTTCGGCCTCGGCACCGCCGTCCGTCTCCGCACCCTGGTCGGCACCGGCTGGCGCGCCCTCGTCACCGGACTCGTCTCGTGGCTGCTGATCGCCGTGCTCGCGCTGGGTGCCGTCTGGGTGTCGACAGCCGCCTGAGGCAACAACTCGCGCTCAGTCGACCAGTTTCAGCCCGATGACGCAGCCGACCAGGCCGACGATCAGCAGCGCCTTGATGAGGGAGAACCCGTCACCGCCGAACGTCATCGCGTAGAGCACGGTCAGCGCCGCGCCGATGCCGACCCAGACCGCATAAGCGGTCCCTGTGGGGATCTCCCGCATCGCGAAGGCCAGTCCGGCCATGGAGGCGAGAAGCGCTCCGACGAAGACCACGGACGGCCACAGCCGCGAGAGCCCCTCCGAGCGGCCGAGCGCGGTCGCCCAGACGGCTTCGAGCACGCCGGAGAGAATGAGAACGATCCAGGACACGATCCGACTCCTTGGCCAGTCTTGTCGCTCACCGGGTACTGAACCGTCGTCCGGGGCCCTTCGCGGGCCTGTGCCCAGGCTAGCAAACCGGGTTGCGGCGTGTTACGACGCCCGCCCGACAGCGTCGGCGGGGTCGGGTAGCGTGAGCCCATGGCAGATCGCGAATACGGTTTCCGCACGCGGGCGATCCACGCGGGCAACATCCCCGACCCGGTGACGGGAGCGCGAGCGCTGCCGATCTACCAGACCAGCGCCTTCGTGTTCGACGACACGGCGGATGCCGCGGCGCGATTCGCCCTGCAGAAGTACGGCAACATCTACTCGCGTCTCGCCAACCCCACTGTGGCCTCGTTCGAAGAGCGAGTCGCCAGCCTCGAAGGCGGCCTGGGCGCCGTGGCGACGGCCTCCGGCCTCAGCGCGCAGTACATCACCTTCGCGTCGCTGGTCGGCGCGGGCGACCACATCGTCGCGTCGGCGAACCTCTACGGCGGATCGATCACCCAGCTGGATGTGACCCTCCGGCGCTTCGGCGTCGAGACCACCTTCGTGCAAAGCGCCGATCCCGCGGACTACGCCGCCGCGATCACCGACCGCACCAAGCTGGTCTTCGCCGAGACCATCGCCAATCCCTCCGGCGAGATCGCCGACATCGAGGGGCTGGCGGAGGTCGCGCACGCGGCCGGCATCCCGCTCGCCATCGACTCCACGATCGCGACCCCGTACCTCAACCGGCCGTTCGAGTGGGGAGCCGACATCGTCATCCACTCGGCCACCAAGTTCCTCGGCGGCCACGGGACGACCCTCGGCGGCGTGGTGGTCGAGAGCGGTCGGTTCGACTGGCACTCCTCGAAGTTCCCGCTCTTCGGCGAGCCGGTGCCCTCGTACGGCGGGCTGCAGTGGTCGGGCAACTTCGGCGAGTACGCCTTCCTCACCCGGCTGCGGGCAGAGCAGCTGCGCGACATCGGACCGGTGCTCGCGCCGCACTCGGCCTTCCTGCTGGCGCAGGGCGTCGAGACCCTGCCGTACCGCATCCAGGCGCACGTCGACAATGCCCGCGCGGTGGCCGAATGGCTGGATGCCGACCCGCGCATCGAGAAGGTGTTCTGGGCCGGACTGCCCGAGCACCCGCATCACGACCGCGCCCTCAAGTACCTGCCGAAGGGGCCGGGAAGCGTGTTCAGTTTCGTCGTGAAGGGCGGCCGCGAGGTGGGTCAGAAGTTCATCGAGTCGGTGAACCTCGCCAGTCACCTTGCCAACATCGGCGATGCGAAGACGCTGGTCATCCATCCCGCGTCGACCACCCACGCGCAGCTGACCGAGCAGCAGCTGCTCGACGCGGGCGTGCTCCCCGGCGTCGTGCGGATCAGCGTCGGGATCGAAGACGTCGACGACATCATCTACGATCTCGATCAGGCGCTCACGATCGCCGTCGAGGAGGCGAACGCAGCATGACGACTGCCACCGAACCCACCACCGCGTCCACCACGGAATCCACCACCGAGGTCCAGCTGGCGAACGGCCTGAGCTGCGCCCTGCCGTCCGACTCCCCGCTCGCCAAGCTGCTGAAGTCGCAGCGCACCTGGGTGGGACCGGACGCGAAGGAGCGCCTGAAGATCCTGCGCGGCGCGAAGTCCGTCGCGATCGTCGGCGCGTCGCCCAATCCGGCGCGTTCCTCCTACTTCGTCGGCACGTACCTGCAGCAGTCGAGCGACTACCGGCTGTACTTCGTCAACCCGAACGCCGACACCATCCTGGGCCAGAAGGCCTACCCCGACCTCGCGTCGCTGCCGGAGGTGCCGGACATCGTGGATGTCTTCCGCAAGCCCGCCGACATCCCGGCGGTCATCGACGAGGCGCTCGCGATCGGCGCTCCGACCGTGTGGGTGCAGCTGGGGATCTGGAACCAGGAGGCCGCCGAGTACGGCGAGTCGAAGGGGCTGACGGTCGTCATGGACCGGTGCATGAAGATCGAGCACGCCCGCTTCCACGGCGGACTGCACCTGCTGGGCTTCGACACCGGCCAGATCACCGCGCGCAAGACGCTCCGCTGACCCGTCCCCTCACTAGCAGCTCCTGAGTTTTTCGCACGAATGGATGGTCAGAGCGCGAAAAACTCAGGAACCGTGAGCTGAGGGGCGCGGCATCTCAGGCGCGCGCCACGATGTGGAAGACGTGCCAGTGCTTCGGGCCTTCGAAGGACATGCCGCGACGGTCATCCTCCACCAGCTGCACCACGTCCATCCCGGCGAGCATCCCCTCTACCTGGGCTCGGTCGTGGAAGCTCATCCCGGCGCGTCCGGCCCACTCGTCGTGCGGGCCGAACAACTCCCCCGCGAACACGCCGCCGGGCCGCAGCGCCTCGCGGATGTCGGCCCACAGGTACGGGAAGTGCGACTCGTCGCAGAACGGCAGTGCGAAGCCCGCGTAGATGAGGTCGGCGGCCGGGAGCTCGCCCAGCGTCTCGAACGACGCACGCCGCACCATCACGCGTTCCGATGCCTCACCTGACAGCCCGGCGCACACGCGTTCCTCGACGCCCGGGTCCGCATCCACCGCCAGGACGCGCCACCCGTGCTCGGCCAGATGACGCGTCTCGACGCCGTCGCCGCAGCCGAGATCGACCGCGTCGCCCGGCTCTCCGTCCCACGCGGCGAGGGCGCTCTGAAAGGTCGGCCGCACGCCGCGCCCGCCCTGCTTCTCATAGAACTGCGACCAGTCGAACGCCATGTCGCCGAGCCTACGCGGAGCGCGCTCCCCGAGCACCAGGCGCACGGTGCCCCGGACCATCCCACCGAGCGTCGTCCGCACTGGCTAAGATCGGCGGGTGCAGTCCGCGCCCCCGCCCCCTCGCGTCGCCGTGCTCGGCCCGGTGCTGGTGGAGGACCGCGCCGGCGCGCTGGCGGAGCCTGCCGGCGTGCTCGGCAAGAGCCTGATCGTGGCCCTGGTGCTCGCACGCGGCGTCGCGACGGTCCCGTCCCTCGTCGAGGACCTCTGGGATGACGCCCCGCCCCGGCAGGAGCGCGCGGCGCTGCAGACCCTCGTCTCGCGCGTGCGGACCACCAGCGCCGACGGCCTGCTGGAGTCCACGCCGAGCGGCTACACGCTCGCGGTCGCGCCCGAGCAGACCGACCTCGGGCTCGCCCGTCACTGCCTCGACCGCGCTACCGCCGCCGTGCGCTCGGGCGACACCGCCTCCGCGATCGCCGAGACCACGCACGCGCTCGGACTGTGGCGCGGCGAACCGGGCGCCGAACTGGGGAGCTCGCCGCTCGCCGACGAACTGCAGCGCACCGCCGCCTCCCTCCGCGACGAGCTGCTGCTCCTCCGCGCCCGCGCCCGACGGGCGGGCGGCGACCCGACCGCCGCCCTGCACGACCTGCGCCCGCTCCTCGACAGCCGCCCGCTCGACGAGACGCTGCGGCTGGAGCAGCTGCGGGCCCTCGCCGACGCCGGACGGCGCAGCGAGGCGCTGCTGGCGTTCGCCGAGCTGAAGGAGGCGCTCCTCGACCGGCTCGGCACCCGCCCCGGACCCGAACTCGTCGCCCTCAATGCGGAACTGCTCGCCGCCGACGAGGACGAGCGACCCAGCGCTCCACGGCGCGTCCGGATCGGACTCCGTACCGCGCCGAACGCGCTGGTCGGGCGCGAGTACGATCTCCAGGCCGTCGAAGACCTCATCGCCACCTCCCGGCTGACGACCATCCTCGGGGCCGGCGGCCTCGGCAAGACCCGCCTGGCGCAGGAGGTCGGCAACCGTGCCGTGCACACCCCCGCCGTCATCGTGGTCGAGCTGGCGAGCGTCCGGTCGGGCGAGGATGTCGAGCTCGCGTTCGCGTCGACCCTCGGCATCCGCGAGGCCCGTGCGACCAGGGCGGCCGACCCCGGCTCGCAGCTCGACCTGCGCTCGCGCATCCTGGGACTGCTCTCCGAGCGCGAGACCCTGCTCATCGTCGACAACTGCGAGCACATCGTGGATGCGGCCGCTGCATACGTGCAAGACATCCTCGACTCCACCACCAACGTCCGCGTGCTGGCCACCAGCCGCGCGCCGCTCGCGATCGGCGCCGAGCGCGTGTACCCGCTCGACTCGCTGAAGAGCACCGACGGGGACGCGGCGCACGCGTCGGGTGCTGCGGCCGCATCCGGCTCGTCGCCTGCGGACGCGTACGGGCCGGCCGTCGCCCTGTTCGTCGAGCGGGCCCGCGCCGCACGGCCCGGAGCCGTGCTGCCCCTCGACGTCGTCGCCCGGCTCTGCGACCGGCTCGACGGCCTCCCGCTCGCCATCGAGCTCGCCGCCGCGCGCACCCGATCCCTGTCGGTGGATGAGATCGAACGCCGTCTCGGCAACCGCTTCGCCCTGCTCACCGGCGGCGAGCGCACCGCGCCCGAGCGTCACCGCACCCTGTTCGCCGTCATCGAGTGGAGCTGGAACCTCCTCAGCACGTCGGAGCAGGCGCTGCTGCGACGGCTGTCCCGCTTCCCCGACGGCTTCAGCGCCGAGGCCGCGGAGGCAGTCGCCGGCTCCGGCGCCGTGACCGTGCTGGACGACCTGGACGCCCTCGTCGCGCAATCGCTGGTGACCGTGACCGAGGACCGCAGCACCGGACTCCTCCGCTACCGGATGCTGGAGACGGTCCGCGAGTTCGGCGACCACGAGCTGGTCGGCGCCCGCGAGGAGGACGCCGTGCTCGTCGGGATGGACGCGTGGGCCGTGGCGTTCTGCCGTGAGACGCTGTCGCGGATGCACGGCCCGCAGCAGGTTCCGACGTTCCAGCGGGTGACCGCGGAGCAGGACAACCTCGTCACCGTGCTCCGATCCGCGATCGACGGCGGCCGGCGCGACACCGCCGCGGTGGTCTTCGCGACGCTCGCCTACTACTGGTCTCTGCGCAGCGCGCACTCCGAGGTGCTCGGCTTCGGCTCGGCGATCATGGATCTGCTGAAGGACTGGGAGCCCGAGGGCGAACTCCGCGAGGCGGTCGCGGCGAGTTACACCATCGTCGGCGGCACCTTCCTGTTCGTCGACCTGCGCACCTCGGCCCGCGCGATCTCCCGGCTGCGCCGGCTGCGTCGACGGCAGCCGTTCGCCGACTCCCGGCTGGACGCGATGGCCGCACTCGTCCTCCATGCCGGCCGGGCCGACACCGGCCTGGATCTGCTGCGCACGTACGCCGATTCCCCCGAGGCCGAACGAGCGGCCATCGGCAACCTGCTGCTCGCGCAACTGCATGAGAACTCCGGCGAGCTGGATGAGGCGCTCGAACGTGCGACGCGCGGCTGGGAGGCGGCCCAGACAGCCGGGGACGCCTGGTCGCTGGCGTCGGCCGCCCAGGCCATCGCCCAATGCCACAGCCAGCTCGCGCATCCGGCCGAGGCCCTGGAGTGGGCGCAGCGCGCCCACGACCAGATGTCGCTGCTGCAGGCCGACGGCGACCTCCGCCAGCTCGACTGGCTGATCGCGATGAACGCCATCGCGAACGGCGAGACCGCCCGCGGCCGTACCCTGCTGGAGCGGTACCTCGCCGTCGAGGTCGACCGCACCGGCTTCGACTACGCCGACTACTACGCGATCGGCTATGCCGGGATGGCGGAGATCGCCGTGGCGGAGGGTGACCTGCCCGAGGCGGTACGGCTCTACGACGAGGCGCTCGCCGCGTTCGGCGGCGCGCCCACCACCGGCGAGCGCATCCTGAACCCCTGGACGATCGTGCTCGGGGCGGCGGCGCTGGTCGTCCGGCTGCGGGTGCTCGCCACGGACCCGACCGTCGTCGATCCCGCGGAGACGGACGCGGCCGCCGCGGCACTGCGCACGCGCATCCTGGTCACCTCCCGACTCAACCCGCCGTCGCTCGACCGGCCGGTCACCGGGTCCGGCCTGTCCGGGTTCGCCGTGTGGATGCTCGACCCGCGAACGGCCGAGCGGCATCCCGATAGCTGGGTGGATGCGGGGCTGACTCTGTTCGCGCTCTCCGGGCGGGCGAACGCCCGGCAGGACGTCGCGAGCCTGCACCAGGACGCCCTCGCGGACCGGATCGCGGAGACGTGGGGGCGCGAGCGCCTGCAGGCCTCCGCCGCGTCCGTGGCTGCCGTCCCGCCCGCCGAGGCCGTCGTGCGCGGCCTGTCGCTGCTCTCCGACGTGCGCCCCTGACCCGGCGGACCCCGTCCAGCCCCTCCGCCGTCGCTCCTCGCCCTTCCGTGGGGGGGGGGGGGGGGGCGGGGGGGGGGCCCCCCCCCCCCCCCCCCCGCCCCCCCCCCCCCAAGAGGAGAAAAGCTTTGTGTCACCACAAAAAAAAAAAAAACAATATAGTCTTTCTCACAAAACAAC
>NZ_JBIBYW010000001.1:0-164334 GCF_043083605.1 Leifsonia sp. NPDC014704 | reverse complement strand
GCCGGGGTCCCCGCGGGGCCCCCCCCCCCCGGCGCCCCCCCCCCCCCCCCCCCGCGGGCCCCCCCGCCCGGGGGGGGGGCCCCCCCCCGGGGGGGCGCCCCCCCCCCCCGGGCCCCCCCCCCACCCACCGCTTCAGTATTAGCAACTTTGGTTGACACAGCAGAATAAGCAACTATAGTTGCTTGCATGACTCCGAAAGCACCGTTCCCCGACCCAGTCGGAGGCGTCGCCGACGGCCTGGCCGCGGTGGTCGCCCTCCGTGAGCTCGCCGACCGCCTCGAAGACGCCGAGGTCGAGCGCGCGCTCCGCGAAGGCTGGAGCTGGACCCAGATCGCCGACGCTCTCGGCATCACGCGGCAGGCGGTCCACAAGAAGCACCTGCGCCGTGTCGCCGCGGCCGGCGTCGAATTGAGGAGACGCAATGTCTGAGATCGCTCCCGGCTCCGCCCAGAACGTGCCCGGCCAGCCGCTGTCACGCGCGCTGCGTCCGGTGATCATCCGCTCCGTCGCCGAGGCGCAGCAGCGCAGCTCGTCCACCGTCGAAGCCGAGCACCTGCTGCTGGCGCTGTCCCGCGAGGGAAGCGAGCCGGTGCGCGCCGTCCTCGCCGCCGCGGGCCTCGACCCGAAGGGCCTCGACGCCGCGCTGGCCGACGAGCGCGCCACCAGCCTGCGCGTCGCCGGTGTCACCCCGCCGCCCGCCGAACGCCTGTCGGCGTCGCCGCGCGTCGTCCGCCCCCGCTGGGGCGCCTCCGCCCGAGAGGCACTCGTCCGCGCCCACCGGGTCGCCGCCGCCAACCGACGGCAGCGGTCGGGCGAGCTCGACCTGCTCGCCGCCCTCCTCAGCCTCGAGCTCGGCACCGTGCCACGCGCCCTCGCTCTGGCCGGCATCGACCGGCAGGCACTCCTCGCGTCGGCCCGCCGCGCGGCCTGACCTCGGCGCCGCGCGCACCGCATCCTGACACGCACTCACGCGCTCTTACATCCCCTCGCTCGTGCTGTAAGCGGGACGTGAGGGCGATGTAAGCGCGCCCGCGCACTATCGGAGCATCACCATTCCAACCAGGAAAGGAACACCATGACTCGAAGCTCCGAGTGGGCCGTCGAAGCCCACGGGCTCGTCAAGGTCTTCGGCGACAACCGCGCGGTCGACGGCGTCGACCTCACCGTTCGCGCCGGCGCCGTCTACGGCGTCCTCGGCCCGAACGGGGCCGGCAAGACCACCACCATCTCCATGCTCGCCACCCTGCTGAAGCCGGATGCGGGCGAGGCCTTCATCTTCGGCCACGACATCCGCAAGGAGCAGCAGGTCGTCCGCCAGCTGATCGGCGTCACCGCGCAGTTCGCGTCGGTGGACGAGACCCTGTCCGCCAACGAGAACCTCATCATCTTCTCCCGCCTGCTCGGGCTGAGCGGACGCGAGGCCAAGCAGAAGACCGCCGAACTGCTCGAGGAGTTCGGGCTGACGGAGGCGGCGAAGCGCCCGCTGAAGAAGTTCTCCGGCGGCATGCGCCGGCGCCTCGACCTGGCGGCCAGCCTGATCGCCCAGCCGCCGCTCATCTTCCTCGACGAGCCGACCACCGGCCTCGACCCGCGCACCCGCGCCCAGATGTGGGACACCATCCGCCGCCTGGTCGCCACCGGATCCACCGTGCTGCTCACCACGCAGTACCTGGACGAGGCCGACCAGCTGGCCGACCGCATCGCGGTCATCGACCGCGGCCGCGTCGTCGCCGAGGGCACCGCCGACGAACTCAAGGCCTCGGTCGGGGAGTCGTCGCTGCAACTGCGCATCAGCGACCCGGCCGACATCGAGGACGCCCGCCGTGCCATCCAGACCGTGCTCGGAGTGGATGCGGTGGTGTCGCCCGAGGGCTCCCGCATCACCGCCCCCATGCGCAACGCGGACGCGGTCACCGACCTGTTCATCACGTTCCGCGAGGCGGGCATCCACCTGTCGGAGATGTCCGTGCAGAAGCCGACGCTCGACGAGGTGTTCCTCACCCTCACCGGCCACGGCGTCGAAGACGAGAAGGCGGACGAGGCGTCCGCCGAAGAAGGAGAGAAGGTCTCCGCATGACCGCCCTGACCACCATCACCCCGCCCTCCGAGCGGCGGCTGAAGAACCACGTGAGCCTGAGCCAGACGCTCGCGAACACCGTCACCATGGCGCACCGCGGCCTCCTCAAGATCAAGCGGACGCCGGAGCAGCTGATGGATGTGACGCTCCAGCCGGTGATCTTCACCGTCATGTTCGCCTTCCTGTTCGGCGGCGCCCTCGCGGGCAGCGTCCAGGCGTACCTGCCGCAGCTCATCCCGGGCATCCTCGTCCAGACGGTGATCACGGCCTCCGTCGTCACCGGCGTCCAGCTCCGCGAGGACATGGACAAGGGCGTGTTCGACCGCTTCAAGTCGCTCCCGATCGCGCGCATCGCCCCGCTCTCGGGCGCCCTGCTCGCGGACACCCTGCGGTACACGATCGCCACGGCGGTCACGTTCATCGTCGGCTTTGCGATGGGCTACAAGCCCGGAGCCGGGGTCGGCTATGCGGCGCTCGGCGGCCTGCTCGTCATCGCCTGCGCGTGGGCGATCAGCTGGATCTTCGCCTTCTTCGGGGTGATCGCCCGGACCGCCGGCTCGGTGCAGGGCATCTCGTTCCTGGTGCTGTTCCCGCTGACGTTCTTCTCGAACGCCTTCGTGTCGCCGAGCACACTCCCGAGCTGGCTGGAGTGGTTCGTGAACATCAACCCGGTGTCGCACCTGGTCACCGCGGTGCGCGACCTCGCCAACAACGGCACCTTCGGCGCGGACGGCTGGATCGCCCTCGCCGGCGCGGCCGTGATCGTCGCGGTGTTCGCCCCGCTGACGGTCCGCGCCTACATGCGGAAGGCCTGACCGACCGGCCGGTCCCGTGACGGCGACCGTCGCATCCTGCGGAGGGATGCGGCGGCCGCTTTCGCATCCCCGCCCCCAGACATTCGTGCCGAATGCGCGGAAAGCGCCCCCGTAAACGCACATTCGGCACGAATGCCTGACCGGCTCACGCGCGAGGAGGTCGCGGCGTACGCACGATACGTGCGCGGATGCGCGCGGGAACGCGGGAAAGCCGCGCGGACAGCGACATACACTGGAGAAGTGACAGCGTACGTCTCGGCCTTCGACCTGTTCTCGATCGGCATCGGCCCGTCGAGTTCGCACACCGTCGGACCCCTCCGAGCGGCCGCCGCGTTCGCCTCCCACCTCGACGGCGAGGAGACGCGCGCAGGGATGCTCGACCGCGTCGACCAGGTCACCTGCACCCTCTACGGTTCCCTCGGCTCCACCGGCATCGGCCACGGCACCCCGGACGCCGTCATCGCCGGACTCCGCGGCCTGCAGCCGGAGACGTGCCGCCCGGAGGACGTCCGCGGCGCCTGGTCGGACCTCGCCCCGGGGGCGACGCTCCTCCTCGCCGGCCGCCGCAGCATCCCGCTGTCGAAGGACGACATCGCCTTCGAGCCGCGCACACGCCTGCCCGGCCACCCCAATGCGCTGACGCTGCGCGCCTGGGGCCGCGACGAGAACGGAGAGCGGTCGCCGCTCCCCCTGCTCGAGGAGACGTACTACTCCATCGGCGGCGGGTTCATCCGCCGCGACGGCGAGGAGGCCGAGCTCGCGGCGCGCAAGGCCCATCCCCTCCCCTACGACACCGCCGAGGAGCTGATCGCGATCTGCGACCGGGAGTCGATCCCGATCTGCGAGGTCGCGCGCCGCAATGAGGTCGCGCTGCACGGGGAGGACGCCACGCGCGAACGCCTCGACCTGATCTGGGAGGCGATGGCCGAGTGCGTCGCCCGCGGGCTCTCCGGCGACGGAACGCTGCCCGGCGGTCTCGGCGTCTGGCGCCGCGCCGCGAAGATGCGCCAGCACCTGGAGTCCGTCCAGGATGACCCGGGTCGCGCTACCGCGCTCGAGTGGCTGCACGCGTTCGCGCTTGCGGTCAACGAGGAGAACGCGTCCGGCGGCCGGGTCGTGACCGCCCCGACGAACGGCGCGGCCGGCATCGTCCCCGCCGTCGCCCATTACTACCTGCGGTTCGTGCCCGGCGCCTCCGCCGAGGGTATCCGGCAGTACCTGCTCACCGCGACGGCGATCGGCTCGCTGTTCAAGGCCAACGCCTCCATCTCCGGAGCCGAGGGAGGCTGCCAAGCGGAGGTCGGATCGGCGTGCGCCATGGCGGCCGGCGCCCTGTGCGCGGTGCTCGGCGGAACCCCGCGCCAGGTGGAGAACGCGGCCGAGATCGCGATGGAGCACCACCTCGGCCTCACGTGCGACCCGGTCGGCGGCCTGGTGCAGATCCCGTGCATCGAGCGCAACGCGATCGCCTCCTCGACGGCCGTTTCTGCCGCCCGCCTCGCCTTGCACGGCGACGGCTCGCACCTCGTGTCGCTCGACACCGTCATCGAGACCATGCGGCAGACCGGTCTCGACATGTCGACGAAGTACAAGGAGACCAGCGAGGGCGGCCTGGCGGTCAACGTCATCGAGTGCTGAGGGATGCGACGGCGCCGATGCGTCGCCCCGCGCTGTGGACTCGGAGCAGGTTCGAAGGCGCGGGCCATACGCTGCGATCATGACCGTGATGGACATCCCCTTCCAGACCATCGACGGCGAGCAGACCTCCCTCTCGGCATTCGCCGGCAAGGTCATCCTCGTCGTCAACGTCGCCTCCCGCTGCGGGCTCGCTCCGCAGTACGAGAAGCTCGAGAAGCTGCAGGAGACCTACGGTGACCGCGGGTTCACCGTCGTCGGGTTCCCCAGCAACCAGTTCCTGCAGGAGCTGAGCTCCACCGATGCCATCAAGGAGTACTGCTCCACCACCTGGGGCGTCACGTTCCCGATGATGGAGAAGGTGCGCCTGAACGGACGCAACGCCCACCCGCTGTACCGGGAGCTGACGAAGTCGCCGGACGCCGACGGTAAAGCCGGTCGGGTGAAGTGGAACTTCGAGAAGTTCGTGATCACGCCCGACGGCGCCGTGCACCGCTTCCGCCCGCAGACCGAGCCGGACGACCCGGCCGTCCTCGGGCTGATCGAGGAGTCGCTGCCCGCCGCAGCCTGAGCGGCGCGCGGTCGACCGCGGTCACGCCCGACGGAACCAGCGACCTCCGACGCGCTCGGTGAGCCGCCAGGGGCCGGTCTCGGCGATCGGGCGGAGGCCGGCGACGGTGTGTTCCGCGACGCGGAGGGCGGACTGGGCGGAGTCCTCGGTGAACCGGACGGTGATGCGTGCCTCGCCGGCCACCACATCCACGCTCGACGCCTCCACGACCGCAAGTTCGCGGGCCGCCTCGGCAGCGGTCGGTTCCACGGAGCGCGGGTCCACTCCCGGACGAAGACGGCCGACGGCGATGATCACGCGGAAGGAGGGCACCCGCTGAGCCTACGCGCGTCGCAGAGGCGGAATCGGTCGAGCGGGCGTACCCTGACTCGATCAGAAGCACGGTCGGGGGATCGGAAGGGGTGCGCTGGTGCAGGATGCGCAGATGGATGAGCGGGCACGGGCCGATGAGCCGGTGACCGCCGAATTGCGGCTGGTGACCGACGAGGACGTCCTCACGGCCGAGGAGCGGAACGAGCTGGGCGCGCTGCTGCGCGAGCGGCGTCGCGGCGACCTCGCCGAGTCGCAGCGCATGGCGGAGTCGCTGGGCGTGCTGCTCGCGTCGCGGTCGGAGTCGACCGCCGACGACGAGCACGATCCGGAGGGCCCGACGCTGTCGTCGGAGTGGAGCCGGTTGCAGGCGCTGCGGTCGGATGCCGCACACGACATCGTCGCGGTGGATGCGGCGCTCGAGCGGCTGCGGATGGGCACCTACGGCGTGTGCGCACGCTGCGGGCAGCCGATCGGCGTCGACCGCCTGCGGGCACGACCGACGGCCGAGCTCTGCATCCGGTGCGCGGTGGCCGTCGAAAGCTGATCGGCCGACGCCGACCGCCGAGGGCAACGGCCTCGGGCAACAGCGCGGGGCAACGGGTCAGGGCAACGGGTCAGGGCAACGGCTTCGAGGCCAGGTAGACCGCCTCCGTGCGACTTGATGCTCCGGTCTTGCGCAGGATGCTCGACACGTGCACGCTCGCGGTCTTGGCGCTGATGTAGAGGCGCTCGCCGATCTGCTTGTTGCTGAGCCCCTGCTCGATGAGCGCGAGCACCTGTTCCTCGCGCTCCGTCAGCGGCTGACCGTGCGCGGTCGCGACCGCGGCGGGGCGCCCGGCGGGGTGCTCGGCGAGAGCGTCGGCCACCTGGATGAGCAGCGGGATGCCGTGGCCGGCAGCGGCCCGGCGGCCCTCGGCCACGAGGGCGTCAGCGCGCGAGCGCTCCCCCGCCGCGAGGGCGACACGGGCGCCGCGCAGCAGCGCATACGGCCGTAGGTGGACGGGCGCCACCGTGTCTTCCGCGGCGACGATCGCGCGTTCCCAGGCGGCCAGGGCGTCGGCGTACCGCCCGGCGCGGTCTGCGGTGTCCGAGACGGCGGCACGCGCAGTCGCGAGTTCGGCCTCGACCAGCGGAGCCCACGCCGTCGCGGTCGGCCAGGAACGCAGGCGGTCGAGGGTCGCCTCCAGGCGAGCGGCCTCGGCCAGCACATCCGGCGCGCCGTCGTCGTCGCCGGCCGCACCGCCGCTCGAGCCGTGGATGCCGTCGCCACGGACAGCGAGTTCGGCGAGCGCTCGGGACGCCGACGCCAGCACCGGCAGGTCGTATCCCGGGAGGGAGCGGAACGGCAGAGACCCGATCCCCCGCGTCTCGGCCCACGCGCGGTCGTAGTCGCCCAGCGCGATCGCCACCTCGGCGGACACGCGCGCCAGCGCCAGCCGGGTCTGCTGCTCCAGCTCGGCGAGTGCGCGGAGGGGTGTCCGCAACCGTCGGAGCAGCGCCTCCGCCCGTTGCGGCTCGCCGTGCCACACCCAGAGTCGTGCGCGCTGCAACTGGGCGGTCACGCCCGTCCGGTCGTCGAACCCGAGCGCGATGCGCAGCATCTCCTCCGCCCGCTCGTACTGCCCCAGCGCGACCAGCGGCTCGGCCGTGTTCGCCGCGAGCCAGACTCCCGACGTGCGCTCGACCCCGCGCTCGCGCGCCTGCGCGACGCCGGACTCCGCGAGGCGGACCGCCTCGGCGTACTGGCCGACCGAGTTCAGCGCGTCCGACGCGTTCACCGCGTAGCGGAGCGTCGCCCCCGCGTCGCCCACAGCGAGGCGCCCGGCGATCTCGAACTCGGCGAACCCCTCCTCGATGCGTCCACACTCGATGAGCGACGCCGCGAGGATGTTGTGGGCGACGGACCGCATCGCGGGCGCCGCCGCCTCGGCCTCCGCGATCGCGGCGCGTGCCGTCTCGATCGCGATGTCGAAGAGCCCGGCGAGCATCCGCTGCGCCGCGAGCTCCGTCAGCAGATGCGGGCGTAGCGGGTCGCCCGGGGACACCGCCTCCGGCGGGACCAGGGCGAGTGCCTCCTCCAGCAGCTCGGCGCTCCCCGGGCGGTTGAGGTTCGCCAGGTACTGGCCCTTGTCGCGCAGCAGCCGCGCCCGACGGGATGGAGCCAGGTCGTCGGCCTCGGCCAGCGCGGATTCCACCAGCGCGAGCGCCCGCTCGTTGTTGCCGGCGTTGCGGAGTGCGGATGCCGTACGGGCGATCACCGACGCACGGTCGCGCCCGCTCAGGGTCTCGGCGTCCGGGATGCGATCCCAGAGCTCGAGCACACGGTCGCCCATGGCCGCGGTGGTGGCGTACGCGTAGGAGCGCTTGGCCTCCTCCATGGCCTCCAGGGAGGCGAGGAAGGCGCGCCGCACATCGTGCGCCGCGAGCCAGTGAGACGACAGCTGCACCGCCGACCGCTGCGGGCTCTGTTCCAGCGCCTCGGCGTACCGGGCGTGGAAACGCGTGCGCTCCCCCGGCAGGAGGTCGGCGTGGATCGCTTCGCGGACGAGCGCATGACGGAATGCGTACTCGGTGGAGTCGGCGGAGAGCAGGTTGGCGACGACGGCCTCGCGGGCTCCCGCATCCAGCTCGTCCGGTGTGCCCTCGAACACGGCCGCAAGCAGGTCGTGCGTGACGCAGACGCCGCCCGCCGCCAGCACGCGCAGCAGCCGCTGCGCCGGATCGCTCAGCCGCTCGAAGCGGGCGAGCACCAGCTCGCGCAGCGTTTCGGGAAGATCGTCGCCGGACTGCAGGCCGTCGATGCACACCAGCTCTTCGACGAAGAACGGCACGCCCTCGCTCAGCTCGGTGACGCGCGCCAGGGAGGGATCGTCGGGCACGCGCCCGAGGAGCTCCGCGACCAGCTCGGCGACCTGCTCGGGGCCCAGGCGCGAGAGCTCCCAACGCGTCACGCGCCGGGTGCGCTCCAGCTCCGGCAGCCACGACCGCAGCACATGGCCCCGCGGCACCTCGTCGCTGCGGTAGGTGAGGACCACCAGCAGGCGCCCGCCCTCGGCCATCCGCACGATGAACCGGAGCAGCTCGAGCGTCGACCGGTCGGCCCACTGCACGTCTTCGATCGCCAGGATGACGGGCCGGTCGCCGGAGATCTTCTCCAGCAGTACCGTCACGAGCTCGTAGAGCCGCTCGGCGCCGGTGCGCGGAGGAACTGCCGACTCGTCGGCGAGCTCGGGCAGCAGCGCGGACAGCACCCCGGCGCCCGAACCGGTCGCGTCGAGCACACGCTCGAGCCCGACCGTCTGGATGAGACGGCGCAGCACCGCGGCGAACGGCGCGTACGGCGCGGCGTCGTCGCCCAGATCGACGCAACGACCGAGCAGCACGGTGGCCGTCGACTCCTGACCCGCCAGAAATTCCTCCAGCAGCCGGGTCTTTCCGATTCCCGCCTCGCCGCCGATCACGACGGCCTGCGGCTCCCCCTCCTGCGCATCGCGGAGCGCGTCGCGCAGCGCCACCAGATCGGACTCCCGTCCGATCAATGTGGGGCTCGACGCCGGTGCTCGCATGACATCATCGTGCCACCGACCACCGACATCCGTGGCCACCGCGAACGCGGGTCTGCGGAGGGCAGACAGCCGCCCGGCGCCGCCCTCAGCGGGCGACGTCGGCCAGCTCCCTGCGCTCCTCGTTCAGACCCTCCGCAGCGGGTGCCGGCACCGGCACGACCGCAGCCGCGCCGACGGTCGCCGACCGCGCATTCGTACGCCCCCGGCGCTCGGCCCGCAGCCAACGGCTCCGCTCGTCGACGCGGCGCGCCTGCTCGCGCTGCCGCTCCTCGCGCACCGCCTCGCCGGCCCGTACCCGGAAGTCCACGAACTCTTCGATCATCATCATCCGCTCCCCTCTTCTGCGTTGATCACGAGCTTTCTCGCTAAGGCGCCCCGCAGACATCGGGAAGATGCCCTATTCCTGCCTCCGGCGACGCCCGGCAGTCGCTTAAGGGGCTTCACTCCGCCGACCACTCGGGGCAGCATGGCGGACATGGCGACCATCAACGAGCTTCAACCCCCGTACAAGGTCGGGTACTTCGTGGGCAGTCTGTCCACGAGCTCCGTCAACAGAACGCTCTCGCGGGCCCTGCTGCGGCTGGCTCCGTCGGATCTCGTCTTCACCGAGATCCCCATCGGCGAGCTGCCCCTCTACAACCGCGACTTCGACGGCGACTTCCCGCCCGTCGCCCGCGAGTTCAAGGCGCTCATCGCCGAGCAGGACGCGCTCCTCTTCATCACACCGGAGTACAACCGGTCCATCCCGGGCGCGCTGAAGAACGCGATCGACTGGGCCAGCCGCCCCTACGGCGAGAACGTCATCGCGCGCAAGGCGACCGCCGTCATCGGGGCGTCCCCCGGCCAGATCGGGACGGCCGTCGCGCAGCAGCAGCTGCGCAGCGTCCTCAGCTTCCTGCAGGCGCCGCAGATGAACGCACCCGAGGCCTATATCTGGATGCGCCCCGGCCTCATCGAGGAGGACGGCACCGTCACCGATGCGGGGACGGAAGAGTTCCTCCGCGGCTTCATGAACGCGTTCTTCGAGTACATCGAGCGCGTGCTGACGGTGGTGCCGAGCGCATCGTGAGAATGCAGGACGAGGGCGGCGACCGCAGTGTGGAGCTGCGGCCGGCCGCCTACGACTCGGCGAGCGACCGCGTCGTGGTGGACGCGGTGGTGGAGGACGGCGGCCGCCGCTGGACGCTGACCGACGCCTGCCTGACCGACGACGAGGCGCGCGACCTCGCGGCCTGGCTCGCCGGGATCGCCGACGACGCAACGGCCGCCGCCGACGAGTGGACGTCGCTCACGTTCGCCTCCACCGTCATCAGCCTCAGCGGCCACCGCATCCCTGGTGGCACGGTCGAACTGCGGATGGCGGTGCTGCGGATGCTCGCGGCAGGTGGCGGCACCACGGATGTCGTGGTCGGGCTGAGAGCGCCGCAGGCGGCGGTCAGCGCCGCCGCCCGCGACCTCCTCTTCGAGCTCGACGGCCTCCGCCGCTAAGCCCGGCGGGACGCCGTAGCCCGGGCTACCGCCCGCCCTCGCGCTTGCGGTGACGCTGCTGGATCGCCTGCTCGCCGTACGGGTAGATGTCGGAGCGCGGCGTGCTCGCCTCGTCGAGGCGTGCTCGCTGCTCGTCGGTCAGCTCCAGGTCGGCCGCGCCGAGGTTGTCCTCCAGCTGCTCAACGGTCCGGGCGCCGAGGATGACGGACGTGACCGCCGGGCGGTCGCTCAGCCAGGTTAGCGACACCTGCGAGGCGGAGGCTCCCGTCTCGCTCGCGACCGCATCCACCGCGTCGATGATCTCCCACGTGCGCGGGTCGGCGTTGCGGGCCTCCCACGCCTCCATGCCGCGGGTCGGGTTCTCGCCGAGCCGCGTCGCCCCGGTCGGCGGCTCGTCGCGGCGGTACTTGCCGCTCAGCCAGCCGCCCGCGAGCGGCGACCACGGCAGGAGTCCGATGTTCGCATCCAGAGCCGCCGGCACCACCTCGTGCTCGATGCCGCGCACGATCAGGCTGTACTGCGGCTGCAGGGTGACCGGCGCGGCCCACCCGTTCGCCCGCGCGACCTGGACGGCCTTCGTCAGCTGCCAGCCCAGGTAGTTCGAGAAGCCGTAGTACGAGATCTTTCCGGAGGTGACGGCGTCGTCGAGGAACCGCAGGGTCTCCTCGATCGGCGTCAGCGCGTCCCACGCGTGCATCTGGTACAGGTCGATGTGGTCGACGCCGAGACGCCGCAGAGAGGCGTCGAGCGCGGTGCGGAGGTGAGTGCGCGAGAGGCCGAGGTCGTTGGGACCGCCGCCCATCGGGAACCGGCCCTTCGTCGCGATCACCACCCCGTCGCGGCGGCCCGGGTTGCGGGCCAGCCACCGGCCGATGATCGACTCCGAGGCGCCGGTCGTGTACACGTCTGCTGTGTCGATGAAGTTGCCGCCCGCGTCGAGGTAGCGCTCCAGGATGGCGTGCGAGGTCTGCTCGTCTGCCTCCGCTCCGAAGGTCATCGTGCCGAGGGCGAACTCCGACACGATCGTTCCGCTGTTTCCGAGGTTGCGTAGATCCATAGCGCGAAACTAGCCCCGTCCCGGCGGTTTGCGTACTGTGTGCCATCGTGAAGCTGCTCCTGATCTCCGACACGCACGTCCCGAAACGCGCTCGCGCCCTGCCCGCTCAGGTGCTGGCGGCGGTGGATGCGGCCGATGTCGTCATCCACGCCGGGGACTGGGTGGATGCGGCGACGCTCGACCTGCTGGAGCAGCGCTCACGACGGCTGGTGGGCGTCTGGGGCAACAACGACGGACCGGAGCTGCGGCGGCGTCTGCCGGAGGTCGCGAACGTGGAGCTGGGCGGCCTGCGATTCGCCGTCGTGCACGAGACCGGGCCGGCGACCGGGCGCGAAGTGCGTGCCGAACGCGACCACCCCGATGCGGATGTGCTGGTGTTCGGGCACTCGCACATCCCGTGGGACACGGTGTCGCCGCGTGGACTCCGGCTCCTCAACCCCGGCTCGCCGACGGACCGGCGACGTCAGCCGGTCTGCACCTACCTGACGCTGGAGGTGGCGGACAGTCGGATCGCCGACGTCACGCTGGTGCCGGTCGACCGCGGCTGACGTTCCGTGGGGCGCAACGCGCCGTTATGAGCGCCCCATAACGGCGTGTTGCGGCCCCGGGATGCGCCAGCGTGTCACGCCCGCAAGAAGCCATCGACGAGCATCCCCCGCACCGCCGGCAGGAGGTCCGCGAGGAGCGCGTCACCGTCGACCTCCAGCAGCTGCGCCAGCGCCGCCGCGATCGCCGCGACGGACAGCTCCCCGTCGCACGCGCCGACCAGCGCCGCGAGTCCGGTGTCGGCCGACACCGTCCGCCCGAAACCGCCGCCCTGCCGGAGCAGGATCGCCGTCGGCGCGTCGGCTCCCGGCCAGAGATGCCGCTCCTCCGTCACGTCGCCCGCGAGGACCGGCCGCAGCCTTCCCAGCTCGTCGTCCGTCAGTGCGGCCTGCAGATCGTGCGCCGCCAGCGCCTCGGCGAGGTGAACGCCCAGCCCGGCCTCGTTGGCGCCGAGCGAACCGTGCAGCCGCTCGAACCGGCGCAGCGTCGGCACGCCCCCCGACCGACGGAGCAGCAGGTACCCGAACCCGACCGAGCGCACCTCGCGGGCCTCGAAGTCGTCGAGCCACGCGCCGAGCAGCCGCTCGAACTCCGGGGTGCCCGGGCGGGTGCCGCCGTCGCGGATCCACGTCTCCGAGTAACGCACCGCGTCCTCGACGTCACGCTCGATGACCCAGGCGTCGAGCGGGACGGGGGACGCATCCACCCAGTCGCGCACACGCTGGAGACCGTCGCCGGGGCCGCGGTACTCCCAGTTGCCGAGCAGCTGCGCGACCCCGCCGGGCTGGAGATGCTCGCCGCATCCGCTCACGAAGGAGGCCACCAGCCCGTCGCCGACCATGCCGCCGTCGCGGTACTCGTAGGCGGGCACACCCTCCGCTCGCGGCGTGATGACGAACGGCGGATTGGACACGATGTGGTCGAAACGCTCGCCGGCGACCGGCTCGAACATGCTCCCGAGCCGCAGCTCGACGCCGTCGATCTCGTTGAGCGCGAGGTTCAGGGCCGCCAGGCGGAGGGCGCGCGGCGAGATGTCGGTCGCGACGACCCGGCGGGCGTGGCGTGCGGCGTGCATCGCCTGGATGCCGCATCCCGTACCGAGGTCGAGCGCGCTGTCGACCGGGGTCTGCAGCATCAGCCCGCTGAGGGTGAGGGATGCGCCGCCGACGCCGAGCACATGGTCTTCGGGCAGTGCGTGGCCGAGGGCGAGCTCGCCGAGGTCGGAGACGATCCACCACTCGGCGAGGCCCGCCGCATCCACGAAGCCGTACGGCCGGAGGTCGACCGCCGACGCAACCGTGTCGCCGTCGACCGTGACGAGTTCGAGCGCGAGCGCACCGTCGATCCCCAGCGCGGGGAGGGCCGCGGCGACCTCGTCGCGCGGGGCCGGCCGGCCGAGCACGAACAGCCGGGCGAGCGTCGCCAGCGCCGACGGACCGCGGCGTCGCAGCGCCCGCTCCGCCGGGACGCGCTGCCCGCGGTGCAGCGCCTCCGCGGCATCCACGCCCCAGAGCTCGGTCAGCGCGTCGACCGTGAGGCCGGCGCGGATCAGGTCGGACCGGAGGTCGGGAATGCGTTCGGCGGCCGGGACGGCGGGTGCGCTCATCCTTCCATTGAAGCAGGGGCAGAATGGGGCTGTGATCCGCAAGAGAGCGATCGTGTCCGGGGGCGTGCAGGGCGTCGGGTTCCGCTGGGGTGCGCGGGAGGCCGCGCAGCGCCTCGGCGTGACGGGATGGGCGCGCAACCGCCTCGACGGAACGGTCGAGGCCGAGATCGAGGGGACGCCGGAGCAGGTCGGCCGGATGCTGGACTGGCTGCGCACCGGCCCGCCGGGCGCATCCGTCTCGAACGTCGCCGTCTCCGACCTCCCGCTCGCCCACGACGACGCCTTCCGCATCCACGAAACCGCCTGACCCCCCCAAGCCAACAGCTCCTGAGTTTTTCGCACGAATCAGCGAGCGAAAGCGGAAAAACTCAGGAGCTCTTGGCCCGTTACGGGAGGGACGGACGGACGGGCGCGGGGCAGAATGGGGGCATGACGCGCGCGACACTGCTGACCATCACCACGCCGACCGGGACCCCGGAGGCCGGCGATCCCGGGTTCGTGGTGTCCGACTTCGACGCGCCGCAGGTGCGCGTCACCGACCTGTCCGTCACCCGCGGCGACGGCGTCTTCGAGACGATCGCCGTCATCGGCGGCCACCCGCAGGCGCTCGAACCGCACCTCGCGCGACTGGCGAACTCGGCTGCGCTGCTCGACCTCCCGGCCCCGGCGGTCGACGTCTGGCGGGAGGCGGTGCGCGCGGGCGTCGCCGACTTCCTCACCCGCAACGGCGACGGGGATGCGGAGCTGTACGCCAAGCTCGTCTACAGCCGTGGCATCGAGGGCTCCGGCGTCCCGAGCGGTTGGCTCTTCGTGGATGTGGGCGAGGACTTCTCGCAGGCGCGCCTCGGCATCCGGGTGGTCACCCTCGATCGTGGGCTCCGGCACGACGTCGCCGAGACGTCGCCCTGGCTGCTGGCCGGAGCGAAGACCCTCTCGTACGCGATCAACCGCGCCGCGCAGCGCGAGGCGGTCCGCCGCGGGGCCGATGACGTGCTCTTCGTCAGCAGCGACGGCTACGCGCTCGAGGGCCCCACCTCCAACGTGGTGACGCTCACCGACGGCGTCGTCCGCACCCCGAACACCGACCAGGGCATCCTCGCCGGAACCACGCAGGCGGCCGTCTTCGAGTTCTTCGAGAGCCGCGGGCTGCAGACCGAGTTCGCTCCCCTGACCCTCGACGACGTGACCGCGGCCGACGCCCTCTGGCTCGTGTCCAGCGTCCGGCAGGCGGCGCCGGTCACGCACCTCGACGACCGCGAATACCCGGTGGATGCGGCCCTCACCGCCGAGCTGAACGCCTACCTCCTCGCCCGCACCGAATGACGGCGGACGGCACGTAGACCCTTCGTTGCACCCCGATTGGCGTGGTGTCGGCAGCACCGCCTAGGCTGATCCCACCGCGCGGGCGATGGGGCCGGCGCGACGGGCGGACGCCCGTCCACGACCCGGGGAAGGAGGGTGCGCGATGACCGAACCGGTGCCACGCAGCATCGAGCTGCTCCGTCAGCAGGCGCGCGACGAGCTGTCCGCGATCATCGAGCACCGCTGCCGCGCCGGCGAAGATCCGTGGCAGTTCATCCCCGACCTCCCGAGCGTCGACGAGCAGGTCGTGATCGGCCTCCGCGCGACGGCTATCGAGGCGTTCGACCTCGCCGACGAGCAGTCGCGAGCACACCATCCCTCGGCCGGCCGCGATGTGTTCGCCCGCTTCGAGTACGGGGTGCTGCGCCGGATCGCCCTGGAGCATCCCGAACTCAGCGAAGCGGTCTGGGGGATGCTCGACAAGGTCGAGCGCGCCTGACTACTCTTCCCGCATGGGAATCGTCACCGCCGACATCGCCATCTCGCTCGACGGCTTCGCGGCCGGGCCGGACCAGTCGCTCGAGCAGCCGCTGGGCGGGGGCGCGGCCAACCGTCTCCATGCGTGGATGTTCGAGTACGCCGACGCGCACGCGGAGGAGATCGACGCCATCACGGCGGCCGGCGCCTACGTCATGGGACGCAAGATGTTCGGGCCGGTGCGGAACGAGTGGCCCGCCCCCGACGAGCCGCTCGGCGACTGGATCGGCTGGTGGGGTGACGAGCCGCCGTATCACGCTCCCGTGTTCGTCCTCACGCACTACGCACGCGAGCCGCTGGAGTTGACGGGAACCACCTTCCGCTTCGTCACGGACGGCATCCACTCGGCGGTCGAGCAGGCGCGAGAGACCGCCGGGGATGCGGACGTCGCCATCGCCGGCGGCGCCGAGACCCTCAATCAGGCGCTCTGGGCGGGGATCGTGGACGAGCTCCGGCTGCATATCGCCCCCGTCACCCTCGGCGCAGGCGAGCGCGTCTTCGACCGTGTGCCCCCGCTGGAGTTCGAGCTGCTGCGGGAGCGGGTCACCCCCGAGGTCGCGCACCTCACCTATCGCGTGCGTCGCTGAGCGGGCCGGCGACCGCCCCGGGTCAGAGCGCCGCGGCCTCCGTCACGGGCAGCCGGCAGACGAAGTCGCGGCAGAGATACGCGGTCGGCAGGCCATCACGCGTGACGCGCGCCTCGAACAGCTCGAATCCCTCTGCAGCCAGGCGCGCCGCATCCTGCTCGGTCACCAGGGCGACGAGGGGCGCCGGATGCCGCCGCGCGGCGCATACGAGGCCACCGGAATCCGCACCAGCCGCCTCCGCTTGCGTCCCCGGCAGCACCACGACCAGCTGCTCCGGCTCCTCCGCCAGGCGGGACATCAGCGTGAGCGACGCCCCGAACCCGCTCGGCACCTGGGGCGCCTGGGCCGCCACCATCCGCATCGCCTCCCGTGCAGCCCGCTCGTACTTCCGCTCCCCCGACAGCAGGTAGAGCGTGTGCGCCGCCGCGGCGGTCGCGCTCAGTCCCGAGGGATACGCACCTTCGCTCGGGTCCACCCGCACCGCCAGCCCGGTTGCGGCGAGCACCGGGTCGCCGCCGCCCGGGGTGTCGAACGGGCACGTCCCCTCGCCTGCCGCATCCAGGCACAGGTCCACCAGGTCGCGCGCCGCCGCCGCGTAGCGCGCTCCGCCGCCCGCGAGTGTCAGTTCCAGCAGGCCGCCGGCGAGCCCGCCGTAGTCCTCGAGCGTCGCCTCCGCGTCGCTGGCCCGGCCACCGAGGGAGGCGCGGAGCAGCAGCCCGTCCGCTCGCCGATGGCGGCTCAGCAGCATGTCGGCCGCCTCCCCCGCCGCGGCGATCCAGGCCGGTCGGTCCAGGATGCGACCGGCGCGGGCGAGCGCGCCGATCGCGAAGCCGTTCCACCCCGTCAGCACCTTGCCGTCGACCGCGGGCGGTTCGAGCCTGGCCCGCTCCTCCACCGCGACCCGGTAGTAGGTGCCTTCGACTCGCGCGCCGTCGATGACGCTCTCGGAGTCCTGTGCCGAGGCGAAGCCTCCGGCCGGTCGCCGTAGCACAGACAGCAGGAAGGCGGCGACCCCGTCGGCCGTCCGCTCCGCCCAGGCGGAACCGTTCTGCTGCCACGCGGTGGCATAGGCGTCGAGCAGCAGCGCGTTGTCGTAGAGCATCCGTTCGTAGTGCGGGTCGCTCCAGTCGCGCCGGGTGGCGTACCGGAAGAAGCCGCCGTCGACCGGGTCGCGGAGCGGGGAGGCGGCCATGCGCTCCAGTGTGCGGTGCCCGAGCTCCCGCCCGGCCGGCCGGGCGAGCAGGAAGCCCAGGACCGGCGCGACGGGGAACTTCGGCGCCGTCCCGAAGCCGCCGTACTGCGGATCCTCCGCCTGCGCGAGCCGCTCGACGGCCGCGGCGAGGGCTCGCTCGTCGGGAAGGTCGGCGACCGCTGTTGCGGCTGCGGCCGCCGCCGCCATCGCCTCGCCGACCCGCGCGGCGTCCGACTCCACGGCGTCTCGGCGGTTCAGCCACGCGTCGGCGACGGCGTCGAGCACCTGACGGAACGACGCCCGACCGCCGACCGGCTCGGGCGGAAAGTAGGTGCCCGCGAAGAAGGCCCGGCCCTCCGGGTTGGCGAACACCGTCAGCGGCCAGCCGAGATTGTCGGTGAAGGCGCTTGCGGCGGAGAGGTAGGCCGCATCCACCTCGGGATGCTCCTCCCGGTCGACCTTGATGGCCACGAACCGCGCGTTCAGCTCGCCGGCGGCGATCGGATCGCTGAAGCTCTCGCGCGCCATGACGTGGCACCAGTGGCAGGTCGCGTACCCGATGGAGATCAGCACGGGCACATCCCGCCGCCGCGCCTCCGCGAACGCCTCAGCGCCCCACGGGAACCAGTCGACCGGGTTGGACGCGTGAGCGCGCAGGTAGGGGCTGACCGCGTCCGTGAGCCGATTCACCATGGGCTCACCCTACGACCCGGGCGCGGGAACGGAAGCCCTCGACGTCGCCAGGCAGCAGTCGTACGGATGCGCTCAGGCCGGCCGATCCATCCCGTGCAGTCGCACCGACGAGTTGAGGTAGAACGCGGCCAGCACGGCGTACGTCAGGCAGGCGACAGCCGGGATGAACGCCCCCTCCGGCCGGCTGGCCAGCGCGCCGACGCCCGAGATGAACGCCAGGATCACCAGCGCGCCGCCGATCCAGAATCCAGCCGCGGGACGCGCGGTCGCGCGCCACCAGGGGCGAGGGTCGGTGCGGTTCTCATCGGCGCCCCGGAAGCAGCGCACTCCGACGATGACGTACGCGACGTTGAGTGCGGCGACGATCAGCACATCGAGCGTGGCATTGACGAGGTTCGCGATGACGAACCCGTTCAGCAACAGGATGAACGCGAAGACGCCGACGACGTAGGCGATTTTCCCCGTGACCGACGTGATCCTCACCCGACGAGCCTAGCCGGGAGCGCCGACACGGATGGGCCGCACGCTCCCGGCTGGTCGATCAGTTGACCTCGTCCGGGTGCGCGCTGACGCGTCCCTCGCGCTCGAGCGAGCTGATCGCGGCGACCTCGGCGGAGCTCAGCTCGAAGTCGAACACGTCGAAGTTCTCTGCCATGCGCTCCCGGCGGTTCGACTTCGGGAAGACGATGTTCCCGGTCTGCACATGCCAGCGGATGACGACCTGCGCCGGCGTCTTGCCGTGCGCCTCGGCGGCCTGCGACACCTCGGGCGTCTCGAACAGCGGGTACTTGCCCTGGCCGAGCGGACCCCACGCCTCGATCGCGATGCCGTGCTCGCGGGAGAACGCGGTCACCTCCGGCTGCTGGTGCGCCGGGTGCAGCTCGATCTGGTTGACGGCCGGGACCACGTCCGTGTTGGCGAGCAGCTTCTCCAGGTGCGGCACCAGGAAGTTGGAGACGCCGATCGCCTTCGCACGGCCCGACGCGTAGATCTTCTCCAGCGACTTCCACGCCTGCACGAAGGTGTCCTTCTGCGGCGTCGGCCAGTGGATGAGGTACAGGTCGACGTAGTCGAGCCCGAGCTTGCCGAGCGACTCGTCGAAGGCCGCCTCCGCGTCGGTCTGCCGGTCGTTCCACAGCTTGGTGGTGATGAAGAGCTCGTCGCGCGGGATGCCGGAGGACGCGATCGCCTGGCCGACGCCCTCCTCGTTGCCGTAGATCGCGGCGGTGTCGATGTGGCGGTAGCCGACCTCGAGAGCGTCGGTCACGATCCGGGTGGTCTCATCCGGATCGACCTTGAAGACGCCGAAGCCGAGCTGCGGGATGGTCGTCCCGTTGTTCAGGGTCAGGAGCGGAGTATTTGCGTTTGCAACCATATCCGCCACGGTACCAGGATGGTGGCGGCTGTCATCCCACCGGCCGCGTCTCCTCCTCCGCCTCGCCGACGACGATCCCCTCCGCCTCGAACCGGGCCACCAGCTCGCGCTTCAGCACTTTCCCGCTCGGCCCGAGCGGCAGCGCGTCGAGGATCTCCACGCGCCGCGGATATTTGTACGCCGCCACCCGCTCGCGCGCGAACACGAGCAGTTCGTCGACCCCTACCTCGCCGTCGGGCATCAGCGTCACCGCCGCCATGATCTCCTGCCCGTGCGTCTCGTGCGTCACGCCGAAGACCGCCGCCAGGGCGACAGCCGGATGCGCGGACAGCACCTCCTCGACCTCGCGCGGGTACACGTTGTAGCCGTTGCGGACGATCATGTCCTTCTTGCGATCGACGATGGTGATGTAGTCGTCGTCGCTCTTCGTGCCCAGGTCGCCGGTGCGGAACCAGCCGTCGACCACCGCCTCCGCGTTCGCCTCCGGGAGGTTGAGGTAGCCCTTCATCAGGTTGTGGCCACGCACGACGATCTCGCCGAGCTCGCCGCGCGGGAGCAGCTGGATGCGGTCATCCACCTCCGCGTCGGCGATCTCCACATCCACACCCCAGATGGGCGTTCCGACCGTACCCACCCGGGTCGGACGGCCGCGGTGGTTGAAGGAGGCGACCGGCGACGTCTCGGTGAGGCCATACCCTTCATGCACGTCGATGCCGTACACCTCCTTCATACGCTCGATGACGGCGACGGGGATGGCCGCGCCGCCGCTCATCCCGTACCGAAGCGGCGGGCGGTCGGGGTTGGACTTCGCCGCCTCCAGCAGTGCGATGTACATCGTCGGGACGCCGGTCATGACGGTGCATGAGTGCTGGTTCATCAGCTGCAGGGCGGTGGCTCCGTCGAACTTCGGCACGAGCACGACGGCCGCTCCCGCCCGGAATCCCATGTTCATCACGCAGGTCTGCCCGAACGTGTGGAACAGCGGCAGGCAGCCGAGAATGCGATCCTCCGGCTCCAGGTCAAGCGTGCCGGAGAGCAGGACGTTCACCTGCTCGACCAGCGAGAAGTGGCATCCTTCGGCACCCTTCGGCTTGCCCGTCGTCCCGCTCGTGTAGAGGATCGTCGCGGTGTCGAACGGGTCGCGCGGCACGTACGTGTCGACGGGCTCGGCGTCGGCGGCGAGCTCCTCCAGGCGCGGGAACGGTGCTTGCTCGTACATCTCGTCCGGCACCAGCACCGACACGGTCGGGACGCCGGCGAGCGCCGCCCCGCGCGCCCCCTCCGCGAGCAGCGGCGCGGCGCAGATCAGCAGCGACGCCCCGGAATCGCGCAGCACGTACGCGATCTCGTCCGCCTTCAGCAGCGCGTGCACGGGCACGACGACCGCGCCGAGGGCGAGGACGGCGTAGTACGACCGCGGGAAGTCGGGCACGTTCGGAACCATCAACGCCACCTTGTCACCGGGCCCGACGCCGAGCCCGCTCAGCGCTCCCGCGTAGGCGCGGGTCTGGTTCCACAGCTCGCCGTAGCGGATCTCCTGCCCCGCGAAGATCAGTGCGACGTTGTCGGGCGTCCGATGCGCCGTCTCCGCCAGGATGCTCGCGACAGACATGGTCGCATAGCCGTGACTCATGGGTTCTCCTCGTCTCCGTTGACGCCGGACCCGTTCCGGGTGTGATGCGAACCTACGTCAGCCGCGGGCAGGGGGCAACGCCCCCGGGTAGGGACCGTCCGGGGCGCATGCCTACGCCGGTAGACTGGAGGGCTCATGTCTTCGACCGCGACCCTCCCCCGCATCGTCTTCCCGCCCGAGCTGCCGGTCAGCCGGAAGCGGGACGATATCGCGCGCGCCATCCGCGACAATCAGGTCGTCATCGTCGCCGGCGCGACCGGGTCCGGCAAGACCACGCAGCTGCCGAAGATCGCGCTGGAGCTCGGCCGCACGAGCATCGGCCACACGCAACCCCGCCGGCTCGCGGCGCGCACGATCGCGGAGCGGATCGCGGAGGAGCTGGGGCAGTCCGTCGGCGAGCTGGTCGGCTACCAGGTCCGCTTCACCGACAAGGTGTCCAAGGCGACCAAGATCAAGCTGATGACCGACGGCATCCTGCTCAACGAGCTGCGCCGCGACCGGATGCTGCGGGCGTACGACACGATCATCATCGACGAGGCGCACGAGCGCAGCCTCAACATCGACTTCCTGCTGGGATACCTCAAGCAGCTGCTGCCCCAGCGCCCCGACCTCAAGCTCATCATCACCTCGGCGACCATCGACCCGGAGAGCTTCGCGCAGCACTTCGCCTCCGCGGACGGCACGCCGGCGCCGATCGTCGAGGTCTCCGGCCGCACCTACCCGGTCGAGATCCGGTACCGTCCACTGGTCGCCGAAGCGCTGGACGAGGACGACGACGATCCGGACCCGGTCCCGTCGGCAGACCGCGACTACCTTCAGGGCATCAACGACGCACTCGACGAGCTGGCGCGCGAGGCCGCAGGCGACGTGCTCGTCTTCCTGTCCGGCGAGAACGAGATCCGGGATGCGGCCGACGCGATCCGTGGCCGCAATCTTCCCGGAACCGAGGTCCTGCCGCTCTACGGCCGCCTTTCCTCCGCGGAGCAGCACCGCGTCTTCCAGCCGTCGACCCTCCCCGGCATCCGGCGCCGCGTCGTGCTCGCCACGAACGTCGCCGAGACGAGCCTCACCGTCCCGGGCATCAAGTACGTGGTGGATGCGGGCACGGCGCGGATCAGCCGGTACAGCACGCGGGCGAAGGTGCAACGGCTCCCGATCGAGGCGATCTCGCAGGCCAGCGCCAACCAGCGGTCGGGCCGCTCCGGCCGCACCAGCGACGGCATCGCCATCCGGCTGTACTCGGAGGAGGACTTCAGCAAGCGGCCGGAGTTCACCGAGCCCGAGATCCTCCGCACCAACCTCGCCGCCGTCATCCTGCAGATGATCTCGCTCGGCCTTGGCGACATCGCGGCCTTCCCGTTCCTCACCCCGCCGGACTCCCGCGGCATCAAGGACGGCCTCGACCTGCTCTCAGAACTGGGTGCGATCGCGACGGCGAAGGAGGGAACCAAGCTCACCGCCGTCGGACGACAACTCGCGCAGCTTCCCATCGACCCGCGGTTCGCCCGCATGGTCGTCGAGTCGAAACGGCACGGCACCTCACGCGAGGTGATGGCCATCGTCGCAGGGCTCACCATCCAGGATCCGCGCGAACGTCCCGTCGAGCGCCGCGGCAGCGCGGACGAGAAGCATGCGCGGTTCGCCGACCCGACCAGCGACTTCCTCACCCTCCTCAACCTCTGGAACTACCTCGAGGAGCAGCAGAAGGAGCTCTCGTCCAGCGCGTTCCGGCGGCTCTGCAAGGCCGAGTTCCTCAACTTCCTGCGGGTACGCGAGTGGCAGGACGTCTACCGCCAGCTGCGGCAGCTCGCGAAGCCGCTGGGGCTGACCATCGGCGAGCCGTCCGTCAACCCCGACGGCATCCACCGCTCGCTGCTCGCCGGACTGCTCTCGCACATCGGGCTGAAGGATGTGCGCGAGACCGGTCCTGCGCCGAAGGGTGCGGGCAAGGCCCTGCGCAGCCGGCAAGCCGAGTACCTGGGCGCCCGCCAGACCCGCTTCGTGATCTTCCCCGGCTCCACACTCGCCAAGAAGCAGCCGAACGCGGTGATGAGCGCCGAGCTGGTGGAGACATCCCGGCTGTTCGCGCGGATGAACGCGGCCATCGACCCGGCGTGGGCCGAACCCATCGCGGGAGACCTCTGCAAGCGTCAGTACAGCGAGCCGCACTGGGAGAAGAACCAGGGCTCCGTCGTCGCCTACGAGCGCGTGACGCTGTTCGGCGTGCCGATCATCCCGCGGCGGCGCGTGCAGTACGCACGGATCGACCGGGAGCTGTCGCGCGAGCTGTTCATCCGGCACGCGCTGGTCGACGGCGAATGGGACTCCCACCAGGCCTTCGACCGCGCCAACCGGAAGCTGCGAGCCGAGCTGCGCGAGCTGGAGGAGCGCACCCGCCGCCGCGACATCCTCAACGACGACGAAGCCGTCTTCGAGTTCTACGACAAGCGGATCCCCGCCGACGTGGTGTCGACGCGCTCCTTCGAGGGCTGGTGGAAGAAGGCCAGACGGGAGACGCCCGACCTCCTCACGATGACGCCGGAGGCGCTGCTCGACGAGGAGGCGGCCGAGGTCGACGAGGACGCCTTCCCGCCCGTCTGGCGGCAGGGCGACCAGCAGCTGACCCTGCAGTACCGGTTCGAGCCGGGCGCGGAAGACGACGGGGTGACGGTGCAGGTGCCGCTTCCGCTGCTCGCCGGGCTGCTGCCCGACGGCTTCGACTGGCAGGTTCCCGGGCTCCGCCACGAGCTCGTGACCGCGCTCATCAAGTCGCTGCCGAAAGCGATCCGCCGCCAGGTGGTACCGGCCGCGGACTGGGCGCAGCGGCTGCTCGGCGAGCTGTCCGGAACAGCCGGGATGCGCGCCCACGAGGGTGAACGGCCCGCGGCCTCCCTCGCCGACACGCTCGCGGCGACGATCTCGCGGCTGACCGGATCCCGGGTCAGCGGCTCGGATTTCGACCTCGACCGCCTCCCCGCGCACCTCCGGCCGACCTTCCAGGTCGTCGGAGAACGCGGACGCACGCTCGCCGGCGGGAAGGACCTCGGGGCGCTGCAGGAGCGGCTGCGATCGCGCGCCCGCGACTCGGTCGCGGCCGTCGCGGAGGCGCGGACGCCGAACGCGATCGAACGCACCGGGCTGACGACGTGGGATCTCGACGAGCTCCCCCGGTTCGTCGACTCCACGCACACTGGCCCGGGCGGTACGAAGAACGTGATCCGCGCCTACCCGGCACTCGTCGATGACGGCGACTCCGTCAGCATCCGCCTGATGGGAACGCCCGCCGAGCAGGCGCGCGCGATGCCGGGCGGGGTGCGGCGACTGCTGCTCGCCAGCATCCCTTCGCCCGTCGCCTACGTGCAGCAGCACCTGACGTCCAACGAGAAGCTCACCCTCGCCGCGAGCCCCTACCCCAACACCAAGGCGCTGTTCGACGACTGCCTGCTCGCGGTGATCGACTCGGTGCTGTACCGGATGAAGCCCGACGGCCAGGTGTTCATGCGCGCCGAGTTCGAGGCGGTGCGGGATCGGGTGTCCGGGATCGTGATGGACTCGATGTTCGAGACGGTCGCGCTCGTCACCCGCATCCTCACCGCCGCCCGTACAGCCGAGAAGGCGATCTCGGGCGTGACGGCGCTGACCTACCTGGCGGCGCTGAACGACGCGAAGGGGCAGCTCTCCGGGCTGGTCTGGGCCGGAAAGGGTGTCGGGTTCGTGTCGGCCACGGGGCTCGAGCAGTTGCGGCACCTGCCGCGGTACCTCGCCGGGATCACGCAGCGCATGCAGGCGCTGCCGACGAACCCCGGTCGCGACCGGGCCTGGCAGACGCAGGTGGAGACGGCGGTCGCGCTGTACACGGACGCGGGAGGCCGCATCCCGCTCGCGCCCGGTTCGCCGCCGTCGCTGGTGCACGCCCGGTGGATGCTGGAGGAGTTCCGCGTCTCGCTCTTCGCCCAGTCCCTGGGCACCGCCGAGACCGTCTCCCTCCAGCGCATCCGCAAAGTCCTCACCTCCTGACCCAAGCCATCAGCTCCTGAGTTTTTCGCCCTTTCCGGCGCGAAAATCGCGAGAAACTCAGGAGCTGATGGCTGGTGTCGGGTCAGACGCCGAGGTGGAAGCCGCCGTTGGAGTGGAGGAGCTGGCCGGTGATCCAGCCGCCTCTGGGCGACAGGAGGAACGCGACGAGGTCGGCGGTGTCCTGCGGGCGGCCCAACCGGCCGAGGGCGGTCTCCGCCGTCAGCTGCTCGACGAGCTCGGGCGTCATCCACCCTGTGTCGATCGGTCCGGGATTGATGAGGTTCGCCGTGATGCCGAGGTGCGCGAGCTCGACGGCCGCCGCCTTGACGATGCGGTCGAGCGCGCCCTTGCTCGCGCCATACGGCAAGTTGTGCGCGGTGTGGTCGCTGGTGAGTGCGACGATCCGTCCGAGCCCGGATGCGCCGGACGGGAACTGCCCGGCGAACGCCGTGATGAGCAGCCACGAGCCGCGCGTGTTCACCGCGAAGTGCCGATCGAACGCCTCCACCGAGGTGTCGAGGATGCCGCTGTCGACCGAGTGCGCGTGGCTCATGACCAAGGCCTGCACCGGCCCCAGCTCGTCGCGCACCTGCGCCATCGCGGCGGCCGGCGCCTGCGCATCCGCCAGGTCCACCGGCACGGGAAGCGCGCGAGCGCCCAGGCCGCGCAACTCGTCCGCCAGGGCCTCATGCTCGGCGGGATGCGCACCCCACGGCATCTCCGAGTCGTACCCGTCCCAGTACCCGAACGCGACGTCGAACCCGGTCGACGCGAGGTTCCGGGCGATCGCATCGCCGATCGACCCCCGCCGGCTCGCACCGGTCACGAACACCACAGGCCGCTTCGCATCCACTCCGTGATGCTATCGGCTCCGGAGTTTTTCGCCCGGCACGCCGTGTCGAGGCCGAAAAACTCCGGAGCCGATAAGTGGAGGCTAGAGCACCTTCGAGAGGAACGCCTGCGTCCGCTGGTGCTGCGGGTTGCTGAGCACTTCGCGCGGGTCGCCGGACTCGACGACGACGCCGCCGTCCATGAAGACCAGCTCGTCAGCGACCTCGCGGGCGAACCCCATCTCGTGCGTCACGACCACCATGGTCATGCCGCTGGCGGCCAGGCCCTTCATCACATCCAGCACTTCGCCGACGAGCTCGGGGTCGAGCGCCGAGGTCGGCTCGTCGAACAGCATCAGCTTCGGGTCCATCGCGAGCGCACGCGCGATCGCGACCCGCTGCTGCTGACCACCGGACAGCTGCGACGGGTAATGGTCGCCCTTGTCGCTCAGCCCGACGCGGGCGAGCAGCTCGGTCGCCCGCTCCACCGCCTTCGCCTTCGAGAGGCCCTTCACGCGGATGGGCGCCTCGATGATGTTCTCCAGCGCCGTCATGTGCGGGAACAGGTTGAACCGCTGGAACACCATCCCGATCTCGCGACGCTGCCGGGCGGCCTCCTTCGGCTTCAGCTCGTACAGCTTGTCGCCGTGCTGCCGGTAGCCGACCACCTCGCCGTCGACCGAGAGCCGGCCGGCGTCGACCCGCTCCAGGTGGTTGATGCAGCGCAGGAAGGTCGACTTGCCCGAGCCCGACGGTCCGATGATGCACAGCACCTCGCCCGGGTTGACCTTGAGGTCGATGCTCTTGAGCACCTCGTTCGAGCCGAAGCTCTTCGAGACGCCTTCGGCCAGCACCATGGGGGTCTTCGTGTCGGTCATCCCTTGCCTCCGAGATCGTTGCCGTCCGGTGCGCCGGCCGCGGGGAGCGCGCCGGTCGCGAGGGCCGGTTCGTTGCGGTCGGGGCGGCGCGCGTTGACGCCGCGCGAGAACCGCTTCTCCAGGAAGTACTGCCCCGTCATCAGCAGGGAGGTGAAGAGCAGGTACCAGAGCGATGCCACGATGAGCAGCGGGATGGGCGTGTACGTGACCGCCGAGATGTCGCGTGCGACACCGTACAGGTCGGTCGTCAGCGGGATCGCCGCTACCAGCGAGGTCGTCTTCAGCATCGAGATCACCTCGTTGCCGGTCGGCGGGATGATGACGCGCATGGCCTGCGGGATGACGATGCGGGTCATCGTCTGCCACCACGACATGCCGAGCGCCGTCGCAGCCTCCTCCTGGCCCTCGTCGACCGAGAGCAGGCCGGCGCGCACGATCTCCGCCATGTAGGCGGCCTCGTTGAGCGCCAGACCGATCACGGCGATGATGAACGCGTTCTGCATGAACCCGAGATTCAGGTCCACCCCGATGTTCGTCCACGGCACGCCGAGGAAGATCTGCGGGTAGATCAGCGAGAACAGGCCCCAGAACACCAGCTGGACGTAGACCGGGGTGCCGCGGAAGATCCACAGGTACAGCCAGGCGACCGACTTCACGACCGGGTTCGGCGACAGCCGCATGACCGCGAGCACGAGGCCGAGCACCACGCCGATGATCATGGAGTAGATCGTCAGCTGGAGGGTCACGAGCGCAGCAGCACTGATGCGCTTGTCGAAGACGTACTTGCCGACGTACTGCCAGCCGTAGGCCTCGCGCTGGGAGGCGTCCACGATGAACCAGACCAGCAGGAGGATGAGGATCGCCGCGAAGACGATGCGCCAGGGGTGCCGGAGCTTGATCGCCTTGATCGGCTCGGAGCGGGTCCCGCCCGGCGACGGGACGGATCCCGTCGCCGGCCGGGCGGTGTTGCTCTGTGACATGAAGGTCAGCCCTTCGAGGCCGCGTTGACCTCGGCCGACTCGACGGCGCCGTCGGCGACGCCCCACTTGTCGAGGATCTTCTTGTAGGTGCCGTCGTCGATGAGGGCCTGGACGGCCTTCTGCAGCACCGGGGTGAGCTCCGAGTCCTTCTTGACGGGGAGGCCGTAGGGCGCCTCGTCGAAGGTCTTGCCGGCGGCCTCGAGCTTGCCGTTCGACTTGGAGATCGCGTACAGGGTGACGGGCGAGTCGGCGCTCAGGGCGTCGGCCTTGCCGAGGATGACCGCGTTGGTCGCGTCGTCCTGGGTGTCGTAGCGGAGCGCCTGGATGGCGGGCTTGCCCTCGTCCGTGCACTTCTTCGACTTGGCGGGGACCTCGTCGGTGTCCTCGTAGGTCGTCGACTGGACCGCGACCTTCAGGCCGCAGGCGTTGTCCGGGTCGATGTTCTTGCCCTTCTGGGCGGCCCAGAGGATGCCGGCCGAGTAGTAGTTGACGAAGTCGACCTGCTGCTCGCGCTCGGTGGTGTCGGTGAACGACGACATGCCGTAGTCGTCCTTGCCACCGGTGATGCTCGGGATGATGTTGTCGAACTTCGCGATCGCGAACTCGGTCTTCACGCCGAGCTTGTCGCCGATGGCCTTGGCGAGGTCGACCTCCCAGCCGACGGGCTGGGCGTTGTCGTCCTTGAACTCGTTCGGCGGGTACGTGTTGTCCATGCCGACGACGAGCTTGCCGGCGTCCTTGATCTTCTGGGGCAGCTGCCCGGCGAGGGTGTCGTCCTTCTTCACGTCCGAGACGGAGCTCGACGTTGAGCTGCCGGACGGGGTGCTGTTGTCGACGCAGCCGCTGAGCGCGAGCGCTGCAACGGCGGCGACTGCGGCGATGGGGGCCGCGGTACGAATGCGCATGATTGTCGTTGTCCTTCTTCCTGTACAGGAATGTGCCTGATGCGTATTGCAAGGGTAAGGGGAGGATACCCCAGCGGCGTCGCCGCACTTCAACACTAATTCGCGCAGGGAACGGCGTTTTTCACGGACGTTTCCGGAAGGTTTCGTCGGATCCGGCAGCGGAATCCGTGGATTTGTGCGTGGGCGCGTTGCGAAACCCGCGCGCGATGCGCCCAGGCGGCCGTCTCGGGCCGCGAGGTCACGCTCCCGTAACGACCGGCCGCTCCGGGTCGTTCGACCAGGCCGAGTAGGAGCCCGCGTACAGAGCCGGCAGCGGCAGGCCGGCGATGACCATGGCGAGCGCTTCATGGGCCGCGGTGACACCCGATCCGCAGTACACGCCGACGGGCGTGTCGGGGTCGATGCCGAGGCTCCGGAACCGTTCTGCCAGGGTGTCCGCGGGCAGCATCCGTCCGTCGGCGCCGACGTTGTCGGTGGTGGGTGCGCTGACGGCGCCCGGGATGTGACCGGGTCGCGGATCCACCGGCTCCACCTCGCCGCGGAAGCGTTCGCCCGCGCGTGCATCCAGCAGCACGCCGTCCTCGGCGGCGGCGAGCGCGGCGGCGGCGGCGCCGTCGAGAGTCGGGAGCGCGCCGAACTGCACGTGGATGCCGCCGGGGATCGGCGTCGCGCCCGGCCCCTTCTCGAGCGGCATCCCGGCGTCGCGCCAGGCGGCGATCCCTCCGTCGAGCACGCGGACGTCACGCACGCCTGCGTGGCGCAGCAGCCACCACGCCCGCGCGGCCGAGGTGCCGGAGGCGTCGTCATACACGACGACCGAGTCACCGTCGCCGAGACCCCAGCGCCGCGCCGCCTCCTGGAAGGCGTCCGCGTTCGGCAGCGGATGGCGCCCATCAGTCGGCTGGCCGTGCCCGGCAAGCTCCGTGTCGAGATCGACGTATACGGCCCCCGGGATGTGGCCGCGCTCGTACTCCTCGCGGCCGGGCGGTCCGCCCAGCTTCCAGCGGACGTCGAGCACGCGCCACGCCGAACGCCGCCGGCCGGCGCCGCTCCACAGGGATTCAGCCCCGAGAGCGACGTCCAGCGCGGCGGCCGTAATCAGCGGAGAGAGCTCCGTTGCCATCAGCGACCGGTGGAGGCCTTGGCGTTCGACTCGTAGGAGGTGTTGGTGGACTCGAAGAAGTTCACCAGCTCCAGCGTGTCGTTGGCGGTCGCCATCCACTTGGCCGGGTTGGAGACCTTGTACTCGGCCTCGAAGCCCAGTTCCTCCAGACGGCGGTCGGCCAGGTACTTCACGTACTGGTTGATGTAGTTCGCGTTCAGGCCCAGGATGCCGCCGGGGAGGAGGTCGCGGTTGTATTGCTCCTCCATCTCCACGGCGTCGAGGATCATCTGGCGGATCTCGTTGGCGAACTCCGGCGTCTGCAGGTCCGGGTTCTCCTCGAGCACCGTGAGGATGAGGTTGATGCCGAACTTGAGGTGCAGCGACTCGTCGCGCACCACCCAGTCGATGAGCGAGCCGAAGTTGCGCAGCAGGTTCCGCTGGCGGAACGAGAGCGCCACCATGAAGCCCGAGTAGAACCAGATCCCCTCGAGGATGACGTTGTACGCCACCAGGTTGCGGATGAAGTCCTGCTTGCCCTCGGTCGTCGTGATGTCGAGCGCCTGCTCGGTCATCCGCTTGATGAAGCGGACCTCGAACTCCTCCTTCTTCGCCATCGACGGAACGTCGACGTGTGAGTTGTAGGCCTGCTCGCGATCGATCGGGAACGTCTCGAGGACGTACTCGAACGACATGCAGTGGTTCGCCTCCTCCCACATCTGCTTGGCGAGGTAGAGGTGCGCCTCGGCCGCGTTGATGTAGGGGTAGACGCCGAAGGCGAGGGCCTTGTTGACGAGCAGCTCGTTCGGGTTGAAATAGCTCATCAGGAAGGTGACCGCGTGGCGCTCCTCGTCGGTCATCCGCTTGAAGTCGGCGATGTCCTCACCGAGCTGGATCTCGTTCGGGAACCAGGTGTTCGCGACGGCCTGGTCGTAGAGGTCCATCGCCCACTGGTACGTGACCGGCTTGAGCAGCAGGCCCTCTTCGATTCCCGTTCCCAGAATCCCCATGGTGTTCCGTCTCTTTCGTTATTGGGTCGGTCGGCGGGTTACTGGCAGGACTCGCACTGCAGGTCGTCCATCGGGTCGACCGGCACGTAGTATTCCTCGATCTTGGTGCTGTTCACTTGTTCTCACCACCCGCGGTGCTTCCGGAGGACAGGCCGCCGAAGCCGAAACCACGGCGAGCGGGGGCGGAGGCCGGCGCGGTCTCCGTGACGGCCGGAGCCGCAGCCGGGGCCGGAGCGCCGGCGCCGACCGACGCGAAGCCCTTGCGGCCGCCGCTGATCTCCTCGGCCTTGTTGACCTTCACGGTCGACTGCTCGGCCTGGTGGCGCGGCTTCATGTGGAGGTAGTACGTCGTCTTGACGCCCTTCTCCCAGGCCGCGTAGTAGATGTCCATCATGTCGCCGAGGTCGCGCGTCTCGAGGTACATGTTGCGGCTGATCGCCTGGTCGATCCACTTCTGGGCGCGGGCCGCGACCTCGATGAAGGCGTACGGCGAGAGCTGGAAGCTCGTCTTGAACGTGGCCTTCACCTCGTCCGGGATCTCCGCGATGTTCTGGATGTCGCCCTGCGACCGCAGGATGGCCTCGCGGACGTCCTGCCAGATGCCGCGCTCCTGCAGCGTCTCGACCAGGTTGCGGTTGACCTCGAGGAACTTGCCCGAGGAGGTCGACCGGCTGAAGATCTGCGAGAACTGCGGGTCGAAGCCGGGCGTGGTGCCCGCGACGAGGCCGATCGACGCGGTCGGCGCGATGGCCATGAGGGTGGCGTTGCGCATGCCGCCCTTGACCTTCTCGCGGAGGCGGTCCCAGTCGAGGCGGATGGTGCGGTCGACCGTGATCGGCACGCCGCGGTCGGCCTCGGTGAGGGCGATCGAGTCGTAGGGCACGAGACCCTGCGACCAGCGGGAGCCCTCGAAGTTCGGGTACGCGCCGCGCTCCTGCGCCAGGTCCGCGCTCTCGTCGATAGCGGCGTACGAGACGTGCTCCATGATCTCGTCGATCAGCTGGTAGGCCTCTTCACTCTCGTAGCTCAGGCCGAGCTTCTCGACGACGTCGGTGAAGCCCATGACGCCGAGGCCGATCGCGCGGTTCTGCTGGTTCGAGTAGTCGGCCTCGGGAACGCTCGACACGGTGATGTCGATGAGGTTGTCGAGCTGGCGGACCGCCTGGCGGGCGCTGGCCTCGATGCGCTCCCAGTCCATCTTCCCGTCGACCAGGTGACGCGACAGGTTGATCGACGCGAGGTTGCAGACCGAGACGTTGTCGCGGTCCTGCGGCAGCGTGATCTCGGTGCACAGGTTGGAGAGGTGGATGGTGCCGGTGTTGTTGTTGAGGGCACGGTTGTTGATCGTGTCCTTCCAGGTCAGCCACGGGTGGCTGGTGGTCTGGAGGCTCATCAGGATGTCCTTGAACTGCGCGCGGGCGCTGATCTTCTTGAACATCTTGAGGTTGCCGGCCTCGGCCTCGGCGACGTAGTGCGCGTAGCGCTCCGAGAAGGCCTTGCCGTACAGCTCGTTGAGGTCGGCGACCTCCAGCGGGTCGAAGAGGTACCAGTCCTCGTCGTTCTGGACGCGCTTCATGAACTCGTCGCTGATCCACACGGCGGTGTTGGCCGTGCGGGTGCGGCGGTACGGGTCGCCGGAATTCTGGCGGAGGTCGAGGAACTCCGGGAAGTCCATGTGCCAGTTCTCCATGTAGAAGCACAGGGCGCCGAACTTCTTGCCGCCACGGCTCACCGCGCGCAGCACCGAGTCGATCGTGTGCATGAACGGGATCGGACCGGTGGAGGTGGTGTTGTTGGAGCGGATGGGCGAGCCCTGCGCACGCAGCTTGGTGACCGAGAGGCCGATGCCGCCGGTGCCCTTGGTGAGCCACATGACGTCGCGGACACTCTTCGCGATGTGCTCGATGTCGTCCTGCATCTCCATGACGAAGCAGTTGGAGAGCTGCGGGTAGGCGGTGCCGGCGTTGACCAGGGTCGATCCGGCGGCGAGGTACTCGAGCTTCGACATCTTGTCGTAGAACGCGATGGCGTGGCTGGTGGGGTCGGCCTCGTTGAGGGAGAGTCCCATGGCGATGCGCATCCAGAAGAACTGCGGCACCTCGAGCGAGTCGCCGTTGCGCGCCTTGATGCCGTAGCGGTTGTTGAGGGTGACGACGCCGATGTACTTCAGCAGCTCGTCGCGCGAGGGGTCGAGGTAGCCGGCCAGGCGGTCGAGGTCGAAGGCGGTGGTGAAACGGCCGTCGAGCAGCGTCTCGGAGACGCCGCGCTCGATGTAGCTGCGGAAGAGGGAGGTGTGCAGTTCGACGAGCTCGTCGTGGGTCTCGTAGTCGCCGAGCACGCGCTTGTAGATCGTCTTGAGGAGGAGGCGTGCGGCGACGGTGTCGAACGCCGGGTCGTCCTTGACGTTCTGGAGGGCGACCTGGATGACCGCCTCGTCGAGCTGCTGCGTCGTGATGCCGTCGAACAGCGTGAGCTCGAGCTCGCTCGCGATCTGCGTCACCCACGTGATGTTCTCGTCAAGACCCTGGGCCGCATTCTCGATGGCCAGGTTGATCTTGTTGGCGTCGTACGGCTCGCGCTCGCCGTTGCGCTTCACGACTGTGATTGCCACTGTCTCTCCCTCATTCGCTAAGCCGCGTGAGCGGCGGAAATCCCCGCGGAACCGTGCCTTCCCGCATCGGGGGGAGGCTGACCGGCTCTGTGTGCTCGACCACTATATAGCGGGGGTCCGACATTTCCACTCCCCCACATCTAGTGGGCGTGTCGTCCACAGATGGGGAGAAGTTATGCACAGTTTCCACACCCCGCGAAGGGGGGATGGACAGTGTGGATACTCCCGCGGAACCGCCTCCGCGACCGATAGTGTGGATGGCTGTGAGCACCTACACGAGCCTTCTGAAGACGCCGGGCGTCGCCCGCATCATCGCGGCTCAGCTCACCGCGCGCTTCCCGTTCGGCATGCTGTCGCTCGCCTTCCTGCTGCACATCGAGCGCGTCCATGACTCGTACGGCGCCGCGGGTCTGGTGCTCGGTGCGATGAGCATCGGACAGGCCATCGCCGGCCCGATGACCAGCCGCCTGATGGGCGTCCTGGGCATGCGGGTGGTGCTCTGGACGACCCTCGCGCTGTGCTCCGTCGCGGTCGCCGCGATCGGCCTCTTCGTCATGCCCATTCCCCTGACCATGGGCGTTGCGTTCTTCGCCGGGCTCAGCATGCCGCCCATCCAGCCGGCCGTCCGCACCATCTATCCGAAGATGGTCAACTCGCGGCAGCTGACCCCGCTGTTCTCGCTCGACGCCTCGGCGCAGGAGATCATCTGGATCGCGGGCCCGGTCGCTATCACCTTCGTCTCGACCCAGATCGGAACCGTCGAGGGCATCCTGATGTCGGTCGCGATCATGCTCGCCGGCGGCTGCTGGTTCATCTCCTCGCCCGAGGTCGGGCGCGTGCGCATCCCGCGCAGCAAACGGCGGTTCGGGACGGTGCTGGCGCGGCCGCCCGTGCTGCTCGCGACGGTCGTCGGCTTCCTGCTCATCGGTTCCTGCTCGGCGGTCGAGGCCGGTGTGGTCGCGACGTTCGGCGAGGGATCGCCGCTCGCCGGCATCGTTCTCGCCATCTGGTCGCTCGGCTCGCTGGTCGGCGGCCTCGCGTTCGGTCACGTGCCGATCGGGCCGTGGGCGACCGCTCGCCGCATGCTCATCGTCTTCATCGGCGTCGTGCTGTCGACGTTCATGCTGTGGTCGTGGTGGGGGCTGTCGCTCACCCTCCTGATCGCCGGTCTCGGCATCGCCCCCGCCCTCGCCGTGCTGTTCGCGATCGTGTCGGCGAGCGTGAAGTTCTCGGACACGGCGGAGGCCTACGGCTGGGTCGGAACCGGCCAGCTCATCGGAGCCGCCCTCGGTTCGGCGCTCGCGGGCTTCCTCATCGACGGCGTCGGTGCGGTCGGCGCCTTCTGGGTGGCCGGCGCCTTCGCCCTGGTCGGTTTCGTTGTGCCCGCCCTGGCGCACCGCATCCACCCCGACCTGCGCGGTCGCGACGCCTCTCCCATCCCCGACACCGAGCCCGTCCCCGTCCAACCCTCCTAACCCCCCTAACCCCCCTAACCCCCTTCCGCCGAAGTGCACGTAGTGGCGGCTATTTCACCGTTTTAGCGACCACAACGTGCACCTCGACAAAGCCGGGGCTGTGGATAACCGGATGCGCGGGGCCGCGGCCGAGACGATGTGCAGATGGGACGACATCTCGCCAAACTGGACGACGCGCTCACCGACGGCCCCTTCACCACGCGAGCGGGTGCTGAGACGGGGGTGACCCGCTCCCGGATGCGCGGCAGCGACCTCATCACGCCGATTCGCGGCGTCCGCATCCCCCTCCGTGCGGACGGTTTCGAAGCCCGGCTACGGGCATACGCTCTGCACCGCGAGCGGGATTTTGCGTTCAGCCACACGACGGCGGCCCGGCTGTACGATATCCCTCTACCTACCGAACTCCCGCCAGACATCCACGTCAGCGTGCCCGACCCCGGACGACCGCCGTCGATTCGCGGGTTCATCGGACACAAGCTGCGCCACTGGGATGCGCGCGTGGTCGGAGGCTTGCCCGTGACGACACCGGAGCAGACCTGGATCGACCTCGCTTCCCTTCTGTCGGTGTCCGCCCTCGTCGTGGCCGGCGACTTCGTGATCGGCGGACGTCAGCCGCTCACCGACAAGAACGCCCTGCGCGCAGCGTTCGCTGCCGCGCCGGGTCGGCGAGGCATCGCCCGAGCGCGATCGGCCTTCGAGAAGATGCGCGTCGGTGCCGAGTCGCCGGGCGAGACGCGTTTGCGCCTCGTGTTGCACAAGCTCGGATTGCCCGAGCCACTACTCAACGTCGATATCCGCGACGACGACGGCCGTTTCGTCGCTCGTGCTGACCTGGCCTACCCGGCGTCCCGGATCGCTCTCGAGTACGAGGGCGATGTCCACCGCGTGGATCGGTCGACCTGGATGAAGGACATCGGACGCCGGGAACGCGTAGAAGACCTGGGTTGGCGCATGGTGCGGGTGACCGCGGCGGACCTCCGCGAGCCGCACACCCTCGCTTCTAGGGTCCGTCACCTGCTCCACACCCGGTGAATGACCGTCGAGGTGCACGTAGTGGTCGCTATTCCGCCGGAATAGCCGCCACAAGGTGCACCTCGACGAGGGTCACCAGCGGGGGTGGACGGAGGCGCGGAAGTGGGTGTCGTAGATGCGGTGGACCGCCTCGTCGAAGCCGGAGGGGAGGCGCACGTCGGCCGCGGCCGCGTTCGCGCGCGCCTGCTCGGGCGAACGCGCACCGGGGATGACGGTGGTGACGCCGTCCTGCGCGATGACCCACGCGAGTGCCGCCTGCGCGGGCGTCGCGCCCTCGGGCACCAGCTCCGCGAACTCGCGCGCGGCCTTCACGCCCTCCTCGAAGTCCACACCCGAGAAGGTCTCGCCCACGTCGAACGCCTCGCCGTGGCGGTTGTAGGTGCGGTGGTCGTCCGCCGCGAACGTCGTCTGCTCGGTGTACCGTCCGCTCAGCAGCCCGGAGGCGAGCGGCACCCGCGCGATGATGCCGACGCCAGCCTCGCGCGCCGCTGGGAGCACCCGGTCGAGCGGCTTGAGGCGGAAGGCGTTCAGGATGATCTGCACGGTCGCCGTGCCGGGCCGGGCGATCGCCGCGAGGGCCTCATCCACGGTCTCGACGCTGACGCCGTAGTTCTCGATGGCGCCCTCTTCCACCAGGGTGTCCAGCGCGTCGTACACGGCGTCGGTCGAGAAGACGGGAGTGGGAGGGCAGTGCAGCTGGACCAGATCCAGCCGGTCGACCCCGAGGTTCCGGCGCGAGCGGTCCGTCCACTCGCGGAACTTCGGCAGGGTGAAGTTGGCCGGATCCTGCGCTTCGCGTCGCCCCATCTTCGTCGCGACGGTGAGAGGCAGTTCGGGGTGCTCGGTCACGAACCGTCCGATGATCTGCTCGCTGCGGCCGTCGCCGTAGACGTCGGCGGTGTCGAAGAAGGTGACGCCGGATTCCGCCGCCGCTTCGAGCACGCCGAGGGCGTCGTCTTCCGACACGTCTCCCCAGTCCGCTCCGAGCTGCCAGGTGCCGAGTCCGACGACCGACACCTCCCGTCCTGTTCCACCGAGGATGCGCTGTTCCATGCCCTCAGCCTATGCCGGGTGGGATGCGGTGTCCGGGGGTTGCGCTCCGCCGCTTCCCGGCCACCACGCCGGCGTGACCCGCCCGACGAGGCCGAGGAACGCATCCACGTCGCGCGGCCGCGGTCGCGTGAGCCAGACGTCGATCGCCCCGATGGTGCCGTCGGCGAGGTAGCGTGCGATCGCTCGGCGTTCCATGTCGTCGTCCGCCGGGACGACGAGGCTGTGCTGGTCGAGGAGCAGTTCGATGGACGCCTGGAAGTGCTCGCTGAGCATGGCGTGCAGACTGGCCGCCCCGCTCTCGGTCCCCAGCCCGCGCCGGTAGATGATGTCGTGGTCGTCCACGTGCCGCAGCACCGCGCGGGTGACGCCGACGACGGCGGCTCCGGCATCCGACGGTTCGACGTCGACGAGGTACTCGGTGCGCAGCGCATCCAGCTCCGACCGCAGCACGCTCTCCAGCAGTGCCACGGGCGACGGCGCGTACTCGTACACCGTCGAGCGGTGGACGCCGGCCGCCGCGGCGAGCGCCGACACCGTGACCCCGCTCACCGGCCCGCGGCTGGCGAGGTCGAGGATGGTGGCGCTCAGCCGGGCGAGCGTCTTCTGCTGGCGTGCATCCACCGGACGATCGTACAATGGAGTTATCCGACAGTTGTCGGATAACGAAAGGAGATTTTCATGGCTCAGTACGACGTCGCCGACCGGTCCGCGATTGTGACCGGAGGCGGCTCGGGCATCGGCCGCGCCATCGCGCTCACCCTCGCGGCGAGTGGCGCATCGGTCCTCGTGACCGACCTGAACGAGGAGCACGCGAAGGCCGTCGTCGACGAGATCACCGCGGCCGGGGGCACTGCCCGCGCGCTCGCCGGCGATGTGACCGACCCGGAGTTCGCGACCGCCAGCGTCGCCGCGGCGAACGAGCTCGCCCCGCTCCGCATCGCCGTCAACAACGCCGGGATCGGCGGAGCGTCCGCGCCCGTCGGCGAGTACCCGGTCGACTCGTGGAGGAGGGTCATCGAGGTCAACCTCAACGCCGTCTTCTATGGGATGCAGCCCCAGCTCGACGCCATCGCGGCCAACGGCGGCGGCGCCATCGTGAACATGGCGTCCATCCTGGGCAGCGTCGGATTCGCGAACTCCTCCGCGTACGTCACCGCGAAGCACGCCCTGCTCGGCCTCACGCAGAACGCCGCGATCGAGTACGCGGGGCAGAACGTGCGCGTCGTCGCGGTCGGCCCCGGCTTCATCCGCACCCCGCTCGTCGCATCGAATCTGGATGCGGACACCCTGAAGTTCCTCGAGGGCAAGCACGCGCTCGGCCGACTGGGCGAGCCGGAGGAGGTCGCCGCACTCGTTGCCTTCCTCGCCTCCGATGCCGCGAGCTTCATCACCGGCAGCTACCACCTGGTCGACGGCGGCTACACCGCCCAGTAATCCTCCACAGCCTCCGGCTTTCCACAGAAGAGCCGGAGGCGTGCCGTGCTCGGTCGCGCTCGCCTAGGGTGAGGAACGTGACCGAGCACGACACCTCCCCAGACACCACTCTGCTGTCCGACGACCTCCTCTCCCGCATTAGGGAGCGCGCCGCCGGCTACGACCGCGACAACCGGTTCTTCACAGAAGACTTCGCCGAATTGGCCGACGAAGGCTACCTCCGAGCCCTCGTGCCGACCGAGTTCGGCGGGCTGGGGCTCAGTCTGCAGCAGACCGCGCGCCTGCAGGCGCGCTTGGCCGCTGCCGCGCCCGCGACCGCTCTCGCCGTGAACATGCACCTGGTCTGGACGGGCATCGCCAAGGCACTTCGCGACCGTGGCGACGACTCTCTGGAGTTCGTGCTCCGGGAGGCCGGGCAGGGCGAAGTCTTCGCCTTCGGTCTCAGCGAGGCGGGCAACGACCTGGTGCTGTTCGGCTCGACGACGGAGGCGCGTCCGGAATCCGACGGGTCGTACCGGTTCCACGGCAGGAAGATCTTCACGTCCCTCTCCCCTGCCTGGACCCGGCTGGGCACGATGGGCCTCGACAGCACGAGCGACGACGCCCCCAAGATCGTGTACGGCTTCATCGAGCGCACCGGAGGCGGCTTCGAGATCCGGGAAGACTGGGACACGCTCGGGATGCGTGCGACGCAGAGCAACACGACGGTGCTCGAAGGTGCGCGGGCCTCTGCCGACCGCGTCGTGCGGCGCCTCGACCCCGGTCCGAATCCCGACCCGCTCGTGTTCGCCATCTTCGCGAACTTCGAGATCCTGCTCGCCGCGGTCTACACGGGAATCGGATCGCGGGCTCTCGATCTCGCAGTCGAAGCCGCACACCGCCGCACGAGCCTCAAAAACGACGGCCGCAGCTACGCGAACGACCCGGACATCCGGTGGCGCGTCGCCGAGGCCGCGATCGAGCAAGATGCTCTGCTCCCCCAGCTGGATGCGCTGGCCGGCGACGTCGACACCCTCGCCGACCACGGCCGGCTGTGGTTCCCGAAGCTGGTCGGGCTGAAGGTCCGGGCCACCGAGACCGCTCGGCGGGTCGTCGATCAGGCGATCCGTGTCTCGGGCGGGTCCACCTTCTTCGCCGGCAATGAACTGGGGCGCCTGTACCGCGATGTGCTCGCCGGGATCTTCCATCCCTCCGACGCCGAGTCGGCGCATAACACCGTCGCGAACGCCTGGCTCGGGCCCGTCGAAGACTGAACCGGGCTCGACGGCACCGGGAGAGGAGCGAACATGCAGGAGATCACAGCGCGTCACTTCGCGGAGCGCTTGGAGCGCGGCGCGACCCAGGCCCGCGCGGCGGGATTCGACGGCCTGGTGATCGCGCCTGGCCCTGACCTCGCCTACTTCGCCGACTACCTGCCCGTCGCGACGACCGAACGGATCACCCTGCTCGTCATCCCGGCCGACGGCGAGCCCACGATGCTCGTGCCTGCGCTCGAGCACGGCGGTGCCGCCGAGACCCGCGCCGCTGGAGCGATCCGGCTGACCGACTGGTCCGACGGTCAGGACGAGTACGTCCCGGCGGCCGCACTCCTCCGGCCGGACGGCCGCTACGCGATTTCCGACGCAACCTGGGCGATGCACCTGCTCGGCCTCCAGGAGAAGCTGCCCGACGCGCGCTTCGCCGCCATCTCCAACGCCTTGCCGATGCTGCGGGCGGTCAAGACCGGCGACGAGGTCGACCGGCTCGCGGCCGCAGGGTCCGCGGCCGACGCGACGTTCGAGGACATCCTGCGCGTTCCGTTCGCCTGGCGCACCGAACTGCAGGTGGCGGCCGACCTCGACCGGCTGCTGCGCGAGCACGGTCATGCGCAGGTCGACTTCACCATCGTCGCCTCCGGTCCGAACGGCGCCGATCCCCATCACGAGCCAGGCTCGCGCACCATCGTCGAGGGCGACATGGTCGTCCTCGACTTCGGCGGGCTGCTCGACGGCTACGGGTCCGACACGACCCGCGCCGTCCACGTCGGCGAGCCCACGGACGAGGAGCGCGAGGTGTTCGACGCGGTCGCGCTGGCGCAGCAGACCGCCTTCGAGGCGGTGGCCGTCGGCATCCCGTGCGAGGAGATCGACCGGGCCGCCCGCCGGGTGATCCGTGAGGCGGGATACGGCGAGTTCTTCATCCACCGGGTCGGGCACGGCATCGGCGTGACCACGCACGAGCCGCCGTACATGGTCGAGGGCGAGCAGCATCCGATCGAGGCGGGGATGTGCTTCTCGATTGAGCCGGGCATCTACTTGCCCGGTCGATTCGGCGTCCGGATCGAGGACATCGTCGTCGCGACGGAAGAAGGCGCACACCGGTTGAACAACTCCAGCAGGGAGCTGCACCTGGTCGGCTGAGAACAGGCTCTAGCGCACCGCGCGGTCGACCGCGACCTGCTGCGCGGCTGCGAGGGTCCGGCGCCGCCGTGCGAACGGCAACGCCACCAGGCGCCAACCGACGAGGAACACGCCGAACACGACGGCGGCCACCGCGATGAACGAGGGCTGGACGCCCTGGCCCGCGGAGGTGCGGATGAGCATCCCCACAGCGACCGTCATCAACCAGACGGGGATGCCCGGCCAGATGATCGCGAGCGGGCGGTACCACGCCCAGGTCACCAGCCAGCCGACGACCAGGCCGACGAGGAACGGCCAGAGAGTGTCGAGGATCCCGAGGACGGAGTTCGCCTCCCCGTGGCTGCGGCGCCCGATGAGCACGAAGAGGGTCACGAGGGCCACGTCGATGACGAATGCGGCGAGCGCGGTCCTCCAGGATTTCACGGGCACCAGGCTACGCGGACACCCCCGAACGTTCGCTGGACGGGAGCCGAATTGATACCGGTCGTTATCCACAATCGGCAGCCTGTCCACAACTTCGCTCGACGGTCGACATGGCGTCCATACCCCCTCAATAGACTGACGTCAGATCCGCCCCACCCGAGCCTGGAGCCCCGTTGCCGAACTTCGACTTCCTCACCCAGCCCGCTCTCCCGCGCCCGGATGTCACGCCCGATGACGCGGCGGCGATCGCCGCGGCGCACTTCGGTCTCGTCGGCCGCATCACCGAGCTCGGCAGCAACCAGGATCGCAACTTCCGTATCGACACCGGTGACGACCGGTACGTGCTCAAGCTCGCCAACCCCGTGTTCTCCGCCGACGAACTGCGCGCACAGAACGCGGCCCTCCGGGCCCTCGCCGGGTCGGGCATCCGCATCCCGGAGGTGCTCGACACCACCGGCGGGGATGAGCTGGTCGAGGTCGATGTCCGCGGCACGACCCTGCTCGCCCGCGTGCTGCGCTACCTCGACGGAGACCCGCTCACCGACGTCGGCCGTCCGACGCGCGAACAGCTACGCACGCTCGGCACCCTCGCCGGCCGCGTCGCCGCCGGGCTCTCGGCACTCCGACACCCAGGGCTCGACCGGACGACACAGTGGGATGCGCGCGTCAGCGGCGAGGTCGTCGACCTGCTGATCGAGCACGTCGCCCAGCCGGCCAAGCGCGCCGTCCTGCGGGAGGCGACCGATGCCGCCCTCGCCCGGCTGCAGCCCGTGCGCGACCGGCTGCGCGTGCAGGCCGTCCACGGTGACGTCACCGACGACAACATCGTGCTCGGCGAGGGCGGACCCGGCGTGATCGACTTCGGCGACGTGTCCGACGGCTGGCTCGTGGCCGAACTGGCCGCGACCGTCACGAGCGCACTGCACCACCTTCCGGACGAGCCGCTCGCCGTACTGGATGTGATCGAGGCGTTCCACGCCGAGTCGCCGCTCGACGACGCCGACCTCGCCGCGTTGTGGCCGCTGGTCGTCCTCCGCGGCGCCGTGCTCGTGGTCAGCGGCGAGCAGCAGGTCGCGCTGGAGGCCGACAACGTCTACGCCGCCGAGAACCGTGCGCACGAGTGGGTCGCGTTCGACGTGGCCCGACGACTGGATGCAGCGGAGCTGGAGACGCTGATCCGCGCCCGGCTCGCCCGGTCCGCGGTCACCGGGGCGCCGACCGGACTCGGCCGCCTGCTCGCACTCACCACCGCTCCGGAGAACCTCGCCGACCTCTCCGTCACCGCCCGCGACCTCGATGCGGGCGCCTGGCTGGCATCGGATGCGGAAGACGCGGTCCTGGCCCGGGTGTGCCGCGAGCACGGGCACGCCGTCACCCGGTACGGCGAGGCGCGACTGACCCGCGCCCGGACCGACCGCGCCCTGCCCTCCGCGACCGTCGCCCTCGCCGTGACACTGGATGCGCCCACCGGCGTCGAGGTGACCGCCCCATTCGCGGGCGAGCTGGCGCTCGTCGGCGGCTCCTGGCTGCTGCGCGGCGACGATGCCGACCTGTGGCTCGATGGCCTCACCCGTCCGCTCACGACCGCGACCGTGGCCGCCGGCGCCCCCATCGGCACGGCCATCCGCCTCACGGCGCAGCTCAGCACGCTGCGGGGGCACCGCCCACCAGCGTTCGTCACGCCGACGCTCCCGTTCTCGGCCTGGGCGGCCGTCTCCCCCGACCCGTCCGCGCTCTTCGGCGCCGACCTCGCAGCGGCGGATCCCGATCCGGAGGAGTCTCTGGCCCGACGGGACGCGACCTTCGCCCAGGTGCAGGAGCACTACTTCACACATCCACCGCTGATCGAACGCGGCTGGCGGCACCACCTCGTCGACACACGGGCCCAGAGCTACATCGACATGGTCAACAACGTCACGCAGATCGGCCACGGGCACCCGCGGCTGGTCGACGCCGTGCGGGACCAGTGGGCGCGGTTGAACACGAACTCGCGGTTCCACTACGACGAGCTCTCCCGCTTCACCGAGCGCCTGGCGGAGATCGCGCCCGAGGGGCTCGACACCGTCTTCCTGGTGAACAGTGGCAGCGAGGCGGTCGATCTCGCGCTCCGGCTTGCTCAGATCCACACCGGCCGCCGCACCATTCTGGCGGTGACCGAGGCCTACCACGGCTGGACGATGGCTTCGGACGCCGTCTCGTCCTCCCTCGGCGACAACCCGCGCGCCCTGGAGACCCGACCCGACTGGGTGAAGCTCGTCGCCGCTCCCAACGCGCTGCGCGGGCGCCACCGCGGTCCCGACTCCGCGGCCGCCTACCTGGCCGACCTCGACGCCGATCTTGCGGAGCTGGATGCGGCCGGCACCGAGGTCGCGGGCTACATCGCCGAGCCGGTGTTCGGCAACGCGGGCGGCCTGATGCTCCCCGACGGCTACCTGGCCGGCGTCTACGAGCGCATCCGCGCGCGCGGCGGCGTCTGCATCGCCGACGAGGTACAGGTCGGCTACGGGCGGCTCGGGCACTACTTCTGGGGCTCCGAGCAGCAGGGAGTCGTGCCGGACGTCATCACGATCGCGAAGGCGATGGGCAACGGGCAGCCGCTCGGAGCCGTCATCACCCGGCGCGAGATCGCGGAGTCGTTCGCGGCCGAGGGCAGCTTCTTCTCCTCCGCAGGCGGCAGCCCCGTCTCGTCGGTGGTCGGCCTGACGGTGCTCGACGTCATGCGCGACGAGGGCCTCCAGCAGAACGCCGCAACGGTCGGCGACCACCTGGCCGCGCGTCTGCGCGAGCTGGGCGAGCGGCACCCGCTGGTCGGCGCCGTCCACGGCATGGGCCTCTACCTCGGCATGGAGCTTGTCCTCGACCGCGAGACGCTGAAACCCGCGACGGTTGAGGCGATGCTGGTGTGCGACCGCATGCTGGCGGAGGGCTGCATCGTCCAGCCGACCGGCGACTACAAGAACGTGCTCAAGATCAAGCCGCCGCTGTGCATCACGCGCGAGAGCGCCGATCGCTTCGCGGACGCGCTCGACCTCGTGCTGGCGACCCTGTAGGCCGGAGGACGCGGCGCGCCTCCGCTCCGATCGCGGCGGCGACGGCGTCGAGAGCTGCCGACCGCAGCGACCACTGGTGCCAGTACAACGGCACCTCGGCGGTTCGCTCCTCGTCGAGCACGACCAGCGCGCCGGAGGCGACGAGCGCATCCGCCTGCAGATCGGGCAGCATCCCCCAGCCGAGCCCGTGCACCGCGGCTTCGACGAACTGGGTGGACGCCGGGATGTAGTGGCGCGGCGGTCGCGCAACGGGCGCGAACGCGTCGAGATAGCGGTCCTGCAAGGCGTCCTTGCGGTCGAACACCAGCATCGGAGCGACTGCGGCAGCCTCCGGACTCCAGCCGTCCGCGCACCAGCGGGCGACGAACGCCGGGCTCGCCGCGGCGCGGTAGACCATCGAGCCGAGCGGCCGGGACGTGCACCCCTGCACAGGCTCCGGATCGGACCCGATCGCCGCCAGCGCCGTCCCGTCACGCAGACGGTCGAGGGTGTGCTCCTGGTCGTCGATCGCCAGCTGGTACGCGACGCCGTCGAGCCGAGCGAGTGCGGGCAGCACCCAGGTGGCGAGGGAGTCGGCGTTGACGACGAGCGGGAGCGGCGTGCTGGTCGGGTCGTCCGCTCCGGCCAGTTCTGCCGCGGCCTCCGCCTCCAGCAGGGTCAGCTGGCGGGCCAGGCGAAGCAGGACGCTGCCCGCTTCGGTCGGCGCGACCGGCTTGCTGCGACGCACCAGCACGCGCCCGCTCTGCTCCTCGAGCGCCTTGATGCGCTGGCTGACCGCCGAGGGGGTGATGTGGAGCGCAGCGGCGGCCGCCTCGAAGGTCCCGCCGTCCACCACGGCGGCGAGGGTCCGCAGGTGCTCCACGTTCGCCATATGAAGGGATGCTAATGCATAATCACGAACCTGAGCTGTACTTAGTCGAGGCACCGCCCTAGCGTCGAGGGGTGCTCGCAACGTTCTTCACCGGCCTCGGCTCGGCCGCATCCCTTATCGTCGCGATCGGCGCGCAGAACGCGTTTGTCCTCCGTCAGGGGCTGCGCCGCGAGCACGTCCTCCCGATCGTCGTCATCTGCGTCGTCAGCGACGTCTTGCTGATCGCGGCGGGTGTGGCCGGCATCGGCGTCCTGGTGAAGAACGCTCCGATCGCGCTCGAGATCGTCCGCTGGGCCGGCTTCGCCTTCCTGCTCGGCTACGCCGTTTTCGCCGCGCGCAGGGCCCTCAAGCCGGAATCGCTGACCGCCTCCGGCGCCGTGGCCGGATCCCTCGCCGCAGCCGTCGGCGCCTGCCTCGCGATCACCTGGCTCAACCCGCACGTCTATCTCGACACCGTGCTGCTGCTGGGCTCGCTCTCGGCCTCGCACGGCGACCCCGGCCGCTGGGTGTTCGGCGCGGGCGCTGCCACCGCGAGCCTGCTCTGGTTCGGTCTGCTCGGCTTCGGCGCGCGGTTCGCCGCTCCCGTGTTCGCGAAGCCGTTCGCCTGGCGCATCCTCGACGGCGGGATCGCGGTGCTCATGATCGTGCTTGCGATCCTGCTGGTGGTCTAGACCGGCAGGCCGCACAGCTCAGAGGAGCCCGTCCAGGTGCGCCGCCAGCACGCCGACGGCCCGCGCGCGCTCCTCCGGTCCGCCCTCCCAGAGCAGGTGGAGCGCGACACCGTCGACCAGGGCGTGCAGCCGGTCGGCCTCCGCCGACGCGTCCAGTCCGGCCCGCACCTCCCCGGTCCGGTCCAGTTCCGCAATCAGACCGGCGCACAACTCGCGGATGGCGGAGTTGAACTCGAGCAGGATCGGTCGGAGCTGCCCGCTGCTGAGCGCCAGCGCTCCAAGCTGGAGGTGTGCGGTCAGTTCGACCCGCCGCTCTTCGTCGAGGGGCAGCAGTTCCTTCAGGACGGCGAGCACGGCCGTCCTGCCCTCGCCGCGAACCTGTTCGATGCGCCGTGTGGCGTTGTCCCGGATGTGCTCGAGGCAGAACCGGCGCAGCGCATCCTGCTCCGGGAAGGCGCGGCGGAGGGATGCGGTGGCGATGCCCGCTTCGGCCGCCACATTGCGCACCGACAGTCCCGCCAGGCCGTCGCGCGCAAGCACGCGCAGAGCCGCCTCGGCGATCTCTCGGTCGCGCTCCTCGTGGTCGATCAGCCGCGGCATCGTCAGCCCCCGGACACGGCCGGCCGCGCGGTCTTCTTAGGCCAGATCGTGTAGCTGACCGCCCAGAGCACATCGATGCCGAGGATCACTCCGAGGAGCGGGAAGAACCCGAGCAGCTCCGCGGTGCGCTCGGGAGCGCCGACCACGAGGATCAGCGCGCCGAGGATCCCCCCAGCGACGGCGCACGCGAGCAGCGTGCGCGCAGCATCCTTCCAGCAGGCGACCGTGTACGCCCACCCCGTCGGCTTCGGACGCGGCTCGGCACCACGGAAGCGCTGCGCGAACTTCGCGTCGGCCCAGGCGATCATCCGATGCCCGTAGGCGACCGAGATGCCGATGTAGAGGGCGGCGAGGCCGTGGTGCCAGGATGCCGTGGCTCCTCCGATCAGGTCGGCGGCGACCAGCACCAGCAGCACGACGTCGATGAGCGGCGCCGCAATGAGCAGGGCTGCGCCCACGCGGGGTTTCCCGGCCGGATAGCGGGCGATCAGGCCGGCGACGATGGCCACCCAGAACCCGATCTCGCATGCCACGATCGCCAGCAGAACCATGTTGTCCCCCGACTTCTCGTTGTTAGCACGACTGTACCAGCAAAGCGGGGAGGGGAGCGAACGCGGACAAACAAAAAGGCCGCCCGACTGGGCGGCCTTTCCGGTTCTGGTGGAGCTAAGGAGATTCGAACTCCTGACCTCTTCGATGCGAACGAAGCGCGCTACCAACTGCGCCATAGCCCCGGGGAACTGCTTAGAAACAATAGCACCCCTCGCGGGTCCCGTCGAAATCGAGCACGGCTCAACTGGCCGCTCGGCGACGACGCAGGACCGCGTCCAGGTCCATGCTGCCGGTGTCCGCCTCGTCGAGGATCCCCATGCTCGCGTAGCGGCTCGGGACAGTCGTCGCAGCGGGCACGGAGGACACCGCAGAGGCCGACGCTGAGGCCACCGAGGACGCGACAGCGGACGGGCCCGTCGACTCCGCGACCGGCCTCGCGACGGCCCGCAGCGGCACCGGCGCAGCCACCGGAGCGGGCGGTGCGACCTCGGCCGCCTTCCGCTCGAACTCGGCACGGGCAGCCGCGCGACGCAGCTCCGCGGCGGCATCCACCGATGCCATCGCGGCGGCGGCGACGGTTCCGGGCGACAGGTGCAGCGGCTTCGGGAGCGGACGCGGCGTCCAGCTCTGGCGCAGGCGTTCCTGCACCGGGACATCGTCATGCTGTGCGTCGTCGTAGAGCTCCGGCGCGACGACGGAGGTGCGCACCAGGGGCTGGGCGACCGCGGAGGCGCGCTCGGGCCGCGCGAGGCGGCCGAGCATCCATCCGGAGAGCGCGACCGCGCCGAGCGAGGCGGCGGCGAGCAGCCACGCTCCGGTCTCGAAGAGCAGAACCGTGCCCGAGACGAGCCCGATCAGGCCGGCGACGAGCACGAGGGTCGAGAGTCCGCGCGCCCGGCGGAGACGACGGCGGCGCTGCGGCGACAGCACGGGACGGGCGGTGGATGTGGCGAGCACCCGGGCGCGCTGCGCGGCGGCCGCGCGGGCGGCACGCTCCAGGGCGATCGCCTCCGCGGCGGCCCGCTCCGCCTCCTCTGCCGCGCGGCGGCGCTCCTCCGCGAGCGCCTGCTCGCGGCGCGCGTGGGCGGCGGCCTCCGCGCGAGCGGCGGCGAGGGTCTTCTGCTCGGACTTGCGGAGGATGCGCTGCTGCTCGGCGACGGTCCGTGCGGTGGCCTCGAGGCGCACCTCGTCGGGGAGCTCGCTGGTCTCGGCGAGGATGCGCAGTGTCTGCTGCAGCCGCACGGCGTTCCGCTCCGTTGCAAGGTACTCGCGGCGACGCAACCACACCGGGACCAGATAGGCGAGCCACAAAGCGGCCGCGAGCGCGACGACGACCCCACCGCCCATCACATCCCCGTTCATGTCCTCTACGGTAGGGGCGGCGACGGCCGAGCCTCGGTCACCCGCGGGGGTGTGTCACCCGATCCAGCGCGCTTTCAGCACATTTCCACCGGAAGCACCCGGCTGAGCGGCCCGGGGATGAGAACCGGCTCAGTAATGCCGGGCGATCGGCAGCGGGATGGCCGCCGCCGCGCGGTCCTCCGCGGGCACGAGCGCCGCGTCCTCGGGGACGTTGTGGTCGAGCCAGCGGCGCAGCACGCCCTGGGTCAGCTCCTCGGACACCAGCGCGAAGCAGAAGTGGTCGCGCCAGTCGCCGTTGATGTGGATATAGCGGCGCCGCAGCCCCTCATAGCGGAAGCCGAGCTTCTCGACCACGCGCAGGCTCGGGCCGTTCTCGGGCCGGATGCAGATCTCCATCCGGTGCAACCCCAGCTGATAGAAGCAGTAGTCGGTCGCCAGCGCCACCGCGGTCGGGGTGATGTTGCGGCCGGCGAACTCCTCGGCGATCCAGTAGCCGATCGTCGCGCTCGACAGCGAGCCGTACGCGATCGACGAGACGTTCAGCTGCCCGGCGAGCCGGCCGTCCCACTCGACGATGAACGGCAGGCCGTGCCCGGCCCGCGCATTCGCCAACAGGGATCGGATGCTCGCGCGGGTGTCGAACGACCCGGGCGCGTACGGGCTCGTCGCCTCCCATTGCCGCAGCCAGCTGCGGTTGTCGAGCAGCGACCGTTCCAGCGGCCGCGCGTCGCGCAGACGGATGGGACGCAACCCCACGCGACCCTCGGTGAGGGTGGGGACGACGAGCGCCAACGGAGTCCTCCTTCGGCCGGCCGTCAGCGGGACCGGTCGGACAGCGTCTGGATGGGCCCTGTCGGGTCGACGGGCATCTCCTCGACGAACTCCACGGGCTCGTCTTCGAGCTCCGCGGCGAACTCGCGGAGCCACGGGCGCAGCTCCGGGCCGAGGTCCTCGCGGTCGACGGCGAGGCGCACGATCGCCTTGATGTAGTCGAGACGGTCGCCGGTGTCGTAGCGGCGGCCGCGGAAGACGACGCCGTAGACGCCGCCGGTCCAGTCGGGCGCCTCCGCCATGGACTGCAGCGCGTCGGTCAGCTGGATCTCGCCGCCGCGGCCGGGCTCCGTGCGCTCCAGGACGTCGAAGACCTCCGGGCGCAGCACATAGCGGCCGATGACGGCGTAGTTGGAGGGGGCGTGCTCCTTGTCCGGCTTCTCGACGAGGCCGGTGATGCGGACGACGTCCTCCTCGTCCGTCGTCTCGACCGCGGCGGCGCCGTAGAGGTGGATGGAGTCGGGGTCGACCTCGAGGAGGGCGACGACGCTGGCGTGGCGCTGCGACTGCACGGTCAGCATCCGGCTCAGCAGGTCGTCGCGCGCGTCGATGATGTCGTCGCCGAGCAGCACCGCGAACGGCTCACGACCCACGTGCATCTTGGCCCGCAGGACGGCGTGGCCGAGACCCTTCGGGTCGCCCTGGCGCACGTAATGCATGTCGGCGAGGGCGGTGGAGTAGTTGACCTTCTCGAGCCGGTCGGTGTCGCCCTTCTTGGTGAGGGTCTCCTCCAGCTCGGCGTTGCGGTCGAAGTGGTTCTCGAGGGCGTTCTTGTTGCGGCCGGTGATCATCAGGACGTCGTGCAGGCCCGCATCCACGGCCTCCTCGACGACGTACTGGATGGCGGGCTTGTCAACGACCGGCAGCATCTCCTTGGGCATCGCTTTCGTCGCCGGGAGGAAGCGGGTTCCGAGGCCGGCTGCGGGGATCACTGCTTTCGTAACGCGGTCGTGATTTGCCATGCCGCCTACAGTATCCGCATTTCGGCGGAGCACAGGATGGCATCTCCTAGGATTGCCGTATGGACTCGGACACTGCCGCTCACCGCAAGCGGGCCCTGCGTGCGGAGCTCCGCGAGCGTCGGCAGAACCTCACGACGACCGAGCGCCAGACCGCGACGGCGGGGCTGACCCGCAACCTGGTCGACCTCGCCACCGACCTGTCCGCCCGCTCCGTTGCGGCCTACCTCTCCACCCCGGTGGAGCCGGACACGCGCCCCTTCCTCAACTGGGCGCACACGCAGGGTCTGCGAGTCCTGCTGCCGATCTCGCGCGAGGACGGCCTGCTCGACTGGACGACCGGCGACGGCGAGACCGAGACCGAAGGCCTGTACGGCTTGCCCGAGGCGGTCGGCGAGCTGCTCGGACCGATCGCGATCAACGACGTGGACCTCATCCTGGTGCCGGCGGCCGCCGTCGATGCGACCGGGATGCGGATGGGCTGGGGCCGCGGCTACTTCGACAAGACGCTGGGCAGCATGGAAAAATGTCCCCCGGTGTACGCCGTCCTGTTCGACGGCGAGCTGGTGGACGAGGTGCCGCGCGAGCGTCACGACCAGCCGGTGGACGGCGCGGTCACCCCGACTCGCATCGTCCAGTTCACCTGACCCCGACCCCGACAGCGAGCGCAGCGGAAGAAGAATGCCGACCTACTCCTATTCGTGCCGCGACTGCGGCCACGCCTTCGACATCCAGCAGGCCTTCACCGACGACGCCCTCACGGTGTGCCCCAACTGCGGCGGATCCCTCCGCAAGGTATTCGGGACCGTCGGCGTGACGTTCAACGGCTCCGGGTTCTACCGGACCGACTCGCGCGGCGGGGCGAAGAAGTCGGACTCGTCTTCGGGTTCGTCGTCGTCCGGCTCGTCGTCGTCCGGCTCGTCGGATTCCTCCGGCTCGTCGTCCCCCGGTTCCACCTCGTCCAGCTCCTCCACCTCCTCGACCCCGTCGACCTCGTCGTCGGGCTCCGCCGCGTAGAAGGGTTCGTTCCGGTCATGCTCAAAGGGTTCAAGGAGTTCATCCTCCGCGGAAACGTGATCGACCTCGCGGTCGCGGTCGTCATCGGCGCGGCGTTCACCGCGGTCGTCAACTCCATCGTGAACAACCTGATCAACCCGCTGATCGGCGCGATCGCCAAGACGCAGGGCCTCGAGTCGTCGCTGGTGCTGACGATCGGCGACGCGCAGATCAAGTTCGGCGCGGTGCTCGCGGCGATCATCAACTTCCTGATCGTGGCCGTCGTCGTCTACTTCGTCTTCGTGTACCCGATCAACCAGGTGCGCAAGCGCGCTGAGCGCCTGCGCAAGAAGGGCGTCGTCGAGCCGGAGGCCCCCATCACGGAGCTCGACCTCCTCACCGAGATCCGCGACCTGCTCCAGGCGCAGCAGTCGCCGCCGCAGCCGTCCGGCAAGCACGCCGACCCCCTCCCCTGACCCCTCCCGCACCCGCCATCCGCTGAGGTGCACGTTGTTGCGGTCGACACGCCGCACGGGTGCGCAACTACGTGCACCTCGGCGAGAGGATGCGTCGGGCTACCAGTGCGGGGGGACGTCGCGTCGCAGCCGTTCGTCGTTGGACGACCAACTGGGCGCGTTGTCGGAGTCGGGGGCGGCCGGCGGGAGCAGGGGCTCCTCCTGCTGGTCGACGCGCGGCGCGGGGTCGGTTCCGGGCGCGCCCGGGCGCTGCACACGACGGTGCCGCCGTCTCCCGGGTGTCTCGCTCATCCCCTCCAGCCTAGAACGGACCCGCCCTACGCGAGCGGCGGCAGCGTGATCGGCGCCGTCTCGGCGTCCGCCTCCGTCTTGCCGATGAGCTTGGCGATGCGTCCGGCGACGGCGTCCGGGTCGGCGAACAGCTCGAAGCTGTGCACCCGCAGGTAGTGCCAGCCGAGGCGGCGCAGCACATCCGGCCGCAGGCGCAGCGACTCGCGGAGGCTGCCCTTCGATACGTCCTGGTCGGTCTCGACCGCGACCGCGCGACCACCGTGCGAGGCGACGAGGGTCAGCTTGCCTCGATAGCCGAGGTGCACGTCGAGGCCGCGACGGGCCAGGCGCTTGGCGAGGTCGAGCACCATCGGGTCGGCGTCCGGGCTCAGGTACTCCGGAGCGGCGGCCTGGATCTGGTCCGCCTCCCCCAGCACCTGGGCCAGTGCAGCGATACCGTGCCGCATCCGCGTCTCGTCGATGTCCTCCGGCCGGAAGCAGGAGACGATGTCCATTCCGCGGCGGCCGCGCGTCATGCCGACCGCAAGCAGGCGGTCGCCGCCCGGCTCGGCGAGGGCGCCGAAGTTCGACAGCAGTCGCCCGTGCGGGGTGCGGCCGTAGCCGATGGAGAAGATGACGCGGTCGCGGCTCTGCCCGACCGACTGGTCGAGGGTGACCACGGTGAACGGCTCCGCCCGGTCGCCGAGGATGAAGTCGGCCAGCTCCGAGCGCTTCGCGAACGCCGCCAGCACGGCCTGGTTGACGCGCACGGCGTGACGCTCGCTCGCGGTGATGACCATGAGGGATTCGCGCGGACGCTCGGTCGCATGCGCGAGCACCAGCTCGACGACCTTCGCGACCTCGGCGTCGGTCGACTCGACCGCTCCCGTGTCGGTGTCCGGCATGCCCTGACCGCCACTGACGTAGTGCAGCGACAGGCTGCCGTGGCCGAGGTAGGTGCCGGCCCAGGGCATCGAGTCGATCATCCCGCCGTAGAAGCGGCGGTTGACCAGCTCGGCGAGGTCCTCGCCGCCGGCGCGGTAGCTGCGGCTGAGCGTGTAGACGGGGAGCAGCTCGGCGAGGCGCGCGAGCGCGGAGTCGGCGTGGAGCGCGTCCACGTCGACGTCCTCGACGGTCGTGCCGTACTCGTGCACGCCGATGTCGAAGCGCGACGGCGTCTGCGTCACCGGGTCGCCGAACGCCACGACCTGCTTCGCGCGGCGGATGACGGGGACGTTCTCGGCGAGGCTCGACGCGCCCGCGTCCACCAGCAGCACGGCGTCGAAACCGACCTCGCGGCCGATCGACGGAACCTCGTAGGGCGAGATCAGCCACACCGGCGCGAGCGGGCGCGCGAGGTGCGGCGCCGCCTCGTTGAGCGTTGTCGCCGTCGGCGTCGTGCTCTTCAGGAGGCGCTTCAGCGCTGCGGCCTCGTCCGGCCAGTCGACGATGCCGATCTTCCAGGTCTCGGCGAGCATCCACGCCAGCTGCTTGCCGGTCGCGGAGGCGTGCGCCTCATCCACCAGGCGGAAGTCGGCCTCGAGCCGGTCGAGAACCCCGGTGTTGGCGTTGAGCAGGGCGCGGTCGGAGGCGAGCAGCGACTCGAGCACCGACTGCCACCACGCGAGCTCCAGCTCGGCGCTCACCTGCGTCTCGGGAACGTGCCGGATGGACAGGTCGGAGATCAGCGGGTCGAGCTCCTGCTCGCGCAACTGTGTCAGCAGGGCGGTGCGCTCCTGCAGGTTGGCGAGCACCTCGGACTCGGCGGCGAGGCCGGCGATCTGGCGGGTCAGCTCCTCCACGGGCAGCGCTGCGAGCGACTGCGGCGTCCCGGTGCGGCGGAGCGGGATGTCGAGGCGCGCCAGGTCTTCCGCCACGCGCTGGTAGGCGACCTGCACGTCCGCGATCCCGACCGGGACCTCGGGCACGACGCCGGCGACGGCGAAGCGGTTCCACAGGATGCGCTGCTGCTGGATGCGGCGCAGGCTCTCGTTGAGGTCGGTGACGTGCACGCCGGGCCGGACGTACTCCAGGGCGTGCTTGCGCAGACGGCGGCGGTTGGCGCTCGACATCGACGGCGACTCGCGACGGGATGCGGTGGCCGCGATCAGCTCGGTCAGCGAACGGTCGTAGACGGAGGGCGTGAACTTGTCGAGCGTCTCGCGGATGTCGAGCAGCAGCCGCAGGTAGACGCCGAGCTCGGCGATCGAGGCGAACGGGCGCATCCGCGTCTGGCCGATGAGGGCCTGGGCGCGGTCGATGAGGCGCGGCAGCTCGGCGCGGTTGAGCTTCTTGGCCAGCTCGTGCGCGGCCTTCCCCTCCTCCGTCGTCGTGAAGGAGGCGCCGTACCAGGGAGAGTCGTTGGGGCCGTACCGGAACTCGCCGAGGCGGGCCGCGCGGATCAGCGCGTCCGCCGACGCGGCGCGGTCGCGGGCGAGCCCCTCGATCGCCCGGCGGCCGAGACGGGCCGTCGTGGAGGGCGGGGCGGGAAGAAGGGAGAGGCGCGACAGCTCGCGCAGCGCATCCAGAACCGAGACGCGCAGCACGGGGTCGCGGCGGGTCAGCGCGGCGCGGTAGTCGACCAGCACCTTGCGGAGCCGCACCAGGGCCTCGTCGACGTCGGTGACCTTCGGCTGCGTGGCCTTCTCGTTGCGGGCGATCGACTGGATGAGGTCGCGGCGCAGCGTGCGCGGCGTCACCGCGAGACCCGGCAGGCCGGCCTTCGTCAGCCGCTGGGCGATATCCTCGAGACTCGACCGCCGCGGGCTCACCACGAGCACGCGCTTGTGCTGGGCCACCAGGGCGCCGATCGCGTTGACGATCGTCTGGGTGCCGCCGGTGCCGGGCAGCGTCTTGACGACGAGTGAATTGCCCGCGGCGATCTGCGCCACCACGTTCTCCTGCGCCTCGTCGGCGTCGAGCAGGAGGGTGTCGGTCGCGGGCGGGCGCTCGTCCTGGCGGATGGGCTCTACCGGGTTGAAGGCGCTCTCGACCGTCGTGCGCGCGGTCGGGTTGCCGGCCAGCGCATCCAGCAGCACGGTGTTCAGGTCACGCGCCTCTTCGCTCAGCGCCGGGGCGACGTCGGCGAAGGACGAGGCGACCAGCCGCGGCTGGACGTTGAACCACGGCAGGTGCGAGGTCAGGCCGCGCAGACGGTCGATCACCGGCTGCGGCTTGAACACGCCGTTGCTGACGGCGAGCGCGACGAAGGCGTCCGCATCCAGCGTGATCTGGAACTGCTCGTTGAGCGCGCGCGCGAGCTCGGGGTTGAGGAAGGTGTGGCCCTTCAGCTTCAGCTCGAAGTCGCGGCCGTAGCGGCGGATGGCGAGCGGGCGCAGCAGGATCGGCGCCATGTACTCTTCGGAGCCGTGCCGCCACTGCGCCAGGCCGATCGCCAGGTGCACCGACTCGATGCCGCGCACGGAGCGCAGCTCGATGCCCTTCGCGGTGATCGCGTTCGCGGCCGCGCGTGCGGTGCGGAGCGCCAGCTCGTCGCGGATGAGGCTGGAGAGCAGCGTGCTCTGCCCGGTGATGAACTGCGGGAGGCCGCCGGGATGCGTCGTGCTCAGCTCGATGCGCGTGCGCGGGCTGTCCTCGAAGTGGAGCAGCGGAGAGACCCCGCCGACCGCCGCGATCTCGTCGCGCCAGCGCTTCCACACCGGGTCGGCGATGTTGCCGGCGACCAGGGCCGGGTCGCCCAGACTGAGCGCGTGCGGAGCCGTCGTCGTGCGCGGGTTCAGGGCGTCATCGTCTGGGATGCCCGACGTCGCGTCGTCATCCTCGGTCTTCCTGTCCAGTCGCCACACACCGACACCCTACGTTCACATCCCCGGAAACAGCGGGAACCCGGGCGGGTTTCGCGTCAATATCATGCGCCGGAATACCGGTCTGGGTTTCCAGGCGCGCCGACGCGTCGCGGCGTGCGCGACCCACGGGCGCGATCCTCGTGCGCGATCAGGGCGCCGGGGTGAGCGTGCCGTACGGCGGGAGCGCGCCCGTCACGACCGGAACCTGCAGCCCGACCGAGTCTCCCCCGCTCGCGACCGTCACGGTCGTGAGCGAGCCGGGAGCCGAATCCAGGTCGCTCACCAGGCTCTCGTCGTCCGGCGGGTCGCCCAGCTGCTGGGTGTCGCGCGGGTCGAGGGACACCGTGATGCTCTGCCCGCCGCTCGGCACGATCTCCACCTGCTGGGTGTCGTTCCCCTGGTTCACCAGCGTGACCACCAGGTTCGCCGTCGCGCCGTCGTCGCTGGTGACCAGCACGGCGTTGCCGACGAACACATCCCCAACGGTGGCGCTCGATCCGACGCTGGCCTCCTCGATGTCGAGGGTGTCCTGCGGCGCGAACAGGTCGCACGCGGTCAGGCCACCGGTCAGGGCCGCGGCGAGCGCCACGGCGCCGACGGTGCGGCGGAACAGCGGGATGTGCGAGAGGGTGCGGTACGACATCATCCACCTCCGGGGGACCACGGTGGCAGCACCCTAGCGTTCGCGCGGGCCGTTACGTAAGACGCGTCCTGTCGGTGCCCGCGCCGCTCCCGGTGAGCCCTCGCCTGTCGCGCAACGCCACGATCCCGATCAGCCCGCAGAGCAGGTAGAGCGACGCCTGCACGTCGAGCACCGGGACGATGTCGCCCGAGTCGGCGAGGAGGCCGCCGATGAGCAGCCCGACCGCCTGTGCTGCGCCGTCCAGAGTCGTGACCGCGGCGATCACCCGCCCGAGGGCGCGCGCGGGGACTGTCGTCTGAACGAGCGTGATCTCGCCGGTCGCCGTCGTGACCCCGGGGATGCCCATCGCGATGAACAGCCCGGCGTAGACCCACAGCGCTGTGGTGAACGGAGCGAGGTTCCAGGTGACGAGCGACAGCGTCCCGAAGACCAGATAGCCGACGCCGATCATCCAGCGCGGTGCCATCCGTCGCGCGAGGGCGCCTGTCACGAGTCCGCCGAGCACCCCGCCGATCGCCTGGACGCCGCGGATGATGCCAGCGCCGGTGTCGCCCGCTCCGATGTTCTGCGTCACGTAGACGAGGAACAGCACGAGGAAGAGGCCCTGCGCCACGCCCGCAAGCGCGGCGATGCCCGCGAGCGTGCGCAAGGTGGCGGACCGCGCGAGCAGCGCCAGCCCCTCCACCCACTCGTGCAGGATGCGCCGCTCGGCGACCGCCGCAGGCTCGCCGTCCGCTGCGCTCTCGCCGTCCGTTGCCGGTGCGGCGTCGGCCTTCCGCGGTCGCGGGCGCACGAACAGGACGAGCCCCGCGGTGATGAGGTACGACGCCGCATCCGCGATCACGACTCCCGGCAGTCCCCACAGCGCGAACGAGAGACCGCCGAGCGGGGAACCGATGAGCCGGGCAAGGCTGTCGCTCACGGCGATCAGTGCGTTGCCGCGCGCCAGCTGGTCGGTGCCGACCAGCTGCGGGATCATCGCCTGCCGCGCCGGATTGATGATCGCACCGAGCACCGCCTCGACCGCGGCGACCGCGTACACGATGCCCATCCGGTCGGCGCTCGCCGCGAGGAGCGGCAGAAGCAGCAGCCCCTGCAGCAGGGCGACGATGATGATCGTGCGGCGGTGATCCCACCGGTCGACCAGCACGCCGAGGAAGCTGCCGACCAGCAGCATCGGGACGAGCTCGACCAGGAAGACGGTGGATGCGCCGAGCGCCGACCCGGTCGCCGACAGGGCGAACAGCGGCAGCGCGATCATGAGCAGCCAGTCGCCGGTGTCGGAGACCAGCCCCGCGGTCCAGACGAGGGCGAAGTCGCGGCGGAGCAGCGGCGAGCGCTCGCGGGTCGCAGTGGCGGTCACGATGCGCCGCCCCCGGGATCCGTGTCGTCCTGCTCGGCCGAGGCGCCTGCGGCCCGCGCCGCCGCGATCGCATCCGGGTGCTGGAAGGCGTTCAGGTGCAGCGCGACGACGTCGCTGCCCTCGGGCGCATCCACCCGGGTGAGGGCGATGTAGGGGCGGATGAGCGCGTCCAGCCCCTGCATCAGCTCGCGCAACTCGCCCGGCGTCAGCTTCAGGGCGTACCCCGTCAGCAGGCTCGCCTCGCGCCACTCGATCGGCTGCTCGTCGCGCTGAGCGATGGCGCGGTGGACGAGCGCCGCCTCGTCATCGACCTGGCGGTCGGCGAGGGCGCGCTCGACGGTGTCGGCACCGATCGCGAACTCGGGGTCCTCGGTGCGGCCGAAGGTCAGCCCGGTCGACGACGACCGGTAGGGGCGCTCACGGCCGTCCTCCGCATCCACGGGCTCGACCAGCCCGACCTTGGCGAGCGCCCGCAGGTGATAGCTGCAATTGGATGCGGTGGAGCCGACCACCGCGGCGCACTCGCTGGCGGTCCGGGGCCCGAACGACATCAAGTGGTCGAGCAGCGCGAGACGGAGGGGATGCGCGAGTGCGCGCAGGGCCCGCGGGTCGGTGACCGTCGTGCGCCGTTCGGGACGCGCGCGGTCGGCGTCCGCGCCACCCACCGACCCAGTTATGAAAGACATGTTTCAGATTGTCGCGCTGGTCCTCTTTCACGTCAAGCCGGGAATGCGACCGACTCCCTCGCGTTGTTGACCTCTATGAACGAACCCACCCGAGCGAGCGTCGGCTTCCGGTCGGAGCGCGGCCCCATCCTGATCGCCCTCATGCTGACGACCGGGCTCGTGGCCATCGACTCGACGATCCTCGCGACGGCGGTGCCCTCGATCGTCCAGGACCTCGGCGGGTTCTCGCAGTTCCCGTGGCTGTTCTCCGTCTACCTGCTCGCGCAGGCAGTGTCCGTGCCCGTCTACGCGAAGCTCTCCGACACCGTCGGCCGCAAGCCCATCGTGCTCATCGGCATCGCACTGTTCCTCCTCGGATCGGTGCTCTGCGGCTTCGCATGGAGCATGCCGGCCCTCATCGCGTTCCGCGCCCTGCAGGGCCTCGGCGCCGGCGCCATCCAGCCGATGTCCATCACCATCGCCGGCGACATCTACACCGTCGCCGAGCGCGCCAAGACGCAGGGCTACCTCGCCAGCGTCTGGGCCATCTCCTCCGTCGTCGGACCGACCCTGGGCGGCGTGTTCTCGCAGTTCCTGTCGTGGCGCTGGATCTTCTTCGTCAACATCCCGCTGTGCATCCTGGCCGCGTGGATGCTCATCCGCAGCTTCCATGAGACCGTCGAGCGCCGCAGGCACCGCATCGACTACCCCGGCGCGGTGCTGCTGACCGCCGGCACGACCCTGATCATCCTCGCGGTGCTCGAGGGCGGACAGGCGTGGGCGTGGGACTCGGTGTGGAGCATCGGCGCCTTCGTGCTGGGCGGCCTGCTGCTGGTGGCCTTCGTGCTGGTGGAGCTGCGGGCCTCCGAGCCGGTACTGCCGCTGTGGGTGTTCTCCCGGAGACTGCTGGTGACGACCACACTGATCTCGCTGGGAGTCGGCGCCATCCTGATCGGCCTCACGTCGTACGTTCCCACCTACCTGGAAGGCACCATCGGCGTCGCGCCCATCGTCTCCGGCCTGGCCGTCGCCGCGCTGACCCTCGGGTGGCCGATCGCGGCCAGCCTGTCCGGCCGCTTCTACCTCCGCATCGGGTTCCGCAACACCGCCCTGCTCGGGATGAGCATCGCCATCGTCGGCGCGATCTCGCTCGCGCTCACCTCGCTGACCCCGTCGGTGCTGTTCGTCGCGGTCAGCTGCTTCATCGTCGGGCTCGGGATGGGCCTCATCGCGACCCCGACGCTGATCGCCGCACAGTCGAGCGTCGCGTGGAACGAGCGCGGCGTCGTGACCGGCAGCAACATGTTCGCCCGCTCCATCGGCAGCGCTGTCGGCGTGGCCGTGTTCGGAGCGATCGCCAACGCCATCATCGCCGGTTCGGCAGGCGGCGCGAAGTCGCCCGACACCATCCAGTCGGCGTCGACCGCGGTCTTCGTGGCGGTGGCGATCGCCACGGTGCTCACGATCGCCGCGGGCCTGGCGATGCCGCGCTCCCGCGTGGAGGACGTGGAGCTCGGCCGCGCGCCGGCCGCATCGAGTTGACGCAACACGCCGTCCGCGCAGTCTCGCGCACGGCGCGTCGCGTCAACCAGACCGGCCGCGGCGGACTTGCCGTGCGTCAGCCGGGGAGCCGGGTCAGCACCACGAACTCGTTGTAGGTGAACGCCTTGCCCGCGAAGCGCGGCAGCGGGAACGAGTACTCCCGCTCGACCGTGAGGCCCAGGCGGTCGGCGAGGCGGTGGAGGCCGTCGAAGTCGGTGAACGCGACATGGGTGGCGTCGCTCGCATAGCCCCGCTCCTGCGGCGTGATGAAAAGGACGTGACCGCCCGGCTTCACGTACGGCAGGTACATGCGCACCAGTTCGACCGCGAAGTCCGGGTCGACGTGCTCGACGACGTGGGCGAGCAGCAACGAGTCGAAGGCGCCGGGCACCGCGTACTCGGTCGACGGGAACTCGTCGCTCGTGAACGAGGTCAGCCCGCGCGCCCGCGCAATCGCCACCGACTCCGCATTGTGGTCGACGCCGACGCCGTTGTTGCCGAGGTGCGCCAGATTGCGGCCCAGGCCGCTCCCCACATCCAGCACCCGCCCGAGGTGCAGGCGGCGGATGTTCCAGCGGTACGGCGCCTGCACATTCAGTGTGCGGCGCCACCAGCTGGTGTCCAGACGTCGGAGGCGCTCCGCGTAGTCGGCGCCCGCAGTGTCCCGGCCCTCGTTCGGCTCCGCGCCCGTCCCGTGCCCTTCGGAATCCGACGGCATCAGCTGGCTCGGTCTGTCGACTGCATGCGTCCACGGTAGAGCACCCGGTACAGCGCCTTCAAAGCAAAGTCCCCCTACGATCATGTGAGAACTGTCCACTGTTCGATGGGATGAGCTGAATGGCAACTGGCAGAGGGACGACAGGTCCTACGAAACGCGACCGCCGCGAGGAGGCGCGCGAAACCGCCAGGAGGATGCGCGAAGAGGCCGCCAAGAAGGCCAAGCGGCGCAAGATCATCGTTCAAGGATCGGTCATCGCCGGCGTCATCGCTGTGCTCGCCATCATCGGCGTCGTCATCTTCACCACTGTGGGAACCGGGGGCGCCGGAGCCGCGAACCCGAAGAACATGGCCAGCGGCGGCATCCTGCTCGAGTCGTCGAGCAAGGCCGTGACGACGCCGGCGATCCCGTCGGGCGGTCAGCCGACGCCGACGAAGATGGAGCTCGACGGCAAGACCGCGCACATCCAGATCTGGCTCGACTACCAGTGCCCCTACTGCGACCAGTTCGAGACCACGAATGACGACCAGATCAAGCAGTGGATGGCGGACGGCTCGGCGACGATCGAGATCCACCCCGTCGCGATCCTCGACAGCTCGCAGAACAACAACTACTCGACGCGCGCCGGCGCTGCCGTCTCGTGTGTGGCGAACTCGGAGCCGGACAAGTTCTGGGATGTCAACTCCGCGCTCTTCGCGAAGCAGCCGGACGAGCAGACCGGCACCGGGCTCACGAACGCCGAGATCCTCAGCATCTTCAAGGATGCGGGCGTCAGCTCCAAGGCCGTCACCGACTGCGTGAACAACCAGACGTATGCGGACTTCGTCACCGCGATGACGAAGGACGCGACGACCAACTCGCAGCTGAAGAACCCGACGACCGGCGGTTTCGGAACCCCGACCGTCTTCGTCAACGGCGAGCGCTACCAGGGCGGCTTCACCGACGCCTCGCAGTTCGCCGCGTTCACGCAGGCAGCCGTGAAGGACGCCGGCTCGGGCAAGACCATCACCTTCCCCACCGCCAAGTAACGCGAGCTCTATCCGACAGCTCCTGAGTTTTTCGCCCGAATCGTCACGATCGGGCGGAAAAACTCAGGAGCTGTCTGCGTGGGGGCGGGTGTAGCGTCGGGGGCGACAAGGCGAGAGAGCGGAAGGGACGAGGCGATGGATCGGATTCCGGAGGACGGCGTCGAGGACGTAGAGGTCGGCGAGACGGATGCGGGCGAGACGCCCGGCTGGGCCGATCCGGCCGACGGCGACGTCGACTACGCGCTCAACGACCCCGAGGCCGAGGCCGACTTCGCCGACGAGCTCGTCACGAACGACGCGGTCGCCGGCGAGACGATCTGGTCTGGTCCGGGCGACGGCAACGACGGCCCGACCGGCGGTCAGGCCCGCGAGGCCGAGCCGGTCTACGACGAGCACGGCGACGAGCCGGAGGATGACGGCGTGCTGACCGAAGAGGACGTCGAGGAAGAGGGCATCTAGCCCAGCGCATCCACCACTCCGCGGGCACTCCGCTCGAGGAAGCCGACGATCTGCTCCGACGGCAGGTCGGTGCCGATCGCGCTCTCGACGAGCGCCTCCTCGGCGAACGCGATCCACGATCGCAGTGCGATGCGCAGCAGCGCGGTGTCCGGCACGCCCAACTCGAGGAAGACAGCGATCACACGATCCGCCTGCTCCCCGCGGGCCTCCTCCACCACCTGGCGCACCTCCGTGTCTCCGGAGGCGACGCCGCGCACCAGCGAGTAGAACGTCCCGCTGTGCTCGCGCACGAATGCGACGATGCGCTCGAGTGTGTCGTGGAGGCGGTCCAGCGGCGCGAGCCCGGCCACCGGCTCCGTGGCGTGGAGCATGCTGTCGCGGGCCGTGCGGACGACCTCCCGATGGAGGCCGTGCTTCGATCCGAAGTAGTGGAACAGCAGCCCGCGCGAGACGCCCGCGCGAGCCGACAGCTCCTCGATGGAGAGCTGGTCCAGCGGGTTGTCGGCGAGGAACGCCACTCCGAGCGCGACGAGTTGCGCTCGTCGCTCGTCCGGCGTCAGCCTCGTGCGCCGGTCGGTGTCCATGTTCCGAGACTATCGGCCGCCTCCCGAACACTGAGGTGCCGGATCTTCTATTGACAGCCTGTCAATAACGTCTAAGCTCGCATCTGGGCCTGACTGCGCCGACGCTGTCAAGTCCCCCGAACAGGAGGATCGATGAAGTTCCGAAAGCTCGCCGGGTCGCATGCCGGACGGATCGTGCTCGCCGCCGTCCCCGTCGCCGTCGTCTCCACCGTGCTGATGACCGGCGTCGCCCAGGGCGCCGTCCCCGTCTCCTTCGCCGTCTCCGGTAGCCAGTTCCAGATCAGCGCGACCAAGCTCGACGGCACCGGCTTCTCGCAGTACGCCGGCGTCGCGCCCGACACCGCGGGCAAGGAGCACCAGGTCGCCATCGCGAACATCAAGTCCGCCACGCTCTCCGACCTCTGCCAGGCCGTCGTCACCGACACCCCGCTCGGCAAGGTCGGGATGCTGATCACCGCGGGCGGCGGCGGCAACCCGGCCTCGGCCTCCGACCTCCAGATCGGCATGACCGACCTCAAGGGCGACTCCGAGTTCCACAACATCCGCATCGGCGTCGACGCCTCCACCGTGAACACCTCGGCCAAGGGCAGCGCGGGCGACTTCGCGCAGGATGCGGACACGGTCACGATCACGAACCTCCAGCAGACCGCGTGGAGCACCCAGGCCTCCGTCTTCACCCTCAGCGGCATGCACGTCGAGCTGACCGACGGCTCGAAGGGATGCTTCTGATCGTGGCCCGCGCGCACGCGAACGGCCCGATCGCGGCCGGCGAGGAGACGACCGCGGCGAGCACCCGCGCGCGCTTCCGCGCGTGGCGCCGCAGCCGCCCCTTCGTCGGCGGTTTGCTGACCGCGATCGGCGGCGTCGAGATGTTCTTCTCGGGGCAGCTCGACATCGGCAAGATCCACGTGCAGCTCGGCATCGAGGGACTGCAGGCGACAATCATCCCGATCCTGCTCGTGCTGCTCGGCATCCTGGTGATCGCGATGCCCGCGCACCGCATCTTCTACGGCGTGATCGCGTTGGCCGTCGCCGTGTACTCGCTGGTCGGCGTCAACCTCGGCGGGTTCTTCGTCGGGATGCTGCTGAGCAGCATCGGCGGCATCCTCACCGTGGCCTGGATGCCGAAGAAGGCCGAAATGGATGCGGCGGGCGCCGAGGGGGATGGCGACGCGCGTGCGGCAGGCTCGGCCGCCGCCACACCGACCGAATCGCCGGCCTCATCATCCACCGAAGGCACGATCGCATGAGGCGGGGCCGCTCCGGCATGGTCGCGGGTGCCCTGGTCGCGTGCATCGCCGCCGCCCTCGCAGGCCTCGGCGCTGCGCGTGTGCCGACCGCGGCTCCCGCCGCGCTGTGCATCCCGATCATCATGCCGTGCAGCTCGCCGACGCCGACCCCGACGCCCACGCCGACCGGCACCGGAATCCCGGGCGTCCCCACGCTGCCGATCCCGGGCGCTCCGGGCGCGCCCGCCGTGCCCGGCTCCCCCACGCCGACGCCGACGGCTCCGGCGACCCCCGCCGCCCCAGCCGGCCCGGACGCGACCGCCCCGGTCTTCACCCAACCGCCCGCACAGCTCGGCAGCAGCTCGCTGTCGTTCTCGGGGCTCACGGGCATCAGCGTCGTCACCGTCCCGCTCGCCGACGGCAGCCGCATCCCCGTGCTCAAGATCTCGGCCGACAGCATCACCATCGACGGCTTCAGCCTGACCGTCCGCAAGGAGACCGGCCCCAAGCTCGCGACCACCGCCGACCAGATGGCGCTGCGCGGCAACGTGCAGGTCTACCTCGACTCGGTGACCGCGACCGGCCCCGACGGCAAGACCCTGACCCTCGGCGCGGCCACCCCTCCCCCGGCGGACGGCCTGCCTCCCCAGCTGCTGCGCGTCACACTGGGGCTCGTCGGAGTAACGGCGGACAGCATCCACTTCACCGACCCGCATCAGCACCTGACGGACTAGCGGCCCGCCGCTCACCCATCCAGGTGACGCAACACGCCGTCGGGGCCTCGGCGCCGACGGCGTGTTGCGTCAACTCGCATGGTCGGAGTGGACGCGGCCCTCAGCGCCCGCGCCGCAGCCGGCGCCGCTCGCGCCAGCTGAGCGCCGCGTACGCCTCCTGCTCGGCCCGCCGCCTGGCGTCGGCCTCGCGGATGCGCTCGTCGCGCCGCTGCCGCCAGCGGGCGACCTCCTCGTCGACGTCGCGCGTGCGCGTTATCACGGGCGGGCCGCCCTGCAGCTGCCGCCGCGCCTCGATCACGCGCCGGTTGAAGCTCTCAAGATGCTCGCGCACGGTGCTCTCCGACGCGAGCCGGTCGAGTTTGTCGTCGAGCTCTGCGTCCTCGGTGCGCAGCAGCAGCGCCGGCGGCCCGAGTCCGGTCAGCTGCTCGCGCTCGATCTTGCGGCGGATCCACCAGTCCGGATCGTGCGTCCCGGTGAGCCCGGGCAGCGGCTTGCCCGCGCCGGGCAGGTTGTCGAAGTCGCCGCGGCGCATCGCCTGCTGGATCGAGGTCTCCACGATCTGCGCGCGCTGCTCCATGGTGGGCTGGCCGGGATTGGCCTCTTCCACCGGCTCTCCGCGCGCCTCCGCGTCTCGTCGCAGGCGGTAACGCGCGGCCTCGACGAGCGGGTCGGACTCCCGAGGCGCGCGACGGATGTCGTCGCGGTTGCGGGCCATGCGTCCAGGTTACGCCCGGCCACCGACGGTCCGCCGGGGGTTGCGTCCGCGCCCTGGCCGGTGTCGGTGGCAGCGACTACGTTCGGCCCATGGAGTTCCGCATCGAGGTGCCGCAGACCGTGCTCGACGACCTCCGACGCCGGCTGGATACGACCATCCTGCCGGAGCCGACGCCCGGGCCGGAGTGGTCGAACGGCATCCCGCCGCGCGTGCTGCGCGCGCTCGTCGACCGCTGGCGGACGGGATACGACTGGCGCGCGTTCGAGCGGCGGGTCGACGGGTACGAGCAGCGGATGATGCAGCTCGAGGGCTCGGACGTGCACGTCGTGCGCCTTCCAGCCCGCCGCGCGTCCGGCCTCCCGATCGTCCTCACGCACGGCTGGCCGTACTCCTTCGCATCGATGCTCGATCTCGGCGACCTGCTCGCCGAAGACCGTGACGTGGTGCTTCCGTCCTTGCCCGGGTACGGCTACTCGGGGGTGCTGCCCGAGCCGTTCTCCTCCCAGGGCGTCGCTCGGCGGTGGAACGCGCTGATGACCTCCGAGCTGGGCTACGACCGGTATCTGACCTACGGCGAGGACGTCGGAGCCGGGGTGAGCGACTGGCTGGCGGGAACGCATCCCGAGTCGGTCGCCGGGATCATCGCCCCGCACGCGTCCTTCTCGGCACGCACCCGGCCGGGCGTCGAGTTGACCGACGAGGAGACGGAGTTCCTGCAGTCGGTCCACCGCCCCGAAGAATCGGGATACGCGCACATTCAGGGCACGCGTCCCGACACGCTCGCCGCCGCCCTGATCGACTCCCCCAGCGGTCTGCTCGCCTGGATCGCCGAGAAGGTGGCCGCGTGGAGCGACGGCGAGGGGCTGGAGCGCTTCGACATGGACGACGTGCTCACCAACGTCGCGCTGTACTGGGTCACGCGGTCCATCGGAACGAGCTTCCGCCCCTACCGCGAGCCGCCCGACGACGACGACCTCCACCCGCTGGTCGAGGTGCCCGCCGCGATCATCATCCAGCGCCATGAGGCCGCTTACCCGCGGTCGCTTGCCGAGAAGAGCTACACCGACATCCGTTCGTTCGAGCGCCTGGAACGCGGCGGCCACTTCACCGCGTGGGAGGCGCCGGAGGCCATCGCGCGCACGGTGCGTGAACTGGAGATGAACATCGGCAATTCATAGCCGCAGACCCGTTGACAACGCAGGAAACCCCTTTACTGTGTGCACTAAGCAACGGATGGCAGGCTGGACCGCAGGGGGCGGGCAGCTGTACTGCGTTCCCGGTGCGCGGCGGTCGGCTTTTTCGGGTGAGCCGGCCGCCGCTAATTCTTGTCCGGCCCTGCCTCGCCGCTCCGGAGCTCGGTACGCTGGCCGCCGTGACTGGAGATGCTGTGACCGATGATGCTGTGACCGCTGCCGAACACCTCCGGACCGTGCGCGAACGCTTCGACGACCGCGCGCCCACCTACGACGAGAGCGCCATGCACCGCGACCTCGCCGCCGCCGTCGCCGCATTCGCCGACCTGAACGGGGTGGATGCGGTGCTCGACGTGGCCACCGGCACCGGCCTGGTGCTCCGCGCCCTCCGCGACCGTGGCTACACGGGAGGCGCCACCGGCGTGGACCTCTCCCCGCGCATGCTCGCCGAGGCCCGCCGCCACCTCCCGGACGCCGACCTCCTGGAGGCGGATGCGACCCGCCTGCCGCTCGGCGACGGCACGTTCGACCTCGTGACGTGCGTCACCGGACTCCAGCTGTTCCCGCATCCCGTCGCCGCGATCGCCGAGTGGACGCGCGTCCTCCGCCCGGGCGGCCGGGCTGTCACGGCGACGTTCCTCACCTTCGATCCGTCGAAGCACCGCTCCGCCCCACCGCAGGCGTTCATCGACCACGCCCCGTTCGACTCGGTCGAGCACCTCGCCGACACCGTGGAGTCCGCGGGCTTCCGTGTCGCCCGAACCGCCACGTGGACGGACGGCGCCGACGAACTCCTCCTCGCCGAGCTCGCCCTCCCCGCCTCCTGACACCGCATCCCCCACCGGCGAGTCCGCACAAACGTGACGTCCTCCAGGCGCGTCGCGTGCAAAGTTTGCGGACTCGACGGTGGGGGGACGGGGGTGTGGGGGTCAGGCGCGGGACTCGCGCGCGAGCCGCCGCATCGTCCAGAAGCAGCCGAGGAACGCGAACGCCAGGGCCAGCACCACCTGCGGCAGGTACGCCTGCCACAGCTCGCCGTTGTTGAAGATGTTGTCCGCGAACAGCGCCCAGAAGTCCGCGTCGGTGAGCGCCTGCGTCAGCGGGATGCCGACCGCGCTGACGAGATCGGTGAAGATCCCAGCGAGCAGGCTGAGCACCACGGTCACGACCACGATCGCGACGAGCCCCCAGAAGGCGCCGCGCGTGACGCGCGCCTTCGACCCGGCGCGATACAGCCACACGGCTCCCGCCGCGACACCCCACGAGACGATGGAGGCGATGAAGCCGATGTTCCACAGGACGGTCCACGCGATCACCCCGGCCGGGATGATGACCAGCGCCAGCGCGAGGCCCCGGCCGACACGCTCCTGCTGAGTGAGCGGTCCGCCGGGCGCGAGGGATTCTGCGGACGGGTACTCGGCCGCCGAAGGCGCGTCGGCAGCCTCCGTCACGTCCGTCCCCGCATCCGCTGCTGACGTTTCCGCGGGCACCGCGGCCGCCGGCTCCCCGGCTGACGGCTCCCCGGGCGCCAGCTCCCCGTATCGCGGTTGAGTTCGGTCGTCTGTCGCGTCGGTCACGTGTGTCCCCCATCCCGGCCTCCCACCGAGGCGCGGAGGACAGCCTCCCACACCCGCGGCTTCCAGTACCGCTCGGGCCACACCCCATTTCGAGGCGCACGGACACGGTCACAGACGACTCGCGACCCCGAACCAGCGCGCCAGCCGCACCTCCAGCTCCTCCTGCGAGCTCCCGACCCACACCACATGCCCGTCGGGCCGCAGCAGCACCGCCGGCGCATCCAACTCGTCGCTGACGTCCGACACGAGATCGACCCGACCCGCCCATCCTTCGACGCTGAGCGTTCCCGTCTGGTCGAGCAGCAGTCCGCGTCCGTCGTGGAGGTGCTCGTACAGCCGCCCGCGCGACAGCCGGACGTCACGTAACCGCCGCCCGAGCAGCCCGCGCGCGTCCGAGCCCGCGTCCGCCTCCCCCACGTCGTACCGCACCGCGATCCCGGCGACCTTCGCGCCGAAGAACTCCCCCACTCCGTCCACATCCATCAGCTCGGTCAGCAGGCGTCGCACCGCCTGCGGCCCGGGCTCCGGCGAGATCAGCTCGCTCTGCGCCCGCGTGATCGTCAGCACGTCCTCCGCCGCCGGATGCCGCTCTCCGAAGTAGGTGTCGAGCAGCCCGTCGGGCGCCCATCCACCGACCTCCGCGGCGAGCTTCCAACCGAGGTTGAAGGCGTCCTGGATGCCGAGGTTCAGTCCCTGCCCTCCGAGCGGCGGGTGGATGTGCGCAGCGTCTCCCGCGATCAGCACGCGCCCGACGCGGTACCGCTCGGCGAGCCGCGTCGCGTCGGTGAACCGCGTGATCGAACGCGGCGAGTGGATCCCGAAATCGGTTCCCGCATACGCCCGCAGCTGCGTCCGGAACTCGTCGAGCGTCGGCGGCACCGACCGATCCTCCGACACGGATGCCGCGGGCACGACCGCGCGGTAGAGCCCCTCGCCGTTCGGGCCGATCCCGAAGCCGCGGTGCGTCTTCCGCACCTCCTCGGAGACGGCGGCGATCTCCTCCGCCGACACGGTCGCCTGAACCTCGCCGAGGATCCACTCGGTGGTCGCTGCCTCGCCGGGGAAGTCGATCCCGAGCGTCCGACGCACCAGGCTGCGGCCGCCGTCGCAGCCGACCAGCCAGCGCCCGCGCACCCGCTCACCGGATGCGAGCTCGACCTCCACCTGGTCCGCCGCCTGCGAGAACCCGACGACCTCCTCGCCGCGACGAATGTGCGCCCCCAGCTCGGCCGCGCGCTCGGCGATGATCCGGTCGGTAACCGGCTGCGGCATCCCCAGAATGTAGTCGTGCGCCGTGTCGAGGTGCACCGGCCGCGGGCTCGGGATGCCGGCGAACCGCCCGCCTCCCGGGTATTTCGTGCCGGCCGCGAGGAAGCGGTCCAGCAAACCGCGCGAGTCCATGATCTCGATGCTGCGCGGGTGCAGGCCGAGCGACCGGACCGCGGTCGTCGGCTCCATGTCCCGCTCCAGCACCAGCACCTCCACCCCGTGCAGGCGCAGTTCGCCGGCCAGCATCATCCCCGTCGGACCGCCCCCGCTGATGATCACGTCGAACACGTCAGAAGCCATGCGTCTCCCTATCCTCACATCCGCTGCGCGTCAAGATTTCACGCGCGACCAGCAATTCTGGTGGACGAGACCGGCCTTGCCGCAAGCCCCCACCCGACCGGTATCCTGGAAATGCAGGTACAGCCCGATGCGCAGGATCGGAATGCCCTTGCACTCGGGCATCCTCCCGTCGTCACCCCCATGGGATGATTTTGGTGAGCGCGTCCACCACGCGCCGACCGGAGTCGCCTCGATGCCAGACCATCGCCCGCCCCCCGTGCACGCGATCCAGCGCCCCGCGCTGTTCGAGCAGCTGGACGTCGGTGTCCGAGGGCCGTTGACCGTCATCGTCGCTCCTGCCGGGTCGGGGAAGACCGCCCTCTTGTCTCAGTGGGTGGCGTCGCGTCCGCATCTCGCCGTCGCGTGGTTCCAGGTGACGACGGCCGACCGGGACGGCGCACGATTCGCCCGCCGGTTCGCGGCAGGACTCACGGCAGTGCACCCCACGGTCGGCGCGCTTCATCCGCGGTCCGAGGCGACCGGCTGCTTCGGCGAGGCGTTTCTCGACGACCTCGTCGCCGCTCTCGCCGATGCGGAGACCGAGATCGTGATTCTCATCGACGACGTGCAGATCCTGCAGAGTCCGGAACTGGTTGCCGACCTGTCCGCCCTCGCCGATCGCCTCCCACCGAACGCGCACCTCATCCTCTCCTCGCGGACGGATGCAGGGATGCGGCTCACCCACCACCGCTTGCGCCACTCCGTGGTCGAGATCCGGCAGCACCAGCTGAGGTTGGATGTCGTCGAGACGGAGCATCTGCTGACGCAGCTGACCGGCCGAGCCGTGGACACCGGCACGGCTGCGACCATCCGCGAGCACACCGACGGATGGGCCGCGGGCGTTCAGCTGGCCGGACTCACCCTGCGCTCCCGACCCGACGAAGATCTGGTGGCGAGCATCGGGGAGTCAGACCGCCTGATCATCGAGTACCTCGGAGAGGAGGTTCTGGACGCGCAGCCGCCGGAACGCCGGGACGCGCTGCTTCGCCTGTCCGTGGCCGACGAGCTGCACCCCGATCTCGTGCCGGTGCTGACCTCGGGCGACCTCGGGCCGGACGTCCTCCGCCGGCTCGAGAGCGAGTCCCTGTTCATCACTGCGCTGCCGGAGAAGCCGGGATGGTTCACCTTCCACGCGCTGTTCCGGAGCGGCATGCGCGCCCTCCTCCGTATCGAGCAGCCGGGTGTGGAGCATTCGCTGCTCGTGCGCATCGCGACGTGGTCGCGACAGCGGGACGACACGGCGACGGCCGTTGAGGCCCTGCTGCGCGCCCGCCACTGGGAGGAAGCGATGGAGCTGGTGCTCTCGATCGGCCGCGAGGCGTTCGAGAATGGGCACGCCGCCACACTGGCGCGGTGGCTGGGGCAGGTCCCCGCGGAAGTCAGGAGATCGTCGCCGGATGCGGAGCTCGTCTACGGATTCACCCTGGGCTCGACCGGACGGACCCGGCAGACCATGGAACTGCTGCGCGCCCTCACAGCCCGCGCGGATGTCGACGCCGGCCGGAAAGCGGTGGCATACACCTTCATGGCGATCACCGTCCAGTTCCACCCTCCGGCGGAGTCGGCGTACACCGCCGCGATGAGCGCACTCGAGCTTCTCGATGACTCGGAACTGGTGCTGCCCGACCTCCTTCAACTCACCCGGCGCGACCTCCTGGTGGCCATGTCGCTCGGTTCGGCCGGTCGCGCCGAGCTATTCGACGGCAGACTGCAGGCGGGGTCGCACTGGCTTCGCCGCATGCTCGCGTCGCCGGGCGGCCAGTATCCGCCCTGGCGCATCCATGGGATCGGGACGCTGGCGCTGGCCTCTGCGCTCAGTGGGCGGCTGAACGCAGCGACCGCCCAGGCGGAGGAAGCGCTGCAGCTCGCCGCACAGACGTCGCTGCTCGATCATCCCGCCACCGGGGATGCGCATATCGCGCTCGCGCTGGTCGCCGTCCGTCGAGGAAGGCCCGGCTCCGGCTCGCTGTCGCTGCGTGAGGGCGTGCTGCGCGCATCGTCGAACGCACGCACCCAGCTGCTCTGGTTCGCCGTCCTGACCGAACGCCTGGCCTTGCCGGCGGACGGAGCAGCGGAGGTCGCCCTGCCGCCGACTCCCCCGCCGCCGATCGTGAGGTCGGAACTGGACGCCGTCGGGCTGCGGGACGCCCGGCACTCCGGGCGGGCGGAACCCGTCCACGCTGCGGCGACCGAGTGGTCCTCACTCGCTTTCGAGGAGGTGGCCGCCCGCCTCGCTCGAGGCGACGTGGCCGCGGCGGGACGCCGCCTCCAGGAGATCGATCCGCCGGGCCCGTCGGCAACGATTGCCGCCCAGGTGCAGCGTTCCCTCGCGGTCGGCTGGCACCTGGTCGCCGCGGGTGACCACCCGTCGGCCGAGCGTCACCTCGCCCAGGCCGTCGCGCTGGCGGCCCCGGAGGGACTGGTCGACGTGTTCGCCCGCACGGGACGCGTCGTGGCGGCGGCGATCGACGAGCTTCCCGGCGCACCCGACGCGTTCCGCCGAGAAATCGTCCGGCAGGCCGGCCTGGCGGCTGACGCGGACGTTCATCCGCTGCCCGATCCACTCACCCCTCGCGAGGTGGCCATCCTCGCCTATCTGCCGACCCGCCTCTCGAATGCGGAGATCGCTGCGCGCGGCTACGTCTCCCTGAACACCGTGAAGACCCACATCGCGCGCATCTATCGCAAGCTCGACGTGCAGTCTCGCGCCGCCGCGGTCGACCGTGCAGCCGAGTTGGGCCTGCTGGAGCCGCTGGCCATGGTCGACGAGCGCTGACGCCTGCACGCGTCGCCCGCCAAACACCTGCATAAGGTCACCCCGTTCGGGTGACGCCGCCGGGCTCCGCCGCGCCCTAGCGTCCTCGGTGTAGTGATGCGACCCTCATGCCGGTCGACGGTTCGGGCCCTTCGGCCGGCATGGGTTCGGGGAAGGAGCGGACGTGACCTACATCGATCTGCCCATCGGGCTGACGCCCCGCCGCGGGGCCGAGTTCCATCTGATCCGGTGGACGCGCGGACGCGAGGAGTGGACGGCCGAGACCATCCTCGCGGTCTACATCTCGTCGACGCTGACCGAGTGGATCGTCGACCATCACGGACGCCGGATACGGCTGTCGCGGCAAGAGTGGCTGCGGTATTTGCCGTGACGGCGGCGCTCAGGTGGCCACGCTCACGCTCGCGGCGTCGTTTCATTCGGGCAAGCATAGCCAGCGCCATGAGTCGAAGACGCTGTGAGCAACGGGCCAGCGGTATCCCGGACCCCCCTTCGGGGGTTGGAAGAGGAAGTCTCATTTCTGAGAGCCTAGGAAGGCTTTGGAGGACCTATGCCTCCGCTGCACATCTCCACACAGCAAAGGACCACGAATGAGCACCCTTCCTCCGCCGCCCGCACCCGAGCAGCAGTACGCCGCACCCGCGCCGCAGAAGACCGGAAACGGCCTCGGCATCGCTGCGCTGATCCTCGGGATCATCGCGCTCGTCAGCGCCTTCATCCCGTTCCTCAGCTACGGCGCGTGGTTCTTCGGTCTCATCGGTCTCATCCTCGGGATCATCGGGCTGGTCCAGAAGAACAAGTCCAAGGGCGTGGCGCTGACCGGCACGATCCTCTCGGGCGTCGCGATCATCCTGTCGATCGTCATGTCGATCGTTTACACCGCGGCTTTCGCCTCCGCTGTCAACGACGCCGTGAACGATGAGATCAAGAAGCAGGATGCGGTCGCCTCCCAGCCCGTCGAGGTCGTCTACGACGTCACAGGAACCAGCACCGACACGACCATCGTGTACTCCACCTACGCCGACGGCGGATCGAAGTCCGAGACGGCCTCGAACACCCCCCTTCCCTGGACCAAGACGATCTCCGTCAAGAAGGGTGGCACCTTCGACTTCAGCAGCTTCTCCGTCACGGCGACCGCCGGCCAGGACGGCGGCGACGTCGCGTGCAAGATCACGGTGGGCGGCAAGGTCGTCTCCGAGCAGACCGCCACCGGGCAGTTCGCCACGGTGAGCTGCCTCGCCACGGGCACCGGCGACGAGTAAGGCTCTCGTGGGTCCCGCCGCACGTGCGGCGGGACCCACGTCGCTCAGACGATGACGAATCCACCTGCCGGCTGGTACCCCGATCCCGAATATTCCGGACAGCAGCGCTACTGGGACGGCTCTGCGTGGACGGTGAACCGCGCGCCGAGCGGCCCCGGAACTCCGCGCGACACTTCCCGTGCGCGCAACGACGCTGCTGAGGGTGCTCGCCCCTCCCGAGACTCATCCCTTGCAACGCTCGCGCTGATCCTCGCGATCATCGGGTTCGTCTTCGGTGTCATCCCGTTCGCCGCTTGGATCGCGTGGCTGTTGTTCGTACCTGCGCTCGTTCTCGCCATCCGCGCCCTCGTCAAGGGACAAGCGGGCAAGGGACAGTCGATCTCTGCGATCAGCGTCGCGAGCGTCGGTTGGCTCATCGCGCTGGTGGTGGGCATCGCATCGTTCGGGATCGTCGGCGGATCCACCTCCGACGCCGAGCCGGCGGCGCTTCCGACAGCGGCGCACACCACTGCGCCCTCTCCGACGGCCGCGCCGACCCCGACGTCGGCGGTTCCGAGCCCAGCCCCGTCGAGCCCTCCGCCAGTGCCCGGTATCGGGCAAAGCGTCGCGAGCCGAAGTGGGGTCTCCTTCACCGTGACAGGCGTTCAGTGCGGTCTCGGAACGCAGGACGACGTTTTCGGCACGGTCACGCCCAAGGGCCAGTTCTGCAAGGTCGACTTCGTCGTCGCCAATGGCAGCTCGCAACCGCAGAACGTCTCCGCGTGGGACGTCTACGGCTACATCGGAAACGCCCGCTACGAAGCGGACACCAGCCTGGGCAGCTTCGGAGAGGACTCCTTCTCGACCACCGTCAACCCCGGGCTGAGCGTCAACTGCAGCGTCTACTTCGATGTGCCTGCTGGAGCAGGCCTCGACCGCGTGAAGCTGATCACCAGCTGGTGGGGAGGCGACGGCGCCACGGTGACGCTGCGCTGATCCACTCGGACCACACGGCCCGCACCCTCAGGCACCGGAGCGCGCGACCACCACGGCGAGTTCGGTTCGCGTCCGGACGCCCCACTTCGCACGGATCCCCGCGAGGGTGGACTTGACGGTCGTCTCCGCGACGAAGAACGTCTGGGCGAGCTCCGCATCGGAGGCCCCGTTCGTCACGGCAACGGCGAACTCACGTTCCCGAGGCGTGAGTTCCGCCATCTTCGCGGCGGCGTCGCGTCGGGCGGTCGCACTGCGCGCGTCACGGACCCAGGCGGAGAGCTGGCGCGCTGCGCGCGGCGAGAAGGCGGCATCGCCGGCCGCGACCTGACGGACTGCTTCGATGATCCGGTGCGGGTCCTCGTCCTTCAGCATGAACCCGGCTGCGCCGGCGCTCACGGCGTCAAGCACGCGGCCGTCCTCATCGAACGCCGTCATCATGAGGAACCGCGGACGAGCGCTGTCGAAGGATTCGACGACTGCGACGCCGTCCATCCGGGGCATTCGCACATCACAGAGGACGACGTCGGGATGGTGCAGGGCGACAGCCTGAGCGACCTCATCGCCGTCGGAACAGCGTCCGACGACGTCGATGTCGCCTGCAGCTCCGAGGATCGCGGCAACGCCGGCCGCGGCCATGGGATCGTCGTCGACGACAAGCACGCGGATGCGAGGGTCGGTCACAGACCGGAGTCTATCGAGCGGTGCCGCCGACCCGCGAAACTCAGCTCGCCGGGGACCACCACGGCAGCCACGCGACGATCGCGAAGGTGCCGTCCTGCGTTGTTCCGGCCTGGAAGGACCCTCCCACCAGGGCAACCCGTTCGCTCATGCCGGTGAGACCGTGTCCACCGCCGACCGAGGTCGGTTGTGCGCCTGGCGTCAGCCAGTTGGTGGTCGAGATGGTGAGACCCGCCCCCGGTGCGCCCCTGACCTCCAGACGGATCGGCGTGCCCGGCGCATGGCGTCGGGCGTTCGACAGCGACTCTTGAACGATCCGGTAACACGCGTGCGCGACCTGAGGATCGCAGGACGCAGGGTCCGTGATCACCAGCTGCGCCCGCACGTCCGCGCCCTCCCCCAGCGCAGCATCGACGAGCCCGGACAGATCTCCCAGACCGGTACCGCCTGCTCTCGGTGACGGATGCCGGAGGACCTGGACGACATCCCGGAGCTCGTCCAAGGAATGCTGCGCGGTCTCCCGAACCGCACGCGCTGCTGCCGCCGCCTTCTCATCCGTGCCTCCGACGGTCAGTTCCAGCGCTCCAGCATGCAGAGAGAGGGAGCTCAGCCGCGCCGCCAGCGTGTCGTGCAGCTCACGCGCCAGTTCCTGCCGCTCGCGCTCCCGCTCCACCTCGCGGTGGAGGAGCACGACATTCCGGTTGGCCGCCTCCGTGCCGCGCTGGGCGACATCGCGTTCGGACCGCAGCTGCCGAACGAACCCGAAAGCCGCGAACGGGACGACCATCACCCCAGCGACGATCGGCACGGCCCAGTACAGCGCCAAGCGTTCGGGCGTACCAGCGGCCGGTTCGCCGACGAAGTCCGAGAGCAGCGAGACGTGCGAAGCGACATCCCAGCAGAGCGCCACGACCGTCGCCAGGTAGGCGGCAGCCACGAATGCCCAACGCCTCCATCCCCTCGTCACGGCAGTCACCGCGGCGAGGCTGACGAGCGCGGGGAGGGGCGTCGTCGGGAAGAGGACCGCACCGCCGATGGCGAGTGAGGAGACGAGCACCGGGTATCGGTGACGCCACACGAGCATCACCGAGACGCCGATCATGGCGAATGCCCCGACGGTGGCGAGCAGCTGCACGGGTGGCGCGAAGGTCGACCCTTCGCCGGCGTGTATTCCGCCCGCCGAGATGGCGAGCAGAGCGCACAACACGGACAATGCAACCGAACCGACGAGCGACCACGCGCGCCGAGCGCGGGAAGGTTCCGCCGGGGTGCGCGGCCGCTGTGCGCTCGGTGCGCTCTGCGCGCTCGGCGCGGGCGGGGTGTGTGCCATGAACCGATCGTAGAGGCGGCGACTCGCCGCGCTGCACCGCCTTTCGGAGGGGCAGCGCCCCTCCTTTCGTCCGGCGGGCTCGGACCGAACCGGGGTGCCGAGACCCGCCCGCCTCACGATTCGCTTGGTGGGCCGAATAACCGGCATCGCATCCACCAGGAGGACCCATGTTCCGTCGAATCACCGCACTCGCCACCGTCGCCGCAGTTGCGACCGGGCTCGCACTCACCGGTTGCAGTAGCACACCGCAGCCCGCCGGTGGCGCCGCGGGCACAGGCAACGCGTCGGTGCCCGCTGCTTCGGCGCCCGCTGCTTCGAAGCCCTCGGCACCCGGCTTGAACACGCCCGTGAAGGTCGGCTCGTTCGAGTACACGGTCCTGGGGTCTCAGGACGCAGGCACCACCGTGGGATCATCTCCCCTGACACAGACCGCCCAGGGAACGTACCTCCAGGTGGATCTGAAGATCGCCAACACGGGCAACAGCGCCGCAACCTTCATCGTCAACTACGTGAAGCTCGTCGACGCCTCCGGGAAGACGTTCGACGCCGACCCGACCGCGACGCTCTACGCGAGCACGGACCAGAGTGCCTGGGTCGCCGGCATCAACCCCGGCAACGCGATTCAGGGTCCAATCCTCTTCGATGTCCCCGCGGGCACTCAGGCGGCCAGCATCCAGGTGAGCGACAACGCCTTCTCGAAGGGGCAGACCATCGCGCTGCACTGACGCGCCGGATCGATGGGGCGGTGGACGGTCGAGAGCCTCCACCGCCCCGCATTGGGGTGATGCTCGCCGACTTCTCGGCTGGCAGGCTGGCGGGATGGAAACTGCACCGATCACTGCCTGGACCCTTCACAACGAGATCCCCATTCCTGAGGATGTGACTCCTCTTCTCGTGGATGGGGAGCAGGCGGTGGCGGCATTCAAGACGTTCCGCGACTCGGCGATCTTCACCACCAAGCGACTGATCGTCCGCGACGCGCAGGGCGTCACCGGCAAGAAGGTGGAGATCTACTCCCTCCCCTACAGCTCCATCAACATGTGGTCGTCCGAGAACGCCGGCAAGCTCGATCTGAACGCCGAGATCGAGCTCTGGACGCGTGCAGGGCACATCAAGGTGAAGCTGGGCCGCGGCGCTGACGTTCGCCGGCTCGACAGCCTCATCGCCTGGGCGGTCCTGCACGCTCACTAACCCGACAGCGAGCGTGCATCTCCGATGTCCGCGGTCCCTGCGACGATTCCTCTGAACGCACGTTCGAGGGATCGGAGGCTGGGATGCGGGGCGAGGCGACCGTGCTGCACGCCGATCTCGACGCCTTCTACGCCTCGGTGGAGCAGCGGGATGCGCCCGAGCTCCGCGGCCGCCCGGTCATCGTCGGCGGCGGCGTCGTGCTCGCGGCCAGCTATGAGGCGAAGGCGCGCGGGGTGCGCACCGCGATGGGCGGCCGGCAGGCGCGCGACCTGTGTCCGGAGGCCGTCGTCGTCCCGCCCCGGATGGATGCATACTCCGCCGCGAGCAAGGACGTGTTCGCGATCTTCCGCGACACGACCCCGATCGTCGAGGGACTGTCGATCGACGAGGCCTTCCTCGAAGTCGGTGGGCTCCGACGAATCGCCGGCACACCCGAGCAGATCGCGACGCGGCTGCGGGAACGCGTTCGCGCGGAGGTCGGCCTCGCCATCTCGGTCGGGATCGCGCGGACCAAGTTCCTCGCCAAGGTCGCCAGCGCCGTCAGCAAGCCCGACGGCCTCATCCTGGTGGAACCCGATCGCGAGCAGGAGTTCTTGCTCCCCCTTCCCGTGGAACGTCTCTGGGGCGTCGGCGCCGTCACCGCCGAGAAGCTCCACCGTCTCGGCATCCGCACCGTCGGTCAGCTGGCCGAACTCGAAGAAGCCACTGCCGAACGCTTGCTGGGCAAAGCCACCGGCGCCCACCTGCACGCTCTGGCCCGGCTGCGCGACCCCCGTCCGGTCAACGCCACCAAGCGCCGCGGCTCCATCGGCTCGCAGCGCGCACTGGGAAGCCGGCCGCGCACCTCGGAGGAGCTCGACCTCATCCTGACCCAGATCATCGACCGCCTGGCGCGACGGCTGCGGGATGGGGATCGCACGTGTCGCACGATCGTGCTGCGGCTGCGCTTCGGCGACTTCACCCGAGCCACGCGATCGCGCACGCTCGGCTTCCCGTCAGACCGCACCTCGGTGCTGCTGACCGTGGCGCGCAGCCTGCTCGCCGCGGTCCAGCCCGAGATCGCCGAGCGGGGCATCACCCTGATCGGCATCTCACTCTCGCACCTGGGCCGGTCGGACACGTTCCAGCCCGAGCTACCCATCGACTGGGATGACGGCGCGCGTCTCGACACCGTGCTCGACGCCGTGCGCGACCGCTTCGGCGCAACCTCGGTCGCGCGCGCAGCACAACTGGGCCACGATCCCGGCTGGTCGACGCCGCTCCTGCCGGAACACCAGTAGCGCTGACTCGGGCCTCGACTCGGGTCGGCGAGTAGGGTCCAGAGGGAACGCGCCTCGTACATCAAGGGAGAACGGATGAGACCGCTTCGCTACTCCATCAACGTCACCCTCGACGGCTGCTGCCATCACGAGGCAGGGCTTCCGCCCGACGGGGACTCCATGCGTTTCTGGACCGCCGAGATGGAGCGTGCCGACGCCCTCATCTTCGGGCGGGTGACTTACGAGATGATGGAGTCGGCGTGGCGGCGGCCGGCCTCCGGCACCTGGCCCGAGTGGATGGACGACTCGCAGCTCCCCTTCGCCGAGGCCATCGATGGCGCGAGAAAGCACGTCGTGTCGAGCACGCTGACCGACGTCGACTGGAACGCCGAACTGCTGCAGGGCGACGTGGGGCAAGCGGTGGAACGGCTCAAGCAGCAACCCGGCGGAGGCCTGTTCGTGGGCGGGGTGACGCTCCCTCTCGCGCTGGCGGATCTGGGGCTGATCGACGAGTACGTGCTCGTCGTGCATCCCATTATCGCCGGACACGGGCCGACGCTGCTGGCGGGGCTGCGCGAGCGCATCCAGCTGGACCTCGTGGATCGCCAGGAGTTCCGGTCGGGGGTGACCGCGCTGCGATTCCACCCCCGTTAGCAGGAGCGCGGGATGATGGACCCATGCCCGCCCCTCACCGCCCCGGCCTCCAGGTCGACTCGGCACTCACCATCCCCGAGTCCGAGCTGTCGTGGCGGTTCTCGCGGTCGTCGGGCCCCGGCGGGCAAGGGGTGAACACGGCCGACTCGCGTGTGGAGCTCGTGTGGGATGTGGCGGGCTCCGCCGTCCTCTCCCCCGCGCAGCGCGAGAGGCTCCTCGAGCGTCTGGGCAGTCGCCTCGTCGACGGAAAGCTGACGATCGCCGCATCCGAGCACCGCGCACAGCTGCGCAACAGGGAGGCCGCGCGCGCTCGGCTGGCCGACATCGTGGCCGACGCCCTCCGGCCGCCCGCGGCACCGCGACGACCGACGAGGCCGAGTCGTGGCGCCAGGGAACGGCGTCTGGATGCGAAGAAGCGGCGCACGGACATCAAGCGGCTCCGTCGCCCTCCGCACGACTGAGCGTCTCGGGATTCCGGCAGAGCACCCACGGATCGCGACAGGAGACGTAGCCTCGCATCGTGAAACCGAAGTGGTTGTTCCTCGTCGTCGGCATCGTGCTCGGCCTCATCGGACTGCTGTGGACGCTTCAGGGGTTGAACGTGCTCGGCGGTTCCGTCATGAGCGGATCCCCGCTGTGGGGCACCATCGGCCCCATCGTGCTCATCGCGGGTGTCGTGCTGATCATCGTCGCGCTGGTGCGCCGGCGCCGGCGCTCAGACACCTGACGACGCCGGCCCCGCGGCGCAGAGGTGGATGCGGTGGCCGGGGGACGGAGCGGACGACCGCTCCTCCCCCGCACCGCCTCGGTGGGTTGGGTCAGACGCGCCGGCTTCCCGTGAGCATCCGGACGAGGAAGACGATGGCCGCGATGACAAGGAGCACGATCCCAACCCAGAGCAGGAAGTTCAGCGACGAGACGAACCCTCCCGTGAGCAGGAGGATGATGGCGATCACAGCGATGACAATGAGCAGGATATTCATCAGATGACCCTTTCTGGTTGGGGGTTGATGGCTCCACGCAACCACCGGCGGGGATGGGGCGCCTCACCCCTAGGGGTGTAATGTACGGCCATGTCGGCAGCCCCGGACGTAGCGACGAAGCCGTTCACGATCGCCCTCGTGGACGACTACGACGTCGTGCTGCTGGGCCTCGCGCACATGCTGGATGACTTCCGCGACCGGTTGGTCGTCGCCGAGATCGACGCGAACGCCCCGCTGGATGAGCCGATCGACGTCGTCCTGTACGACGCCTTCGCCCAGCCGGAGTCCGGTCACGCGCAGATCGGCGAGCTCGTGAGGAACCCCCGGGCTCGCCACGTCGTCGTCTACACGTGGAACTTCCATCCCGAACTCATCGAAAGCGCCAGCGCACAGGGCGTCCACGGCTACCTCTCAAAGACGCTCACAGCCTCAGAGCTGGTCGCCGCGCTGGAAGCCGTGAACTCCGGCCAGATCGTGGTGAGCGACTCTCCCGCGCGAGCCCGCAGTGCCGAGGAACTCGACTGGCCCGGCAAGCAGGAGGGAATCACCGACCGCGAGTCCGAGATCCTGGCCCTCATCACGCAAGGCAAGAGCAACGCCGCCGTCGCCGAGCTGACGTATCTCAGCCCGAACACGGTCAAATCGCACATCCGCAGTGTCTACCGCAAGATCGGGGCGAGCAGCCGGACGCAGGCGGTGCTGTGGGGTGTGGAGCACGGGTTCACGCCGGACCATCGGAGGATCGAGCGGTGGGTTGGTGGGCGGTGATGGGAGCGTCGTACCGAGGCCGGGTGGTCAGCCTGGAGCCCGTCCAGGAAGTCACGTACGAACCGACCCATCGGTGGGGGCGCTAGCGCAAGCGTCGATCACTGCTATTCCGCTCTCAACGGTTGAGCCAGCACCGGAGGGACTCGAACCCCCAACCGTTTCCTTAGGACGGAACTGCTCTTCCATTGAGCTACAGAGGCTGGCCCGTCGAGTCTACCGAACACCACGCCATCCCCTTCCCAAAAATCTAGCTATTCAGTGTTGCTATCTACCGGTACTCATGCTTACTATGTACCGGTAATCAGCAACACTGACTAGCAAGCAGGAAGGAGGGTCCCATGGGCAAGCAAGAGACCGAGATGCTCAAGGGGACGCTCGAGGGCATCGTGCTCGCCATCCTGTCGCGTCGGCCCGCATACGGGTACGAGATCACCGCATGGCTGCGCGACCAGGGGTTCGCCGACATCGCGGAGGGCACGATCTACGCCCTCCTCGTCCGGGTCGAACAGCGCGGGCTGGTGGATGTCGAGAAGGTTCCATCCGAGAAGGGTCCGCCCCGCAAGGTGTACTCCCTCAACGCCCGGGGTCGTGACTACCTCGAAGAGTTCTGGAGGACGTGGAGCTTCCTCGCAGAGCGGATCGAACAGCTCCACGAAGGAGACAACTGATCATGGCAGCGAAGTGGATCGAGACGATCACCGGATCCCTCGAACAGAAGAAGCAGTACCGGCAGTACAAGGCCCGCGTGCAGGCCCTGCCGGAGCCGTACCGCGGCGCCGCGAAGGCGTTCGAGCGGTACTTCATGTACAACGGCGGCATCACCGACGGCGACACGCTCGTCACGATGCTCACCGATTTCGCCGACCTGTTCGAGCGCGCCGCGGTCGACGGGACGCCGATCAGCGAACTCGTCGGGGGCGACCCCATCGACTTCGCCGAGACGTACACCGAGTCGTACGGCGGCACGAAGTGGATCGACAAGGAGCGGGCCCGCCTCATCAAGGCGGTCCAGGAGGCAGAACAGGAGGAGAAGAAATGAGCGCGACCGCGATCAGCGTCCGCGGCATCCAGAAGTCGTTCAAAGACGTCGAGGTGCTCCGCGGGGTCGACTTCGACGTGCAGGCAGGCACCATCTTCGCCCTGCTCGGCTCCAATGGGGCCGGCAAGACGACGCTGGTCCGCATCCTCAGCACGCTCCTCCGCGCGGACGGCGGCACTGCCACCGTGCAGGGGGTGGATGTGGCGGCCAAGCCGGGCGACGTCCGCGGCGCGATCAGCCTCACGGGGCAGTTCGCGGCGGTGGATGAGGTGCTCAGCGGACGCGAGAACCTCATCCTCATCGCCAAGCTCCGCCACCTGAAGGACCCGGCCGGCATCGCCGACGACCTCCTCGCCCGCTTCTCGCTCACCGACGCCGGCAAACGCAAGGCCTCCACCTACTCCGGTGGGATGCGGCGCCGGCTCGACATCGCGATGAGCCTGATCGGCAACCCGCCGATCATCTTCCTCGACGAGCCGACCACCGGACTCGACCCGCAGGCACGGATCGAGGTCTGGGACACGGTCAAGCGTCTCGCCGACCAAGGCACCACGGTGCTGCTCACCACGCAGTACCTGGACGAGGCGGAGCAGCTCGCCGACCGGATCGCCATCCTCCACAAGGGGACGATCATCCAGAACGGCACCCTCGACGAGCTCAAGCGGCTGCTCCCGGCCGCGAAGGTCGAATACGTCGAGAAGCAGCCGACGCTCGAGGAGGTCTTCCTCGCCCTCGTCGGCGACACGGGAGACGACAGCGCCGCCGGCGCCGACACCGACACCACCACCGACCGCACCGACGGCGCGGCCGCCACGGGAAGGAAAGCACGATGACCGCCACCGTTCTCAGCGACACCGGTGTGCTCACCGGGCGCTCGCTCCGCCACATCCTGCGCAGCCCCGACACCATCATCACCACCGCGGTCACGCCGATCGCGCTGATGCTGCTGTTCGTCTACGTGCTCGGCGGGGCGATCAACACCGGATCCAGCACGTCGTACGTCAACTACCTGCTGCCCGGCATCCTGCTCATCACGATCGCCTCCGGGGTCGCGTACACGTCGTACCGGCTGTTTCTCGACCTCCAGGGCGGCATCTTCGAGCGGTTCCAGTCGATGCCGATCGCCCGCAGCAGCGTGCTGTGGGGGCACGTGCTCACGTCCGTGGTCGCCAACATCGTCTCCATGGCGATCGTCATCGGCGTCGCACTGCTCATGGGCTTCCGCACCGGGGCGTCGGTGTGGGCGTGGCTCGGGATCGCCGGCATCCTCATCCTCTTCACCCTCGCCCTCACCTGGCTCGCGGTCATCGCGGGACTGTCGGCGAAGACGGTGGATGGGGCCAGCGCCTTCAGCTACCCGCTCATCTTCCTGCCCTTCATCAGCTCGGCGTTCGTTCCGACCACGTCGATGCCCGGCCCGGTCGCCTGGTTCGCCGAAAACCAGCCGGTCACGTCCATCGTCAACACCATCCGCGCACTGTTCGAGCAGCAGCCGGTCGGCAGCGACATCTGGATCGCCCTCGCCTGGCTCGTCGGCATCCTCGTCATCGCGTACGCCTTCGCGATGGTCATCTACCGCCGCAAGATCACCGCGGGTTGACCGGGGTCACCGCTGCCGGCCCCGGCACCGAACGGAAGGTTCCGACAGGACCTTCCGCTTCGGTCGTTAAGCAGCTCGGCTAGCGTGTAGGGCATGAACGCCCCCGTCGACATCGAAGTCGCGACCACGCTCAGCCCCACCGACCTGGATGCGATCGAGCGCCTCCTCCCCCAGCTCTCCTCCACCGCCGGTTACGACCGCGACCGGATGCGTGCGATGCTCAGCCATCCCGGAACGGATCTCCTCCTCGCCCGCGTCGACGGGCAGGTCGTCGGCATGGCGACACTCGCCACCTTCCCCCTCCCGACCGGCTGGCGCGGGCACGTCGACGACGTCGTGGTCGACGACGCGCAGCGTGGGAAGGGGATCGCGCGGCAGCTGCTCGAGGCGATCATCCACCTCGCGCGCGAACGCGGGCTGCGAACCCTCGACCTGACGTCACGACCCAGCCGCGCGGCGGCCATCCGCCTCTACGAATCCGTCGGCTTCGAGCGTCGGGACTCTGTGCTGATGCGCTTGCGGGCGTGAGGCGAACGGTTAGAAGCTCAGCCGGATCCCGATGTTCTCGCCGCGATCCTCGAATCCGAGCGACCGCGCCAGAGAGCGCGAGGCCGCGTTGCTCGCCAGGCTCCTCCAACGGGCGATGCCCGCCAGCGCGATCGCCTCATTCACCGCCGCCGCGGCAACCCGGCGGCCGTACCCTCTCCCCCTCGCTCCCGAGAGGGTGAGCACGCCGATGTCCGACGGCTCCTTCATCCAGACGCTCAGTCCGGCCGCAGCGACGAGCCGACCGTTGTCCCGCAGCCCGAACACCCTGGTCGCATCCGCCAGGCCCGACTCCTCGAACTCCCCCTCCCCGACCTCGTCTGCGAACAGCCGGATGTCGTGCTCCGAGACCACCTCGATGTCACGGCGATCAGACACAACGGGGTCGCTGCGGTACGAGTGGATGGCGGGCCCGAGGACGCGCGGCGAGAACGCGTCCAGGGCGCTGCGCCAACGACCCGTGTTCAACGCGTCCTCCGCCGTGGCCGCGCGCAGCACCGGCTCGAGCTTCGCCCGTTCCCCGCTCGGAGCGCGAAGTCGAACCACGCCAGGTCGGACGAGGACGTACACGCCGGGCCACGGGTCGCGCGCCCACGTCGTGTGGACGCCCGGCTCCCAGACCCGGGCGACCTCCACCTCGAAGACTTCGGCCCAGTATCCGTCGACGCGCGCCTCGGCCTCCGCCTTCATGCAGGCGTGCTCACCCGGCCAGCTGCAGCTCGTGGCGGCGCCACGGCTCCGTGAACTCCTCCCAGTTGGGGTCGTTCCAGCGCATGCTGATCAGCGACGCCATGTTCAGGTGCGGCTCCTTCAGCTCGAACGGGAGCTTCCAGCCCAGTTCGCTGAGCAGGCGGTCCGACTTGACGTTGTTGCAGCGGAAGCAGGCGACGACGACGTTGTCCCACGTGTGCGTACCGCCGCGAGCACGCGGGATGACGTGGTCGAGGGTGTCGCCGTACTTGCCGCAGTACGCGCACACGTGGCCGTAGCGCTCCAGCGCCGACTTGCGGGTCAGCGGGATGCGGCGGTGCGGCACCTTAATGTACTGGTTCAGGAGAACGACGCTCGGCGCATCCAGAACCAGGGAGCGGCTGTGCAGCTGCGCCCCGCTCCCGGCGATCGTCGACGCTTTGCCGCTCAGCACCAGCATGATCGCGCGTCGCGTCGCGATCACGCCGAGCGGTTCGTAGCTGGCGTTGAGAACCAGAGTCTTCATCTGCGGCCTTTCGGGACAAAAGGGAGGGTGCTCGGGCAAACAAAAAGGGCACTGTCCGTGCGGACAGCGCCCAAGGAGGAGGCGGCATGGTGGCGGCACGCCACATGGTGGCGGTGGCAGGCCTCGACGTGGTGGCGGCAGGCGAGGAAGTCTCCCCAGCGGGAGAGCGTGATGCTCGATCCCCCCGGGAGGCCGCACTCGTCCCACCCGGTCGCCTTCAGCGGCCCGGCGGAACGTGCTCCGGCCATCGGATCCTCCGATTCTGCGGCTGCATGACGCAGCGTCAGAACGCCAGGGTAACCCAGAAACGGCGCGCCACCTATTCGGGGCGCGCCGTTCCAGTGCTGTGGTGCGGAGTGTTCACCGGACGGAAACCGGTCAGGTCTGGTCTGGAGAGGATGCGGAGTGGGTTCGGAGGCCCGAGCCGCCTCAGATACCCAGCCGGACGATGTAGTAGTCGCTGGTCCAGATCGGGCGGATCGAGATCGACCGGCCGGTGTCCGGGGCGTCCATGATGTTGCCGTTGCCTGCGTAGAAACCGTCGTGGCCCGGCATGATCACCAGATCGCCCGGCTGGGCGTCGGCGATCGAGATGCGCTTGCCCATCGCGGCCTGACCCGACACCGAGTGCGGGAGGGAGATCCCGAACTGGGCGTACACGTACATGACGTAGCCGGAGCAGTCGAAGCCCGCGGGGCTGGCGCCGCCGTACACGTACGGGGTGCCGATGTACTGCTGGGCCACCGAGAACACCTGCGCGAGGCTGAAGCTCGGGTACGGCGGGTTGGCGAGGAAGTCGGAAACCGAGGGGCCGGTCGACTTGCTCGCGTAGGTGGCCAGCTCGACGGCGGCCTGACGGCGTGCGGCCTCTGCGGCGGCAGCAGCAGCGGCGGCGGCCTTCTGCTGGGCCAGCTGCTCCTCCGTGGTGGCGGAGGCGGCGTCACGGTTGACGGCCGACGCGGCGACACCGCCGACCTCGACGGTCTGCGACTGCGCCTTCTTCATCGAGTCGGCGGCGCTGGGACCGAAGCCCGCACTCTCGGCGTCGTTCGGGTTGAAAGCGAAAGCAGGGAGGGACATGGTCGCGATGATCCCGGTGGCGACGGTGATGACACCGGCGTTGAGGATCCATCCGCCCTTGCGCTTCTTCTTCGCCTGCGCGGCCGTGGAACCGGTGGCCGTGGTGACGGCGGTCGAGGCGGCGCGGCCGTTCGTGCGCGCCGGCGACGATGCCGTGCGGGACGACGCTGCGGTCTCACGCTGCACGCGCTGCGCGCGGCGGGACGCGGGAGTGGAAGGGGAAGAAGTGATGTCCGTGCTGCTCTGGTCCGGGTTCGAACGGTCCTGGAGGGGACCGGTCGTGCTCGAGTCTGCCAAAGTGTGACCTCCAACGCTCCGGCAGCACTAGGGAGCTGCCCCCGTCCGCACGAGTGGCTTCGGCTTCACGGATCGAGAGACGGGTATAGGGGGGGTGGAGCGTCTCGATCCAGGGTCCTGATGGGCCGGGTGGTGGCCCGTTCGGACTCGTAAGAGACTACGGGACGAGACCCCGTTTGTCACATCTTTTTGGCCGCTTTTTAACGAATCGGTAACGGGATTCAGGCGTCGACGAAGATGTGCGCGGCGAGTTCGTTGGGCAGTTCGAGCCCGGTCTCGAACCCGTCGATCTGCACGGCGACGTACGATCCGGCGGCGGAGAAAGTGCCGGTCGAGCCCGGAAAAACACCCGCCTGCTTGAGCTGCAGGAGGAGTTCGGGATCGACCTGGGCCGGCTCGCCGAGACGACGGATCCTGGCAGTCACCCCCGAATCGCTGCTGCGGACGACATCGACCAGGTTGATCAGGTCTTCGGTGGAAAGGGAGGAGTCAGGGGCACCCAGTTCGCCAAGTCCGGGGATCGGGTTGCCATACGGCGACTCGGTCGGGTGGCCGAGCATGGTGAGCAGCTTGCGCTCCACCTGCTCGCTCATCACGTGCTCCCAGCGGCACGCCTCTTCGTGCACGTACTCCCATTCGAGCTCGATGACGTCGCTCAGCAGGCGCTCCGCGAGGCGGTGCTTGCGCATGACGTGCACGGCCTTGCGGCGGCCGTCGTCGGTGAGCTCCAGGTGGCGGTCGCCGGAGACGACGACGAGTCCATCGCGCTCCATACGGCCGACGGTCTGCGAGACGGTCGGACCGGAGTGGCCGAGACGCTCGGAGATGCGCGCACGCAGGGGGACGATGTTGTCCTCCTCCAGCTCCAGGATGGTGCGAAGGTACATCTCGGTCGTATCGATCAGATCGGTCATGAACCCCTCCACGTGACGGCGAGCGAACGTCGGATAATCAGCCTACTTGGTGCGGCTGACAGCCTGGCGCAGGCCCGGGCGGAGCGCCGGTACGCGCCGTCCTGGACGTGCAACAGCCAATACACTTCAGTTATGCCGGACGTCACGATCCCCTCTGAGCTGCTGCCCGCCGACGGTCGATTCGGATGCGGACCCTCCAAGGTCCGCCCCGAGCAGGTCGCCTACCTGGCCGGCGCCGGTGCGGAGCTGCTAGGCACCTCCCACCGCCAGGCACCGGTCAAGAACCTGGTGGGCCGCGTGCGCGAGGCCCTCGGCGAGCTGTTCCGCCTGCCCGAGGGCTACGAGGTCGTCATCGGCAACGGCGGCTCGACGGCGTTCTGGGATGCGGCCGCGTTCGGACTCATCGAGAAGCGCAGCGAGAACCTCGTCTTCGGCGAGTTCGGCGGCAAGTTCGCCAAGGCGGCGCAGACGCCGTGGCTGGACGCCCCGCACGTCATCGAGGCGCCGGGCGGCTCCCGCAGCGAGGTCGAGGTCGTGGAGGGTGTCGACCTGTACGCGTGGCCGCACAACGAGACGTCCACCGGTGTCATGGCCCCGGTCCGTCGCGTCCACGGCGACGAGGGTGCTCTCACGGTGATCGACGCGACCAGCGCCGCCGGAGGCGTCGACCTCGACGTCAGCGAGGCGGACGTCTACTACTTCGCGCCGCAGAAGAACTTCGCGTCGGACGGCGGCCTCTGGCTGGCCCTCTTCTCCCCCGCCGCCCTGGAGCGCGTCGAGCGCATCGCCGCGAGCGACCGCTACATTCCCGAGTTCCTGAGCCTCAAGAACGCGGTCGACAACTCGCGCCTCAACCAGACGCTGAACACCCCGGCGATCGCGACGCTGGTGCTGCTCGAGAACCAGCTCGAGTGGATGAACGGCAACGGCGGCCTCGCCTGGGCCGACGCCCGCACCCGCGAGTCGTCGGGCGCGCTCTACTCCTGGGCCGAGTCGGTCGAGTACGCGACTCCGTTCGTCGCCGACCCCGACCACCGGTCGCAGGTCGTCGTCACGATCGACTTCGACGAGCGCGTGGATGCGGCAGCCGTCGCGAAGACGCTGCGGGCCAACGGCGTGGTCGACACGGAGCCGTACCGCAAGCTCGGCCGCAACCAGCTCCGCGTCGCGACCTTCACCGCGATCGAGCCGGCGGATGTGCGCGCCCTGATCGGCTGCATCGAATACGTGGTCGAGCGGCTGGGCTGAGCGCGCGATGCGCCTCTGGCTCCGCGACGACGAACGTCGGCCCGACCCGGTCCCCGTGAAGACGGATGACCGGCGGGCCGTCGTCGTCGGGCTAGCCCTGTGGCTGATCGCCCTCGTCGTCGTGCTCATCGCCGGCGGACCGGTCGTCGCCTCCGGCACCTGGCTCTGGACCATCGTCGTCGGACTCGTCCTCGGCGTCCTCGGACTCGGCTACCTCACCGTCAAGCGCCGCCACTGAGGCGTCGGGCTCGTCGTCCGAGTCCTCGTCGTCGTCCGAGTCGTCGTCCGAGTCCTCGTCGTCGTCCGACTCGTCGTCATCCGCGTCGTCGTCTTCGTCGTCCGCGTCCTCGTCGGCGAGCGCCGCCGCTTCCTCCGCCTCGAGGTCGAGGTCGCTGTCGACGTCGGTCTCCTCGTCGAAGTCCACGTCGACGCTGTCGATATCGACGCCGTCCACGTCGTCGTCGTCGTGCAGGTCGTGAACGTCGTGGTCGTCCTCGGCGTCGTCGAAGCCCTCCTCGGACTCGTCGTCGCCCTCGTCGTCGCCCTCGTCGTCGCCGTCGTCCGCGTCCTCGTCGTCCTCCGACTCGGTCTCCGCACCGGCGTTCGCCTCCTGCGCGGCCTGGTACTCGGCCAGGCGCTCCGACCACGGCACCCAGTCGGGCGCGAGCAGCGAACCGTCACCGGGCATGAGCTCGGCTTCGAGAACGGTCGGCTCGTCGTCGTCGCTCGCGCGGCCGACCGTGACGGTCCAGCGCCAGTCCGGGTATCCCGGCAGGCGGCTGGCGAACAGCAGGGAGACGACGCCCGGCGCCTCGACGACGTGGCCGAGGGGCTCGCCGATCGTGTTCTCCGGCGTGATCTCGCCCAGTGCCTGAAGCGCCAGCGGGACAGCGGCGAGCAGCTCGGGATCGGCCACCAGCGGTTCAGCCGGTTCCGCCTCCTCGATCACCTCGACGATCTCGGTCTCCTCGACCTCGATCTCCTCGACGTCGACGTCCGTAGCATCAGAGACCTCGGTCGCATCGCCGCCCTCCGGCACCGCCTCGCTCTCGACCGCCTCGGCGGCCGGGTCGACCTCGTCGCCGTGCTCAGGCATCCAGGTCGTCCGCGACCTTGCGCAGCACGGCGGCGATCTTCGCGCCGTGCGCCTTGTCGGGGTACTTGCCGCGGCGCAGGTTCGCGCCGATGCCGTCGAGCAGCTTCACGAGGTCCTCGACGATGATCGCCATGTCGTCGGCCGACTTGCGCTTCATCTTCACCAGGCTCGGCGGAGCTTCCAGGACGCGCACGGACAGCGCCTGCGCACCCCGCTTGCCGTCGGCGATGCCGAACTCCAGACGGGTTCCCGATTTGACGACGGCACCGGCGGGAAGCGCCGAGGCGTGCAGGAAGACTTCCTGGCCGTCATCGGAGCTGATGAAGCCGAAGCCTTTCTCCTCGTCGTAGAACTTGACCTTGCCGGTTGGCATGGGAACCTCACTTCGCATGGGGGATCGTATGACCAACCTCAATTATCCTTGATTTCGTGACCCAACAGACCCCGCCGCCGGCATCGCGGCTCCAGCGCATCCTTGCGTACATCATCGCTGCGCTCGTCATCGTCTCCCTGGTCTGCATCGCGGCCATCCTCATCGGCACCGCAGCGGGTCAGTTCGCCGCCCAGGGATCGGGTCAGGGCCTCTGGCCGACGGTCTTCCTCTTCCCCTACGCCGCCCTCCCGATCGCGTTCGTGCTGATCATCGTGCTGATCATCGTCAGCGCCCGCCGCAACCGCGCGCTCAACCGGGCGAACGGCACGCCCGGGGCCGCGCCCGCCGGACCCAAGGGCCGGCGCTAGGGGCCGGGGCGACCGGCGGTTCGGCGCCATGACGACCACGCTCGCTCTCGCAGCACGACTGCGGGAGCTGGATGACGCTGCGCTCGTCTCCGCGCTGCACCAGCGCACCTACCGCCGGACGGGAGTGTCCGACTTCTTCGACCTGGCGGACGCCCTGCTCGAAGCGGACTCCCTCCAGCGCGCCCTGACCCCGCTCGACCGGACGCGCCTCGGCGCGCTCGTCGCGCTGGGCAGCGGCGGCGGGCCGCTGACCGCCGAGGAGCTCGCGGACCGGCTGACCCGCGAGCCCGCGACCGCCGGAACCACCGCCGAGGCGACCGCGGCCGCCCTCGTCGACCTGGACGGCCTCCTGCTCGTCCATCCCGCCGATGCCGACGCCGCCTCCGACACCGCCTCTGCTGCGCCGGTCGAACGCGTCGTGGTCTACGTCGCCGTGACCGAGCACCTCGCCTCCTGGCCGGGCTCCGGGCTCCCGTCGCCCGCCGAGCTGCTCAGCACCCCGCCTCCGCCCGCGCTGGCGCCTGTGCCGGACACGGAGAGCCGCTTCACCGACCGCCTCGCCTCCGAGCGCGCCTTCGAGGCCGTGACGGCCGTGTCCGAGCTGCTCGCGGAACTCGCGCGCGAGGGCGCCCGCCGGCTGCAGAAGGGCGGACTCGCGCTCCCGGCGGTCAAGCGCCTGGCCGAGGCCCTCTCGGTGGAGGCGGACGTCGTCCCCGTGGTCCTCTCCGCCGCCGAGCGCGCCGGACTCGTGGCCGTCGACGACGGGATGTGGCTGCCGACCGAGGCCGCCGCGGACTGGTCGCACTCCCCCACCCGCGACCGCTGGCGTGCCCTCGCCGCGGCGTGGCTCGACGCCCTCCCGGCCGACCTCCGGACGCTGCTCGCACTCCGCAGCCGCGCCGCGTGGGGCGACAGCCTGCGCGAGCACGTCGCCTGGCTGTACCCGGCCGCTGTCGAAGAGGCGCGAAGGCGCGTGGATGCGCACACGCGCCTCGCGGAATGGCTCGGCGTCACCGCGCACCAGGCGCCGTCGTCCGCGGGAACCGCCCTGGTCGAGGACGGCCCGGAAGCCGCGACCGAGGTCATGGCCGCCGCATTCCCGGCCGAGGTCGACCGCGTCTACCTGCAACACGACCTCACCATCGTCTCCCCCGGGCCGCTGGCGCCGGAGATCGAAGGCCGCCTGCGCGGGATCGCCGACCTCGAGTCCCGAGCCCTCGCCGCGACCTTCCGACTCTCCGCCGCGTCGGTCGACCGTGCGCTGACGGCGGGCGAGACGGCGGACGGCATCCGCGAGTTCCTCAGCACGATCTCGCTGACCGGACTCCCGCAGCCGATCGAGTACCTGATCGCCGATGCCGCCGAGCGGCACGGGCGCGTCCGCGTGCACGAGGCGGAGCGCGAGAATGTGCGGTCGGCGGTCCGTTCGACGGACGCGACGCTGCTCCGCAGCATCCAGATCGACCAAGCGCTCAGCTCCCTGCGCCTCATCCCGACCGGCGACGGCGAACTGGTGAGCCGGTACCCGCGGGATGTGGTGTTCTGGGCACTCAGCGACGCGCGCTACCCGGTGGTGGCGGAGGACGCGGACGGCCGCGAGGTGACGCTGCGTCGACAGCGGTTCGCGCATCCCCGGGCCGCCGAAGAGGCCGACCGCGACGCCGAACTGGTCGCGCGGCTGCGGCAGGCCGAGGACGACGCCGGCGAGGACACGGGCGAGCGCTGGCTCGCGCGGCAGCTGGATGCGGCGGTCAAGTCGCGCCAGACGGTCATCGTCGAGGTGGCCATGCCCGGCGGCGACGTCGTCGACTACCTGCTGGAGCCGACCGGCGTCGGCGGTGGCCGGCTGCGCGGACGCGACCGTGCAGCGGACATCGAGCGGACGCTCCCGCTCTCCAGCATCCGGGGCGTGCGGCCGGCGCCGTGATCGCGGCGGCCGCGTCCGGTTCCCGGCCACCCGGCCGAACCCCAGGGCGCAGGGCGTAGGCTGGTGAGCTATGTCCGATGGCCCCCTGATCGTCCAGAGCGACCGCACCGTCCTGCTGGAGGTCGCGCACCCGGAGGCGGAGGACGCACGCCACGACCTCGCCGTATTCGCCGAGCTGGAGCGTGCGCCCGAGCACATCCACACCTACCGCATCACCCGGCTGGGGCTGTGGAACGCGCGGGCCGCCGGGCACACCGCGGAGGACATGCTGGGGACGCTCGAGCGGTACTCGAAGTTCCCCATCCCGCAGACGGTGTCCGTCGACGTCTCCGAGACCGTCGCGCGCTACGGGCGGCTCGTGATCGAGCGTGACGACGAGGGGACGCTGCTGCTCCGCTCCCGCGACCTGGCCGTGCTGACGGAGGTCGCGAGCGCCAAGCGGATCGCTCCGCTGCTGCTGCAGCGCCGCGACGACACGACGTTCGTCGTGGAAGCGTGGGCGCGCGGGCACCTGAAGCAGGAGCTGGTCAAGCTCGGCTGGCCGGCGGAGGACCTCGCCGGGTACACGCCGGGCACACCGCACGAGATGGGGCTAAAGGAGGACGGCTGGGCGCTGCGCGACTACCAGCGCAAGGCAGTCACCAACTTCTTCGACGGCGGCTCCGGAGTCGTGGTGCTCCCCTGCGGCGCGGGTAAGACGCTCGTCGGCGCTGGCGCGATGGCGACCGCGAAGACCACGACGCTCATCCTCGTCACCAACACCGTGTCGGCCCGGCAGTGGCGCGACGAGCTGCTGCGCCGCACGACGCTGACGGCGGAGGAGATCGGCGAGTACTCGGGGCAGGTGAAGGAGGTCAAGCCGGTCACGATCGCGACCTACCAGATCCTCACCGCGAAGAGAAAGGGCGAGTACGCGCACCTGGCGCTGCTCGACGCACTCGACTGGGGCCTCGTGGTCTATGACGAGGTGCACCTTCTTCCCGCGCCCGTGTTCAAGCTGACGGCCGAGCTGCAGGCCCGCCGCCGCCTCGGCCTGACCGCGACGCTGGTGCGCGAAGACGGCCGCGAGGGCGATGTGTTCAGCCTCATCGGCCCGAAGCGCTTCGACGCTCCGTGGAAGGAGATCGAGGCGCAAGGCTTCATCTCGCCGGCCGCCTGCTACGAGGTGCGCGTCGACCTGCCGCCGTCGGATCGGCTCAGCTACGCCGCCGCCCCCGACGACGAGCGGTACCGCCTCGCGGCGACGGCCCCCGCGAAACTCGACATCGTGCGCCAGTTGGTCGCGCGGCACGAGGGTGAGCGCATCCTGATCATCGGCCAGTACCTCGACCAGATCGACGAGCTCGCAGAGGCGCTCGACGCCCCGCAGCTGACCGGCGCGACACCGGTGGACGAGCGGGAGCGGCTCTATCAGGAGTTCCGCGACGGCAGGACGAAGGTGCTCGTGGTCAGCAAGGTCGCGAACTTCTCTGTGGACCTGCCCGAGGCGACCGTCGCCATCCAGGTGTCCGGCTCGTACGGCAGCCGTCAGGAGGAGGCGCAGCGCCTCGGACGTCTGCTGCGGCCCAAGGAGTCGGGGCTGTCGGCGAACTTCTACACGCTGGTCGCCCGCGACACGGTCGATCAGGACTTCGCGCAGAACCGCCAGCGGTTCCTCGCCGAACAGGGCTACTCGTACACGATCCTGGACGCGCACGCGCTGCAGGCGGCGTAGCGCGTCGCCCGGCGTCGCCCTCCCCGCGCCTGCCCGCGACATCTGCCCGCGCGAGATTTGCGCCAAATCGCGGTTATCGACGCCGCATAACCGAGATTTGGCGCACATCTCGGGCGTTCAGTGGGCGGGCGGCGGCGAGGTCAGCGCAGGATGCGGGCGAGCGTCGCACGCGCCTCGGGGTCCGCGGGGCGGTCGTGGAGCGTGATGGCGGCCTTCCAGAGGGCCCAGCCGCGCCCCCGGGACCACGTGTCGTCGTCGAGGCCGACGGTGTCGACAAAAGCATCGCGGGCCGCGCCCTCGAACATCGTCCAGGCGGGCACGAGATCGCAAGCGGGGTCTCCGACACCGGACGTGCCGAAGTCGATCACCGCGGACAGCGCGCCCGACCCATCCGTCAGCAGGTTGCCCGGCGCGACGTCACCGTGGAACCACACCGGCGGCCGACCCCAGCGGGATGCGGTGGCCTCGGCCCACAGGCCGCGTGCGCGGTCGGCGTCAGCGCGCGGGAGCAGCGTGAACGCGGCGAGCGCCTCCTCGCCGTAGACGTCCGGCGGAGCGCCGCGGAAGAAGTTGTGCGTCCCAGGCTGGGGTGCACCCACGGTCGGCGCCTCCCGCAGGGCGACGAGGAAGCGCCCGATCGCCTCCGCGAGCACAGCATCCCGCGACACATCGCCGAGCAGCACCACCGGGCGACCGGGCAGCCACCGGTACACCGACCATGGCAGCGGGTACTCCTCCGTCGGTGCGCCCGCGGCGACGGGCTGCGGGATGGGCAACGGCAGCAGCGGGGCCAGCCGCGGCAGCCACTCCTGCTCCTTCGCGACCTGCTCGCGATAGCCGGCGGCGCTCGGCAGCCGGACGCTCAGCTCCTCGCCAAGGCGGAACGTCCGGTTGTCCCAGCCGTCGTGTTCGACCGGCAGGATGGGCAGCCCCCGCCACTGCGGGAACTGGCCGTCGACGAGACGGCGCACCACACCCGCGTCGATCACCGGCCGCAGCTCGGCGGTCACAGCATCCTCAGCCCCGGACATACCGCAGCAGCAGGGTGTCGTCCCCCGCCAGCGTGTGCGCCAACCGCAGCCCGAGCGGGGCGATCGGCGCTGCGCCCGTCGCGATCCGCGACGACGTCCCGCCCTCCAGCCGCGGGCTGACCGTCAGGCACAGCTCGTCGACCGCGCGCGCCGCGATCAGGTCGGCGAACAGGTGCGGACCACCCTCGCAGTGGATGCGCGTGAGCCCCCGCTCGTGCAGCACCCGCAGTCCGCGCTCGGCCTGCACGCGCTCCCGCCCGCAGACCACGACGTCCGCGACCTCCGACAGCGTCTCGCGCGCCTCCGGCCGCGACAGCTCGGTCGTGAGGATGATCGGCCGCTCGGGGGCGTCCTGGAAGATCGAGCTGCGCGGGTCCAGGTCGAGCCCGGCAGACACGATCGCGAAGACCGGATGCGCGGTCATCCCCGCTCCGCTGCGGGCGCGCGCCGACTCCGGCGCGACGCGCATCGCGCCGTACCCCTCGGCGCGAACGGTGCCCGCGCCGACCAGCACGACGTCGCACAGACGCCGAAGCAGCTCGAACACCCGGCTGTCCACATCGTTGGACAGCCCGCCCGAGAGCCCTTGATGGGTGGCCGCGCCGTCGGCACTGCTGACGAAGTTGACCCGCAGCCACGGGTCGCCGGTCCCCTCCCGGTAGAGGGCGGTGATGTCGTCGTCGGTCAGCTCGGTCTGCGACGGCAGCGGCGACAGGCGGTGGATGGCGGGCTCACTCATTCACGTCTCCCATGTTGTGCTTCAGGTAGGCGGGCTGGCGGAGGCCCAGCACGGCCTCGGTCATGCGCACGGCGGCGACGGAGGCGCGGACGTCGTGCATCCGCACGATCCGTGCACCGTTGACGATGCTGATCACCGCGGCGGCAAGCGAGCCCTCCAGCCGCTCGGCGCGCGGAGCGTCGAGCGTCTCGCCGATGAAGTCCTTGTTCGAGACCGCGGCGAGCGTCGGAAAGCCGAGGTCCGCGATCTCAGTCAGCCGGCGCGTCAGCTCCAGAGAGTGCAGCGTGTTCTTGTTGAGGTCGTGGCCGGGGTCGACGATGATCCGCTCCTCCGGGATGCCCGCGGCCTGGGCGCGCTCGACGCGGTCGAGCAGGAACGCGGACACCTCGGTCACCACATCGCCGTACTGCGGCTTCGGGTACGGGCGCCGCGGCTCGGCGAGGCTGTGCGTGATGACCAGGGTGGCCTCGCTGTCGGCGACGACGCGCGGGAGTTCGGGATCGCGCAGCCCCGTGGTGTCGTTGATGACGGTCGCTCCGGCGGCGATGGCCTCCCGGGCGACGGCCGCATGGAAGGTGTCCACCGAGATCACCACATCGGATCCGGCCCTCAGCGCCGCCACGACCGGGACGACGCGCTCGATCTCCTCCTCGACGGGCACCGGCTCGCCCGGGGCGAAGGGCGCTCCGCCGATGTCCACCCAGTCGGCGCCGAGCGCGACGGCCTCGAAGCACGCATCCACCGCCCGGTCGAACGCGTACGTGCGGCCCTGGTCGAAGAACGAGTCGGGCGTGCGGTTCACCACGGCCATGACCGCGACCTGCCGCGAGAAGTCGAAGGTGCGCGCGCCGATCCGCCGCACCGGCACGCGCAGCGGCGGCAGGTACGGCTCAGAGCGCGGCAAGGTCGACGTCCTGATCGGCCAAGCGGTCCGCATCCACGTGCTCTCCCAGCCGGATGAGGCGCTGGATGTCGTCCTGCACGTCCCACACGTTCACGTTCATGCCCGCCACCACCCGGTCGTTGCGCAGCCAGAAGGCGATGAACTCGCGGGCGTCGACATCGCCGCGGAACACCACGCGGGCACCGGCGGTGAGGGGGCCGTAGCCCGAATACTCCATGCCCAGATCGTATTGGTCGGAGTAGAAGTACGGGATCTCGTCGTACGACGCGCGCTCGCCCAGGATGGCGTGGGCGGCGACCTTGCCGCTGGCGATCGCGTTCGCCCAGTGCTCGCTGCGGAGGTGGCGGCCGATCGCGGGAAGGAAGGGATTCGCGACGTCGCCGACGGCGTAGACGTCGTCGATGCTGGTCCGCATCGCCTTGTCGGTGAGCACGCCCTCCGCGACCGCCGCGCCGGACCGCTCGGCCACCAGGCTGTTCGGCGACGCCCCGACACCGGCGACGACGACATCGGCGGGGATGCGCTCCCCCGACGCGAGCACGACGTGCTGCTCCTCGCCGCCGTCGACGCCGACCACTCTTGCGCCGTTGCGGAACGCGACCCCGTTATCCCGGTGCAGCCGCTCGAAGACGCCGCCGAGCTCCCGGCCGATGGCCCCGCTCAGCGGGACCGCCGAGTGACCGATGACGGTCACGTCGTTGCCGTACCCGCGGGCCGCCGCCGCGACCTCCATGCCGATCCACCCCGACCCGACGACGACGACGCGCCGGCCGCCGACCTCCAGCGCCGCGCGAAGCCAGGCGGAGTCCTCCCGCGTCCGGAGCGGGAACACCGCGCCGTGGCCGCTCCCCGGCACGCCGAGCGGTCGGGCTCGCGCCCCGGTGGCGAGGACGAGGCTGTCGTAAGTGATCCGGCCGCCGTCCGACACGAACAGTTCGTGGGCGTCCGCCTCGAACGAACCCGCTTCGACGTTAGGAATGAACTCGACCGCGTTGTCGGCGTACCACTCGGCGGGATGCACGTCAGCATCCTCGATGCCGCCCTCGCCCTTCAGGTACTCCTTCGACAGCGGCGGGCGGATGTACGGCCGGTGCTCCTCGGCGCCGAGCAGCAGGATGCGGCCGCCGAAACCGCGCTCACGGAGTTCCGTGGCGACGGTCGCGCCGGCCAGGCCGGCACCGGCGATCACGACAACGGGTTCAGACATGTTCTCAGCATCCACTCTTCACACTGCGGGCGCCAGACCTTCGCACCAAGGGCGCACCGACGGCTCACAGGTAAGACCCAGCCGACGCGCAGATACTGTCTGCATGAACGCAGGACCCCGCATTCTCATCGTCGACGACGAGCCGAACATCCGCGACCTCCTCACCACCAGTCTCCGTTTCGCCGGGTTCGCCGTCCGCGCGGTCGGGAACGGCGCGCAGGCGATCTCCGCGGTCCTCGAAGAGGAGCCCGACCTCATCATCCTCGACGTCATGCTGCCGGACATGAACGGCTTCGGCGTCACCAAGCGCCTCCGCGGCGCCGGCTACACGGCGCCCATCCTTTTCCTCACGGCGAAGGACGACACCGAGGACAAGATCACCGGCCTCACCGTCGGGGGCGACGACTACGTCACCAAGCCGTTCAGCCTCGACGAGATCGTCGCCCGCATCAAGGCCATCCTGCGCCGCACGATGCAGGCCGACGAAGACGCGGTCATCCGCGCCGGCGAGCTGACGATGGACCAGGACACGCACGAGGTCTTCGTCGGCGACACCCCCATCGAGCTCAGCCCCACCGAGTTCAAGCTGCTGCGCTACCTCATGCTCAACCCGAACCGCGTGCTCTCGAAGGCGCAGATCCTCGACCACGTCTGGGAGTACGACTTCAACGGCGACGCGGGCATCGTGGAGTCGTACATCTCGTACCTGCGCCGCAAGGTGGATGCGCACTCCAGCGAGCCGCTCATCCAGACCAAGCGTGGGTTCGGCTACATGCTGAAGGCCGCGAAAGCCTGAGGTGCGCACCGGGCGCACACATGCCCGGCACAGCATCCCCCGCTTAGACTGACGGCCTGATGCACTCACGTCTGCTCGACCGCTGGAACGCGATCTCCCTGCGCACGAAGATCACGGGCGTGACCGTGCTTATGCTGACGCTCGGGCTGCTCGTGACCGGCATCGGGACGATGTCGATGCTGAAGCCGGTGCTCCTCGACCAGCTGGATGCGCAGCTCTCGGCCGCGTCCGGCGCGTCGTACCTGAACACGTACCTGGGCGCTGCGTCGTCGGATGACGACCAGATCGCCACCGACTCGAGTCCGTCGGACTATTTCGCCGCGCTGTACAACTCCAGCGGCAAGCTGGTGAAGAGCAACTGGTCGAACATCCCGTACGCGCACCGGCCGGCGATCCCCACCACCCTGACCCTCCCCGAGGCGAAGGGAATGAACGGCGGATTCACGCTTCCGAGCAACGACGGCCGCACCACCTACCGCGCCCTCGCGACGACGCAGACGTTCGCGGGAAGCGGCGAGCTGGCCACCGCGATCGTCGCAACGACCACATCGCAGATCGACACGGTGATGGCCAGCTTCCTGGCGATCTTCCTCGGCTTCGGCGTGATCGTGATCGTGGTGGGCGCCGGCCTGACCCGGATGCTCGTCACGACGACGTTCTCGCCTCTGCGCGAAGTGGAGCAGACCGCAGCGGCCATCGCCGATGGAGACTTCAGCCAGCGCCTCGGCGGCGCGACCCCGAACACGGAGGTCGGGCGCCTCAACCGCTCCCTCAACACCATGCTGAACCGCATCGACCGCGCGTTCAGCGACCGCGCTCGCACGATCGAGCAGATGCGGCGCTTCGTCGGCGACGCCTCGCACGAACTCCGCACCCCTCTGGTCTCGGTTCGCGGCTACGCCGAGCTGTACCGGATGGGCGCACTGCAGACGCCCGAGGACGTTGCGCAGGCGATGGACCGCATCGAGAAGGAGGCGATCCGCATGGGCGTGCTCGTGGAGGACCTCCTCGAGCTCGCCCGCCTCGACGAGACCAAGCCGCTCGACCTGCACCGCGTCGACCTGGTGAAGATCGCGCAGGACGCGGCGATGGATGCGATGGCCGGATCCCCCGGACGCGTCGTCAGCGTGCTCACTCCCGAGCCGCTTCCGCCGCAGGACGACGACGCCACGGAGCCGGGCCTCGACACGGTGCCGATGACCATCCCGGAGACCGACGCGCGCCCGGCGAACGCCACCGGTCCGATCGCGTTCGCGGGATCGGCGCTCGCCCGCCTGCGCCGCGGTCGCAGCCGCCGCGGGGCGACCGAGCCGCTGCCCATCACGACGGCCGAGAAGGTGGTGCTCACGCAGCCCGCCCCGTCGGAGCCCGCGATCGTCATGGCGGAGGAGAACAAGCTCCGCCAGGTCATCACCAACCTGATGGGCAACGCGCTGCGCTACACGCCGGAGGGCAGCCCCATCGAGATCGCGGTGCAGGTCGACCACCGCACCGAGCGCGGCATCATCGAGGTCCGCGACCACGGCGAGGGCATCCCGCCGCAGATCCGCGAGAAGATCTTCCAGCGCTTCTGGCGCGCCGACACGTCGCGCGCCCGCGAAACGGGCGGAAGCGGCCTCGGCCTCGCGATCGTCTCCTCCATCGTCGCCGCCCACAACGGCACGGTCGACGTGGTCGACACCGAGGGAGGCGGAGCGACGTTCCGCGTCTCGCTGCCGCTGGCCGGCTCCCCCGCCTCCCCGAAGCCGCTCACGCCGTAGCGCTCCCCGCCCCTGTCCCATCCGGCTCGTGAGGTGCACGTAGTTGCGCGCGCCACGCCGTGCGGGACCGCAACGACGTGCACCTCACCCGAAAGCGCCCGCAATGCGAAGAGGGCGCCTCCCCGATCGGGAGACGCCCTCTGTGCGTGGTGCGGGACTTAGAAGTCCATGCCTGCGCCCGGGTCGCCGACCGGAGCCGGGTTCTTCTCGGGCTTGTCGGCGACGACGGCCTCGGTGGTGAGGAACAGGCCCGCGATCGACGCGGCGTTCTGCAGCGCCGAGCGGGTGACCTTCACCGGGTCGTTGATGCCGGAGGCCAGCATGTCGACGTACTCGCCGGTCGCGGCGTTGAGGCCGTGGCCGACCGGGAGGTTGCGGACCTTCTCGACGACGACGCCGGCCTCGAGGCCCGCGTTGATCGCGATCTGCTTCAGCGGAGCCTCGATGGCGACCTTGACGATGTTGGCGCCGGTCGCCTCGTCACCGGTGAGCTCCAGCTTCTCGAAGGCGGTCTTGCCGGCCTGGATGAGGGCGACGCCACCACCGGCGACGATGCCCTCCTCGACGGCGGCCTTCGCGTTGCGGACGGCGTCCTCGATGCGGTGCTTGCGCTCCTTGAGCTCGACCTCGGTGGCCGCGCCCGCCTTGATGACGGCGACGCCGCCGGCGAGCTTGGCGAGGCGCTCCTGCAGCTTCTCGCGGTCGTAGTCCGAGTCGGTCGACTCGATCTCGTTGCGGATCTGCTGCACGCGGCCGGCGATGGCCTCCGGGTCGCCGGAGCCCTCGACGATCGTGGTCTCGTCCTTGGTGATGACGACCTTGCGGGCCTGACCGAGCAGGTCGAGGGTGACGTTCTCGAGCTTGAGACCGACCTCCTCGGAGATGACCTGGCCACCGGTGAGGATCGCGATGTCCTGCAGCATGGCCTTGCGGCGGTCGCCGAAGCCCGGAGCCTTGACGGCGACGGACTTGAAGATGCCGCGGATCTTGTTGACGATCAGGGTCGCGAGGGCCTCGCCGTCGACGTCCTCAGCGATGATGAGGAGCTGCTTGCCGGCCTGGATCACCTTGTCGACGATCGGCAGGAGGTCCTTGATGTTGCTGATCTTCTGGTTGGCGATGAGGATGTACGGGTCCTCGAACACCGCCTCCTGGCGGTCCTGGTCCGTCACGAAGTACTGCGACAGGAAGCCCTTGTCGAAGCGCATGCCCTCGGTGAGCTCGAGCTCGGTGCCGAAGGTGTTCGACTCCTCGACGGTGACGACGCCCTCCTTGCCGACCTTGTCGATCGCCTCGGCGATGATCTCGCCGATGGTGGTGTCGCCGGCGGAGATGGACGCGGTGGCCGCGATCTCCTCCTTGGTCTCGACCTCCTTGGCGGAGGCGATGAGCTCGTCGGTGACCGCCGCGACGGCCTTCTCGATGCCGCGCTTCAGGGTGATCGGGTCAGCGCCGGCCGCGACGTTCCGCAGGCCCTCCTTGACCAGGGCCTGAGCGAGGACGGTGGCGGTGGTGGTACCGTCACCGGCGACGTCGTCGGTCTTCTTCGCGACCTCCTTGACGAGCTCCGCGCCGATCTTCTCGTACGGGTCGTCGAGCTCGATCTCCTTCGCGATGGAGACGCCGTCGTTGGTGATGGTCGGGGCGCCCCACTTCTTCTCGAGGACGACGTTACGACCGCGCGGGCCCAGGGTCACCTTGACCGTGTCGGCCAGGGTGTTCAGGCCGCGCTCGAGGCCGCGGCGCGCATCCTCGTTGAAAGCAATGATCTTTGCCATGTGTTTCTCGTCCCTCCCGGACGTGTGCGAAAGATTCCGTCTATTAGCACTCGATCAGATGGAGTGCTAAAGCGATTCTGGCACTCACCGCTGTCGAGTGCAAGATCACTCCGCGACCGGCGAACACCGGCAGCAACGGCGAAGCGCCGCCCCCGATGGGGACGGCGCTCCGCAGATTCGTTGCTTCGACGGGCTCAGGCCAGCCGCACCGACTCGGCCTGGGGGCCCTTCTGCCCCGTTCCGACCTCGAACACGACCTGCTGGCCCTCTTCGAGAACCTTGTATCCGTTCATGTCAATCGCGGAGTAATGAACGAAAACGTCCTGTCCCCCTCCATCGACGGTGATGAAGCCGTAGCCCTTCTCACCGTTGAACCACTTCACGGTCCCGTTCGCCATGCATTACTCCCATTGCTGTGTCGCTCGCGCGATCCGTCGCCGCACGTTGACCCCGATCCTAATGCTTTCAATAGGCGGCGACGCCAGAGATTTCGCGAATCGATTCCGAAATGAGGCAAAAGTTAAACACGCGCGAAACAAAGGGAACGAGCGGCCGTGGAGCCCGGATCAGCCCTGATAGTTCGCGCCGATGACGACGGTGATGTCCGCGCCCGTGTCGTCGAAGGCGTTGCTCTGCTGGATGGTCGCGCCCGGCAGCGACTGGACGACACCGAGGGCGGCGGCCTGATTGGCGGGGTTGCCGTAGTAGACGATGGTGGTCGCCAGGTCGTTGCGGTCGGCATTGGCGAGACCGGAGACCGTCCAGCCCGCCGCCTTGAGCTTGTCGCCGACGGTCTGCGCCAGACCCTCCGTCGACGTGCCGTTCAGCACGTTGACCTGCAGCGCCGGGTTGACCGTCGGAACGATCGTCGGAGTCGGGGTGGCGGTCGGCGTCTGCGAGCGGGACGCCGAGGCCGACGGCCCGTGGAACGAGATGTTCCCGTTGATGACGGAGAGACCGAAGATGCCCGCGCCGACCAGCACGATCGTTGCGAGCGCGGCCCATCCGACGGCCATCCAGACACGGCCCCGCGGGCGCGGCGCCCGGTGCGCGCCGACGCGCTTCAGGTCGTCGGGGATCTCGTCGAACCTGTCGCGGGGGTACTTCTCAGCCATCGGGGGATGCGGTCCTCGGGTTCAGTCGCCGGACGGGAGGGTCCGTGCGTGTCGGGCGGCCAGCCTCGCCTCGCGCAGCCGCAGCAGCCTCTTGACGAGCATGGGGTCGTGGCGGAGGGCGGCCGGGCGGTCGATCAGCGCACCGAGCAACTGATAGTACCGAGCCGCCGAGAGACCGAACTCCTCGCGGATGGCCTGCTCCTTGGCTCCGGCGTGACGCCACCACTGGCGTTCGAACGCGAGGATCGCGGCATCCCGATCGCTCAGCTGGTCCGTGTCCGAGGGCTCGCGGTCGACCGCGGGCCGTTCGTCGGCTGACCGGGTCACGCGCACCGCCTTCCCTCGTCACGGACGCCGGACGGTGCCGGACATGCCGGTCGCGCCCCGCGCTCGCGCATCATCCTAGGGCGCAGGCCCTGTGTGTTCCCCGTTTCCTCCCGGCACGTCGCGGGACGAAACGGGAACAGCCGTCGCGGCGCCGCCGTTTAGTCTGGTGACGACGAAAGGGAGAGGCATGGCAACGAACGAGACAGCCCAGGACGGATACACGGTCTCCAAGAGCGAGAATGAGTGGCGCGAGGAGCTCACCCCCGAGCAGTACGCGGTGCTGCGCGAGGCCGGGACGGAGCGCCCGTGGACCGGTGAGCTGCTCGACGAGAGCCGCGCCGGCCTGTACACCTGTGCGGCGTGCGGCGCCGAGCTGTTCAAGTCGGGCACCAAGTTCGACTCGGGATGCGGCTGGCCGAGCTTCTACGAGTCCGTCCGCCCGGAGGCCGTGCAGCTGATCGAGGACACCAGCCTCGGTATGGTCCGTACCGAGGTGCGCTGCGCCTCCTGCGGTTCGCACCTCGGGCACGTCTTCCCCGACGGCTTCGGCACGCCGACCGGCGACCGCTACTGCATGAACTCGCTGTCGCTGAACTTCACGCCGGAGTCCTGATGACGACAGGCGCGACGGCCGCGGGCTCCGCCGGCGACCTCGCCGAGCGCGTCGCCGCGCGCCGGTCGTACTCGCGGGTGACGCCGGACGCGCCGACCCACGAGGAACTGCTGCCCCTGGTGGCCGCCGCCGGCCGGGTCGCCGACCACAGCGCCCTGCACCCGTGGCGTCTCATCGAGCTCCGCGGCGACGCGCGGCTGCGGCTCGGGCAGGCGTTCGTCCGGGATGCGAAGGCGACCGGATCGGACGCGGAGAAGCTCGCGTCCAAACCGCTGCGCTCCTCTCTGCTGATCGCGATCGTGTCCGTGCGGACGAAGAGCGAGAAGGTCCCCGGCTGGGAGCAGGATGCGGTGGCGTCGGGAGTCGCGCACATCCTGAGCCTGCTGCTCCACGACGCGGGCTGGGGCGTGATGTGGCGGACCGGTCACCACACCCGGTCGAAGGCGGTGCACCGGATGCACGGGCTGAAGAAGAACGAGCGGCTGCTCGGCTGGTTGTACGTGGGCGGCATCCCCGGGGATAGCAAGGAGGGGCACCGCCGGTCGCTCGATCCCGAGCGGTTCCTGACGGCCCTGGACTAGGCGGGCTGCCGCCGCCAGCCCCAGCGGATGCTGGCGACGGCGACCGCGACGATCGCGAGCAGTGTGCCGCCGATGGTCGAGAACGCGAGGACGTGGCCCGCGGTGGGCAGGAGCAGGTCGAGCAGGAGCGCGGAGACCAGCTGGCCTGCGACGGTTGCGAGCCCGAGCAGTAGCACGCCCGTGATCCGCACCAGGAACGCGGTCACCCCGATGAAGATGCAGCCGATCGCCCCGCCGACGTAGAGCCACGGCTCCGCCGGGAGGCGTGCGGGAAGTCCGGCCAGCGCCCAGTGGCCGAACATGAGCACCACGAGGACCGCGGTGCCGACGGCGAAGTTGATGAACGTCGCAGTCAGGGCGCTCTCGGCGACGATGCGGACCTGCCCGTTGACGGCCTGCTGCCAGCCGGTGCCGAGACCCGCGATGAACGGGAGCAGCATCATCCACACCGGGGCGCTTCCGCCGAACTGCGCCGACACCGCCCAGGTGACGGCGACCAAGGCGAGCAGAGCTCCGACGAGGCGGGCGGCGGTCAGCGGACGCCGGCCACCCGGGCCGAGGCCCACGCGGTCGAGCACCAGCCCGCTGATGGTCTGACCGGCCACCACTGCGACCGTGAACAGCGCGACGCCGAGCGCGGCCGCCGTGAGGCCCTGTGAGAGCACCAGGAACGAGCCGGCCGCACCGCCCAGCACGTACCACCAGCGCAGGCCGCGACCGCGGAGGGCGTCGCGCACGCGAGCCAGACCGCGTCGACCGGCCGGCACGATGGCCAGCGCGACCGTGAGGATCACGAGCCCGGAGCCGAACGAGATGGCTGCGGCGGTGAACCCGTCGCCCAGCCGGCTCCCCAGCTCACCGTTGATGCGCGACTGCAGCGCGACGAGGGCGCCACAGAGCAGGGCGAGGACGAGCGCGAGCCAGAGCGGGAACGAGCGAGGGGTCACTCCCCCAAGCCTAGGGCCGCGGCGGGGCCTGCTCAGGGCGCCGGGGCCTCGCCGTCCGTAGGCTCGGGCTTCGGAAGCCAGTCGATGTTCTCCTCCGGCGCGACCTCCTTCTCCTCGGTGAGGTCGTAGTCGTCGTCGTTCTTCTTGTCGCTCATGCCGCCACCATACGCTCAGCCTCCGACGGCGCCGGGCGTGTCCGCCAGCGCGCCGAGCGGCGACTCGACCGCGTCGGCGATGTCGCGGAGGAACCCGGCTGCGACTCCCCCGTCGGTGACCCGGTGATCGAAGACGAGCGACAGCTGCAGGATGCGGCGGGGCACGATCGCGCCGTCCACCACCCAGGGCCGCTCGATCGCCCGGCCGAGGCCGAGGATGGCGACCTCCGGGTGGTTGATGATCGCGGCGCTGCCGTCGACGCCGAGGCTCCCGTAGTTGTTGATCGTGAACGTCGACCCGGCGAGGTCGGCGGGAGGGAGAGTCCCTTCACGGGCCGCTTGCGCCAGACGGTCGAGCTCCGCATCCAGCTCGCGCACCGAGAGCCGGTCGGCCCGGCGGACGACCGGGACGAGGAGCCCGCGGTCGGTATCGGCGGCGAAGCCCAGGTTGACGCCGTCGAACAGCTGAAGGCCCTGCCCATCGGCCGTGACGCGTCCGGCGAGTTCGGGATGCCGGGCGAGCGCGGTGAGGGCGAACCGGGCGACGAACGAGAGGAACGAGGGAGCGCGGCCCGTGCGGGCCAGACGCCGGCGGCCGTCCCACAGCTCGGTCGCATCCACATCCACCCACACGGTCGCCTCGGGGATCTCGGCGCGGCTGCGCGACATCGTCTCGGCGACCGTTCGGCGCAGTCGGGAGAACGCGGTCGTCTCCCGCACCGCGAGGCCGGTGCGCGGGTCGGTCTCGGCGGGAGCGGCGGGTGCCGCGGGTGCCGCGGGTGCCGCGGGAGCCGCGGGCGACGGGGTTGCGGTGGATGCGCGGGCCGGCACCTGCGCGCGCGCCGACAGCGCCGCCTCCACATCGTGACGCGTGACGACGCCGTCCGGGCGACCCGGGCGGAGGGTCGACAGGTCGATTCCGTGACTGCGGGCGAGCGCGCGGACGACCGGCGAGACGACCGGGACGAGGGGCGGTCGGGACGGCGTGACGGTGGTCGCGCGCGGCGGCTCGAGCGTCGTCGTACGGGAGGCGCGAGGTCGACGACCGGCGTGCGCCGTCGTGCCGTACCCCACCAGCACCGCGCCCGAGCCGCTGGAGGTGGCCGACGCTTCCGCGGGCTCCTCCACCTCGATCAGCGGGGCACCGACCAGGATGTTCTCGCCCTCGGCGCCGTGCAGCGCGGCGATCCGCCCGGCGTACGGCGACGGCACCTCGACGACGGACTTCGCCGTCTCGACCTCGGCGATCGGCTGGTCCGTCACGACGGTGTCGCCGACCGCGACCAGCCAGCGCACGAGCTCGGCGTCGGTCAGCCCCTCGCCGAGGTCCGGGAGGGTGAACACCCGCGCGGTCATGCGTCCTCCCACTGCAGCGCATCCACCGCATCCAGAACGCGGTCGACGTCAGGCAGGTAGAACCGCTCGAGCTTGGGCGGCGCGAAGGGAGTGTCGAACCCGGTCACCCGATGCACCGGCGCGAGCAGGTGGTGGAAGCAGCGCTCCGACACGCGCGCCACGATCTCTGCCGCCATGCTCGCGAAGCCGGGCGCCTCCGCCACGACGACCGCACGGCCGGTGCGGCGGACCGCAGCGCACACGGTCTCGTCGTCGAACGGGACGAGCGACCGGAGGTCGATGACCCCGATGCTGCGGCCGTCCTCCGCGGCCGCCTCGGCCGCGGCGAGCGCGACCGGGACGGACGGGCCGTAGGCGATGAGGGTCACATCGTCGCCCTCCCGCGCGACGCGCGCGCGGCCGATCTCGGGGAGCGGCGCCTCAACATCCACCTCGCCCGTCGACCAGTACAGCTTCTTCGGCTCGAGGAAGATGACCGGATCGGGATGCGCGATGGCGGCGCGCAGCAGCCCGTACGCGTCCTGCGGGGTCGCGGGCGACACCACCGTCAATCCGGGAGTGTGGACGTAGTACGCCTCCGACGAGTCGGAGTGGTGCTCCACCCCGCCGATGCCGCCGGCGTACGGGATGCGCACCACCATCGGAAGGCGCACACGGCCCTGCGTGCGGTTGCCCATCTTGGCGACGTGGTCGACGATCTGCTCGAAGGCGGGATAGGCGAAGGCGTCGAACTGCATCTCGACGACCGGGCGCATCCCGTTCATGGCCATGCCGACCGCGGTGCCGACGATGCCGGACTCGGCGAGCGGGGTGTCGAAGCAGCGGCCCTCGCCGAAGCGGGCGGTCAGCCCGTCGGTGATGCGGAAGACGCCGCCGAGGGCGCCGACGTCCTCGCCGAAGACGACCACGGACGGGTCGGCGGCAAGGGCGTCGGCGAGGGCGCGGTTGAGCGCCTGCGCCATCGTCATCGTGGCGGGTGCGGTGGATGCGGCCTGCTCCGGTTCCGCGCCGGCCGGGCGTTCGGCGGGAGCGTCGTGCATGAGCGTCATCGTGCGGCCTCCTGGCTGGTCGGCTGGCCCGCGTGGCCCGCGTCGGCGGCGCGGAGCTCGGCGGCGAGCTGCTCGGCCTGCTCGCGCAGCTGCGGGGTCGGGGTGGCGTAGACGTGGGCGAACAGGTCTTCGGGATGCGGTTCGGCGTCGGCCATGATCGCCGTGCGGAGGTCTGCGGCGACCCGCTCGGCGTGGGCGTGCGCCTCCGCGTCGTCGCCCTCGGTGAGGACTCCCTGCGCCGTCAGCCACGCGCGCAGCCGGAGCAGCGGGTCGCGCGCGAGCCACGGCTCCACCTCGTCGGAGGTGCGGTAGCGGGTGGCGTCGTCGGCGTTGGTGTGCGACTTGACGCGGTAGGTGACCGCCTCGACGAGCGTCGGGCCACCTCCCTCTCGCGCCTCCTCGACGGCCTGCCCGAGCACCGCGAGCAGAGCGGCGAGGTCGTTGCCGTCGACGAGACGCCCGCGCATCCCGTAGCCGACGCCCTTGTGCGCCAGACTCGGCGCGGCGGTCTGGCGGCTGAGGGGCACCGAGATCGCGTAGCCGTTGTTCTGCACCAGGAAGACGACGGGCAGGTGGAAGACGGCGGCGAAATTGAGCGCCTCGTGGAAGTCGCCCTCGCTCGTCGCGCCGTCGCCGCACATCGCGAGCACCACGGTGTCCTCGCCGCGGAGGCGGGCCGCGTGGGCGAAGCCGACCGCGTGGAGCAGCTGGGTCGCCAGCGGCGTCGCCTGCGGGGCCACGCGGTGCCGGTTGGGGTCGTAGCCGGAGTGCCAATCGCCGCGGAGCAGCACGAAAGCCTCGAACGGGTCGACGCCGCGCGCGATCACGGCGACGGTGTCGCGGTAGGTCGGGAACAGCCAGTCCTGCTCGCCGAGCACCATCGCCGCGGCGATCTCGCAGGCCTCCTGGCCGTGCGACGACGGGTAGACCGCGAGCCGGCCCTGACGGACGAGGGCGTCGGCCTGATCGTTGAGGCGGCGGGCGAGGACGAGGCGGCGGTAGCCGTCGCGCAGGGTGCCCTGATCGGGAACGCGCTCGGGCGCCAGGGCGGCGTGGCCGCTCGGGTCAGCGGACCCGTTCTGGTCGATGAGCCGCAGCGGGGTGTCGCCCGGCAGCAGGTCGTCCGCGCGCAGCGGTGCGTCGGCGTGCATCCGTTCTCCTTTGAAAGACGTCGCTCCTCATCAGGATGACTTCGCTGGACCCCGGACGCTACGGGTGCGCCGGAACCGAGACGAATGGATGCGCGGAGCGCGTTCGAGTGCCAGACTGTCCAGCACCATGGACGACATCGACGTACGCATCCTGGACGCTCTGCGCGCCGACGGCCGCGCCTCCATCACCGCGGTCGCGGAGGCGGCGCACGTGTCGCGCGCCAATGCGTACGCGCGGCTCTCCCGGCTCGTGTCGGACGGCGTCATCACCGGGTTCACCGCGAAGGTCGACCCGCGGCTGTCGGGGCGCCGGTCATCCGCGTACGTGACCATGCGGGTGGAGCAGGCGGCCTGGCACGACCTGCGCGACCGCCTACGGCAGATCCCCGAGGTGGAGCACTTCGCGCTCGTCGGCGGCGACTTCGACGTCATCCTGCTGGTGAGGGCCCGGGACAACGAGGACCTGCGGCGGGTGGTGCTGGAGGAGTTGACGAGCATCCCGTCGGTGCGGGACACGAAGACGTCGCTGGTGTTCGAGGACCACGACCAGCGGTAGCGGCGCGGGCGCCAGCGTAGGTATGAAACGTTCGAAACTCCGACGCACCGCGGCCGGGACGGAGATACGCGCCGGAACCGGCGGGATCTCCGACCGGGGCGGGCCGGTGCGGCGGAGCGGCGCGGGTTGCCCGGGGGCGGCGATTCTGCGACGATGCAATTGCTGAACGTTCGTTCGGTAATTCGTCGCGTTCGAGGAAGAGGGCAGCGATGGCGGAGGCCTACCTCGTGGGTGGAGTGCGCACGCCCGTCGGCCGCTACGGCGGAGCATTGGCGGGAGTCCGTCCCGACGATCTCGCCGCGCTCGTCGTCGCCGAGGCCGTACGGCGCGCCGCGGCTCCCCCGGACTCCCTCGACGAAGTCATCCTGGGCGCCGCCAACCAGGCTGGCGAGGACAACCGCAACGTCGCGCGCATGGCCGTCCTGCTCGCCGGGCTGCCGGATGCGGTGCCGGCCATGACCGTCAACCGGCTGTGCGCATCCGGCTTGACCGCGGTGATCCAGGCAGCGCAGGCGATCCGGGCCGGGGATGCGGACCTGGTGGTCGCGGGCGGCGTCGAGTCGATGACGCGCGCCCCGTGGGTGCAGGCGAAGCCGGAGCGGCCGTGGGCGAAGCCCGGGCCGCAGTACGACACGTCGATCGGCTGGCGATTCACCAATCCGCGTCTGCTCGACCGCGACAAGGCCACCTACACGATGCCCGAGACGGCCGAAGAGGTCGCCCGGATCGACGGCATCACGCGCGAGGAGGCCGACGCCTTCGCCCTGGAGAGCCACCGGCGAGCGGCTGCCGCGGCCGACGGCGGACGGTTCGACGCCGAGCTGCTCCCCGTCGAGACCCCGGCCGGGACGGTCACGGCCGATGAGGGCATCCGCCGCGACACCAGCATGGATGCGCTGGCGCGCCTGACGCCGGTCGTCGCGGGCGGCAGCGTCGTCTCCGCGGGCAACGCCTCGCCGCTGAATGACGGAGCATCGGCGATCGTGGTGGCGAGCGCGGCAGCCGTCGAGCGCTACGGGCTCAAACCGCGGGCGCGGATCGTCGCCGCGGCCAGCGCCGGCGTCGCGCCGGAAGTCATGGGCCTCGGTCCGGTACCCGCGACGCAGAAGGTCCTCGCACGCGCCGGACTCGACGCCTCCGACCTCGGCGCGATCGAACTCAACGAGGCGTTCGCCAGCCAGGCCATTGCGTGCATCCGCCGTCTTGGGCTCGACCCCGCGGTCGTCAATGCGGACGGCGGCGCCATCGCCCTCGGCCACGCGCTCGGCTCGAGCGGGTCGCGCATCCTCATCACCCTGCTCGGCCGGATGGAGCGGGAGGGTGCACGACGCGGGCTCGCGACCATGTGCGTCGGCGTCGGCCAGGGCACCTCCCTGATCGTGGAGGCGCTATGACCGGGTACAGCACCCTCGCCGTCGAGGAACGCGGCGATCGGGTCGTGGTCACGCTCGACCGGCCGGAGCGCCGCAACGCGATCGACCAGCAGATGGTGGACGAGCTGCACCGCGTATGCGCAACGCTGGAAGTGCAGCCGCGCATCCTCATCCTCACCGGTTCGGGCGGCGTGTTCGCCTCCGGCGCCGACATCGCCGAGCTGCGAGAGCGCACCGCAGCCGACGCGGCAAGCGGCATCAACGACACGATCTTCACCCGCATCTCGATGCTGCCGATGCCGGTGATCGCCGCCCTCGACGGATACGCGCTGGGCGGCGGAGCTGAACTCGCCTACGCCGCCGACCTGCGGATCGGCACCCCGCGACTCCGCATCGGCAACCCGGAGACCGGCCTCGGGATCATCGCCGCCGCCGGCGCGCTGTCGAGGCTGCCGCACCTCATCGGCCTGCCGCTGGCCACCGAACTGGTGCTGACCGGGCGCATCCTGACCGGCGAGGAGGCGCTCGCCGTAAGACTCGTCGGCGACCTGTTCGAGCCGGGCGAGCTGCTCACGGGAGCCCACGCCCTGGCCGACCGCATCGCCGCGAACGATCCCCTGGCGACCCAGCTCACCAAGCGGGTGCTGCGCGAACCGGCCGAACGGCATCCCGCCGCCGAGCGTGAGGCGCAGGCGGTGCTGTTCGAGTCGCCGGAGAAGCGGCGGAGGATGACCGAGTTCCTGGAGCGGAGGGGCCGGAGATGAGCACGACAGGGCTGCCCGAGCGGGTCGCCGTCATCGGCGGCGGGCGGATGGGATCGGGGATCGCACACGCGTTCCTCATGGCGGGTGCGGAAGTGGCCGTGGTCGAGCAGAACGCGACCGCGGCGTCGGAGGCGCGGGAGCGCATCCTGACCGCCGTCGAGGGCAGCGTCCGCCGCGGCTCACCGGCCCCCGACCCGGCGCGCCTGCTCGTCACCGTGACCTGGGAGGCTCTGAACGGCGCGGGCCTCGCGATCGAAGCGGTGCCCGAACTGCTCGACCTGAAGCGCGAGGCGCTCGCCCGCGCGGAGCAGCTGCTGCCGGTGGATGCGGTGCTCGCGACGAACACCTCGTCCCTGTCGATCGACACCCTGGCGGAAGGGCTAACCCGGCCGGGCGCGTTCCTGGGGCTGCACTTCTTCAACCCGGTTCCCGCATCCACTCTCGTGGAGGTGGTGCTGGGCACGGCGACCGCGGCCACCGCCGGGGAGGCCGCCGAACGGTGGGTGCGCGGGCTGGGCAAGACGGCGATCACCGTGCGCGACTCCCCCGGCTTCGCCTCGTCCCGCCTCGGGGTGCTGCTCGGGCTGGAGGCGATCCGGATGGTCGAGGAGGGCGTCGCCACCCCCGACGACATCGACACGGCGATGGAGCTCGGCTACAAGCATCCCGTCGGTCCGCTGCGGCTCACCGACCTGGTCGGGCTGGATGTGCGGCTCGACATCGCCGAGTACCTCGCCCGCGAGCTCGGGCCGCGTTTCGAGCCGCCCGAGCTGCTACGGCGAATGGTGGATGAGGGGATGCTCGGCCGCAAGACCGGCCAGGGGTTCTTCGCCTGGGGTGAGGACGGGTCGCCGATCGCTACCGCTGGGGAGCGTCCACGATGAGGTTCGTGATGCGTGCCGTGCAGAGCCGGTTGCCGTCCTCGTCGGTGATGACGATCTCGTGCGAGGCGATGGTGCGGCCCAGCCGGATCGCGGTCGCGACCCCGGTCACGAGGCCCGACCGCGCCGCCCGGTGGTGCGTCGCGTTGATGTCGACGCCGACCGCGCTGCGTCCGGGACCGGCGTGGATGACGGCCGCCCACGACCCGAGCGCCTCCGCGAACGCGACCGACGCGCCGCCGTGCAGCAGCCCGAACGACTGGCGGTTGCCCTCGACGGGCATCGTCGCCACCACGCGCTCCGCGGACTGCTCCAGGATGCGCACCCCCATCTTCACGTCGAGCTCACCCAGTTCGATCGTCCAGTCGCCGTCGGCCATGCCGCCAGCATACGCATCCACTCGAGGAGGCCTTCGATGATCCTGCCCAGCTACATCCGCGACGGATGGTGGACGCCCGAATCCGCCGTCGGCGCCGACGCCGAGGACCGCGCCGCCGAGGTGCTCGACGCCTCCACCGGTGCCGTCATCGCCCGGGTCAGCACCGCCGGCCTCGACCTCGCCGGCGCGCTCGACCACGCCCGGACCGTCGGACAGCGCTCCCTCGGCGAGCTGACGTTCCACCAGCGCGCGCTGCTGCTCAAGCGGCTCGCGCAGGCGCTCACCGAGCGCAAGGACGAACTGTACGAGCTGTCCGCCCAGGCCGGCGCGACCCGGGCCGACGCCTGGATCGATGTCGACGGCGGCATCGGCGCGATGTTCACGTACGGCTCGAAGGGACGGCGGGAGCTGCCCAACGCGCAGGTCGTGCTCGACGGGCCCGCCGAGCAGCTCTCGAAGGACGGCAGCTTCCTCGGCCGTCACGTGTACACGCGGCTGCCGGGCGTCGCCGTGCAGATCAACGCCTTCAACTTCCCGGTCTGGGGGATGCTCGAGAAGCTCGCGCCGTCTTTCCTCGCCGGGATGCCGACCCTGGTCAAGCCGGCCACCCCGACCGCGTTCGTGGCCGAGGCCGCCGTGCGGATCATGGTCGAGTCCGGGCTCCTGCCCGCGGGCTCCCTGCAGCTGGTGAGCGGATCGGTCCCCGACCTGTTCGACCACCTGCGGCTCGGCGACCTTGTCGCGTTCACGGGGTCCGCATCCACCGCCGAACGCCTGAAGGCGCACGACTCGGTGCAGACCGGCGGCGTGCGGTTCACGAGCGAGACCGACTCGATCAACGCGTCGGTGCTCGGGCCGGATGCCGTCACCGGGACGCCGGAGTTCGACGCGTATGTGAAGGGGCTGGTCGTCGAGATGACGGCCAAGTCCGGGCAGAAGTGCACGGCCATCCGCCGGGCGATCGTTCCCGCAGCGCTGGAGGGCGACGTGATCGCCGCGGTGCGCGACCGCATCGCCTCGCGCGTCGTGATCGGGGATCCGCGCGCCGTGGGCGTGACGATGGGGCCGCTCGCCTCGCGCACGCAGCGCGAGGAGGTGTTGCGGCAGGTGGGACGGCTCGTCGCGGCCGGCGGCGAGCTGGTGCTCGGTGGGCTCGACCAGCCGACCGTCGTACGGGCCGACGGTACGACCGGCGTCGCCCCGGAGGGTGCCTTCGTCGCGCCGGTGCTGCTGCGGTTCGCGGACGCGTGGACGCCGGAGGCGCACACGGTGGAGGCGTTCGGGCCGGTCGCGAGCGTCCTCTCCTACGACTCGGCGGAGGAGGCGGTCGCGCTGGTCGCGCACGGCGGCGGGTCGCTCGTCACCAGCGTGGCGACGCACGATACGGACTTCGCGCGCGTGTTCGTTCTGGGCTCTGCGGCCTACAACGGGCGCATCCTGGTGCTCGACCGCGACGACGCCCGCACCTCCACCGGCCACGGCTCCCCCATGCCGCACTTGGTGCACGGTGGGCCGGGGCGAGCCGGAGGCGGCGAGGAGCTGGGCGGGATCCGCGCGGTGCTGAACCACATGCAGCGGACGGCGCTGCAGGGGTCTCCCGATCTGCTCACCGCGATCACCGGGGTGTGGCATCCCGGTGCCGTCGCGTCTGCCGAGCCGCCGCATCCCTTCCGCAAGTCGCTGGCGACCCTGCGGATCGGCGACCAGGTGCAGTCCGGCTCGCGGCGGGTCACGCTCGACGACATCGAGACGTTCGCGACGTTCACCGGCGACACGTTCTACGCGCACATGGATGAGGAGGCCGCGGCCGCCAACCCGTTCTTCCCCGGACGCGTGGCGCACGGGTATCTGCTCGTGTCGTGGGCGGCCGGACTGTTCGTCGACCCGGCGCCGGGGCCGGTGCTCGCCAACTACGGGCTGGAGGACCTGCGGTTCCTGACACCCGTCGTGCCCGGCGACAGCATCCGCGTCGCCCTGACGGCGAAGCAGATCACGCCGCGGGAGACCGACGACTACGGCGAGGTGCGGTGGGATGCGCGCATCCTGAACCAGCACGACGAGCTCGTCGCCACCTACGACGTCCTCACCCTCGTAGCCAAATAGCCTCACCCCAAGCCAACAGCTCCTGAGTTTTTCGCACGAATCGCCGCTGTGAGCGCGAAAAACTCAGGAGCTGTTGGCTTGGGGCGCGGGTCAGCGGAGGGCCAGCGCGAGGATGGTGTCGGCGAGGTCGTCGGGGGTCAGGGGACCCGCGGGGGTGTACCACTCGGTGAGGGAGTTGATCATGCCGAAAAGGAGGCGCGCGACGACCGCGGGATCCGCGTCGGTGCGCAAGGAGCCCTCGGCCCGCGCCTCGGCCACCAGTTCGGCGACCGCGTGGTCGAACGCGCGGCGACGGGCCAGCGCCGCCCGCTCCACCTCGGTATTGCCGCGCACGCGCAGCAGCAGCGTCACGTACGGCAGCCGGTCGGCGAGCACCCGGACGGCGCCGCGCAGCACGTAGGCGAGCCGGTCGGCCGCCGGCCCGGTCGTCGCCTCGGGCGCCCGCAGCACGCCCTCCAGCCCGTCGAGGGCTTCGTCGAGTGCGAGGGAGAGCAGCTCATCCTTGGATGAGACGTGATGGTAGATCGCCGACTTCGACAGTCCGAGGCGGTCGGCGAGCATCCCGATGGAGGTCGCGTCGTAGCCGTGCTCGTTGAACGCGGCGACCGCGACCTCGAGGATGCCCCGCTGGTCGTAGCCGGGCCGCCCTCGGCGCAGGGCGTCGGAGCGGAGCGTGTCGGTCACGCGCCCAGTCTGGCACGCGAGCCGCTCTCGTGGATATACTGAACGAACGATCAGTAAGTAGTGATCTGCGAGGAGAGGTCGACGATGACCACCACCACAGAGGCGCCAACCGACACCGACGGCCGGGCGCGCTTCGACGAGCTGATCGCCTCCGACTCCCGTGTGGAGCCGCGCGACTGGATGCCCGACGACTACCGCCGCACGCTCATCCGGCAGATGTCGCAGCACGCCCACTCCGAGATCATCGGGATGCAGCCGGAGGCCAACTGGATCACGCGCGCTCCGAGCCTGAAGCGCAAGGCGATCCTCATGGCGAAGGTGCAGGACGAGGCCGGCCACGGCCTCTATCTCTACTCCGCGACCGAGACCCTCGGCATCACCCGCGACGAGCTGACCGAGCAGCTGCTCTCCGGCCGCGCCAAGTACTCCTCGATCTTCAACTACCCGACGCTGAGCTGGGCCGACATCGGCGCGATCGGCTGGCTGGTCGACGGCGCCGCGATCTGCAACCAGGTGCCTCTCTGCCGCTGCTCCTACGCGCCGTACGGCCGCGCGATGGTCCGCATCTGCAAGGAGGAGTCGTTCCATCAGCGGCAGGGCTTCGAGATCCTGCTGACGCTGATGCGCGGCACCCCCGAGCAGCAGCGGATGGCTCAGGATGCGGTGAACCGCTGGTACTGGCCGTCGCTGATGATGTTCGGGCCGCCCGACGGCGACTCCCCCAACTCGGCCCGCTCGATGGCGTGGAAGATCAAGCGCTTCTCCAACGACGACCTGCGTCAGCGCTTCGTCGCCATGCTCGTTCCGCAGGCGGAGGCGCTGGGCGTCACGCTCCCCGACCCGGACCTCCGCTGGAACGAGGAGCGCCAGGCCTACGACCTCGGCCCGATCGACTGGAGCGAGCTCCAGGAGGTCATCGCCGGCCGCGGAGCCTGCAACGCGCAGCGCTTGCAGCGCCGCAGGGAGGCGCACGAGGACGGCCGCTGGGTGCGGGAGGCGGCGGCCGCGTACGCCGAGAAGCAGCGTTCCGCTCGCCAGAGCGCGGAGGCGGTCGCATGACCGCCGAGCCGTGGCCGCTGTGGGAGGTGTTCGTCCGGGCCTCGCGCGGCCTCAGCCACGTGCACGTCGGCTCGCTGCACGCCCCCGACGAGGAGCTCGCGGTGCGGAACGCCCGCGACCTGTACACGCGGCGGGGCGAGGGCGTCTCGATCTGGGTGGTGCGCTCGGACCTGATCACGGCGAGCGACCCGGATGCGAAGGACGCCTTCTTCACCGCACCGGAGGGCAAGAACTTCCGCCACGCCACGTACTACACCGCCGCCGAGGGGGTGAAGCACCTGTGACCGACACCGACCACGGCCTCGCCGACGCCGACACCGACCACGGCCACGTCGAACTCAGCGCCGTCGTCCTCTCCGACGAGTTCGTCTCCACCGACGCCCCGGCCTCGCCCGAGGTCGCCGAGTACGCGATGTGGCTGGGCGACGACTCGCTCATCCTGGCGCAGCGCCTGGGCGGCTGGATCACCCGCGCGCCGGAGCTGGAGGAGGATGTCGCCCTCGCGAACATCGCCCTCGACCTGCTCGGCCACGCCCGCTCGCTGCTGCGCTACGCCGGCTCGGCGACGGGACGCACGGAGGACGACCTGGCCTACTGGCGCGACGAGACCGGGTTCCGCTCCGCGCACCTGTTCGAGCAGCCGAACGGCGACTTCGCGCACACGATCGTCCGCCAGTTCGCCGCCGCGCACTATCTGCACCCGCTGTACGAGCGGCTGCGCGCATCCACCGATCCGGTACTTGCCGGTGTCGCCGCCAAGGCGGTGAAGGAGGTCGACTACCACCGCGACCACGCGGACCAGTGGATGCTGCGCCTCGCGCTCGGCACGGACGAGTCGCGCCGCCGCACCCTCCGCGCGATGGAGGACGTCTGGCCGTACGTCGACGAGCTGTTCTCGGACGACGTGGTAGGAGGCGAGGATCTCTTCGCCGCGCTCGACGGCATCGCCGTGCGGCCGTCGTCGCTGCGGGAGCCGTTCGAGGCGGAGGTCGCCCCGGTGCTCGCGGAGGCGCAGCTGGAGCCGCCGACCGCGTTCCATGCGGCAGGCGGCGGCCGCCTGGGCCGTCACTCCGAGTACCTGGCGCCGCTGCTCGCGGAGTTGCAGGTGCTCGCCCGCCAGCATCCGGGGGCGTCGTGGTGACCCATCACGCGGACGCCGCGCGGGCGTGGTCGGCGGTCGCTGCGGTGGTCGACCCCGAGGTGCCGGTGCTCAGCATCGACGACCTGGGTGTGCTGCGCGAAGTGACCGTCTCCGATGACGGCGTCGAGGTCGTGATCACGCCGACGTACTCCGGCTGCCCTGCGATGGATGCGATCCGCGAGGATGTCGTGCGCGCGCTGGCCGCGGAGGGGTTCGGCGACGTGCGCGTCCGCCTCGTGCTGTCGCCCGCGTGGACGACCGACTGGATCAGCGCGAAGGGCCGCAACGCGCTCAAGGAGTACGGCATCGCTCCCCCGTCGGCCGCTGGCCCGGTCCGTCTGAGCATGTCGGTCAAGTGCCCGCATTGCGACTCGCTCGATACGCGCGAGGTGGCGCACTTCGGCTCGACATCCTGCAAGGCGCTGTTCGTCTGCCGGTCGTGCGGCGAGCCGTTCGACCACTTCAAGGCGCTGTGAGGGCGGCCTGATGGCGCGGGCACGATTCCACACGCTCGCGGTCGCCGAGGTGCGGCCGCTGACGGCGGCGAGCGTCGAGGTCACCTTCGCGGTGCCCGAGGAGCTCCGCGGCGAGTACGACTACCTGCCCGGGCAGCACGTCGCCCTCCGCGCCCACGTCGACGGCCGGGAGCTGCGGCGCAGCTACTCGCTCTGCCGGCCGCCGCTGCCGCCGACAGCCGAACACGCCGGCCGCATCAGCGTGGCGATCAAGCGCGACCTGGGCGGCGCGTTCTCGACCTGGGCGACGAGCGAACTGCGGCCGGGCGACCGGATCGACGTGATGAGCCCGCAGGGCACGTTCACCGTCGACCCGTCCCGCGTCGACGGCCGGCACGTCGTCGGCATCGCGGCAGGATCGGGCATCACCCCCTTGATGGCGCTCGCGAGCAGCATCCTCGCCGGCTCCCCCACCGCGCAGTTCACGCTCGTGTACACGAATCGCACGGCCATCGACGTGATGTTCCTGGAGGACCTCGCCGATCTGAAGGACCGCTACCCGTCGCGGCTCGCGCTGCACCACGTCCTCTCCCGCGAGCAGCGGTCGGCACCTCTGCTCTCCGGCCGCATCGACGAGGACCGGCTGCGCAGGATGCTCGACACGCTCATCCCGCCGGTGACCGTCGACGAGTGGTTCCTCTGCGGACCCTTCGAGCTCGTCCAGCTGTGCCGCGATGTGCTCGAGACGTACGGGGTGGAGCGGGAACGCATCCACTTCGAGCTGTTCACGACAGGCGACCCGGTCGAGCCACGCGGCGACGAAGGCCGTCCGGTGGTCGTGCACGACGGCGAGCGCACGGCCGAGATCGAGTTCACGCTCGACGGGCTCAGTTCGACAGTGACCACCCCGGTGGACGCGAACGAATCGGTGCTGAACGCCGCCCTGCGGGTGCGCCCCGACGTGCCCTTCGCGTGCACCGGCGGTGTCTGCGGGACCTGCCGTGCGCGTCTGGTCAGCGGCGACGTCCGGATGACGGAGAACTACGCGCTGGAGCCCGAAGAGCTCGAACGCGGTTACGTGCTGACCTGCCAGTCCCATCCCCTCACCGACCGCGTCGTGGTCGACTACGACGTCTGAGCAGCGGAGGCCCCGTGATCGACCTGGACATCACCGAAGGGATCGCCCGCATCACGCTGAACGCGCCCGAGCGACTCAACGCGCTCGGCCCGGACGACCTCCGGGCGCTGGATGCGGCCTACGCCGACGCGGAAGCCGCCGGGGTCCGGGCGCTGGTGCTGCGCGGGGAGGGCCGAGCGTTCTGCGCCGGACGCGACATCGCGGGCGTCGACCCTGCAACGGACGACGTGAGCGGGTACCTCGACGGCCTGGTGACGCCGCTGCTTCGGCGCATCGCGGCCTTCCGTGCGCCGACCTTCGCCGCCGCCCAGGGCGCCTGCCTGGGTGTCGGCCTTGGACTCCTGATCGCGACGGATGTCGTCTACATCGCCGAGGACGCGAAGGTCGGATCCCCGTTCGCCGCCCTGGGGGCCGCCCTCGACTCCGGCGGCCACTGGCTGCTGGTCTCGCGACTCGGTCCGCACCGCGCGCTCGACCTCATCTACTCCGGGCGACTCATCTCGGGCACGGAAGCCGTCGAGGGCGGCCTCTTCTCACGGGCGCTTCCTGCTGACGCCCTGCGCGAGGAGGTGGATGCGGCGGCCGCGGCAGCCGCATCCGGCGCCACCCAGGCCTTCCTCGCGAGCAAGCGGATCGTCTCGGATCTCCGCGACGGGTCTCTGAACTTCTGGGGCTCGGTCGCCGCGGAGAACGCCGCACAGGCGGCCCTACGCGATACCGACGACTACCGCGAGGGTTTCCGCGCCTTCCAGGAGAAGCGGAAGCCGGGCTTCACCGGCCACTGAGCCGCTTCCGTTTCCGCTGTCGCGGCCGCGGCCGCTATCGCCGGGCCGTCAGACGCGGTCGTGCAGCGTGATGTGGTAGCCGTCGGGGTCGGCGAACGTGAACGTGTGGCCGAACGGGCCGTCGATGGGCGCGGCGACGATCGTGCGGCCGTCGGCGACGAGCGCGTCGTGGATGTCCTGGACGTCCGTCGCGTGGAGCCAGATCGCTGCGCCGATCCCGGGCTGCGCTGCCGCATCGAGGTCGGTGCCGGGCACCAGGTCGCGGAGCGCGAACGCGATCGGCGTCGTGTCGAACACGACGGCGTGCGGAGGCCCTGCCGGCGAGCGGACGAGCCCGAGGTACTGCTCGTAGAAGGCCTGGGAGGCGTCGAGGTCACGCACCTGCAGGGAGAGGAAGTCGGGTCCGGTGGCGGGCATGGGGTGCTCCTTCGTTTCGTGTCAGTTATCTGACACGGCTCAATCTATGTCAGAATACTGACATGAGTCAAGACGGAGCCGGCGTGGACCTCGAGACGTCGCTGGGCTACCTGCTCAAAGAGGCGTCGAGCACGCTGCGCGCGGCCATGGAGGATGTCCTCCGCCCCCTCGGCATGACCATCACGCACTACTCGTGTCTGGAGCTGCTGTCGCAGCGGCCCGGCCTCTCGAACTCCGAACTCGCGCGCGGAACCTTCGTCACCCGCCAGTCGATGAACGTGCTCCTCCAGGCCCTGGAGCGGGAGGGCGACGTGACGCGGCCGTCGGAGGCACCCGTCGGGAAGGTCTTGCCCACCCGGCTCACCGCGCGCGGCCGTCGGCGCCTCGAGCAGGCGAGCGCGGCCGTGCGATCCGTGGAGGTCCGGATGCTCTCAGGACTCACGGAGACGGAGCAGGCGGCCGCCCGCCGCATCCTGCGGAGCATGATCGCGTCGCTCCGCGGCGACGACAGCGGCGTCAGCTGACGCGGGTCGCCAGCAGCCGCTGCACCGCCGACAGCGGGATCGGGATCCACGCCGGCCGGTGCCGCGCCTCGTACGCGATCTCGTACACCGCTTTGTCGAGCTCGAACGCGTCGAGGAGCAGGCGGAAGTCCTCGACCTCGGAGCCGGCGACCGACGCGTACCCGTCGAGGTACGCCTGGCGGGCGTTCGCGGCCCAGGCCGTCGCATCCACCGGCGTCTCCCTCCGCGCGAGAGAGCCGGCGACGTAGTCGAACGAGCGCAGCATCCCGGCGACATCGCGCATGGTCGCATCGGGCAGGGCGCGCTCGGCGAGCGGGCGCAGCGGCTCGCCCTCGAAGTCGATGAACTGCCAGCCCCGGTCCGGCGCGTAGAGCACCTGGCCCAGGTGGAGGTCGCCGTGGATGCGCTGCAGCAGCGGGAGCGGCGCCGCAGCCGCGTCCTCGTACACGGCGGCGATCCCCGCGCGGAGCTCGTCCACCTCGGGCACTTCCGTGGTCGTGACCGTGAGACGTCGGAACATCCCGTCGAGGGCGAGGGCGACATCCTCTTTCGTCGCTGGCTTCGTCGGCAGCGAGCGGGCCATCAGACGGTGCAGCTCGGCCGTGCCCGCTCCCAGCTGATACGCGCGGTCGGTGAAGTCCTCGCCGCGCTCGGCGGCGCTGACCGCCAGCTCCCAGCCGTCCTCCGCGCCCGGCACGAAGTCCTGCATGAGGGCGAGCTCGCCGGATGCGGTCCCGCCCGACGGTGTGGGCCAGCTGCCGGTGAGCCAGCCGAGCAGGGAGGGTGTCCGCCTGGATCCGCCGGCGGTGAGCGCGGCGAGCGTCGAGACGTCGGGGTTCTCGCCGTCCTGCACCACGCGGAACACCTTGATGAGGGCGAGACGGCCGTCCTCGAGCTCGCCGACGATGGACGTGTTCGACTGCTCCCCGGTCAGCCGCCGCGACGAGCGCACCGCGATCCGCTCGCCGAGCGTGTGACCCTGCGCGTGCGCATCCCGGCCCTCGGCGTGCTCCTGGCCGGTCATCAGCTGCACGAGGGACGCGACGTACGCCTCCTCCGTCGGACCGTCGTAGAGGTACCGTCCCCCGGCCTCGCCGATCAGCGCGGCCTCGTCGCCGTCGCGGCTCGCGCGCGCCACGACCGGCACCTGATAGACCCGCGGGGTACGGGGTGCCTCATCGCAGAAGAAGTAAGTGACGACGCGGGCGTCGGCGTCCGCGGGTCCGGCGTCGAACGACGCGAGAAGCCGCAGGCGCGGCTCGACGTTCTTCGTCGAGTACCAGCGCTGACGTCGCATCCACGTCCCGACCAGCTCGGTGAGTTCGGTCATGCCTGAACCGTACGCCCGCTGCGCCGTTTGCGCGCCGGGTCCAGCGAATCCTGAGGATCAGTGCCGGCCGAGCACGACACCTCGTGCGGCCAGGAACGGCTGCGGGTCGATCTGCAGGCCGTTGACCCGCACCTCGAAGTGCAGGTGGCAGCCGGTCGACAACCCCGTCGACCCCACTTGCGCGATCGGCTGGCCCGCGGCGACCTGCTGTCCGGCGGTCACTCCGATGCCCCCGTCGCGGATGTGGCCGTAGGCGGTCTGCACACCCCCACCGTGGTCGATGAGGACGAAGTTGCCATACCCGCTGTAGGGCCCTGCCCGGACGACCGTGCCGGCCGCCGCAGCGTAGATGGTGGTTCCGCAGGCGGCGCCAAGGTCGTCACCGGGATGGAACGGGTCGGTGCCGAGGGGACGCGACGGCCGCGGGCCGAACACGTCGGTGAGCGACCCCTGCACGGGGAGCGCCCACCCGCTCGCGACGAGTGTCGGGTCGGAGGTGAGCACCTGCCAGCCGGAGCCGGCCTCGATCACCGTCGGCGCGGCGGCGAGAGCGGCGGAGGCCGCATTGACCTGTGCCTGCGCGTCGGCCACGGCCTGCTGGCTGCTCTCCACATCCACTGCTGCGACCGCCTCCGCCGCGCTCTGTGCCTTCTCGGCCCAGGTCTGCGCGAGCTTCTTCTCGGCTGAGGCCTGTCGGATGGCGGCGTCGCGATCCTTCGAGAGGGCGGCGAGCCGGTCGGCGGCACCCAGCTTGGTCAGTAGGTCACCGGAGCCCTGCAAGGCCGCGCTGAGCGGATCCTGGGTCAGGAAGTGCGTGCCGGACGAGCGGATCAGCGCGGTCGCGAACGCCGCGCTCTTGCGGGCCTGCTCGGCTGCGGCGTCCGCCTGCTTCTGCACGGCGTCGGCCGCGGCCTGCGCCTGGTCATGTTCGCTCTGGGCGGTCTCCGACTCGCTCATGGCATCGGCCAACTGCGCCTGCGCCGAGGCGAGGTCGCTGGCCAGTTGTACGGCCCGCTCGAGGTCGGCGGGGTCGACCGTCGGGAACTGCGGGAGGTCGGGAACGCTGAGAGTGATCTCATCCGACGGCGCCGGGTCGGGGGCCGCGGGCGGGCTGGCGGCGGGCGGTGTGGACGCCGGCGGAGAGGACGGAGGCTTTGACGGGGTGGGGGTCGGCGTGGGCGTCGGGTCCGGGGTGGGTGTCGGGTCCGGGGTCGGCGTCGGGTCTGGAGTGGGATCCGGGGTCGGATCGGGCTCGCCCGACGGCGTCGGATCCGGTGTCGCGGGCGCGTCGCCGCCGGTCGCACCCACTCCCGGCGCGCCCGATCCGTCCGTCGCCGCGGGCGCGCACTCTGTCGTGCACTCGTCGGCCGCGGCGGGCGACGAGACGCCCAGCAGACTCCCGGCGACCAGCACCAGCACCGCCCACGCGGGAGCCAGGCGCGGCCCCGCGGGTCGCGTCGCTCTCCAGTGTCGTCCGAGCGATGCGTGCATGATCAGAACGGGCCGGCGGCATACGCCGTTCGGCCTGTAGTGAGATGCTCTCACCGCTCGGGGTGGGGAACAAGACACCCGTTCGAGGTCGGATGCGGCTCACAGCATCCGCACGTTACGGTGAGAGATTGTGACCGACAGTACTGCCACCGCGCGCCCGCGACGATCCGCCCGGCGCACGTCCAGCTGGAAGACGTTGCTGCGCGATGTGGTGATCATCTTCGTGGTGGCGGTGCTGGTGTCGTTCCTGATCAAGACGTTCGTCGCGCGCTCCTTCTACATCCCCTCCGGGTCGATGGAGAACACCCTTCAGATCAACGATCGCATCATCGTCAACGAGCTCCAGCCGAAGGTGTTCGGCCTGCAGCGCGGCGATGTCGTCGTGTTCAAGGATCCAGGTGGATGGCTCCCCCCGGCCCCGCCGGAGACCGGCAACGCGCTCCAGCAGGGCGTCGGCGCCGTGCTCGACTTCGTGGGCCTGGGCGCGTCGGACTCCGACCAGCACCTGGTCAAGCGCCTCATCGGCCTCCCGGGCGATCACATCACCTGCTGCAACGCCCTCGGGCAGATGAGCGTCAACGGCGTCCCCCTCAAGGAGCCGTACGTGCTGCTTCCGGCCGGAGTCCAGGCGGTGTCGGAGAAGTCGTTCGACGTGACGGTGCCGGAGGGCTCGGTCTGGGTGATGGGTGACAACCGCTACAACTCGGCGGACTCGCGCTACCACATGGACGACCCCGGCAAGGGCTTCGTGCCTCTCTCCGACGTCGTCGGCAAAGCGTTCGTGATCAGCTGGCCGGCCAGCCACTGGTCGTGGCTCGACGACTACCCCGACGTCTTCCGCGGCGTCGAGCGCGAGGACAAGTAGCCCGCGCCGCTTCCGCCGACTCGCGTCCAACGCCCACCGTCGAGTCCGCAAACTTTGCACGCCGCGGGCGCGCGCGGCGTGCAATTTGTGCGGACTCGACGGTGGGGCGGAGCGAGCGCGAGGGTCAGTTCTCGGCGCGGCCGAGGCGCCAGTAGCCCATGAAGGCGACGCGCGAGCGGTCGATGCCGTGGTCGCGGACGAGCAGGCGGCGGAGCGTCTTGACGGCCGCAGACTCCCCCGCGATCCAGGCGTAGAAGCCGGGATGCGTGTCCTCCGGGGTCTCCCAGAGGATGTCGCGGTCCACATCCACCTCGTCGAGACTCTGCGAGGCGGTCGCCGACGCCGCCGCGACGACGTGCGGGTTCTCGGCGAGCCACCGCTGCACGGCCGGCACGAGTTCGGTGCCCGTCACCGCCTCGCCGCGCGGCAGCCAGGTGACGGAGGCGTGCACCGGCAGCCCGAGCTCGAGAGCGTCGTCCGCCGACGGCACCTCGATGAACGCCCGCGCGCGGCACCCGCCGGGCAGCGCCTCAAGGATGGATGCGATGGCCGGCGCCGCGGTCTCGTCGCCGACGAGCAGCAGTTCGCGCGCCTCGCCGGGGCGCCAGTCGATGCCGACGCCGCGGTGCCGGCTGCGCGCATCCGGTCCGATCACGACGATCTCGTCGCCGGGGGCCGCGCCGAGCAGCCAGCGGGAGGCGGGACCGCCGTCCGCGTGCACGACGAAGTCGACGTCGAGCCGGCAGCCGTCGGTGTCGATCGCCCGCACGGTGTAGGTGCGGAACGGGTTGCGGAGGTGGTCGGGCAGCGCGCGCCACCGCTCGAACCAGTCGCCCGCGAAGTGGGCCTCCTCATCGTCGATGCCGAGGTCGGAGTAGGAGCCGTCCGCGAGCGGGAAGAGGAGCTTGATCCGCTGGTCCAGGCACTCGGTCCCGAAGTGTGTGAAGTCGCCGCACCGGAAGGTGACGCGGGTGAAATGCGGGCTCAGCCGCTGGATCCGCTCGACGGCCGCGCGGTAGGGCCGGTACGCGGGGCGGGGGCGCTCGGTGCGGGTGGGGGCGAGGATGGTCACGGCGGCCTTCCGAAGCAGGGTGCGGGACTAAGGTAAGGCTACACTAACTTCCTCTCGCGCCTCCTGGCGATCCGCTGAGTCCTTCGCGCCCCGATTCCTTCGCGATCGGGACGTCCCGGGCCAGAATGTCGAGCAGGGGCCGTCTCGTTCGACGTCCGTATGAAAGCGTTCGCGATCGAGAGGAAGAACGATGAAGTACATGATGTTCGTGGTCACCGACTCCCAGCGGGACACCGTGTCGGACGAGTCCGATGTCGACATCTGGGTGAACGAGCTGGATGCCAGCGGCAAGCGCGTCATCGGCGAAGTGCTGCAGGCCCCGACCGAATCGCGGGTCGTCCGCGTCCGCGACGGCAAGCGCTACGTCACCGACGGACCCTTCGCCGAGACCAAGGAGTGGATCTGCGGCTTCGACATCCTCGAGGTCGAGGACCTGGATGAGGCCATCGAGATCGCCTCGCGGCACCCGATGGCGCGCAACGGCCAGCTCGAGCTGCGCCCGTTCATGCAGTGGGACGAGACCGCTCCGGCGTGAATGGTCGGCCGGTCGTCGTCACGTCCGCGGGCGCTGTCCGCGGACGCGATGACGGCCGCGTGTCCGTGTGGCGCGGTATGCGGTACGGCGAGCCGCCGACCGGCCGGCTCCGCTGGCGCGCGCCCGTGCCCGCGGCTCCCTGGAGCGGCGTCGTGGATGCGGTCGCCTTCGGGCCGGCGGCGCCGCAGCGCCCCAACCCGGCGGTGCCCCTCGGGCCGCCCGGCGAGACGCGGATGGACGAGGACTGCCTGTTCCTCAACGTCATCCGGCCGTCTCACGAACCACCGTCCGGCGGCCTGCGCCCGGTGATGGTGTGGCTGCAGGGTGGGGCGTACGCGCTGGGCGCATCCAGTCAGCTCATCTACCGCGGCGACCGGTTCGCGCCGGACGGGGATGTCGTCCTCGTCACCCTGAACCACCGGCTCGGCGCGCTCGGCTTCCTCGACGTCCGGAGCGTCGGTGTCGACGACGCGGAGACGAATGTCGCGCTGCGGGATGTGCTGCTCGCGCTCTGCTGGGTGCGGGACAACATCCACGCGTTCGGCGGCGACCCGGACTCGGTGACGGTGTTCGGCCAGAGCGCGGGCGCCGGCCTCGTCACCGCACTTCTCGCCTCCCCCGCGGCGGCGGGACTGTTCCATCGCGCCATCGCGCAGAGCCCGCCCGCCGGGTCGATGTACGGGCCGGAGCGCGCGGCGACGGTTGCCCGGACCTTCGTCGAGCGGCTCGGCCCCGACGTGCGGACGGCGGCCGCACTCCGCGGCGTCCCCGTCGAGGCGATCGTGGATGCGGGTGCGGCGGTCTACACGGAGGTCCCGCGGGAGCACCCCGGGATGCTCGCCTTCGCCCCGATCGTGGGCGACGACATCCTGCCCGAGGCCCCGATCCGCGTGCTCAGCGACGGACGCGGGATGCCCGTTCCGCTCCTCATCGGGAGCACCCACGATGAGGCGACACTGTTCCGCTTGATGCGGTCACCTCTGCTTCCGATCCGGCGGACCGCGCTGCGCCGGATGTTCGACGCCATGCGCTCCGAGCAGGAGCGCGGCGGCGCATCCCTCCCCGAGCGCGAGCGGGTGCTCTCGGTGTACGGCCGCCGCCGTCCCGCACGCGGCGTCCGCGTCGCCACCGACATCGCGTTCCGGATGCCGGCGCTCTGGGTCGCCGCCGGGCACAGCGCCGTCGCCCCCACCCACCTCTACCGGTTCGACTTCGCCCCTCCCCTGCTCCGGCTCACCGGCGTCGGCGCGTCCCACGCGACGGACCTGCCATACGTCTGGGGCGAGTTCGACGCCCTCCCGCGCGACCCCTCGTTCTTGCTCGGTGGCCGACGGACCGCCGAAGCCGTCTCCGAGCGGATGCGCCGGCGCTGGACGGACTTCGCTCGCACGGGCGTGCCGGGCGCGGGCTGGCCGGCGTACGAGCCGCAGCGCCGCGCGACGCTCGTCATCGGCGCGAGCGATCGGGTGGTGCCCGACCTCGACGCCCGGCTGCGTGCCGGCTGGGGCGAGCAGGTCCTGACTTTCGGCTGAGCGTTCCCTTTAGACTCGGCGGCATGCTCGTCATCCCGCTGCTCGTCATGACGCTGTTCGTGTTCGCCCTGGTGGATATCATCCTGCGGCCGAGTGAGCAGGTGCGGCACCTGCCGAAGCTGGCGTGGGTGTTCGTCGTGATCCTGCTGCCGCTGATCGGCAGCATCCTGTGGTTCGCGATCGGCCGCGAGTACGACGCGTCGTCCGGCCGCCGACGGACTCTCCGGATGCCGACGGTCCATGCCGAGCCGACCGCGGCCGCCCCGAGGCGAGACCTCGCACCGAACAGCACGGAGGCGCAGCTCGCGGCGCTCGAGCGGGAGATCGCGGAAGCCGAACGCGATCAGCGCATCCGGCGGCTCGAAGAGGAGCTGCGGCGGCGGACGGACGCGGGCGAGACGGCCTGACGCGACGGGCCGGCCGCCCGCTACAGCTCGGCCGACTGCTCGACGACGAAGCGCAAGGCGTCGTCCGCCATCTGCGTGGAGATGTCGTGCCCGACGCCCGGGTACACCCGCTCCTCGAGGGTCGAATGGCCGGGGAGGAACTCGCGCATCCGCTCGATGTCGTTCGGCGTGATGACGTCGTCGTCGGCGCCATGCCCCCAGAACACCGGTGGCCGACGCTCGGCGAGCACGGCATCCCCGCTTTCCGCATCCATCGTGGTGAATCCGCCGAGCGTGACGACGAACCGGAGCCGGCCGGGCGCCCGCCGCATGACCTGCAGAGCGGTCGCGCCGCCTTGCGACCACCCGACAGCGGCAACCGGCGCGTCGCCGCAGTTCTGGTCGATCCACGCGAGAAGGCGGTCGGCCGCAGGCGCAGCAGTGCTCGACAGCGCGCCCACCCCCTCCCAGTCGGCCACCGAGAACCACTCGAACCGGTCCCCCAGAGGGACGGGCCCCTGCAGCAGGACGGGACGCCACGGCGCAGGGGCGCGCTCGGCGATCCAGGCGAGATCGTCGCGCACGCCGTAGCGCCCGTGGAGGAACAACAGGGAGGGCACGCTGGTCCGAGACATGACTCCATTCATGCCCGGACGTGGCGGCGCGTCCAGGTGTTGAGCGACCCCGGCACCTGAGCGGGTCCTGTGCGCTGCGTCATGCGGGCGCGGCACACCTCGTCCCTTATGGGTAGGACGGCATCGTCGATACGCCCAGGGATCGGGGGAAACAGAATGGCCGACATCACAACGACGGAGCGCGCCTCCGGCAGCGGCGAGCAGCGGAAGGCCGCGTGGATACAGCTCCGCGGCGCCATCGCGCAGGAGTACGCGGCGAAGCTCCCCGACCTGCTGACGGTGGACGAGTTCGCCCGGTTCGCGGGCATGACCATCGCCCAGGTGCGGCACGCGTCGACCATCGGCGACCTCGTCATGTCCATCCGCGACGGCCGGCGCGGCATCGCACCCGCCGACAACATCGCGTTCCTGCTCCGGGAGCGGCTGCTCCGCCTCCCGGTCCACGAGCCGTCGTGGGAGCGCAGCGACCCGCGGTCGCTCGCCGTCAGCGAGGCCGCCTACGAGCGGGTGTGGGATGTGGCCATTCGCTATGCCACGACGCCGACAGACGCGCTCGATCGGCTCCTCCTCGCTGCGACGGGCACGGCGCGCGCCGACTGAACCCGCCGGCTGGGCGCGCGGCACCCGGCCCGGACCCTGCGAACGGCCCAGGCCCCTGCGGACGACTCAGACGCCGCGGCCGCGCCGATCGGCGAACCAGGCGTAGGCGCCGCCTGCGAGGAGGGCCGTCGCGACCGCTCCCACCACCACCGACGACAGCACGACAGCGCCCGCCCCGAGCGGGGCCACGTACAGGGCGATCACACCGACCGCGGACGCCAGCACGCACACGACACCGACCACGGCCGCCGCGATTGCGGCCACGGTGTCGGCCTCCATGCGCTGCGCGCGCTCCGGCACGCCGAGGACGTAGTGCTCGCGGGAGGAGAGGGCGGTCGGGAGCTCGGTGCGGATGTCATCGGTCACACCTGCAAGAGACGTCCGATGGCCCCGCAATATGACGCGACGGAGCCGGCTGCGGGACTCGAACCCGCGACCGCTCGCTTACAAGGCGAGTGCTCTACCAACTGAGCTAAGCCGGCGGTGGCGGTCTCCCGCCGACCCCATCCTAGGGCAGCGGGCGGACGCGCCGGATCAGGGAGACGGGGTGGGCGTCGGCGTCGCCGTCGACGAGTACTCGTCGCCCTGCGCCTGCAGCACGAAGGCCTTGAAGTCGTCCGCGCTTGTCAGCGACCCGGTGTACGGCTTGCCGTTCACGAGCACCAGGAGCGCATTGGTCATCTTCTTGACGTCCGAGTTCGGGATGGGGCCGCTGAGCGCCCGATCGCTCGCCGAGGTCACCCAGGACTTGAAGCGTCCCTCGTCGATGCAGGAGTCGATCTCGCCCGTACGGGTCGCGCCCGCCGCGTCCACGCGCTTCTTCAGAACGTCGTCGCTGAGACCGGGGCCGCCCTCGGCCGGCTGCTTCTCGAACAGCGAGGCGTTGAACTTCCAGAAGGCGTTGGGGTCGTAGTTGGCCACGCAGGCGGCGGCGTTGGCCGCGCGCAGCGAGTACTTCGTGCCTGCGGAGTGGCTGGTGTAGATCGCGACGGGGTGCATCTCCACGGTCACGGCGCCGTTCTTCACCAGCGGCTCGAGCTGCTCGAGGTTCGTGCGCTGGAAGTCGCCGCACAGCTTGCAGAGATAGTCGGCGTAGATGCGGATGTCGACCGTGCTGCCCGCCGGGTCCGGCGTGCTCGCGACCGGCTTCGCGTCGGCGGCGAGGGCGGTCGTCGTCTTGACCTTGAGGCCCGAGCCGACGACGACGCCGTCGCTGGCCATGTTCTTCGGACCGGGGACGGTCGGGCGGATCGCGCTGACGATCACGACGGCGACGATGGCCACGACGGCGAGGACTCCGAGGACGATGCCGCCGGAGAGCAGCAGGCGGTTCCGTCGGTCCCTGCGCTGCTGCGTTGTGCGGAGCTGTCGTGCTTTCTCCCGCGCAGCCGCGCGGACGTCGCTGTTGCGACTGTCGTCGGGATCGGTCATAGGGCTCATATCTTCCGGATACTGCTCTCGGGTCGAACGGGCCGCGCGGGGGACGCGGCGGGTGGCGCACCTCCGGCGCACACAACCGGGAAAGCGTAAACCGGCTGTCTGGGAATCGACCAGACGGTGGCTGGACGCGCGGGTACGGCGGAAACGCGCGGGTTACTGCGCATGCGGCGAGCATCCGCACGTCCGAGTGGGGCTCCGGTCATGAGCATGTCCGCCGATGCCATATTATGGCCACGTGGCATCGGCGCCCATCGGACGTAGACGCCACGTTCATCCATTCACAACGGATCGTCCGGCACGTACCTGCCGGTGAAGGAGAAAAGAAGAAAATGGCGACAGTCACCTACGACAAGGCGACCCGGCTCTACCCGGGATCGACCCGCCCCGCCGTGGACGCACTGGACCTGGAGATCGCAGACGGGGAGTTCCTCGTGCTCGTCGGTCCCTCCGGTTGCGGCAAGTCCACGTCCCTCCGCATGCTCGCGGGCCTCGAAGAGGTCAACGACGGCAACATCTTCATCGGCGAGCGCAACGTCACGGACGTCCCGCCGAAGGACCGCGACATCGCGATGGTGTTCCAGAACTACGCGCTGTACCCGCACATGACCGTCGCCGAGAACATGGGCTTCGCGCTCAAGATCGCCGGTGTCGGCAAGGAGGAGCGCGCCCAGCGCGTCCTCGAGGCCGCCAAGCTGCTCGACCTGGAGCCGTACCTCGGCCGTAAGCCGAAGGCGCTCTCCGGTGGTCAGCGTCAGCGCGTCGCCATGGGCCGGGCGATCGTGCGTTCGCCCCAGGTGTTCCTCATGGACGAGCCGCTGTCGAACCTCGACGCCAAGCTTCGCGTCCAGACCCGTACGCAGATCGCGTCGCTGACCCGTCGTCTCGGCGTCACCACCGTCTACGTCACGCACGACCAGACCGAGGCTCTGACCATGGGCGACCGCATCGCGGTGCTCAAGGACGGCGTCCTGCAGCAGGTCGGCACCCCGCGCGACCTGTACGCGCAGCCGAACAACGTCTTCGTCGCCGGCTTCATCGGCAGCCCGGCCATGAACCTGTTCACTGCTGACGTCACCGACGGCGGCGTCAAGTTCGGGTCGGCCGTCGTGCCGGTCGAGCGCGACACCATCGCCAGCGCCGGTTCGGCTGTCACCATCGGTGTCCGCCCGGAGGACGTCGTCGTCTCGAACACCGAGGGCACCGGCCTCAAGGTCACGGTCGACCTCGTCGAGGAGCTCGGCGCGGACGGCTACCTGTACGGCCACTCCGAGGTCGAGGGCAAGCGCACCGACATCGTCGGCCGCGTCGACGGCCGTATCCACCCGAACGCGGGCGACACGGTCTACATCACCCCGAAGCCCGGCCACGTCCACGTGTTCCACGCGGAGTCGGGCGAGCGCCTCGGCGGAGCTGTCGTCGACTAAGGTCCAAGAAGCGATTCCTCACTCTGCCGCAGTCCGGATCGGGCTGCGGCAGAGTGCTTTGCGCCAGCCAGCACCGCCCCACCACCGACCGGAGGACCACCGTGGCCGGATCCGTCAACATCACCGCAGCGACCGTCGACCCGGCGCTGCTCGACCTCCCGTGGAACCTTCCGCTGGAGGACTGGTCGAACGAGCACATCGCCCTGCTGCCGAAGGGCATCAGCCGCCACCTGGTGCGATTCGCCAACCTCTCCGGCTACGTCATCGCCATCAAGGAGACGACGGCGGAGATGGCCCAGCGCGAGTACGACATGCTGCGGACTCTGCAGCGTCTCGACGTGCCGTGCGTCGATCCGGTCGCGGTGATCAAGAACCGCACGGATGACAACGGCACCCCGCTCAACGCGGCCCTCGTCACCCGGCACCTGAAGTTCTCGCTCCCCTACCGGGCGCTGTTCTCGCAGACGCTGCGTCCGGACACCGCGACGCGCCTGGTCGACGCCCTCGCGGTGCTGCTGGTGCGCCTGCACATCGTCGGGTTCTTCTGGGGTGACGTGTCGCTCTCGAACACCCTGTTCCGTCGCGACGCGGGCGCGTTCGCGGCCTACCTGGTTGATGCGGAGACCGGCCAGCTGTACGAGGGCGGCCTCTCGAACGGGCAGCGCGAGAACGATCTGGAGATCGCGCGGGTCAACATCGCCGGCGAGCTCATGGACCTGGAGGCCGGCGGCCGGGTGGATGAGGAGCTCGACCCGATCAGCCTCTCCGACGGCATCGTTGCGGCCTACCGGAAGCTCTGGAAGGAGCTGACCGGCAGCGAGTCGTTCTCGTCGTCGGAGCGCTGGCGCATCAGCGAGCGCGTCGAGCGTCTGAACGAACTGGGCTTCGACATCGAGGAGCTGGCGATCAAGACGTCGGAGGAGGGCACGAAGGTGCGCATCCAGCCGAAGGTCGTCGACGCCGGACACCACCAGCGCCGCCTGCTCCGCCTCACGGGGCTCGACACGGGCGAGAACCAGGCCCGCCGGCTGCTTAACGACCTGGACTCGTACGCGGCGACCCTGGGCAAGGAGGGGCTGGACGAGGAAGCCATGGCGCACGAGTGGCTGATGCGCGTGTTCGAGCCGGTGGTGCGTTCGATCCCCGCAGACCTCAAGGGCAAGCTGGAGCCGGCGGAGGTCTTCCACCAGCTGCTGGAGCACCGCTGGTTCATGTCGCAGAAGGAGGGACGCGATGTCCCTCTGGCGGAGGCCCTGACCTCGTACATCAACGACATCTTGCGCCACCGGCGCGACGAGGCGACCGTCATCGCCCCGCCGACCGAGACCATCAGCCTTCCGGTGCTGAGCAGCGGGGCCGCGGCGGACGACGACGAGGACGACGACGACTGGCGGTCGAAGGTCTGACGCCGGTCAAAGGTCTGACGCCGCGCGTTACTTCGCGGCGCGGGCCTCGGCGCGCAGCTTGGCGATCTCGTAGAGCGTGACGCTCGCCGCGATGCCGGCGTTCAACGACTCGGTCGCCGCGGTGATCGGGATCGATACGACGGCGTCGCACGTCTCGGTCACCAGCCGGGACAGCCCCTTGCCTTCGCTGCCGACGACGATCACGACGGGCCGGTCGGCGAACGAGAGGCCGGGGAGGCTGACGTCGCCGCCGCCGTCGAGGCCGAGAACGAACACTCCGGCCTTCTTGAACTCCTTGAGAGTCTGCGTCAGGTTCGGAGCCATCGCCACGGGTGTGCGTGCGGCCGCGCCGGCCGACGTCTTCCAGGCCGCGGCGGTCATGCCGACCGAGCGGCGCTGCGGCACGATGACGCCCTGGCCGCCGAACGCCGCCGTCGAGCGGATGATCGCTCCGAGGTTGCGCGGGTCCGTGATGCCGTCGAGCGCGACGAACAGCGGGGTCTCCGAAGAGCGCAGGGTGCGGTCGAGCAGCTCACCGGGGTGCGCGTACTCGTACGGCGGCACCTTCAGGGCGACGCCCTGGTGCACCGCGTCGCGGCCCGCGAGGCGGTCGAGCTCGGGCCGCATGACCTCGAGGATCGGAATGGCTCGGCCGGTCGCGATGGAGAGGATCTCCTTCATGCGGTCGTCGAACTCCACGCGCGCGGCGACATAGAGGGTCGACGCCGGGATGTCGGCCCGCAGAGCCTCGAGCACCGAGTTGCGGCCGGTGACGATCTCGCTCTCGTCTCCGCTCTTCGCCCGGCGCGAGGCGCCCGAGGCACCGCGGGGCGCGGTGTCGCGCCCGCTCCGCGCCGCCTTCGCGGCCGCGCGCTCGCGCAGCGCCTTGGCTTTGCCCGCGGGGTGATAGTCGCGATCCTCCGCCTTCGGCGTCGGGCCGCGGCCCTCCAGCGCCTTGCGGCCGTGGCCGCCGGTGCCGACCTGGGCGCCCTTCTTGCTCTTGCGCACTGCTCCGGCGCGGGGCTTTCCACCCGAGTTCTTCATGATCCGATGCTCCAATGCGACCCCGTCGGGGTGTCTTCGATGGTGATTCCTGCCGCCGCCAGCTCGTCGCGGATGCGATCGGCTGCGGCGAAGTCGCGTGCGGCCCTGGCCGCCTGCCGGTCGGCGAGAAGCCGACCGATGAGCTCGCCGAGCGCCGCGTCTGCGGCGGTCGAGCCGCCGCTCCGCCACTGCGGCGAGAGCGGGTTGATGCCGAGCACCTCCGTCATCGCGAGAACATGCCCGCGCGCGGTGGCCGCCGCCTCCAAGTCTTCCGCATCCAGCGCCGCGTTGCCTGAACGCACGGTGTCGTGGAGCACGGCGAGCGCCTGCGGCACCGCGAGGTCGTCATCCATCGCCTCGGCGAAGGCGTCGGGGACGACCTCGACGCCGTGCCCGGCGAATCGGGTGCCGGACAGCCGCCGCTCCACACGCTCGAAGAACCCGGCGATGCGGTCGAGTGCGGCCTCGGCCTCGCTCAGCGAGCCGTCGTGGTAGTCGATGGTCGACCGGTAGTGCGCCGAGCCGAGGTAGTAGCGCACGACCAGTGGACGCGCGGCACCCAGCAGATCGGCCGCGTAGACCGAGTTGCCGAGCGACTTGCTCATCTTCTGACCGTTGACGTTCACGAGGCCGTTGTGAACCCAGTAGTTCGCGAACGCATCGCCCGCTGCCGTCGACTGCGCCAGCTCGTTCTCATGGTGCGGGAAGCGGAGGTCGAGTCCGCCGCCGTGGATGTCGAACTGCGGTCCGAGGTAGCGGCGCGACATCGCCGAGCACTCGATGTGCCAGCCGGGGCGCCCGTCGCCCCACGGCGACGGGAACGACGCGGACGCCGGCTCGTCCTCTTTGCGGCCCTTCCAGAGGGCGAAGTCGCGGGGATCGCGCTTGTCGCGCGGGTCGGCGTCGGCCGCGGCCTCCATGTTGTCGATGCTCTGCCGCGTGAGCTCGCCGTAGGACGGCCAGCTCTTCACGTCGAAGTACACGTCGCCTGAGCCGTCCGCCGCCGGATAGGCGTGACCGGCGTCGATGAGGCGCTGGATGATCTCCTGCATCTGCGGGATGCTGGCCGTCGCGCGGGGCTCGTACGTGGGCGGCTGGACACCGATCGCGCGGTAGGAGTCACTGAACTCCAGCTCGAAGCGGTAGGCGAGCGCCCACCACTCCTCGCTCCCACCTGCAGCCTGCGCGGCCGCCGCGTTCACCAGGATCTTGTCGTCGATATCCGTGACGTTGCGCACCAGCGTGACATCGAGCCCGCGGTAGCTGAGCCACCGACGCAGCTGGTCGTAGACGAGGGCCGAGCGCAAGTGCCCGATGTGCGGCGACGACTGCACGGTGGGCCCGCACACGTACATTCCGACCTCGCCGTCGCGCAACGGGACGAAGTCGCGCAGAGCGCCCGCCTTGGTGTCGTAGAGCCGAAGAGTCACGGCATAAGCCTACGGGCCACGCCCCGGCCGCCGCTCCGTCATGACCGAGTTGGGGAGAACCTCGCGCTGTCGCGGGTTGTAGACGGATTCAACCCAGCAGCAGTGCGGTCGCCTGCGCGGTGATCCCCTCGCCGCGTCCAGTGAAGCCGAGCCCGTCCGTCGTGGTCGCCCCGACCGACACCGGAGCCCCGAGAATCGCCGAGAGGTGCTCCTGCGCCTCCTGCCTGCGCGGCGCGAACTTCGGCCGATTGCCGACCACCTGGACGGCCACGTTCCCGATCCGGAATCCCGCCTCCTCCACGAGTCGCCGAGCCTCGGAGAGGAACACTTCCCCGTGGGCGCCTGAGAACCGCGGATCGCCCGTCCCGAACACCGCGCCGATGTCGCCCAGCCCCGCGGCGGACAGCAGCGCATCGACGATCGCGTGCGCGACGGCGTCGCCGTCGCTGTGGCCGGCGAGCCCCGGCTCCCCCGGCCAGTGCAGCCCGGCGAGCCACAGTTCTGCGGCCTCGTCGAAGGCGTGCGTATCGCTTCCGGTTCCGATCCTTGGCGTCGTGGATCCACTGAGCAGCTCCTCGGCCCGCCGGAGATCCCACGGCGTCGTCACCTTGAAGGCGTGCGCGTCGCCGGGCACCACATCCACCCGGAAGCCGGCGGCGGCCACGAGCCCAGCGTCGTCCGTCTCGTCGCTCTCGGCCAGCGCGTACGCCGTCAGCAGCTGCTCGCGCGGGAAGCCCTGCGGTGTCTGCACCGCCGACAGCGCGGACCGGTCGACCGTCTCGTGCACCTGGCCATCGTCACCGATGCGCTTCACCGTGTCGCTGACCGGCAGGCCGGGGATCACGCCGTATCCGCGCTCGACCACTGCATCCACCACCGCGTCGAACAGGTCGGTCGGCGCGAGCGCCCGGGCGGCGTCGTGAACGAGGACGATGTCGGCTCGCGCATCCACCACGGCGAGCCCTTCCGCGACGGACGACTGCCGCGTCGCCCCGCCGGCCACGACGGTCACCGGCCCACCGATCGCGCGCCGCGCCAGGGCCCCGGCCTCGTCGAGACGGTCGGACGGCGCGACGACGATCGGGTCGACCGCGTGCCGCATGCCGCGGATGGCATGGAGCGACCGCTCGAGGAGCGTCAACCCGTGCAACGGCACGAAAGCCTTCGGGAGCTCGGCGCCCAGGCGCGTGCCCGATCCTGCTGCCACGACGACGACCGCGACGCGCGGTCCGGGGATGCTGTCCACGCGTCGAGCGTACCCGGCGGCCTGCTCCGCGTACGACGAAGGCCCCGCCGCACGGAGCGACGGGGCCTTCGAATTCGTCGGGAGCGCCTAGGAGGCCAGCACCTCGTCGAGCAGGCTGGAGGCCTTCTCGTCATCGGTCTTCTCAGCGAGCGCGAGCTCGGAGATCAGGATCTGGCGGGCCTTGGCGAGCATGCGCTTCTCACCGGCGGAGAGACCGCGGTCCTGGTCGCGACGCCACAGGTCACGGACGACCTCGGAGACCTTGATGACATCGCCGGAGGCGAGCTTCTCCAGGTTGGCCTTGTAGCGGCGGGACCAGTTGGTCGGCTCCTCGGTGAACGGAGCGCGCAGCACCTCGAAGACGCGGTCGAGACCCTCGCGGCCGATGACGTCGCGCACACCGACCAGATCGACGTTCTCGGCGGGGACCTCGATGGTCAGGTCGCCCTGCGTCACGTTGAGCTTGAGGTACAGCTTCTCTTCACCCTTGATGATTCTCTTCTTGACTTCGGTGATCGTTGCGGCACCGTGGTGCGGATAGACGACGGTCTCGCCAACCTCGAAAAGCATAGATTTGTTGTCCCTTCAGCAATGAATAGGATACCACATGAGGCACATGCTAAGGTTCGCCCTCACGCCTCCCGAGGCCCCGGACGACCCCTCCGGATGGGATAGAGTTGCAGGGGAAAATCACCGGGAGGGTCATTCAGTGAAAGCTCGAGTCGCGGCGTCCGTCGCCCTCGCCCTGGCCGTCGCGTTCGGCACCGCGGGATGCGGTTTCATCGCCCCACAGGCCACCACGAAGCACTACGACGCGAGCGACGGCGTGAGCGGGAATGTCGGCTCGATCGACGTCCGCAACGCGATCATCGTCACCGACGCGAAAGACGGAACGGTCGGCAACCTCGTCGTGACCCTCGTGAACACCGACAGCAAGAGCCACCGCGTCGCCATCAGCGCCGGCGACCAGAGCTCCAGTGCGGCGTACGTCACCGTCCAGCCCGGCCAGGTCAAGCAGCTCGGCCAGGACCCGGAGAACGGCGGCACCGGCAACGTCCTGATCCCGGAGTTCACCACCAAGCCCGGCGCCCTGTTCCCCGTCTACTTCCAGTACGGCGACCAGACCGGCGTCAACCTCAAGGTCCCCGTGCTCGACGGCCAGCTGCCCGAGTACGCGAGCCTGGTGCCGCCGACCATCCTGCCGGCCGCTCGGTAATCACAGGCCGGCACCCCAGACAGCAGAAGCCGCCCCGCGCATCGCGTGGGGCGGCTTCTTCGTGTTCAGGACGAGCTGGCCGGGAGACGCCTCAGGCGTTGAAGCGGTAGCCCAGCCCGCGCACGGTCACCAGCATCCGCGGCTCCGACGGGCTCTCCTCGATGCGCGAGCGGATGCGCTTGATGTGCACGTCGAGCGTCTTGGTGTCGCCGAAGTAGTCGCTCCCCCACACCCGGTCGATCAGCTGGCCGCGGGTCAGCACGCGTCCGGCGTTCCGCAGCAGCAGCTCGAGCAGCTCGAATTCCTTCAGCGGCATGGAGATCTCCGCGCCGTTCACGGCGACCGTGTGGCGGTCCACATCCATCCGCACCGTTCCGGCCTCGAGCACGCCGTCATCCTGCTGCTCCTCCTCGTCGACGCGGCGGCGGAGCACGGCACGGATGCGCGCCAGCAACTCCCGCGACGAGTACGGCTTCGTGACGTAGTCGTCGGCGCCGAGCTCCAGACCGACCACGATGTCCACCTCGGAGTCCTTGGCGGTCAGCATGATGATCGGAACGTTCGAGCGGGTCCGGATCTCGCGGCACACCTCGGTGCCCGGGATGCCCGGGAGCATGAGGTCGAGCAGGATGAGGTCGGCGCCGTCGCGGTCGAAGGCGGCCAGCGCGGACGGGCCGTCCTCCGCGACCTCCACCTCGTAGCCCTCCCGCTTGAGCAGGTACGCGAGCGGCTCGCTGAGCGAGGCCTCATCCTCGACGAGCAGGATGGATGTCACTGGTTGTCTCCTAACGGGGGTCGGACACTGGATGCCTCGGGCAACCGGATCGTGAACGTGGAACCGCGGCCGGGCTGCGACCAGACGCGCACCTCGCCGCCGTGGTTCTGCACGGCATGCTTGACGATGGAGAGGCCGAGCCCGGTGCCGCCGGTGTTGCGCGAGCGGGCCTGGTCGACGCGGAAGAAGCGCTCGAACACTCGGTCGAGGTCCTCCTCGGGGATGCCCTCGCCCTGGTCGGTCACCGCGATCTCGACAACGCCTCCGGTGTTGCGCACGCCGATGCCGATGCGGGAGTCGTCGGGCGAGTACTGGATGGCGTTCGAGATCAGGTTGTGGACGGCCGTGACCAGCAGGTTCTCGTTGCCGATGACCTGGGCGTCCTTGTCGCCGCGCATGGCGATCTCGATGTTGCGGGTCTCTGCGGCTACGCGGTTCTGGTCGATGGCGGCCTTGACGACCTTGCTGGCGGACAGCTCGGTCGCGTTGCCCAGCGCATCCGTCGCCTGCAGCCGGCTCAGCTCGATGATGTCCTGCGTGATGCGGGCGAGGCGCTGCGCCTCCTCCGACAGCCGCAGGGCGAAGCGGCGCACCTGCTCCGGGTCGTCGGAGGCGCCGTCGAGCGCCTCGGCGAGCAGGCTGACGGCTCCGATCGGCGTCTTGAGCTCGTGGCTGATGTTCGCGACGAAATCGCGGCGCACCGCATCCAGCCGAAACGACTCGGTGCGGTCCTCCGCGAGAAGCAGGATGTAGCGCGAGCCGAGCCGGGCGACCCGCACGCTCAGATGGATGCCCGCGTCGCCGAACGGTCCGCGTGACAGCTCGCACTCCTCGGTGAGCGACTCTCCGCTCCGTCGGACCCGGTTCACCAGGTCGACGAGGTGCGGGTGCACGAGGGCGCCGTTCCAGACGAGACCGATGGCATGAGCACCAGGCGACGCCTTGATGACGTTGTTGGACGGGTCGAGCACGACACCGGCGGACTCGAGCGCATCCAGCACCTGGTCGACGCCGTCGGGTACCGCCGGGTTCACCACCTCGGCGGCATGATGCCCGCGTCGCGCGGCGATGTGCAGGATCCACACGAAACCGGCGCCGACGGCGAGCCCCAGGCCCAGCGACAGCAGCACCAACCAGGTGGAGTCCATGGCCCCAAGCGTAAGTGATGCCGATGCACGCGCATGGACGCATCCCGCCACCGGCCGCGTGTTTTCGCGGGTACGTTAGACAGTGTTCAGCCGGGGGGCACCGTTTGTTAACCTGCCACGGCGAACATGCAATACGGGGTCAGAAGGCCCCGACATCCCGCGTGCCCGCGCACGCCAGGAAGGACCACACCCCATGCGCGAAGTCTTCCAGCAGGAGCTGGCGGAAGTTCAGGACCGCCTCGTCGAGATCGCCGAGCTGGTCGTCCGCTCCATCCAGAACGCCACGCAGGCGTTCAACGATTCGGATGTGACGCTCGCCGAGGACGTCATCGCGAATGACCACCGCATCGACGAGCTGACGGTGCTGCTCGACGAGCTTTCCATCCAGATCCTCGCCCGGCAGCAGCCCGTGGCCCGCGACCTGCGCATCGTCGTGAGTGCACTGCGGATCAGCGCGTCGCTCGAGCGGATGGGCGACATGGCCGAGCACATCGCGCAGCTGGCCCGGTACCGCTTCCCGGACAAGGTCGTTCCGAAGAGCCTCCGTTCGACGTTCTCCGAGATGGGGCGTCTCGACGTCCAGATCGCGCAGAAGCTGGCCGAGCTGCTCCGCTCGCAGGACCTCCGCCTCGCGGACGAGATCCGCAACGACGACGACGACATCGACGAGCTGCACATCAGCGTCTTCGACAAGGTGCTCGGCGAGACGTGGAAGGGCCAGGCCGTCGACACGGTCGACGCGACCCTCGCCTCCCGCTACCACGAGCGCTTCGCCGACCACGCGGTCTCGATCGCCAAGAAGGTGCAGTACCTCGCGACGGGCGACTGGGCTCCCGAGCTCGCCTCCTAACCCGCTCCCTCCCCCGTCCCCAGCCAACAGCTCCTGAGTTTTTCGCCTCGCGCTCCGGCGTTTCGCGCGAAAAACTCAGGAGCTGTTGGCTGGGGTCAGGGGGTCAGGGGCGGAAGGGCGCGAGGGGGATGCGCGCGGCGACGGTTCGGGTGGAGTGCGGAGCGCGGGCGACGACGGAGAGCTCCGTCAGTAGGACGTGCTCGCCGGGATGCAGACGGCCGGCGCTCTGGTCGGTGACGTGCGGACGGTAGCCGTCGCGCAGGTGGCGCTGGTCGCGGATGACGGTGCCTGCGGCCTCCAGCGCATCCACCACCGCGACGTGCAGCGCATGCAGCGGCTCGGAGGCGCGCAGCACCGTCACCGGGACCGTGCGGTGCGCGCCGAACCGCTCGCGCCCCGCCGCGACGACGGGAATCGGCGGGACGCGCGGGAGGAGCTCGGCGACCGTATCCGCATCCAGCTCGGTGTCGAACGGCGGCACGATGGTGACGTGCAGCGGCCAGTCACCGGCCGGGAACGTGGCCGGAGACACGTCGTCGCCGCGTCCCCGGAGGAACGCGACGACGACGAAGGTGCTGGTCGTGGCTACTTCTTGCCCTGCGCGGCGACCGCGGCGGCACCCGCGGCCGCTGCCTCCGGGTCGAGGTAGTACGACGGCTCGAGCGGCGTGAAGCCCTCGCCGAGCTTGTAGACGAGCGGGATGCCGGTCGGGATGTTGAGGCCGGCGATGTCCTCGTCGGAGATGCCGTCGAGGTGCTTCACCAGAGCGCGCAGAGAGTTGCCGTGGGCGGTGACCAGCACCGTCTTGCCTTCGGCGAGGTCGCGCGTGATGTCCGACTCCCAGTAGGGCAGCATGCGGGCGATGACGTCCTTCAGGCACTCGGTCCGCGGCAGGTCGTCGCCCAGACCCGCGTAGCGCGGGTCGCCGACCTGCGAGAACTCGCTGTCGTCGGCGAGCGGCGGCGGCGGCACGTCGAACGAACGGCGCCACAGCTGGAACTGCTCCGGCCCGTACTTCTCGAGCGTCTCGGCCTTGTCGAGGCCCTGCAGCGCGCCGTAGTGGCGCTCGTTGAGCCGCCAGGAGCGCTCGACGGGGATCCACAGACGGTCCGCGACATCGAGCGCGTAGTTCGCGGTCTGGATCGCGCGCGTCAGGACCGACGTGTGCAGCACGTCGGGCTCGAGCCCGGAGTCGCGGAGCAGTTCGCCCGCCCGCTTCGCCTCGGCGACGCCGGTCTCGCTGAGTCGCACGTCGACCCAGCCGGTGAACAGGTTCTTCTCGTTCCACTCGCTGCTGCCGTGGCGCAGGAGGATCAGGGTGTAGGGAGCGGCCATGCCCCCAATCTATCGCGTCGCCGATGCCGGCGAGCGCGACGGGAACCCGCCCGCTGCCAGGATGGAGGCATGGCTTCCGGCGCGGTCGGCACGGTCACCCGTGGCACGACGAACACGAACCGGCTGCGCCGCGTCGACCGCTGGATCGCCGCGCAGCCGGTGCTCCGCCGCACCTCCGACCCGGTCGTCGTCGACCTCGGCTACGGCGCCAGCGGGGTCACCGCCTTGGAGCTGCACCAGCGGCTGGCCCGGGTGCGGCCGGATGTGGAGGTCGTCGGCCTCGAGATCGAGCCGGGCCGGGTGCGCACGGCGAACGAGCAGCTGGCCGCCGTGCGCGATGGCCGGACGGGCTTCGCGCCGGACGCGCGCATCCGGTTCGCCCTGGGCGGGTTCGAGGTGCCGCTTCCCGACGGCCGTCGAGCCGCGGTGATCCGCGCGTTCAACGTGCTGCGGCAGTACCGCGAGGCGGATGTCGCCGAGGCCTGGGAGCGGATGCGCGCGCGCCTGCAGCCGGGCGGCCTCCTGGTCGAGGGCACCTGCGACGAGATCGGGCGCATCTCCAGCTGGGTGGAGCTCGACACCGCCGGCCCGCGCACGCTCACCGTCTCGCTGCGGCTCCGTGGTCTGGACACCCCCTCGATCGTCGCCGAGCGGCTCCCGAAGGCGCTCATCCATCGCAATGTTCCGGGCGAGCGCGTGCACGACTTCCTGGCCGCGCTCGACCGGCTGTGGCGCATCCACTCGCCCCTCGCCGCCTACGGCCCGAGCCAGCGCTGGATCGCAACCGCCCAGGGGATGCGCGACGCGGGCTGGCCGGTCGTCGGCGGCCGGACGCGCTGGCGGCTGGGCGAGCTGACCGTGGCGTGGGATGCGGTGGCACCGAACCCCTGAGGCGACCGGCCGCCCGTCGCCCCCGCAGCCCACCTCACGCCTCCGCCCGCGACCTCCACAGCAGCCACAGGAAGTACGGCGCCCCGATCACGGCGGTGACCAGACCGACCGGGATCTGCGCGGGCGCGATCAGCGTCCGGCCCACCGTGTCGGCGACGCTGACGAGGATCGCCCCGAGCAGCGCGGCGACCGGCAGCACGCGCGCGTGCCGCTGTCCGACCAGTGATCGGGCGGCGTGCGGGGCGACCAGCCCGACAAACGCGATCACGCCGACCGCCGCCACGGCCGCGGCCGTGAGAGCGACGGCAATCGCCAGCAGGCCGAGCCGGGCGCGGCCGAGCCGGACGCCGAGCACCCGCGGGGTGTCCGGATCGAGTCCGACGATGTCGAGCTCCCGGGTGGCCGCGGCCAGCAGCGGCACCGCGACCAGCAGCACCACCAGCACCGGCAGCACCTGCGGGAACGTGCGCCCGTACGTCGAGCCGGACAGCCACACCAGGGCTTTCGCGCCGTTGAACGGATCGGTCAGCACGATCAACAGACTGGTCAAGGCGGTCGCGCCGGACGAGACGCCGATGCCGATCAGGATGAGACGGTTCTGCTCCAGCCCACGGCGTGCCGCGAGGCCGAACACCAGCAGGGCGGCGGCCGCCGCACCGGCGAACGCTGCTCCACCGACCAGCCAGAAGCTCGCCAGCGGGACAGCCGTGATGACGGCGATCGCCCCCACGCCCGCTCCCCCGACGACGCCGAGGATGGCGGGTTCGGCGAGCGGGTTGCGCGACACCGCCTGCACGACGGTGCCAGCCAGTGCGAGGGCCGCACCCGCGAGGAGTGCTTCGGCGACCCGCGGGAGGCGCGTGTCGAGCACGAACGACACCACGCGTCCGGCCCGGCCGGTGATGCCGTTCCAGACATCGCCGAGCAGGAGTCGCGCATCCCCCAGGAGGACGGCGGCGACCACTGCGGCGACGAGAGCGATGCAGCAGACGACGAGCGTGATCACGAAGGCGCGCCTGCTGCGGAGCTTCACGGCGGCGTTCGTCGCGGTGTTCGACGACGTGTCGCGCGACCGGTAGGCCAAGAACACGAGCACGCCGGCGCCGAAGACCGTTGTCACGATCCCGGTCGGCACCGCGACGCCCGCCTGACCGCCGAACACGGCGCGAAGCAGCACGTCGGCGATCAGGACGACGAGCATCCCGGCCACCGCGGAGGCCGGCAGGAACGCCCGATGACGGGCCAGCCCGGGCACCCGCGACGCCAGCAGCCGTACGATCGCGGGCGCACACAGGCCGACGAACGCGATCGGCCCCGCGATGGTCACCGCCACCGCCGAGAGGACCACCGCGAGAACGACGACCACCGCGCGGGTGGTTCGCGGGTTCACCCCGACCGAGACGGCGCCGTCGTCGCCGAGCGCGAGGATGTCGAGCCGCCGGCAGAGCACCAGTAGACCGGCGAAGGCCGCGACGGCGAGCGGCAGCAGTTGCAGCACCCCGTCCATGCCGGTCTGCACGAGCGACCCGTTACCCCACGCGAACAGGCCGGTCGTCTCCTGCGAGTAGAAGAGCAGCAGCATCCCGCTGACCCCGCTCAGCGCGAGCGTCAGCGCGGACCCCGCCAGAACCAGCCGGACCGGCCCGGCTCCCCCGCGCGACAGCCCCAGCACGACGACGGCCGCGATCAGACCGCCGCAGAAGGCGATCGCTCCGGCCGGCAACACCGGAAGAGAGATGCCGAAGGCGGCGACGGCGACGACCGCCAGATAGGCACCGGCGTTCACCGCAAGCGTGTCGGGAGCGGCCAGGGGGTTCCGGGAGACGGACTGCAGGGCCGCCCCCGCCGCACCCAGGGTCGCGCCGACCACGAGCCCGGCCGCGAGTCGGGGCAGCCGGGAGGCGGCGAGCACGGCATCCGCCTGCGCTGCACCCGACTCCCCGGCCCCCGCTCCCCCGGTCAGAGCACGCCAGAGGGCGTCCGGCCCGAGCACGGCGGTCCCCTGCGAGAGGTGGACGAGCGAGAGCGCCACCACCGCGACCGCGGCCGCGCAGGCCAGAAGGGCGAGCCGTCCGCCGGCTCCCCGGCGGACGGCGACGGCCTGTGTCACTTCGTGAGGGCGTCGACCAGCGCCGCGACGTACTGCTTCATCGATGCGGGGCCTCCGAACATCCAGATGCCGTCGGGCAGGCGGTGCACATCGCCCGCCGTGACGAACGGCAGGGACGTCCACACGGCGTTGTCCTTCAGCGCACCCTGGAACGGGTCGCTGCCATCGACATCGTTGGCGATGTAGGCGAACTGCACGTCTCCGAGGGAGGTCAGACCTTCCACGTCGGTCGCGGCGAGGCCGTACGCCTCGTCGCCCTCCAGCGTCCACGGGTTGGCGAGGCCGAGCTTCTCGTTCACGTCCGAGATCAACGACCCGGCCGCGTATGGACGGACGGAGACGCTGTTGCCCTGCACCCATCCGTCGGCGAACGCGACCTTCGCACCCGACAGACCTGCGTCGGCGAGCTTCTTCTTGCCGTCGGCGACCGCGGTGTCGAACGACGCCAGCTCGGTCTTCGCGCGGTCCTCGGTCCCGGTCGCCTTCGCGATCAGGTTCACGTTGTCGGTCAGCTGCTCCAGCTGGCGGGAGGCGTCGGCCGACCGGACCACCAGCACCGGCGCCACGCGCTCCAGCTGGTCGATGGCGGAGTCGGAGAGGTCGGTCGTCGCCACCACCAGGTCCGGCTTGAGCGCGGCGACGGTGTCGACGCTCGGCTCCCCGCGCGTCCCGATGTCCTTCACGCCCTTCGGCAGCTTCTCCGCGGTGTCCCAGGCGGTGTAGCCCTTCACATCCGCGGCGCCCACCGGTTCGACGCCGAGGGTGAGCAGCATCTCGACCACGTTCCACTCGGTGCCGACGACCTTCTTCGCCGGACCGTCGAGGCGGACCTTCTCGCCACGGGCGTCGGTGACCGTCAGGGCGGCCCCGCCGTTCGTCTCGCCGCTGGCGGGTTCGGTCGTGCCGCAGCCGCTCAGCGCGATCGCGGCGGCGACCGCCAGGGCTGCCACGGGCAGGTGTCGTCGGATGTTCATCGGGTCCTTTCGGTTCGGAGGTGGTGGGCGCCGACGGCCCGCGTGCGCGGGACACCGGAGATCGGATCGGTCTCGACGTCGATGCGGATGCCGTAGACGTCGGTCAGCAGCTCGGGGTCGTACACCTCGGCCGCGGAACCGGCGGCGACGACGCGGCCGGAGCGGAGGAGCACGACGCGGTCCGAGACAGCGGCGGCCTGGTCGAGGTCGTGGAGCACGAGGCCGACGGTGACGCCGTGCAGGTCCGCCAGCTCGCGGACGAGGTCGAGAATCTCCACCTGGTAGCGCAGGTCGAGGTAGGTCGTCGGTTCGTCCAGCAGCAGCACATCCGTCTCCTGTGCAAGGCAGCACGCCAGCCACACGCGCTGCAACTGACCTCCGGAGAGGGATTCGACACCCCGGTCGGCGAACGTCGCGACGCCGGTGAGCTCGAGGGCCCGGTCGATGGCGGCGCGGCCCTCCGGGTCGGTGGAGCGGAAGCGACGGCGGTACGGGTGGCGCCCGAACCCGACGACCTCCCGGACGCTGAGGCCCGCGGGCGTCGGACGGCTCTGGGCGAGCAGGGTCACGCGGCGGGCGAACTCCGGACGGGAGAGGGCGAGAGCGTCGACCATGTCCGTCGCCTCGGCATCCGCCGCGCCGGGCAGCAGCACCGAGCCGCTGCGCGCATCCTTCAGCCGCGCGATCGCACGCAGGAGCGTCGACTTGCCGCTGCCGTTCGGGCCGATGAGGGCGGTCACGCTCCCGCGCGGGAGAAGGAGGTCGGCACCGTGGACGACGTCGACGCCGTCGTAGGCGATGGTCACGTCGGAGGCGAGAAGGCCGGCGGTCGCAGTCACGAAAGTTAGGTTAGCTTAACCTAACTCGGTGGCCAAGCGGCAGCCGGATCCAGCGGCCCAGCGGGCGTCACTGACAGCGATCAGGAACGCGGAGTGCGGGTGACGGCGCCCAGACGTGGGATCCGCGGAACCTGCGCGGCCGAGCCGGCCTCCGGCGGCACCACGATCTCCTGCCCGGCGGCGACCTGTACGCCGTCCGCCTCGACGGTCAGCGTGGCGTCCGGGTCGGTCGACCGCTTCACCACGGCGAGCGCGATCGGCCCCAGCTCGTAGTGCACCGCGGACGAGGTCACGGCACCCACCTCGCGGTCGGCGGCGGAGACGACGGCTCCGGATGCGGGGAGCACACCCTCCGAGCCGTCCAGGTGCAGCATGACCAGGCGCCGCGGCGGGTGGCCGAGGTTGTGCACCTTGGCCACGGTCTCCTGGCCGCGATAGCAGCCCTTGCTGAGATGCACCGCCGTGCGCAGCCAGTCGAGCTCGTGCGGGATGGTCCGCTCGTCGACCTCCGTCGAGAAGCGCGGTCGCCAGGCCGCAATGCGGAGGGCGTCGGTGGCCAGCGTTCCGGCGACCGACAGCTCGCCCGAACGAACACGGGCGACGATCGAGGGCAGGGCGTCGCGCGGGACGAGGCGCTCGCTCCACGACCATCCCGCTCCGGGATGCTCGCCGTGCGCGTACTGGTGACCGCCCGGCGTCACGGCGCGCCAGGGATCGTTCCAGACTAAGGGGACGGCGTTGGGCGCCGCCAGCGGCAGCGGCGGGTCGCCGAGCGTGCCGATCGTGGCGAGGTCGGCCGTGCGGTCGGCGAGCTCGACGCGCAGCATGAACCGCATGGAGTCGAGCCAGGCGAGCAGGCCCTCGGCCTCCGGTCGGTCCACCAGCAGCCACAGGGTCTCGCCGTCGTCCACCAGCCGGACGGCGTGCTCGACGCGGCCCGTCACATCCAGCAGTAAGGTCTCCGACGACTCTCCCGGCCGCAGCCCGGTGAGCGCCTGGCTCGTGAGCGAGTTCAGCCAGCTGAGGCGGTCGGGACCCTGGATGGTCAGAACGGCCCGGTCGGACAGGTCGACGATCGCGCCGCGCTCCGCCAGGGCGCGCTGCTCGGCGAGAGGGCTGCCGTAGTGCGTGGGAACGCCCGTGCCGTCGGTGTCGACGGCGCCCGGCAGATCGAGGAACGGTGAGCGCTGATCGGGCTCCGGCTGGTCGGTCATCGGCGGCGCCTCTCAGTCGACCTTGGCGAGCCGCGCGGAGGCGTGCGTGCGCAGCTCCTGACCCAGGGCGGCGATGTCCCACGCCCACAGCAGGTGATTGTCCACCAGACCGTAGAGGCGGGTCGCCGCGGTGTACTCCTTCGCCCCGGCCGTCCGCAGCACCGCGTCGGTCGCCAGGTCGATGCGCGGACCGGCCACCTGGCCGACGTAGATCTCGCTCACGCCGTCCGGATGGATGATCGCGACGTCGATGTCGAAGGCGCCGTGAGAGTTGCGCAGCGTCTCGACGGACTGCGCCGTGTTGAACGGTCGGGCGCCGACGCCGGGAAGCATCGCCGGACCCGCGTCGCCCTCGACCAGCTTGCGGCGCAGACGCCAGTAGCCGGTCTCGGCGGCGAGCGGCGTGTTCTGCTCGTCGAGCACCCACGAAGTCGCCGAGTAGTTGAGGTAACCGAGCCCATCGTGGCTGAAGCTGACACGCTGGCCGAACTCCAGCTGGGTGTGCTCCTCGTCGACGGTGTAGTCGAGCACACCTGTGCCCTCCCAGACGCCGATCAGCCAGGAGAGAGGGACGAGCTCGGCGGGGAGATCGGTGGGGATCTCGATCATGGCTACGGCCTCAGTGCTCAGCGCTGACCGCGGAAGAGGTTGTAGACCACCAGGCCCGAGACGCCGAGGATGGCGAGAGTGGCCAGGCCCAGAAGGCCGATGAAGAAGAGTTCGAGAGCGACCAGCATGCTGCCAGTCTACCCAGCAGCCGCCGACACCAGGGCAAGAATGCCCCCGAACAGTCCCAGGATGATGAAGCTGCCGACGAAGGTCACCGCGAGCCGGTCGATGAAGCCGTCCTTCTGCTGGGTCGCCAGCTGAGCGACGAATCCGAGGAGCACCGAGACGCCCAGCGCGAGGGACAGCCAGGAGGCGTACTCGGCCGGCCGCGCCACCGTGCCGATGAGGATGCCGAGCAGCAACGAGACCGCCCATACCGCGCCGACGCTGGTGAGCGTGGCCCACCGCGGCAGCGGCGGCTGCACCGGGCCGGCCGCGGCGGCCGGGCCCATCGCATGCATCGGAGGGGTGTCCGGGGTGTCGTCGCTCACCCTCCCATTGTGCCCCGGCGCGAGCCGGCGGCGGCTGCCGGACAGGGCGGGCGGCTGTTTCCGGTAGCATTGCGGCACGGTTTCCCGGCGGGTGAGGAGGAATGTGTGGCGCAGCTTCTGATCCTGACCTCTGCGCCGAACCAGACCGCGCCCCGCACCCCCGGGGCACCCTCCTCGGTCTCCGACGCCGCCGGTCCGGGCGCGGAGGTGCTGCCGTCCCTCGCGCTGCTGAGCCACCGGGTGCGTCAGATCCCGGCCGAGCCGGCCTCTCTGGTCAACGCCCCGAGCTGCGACCTCATCTTCGTGGATGCGCGGCGCGACCTGGCGAGTGCGAAGTCGCTCTGCAAGATCCTCACGACGACCGGGGTCACGGTCCCGCTCGTCCTGGTGCTGACCGAGGGCGGCCTCACCGCCGTCAGCGCCGACTGGGGCGTCAGCGACGTCGTGCTCGACTCCGCGGGCCCCGCCGAGCTGGATGCGCGCATCCGTCTCGCCATCGGCCGCCAGACGCAAGAGCACTCGCAGTCGAAGATCCAGGCCTCCGGCATCACGATCGACGAGGCGAGCTACTCGGCGAAGGCCCACGGCCGCCAGCTCGATCTCACTTTCAAGGAGTTCGAGCTGCTCCGCTTCTTCGCGACGCATCCTTCGCGTGTCTTCACCCGCGAGCAGCTGCTGAGCGAGGTGTGGGGATACGACTACTTCGGAGGCACGCGAACCGTCGACGTCCACGTTCGGCGCCTGCGGGCCAAGCTCGGCGACCTGGAGTCGCTGATCGGCACCGTGCGCAACGTCGGATACCGGTTCAACGTGTACGAAGAGGAGAATGACCGCCTCCCCACGTCCGTCCGCCCCTGACCCCGGCGATCCGCGCGCGAGGTTCCTGGGCGGATTCCTCCACAGACAGCGTTTATCCACCGTTTACGCAGGCCCGTCACCACGGCTTGCCCGCGGTGCCATGATGGGGGGATGGACGAGCGCACGACTCTGGAGAACGGCCTTCTCGACACGGGGCTGGGCGGCAGCCTGGGCAGCGACTTCGACGACGACTTCGCTCCCTTCATCTACGAGCCGGACCCGACGCTGCCGGACGACCGCTACCTCGACCGCGAGCTGAGCTGGCTCGCCTTCAACCAGCGCGTGCTGGAGCTGGCGGAGGATCCGCTGCTGCCGGTGCTCGAACGCGCGAACTTCCTCGCCATCTTCGCGAGCAACCTCGACGAGTTCTTCATGGTGCGCGTCGCGGGCCTGAAGCGACGCATCGCGACCGGTCTCGCGGTGCCGACGAACGTCGGCCGCGCCCCGCAGGACGTACTCGCCGACATCTCCGAGAAGGCGCACGAGCTGCAGCTGCGCCACGCGCGGGCGTACCACGACCTGGTCCTCCCCGCCCTGCGCGATGCGGGCATCACCGTCGTGACCTACGACCAGCTCGACGACGCCGACAAGGTGCAGCTGCGCGAGATCTTCTCGCAGCAGATCTTCCCGGTGCTGATGCCGCTCGCCGTCGACCCGGCGCACCCGTTCCCCTACATCTCGGGGCTCTCGCTCAACCTCGCCGTGCGCGTCCGCAACTCGCGAACGGGCAAGGAGCAGTTCGCCCGCCTCAAGGTGCCGCAGATGCTGCCGCGGTTCGTCCGCATCGACCAGCGCGAGACCGTCGGCCAGGTGCGCTTCATCACGCTCGAGGAGCTCATCGCCAATCATCTCGGCGACCTCTTCCCCGGCATGGAGATCCTCGACCACCACGTCTTCCGCGTCACCCGCAACGAAGACGTCGAGATCGATGAAGACGAGACGGAGAACCTCATCCAGGCGCTCGAGCGCGAGCTGCTGCGTCGACGCTTCGGTCCGCCGATCCGCTTGGAGGTGACCGACGATGTCGACCCGGTCACCCTCGGCCTGCTGGTGCGCGAGCTCGATGTGACCGAGCAAGAGGTGTACCGCCTCCCGGCCCCGCTCGACCTCGGCGGCCTCTTCGACCTCGCCAAGATCGACCGCCCCGACCTCCACTACCCGAACCACGTGCCGACGACTCCTGCGCAGCTGATGCCGAGCGAGCCGAACGCCAAGCCCGACATCTTCGCGGCGATCGCCCGGCAGGATGTCCTGGTCCACCACCCGTACGAGTCGTTCGCGACCAGCGTCCAGGCCTTCCTGGAGCAGGCGGCCGCCGACCCGCATGTCCTCGCGATCAAGCAGACGCTCTACCGCACCTCCGGCGACAGCCCGATCGTCGAGGCGCTCATCGACGCGGCCGAGGCCGGCAAACAGGTGCTCGCCCTGGTCGAGATCAAGGCCCGCTTCGACGAGCAGAACAACATCTCCTGGGCGCGGAAGCTCGAGAAGGCCGGCGTCCACGTCGTCTACGGCCTGGTCGGCCTCAAGACGCACTGCAAGCTCGCCCTCGTCATCCGCGAAGAGAAGGGCGTGCTCAAGAGCTACAGCCACATCGGAACGGGCAACTACAACCCGAAGACGTCCCGCATCTACGAAGACCTGGGGCTCTTCACCGACGATGACCAGGTCGGCAAAGACCTGACGCGCCTTTTCAACGAGCTCTCGGGCTACGCGATCGAGAAGAAGTTCAAGCGGCTGCTCGTCGCCCCGCTGCACCTGCGGAAGGGCCTGCTGAAGCGCATCGAGACGGAGCGCGTCAACGCTGAGGCCGGTCGGCCTTCCGGCATCCGGATCAAGCTGAACTCGATCGTCGACGAGGCCATCATCGACGCGCTCTACCGCGCCAGCCAGGCCGGGGTCCCGGTCGATCTCTGGGTCCGCGGCATCTGCGGGGTCGTGCCGGGCCGCGAGGGACTGTCGGAGAACATCCGCGTGCGCTCCGTCCTCGGCCGGTACCTCGAGCACTCCCGCGTCTTCTCGTTCGTCAACGGCGGCGATCCTCAGGTGTTCATCGGCAGCGCCGACATGATGCACCGCAATCTCGACCGCCGGGTCGAGGCGCTCGTGCGCCTCACCGACCCCGAGCACCTGCGCGAGCTGGGCGACCTCTTCGACCTCGCCTTCGACGAGCGCACCGCCACCTGGAAGCTCGACCAGGACGGCGTGTGGACGCGGCACCACCTCGATGAGAACGGCAAGCCGCTGGTCGATCTGCAGAACAAGCTCATCCAGCAGTACAGCCATCGCCCGCGCAGCACCCGTACGGGAACGAGGCGGTGAGCCCGGCCATCTACGCCGCGGGCGCCCTGTGCTGGCGCGTCGTGGACGATCGGATCGTGGTGCTCGTCGTGCACCGCACCAAGTACGGCGACGTGACGATCCCCAAGGGCAAAGTCGACCCCGGCGAGACGCTGCCCCAGACGGCCGTGCGCGAGATCGAGGAGGAGACCGGGCTGAAGATCGGCCTGGGCGTCCCGCTCGGCGTCTCGACCTATCCCCTCAGCAGCGGCCGCGAGAAGATCGTGCACTACTGGGCGGCGGAGGTGTCCGAGAAGGCCATCCTGCGCTCGACCTTCGTGCCGAACAGCGAGATCGCCGCCATCGAGTGGGTCACGATCAAGAAGGCGCGCGGCTACCTCACCTACGAGCGCGACGTGGAGATCCTCGACGCGTTCGACGCGCTCGTCCACCAGGGCATCACCTCCACGTTCGCCCTCATCGCGCTGCGTCACGGCAAGGCGGCGCCCCGGGAACGCTGGGACGGCTCCGACGCCTCGCGGCCGCTCACGGAACGCGGTGTCAAACAGGCCGCAGCCGACGTGGCGACCCTGCAGACCTGGCGTCCGAAGCGGATCGTCACCAGCGACGCCGTGCGCTGCGTCACCACGGTCGCCCCGCTCGCGGCCGCGACCGGCATCAAGCCCCACCGCGACCACGGCATCAGCCAGGACGCCTACGAGGAGGGCCGCGGCGATGTGCGGGGCGTCGTCGGCAAACGCGTGCGTTCCCGCAAGACCGCCGTGCTGTGCAGTCACGGCCCCGTGCTTCCGGAGATCATGCGCGAGATCGCCCTGGCGACCGGGACGATGCCGGGCGCCTATCTCGACGACGCCGCCGATCTCGATACCGGCGGCTTCTCGGTCGTGCACCTGTCGGCGACGAATCCGGCGTCCGGAATCGTCTCGATCGAGACCTACGCGCCGGTGGAGGGTTAGTACACCTCACATCCATCTTCCATAGTTGCAGCTGAGATATCACCCTGTTAGTGTCGGGGAGTGCCATTCGGCACGTCTCCGTTCCATCAGAGGAAATGAATGACCAGCTCAACGCGCATCCGCTTCGGCGCGCTCACGGCAGCAGCTGCCGTGGTCGCCGGCGGATTCTTCGCCGCCGCTCCGGCCCATGCCGCGACCGGCACCCTGACGCTCGCCAACACCACGTTCACCGCGGGTGACTGGGGCACCGGCCTCAACGTCGCCGGCTCCGGCTTCTCCGCTGACGCGGTCGTGACGATCACCGTGGAAACGGCCGATCACACCGCGATCGACCAGCACGACCTGACCGCCGACGCCACCGGTAGCTTCCAGGAGACCTACACGCCGGCCGTCGTGCTCACGCTTCCGGCCGCGGGCGAGAGCTACGCGGTGACGGCGACGAGCAACCTCGGCGACACCTCCAACACGGTGCCGCTCACGGTGAACGCCGCAGCGCTGCCGAAGGCGATCATCTCCAACGTCTCCACCATCACGACCGACCAGCTGGCCGACAAGAACAGCGGCGTCTCCATCCTCGCCTCGGGGTACACCCCCGGTGAGCAGGTGAATGTGACGGTCGACTACGCCGGTGAGGCCCTCGACCTCGGCCCGTACACGGTCGAGGCGGACGGCTCCGTCGGCTTCAGCTTCTACCTTGTGAGCGGCGTGGCTACGGCCGGCCCGCTCACCGTGACCGTCGCCGGGCAGCAGTCCGGCGTCAGCCAGAGCGTGACCATCCAGGTCACCGGCGTGGACGTCAGCGCCGGCGGCTCCGCCGTGCCGTCGCTCGGTGGCGCTGCGGCCGCGGCGGCCTCCGGCCCGTCGCGCCTGCCCGTCGTCAGCGGCTGATCCAGCCCTGACCACTCGTGGCGGCGCGGATCCGATCGGTCCGCGCCGCCACTGCGGTTCTCGGCACCCTCCCCACCCATCCCGCGCATCTCCGTCCGCTCCGACTCGATCCCGACCCCACAACAGAGACACCATGACGAACCGCCGCATCCTCCCCGCCCTGCTCTGCACCGCCACCCTGCTCGCAACCCTCTCCGCCTGCGCCCCGGACGACGCCAAGCCCGCGCGCAGCGCCTCGCCGCAACCCACCGCGTCCGCCGATCCCGGCCCCGCACTGCCTCCCGGCCTCTCCCCGTCGGAGCTGCACGCGCTGCCCACCGCCTCCTTCGACGCGGTCATCCCCGGCCTCATCGCCGCGTCGGAGAAGGCCGAGATCCGCAACGCGTTCCGGCTGGCCTTCGACATCGCCGCGTACGGCGCCGATTTCCGGACGCCGGTCGCGCTCATCCCGGCCAACAACTTCCTCGGCGAGCCGACGGTGGTGGTCCGTGTGAACACGCGCGGCGACTGGTCCCTCATCCTCACCCCGGCCCGGAAGCAGCTCCCGTCGAAAGCGACTGCGGACGACCCCGCGCCCGCGCAGAGCGCCGCCTGGGTACCGACGCGCCTCCTGCGCGTCTCGGCCACCCTCGCCAAGCGCGTCGTGATCTCGACGTCGAAGCAGACACTCAGCGTCGTGGATGGATCGGGGCGGTCCCTGCAGGAATTCCCCGTCGGCGTCGGAACCGACTCGACGCCCACTCCGACCGGCACCGGTTACCTGCAGGCCCGCTATCTCGACCCGGCTCAGGGCCAGGAGGAGCACCGCATCCAGCTCACCTCACTGCACGCCACTGCGGCTGACGAGCCCTACGACGGGTCCGACGGCGGACTGATCGGCATCCACTACCAGTCGACGGCGGCCGGCGCCGTCTCGCACGGCTGCGTGCGACTGTCCGCCGAGGCCATCGCCGCCGTCGACGCTCTCCCCCTCGGGACGCCGGTGCAGATCACCGGCTGATCCGCGGATTCACAGGAGCACGAGGACAAGAGGACGCCCGGCGTTAACCTCCCGTTTACCACTGCGGGGGACTCTGGACAGACACCGGGAATAGCGTCTCACGCGGGTCGCACCGACCCCGTCCTGTTGTTACTGATCCCCGAAGGGACAACTGTGAATCTCAAGCGCATCGGCGCTCCCGTGGCACTCCTCGCCGCAGCCGCCATCTCTCTCACCGCCTGCGCGGCGAACGAGGGCAGCACGCCGTCGACCACGACGGCCAAGGCCTCGAACCTGTCCGGCACGCTGAACGGCATCGGCTCGTCCGCCCAGGGCGCGGCGCAGACGGTGTGGGCCGCCGGCTTCCAGGAGGCCAACCCGAAGGCCACCATCAACTACGACCCGCAGGGCTCCGGCGCCGGCCGCAAGAGCTTCATCTCGGGTGCTGCCGACTTCGCCGGCTCCGACGCCGCGCTGAAGACCGAGGAGCTCGCCTCCACGTTCGCCGGCTGCGCCGCGGACAGCAAGGGCATCGACCTCCCCGTCTACATCTCCCCGATCGCCATCGCGTACAACGTCGACGGTGTCAAGGACCTCAAGCTCGACGCCGCGACCATCGCCGGCATCTTCTCGGGCAAGATCACCACGTGGGACGACGCCAAGATCAAGGGCCAGAACTCGGGCGCCTCGCTCCCGTCGGCCCCGATCACGGTCGTTCACCGCTCCGACGACTCGGGCACCACCCAGAACTTCACCGAGTACCTCGCCGCGAACGCCCCCGACGTCTGGACGGCCCCGGCCTCCCAGACCTTCCCGTTCCAGGTCGGTGACGCCGCCAAGGGCACCTCGGGTGTCGCGGACGCCACCAAGAACGCGAAGAACTCGATCACGTACATCGACGAGTCGGGCTCGGCGGGCCTCAGCATCGCCCAGCTGAAGGTCGGCGACAACTACGAGAAGATCAGCGCCGACGGTGCTGCCGCCGTGGTCGCCGCCTCCCCCATCGCCGACGGCCGCGAGGCCAACGACCTGGCCATCCAGATCGACCGCAAGGACACCAAGAAGGGCGCCTGGCCGCTCGTCCTGGTCTCCTACATCATCGCGTGCCAGGAGTACAAGGACGCCGCCAAGGCGGACCTGGTGAAGGGCTACGTGGACTACATCATCTCGAGCGACGCCCAGAAGGCCGCTGCGGAGCAGGCCGGCTCGGCCCCGCTCGCGAGCGACCTGGCCGACAAGGTCTCCAAGGCCGTCGCCAGCATCAAGTAACACCACGCCGCTCGGCCTGGGCTGCCCCGCAGCCCGGGCCGAGCGGTGCTCCCGTCCTCAGCCGTCCCCCACGGCGCACCCGATGAGAGAAAGCAACGAATGACCGCCGGAACCGTAGGAGCCATCAGGCCGAAGGCGAAGGTCCGCCTCGGCGACCGGGTCTTCTCGACCAGCACCATCGTGGCTGGATCGCTGATCCTCGCCACCCTCGCCGCCGTTGCGATCTTCCTGGTCGTGCAGAGCATCCCGGCTCTGTTCGCTCAGGCAGGCGAGCTGCCCAACAACGCGACGAACTTCTGGTCGTGGGTCTGGCCGCTCGTCTTCGGCACCATCTGGGCGGCGCTGATCGCGCTGCTGATCGCAACCCCGCTGTCCATCGGCATCGCGCTGTTCATCTCGCACTACGCACCGCGCCGCGTCGCGTCGGTGCTCGGCTATGTCATCGACCTTCTCGCCGCCGTCCCCTCCGTCGTCTTCGGCCTTTGGGGAATCGCGACGCTGTCCTCGTTCGTCCAGCCCTTCTACGTCTGGCTCGGCGACAACCTCGGCTGGATCCCCTTCTTCGCGCCGCCGGTCTCCGGCACCGGCCGCACCATCCTCACCGCCGGCCTGGTGCTCGCCGTCATGGTCATCCCGATCATGACCGCCATTTGCCGCGAGATCTTCCTGCAGACCCCGCGCCTCCACGAGGAGGCCGCCCTCGCCCTCGGCGCGACGCGCTGGGAGATGGTCAAGATGGCCGTCCTCCCCTTCGCCCGCAGCGGCATCATCTCCGCCATCATGCTCGGCCTCGGCCGCGCCCTGGGCGAGACGCTGGCCATCGCGATGGTGCTCTCGCCTGCCCTGATCGTGAAGTTTGCGGTGCTGCAGGCGCAGAGCCCGAACACGATCGCGGCGAACATCGCACTGCAGTTCCCCGAGGCGACCGGCCTCGGCGTGAACGCGCTCATCGCCTCCGGTCTCGTGCTGTTCGTGGTGACCCTGCTCATCAACATGCTCGCCCGCTACATCGTCAGCCGCCGCAAGGCCTTCTCTGGAGCGAACTGATGGCCACCACCACCGCTACCGCCCCGCGCCCCCTCGCCAACTCCTACACCGCCGGCAAGCTGCCCCGCTGGGCGCCGTGGACGATGCTCGTCGTCTCGTGGGTCGTCTTCGCCGCGATCTTCGCGATGCTCGCCGCGAGCGGCGCGACGAAGGACTTCAACATCGTCGGCGCGATCTTCTTCGGGACCGTGCTTTTCGACGTCGCCATCTACACCACATCCCTGCTGGTCGAGGGCTCCCGCAAGGCCGTGGACCGGCTGGTCACCTCGCTCGTCGCGACGGCGTTCATCATCGCCCTCCTCCCGCTGATCTCGCTCGGTTGGACGGTCGTCTCGCAGGGTCTCGCCCGCTTCGACATCGCCTTCTTCTCGGAGTCGATGCGCAACGTCATCGGCGACGGCGGCGGTGCGCTCCACGCGATCGTCGGAACGCTCGAGATCACCCTTATGGCCGCGGTCATCTCCGTGCCGATCGGCCTCCTGACCTCCATCTACCTGGTGGAGTACGGGCGCGGCATGCTCTCGCGCGGAATCACCTTCTTCGTCGACGTGATGACCGGCATCCCCTCGATCGTCGCGGGCCTGTTCGCCTACGCCCTGTTCGCCCTGTTCTTCGGCCCCGGCATCCGCAACGGCTTCATGGGAGCCGTCGCCCTGTCGGTGCTGATGATCCCGGTCGTCGTGCGGTCCAGCGAGGAGATCCTGCGGATCGTGCCCAACGAGCTGCGTGAGGCATCCCTCGCCCTCGGCGTCCCGAAGTGGCTGACCGTGCTCAAGGTGGTGCTGCCCACCTCGCTCGCCGGTCTCGTCACCGGCGTCATGCTCGCCATCGCCCGTGTCATCGGCGAGACCGCGCCGCTGCTCATCGTCGCCGGCTTCACGACGAGCATGAACTACGACCTCTTCAACGACCGGATGATGACCCTCCCGGTGTTCGTGTACACCCAGTACACGCAGGCCGCCGGGCTCCACGCGCAGGCGCAGATCGACCGCGCCTGGACGGGCGCCCTCGCGCTGATCATCATCGTGATGCTGCTCAACCTGGCCGGCCGCATCATCGCCAAGGCCTTCGCTCCCAAGTACGGCCGCTGAACCCGCACCCCAACACCCGACAGCCAAGGAATCAAGTGTCCAAGCGCATCGAAGTCAACGACCTCAACGTCTACTACGGCAAGTTCCGCGCCGTCGAGGGCGTCTCGCTCACCATCGAGCCCCGCTCCGTGACGGCCTTCATCGGCCCGTCGGGATGCGGCAAGTCGACGTTCCTCCGCACCCTCAACCGCATGCACGAGGTCATCCCCGGCGCGTACGTCGAGGGTGAGGTGCTCATCGACGGCAACAACCTGTACGGCCCGGGCGTCGACCCCGTCCTCGTGCGCCGCCAGGTGGGCATGGTGTTCCAGCGTCCGAACCCGTTCCCGACGATGAGCATCCGCGACAACGTGCTCGCCGGCGTGAAGCTCAACAACCGCCGGATGTCGAAGAGCGAGGCCGACGACCTGGTCGAGAGTTCGCTGCAGGGCGCCAACCTGTGGAACGAGGTCAAGGACCGCCTCAACCTCCCCGGCTCCGGCCTCTCCGGCGGCCAGCAGCAGCGTCTGTGCATCGCCCGCGCGATCGCCGTCTCCCCTGACGTCCTGCTGATGGACGAGCCGTGCTCGGCCCTCGACCCGATCTCGACGCTCGCGATCGAGGACCTCATCGAGGAGCTGAAGAACGACTACACGATCGTGATCGTGACCCACAACATGCAGCAGGCGTCGCGCGTCTCGGACCGCACGGCGTTCTTCAACATCGCGGGCACCGGCAAGCCGGGCAAGCTCATCGAGTACAACGACACCAACCAGATCTTCTCCAACCCGACCGTGCAGGCCACCGAGGACTACGTCTCCGGCCGCTTCGGTTGATCCGCGCGCGACCCTGCGGTCGCACCGAACGCGAGAACGCCGCCGATCAGTGCGATCGGCGGCGTTCTTCGTGTGCGCTCGTCGTGTCCTGCCGGTCGAGCCCGGTCAGGACGCGATGGCGACGATGGGCGGGCTCGTCGGCTTGTCGGAGCCACCGCTCGGCTCCACCGTGACGCCGACCGTGTCCCCCGCCGCCATGTCGCCGGTGAGCACGCGCCAGGTCGATCCCGAGTTCGCCGGGTTCATCGTCCCGGCGGGGATCGCCTGGCCGTCGCGCATGTACCAGAGCTCGTAGGTCTTGCCGTCGGGAAGCGCAGGCAGGTCGTTGGCGACGAGCGCGGAACGCCCCAGTTCGCCCGACCACACCAGGGTCGCCGTTCCGCCGCCCTCGACCTGCGCGGTCGCCCGCTGCACGTCCGGTGCCGCGTTGATCTCGGCCAGGGCGGACGCCTGCTGCGACTGATACGAGTTGCCGCCGGAGAGTGTCGAGCCGACGAACGCTCCGCCGACGAACAGCACGATCGCGGCGGCCGCGGCGCCGAGGAGAAGTCCAGGGCGCTGGAACCAGCGGCGCTGTGCGGCGCGCTCGGCACGGCCCGGGGTCGTCTCGGGAGCCTCCGGGGATGCCGAGGCTGCGTCAACGGTCGGCGTGGCATCGCGCGCTTCGGCCTCCGCCGCGACGGGCTCCGCCGTCGGCTGGGCGACATCCTGAGCCGGCAGCTGCGGGGTGTTCTGCAGCTGCGCGAACAGCGCCGCCTTGAGTTCCGGGCGGGGCTGGACGGGCTCAGCGGAGAGCGCCAGTTCGGCGGCGACCGCCTCGAAGGCACGGGCCTCCTGCTCGTCGTCCGCCCCCAGGCGGTAGCCGAGGCGCCCGGCGTCTCGGTCGTCCTCGCGGGTCATGTCGTCACCCCCAGTTCCTCTCGCAGCCGTATCATCGCATCGCGCAGCCGAGTCTTCGCTGTGCCGAGCGGGATTCCGAGTTCGGCTGCGACCTCGGACTGGCTGAGTCCTCCGTAGTAGGCGAGGGTGACGGCCTGCCGTTGCGGCTCGCTCAGTTTCGCCATGGCCGCCTCCACCCTTTCGTGCTCGACCCGGACCTCCACCGTCTCGGCCACCTGGTCGTAGGCGGTCGGGAGGTCGCGGATGCCCACCACCGTGTCCCGGTCGCGCGACGCCTGCGACGCGCGGATCCGGTCGACAGCGCGCCGGTGGGCCATGGTCATGATCCACGTCTGCGCTCGACCTTTATTCGGATCGAACCGCGGAGCGGATTGCCACGCCTCGAGGAAGACTTCCTGGGCGACCTCCTCCGACTGCGCGCCGTCGATGAGGAGGCGGCGGATGAGTCCGAGGACGCGCGCGGCCGTCAGGTCGTAGAAGCGCGAGAACGCCTCCTGGTCGCCGGCGGCGGTGCGGACGAGGAGGGCGTCGAGGTCGACCGCAGGGGCGTCGTCCACGTCGTCTCCGCTCTCATCCGGCCTGCCGGGAGTCGTCCCGCCGATGCTCGAACGGGCTTCTCCTGGCAGAAGAGTGCCGGGCCGCAGAACGCCTCTCGGCGCGAGGCCGCTCGAAGCGGCTAGTTTTGGAGCCCGGGGTTACTGCGGCCCGGCGACATCCAGTGTACAGGAGCGGTTCCCGGCGCCTATCGGCGTGGCGTTCGCAGCGGGAGAACGCGGATGCCGCCGTGGGGGGTTGACCGGCCGCCGTCGATTCGCGGCGCTCGTGCCCTCAGTCCAGCGAACCCGACCGCCACAGCCGTGCGCACGCCGTCAGCTCCTCCGCCGTGCGGGTGAAGCGGAGAGCCCGCGTCGTCAGCTCGCTCGCCCGCTCCGGGTCGAGCACGTCGCGGTCGTCGGCGACGGAGGCGGCCCCTGCCGCCGCGACCCGGCAGAACGCCGCCGCCCGGTCGAGCGCCACAGCGAAGTCGCCCTCGAACAGGCCGCGGAGGATGCGGTCGGCGAGCTCGGTGATCTCCGCCGGTCCCGCCGGATTCGGGGCGCCCGCCACGACCGCGTCGATGGACCCGAGCACCTCGGTGCCGCGCTGGAACAGGTATGCGGTGCCCTCCGCGTCCTGGCGGATGAGAAGCCGGATGAGGTAGATGCGCCATAGCGCGCCCGGCAGGCTCTTGGCGTTGGACCGAGACCACAGTTCGGCGAGCGCATCGATGCCGTGCTGGTCGGTGAACGCGACCAGCCGGTCCACGACCTCCGGGTCCGGGTTCTCGCGCACCCGCGCCAGCAGGGCACGGGCGGTCTCGTGCGCGACCCTGCTGATCTGCGCGGGATCCTCCCCGCCCATGAAGGCCTCGAACATCCCACTCGTGAACAGCGCAGGCTTGTGGAAGCGGTCAGACATCCCCCTATTCTGCCCCCGCCACGGGACCGGGTGAATCCACGATAGATTGGAGGTGAGGGCCTGTAGCTCAGTTGGCAGAGCATCGGACTTTTAATCCGCGGGTCGTGGGTTCGAGCCCCACCGGGCCCACCCTTAGAAACTGTTGGCCGAGACGCCCCATGGAGGCCACCCCGAATCGGGGC